>CAWIFY010000030.1:0-79921 GCA_963835255.1 Terriglobia bacterium | reverse complement strand
GGGATGGAATCGTTTCGATGTTGCGCATCTACTCGCCGGACCAGATGAAAGAGCTGACGGGGGACTTGCAGGTGCCCAACTACGGTTGGGACGTGGGCCGCATACCAGTGCGCGGCATTCCGGGAGGGCTGCCCTACCTGATCGGACGACCAGTCCAGTAAAACCCGACGCTTTCCCCTATCCCGTGGGCCGGAAGGCGACATAATTCATGTGGCGAGACGCATGGAAGCCCAACGGATCAGAAGACAACTCGACCGCATACTTGCGAGTTCGGCCTTCTCCGAAGCCGAACGCGCCCAGAAGTTTCTGCGCTTTATTGTGGAACTTGCACTGACTTCGCGGAACCACGAAATCAAAGAGTCGGTCATCGCTGTCGAGGTGCTGGGTCGAGCACCTTCATTCGACCCGCGGGCAGATCCAATTGTCCGAGTGGAGGCGGGCCGATTACGTTCTCGCCTGGTTTCCTATTACGACTCTGAAGGCTCAGGCGATGCTGTTGTGATCGATCTGCCGAAAGGCGGATACGTGCCTGAGTTCCGGGAACGGTTCCCTAAGCGCCGTTCTATTTCCTTCAAAAGTATGCAAACGGTCTTCGCAGCCGCCGTTTTGCTTGGCTCCTTAGTGTGCTGGAGGATATGGTCATACCGGCGCAACAGGGTCCCGGGGTTCCGGGAAGCGGTTGCGCTATCAGTTCTTCCGCCGGACGGTTCCGAGCTCAACAATTCGGCAATATCGCCGGACGGGCGAACTCTCGCATTCACCGCGGCGTCAGGAAGAGTAACGCGGCTGTGGCTTCGGGCGCTGGGCTCATTAGAGCCGCGGGCCTTGCCCGGCACTGAAGAGGCGGCATTTCCTTTCTGGTCACCTGACAGCAAGTCCATCGCTTTCTTCTCTGCAGGGATGCTCAAGAAGATCCAGCTCTCGGGCGGCCCAGCGCAAGTGGTCTGCAGTGTTTCGCAGGCTCCTTTCGGGGGGACGTGGAGCACGTCGGGCGTAATTCTGTTTGCCCAGCGACCAAGCGGCGTTATCTATCAGATTTCAGCGGACGGCGGCACGCCAAAAGTGGTGACGAGGCTCGACCCGGCAGGACGGGAGCTGGCACATCTGTTCCCGGTTTTCTTGCCGGACGGCCGCCACTTCCTCTATTCAGCAATCAGCCGTGGACCGGGTGAATCGGCAATCCGCGCCGCCTCTCTCAAGTCGGGCGATTCCAGCTTCGTGCTGAACGCGGATCTCGGCACGGCTTACGCTCAACCGTACGCGGGACATCCAGGGTCTCTCATTTTTGCGTATCATGGCGCGCTTATGTCGCAACCATTCGATGCCGAAAGGCTGAAGCTGATGGGCATCTCCTCGCCGATAGCGCCGGAAGTGCGGCGGGTAGGAGCACGCGCCGATTTCTCGGTCTCGTCGAATGGAGTGCTTGCTTATCAGGGCAATAGCGCCAGGGATCGGCAGCTGACGTGGTTCGATCGAAATGGTACAGAAGTCGCCGCCTTCGGTCCGCGCAACGAATATAGTGGGTTCGCTCTCTCGCCAGACGAGAAGCGGATCGCAATCCAAGCTGAGGACAGGGCAAGCGGAAGATCTGAAATCTGGATTATGGATGTGAAGCGCCAGTCACTCTCGCGCATTGGGGAGCAGGCAGCAGAGGGATTTGCTCCCGTTTGGGCGCCGGACGGAAGCGAGATCGTGTTCAGTGCAGAAACACCCTCGGGAATGGCACTGATGAGACAGAGAGTGGACACGCTCGATCCCGCGCCCTTGCTTGGTTTGGAGGGCGTCAAAATCGCCAGCGACTGGTCGCGGGACGGAAAATTCATCACCTACACTACGTCGTGGCCAGAATTCAAGGAGCTAAGTATATGGGTCTTGCCAGCTCGCAGTTCCGGCCACGAGAGAGGCCACCTATATTCAACAACCGGCCACAATGAATGTTGCGTGGCTTTTTCGCCGGTGCTTTCCGAGGTAGGTCCACGCTGGATGGCGTATTCTTCCGATGAGACTGGGCAAAGCGAGATCTACATAAAGAGCTTCCCGGCAGGAAACCGCAAATGGCAGGTGTCCTCTGGCGGGGGCGCGCTTCCGCATTGGCGCGGGGATGGCCGGGAACTCTTCTATATTGCACCGCAGGGCAGGCTTATGGAGGTGGAGCTTCGAGATTTTCCAAATGTAGTTCTGAGCACCCCTCAAGCTCTTTTCGAGACTTCGATTTTGCCGACCAGCTACCCCATCTTGCCTGCGAACGCTTATGCGCCGAGCTTTGATGGCCGTCGGTTCCTAATCAACTCCGGGTTAAAAAGGCCCGCTCCCGAATCCATCACGCTTCTACTGCCGCACCGGTAAATCATTCATCTCACAGCGTACGTACCCGTACGGCACCCCATCGTACTCCCCAGACCCGCGAATTGCATGCATTTTTGATCGTGGCCACTTGGTGGCCGAAGAACATTTTGCGAGGAGATCGGGATGAGAATGAAACAGAGAATTTCGAACACCAGCCTCTGCACAGCTACGATGATGCTGACTTCAGGCTTGTTCACCGCCGCTGCCGCCGAGCGCCCGGCTGCGGTTCCTGCAGGCAAAACCGTCTTGAGCTTCGTAGACAGGCTGATTCTCAACCCGGGGACTGAAGCGCTGGTGATCGGTTATTTTCCCGTCATCAGAGGAATACCCGGACCGCTGTTTTCCGGCACCACCCAGAATGAAACTACCGCCTTTTTCACGTATTCACTCAACGCAGCGGGTGGTACTGTTCTCGACAATGGAGGAGGACCCAACGTTCCGGGTGACACCAGTGTCGCGCTACTCCCTTCCGGGGAGAGCTTCAAGGTGTACTACAACGCTGTCCCGAACCAAAGCTGGAGCGACCCAGATAGTTTCTCTGCCGGTGAGTTGGTGGCGACTTTCAAGTCTGCACCTGGAACGTCCACTTCGAGCGGTCCGGTGACTCTCGTAACGCAGAGCTATCTGTTCGAATCGAGTCGCGATTTCGTTTTCGATGGCAAGACATACAATTTTAAAAATCTGGCCCCGCATGGATACACCGTCAGCAGCTTCGGAAGCAATATTCCCCTCGGCGGCGGTACCACACCGCCAACGTTTCCTCTCGTTTTCACCGGTGCCGGTTCCGGTGTGGCTGTAGGAGGGCCACTGAGCGGTCTCTCTGACCGCCGTTGGTGACATCCTCAAGGCACCTCCGCCCGAAACGTTCCAGGAAGTCCGGATGAAACAATTCACGGTAAAAAGGAAAGCCATTGTATGACAAACAAAGTGGGACCGCAGATCTCATCGAGTTGGATCTGGTGGATACATCTCCGGCCAGCTATTACCACATTGGCGGTAGGAGCCGGACTTCTCGCAGCGGTTCCAGTGGTCCGATCACAGGAAGAGGAAGCTCCGAAACGGCCGATTTACACTGTTCTGTACACATTTACGGGCGGGACGGATGGGGCGTACCCGAATGCCTTTGGATTCGATACTGGCCTAACTCGGGACAAGCAGGGCAACCTATACGGCAGTACCTCTAGCGGCGGTGACCTAAACGGGCGATGCGGCGCGCAACAGGGCTGCGGGGTGGTATTCAAGCTGGACAGGGCAGGCAAAGAGACGGCGCTTCACACTTTTACTGGGCCACGGGATGGATCGTCGCCTCTGGGAGGTCTCGTCCGAGACGAGGAGGGCAACCTGTACGACACTACTCAATACGGCGGCGCTTTCGGGTTCGGAGCGGTATTCAAGCTGGATTGCTCGGGCAAGGAGGTCGCGTTGCATGACTTCACCGGCGGGACAGATGGGGCAATTCCCTATGCGGGCGTGATCCGGGATTTGGCCGGCAATCTCTATGGCACCGCTCAATACGGAGGTGCTTTCGGATCGGGAGTGGTGTTCAAGCTGGACCGGACTGGGGCGGAGACAGTGCTGTACAGTTTCACCGGGGGCGCGGACGGAGGCGATCCTGCCGATCTGATCCGGGATGAAGAGGGCAACCTCTACGGCCCCGTTAGCTCCGGAGGCGCTTTCGGCTCCGGAACGGTGTTCAAACTCGACCCGGCCGGTAGAGAGACGGTGTTGTACTCCTTTACCGGCAGAACAGACGGGGCGCAGCCTTACGGACCTCTGGTTCGGAGCAAGGGCAACCTCTACGGCACCACTTTCTTCGGCGGCGACATTAGCTCAACAAGCCCCCTGTGCGCTGGATTCGGCTGCGGTGTGGTGTTCAAGCTGGACCGGGCCGGTACAGAGTCCGTGCTTCACGCCTTTACCGGGGGTGCAGACGGTGCCAACCCTTCCGCTGGGCTGCTCTGGGACAAGGAGGGCAACTTCTATGGCACTACCTCGTCGGGCGGCGCTTACAACAGGGGTACCGTCTTCTACGGGAACACCTTTTTCGGCGGTGATATTAGCGCTGCAAACGGCTTCTGCGGTGGAGTCGGCTGCGGAGTCGTGTTCAAATTGAACCTCGACAGCGGCAAAGAGACTGTGCTCTACGCCTCGACCGGAGCTGCAGACGGAGCAAATCCGTATGTGGGCTTGGTCGCGGACGCGTTCGGCAATCTCTTCGGCACCACTGGCTACGGAGGGGACATCACATCAACGAACCCCTTATGCGCTGGCTACGGCTGCGGAGTGGTGTTCGAGCTCAAGAATTACTACAACTGCAAAGGCGGCGAAGAGTGCAGGGGAAACTCTTCTCCGCTAACACAGGATGACGATTAGGAGGCAGCTATGAAAGAAAGCCGCTCCGTTCTTTCTGCATTCATTCTCTCGTGGATTTTGTTGCCCGTCCGCTCAGCAGATGTCCAAGCGCAAAGTGCAAGTACGTCCTCTGCGGCACATCCTCCGGTTGCATCCGTCAGGCCGGTTTTCGACGACTACTACGGAACGAAGATCGCAGACCCCTATCGCTACATGGAGAATCTTGATGATCCCCAGATGAGGACTTGGATGAAGGGCCAAAACGATTACACACGGGCCGTGCTGGCCAGCCTTCCGGGACGAAAGCAACTCCTGATGCGCATCGTGGAATTGGACGAATCCACGTCGGCGGATATCACGGACGTGAGGCGGTTGCCGGGCGATCTTTATTTCTATCAGAAGCGCCCCCGCAACGAAGCTGTTTTTAAGCTTTACATGCGCACTGGTCTCAGCGGGCAAGAGAAACTGCTCGTAGATCCGGAGGGAATCGCCCTCGCTACACCGAACACAGAGAAGGGCAAGAACACGATCGGATATCTCCAGCTTTCGGACGACGCACGATATGTGGCAATTGGTATCGTGCCAGGCGGATCGGAGAACGACACTGAGATACACGTTTTTGAAATCGCGTCTGCCCGGGAGACCGGTGACGTGATTCTTCGGGCGGAAGACGAAGAAGGACTTCACTGGTTACCTGATGGGCGCTCATTTGTTTACGGGCGGCTACAAAGGCTGTCGCCGAGCGCTGCAGCGACCGAAGTCAGGCAGAAGTACCGTTCTTATTTACACGTGTTAGGGACAGACCCTGACAAAGATCCCGCCGTTTTTGGTTATGGTGTGACACCAACCATCAGCGTCGATCCGCGCCACTTCGCATCTATTCGCACCCAGCCGAACTCAAACCTCGCGCTCGGCATCATCGAAACCGGCGTCTCGCCCAACAAAGCGTTTTACGTTGCACCGGTGACTGTGGTTGGGAAATCAAACTCCGCTTGGCTCAAAATTGCGGATTTCGACGACGACGTGTCAGACATCGCGATTCACGGAGATGATCTCTATCTCCTCACCTTCAAGAATGCGCCGCGCTACAAGATCATCCGCACAAGCGCTCGAAAGCCTGACGTGGCATCAGCGGAAACAATCATTCCGCCCAGCGAAGCCGTTATCACGGGCATTAGTTGCGCCCAGGATGCACTCTTCGTGCAACTGCTGGACGGAGGTATTGGACGCTTACTGCGTGTGCCCTATGGCGCGAGCGCGAAAGTGGGGCGGGTGAACCTGCCTTTTGATGGCAGTATTAGCTTGTTCTCTTCCGACCCACGCATACCGGGAGCGCTGCTCACAATGACGTCCTGGAGGAAAGCCGCAGCTACCTACGCCTATTCTGAGAAGACGAAGCAGGTAACTGATACAAAGCTTCAACCTGCTGGTCCCCACGATAATCCTGCAAACATCGAGTCCGCGGAGGTGAAGGTTTCGAGCTACGACGGAACGCTCGTGCCGCTCTCCATCATTCATCCGAAAGGCATGAGGATGGATGGATCGAATCACACCCTTCTCGCAGGTTATGGTGCCTACGGCATTTCGATAAGCCCGTTTTTCGACCGAAAGTTCCTCGCTTGGGATGAGAGCGGCGGGGTCCGGGCGTTATGCCATGTCCGCGGTGGCGGAGAATACGGGGAAGAATGGCACTTGGCGGGCAAGGGGCCGACGAAGCCCAACAGTTGGCGCGATTTCATCGCCTGTGCCGAGTACCTGATTGACAAGAAATATACGTCCGCGGAACATTTGGCCGCCCTCGGCGGCAGTGCAGGCGGTATTCTAATCGGCCGGGCTATCACGGAGCGGCCGGATCTGTTTAGCGCTGCGGCTATTAGGGTCGGGGAGTTTGACATGCTACGCGTTGAGACCACATCGAACGGTGTACCGAACATTCCTGAGGTCGGCAGCACGAGGACGAAAGAAGGCTTCGAAGCGCTGTACGCGATGAGTCCGTATCACCACGTGAAAGATGGAACACGTTATCCGGCGGTCCTGCTGGAGACCGGCATCAACGACCCACGGGTTGATCCTTGGCAATCGGCAAAAATGGCTTCGCGTTTGCAAGCGGCCACGACAAGCGGGAAGCCGGTCCTACTGTGGGTCAATTATGCGGGTGGTCACGGCGACATTGGTGCGACCGAGAAGCAGATTCAGAAAGAACAGGCGGATATGCTGAGCTTCCTCCTGTGGCAGTTCGGCGTACCAGAGTTCCAACCGCAACACTAGCCCGCAGATCTGGTCAGGGTTCTACAGCCGCGCGCGTTTCCATCCGCTTGGCTTCTTTCAGGACTACTCAGCATTCGGGATCAACTAGTCTCCACCTGATAGATCGTGCAAGGCGATGTGTTTACCAATAACTCCCGGTTGGTCGCTAGCCTTTACTCAGCACCGGTCAAGCCAAATCCTGTCGTTCACTGCGTCACGCATCCGTTGTTTGCAACTGAGGTAGCGTCCGGTCGTCTGCACGAAAACCTGTCCAAGCAGAACCTGAATAGTGGTCGCGTTCTCCTCGGGCAGCGTGGCATAATCTGGCGCATGTTCTTTGCAAGTCGTGCGGAGTAAGTTTGTCGATACCCGCTTTCGCCTCCACCATGCGCCACACAATCTTCCGGTGAGGCTGTCGCGCCAGCAGCACCTGGCGCGATTCACAGACCGAAACACTCTGCCGGATAGCCCCTGCGGCGGTCCGCGCGATCGGATCGCGAAAGTCCAGAGTGGCTGAAAGCCACGTCGAAGCAGCCGCGAATTCCGTTGCCGGGAAGCTCCGATCCGCCTACGAAGCTGCTGCGGTTCAAGAACAAGAGCCGAGGTCGCCGATGAGCTTAGAATGCCCGAAGCCAGACTTAGTGCTCCTTGTAATTCACGCCATGCTTTGACATCTAAAGGAGTCGCGGCATTCTGCCGATGGATAGTCAGAGGACGGCATCGTGGGACAAAAGATTTTCCAAATCGATGAATATAAATCAGGATTGAACCGCAGGAAAGAGAAGCTTTCCTGCTACTGTGCCGCTATGCGCGCGGGGCAGGAGTTTTTCGCCAAGGAAGTTCATGACCTCCGCCGTTGCATGCCCAAGCCTTCCATCCTGCTGCTGGATAGTCTCGACTACGGTGTTCCCTCTAGCCCGCAAGGCTGGGACTTCATCTACTCGCCGAACTTACTTGCCGGCTTACCCCTAATAGCAGCGCGCCAAGTTCTAAGATTGGCCATATCGCGACTGAAGGCCGGCGGCCGTCTCTTAGTTGCTAATGTCTGCTGCGGCGAGCCGGGGAAGGCATGGCGTGGTTGCGCCTTCTCCGGACGCAATTACCGAACGGAGCTGGACATGGCCGATTTGACCTTGGACATTCCCGATCAGTTGATCGACGGACAAGCGGTATTTCGCGACGACTCTGGCCTCCTTGTGTGCCTCGAACTCTACAAAGCCGCGCCGTCTCGGGATCAAGTTGAATCCGATCAGCTTCCGAACTCAGAACGCGTTATTGGTCCCGCTGTTCAGCAGAACAGTTGGCACAACGGACATGCCAGGCAATAGCAGGTGCTGGCGGTTTTCGCCCGGCTCGAGTACCAGCTTCACAGGCACGCGTTGTACAACTTTTACGAAGTTCCCCGTAGCATTCTCCGGCGGAAGCAAGCTGAATCGCGCCCCTGAAGCGGCTGCAACGCTATCCACGTGGCCCAGGAACTTATGGCTGCTGCCGTACGTATCCACTTCGATTTCGACCTTTTGTCCGACTCGCATCTTCTTGAGCTGAGTTTCCTTGAAATTCGCCGTAATCCAGATATCGTCGAGCGGCACCAGCGCCATGATCTGTTGGCCCGGCGAAACCTGCATGCCCGGCTCGGCCGTTTTACGGCTCACAATGCCGTCCACTGGAGCCCGGATTACCGTGTATCCTATGTTCAGCTTGGCTTGATCTAAATTGGCCTGGCTTTGCCGGACCTGAGCTTGCGCCGATTTGAAACGCGCTTGGCTGACTGCCACCTGTTTCGGCCGGATCTCCTGGCTTTGGCGCTGCTGCACGAGCGCAGTCGCGAGCCTCGCTCTTGTCTGCCCTAGCTCCGCAATCCCCTGATCCAGATTGTGCTGTGCTTCGATGATGGCGGACTTCGCGGAGTCAACCTGCGCTGCGTTCGCCGTGGCTGCTGCCACCGCCGCGTCGTAATCCTGCTTGGAAATTTCGTCTTTGGAAACCAGCTCTCTATAACGCGCAAGATCCTGCTGCGATTTGACACTGTTGGCCTGCGCCTGAGCCAGTGCAAAGTTGGCCGAACTCACTCGTGCCCGCGCTGCGTTGACTGCTTGCTGGGCGGAAGCTACTCCCGCCCGCCCTTCATCCACTTGCGTCGAACTCGTGCTGACTTGTGAACGCGTATTGATGTTCGTCACCGGTACGTTCACTTCGGATTCAGTTGTGCTCGCCGACGCATTTGCCAGATTCGCCTCCGCCTGTATTTGCGCAACCTGGTAGTCGGCCGGATCGAGCCTTACCATTTCTTGGCCCGCTCTCACTGGCTGATTGTCATTTACCAGAACGCTCAAAATCGTTCCGCTGATGCGAGGACTGATCGGAACCACATGGCCGTCCACCTGCGCATCGTCGGTTGATTCTCTGACGGAATAGTAAGCCCAAATCGGTATCGCCGCAATCAGCGCAACCACCAGCACCGCCAGCACAATCAGCCGCACGGTCCGTTTGCGCCGCGGATCCGCCGGTTTTTTCTTCTTGTCGCCTGCTTTGCTTCCCTTGTCTTGTCCGCCTTGCGCCGACTGATCTTGCCCCTTCCGGCCGTCCTGATCATCCTGCGATTTTTGCTCGTCTGCCATGTCTTCGCTTTCTTAAGTATCGAGGTTACTCAAGCTGCTCATCGTTGTCTGACGGCTTGCTTTGCCGGAACCTGTCACGCGCCTGTTGCAAAATCTAGTATAGGAAGCACGACAGCACATAGGGACTCATGCTTAGAATACTTTCGATAAGCTGCCTGGTTCTCGGTTTGGGCGGCCTGGCGAGCGCAAGCGACATGCAGGGTGTCATCGTCGATTGGAACTGCGTGAAGCCTATGGTGCGCAACGGCCGCGAAAACACGCTCAAAAACAATCGCGGTTGCTCGATGATGAAGAACTATAATCGCTCGGCTTACGGACTCATCACCGATGGCAAGAAGTTCTTCCGGCTTCAGGATCCAGGCAACACGAGAATTCGCCAGTTGCTTAAAGACACGCCCGATAAGGATAATCTTCACGTCGTGGTGAGCGGAGATATTCAAGGCGACACGATGAAGGTTGTAAATATTAGCGAGTTGTAAACGTTCCGACGCTGATTCCGGCAGTACAGGCTGGACACGACAACAACGGTCTCTTAGGTCCCGCAAAAACGAAAGCCGCCAAGCTCCTCAGCTTGACGGCCTTTTCCTGTTTGGGCGATGCCTAGTTAGTCGCCCATCGCTCCGACTTCTTCGCGCTTCTCCGTCACAGCAGGCTTGACAGCCGTTCCCAACAAACCATCGAGAGGAACGAACCCTTCGATCTTCTTCTCGCCGAGCACATGTTCCCGATACAACCTCGCCATTTTGTCGTTTTCGATCTTTAGTTTCAGGGCCTCGTCGCGGGCGCGCGCTTTCTCTTCGCGAGCCGTTTTGGCAATCCCTTTATCGTCGAGGTCGTGCTGGCGGCCGGCCTTCACGTGCTCTTCCACGAGTACCAGATTGTGCTCTTTGCTCGCGAGCGGAACCTGCTTGTTGCCGGCGAAGATCTCGTGGCGGCCCTTCTCCTCATACCACTTGGTGAGGGTCGCGGTCATGTGCATTTTCTCGATGATGTTGCGCCAGCCCACGCCGGTGTTGTAGGCGCAGAAAGAGATTTCACCTTCTTGTGTTGCGTACGGAATAATGCACTGCTCGGTGCGGCGGAAATCGTAGTTGAAAAGATCCTGGAACCACATGCCGGCAATAAACAGGAAGTTCCAGCGATCGGAGCGGCGCTTCTGGATGTCTTCCATCGTGCGATCGCCCGTCACTTTACCGTACTCTCCAGTCTGGGCTTTCTTGCTCATGCCGAAACATTTATCGAACTTCGCGACCAAATCGCTCAGTCTGAAGTGTGTCGGAGACTTGAAGGGATCGTAGTTGCGGAGCAGAGCGAGGCTGACTCCCAGTACGGAGAGAGAGCGCCCACGGGCGGCGTCGTTGATGCGCGCGATGTCTTTTGCTAACTGATCGGCGTGAAGAAACGCAGTGACCGGAACAGATTCCTTGGTTTCCTTGTCGCACATGACGGCCATGCCGATGCCGCAATTCGGATGACATCCGCAGCTCAACTGTCCCCAATCGGCGTTCGGCCCGTGGACCAGGTCAGCGAAATCGGAGAACGTGCTCATGAAACTGATCGGGAACCAGTCGCGCACCGGCTCGCCAATGCCCACCTGGTTTTTCACATCATGCGCCAAATGCGAAAGCGTGTAGCGCTGGGCTGTACGGCGCTCTTCCGTTACGGCTTCGTCGCGGCCAGTGAAGGAGACCGGCTGGAATGAGAGAAAGGGGATCTTCTTTGGATTATCTAGCGCAAACTGCACCACGTGTCCAACCTGCTCGTTATTAACCCCGTTGATGATCGTGATGACAGGAACGATGTCGACGCCGGCCGTCCAGAGATTCTCAATCGCGCGCAGCTTTACATCGAACAGGTTGCCAACCGCGCGGTGCGAATTGGCCGCGTTGCCGATGCCGTCGAATTGCAGATAGGCGTAGCGCAAACCCGCTTCGGCGGCCTGCTTAGCAAAATCCGGCCGCTTCGCGAACTCAATTCCATTCGTTGCGGCCTGCACACTGTTGTATCCGACTTTGCGCGCGTAACGCACCGCGTCCAAAAAGTAAGGCGAGAGTGTCGGTTCACCGCCCGAGAGCTGCACCGACATCTGGCGGCGCGGCTTGATCGAAATTGCATTATCCAGAAGTGTCTGAATATCTTCCCAGCTCAGCTCGTGTACGAAGCCCACCTGGTTGGCATCCATGAAGCACGGATCGCACATCATGTTGCAGCGGTTCGTCAGGTCGATGGTCAGCACCGAACCGCGTCCGTGCGTGATGGTACTGGTTCCGTGGTCGTGAAGTTTTTCGTCGTTGTGAGCGCGAATATCGCGACCTGGGAATACGTCTTCCAAGTGCTTGCTAAAAGCTGGATCAATCGACATCAGGTCTTCGAATTCTCCGTGCGTCGGGCACTCCTTCATCATCAGGATTTTGCCGTCGCGCTCGATGATTCTCGCCTTGATCTCGCCGACCGGTTGGTTGAGCAAGATCTTGTAATCTACCTCGCCGTCGACGATCCGCTGGCGAATCTCCGGAATGCACTTGGGACAAAGCGAATCAGTTTCGCGGGGCCAGCCCAGTGGCGGTTTCATCTTCTGGTGGCTCTTAAGCAGCGGCTTATCGGACCACTTCGGGATGAAGGAGTCGTTCTGATGGATCTGGTTGAGCCGGTCAAAAACCTGCCAGGCGGCGTTTGCGCCGACCGTCACGGCCTTCTCGAAATACTTGACTGGTTTATGCATGATCTGTGAACCCGTACGAATTCGATAGTCTCCCAAGCCAGAGCACGGTATACGCCCTGACTAGCCTCAGTATAAGGAAGGCCTAAGTTGTTGAATAACAGATGAAAGCGAACTGCGCCGAATGGCGGTTGTATGGTGGATATCGCAAGTCGAACAGTCGGGCCTGGCAGGGTCAACTGGTTAAGTTTCAGCGGTTTACGTCATACGCTGCTTACCAGGCATGGTAGAAGCCGTGCCGCTCGAAGACGTCGAGTGGTGCTCGGAAGGCGACTGAGAGGCGCTCAGGCGTCAAGACCTCCTGTTTGGGTCCATCCGCGTGGACCGTCCCGTCTCTCAGCAGGACCACGCGCTCAATTTCCGGGATAATGTCGTCCAGGTGATGGGTTACGAGCAGCAGCCCAACACCGCGGGTTGCAAGTGCTCGCAGGTGAGTTCGCACCTCTCGCAGGGTGGGCAGGTCGAGGCTCGTTGTGGGCTCGTCGAGCAGCAGGGTGGAAGGATTGTGAATCAGGGCACGGGCGATGAGCAAGCGGCGCGCTTCACCGGATGAAAGCTCATCGAGCCAGCGGCCGGCCAAGTGCCCGGCTTCGAGCTGCTCCATGGCACTTTGGGCGGAAGCTTCCATTTCGTGCGTTACGTAGTGATTCGGCCAGATGCCGATCGAGCCAAAAAAGCCCGAGAGCACCAGTTCGCGACCGGTGATATCGCGCGTGCACTGCGCCATGAGATCGTTACTCACGACTCCTAAATGCGTTCGCAGGTCGAAGATATTCCAGTTCTCCTGGCCGAGAATGCGCAATTTCGTGCCGGCACGGATGAGGGGATAACATTCGCGGGTGATCGTCTTGATTAAGGTTGATTTGCCGCTGCCGTTTGGCCCCAGAATGGCCACGTGCTCGCCGCACTGGATGCGCAGGTTGAGGCCGTTGAGCGCGAGCAGGTTGCCGCGCTGGACGAAAACGTTTTCGAGTTCGAGTAATGGCCGGGTCAAAATAAAAGCAGAGAGTAGCAGACGTCAGGTTTGAGCATTACCGCGGCCACCGTGAAGCAACTCGCCTTTGAGTGCGGCTTCGAACTCGTCGGGATAGCAGCCGCGAATCCTTTGGAGGATTTCGCGCGGTTCGATGATTGGCGGGCGCACGGTATGGCCGGCGAGATGAAGTATTTGACCGACCAGCGCGGAGATTTGCGCAGCGATCCCCGAAATTTGTTGCCCTCTGCGCGAAGCATCGTATGTGTCGGTAAGCTTTACAACACCGCGCTGCCGCACTCGACTGAGCCGCTCGATCCAGACCAGGGGTGGATTTCGCGTTACGCCTGGGGCCAAGATTATCACGATGTACTGCGTCAAAAACTCGAGCGCTTAGTTGAGCGGATTGCTGCAAACCATCTCGAACCGTTCGAGTCGCGCATTTGCGTAGACACTGCCCCGCTGCTCGAGCGCTCTTACGCGCGATTCGCCGGACTCGGCTGGATTGGAAAAAACACCTGTCTCATCAATCAACAATCGGGTTCATGGTTTTTCCTGGGCGAGCTGCTTTTGTCGATCCCGCTGGAGCGCGATTCTCAGGCACCCGACCGCTGCGGTACCTGCACGCGCTGTATAGACGCGTGCCCGACTGAAGCAATCATTCCCAATCACGATGGGACCTGGTCAGTCGATTCTCGCCTCTGCATTTCCTATTTGACAATCGAGAAACGCGGCGCGATTCCGGACGAGCTTTCCTCCGCTACGGGGAATCATCTGTTCGGCTGCGATATTTGTCAGGATGTATGCCCCTGGAACCGCCGAGCGCCGGTGGCGCCGGAGGAGGTGTTCGCGCCGGCTGAGTTCGCGCCATCGCTCGCTCGTCTTGCCGAGCTTACGCAAGATGAGTTTCGAGCGGCTTTTCGCCACTCCCCTGTCTGGCGGGCGAAGTACTCAGGTTTTTTGCGCAATGTTGCTCTTGCAATCGCCAATTCCGGTCAGAGAGAAATGTTATTAGCACTCGAACATCTTGCCGGTAATGCGGATTCAGTTGTGGCAGAAGCCGCACGGCAGGGGATCAGCAGGTTGATGGGAGATGGATGCGAAGCGCCGGATTAGTTGTTTCTCTCGCCGGGTGCGCGCTGGCGCTGCTGGGGCAGGACAGGCCGCTCGGCCCGGGTTTCACTCATTTCTACAACAACGAGTACGATCAGGCGCTTGCCATTTTTGAGCAGCAGGTGAGCGCGCGCCCGGATGACGCGACTGTCTACAACGCAGTCGCGCAGGCGATTCTCTACCGCGAAATGTATCGCGATGGATCGTTGGAGAGCGAGTTGGTGACTGGCAGCAATGCCTTTTTGCGAAGGTCCCGGATGGAAGTGAGCCCGCGAGATAAAGCTCAATTCACCGATACGGTCGACCGCGCGATATCTCTCAGTACGAAACAGCTTCAACAGAATTCAAGAGATGTTGGCGCGCTCTATTCCTTGGCGGTGGCACACGGCTTGCGAGCAAACTTCCTGTTTCTGGTGAATAAATCTTGGATGCAGGCGCTGCACGAGTCGGTCGCGGCGCGCAAGGCGAATGATCAGATCCTAGAGATCGATCCAAGTTTTGTGGATGCGCATTTGATTCATGGGATCAGCGAATATGTGGTCGGCTGCCTGCCCGGTTACCTTCGGATTTTAGCTGCCGTGGATGGTTTTCATGGCGATAGAGAAGATGGGGTGCGGCAGTTGCAACTGGTTTACACGCACGGCGTGAGAGCGCGCTTCGACGCGGCGATTCTGCTGGCGGCGATCTATCGGCGTGATCATCGTCCAGATGATGCTATTCCTCTTCTGAAAACGCTCGCGGTCACGTTTCCTGCGGAACTATCTGTTTCGCTTTGAAGAAGTTCAGATGTATAGCGATCTTGGCGACAAGGCCTCTGCCTTGGAGGTGCTGAGGGATATCGAGGCCGCCCTGCGCAGACGGGAACCCGGTTATGCGCGATTGCCGCTGGAACGAGTGCAGTATGCGCGCGGCAATCTATTGTTCTGGTATGGCGATCTCGATCAATCTCTCGAGGATTTGAAGCTGGCGACGCGGCACGCCGATGAGCTCAATCTGAGTACGGCGGTAATGGCATGGCTGCGGCTGGGCCAAGTTTACGATTTAATGGGCGATCACGCCCATGCAGCGGAAGCCTACCGCATGACGATCTCTACCGCACCTAGCTCTGAGCCCGCCAAAGAAGCCGCGGGTTATCTAGAGAAGCCTTACCGGCGCAAGAAAAAGTGATCTTTCCGGGGGTTTTGAGAAGGAGAAGAAGAGAGTTACACTAACTTACAAAATGCAATCTGCAATTCGCGCCGATTCAACCGGCACTAAAGCTGTTTTCTACGGTCAACTTTGTGAGCAGCTCGATCAACTGCTTGGCGGAGAAGAGAATTTCGTCGCAAATGCCGCCAATACCTCCGCGCTTCTGTATCAAATGCTGCCGGATGTGAACTGGGCCGGCTTTTACATCACGCAGGGCGATGAGCTGGTGCTGGGCCCATTTCAAGGCAAGCCTGCCTGCGCTCGTCTGCTGTTCGGCAAGGGCGTTTGTGGAACGGCAGCCGCCGAAGGGCAAACTATCGTGGTTCCGGACGTGAGTAAGTTTTCAGGCCATATCGCCTGCGACGGAGCTTCGCAGTCCGAGATTGTGGTTCCTCTGCTGAACTGGGGCAATGTGATGGGCGTTCTGGACATCGACAGCGCCAGCCTGAACCGGTTTGACGAGGACGACCAGGAGGGCCTGGAATCGGTGGTCGCTGTTTTTCTTTCGCACTCGACTGGTCACTTGCCTGACTTGGCCGGGGAGTCTGACGAATAACTCAGTAGACTGAGACTTGGTAACCGAACAAGTAGAGCAGCTCGCTTTGCGGGCCCGTCAGCTTGCTGCAATGGGACAATTGCAAGCCGCGCGCGAGCACTGGGTTGCGGTCCTGAACCTGTTGCCGACCGACGCCACTGAACGGCGAGGCGTATTGCGAGAGATCGAGCGAATCGATGCGCGGCTTTCGCCCAAGCCCAAGGTGAACTGGACAAAGCGTCTGGGGCCTTTTGGCGTCATCATCGCATTTCTTGTAAAGTTCAAGACGCTTGCGCTGATCTTGCTTACTAAGGGCAAATTCCTGCTCAGCATTCTGGCCTTCGTTGGGCTGTATTGGGCCATGTTCGGGTGGTGGTTTGCGGTGGGCCTGACTGGCTCAGTTGTGCTGCACGAATTTGGGCACTACTTTGTGGTTCGGCGTCTGGGTTTTCGAGCCGAGCTGCCAATGTTCCTGCCGGGCCTGGGCGCGTACGTGAAATGGAACGGCGCGAATGTAGATGTGGGCGTTCGGGCGATGATCTCGCTGGCCGGTCCGCTCTTCGGATTTTTTTCCGGCCTGATCGCGTACGCGATTTTCCTATCAACACACCAAGGCGTATGGCTGGCCGTCGCTCAATTCGCGGGATGGCTGAATCTCATCAACCTGATCCCGGTCTCGATTTTAGATGGCGGGGCAGCGATGAACGCTCTGGGCCAACAACACCGGCTGGCGATCCTGGCGATTTGCGTGGTGCTGGGGTTTCTGATGCATGAATGGGCCTTCGGCTTTGTGGCGATCGGCACTGCGTACCGGATCTGGAAACGCGATTTTCCGGCCGAACCTAGGCAGGCAATCGCCTATGCTTTTGCGATCCTGGTTGTAGTGAACGGATTCCTGAGCTGGTTCTGCACGAACCAGGCAAGAATGCTTTTCCCTCACCACAGCCTCTAGTTCTCTTTCCAGAACAGTTCGGCGTCGGAGCGGCGGACGTAATTAGCGTCCAGCGCGGCAGGATCGAGCCATTTGCCTTCGGCGGCGTCCAGCTCGGCGCAGAGGGCGACCGCGCCGGCTAAAGCCGTTGGCGGTCGGGTAACTGGCGTTCGAGCGAACGGAGTGCCTTCCAGGGCCAAAGGCATAGGCGAGATGAACTCGTAACCTGCCGTCGGGTCGAGTTTGGCCAGCCATGCTTCGAGGGTTTGAACAGTTTCGGGCAGGACCAAGCGCAGGTCGCGGTCGTAGACGGCCGCGTAGACCTGGGAGCGGCGGGCGTCGAGGACGACGGCTCGGAGCCGAGAGGCATTTTTGCCGAACGAACTCGAAGCCCTAAGATTCGAAACCCCGATGACCGGCTTTCTCATTGATTCTGCGAGGCCTTTTGCCACCGTTAGGCCTACCCGAACGCCGGTAAACGAGCCCGGCCCGCTGGCGGCGGCGAAGCAGTCGATCTGCCCTAAATCGACTTTGGCTTCGTTTTTACATTTGTCGATCGCGTCGAAGATGAGGTGGGCAAATCCCTGATCCGATTCGAGTGTAAGCTCTGATACTATCTCGCCATTTTGGCGAATCGCTACGCTCGCAACCGGCGAGGTGGTATCGACGGCGAGAATCGTCACGGGGCGAGCTGGTAGACGCGGTCCAGCTCGTAGGCCTTCCCGTTGGCGTTGATGGCCAGCAGGCGCACGCTGAGGGTCTGGCCGCTGTCTCGGAGGAGATCTTTGGAGATAGAGAAGGTGCCGGATGCGCCTAGCCCCAGGAGCCGCGCTCCTTGGCCGTTTGAGACGACCTCTCCCCACCAGGCGAACTGCAGGTGCCGGGTGGCCCGATTGGCCCGGGTGATCTTGGTTGCGAAAAAGGCCGGCATAGAAGTCTGAATCAGACCGCCGTGGGGCTCAGAGATCTCCAGAGGGATTTTTGAAGCGTCACTTTCGATTTCCTGCACGGGGGGATCTTCGGATTCGAAATAGTAATACTTCAGCATCGATTCTTTTTTCCCTTCGCGGGGAACCTGCAAAATCCAGTCGCGCGAGTTGTCGGGCGTCGGGCGGCTGAAGACCTCGCCTCTATAGTCTTTGAGATCGACTTCTTCGCCCGTGGTGGGATTGACCCAGAACGGATTGTACTTGTGCCTGGGCAGGTTGATTTCGACGATACCGGGATTTTGCGCGTAGGCGAGGTACTCGACCTCATTTAGGCCAACAGCGCGTGCGCCGTCGACGTCGAAATACGGCTCGAGCTCCCAATGGCGCATGCCGGCGAGGATGCGGGTCCAGATCTGAACGGCTTTGACGTTGGCTTCGTTCCGCAAACTCGCGTAAGAGACTGCTGGGTATTGGCCATTGGTCGTGCAATTCCAGAGTTCGTGGCGGAAAGCGGCGGGGTCGGAGGTGTTGATGACGTGGATCTCGGGCTGTTCGGTGAACTGATGCTCGACGGCGCCAAGCTGCGGGTCGGGCGAGGCCTCGATCAGGAAGCTCATCCAGCCGTCGGCTACCAGGGGAAAGGACGAGTTGCGGGCATCGGTGGAGCGCGGGTGATCGAAGCCGTCGTACTTTTGCAGCAAGGACGCCAAGTCTTTCAACAGAGCGCGAGAGTCGGGTACATCTTCGAAATCCTGAATGCCCTGCCAGGTGACATTGAGGCCGCCGTAGCGAGCAACGAGATAGCTCACGATCGGTTCGTGCAAATCGAAATTCGAGAGAAGGCCGGTCGAGAGGAAGGACTTATCGGCCAGCAGCAAGTCGAGCGTGAAGCCGCGCGAGATGGCGGCGAGCAGGCGATCATCTAAGACCGCGAAATAGGCTGAGTTTGCGCGGCCACCCGCATCGAACGGCTTTTGGGGTTGCGAGTCGGTGAGCAGGGGGCCCCGGACGTGAGTGAACCCGTCGTGCTTGCGGGCGTCGAGCCAGCTTTCCCATCCGGATTGGCTCAGGGAGAGGAACGGAGCCGCTGCGGAGAGCCAGAGATGAGGCTTTTTGTCGGTGGTGCGCCAGTGGCGCAAATTCGCGACGTTCACCATGCCCGGCAGGCCACTATCGGCGACGGAAAATGTGGACTCCTGATCGTTGTAGCGGTTGATGTCGCTCAAAACGTGATAGGTCCAGAGGCCGGGTTCGGTGGGGCTGAAGCGGACTTTCAGCGGGCCGTCCACGAACGAATGCAGCAGGTAGGTCTTGTGAGAAGGCGAGCGAAATTCAACGCGCAGAAGATCGCCTCTGTAGGTGGAACCGTCGGTGGGGCTTATTTCGAAGCTTAGTTCGCATGGAAGGAAAGAGCGGGCGCCGGAAGAGCAAGCAGGCGGAAGCGCCTGCCCCACAAGCGGGAAGAGCGCGGCTAGGCAAAGGGCCGGTAAAAGGCCCGGGAAACGCATATAGGTTCAGGATAACGGGGGAGTATTCGACATCGTATAGTGAAGCTGAGCGATGGCAAGCACAACCGTAGCGTCGGAGATTCTCGAAGAGTTATTCGGGAGCGGGGAAGAGTTCGAGCTGATGGCTGGAGGGCTGCGAGCTAAGCCAATGGTCAGCATTTATCACGCGCTGATTACGAGCTGGTTGAGCATGCTGCTGAATCAACAGGTGGGCGACGATTTCTACGTCTTGTCCGATCCCCTGGCTAAGATACGCGAAGAGGAATGGCGCCGCCCTGATGTCGCGGTGATTCGAGCGGAAGATGCAGAGCCGTGGAAGTACGTTATGCCGGGCCACTGGCCGGTGCTGTGCGTGGAGATTGTGTCCGTGCCTGATCAGACGATCGAGGAGATGCTCGAAAAATGCAAGCTTTACCATGAGCAAGGTGTTGCTTATTGCTGGGTGATTGAGCCCGAGTCTCAAGCGGCGTGGACCTTTCATCGGAATGAAGCGCCGGTGTGGGTGCCAACTGGCGAAGGCGGTACTCTCGCGGCCGGAGATATAGGCATAGCCGTTAAATTGGCCGATCTGTGGAAGGGCCTCAAGAGAAAGCGTGGAAACCGGCTTATCTAAACACAGCTTATACGTGAGGAAACGGTTGGCTGCTGGGAGTCCGGCGAATGTGATTTTACGCTGACTCCATGTTAAGATCTGGGGATAGTTAACCACCTTTCAGCCGTTAAACGCCGTTGTAGCTCAGTTGGTAGAGCGCGTCCTTGGTAAGGACGAGGTCACCAGTTCAATCCTGGTCAACGGCTCCAAGGTTAAAGCGCAGACATCAGTCCGCAATCCGCTTCGATGGGTGTTCATCAAGGGCCAGAGAAAACCTCGCCCCGCCCCAGCGTTTCGGCGGATTTGAGGTGTGAATCGCGGCGGATGCGCTTCTTAACCTCGTGTTATTCTGTTCAATGGGCTTGGCGCAAATCCATGTGCCTTGGCCTACCCTAGCCTCCTTCCTCCCCAGGGACAGCAGACTCCAGATTACGTAGAGATACATCATGGCGAAAGAGAAATTTGACCGCAGCAAGCCGCACGTAAACATTGGGACGATCGGGCACATCGATCACGGCAAGACGACGTTAACGGCGGCGATCACGAAGACGTTGTCGAAGCACAATCCGAAGAACAAGTTCCGGAGCTTCGATTCGATCGATAATGCGCCCGAAGAGAAGGCGCGCGGGATCACGATCGCGGTGGCGCACGTGGAGTACGAGACGGCCAACCGGCACTATGCGCACGTGGATTGTCCGGGTCACGCCGACTACATCAAGAACATGATCACGGGCGCGGCGCAGATGGACGGGGCGATTCTGGTGGTGGCGGCGACCGACGGGCCGATGCCGCAGACGCGCGAACATATTCTGCTGGCCCGCCAGGTAGGGGTGCCGTACATCGTGGTGGCGTTGAACAAAGTCGACATGGTGGACGATCCGGAGCTGCTCGAGCTGGTGGAGCTCGAGGTGCGCGAGCTGCTGTCGAAATATCAGTTTCCTGGCGACGATCTGCCGGTGGTAAAAGTAAGCGCGCTGGGCGCCTTGAACGGAGAAGCGAATTGGGAAGCTTCGGTCGACGAGCTGATGGCGAAGGTGGATGCTTACATTCCCTTGCCGGAGCGGGTGATCGACAAACCGTTTCTGATGCCGATTGAAGACATTTTCTCGATCCAGGGCCGGGGCACGGTAGTGACGGGGCGCATCGAGAAGGGGATCTGCAAGGTGGGCGAGGAAATGGAGATCGTCGGCTTCCAGGACACGCGCAAGACGGTGGTGACGGGCGTCGAGATGTTCAAGAAGCTGCTCGACGAAGGCCGGGCGGGCGACAACGTCGGGTTGCTGTTGCGTGGGATTGAGAAGAACGATGTGGAGCGCGGGCAGGTGATCGCGAAGCCGGGCACGATTAAGCCGTACAAGCGGTTTAAGGGTGAAGTGTACGTGCTGTCGAAGGAAGAAGGCGGGCGGCACACGCCGTTTTTCAATGGCTACCGGCCGCAATTCTACTTCCGGACGACGGATGTGACGGGCGTGGCGAAGCTGCCGGAAGGCATGGAGATGGTGATGCCGGGTGACAACGTGTCGATGGAGATCGAGCTGATCACGCCGGTCGCCATGGACAAGGGGCTGCGTTTTGCCATTCGCGAAGGCGGCCGAACGGTAGGAGCGGGAACGGTGACGGAGATTTTGAGTTAGCGAGGAATAGGCAGACGACGGAAAACGATCGTCTAGTGCTGAAGCAAACGTGCTATGCACGTCTGCCCCACAGAAAGTAGCGAAAATGCCCCGAGAAATTATTCAGTTTCAATGCGGCGAATGCAAAAACCGCAATTACAGCAAGACCAAGAACAAGAGGACAACGACAGAGCGTCTGGAGATGAAGAAGTTCTGCCCGTACTGTCGCAAGCACCAGCCGCACCGCGAAACAAAGTAGAATTATAGGGGATGAGCCCGCGTTTTATCAGCGAGGCGAAGACTCAAGGAGTGTAGGGGCATAGGCTAACGGTAAACCAGCGGTCTCCAAAACCGCCTTTGGGGGTTCGAATCCCTCTGCCCCTGCCATTGACCCTTGCATCGAAAAATATGGAATTAACCACCGTCGGCACCTGGCCCGAACGAACCAAGTCGTATATCGAAGAATTAAGGACCGAGATGAGGCGGGTCTCGTGGCCCACCTGGAAACAGGTGCGAGCTACTACCGCTGTAGTCATCGCTGCCGTGTTCTTATTCGCGGCTTATTTCTTTGTAGTCGATGCCATAGTGAATGCGTTGATCAACCGGATCATCCATTACTTCACGCACGCATAAAGATGGCTATGGCAGACGAAAAATTACACCAGGATGAAGAAGCTCTCCATGATGAGGAAAGCGACGAAGCCGCTGCTTCGGAAGCGGAACACGTTCCCGGCGCCGATGACATGGACGTTCTCGAAGAGGATGAAGGTGTTTCGAGCGAAGAGATCCATACTTCCGGGAATGGAGCGTCCGAAGACAGCGACGACGGCGTTCATGGAATCACGCACGAAGAAGAGGGCGATCAAGCTGTGTCGCCGCAGCAGGAGCCTAATCTCGGGCCGCCCAAAAACTGGTACATCATCCACGCTTATTCCGGCTTCGAGAACAAAGTGGCAGAGTCGCTGCGTACCCGGGCGCAGGCTTTCGGGTTTGCCCACCGGCTCGGGCAGCTTCTGATTCCGACAGAAGAAGTAATCGAATTGCGTAATGGGAAGAAGGTCACCAGCAAGCGATTGCTCTACCCCGGTTATGTGCTGGTCGAGATGGAGATGGACGACGAACTGTGGCATGCCGTCAAGTCCACTCCGCGCGTGACAGGCTTTGTCGGTGGCGGAACAAAGCCGGTGCCGCTCACTGCCGACGAGGTCAATTCGGTTCTTTACAGGCAGGCTTCGAGCGCGGATCGCCCACGTCCGAGAATGACGTTCGAAAAGAACGAAACGGTGAAAATTGTAGATGGACCTTTTACCAACTTCTCCGGCAAGGTAGACGAGATCAACGGCGAGCGCAACACGTTGCGCGTCATGGTCTCGATCTTTGGCCGATCTACACCGGTCGAGTTGGACTTCCTGCAAGTAGAAAAAATTTGAATTGGTGAGTAGGAAATAGAATATGGCAAAGAAAGTAACGGCCCAGGTGAAATTGCAGATCCCGGCAGGCAAGGCGACGCCGGCCCCGCCGGTGGGTACCGCTTTGGGTCCGCAAGGCGTAAATATCATGGAGTTCTGCAAGGCATTCAACGCCAAGACCTCCGCCAAAGATCAAGAAGGCCTGATCATTCCGGTGGTGATCACCATTTACGCTGACCGCTCCTTCACCTTCATCACCAAGACTCCGCCGGTAGCGATTCTGGTGAAGCGCGCAGTGAATCTCGCGAAAGGATCAGCCGAACCTAATAAGAACAAGGTCGGCAAGATCACTGAGAAGCAAGTCGAGGAGATCGCTAAGATCAAGATGCCGGATTTGAATTGCTTCACGGTGGATGCGGCCATAGCGCAGGTAAAGGGCGCGTGCCGCAGCATGGGCGTCGAAGTAATTTAGAGTTTTCTCGAAAGCAAACTCGTGTAAGAGGGCTGCCGGAAGGCGGCCCTTTTGCATGTGCTGAACTGAAGCTATATGAGTGATTTTTTAGACGCGGCGATAACGATCGCGCGCGAAGCAGGCCAAGTATTGCTTGCGCATCGCGGTGTCAGCTTCGAGTTGAAGGGCGCTTACGATCTGGTAACGGCCGCCGACCGCGCCAGCGAGCAACTGATCGTCAAACGGTTGCGGGAGCGTTTTCCGAAGCACGGCATTGTGGCCGAAGAGGGCGGCCGCGCGGAGCTGCAGGCAGAATTGCGCTGGTATGTGGACCCGCTCGATGGCACCACGAATTTCGCGCATGGCTTTCCGATGTGGAACGTGACACTGGCTCTGGCGCAAAAAGGAGAAGTAATCGCGGGCGTGGTGTACGATCCACTCAATCGCGAGTTGTTCGCCGCAGAGAGAGGTGCGGGGGCGCGCTTAAATGGCGCTCCGATGCAGGTCAGCAGAGCGGCGTTGCTCAACGATGCGCTTCTTTCTACCGGCTTTCCCAGCCGCAAACGCCATCAAAACGTCAATATCCATTTCTACTATCAGCTCGCGATGCTGAGCCATGGCGTCCGGCGAGGCGGCTCGGCTGCCATAGACTTAGCGTACGTAGCTTGCGGACGCTTGGAAGCGTTTTGGGAGTTCGGCTTAAATCCGTGGGACATGGCGGCAGGAACGCTGCTGGTGGAAGAAGCCGGAGGCTCGGTTTCCGGCATGCGAGACGAACCGCTCGACCTCGACGGCAGATACGTGGTGGCTGACAACAGCTTGATTCACGGCGAGCTTATCGAGTTGTTCGAGGAAATTTTCGAGGGACGCTACCGGCACGAAATGCCCGGTTTGCCTGCTCCTGAATGGGCGCTACATCGTGGCTGAGACACCCGCCGTCCCGCTCACTCTGGAAGGCGCTTATACGCTGCACCAGATGTTTCGCATACGCCGAGCCGCCTGGCGCGCATTGTCTCCGGCACAGAGGCATGACATTGCGTCGGAGGCCGAAGAGTTATTTGCCAGGCTCGAGGCCGGATCGAAGGCAGGTCATCCGAACCAATCGGCTGTGTACTCTCAAATTGGGCACAAAGGCGATCTGTTGCTGCTGCACTTTCGCGACACGCTGGAAGACCTGCACCGAGCTGAACTTGCAATCGCTCAACTGGAGCTTTCCAATTATCTCGAACAGGTGCATTCTTACGTCTCGGTTGTAGAACTGGGTTTGTACGAATCAAGTTCCAAAACTTACTCGCAGCTTGCGGATCAAGGTTTCGAGCCGCACTCTGCCGAATGGAAAGCGGGCATCGCAGAAGTTGTGATGCGGCAACAAGCGGCGATGGCACCCCGGCTGTTTCCCGAGATTCCAGCAGCCAAATACATCTGTTTTTATCCGATGGATCGCAAGCGCGGGGAAGGGAAGAACTGGTACACGGTGCCGATGCACGAACGCCAGCGCATGATGCACGAGCACGGCATGATCGGGCGGCGTTATACCGATTGCGTCCGTCAGATCATTACCGGCTCGATTGGCTTCGACGATTGGGAATGGGGCGTCGACCTGTTTGCCGACGACCCGAATGTTTTCAAGAAGCTCATCTATGAAATGAGATTCGATGAGGTCAGCGCGGTTTATGCGTTGTTCGGAACCTTTTATCTCGGCGTGCGTTCGAGCGCAGCGAATCTGCGCAAACTGATGCTGGCGGAGCTTTAAGTGAGCATCCTTAGGGATGCGCCGCGGAATCGAGTTTTCTGGAGTAGCTCGCGCGCTGCCTCGCTTGAATTTGCTCGGCGGTCGCGAGTTCGATTTTCGCTTCCTCTGTGCGGCCGAGTTTTCGTAGCGCAGTACCCAACGCGTAATGCGCCGGCACGTAATCGAAATCTAGCGCGATGGCGCGCGCAAATGCGGCTGCCGCTTCGTGAGGCTGGTCTAAGGCGAGCTCGGCTTTGCCTAGTCCGAACTGTGCTTCTTTGTACTGTGGGTTGGCTTGGACCGCGGCGCGAAAATGCGATTCCGCAGCAGCCGGATCATTCTGCTTCAGCAGAATTTCGCCAAGCAGGCAGTGTGAGACGGGATCGTCAGGGTAACTCGTCAACTCAGCCCGAAACTCTTCGGCGGCCTGCTCGACTTTGCCTTCCTTCCAAAAGACCTGGCCCAATCCGGAATGCGCGCCCGGATACTTCGGGTTCGCGTTGCGAGCGGCTTCAAACTCTGCGCGCGCGTCGTCGTCGCGGGACATTTTGTCGTATGCCTCGCCCATCATCACGTGTGCCGCTGCCGAATTGGGATCGACTTTCATGATTCGCGCGAAGACGTCCGTTGCGCCCGAGTAGTTCCCCGCCCGCATGTACGCCTTGCCCAGCATGTCGAGCGTAGGCATGTCAGCGGGATTCAGCTTACTCGCACGTTCAAGGTAGTCTGCCGATTCCGGGTATCGATCGAGCGCGAAGAGCGTGAAGCCCGCCAGATCGAGCGCCTGGAAGTCGCCCGACTGCGCGCTTAACGATTTCAGGAGCGGCCACGCCTCCGCGTATTGCTTCGCCCGGAAATAAGCGATGGCAAGATTTCTGTTCGTACTAGCATCACGCGGCTCGATCTTCAGAGCGCGCCGGTAGAGCTCAATGGCTTCCGCTTGCCTGTTCTGATGAGCGAGTGAAATGGCCAGATCGTTCAAAATCTCAACAGAGTCCGGCATTAACGCCAACGCCTGCCGGAACGCCGCCTCAGCCCGCGCGTTGTCGCCCGCTTGCAGCGCCTGCGATCCATCGACCAGCAAGGTGCTTAGATCCTGGCCGAAGCAGACAAGTGACAAAAAGAAAAGGCACGCTGCAAGTTGCAACGTGCCCGTGACTTTATACTGCCGGATCAAATACTAAAAATACAACTTCAAGCCGAGCTGGATGTTGCGCGGCAGGTGATCGCCGTTCAATCGGCCGTAGCTAGCGCTATCGACGTTGGTGTTGACGGAGTTGAAATTCACGTGATTGAATGCGTTGAATAACTCGCCTCTAAATTGCAGGCTGAAGCGCTCGCCGATCTTGAAATTTCTGATTCCGGCGAGGTCCCAGGTCTGCTGGCCCGGACCAAGAAGGCTTCCGGGACCGGCAGTTCCAAAATGACCAATCGCATCGGTGAACGCCTTGGTATTGAACCATTGATTTACATTTCCGGCTCCGGTTACGGAGACGCCGGGAACCACGTCTGGCCGCGGCACGATGTTATCGAAGTCGATTCCAATGCCGCCCGGGTAGGTTCCAGGAGCGCTCGAGAAATCTTCAGCTCGAAAAGGATCGGAAGATTGGCTTAGCGTGATTGATTGGCCCGACTCAACGGTAGTAATACCCGAAATTTCCCAACCGCCCAGGATGTGCCCGACAACCCCTTTTTGATTTTTGAAGAAAGGCAAATTGTAGACGTAGTTCGCCACGAATACGTGGGGCGTATTGAACGCGGCGGGTCCGTAGTTCTGGCTGAAGTCGTAGGTGTTGTAGACGGGTCCGTCGCGGTCCTCCACATTATCTGTTAGATTCTTCGACCAGGTATATGCCAAGCCCAGGGTCAAGCCTTCGCTCACGCGCCGATTGAGTGAAACCTGGAGGGAGTTGTAGTTCGAGTTAAACTCCGGATTGCGCTGGAAGAAGGCGTGATAACCAAGATACGGCCGGATGGCGTCAACGTTAGCCGTTGGATCTGCGGTCCTGACGGCCAGAGTGGGCTGTACATTCGTTTGCGTCCACTTCGCCCAGCAGATGTGTTCCCTTGGTGCCCCTACATACGCGATTTCGAAAATAGTCATTGGAAAGAATTTGCTGCTGGATTGAGAAATTCCAGTCTTGGTAAGAGGGAACTTTGAAAGTCGGATTACCAGTAGCCGTGATGCTTCCGGGACCAAGCGGAACAGACGCCGTGCCAGCCAAGGGATGGTCGAAACTGGTGTTGGTTATCTGCGCCTGCTGCACGAGCGGCGGGTCGCTAAACGCGTTCTGTTCCCAGGTACCGTTCAGCAAGCGGTCGAAATAGAGGCCATAACCGCCGCGAATCGCAGTTTTGCCTTTACCCATCGGGTCCCACGCAATGCCGAAACGCGGACCAAAGTTGTTATTCGAATTCGGATTGACGAGACTGCCGTAAGGAGAACAGGTGACACCAGGTGAGATCGCCTTCGCCGCATTACAGGAAGCGCCCACTGGAAAAATCATTCCGTTGGTATAAGTCGATGGAACCACGCCTTGCCCAGCGACAAATAGGCCGGTTGCCGGATCGATCGCCGGTGCGAGCGCGGGATTGTAAACGAGCGGGTCAAAGTTATTCAGGACGTTGTGGGAATCCTGCGGCGATGGGAAGAAGCTATATCGCACGCCTAAGTTCAGCGTGAGCCTGGGAGTGATCTTCCAATCGTCCTGCACATAACCTTCCAAATTGTAATAGTTAAGGTAAGGCACGATGTCCCGGTTGTACTGATTGAAAGACGAAGCGTTTCCCAGCAGGAAATTAGCGAACGATGGATTCCCCCCTGTGCTCTGAAAACTAAAGCTGCCGTTCGTCGGGTTCACGGCATTCTCGGTTTTCACCATCCATTGCACGCTGGCGCCAGCGCGAATCGTGTGATTGCCCAGGACCTTTGAGAAGTTATCGTACAGGTTCTTGTCAATATTTCGCTCGAAGTAAGGCGCCACTGGGATACCTACTCCGGTCAAGTTGGAAATCGTTATGCCGGGCACACGGCCGTAGGGGTCGCTGTAGGGTAGTCCTCCTGCAAGCGCGCTAACGAAAGCAGGAGAATTAATGGTGCCCGTGATATTGCTATTGATCGCACCCCAGGAATAGTTGAACGCAGTTTCGTTGACTACCGTGGGAGAGATGGTCCAGGTTACGTTGGCAACAACGTTCCTGCCCGGCGCGTTCGTTGCAGTGGAGGAGATTCCCGGCAGCGGGGAGTTCGCAAAGAGTCCGCCCGGCTCGGTGGTGGGAACCACATCCTCGATGAAGCGCCCGAAGGCATGTACTTTGTCGCTGATATTTTGATCGAGGCGCACGATGTCCTGGCGGTAATTGTTCTTCGAAACAACATTGGTGATGTACTGATTGCCGTTATCGGCATTGGCCGGGAACTTGGAATAAACGTTCGCGATGTAGGCTTGGGCGTTCTTGCTGAAACATGAGGGACTTACTTGGCCGCCCGCTCCCGTGTTCGTTACGCAGCCGGCGGGGGCGGAAGCCGGATTCAGGGTCACGCCGGGGAAAAAACCACCTAATTCGGCCGCAGTCGGCACGTTAGCAATATCGGTTCCGGGTTGATTCGTTTTGCGCCACTCCTCCGACCAGAAAAAGAACGTCTTCGATTCGCTCTTCTTATAGAGTTTCGGGATGAAGAGCGGGCCGCCCAGGGTAAAGCCATAGTCGTTGTAGCGCTCGATGGCCCTGGGAGTGCCGACGGAGTTGGCGAAGAAGTCGTTAGCATTGAAGAAATCGTTGCGGACGAATTCGTAGAGATCGCCGTGGAACTGGCTGGTTCCAGACTTTGTAGCGACAATGACTTGTCCGCCGCCGCTACGGCCGTACTCAGCATCATAGGTGCTTCGTTGCAGAGTGAACTCCTGAATGGCATTTACGCTTGGCACGTTCAGCAGCGTGGAGTTGGATCCGCTGTCATTAATGTCCGATCCGTCCACCGTCCAATTATTGGCGCTGGCGCGGGCGCCATTCACAACTACGGAACTGGTGTTTGTGATTCCGAAATTGACAACGTCCGGTTAGTAGCGGTAGACGTCCGGAATCCGGCGCTCTTGAAGGTAACGGTGTAAGTGCCGGCCGGCAAGTTCGTGACGGTGAAATTTCCGCTGCCGTCCGTGGTTATAGTTTGGAGATCGGAATTAGTTTCGTTGTTGTGGACGCGTACCGGTCTTCGGTACACCGTAATGTTCATCCGTCACAGCGCCCAGGTTGTAATTCACATCGAGAGATCGCTTCTGAGCGACGTTAGCACCAGTTAGTAGCCGTAACGTCCGGAACCGGCGCTCTTGAAGGTAACTGTGTAAGTACCGGCCGGCAAGTTCGTGACCGTGAAATTCCGCTCCGTCGGGTCACAGTCTGAGTCCGATT
Source organism: Terriglobia bacterium (assembly GCA_963835255.1). Lineage (GTDB taxonomy): Bacteria > Acidobacteriota > Terriglobia > Bryobacterales > Bryobacteraceae > Bog-105. The sequence goes on along the minus strand of CAWIFY010000030.1, from coordinate 50,252 downwards.
GGTTTCGTTGTTGTGGACGACCCGTTGCATTCGGAACCACCGCCCCGCTCGGGTCCGTAACCGTGCCGATCAGCGTTGCGTAGATTTCCTGCGCCACGCACAGCCCTGTACTTACCACTAGAGTCACACACAAATACGCGAAGAGCGAGAAACGAGTTCTCATCGAGTACAACCCTCCCAAGTAGGTCAACCGCGCCCCGAATCAGCCGCCGAGGCGCAGTCAGCCTGATAGAAATGTGCGCGGACGTAGAACGACCCGGCTCCCAAAATAGCAACTGCCCGGATCGTAACTCACTGGGCTGAAATATTCAAGAGAAATCTGTTTACCGCAATGGCGACAGCACACAGAGCAAGAGCTAAAGTATAGTCCAAATCATTGAGAATGGTACCCTTATTATTCGTAAATGCGTACTGTCGACCTGATTCACCGCAAGCGGGATGGCGAAGAATTGTCTCCCGAGGAGATTCATTACCTCATAGATGGTTACACCCGAACCGAGATCCCCGACTACCAGATTTCTGCTTTCCTGATGGCGGTTTTTTTCTCCGGAATGACAGACCGGGAAGTGAGCGTGTTGACCGAGTCGATGATGAACTCGGGTTCTATCGTCGATCTCTCATCGGTCCCGGGCATCAAAGTCGATAAGCATTCCACTGGCGGGGTGGGTGACAAAACCAGCCTGATTTCATCGCCGCTTGCCGCGGCAGCAGGCGTTGTCGTGCCTATGATTTCAGGACGGGCGTTGGGTCATACCGGCGGTACCCTCGACAAGCTGGAATCGATTCCTGGGCTTCGAACCGATCTTTCGATGGACGAGTTTCGCGAAGTTCTGGCCGCACATGGCTTGGCCTTTATTGGCCAGACGCCGGAAGTGGTGCCGGCCGACAACAAGCTTTATGCGCTGCGTGACGCAACGGCCACCGTGGAATCGATTCCTCTGATCGCTTCCTCGATTATGTCGAAGAAGCTGGCCGTCAGTCTGGACGCGCTTGTGCTCGATGTCAAAGTGGGTTCGGGCGCCTTTATGAAGAAGCAAGTGGAGGCGCGGCGGCTGGCCCAGATGATGGTTGGCATCGGGCGCCGGCTCGACAAACGCGTGCAGGCGCTCATTACCGATATGAGTCAGCCGCTGGGCTACGCGGTGGGAAATGCGCTCGAAGTGATGGAGGTTTCCCAGACCCTACAAAACGCGGGTCCGGCCGACCTGACGCGGATTTCCCTCGAACTTGCGGCGCGCATGATCTACCTCGGCAAGATCACCAAGACTCTTGAGGAAGCGCGCGAGCTGGCGCAGGCGAAACTGCTCGATGGCTCAGGATTCCAGAAGTTCAAAGACGTGATCGCGGCCCAGGGTGGCGATCCACAGGTGCTCGACCGCTTCGATCTTTTGCCGAACGCCACCGGGGCACAGGAGATCACTACGGCTCGTGGCGGGTACGTCAGCGCGATCGATGCCGAGTTGATCGGCCAGGCTTCCTCCATGGTAGGAGCGGGGCGCAACACCAAGGAAGATTCAATCGATCCCGCGGTAGGCGTCATTCTGGAAGTGAAGGTGGGCCAGAAAATCGATTCGGGCAGCATTCTTGTGCCGCATTTACTATACGAGCGACGAGCACGTGGAAGAGGCCGCGGAACTCGTCGAAGATGCGTTCAAAATTTCGCAGCAGGCGGTGGAAGAACGCGACCTGATCCTGGAAGTCGTCAGTTAGTGCCGGGATGGAATCGCTAACCGCCGGATGGCCCACCTTACAGGCCTGATTGGCATTGCCGCCATCATCGCTGCCGCGTACCTGTTTTCGACCAACCGGGCAGCCATCCAAAGGCGCGTTCTTGTGTGGGGCGTCATCCTGCAATTTGCGTTCGCGTTTTTAGTTCTGAGGACCAGCTTCGGCAGCTTATTCTATGGCATTAGCCTGCTCGTCAACGCTCTGTTGAACTACACGACGGCAGGGTCGACTTTCGTTTTCGGAGATAAGCTTGGACAGCACAGCGATCAATTTGGAGTAGTTTTCGCGTTCGATGTCCTGCCGATCGTGATTTTCATCTGTTCGCTTTTCGCGATTCTGTACTATCTCGGCATCATGCAGGTGTTCGTGAAGGGCATGGCGATTTTCATGCAGCGCTTTATGGGCACCAGCGGCGCGGAATCCACCTGCGTGGCCGCCAGCATTGTGATGGGCCAAACGGAGGCCCCTGTGACGATCCGGCCATTTCTGGCAAGCCTCACGGAATCCGAGCTGTTTACAGTTATGGTGAGTGGGATGGCGCATGTTTCAGGAGCGGTGATGGCGGCGTATGTGGCGATAGCAGGAGTATCGATCGCAAACTTACTCACCGCCGTGCTGATGACCGCGCCCGCTACGCTGATGCTCGCGAAAATATTCGTTCCGGAGACTGGCTCACCTGTCACGCGGGGGACGGTACAAGTGGAGATCGAAAAGCCTGGAGTGAATCTGATCGACGCGGCGGCAAGAGGCGCGGGTGACGGCCTGCATCTTGCCTTGAATATCGCGGGCATGTTGATCGCTTTCCTGGCGCTCATCGCGATGGTGAACGGCGGGCTGGGCTGGCTGCACGGTTATATCCCCTGGTTGCCGCCCTCGCTGCAAAAAATTTTGGCATTGATTTTCGCCCCAATTGCGTGGGCGCTCGGCGTGAGCTGGCACGATTGCGCGACGGTCGGCAACTTACTCGGCACACGCATGATCCTGAATGAATTTGTCGCCTATGTAGATCTGGGAAAAGTGAAGGCGATTCTGCAGCCTCGCTCGTTTAAGATCGCAACGTTCGCGCTATGCGGGTTTGCGAATCTAAGCTCGATCGCGATTCAGATCGGCGGTATTGGAGGCCTCGCTCCATCGCGCAAGTCGGACCTGGCGAGACTCGGTCTGAAAGCCATGTTCGTCGGCACGCTGGCGAACTTTATGTCCGCGTGCATCGCGGGCATCCTGCTGTAACTCGATTGGGGGCGACCGAGTCACACGTTTTGCGGCGCGTAGTTTCACTTTGTAGAAAGCTGATTTGCATTGCGAGTTGGGCAATGGTGTTATGTCTATGGCCCCCAGCGATCTCGCGCAGCCGCGCTGCTGCACAACCGGAACCGCCGCAAATCGATGCGCGGCAGGTGCTGGAACACTTAAATCTGACGATTGCCTGGTACGGGCATATCAGCAGCGCGGATCAATCCACCTCAATTCCGCAAAACGTTCTGTTGCAGGATAGTGTTCGGCAATCTTCTAAGCAGGTTGTTAGAAAGGCTTTCGCCTTTGCTCGCGCGCAAGCCGCTTTTCTCGGGAATCAAAGGTCGGCTCCCGGAGGTTCTGCGATAGCGCCGGGCCAAGGAAGCAGTCTGGAGCAGACCGCGGCCGCCGCCAACGAGAGGATTCAACGCCTACAAAATCAGATCGACGGCTTGAATCAACAGATTGCAAAAGCGCCGCGCCGCAAGTTGGGGGTGCTTCTGTCGCAGCGTGACACGCTCACTTCCGATCTGGCATTCGCCAAGTTAGGTCAAAGCGCTTTGAAGGACATGCTGCAGTTTGCGAGTGGGACTGACAAAAGTGGCGGGTTGCTCGGTAAAATCAATCTCCTCGCCAGCTCGGATTCGGTCCCTGCCGCTCTTAGCGACACACCCGCCCCGGTTGCAGCACCCGTCGTAAATACAGCTAAGCCAGAGGCTACGTTTCACCCGGAATCGGCTGGCATTGCTCCGCTAATCGCGAACTGCTTCGAATTATTCCGGGCGCGCGGCCAAATAGACGCGCTGCTATCCGAGACGAGCAAGCTCGATGCGCAGGTAGGCAAGATGATGGCGCCGTTGCGTACAAAAATCAGAGCACTTATCGGGGAAGGGGATTCGATTGCGGGTACAGTTACGAGTGAAACCGACCCCAATCAACTGAGCACTGACCGGCAACAGATCGAGAGTATGTCGGCTCGCTTCAAAGCGCTCTCGGGGCCGATCGTGCCTCTGCGAGAGCAGAGCATTGCAATCGCTACTACGCAGGGCGGTCTCGAGCAATGGCGCGAGGCCGTCAGCGAGCAACTGCAAACGGTGTTCGGTTACCTGGCATTTCGCCTGGGAACTCTGGGGGCCGCCGTAATTCTTTTGCTCATCATCTCCGAAATAGTCCGTCGCGCAACGTTCCGCTATGTGCGCGATACGCGGCGAAGGCGGCAGTTCGTGCTTATCAGGCGCTTCGTGGTGGGAAGTGTGGCCACCATTATCGTGATTGTTGCCTCAGTGAGCGGTATCGGCTCGTTCGCGACAGTCGCGGGCTTCGTTACGGCCGGCCTCGCAGTCGCTTTGCAGAACGTGATCCTTTCGGTTGTCGCCTACTTCTTCCTGATCGGGCGCTACGGTTTGAAAGCGGGCGATCGCGTGACGGTTTCGGGAATAACCGGGCAGGTGATCGAGGTTGGGCTGGTTCGACTCTACCTGATGGAGCTGGCCGGAGCCGGCAGCGATGTTCATTCGACAGGGCGCGTCGCGGTCTTTTCCAATTCCGTTATTTTCCAACCGTCCGCCTTGCTGAAGCAGGCTCCCGGGACCGAATATACCTGGCACACCGTTTCCATTATGCTGGCGCAAGAGACAAATCCAGAAGATGCTCGCAAACGCATCTCCAGAGCGGTAGAGGCAGTTTACAAAAGCTATCAGGGGACGATTGAGAAGCAGCACGAGGCGTTCGAGCGTTCGGCGAACATGCAGGTCGCCGATCCCGTACCTGTAAGCCGCGCCCGATTTACTGAGGCAGGCCTCGATATATCTGTCCGCTTTCCTGTTGAGATCCAGCGCATGTCGGAAGTGGACGAGAAGGTCATCGATTCCGTGCTGAAACAGATCGAGAGCGAACCGCAACTGAAGTTAGCCTCGGGCGGATTTCCAAAGATTCTGCCGTCGGCTTGAGAATTGCAACAGTCTGAACTCGCCTGACGGGCAGTTTGCCGAACATTCTAGATTTAGAATCCGCGATTTCCCAAGCTGGACGATGCGTAAAGCTAGCTATGTGGTCGAGTAACGGCGCCCCTTCCAAGTTGCCGGCATCCGAAGTAGGGAACGAAGCAGAGAGTACCACTGGATCGCAAGCAGGATAAAAATTGCGAAGGGATGAAACAGGGCTGCCAGTAAGGGCTGCTTGAAGCGGGAGACTGCCATGACTCGAGGCAGATACGATGCGAACAGCGCTAACGTCGCAAGCGGCCGCAAGCTATGCCAGGGGGTTGCCGCCCAGACGTAGACAAACAGCAAGACCGGCAGAACTTGCCCGATGAACAACATGAAAGAGAAGGGGAGAATGCGGCCCGGCGAAGCTATTCCTTCGTCGGCATTTTTGAGCAATCCAAAGAAGACCTCGTGAGCGTCGTGATACATCCTACAGGATGCTATCTGCGTGGCATCGCAGAGATCTGTCATGATGCCTGCCCGGCGAAACGCTTTGGGAAGAGTGATGCCGTCGTGTCGAGACCGGCGAATGGCGGCGTGCCCTCCGGCCCGGCGATAGGCTTCCCGATCGGCCACGAAGATCTGCCCGCAGCCCGCGCCGAAGGCTGGATCCAGAAGACGCCGCATGCGGTTTAGAGGCAAGAAGCCTAACAAGAGAAAATGCATGAGCGGGAGCAAGAGCTGTTCTAGAGCGGTCAGCGTAATCTGACGAGGAAATCCGCTGATCAATCCTGAGTTTCTGAGGCGAAGAGCTCCGATCATTCGAGCGAGACCGGACTCTGTAAGTTCGACGTCTGAGTCGATGAAGCACAGAACTGGTTTGGTAGCTAGATCGGCTAATACGGAGCAAGCGAATTGCTTGCCGCACCAGCCGGGCGGCAGAGGAGGCGCGGCAGATAAGCGAACGCGTTTGTCTTCTCTTGCGATCCGCTTCACGATTTCGGCCGTTCGGTCTTCACTGTGATCGTCAAGAACAATCAGCTCAAGATCCAGATCGCGGCTTGCGAGCGCTGCGCGAGCAGAAGCCTCAATCGAGCGTTCTTCATTGCGCGCCGGAATCAGAATGGAGACCGCCTCACGTTCCGAGAGGGTTGGCGGCGGGTTGTAGAGCGCGAGATTCCATAGGAACAGCGCGGCAGGAATGGCGGCAAGAATGAAAATGCACCACGCGATATCGACGAGAGGCAAAGCTACCGGCTCCCATGTTCTGGCTGCCAGCGTTTTCCTTGCAGCCGGGTCTTACACGCTCGCCAGACATCATATACGCCGCCTACGCCAGCGCCGCCCTTCATGAGAGATTCGAAGAGATCTGGATCGCGCCGTTGAACGCGTTCCGACAGAGTGTCTTGGGTTTCTTCGAGAGCTGCGGCAAATCTCTGATTCCATTCCGAAGCTGTATGCGCGCGGCCGTCGTCAGCAAGAATTGGTTCGCCGAAACAGGCAAAGGCTTCGGGGAACCGCTCGTTCCAGAAAGTGAACTCGAGCGCGAGGGGTAGCATGGCGAAACGCCTCAGCCGATGTGCCAGGTGACCGACTCCAGGCTCGATTGTGACCGGCCGCTGGCGCACGTCGGTGAAATCGCCTTGCGGTGTTACCCAGAGCGCGCCATTCGAATCGCTCAGCAACGTCTCCCCGATTCGAAGGAACCTGGCTGCGCCCGCGCGGCTGCCCGGATCGATCCCGAAAAAATCCAAGCCGCTCGAAAAATCGGTACTTAGCCAATCCCAAAGCAGCAATGGGCGCATACTGCCGACGTGCTTTGAAAAAACGTTGGCTTAGGTAAAGCCCGATCAGCGGATCCCACCACGATGGATGATTCACGCACACCAGCAGAGGATAACCGGCAAGCTGATCGAGATCCGCGAGCCTAGCAAGTGCAAGCTTGGAAATTTCTGCGAAGGAAATACTGGACGTAAACTTCGAACCAGTGAAGCTGGCGCTTGGCGATAGGGGGAAGAGCATCTGCTCGCTCCGGGTTCATACGGCTGCGGCGTGGGCGTGAGCACGCTCGACCACTCCGTCCTGATCGAGACGGTCGGCCGCAATCCAGCCGGACATCAGCACCATTGGCATACCGGGGCCGGGATGCGCCGCGCCGCCGGCCAGATAAAGTCCACGCACTTCGGATCGTGATTGGCAGGTTTAAAACCACCCTGCAGACGTCCATGGCTCGCGATGCCGTAGATCGCGCCATTGAGCACGCCGTAGCGTTCGTGAATGTCTTGCGGCGTCAGATAGCGCTCTACTTCAATTGCTGAGTCGAGATCTTTCAAGCCGGCCGTTCGCTTGAGCTTGTCGAAAATCACCTGGCGATAGCGCGGATACATTTCGTTCCAATCGTGCCCAGGGCGCAGATATGGCGTGTGTACCAGGATATAAAGCGCTTCACCGCCGGCGGCGCAACGGCAGCTTCGTGCGGGAGGGAGCGCAGAGATAACAGGTTGGATCGGGCGCAAGTTCGCCCTTATCGTAGATCGCGTGAAACTCTTCCGAAGCGTCACGCGAGAACACAAAATTGTGATGCGCCAAATGCTCGTAGCGCCGATTCAAGCCCAGATACATGACGACGCCGGAGCAGGCCGGCTCATAGGAACGGCGGCTATTGAAGTCTTCGGCGATCTTGCCGCCGAGCAGTTCGCGATAGGTGCGTACCGAATCGGAATTCGCTACCACTGCCCCGAGCGGAACGTTTCGCCAGCGGTTGTTTCGAGTCCGGTAACTTGATCACCTTCGTTACAATCCGCTTCACCTGCGCGTTGGTGCGGAAGGTAACCCCGAGCTCGGTCGCCAACTTTTTCAGAGCTTCCGGGATGGCGCGCGTGCCGCCCATCGGATACCAGACGCCTTCGCTGCTTTGCATGTGAGCGATCGCGCAAAGTATGGCGGGAGTTCTTTCGGGAGATGAACCGACGTACTGCACCATGTGGTCGAGCATCTGCGCTACGCGCTTATCCTTGATTTCGCGCCGGATCGCGCCGGCGACGGTCTGCCCTAACTTCATGCGGCTCACATCGCGCAGCAGCGAGAGATTTAGCGCCGAGCCGGCCTGAAACGTGTCGCGCATGCTGCCAATCGAGCGCCAGAAAAAGAAACGATTCGAAATAGCGTGGAGCTCTTCGGAGGCGCCGATGAACTTCTCGTAGCCGTCAACGGTTTCGGGCGAATACCTTTGGAGTTCTTCTTTCATCAGCTCGTTATCGCCGTAGAGATCGAGCTGTGTATTGCCCTCAAAGAAGGAGCGCCACTGCGGCTCGAGCGGCACGAGTTCGAGATAGTCGGAAAGCCGCTGTCCGGCTTCGGAGAAGATCTTGCGGAGAACCGAAGGATAAATCAGGATGGTGGGCCCCATGTCGAAACGGAAACCACCTTGTCTCAAAACTGCGGCCTTACCGCCAATCCACTCGTTCTTCTCGAAAACAGTGACACGATATCCCCGGGCCGCTAAGACGCAAGCTGCGCTTAATCCGCCGAGCCCTGAACCGATCACGCCGATGGTTTCGTTTGAGGGGACTCCAGACATGACTTTCCCCATTAAGCTACTCCAGCCACCAGCGCTCTTTCGCGCGGGCCATCCCACGGAACCTGCAAGCCAAAGTCGTCCAGCAGCAGACGCGAACTGATGCGCGCCGATTCGAAAATAACGGGAAGTCCGCTGCCGGGGTGCGTACTGCCACCGACCAGGTAGACGCCATCTAGTTCGTCGAAGCGATTGCGCGGGCGCAGGTGGAGCATTTGCGACCAATTATGGGCTAAGCCGAAGACTGCGCCTTTATGCAGCTCAAAATCGGTGTCCCAGTTGGCAGGAGTGATGATGCGCTCGTACTCGATCCGCGAACGAATATCTGGAGCGCCGATTTTCGCCAGCTTATTCAAAACCAGCTCACGGAAACGCGGTCCCTCGCGGTCCCAATCCACCTTGCTGCTCTGGTGAGTCACGGGAACCAGAACGTAAAGCGTGCTCTTTCCTCTCGGCGCCAGGCTGCCATCTGTCACGCAGGCGTTCTGCACGTAGTAAGAAGGATCATCCGATAGAACATGCTTATGGCCGATGTCCTCCATGTTCTGCATGTAGTCTTTCGAGACGTAAATCGTATGGTGCGAAAGATTCTCGTAAGTGCCGCGAAGACCGAGATACATCATGAATGCCGAGCAGGAAGAACACTTCTTTTCGAGCTTGTCATCTTTCCAGCGATGGCGGAGCCCATTTGGTACTAGACGCGACATCGCGCGAGCAAAATCGGCGTTAATTACTACCGCATCGGCCTTATACTCGCCAGCGGCCGTCCGGACGCCAGTCGTTCGATGGCCTTTGATTAAGATTTCCTTGGCAGGCTCATTCAGCCGTATCTCAACACCTAACTTTCGGCAAATTCGGCCAAGGGCTGTTGTTACCGATCCGCAGCCGCCGACTGGATGATACACGCCATATTCGTATTCGAGGAAAGCTAGAATCGTAAACAAGCTCGGGCACTCGAAGGGAGACATGCCGAGATACTTCGACTGAAACGAGAACGCCAGGCGAACTCGCTGATCGTTGAAGTAACGGCCGAGCTCGGAATCGAGAGATCGCCAGGGCTTAAGAATCGGCAGAAGCTGCAGGAGCTTCGGGCGCACCGTGTCGCGCCAACTGTCGAAGGAAGTTTCGAGAAAGGGTTTGAACTTTTCAAGCTTTACGCGATTGTCGTGCAGGAACCGGCGGAGCTGGGTCGCGTCATGCGGGTTTATGGCAGCGATGGCTGCCTCCATGCGCTTGACGTTAGGCGTAGCGAGGATTTCGCCACCTTGTCCGAAGACGAGGCGGTACTGCGGATCTAACTGAATCAGCCGCAGCTCACTCCAAAGGTCGTACCCAATGCTGTCGAGGATGCTTTCCAGCACTTGAGGGTAATGGAAGAAAGTTGGGCCGTGATCGAAACGGAAGCCGTCGGCGATGAAATTCGAAGTTCTGCCGCCAAGATGCGGCAGCCGCTCGAGGACCGTCACGCGAACTCCGGCTTTAGCGAGAAGAGCAGCGGCAGTAAGGCCGCCAGGGCCCGCGCCCACAACGATGACCTGACGAGACAAAAAGCTTTTCGGCCTCCCGCTGAATCAGATTGCTTACGGGAACGCAGCGCTCTTTTTTTTAAGTTTGACTACATTCAAGAGTTTTACTGACGTTCGACGTGGTATTTGGGAAGGAAAGCCAGCAGGACTGCGGAAAATATGACCAGAGCGGTGAAGATGAGCAGTGAGACGCGGTAGGAGCCAGTGTGGTCAAACGTCTGTCCCATGATGAACGGACCTGCTGCGCCCGCAACGGCGTAGGCAGACCACGTGTAGGCGTACAGCTCGCTAAATCTGCGAAGGCCGAAGTAGCGAGTCAGTAAATAAGGTACAGCGTCGGATTCGGCTCCTAAGCCGATCCCGACTAAGGCGGCTCCGGTTACTTCTACTGTGAGAGAGCGGCCGTAGACGATCGCAAGAAAACCTGCCGCACAAATCACGAACAGGAGGGCAGCAATTCGTGAGGCGCGAAAACGATCGAGCAGATAACCGATGGCGAGCCGGCTTATTAAGGTTGAGAAGCCTGCGACTGAAAGCACTGCGGCCGCTTGCTGGACCGGAAATCCTCTGTCACTGAGCAGAGGTGGAAGATGGGCCTGCAATCCGTTGGTTGCAACGGAGAACAGCACCAGTGCGGCTGCTATTAAAAGAAATGACCCGCTGAGCAGGTCGCGCATGATGCCGCTTTGCGGCGCGGTATTGTCGCATTGCCTTTGAGAGTTATGAGGAGCGGCAGGTTCTCGCAGGAATACAGCGGTGAGTGGAACGCCCATGATGAGAATCAGAGCTCCGAGCGCCGCATAAGCGGTGCGCCATCCGAAAGCGGAGATCAGCCATTGCGCGAAGGGCGGTAAGATCATCGAGCCGGCGGCAGAACCGGTCATAACGGCGGCGAGCGCACGTCCGCGAGATTCGTTGAACCAGGCGCTGACGACACGGGCATAACCGAGCTGCGTTGTCCCGTTGCCGATGATTCCCATCAGAATGAAAATCGCGAAGAGGTGGCTAAGCCTGCCCGTCAACAAACTAAGTGAAGCGAAGGCAAGGGCATAGATGACCGTGCACGGGACGATGACACGACGTGCGGGAAAGCGATCGAGCAGCCGGCCGATGAATGGAGAGCAGAAGGCGACAGTGAGAGCGGTAAGCGTAAAAGCAAGCGAGACCTGGCTGCGCGTCCAGCCGAATGCGGCGGTTAAGGGCTTGAGGAACACGCCAAATGTGAAGATGACTACCGAGCCGAAGCCAACGAAAGTTCCGCAGCAGGCGCAGACGAGAACTAGATATCGCCGCGGAATGGCTTGGTCAGTCTGTTTTAAGTGGTTGGGGTGGAGGCTGTGAACTTCTGGAGTAGCCATGGATAGCGGATCGCTTCGCTCCTTGCCGGTGCGCCTCATCGCTCATTGGGTGAACGCCGCTGGCGTCGATCCAGCGATTGTAGAAGTTAAAGAGAGAGCAGACGGTGATGGCATAATAGATCGCTTCATCCGTGAAGCCCGCGTTGTGTAAGGCTTTGATATCCTCCGGCTGAATGGAAACGGAATCGCAATTGACCTTATGGACGAAGCGGAACAGCGCTTTGTCGGAATCGGAGAGTGCCGAGGTTTCCGGGTCGGCCAGAACAGCAGCTACGAGTTCCTGGCTGCTCAATAATTCCGCCGCGACCGCGGCGTGAGACTTCGTTCAAAACGGACACTGATTCAGGCTCGAGGTGTAAGCCGCAATGAGCTCTCGAATGCCGGGCGAGAGCGGCGCCGGTTCGCGCATGATCTCCTGGGTGAATCGCTCGAGATGCACTGTCGCGTGCATTTTAAAGGAGAACATGTGCAGGATTTGCGGGTACTCAGGGCCTGCGCGCTTCATCATCTCGATCGCGCGGGTGTAATTGTTTTCGCCCTGGTGCTGTTCTACATCTTTCAGAAACATGGGTTCCATTGTTGATCTCCGAATTAGAAGAGTACCTTGTGCGCCAACTGCAGCAGGCGGGGCGATCCCGCTTGCAGAATTTGGCCGAAGGCCGGGGACTGGAGATCGTTTTCCGGTAAGCCGAAGTTCGCGTGATTCAGCGCATTGAAGAATTCGGCGCGAAATTGCAGCCGTACTGTCTCTCCGAGAGCGAAATATTTGAACAGCGACAGATCGACTGTTTCGATCCCTGGTCCGCGCACCGCGTTGCGTCCCTCATTTCCGAATTGTCCAGCATTAACTACTGGATCGAGCTGTTGGAAGGCCGAGCGGCTGACCCACTGATTGGGTGTGTGCACGCCCGCGTTCGGATCCGAGATCAGGTCTGGGCGGCTGGAGTAAAAGCCGGTGATCTCTGGCGCGCTTCCCTGGAGCGACACGTTGGCGCTGTCATAAACAGTAAAGGGCGTGCCGGAAGAAAGATTGACGATGGTGTTCAGTTGCCATCCATTCAAGACCAAGCTCGCGAGCTTCGGAGCGCTTTGCCAGCGCGGCAAGGCATACGTTCCACTGAGCACAAAACGATTCGTTGCATCGAACAGGGAGGGTCCGTGCTCCGCTCTCAGATCTAAGGGATTTTGCGCCAAGTCGTTTTCACCGGCAACCAGAGTGGTGGCAGAGCCGGAGAGATTGAGAGAAGAAACATAGTCGAGACTCTTCGACCACCAATACGAGGCAAGAAAAGAGAGATTGTGTGTGAACTGGCGGGAGAGAGCAACCTGCAGCGCATGGTACGTGGAGCTGTTATTATCCGCAATAAGGCCGACGGAACCGAAGGCGCAGGAACCGTCAGCAGAGCAATCCGCATGAGGCCGGCGCTGTTCAGAGTTCTGCGAGGAGGCGCCGGACGAGTAAAGTGACGGATTCGCTTCGATAAAGCGCGGCAGATGAGTTCCCTTATTTCCGACGTAACGAAGGTCGAGCAGATAGGCGCTTCCGAAACTGCGCTGAATGGAGAAATTCCAGTTTTGCGAATAGGGCGGCAGCATGCCCGATTGCACGGTGAGGATCGTCGCAGGCCGGACATAATTTCCAGTGACGAACGGAGGCTGCTGGCCATTGTAGGGATCGGCAATGTTGAATCCCGGGCCAGCGAGTTGATAAGCCTCGGTCCAGGGAAGCGCAGAAACGGGAGCTTGTAATGGACCGCCCACGCCGTTCGTATAACCGTCGTAGAAGATGCCGTAAGCGGCGCGAATGGAGGTCCGGCCGCTGCCGGTTGGGTCCCAGGCGAGGCCAATCCGCGGCATGATTTCACGGTAGCTGACCGGCGCGATCCCGGCTGGTACGCCTTTATCGCCGGGAAAGAGAAGCCCTTCGGGAGCGCTCGGCATGACGGTCGATTGCTGGCCGGGCGCCCACGCGTTGATGCGGTTGCGAATTTCGGTGTAGGGCGTGTTGACTTCGTAGCGCAGCCCGTACGAGAGAGTGAGCCTTGGGGTCGCGCGCCACTCATCTTGTGCATAACCCGCCACGATCCATTTACGCAGGCCACGACTGAAATCGCCTCCGCCCTGAAAAAACTGAACGGATTGGCCGAGCAGGAAACTGGCAAACGAATCGTTCACGGGAAACGGGGCAAAGACGAAGAAACCGTTGGTGGCGATGCCGAGGAGGACGTTGATCTGCTGGCGATCGAGATCGGCGCCGAACTTCAGGTTATGACGGCCCCGCGTGGCCGCAAGCGAGTAGTAGCCCTGATAGTCGTTTTGATACGTGTTCTGCGGCCCCGTAATCGGATTCCCCACGCTGGCGTAACCGCTGACGATCAGGTAGGGTGAACCCAGAGCGCTCGAGAGCGTCGGTTGATATTGGAAGCCGAGGCTGCTGGCCGGTGTATGATTCTGCGCTTCGCCGTAAAAGAAAACATTGCGGAAGAAGGCGGCGCGAATGGTCTGTACAGTGCGCGGCGAAAAGAGGTGAACGGCAGAGACGGTAAAGGATTGCGTTTTGATATCGTTGCCGACCGGGAAACCGGGAACGTTGGAGCCGTTGCTTGGAAGCGGATCGAGCGTTCCCAACGAGGAAGTAGCGTAGCGGGCAAAAATCTGGTCGCTGTTACTGAAGTAATGATCGAGACGGAATCCGCCCTGATCGTAGTTGTCGGTCAGTAGCTGAGTCGAGGAGAAGAGTGATGCAGACAGATTGCCGAGCGGGAAGAGGTTCTCCGCTTTCTGTGCAACGGGGCTGATCAGGAACGATGGGATCTGGTTACCTGGAAACTGCTGGCCGGTGAATTCGTTAATCAAGGGTTTCTGAAGGCCGGTGCTCGGATCGACTAAGCCGGAGAAATCGCCTGTGCGCTCGGCCGCGGTAGGCACGATGGCGGCTTGGGTTTCGCCCTGGCGATCGCGCTGCCCTTCGTAATAGAGAAAGAAGAAATCCTGGTTGCGGCGAATGGGGCCGCCTAATGTTGCCCCGTATTGATTTTGATGAAGTGGCTCGGTAGTGGCGGCAAAAAAGTTGCGGGCGTCGAAAGCGTTGTTGCGGAGAAAGTCGTAGACATCGCCGTGAAATTTGTCGGTTCCGGATTTAGTCACCACACTGGTAGTTGCGCCGCTGGTTTCGCCGTATTCGGCCGGCGCATTCGAAGTGAGAATACGAAATTCGGTGACTGCATCGGGCGGAGTGTGCAAAGCAAGGCCGCCGTTTACGCTGTCGACGTTCGTGACGCCATCGAGCAAATAGTTATTCGATTCCGGAGGCTGGCCATTTACCGCGTAGGCCTGACCGCTGCGCAGAATGCCACCAGCTTGCATAAGGCCAGAAGTGAGCGGAGCGACGCCCGGCTGAAGCAATCCAAGCTGAGTGAGGTTGCGGCCGTTCAAGGGCAGGTCGACTGCCTCGCGTGCCGAAACTACGTTGCCAAGTGCCGAACTCACGTCGACGGTGGCACCGGTTCCAATTACGTCCACTGTGTTGCTGCCTGTAGCGATCTTGAGCTCTATTGGTAAGTTGACGCTGCGATCGACATCGATACGAATCTGCGGGGCATCGTAAGCGGCAAAACCGGGCGCGTTTACGTGGAGGACGTATTCGCCAACCGGCAGAAATGAGAAATAAAAACTGCCATCACGAGCCGATTGCTCTTTGGCTACGAAACCGGTGGCTATATTGCGAACGCTAATTGCTGCTTTGGGAACGCTGGCGCCAGACGGATCGACGATCTGCCCTTGCAGCTTTCCGGTAGGGTCCTGGGCAAAAGTTAAAGGCGCGCAAACAAGGATGATTTGCAGGCAGCGCAGTGCCTGGCTTCCGTAGTTGAACATGCGAGACTTGCAGCAGCGTAACAAGAAGAGATTAATCGTGTCGTGACCCGCGCGATTGAACTTACACTCAAACTTATAGTGGATGTCTGGTCAAAATCGCCTTTGAAAAGCCTTCAGGCTCTGCTGCTCCCTTGTGTGCTTTTCGTAGTCCACCAGGCTGCTTTTGGCCTGGATGGAGCCAGAAGCCTCGATCAATTCAGCTATCAGACCTGGCAGACGGGCAGCGGTCTCCCGCAAAATACGGTGCACAGCATTCTCCAGAGCCGAGACGGTTATTTATGGCTGGCGACGGAAGGTGGTCTGGTGCGTTTCGACGGATACCAGTTCGCTGTCTTCGATTCGCGCAACACGCCTGCGATCAAGAGCGACAACATTCGGAGTCTCCTGGAGGATGAGGAAGGGTCCATCTGGATCGCGACTGGAGAAGGTCTGTGCAGGCGCAGAGGCGGACAGTTCGAAACAGTTGCGACGCCTGGGTCTAACTTCCTGGCGCTCGAAAGGGACCGTACGGGAAAAATTTGGGCTGTGATGCCTGGCGGGATGGCGCGTTGGAATACAGGATCAACGGGCGCGGAGCACGCCGAGGCATTCAATTTTGAGGAAGGATCGTCCAGACTAACGGGCGCTATGGCGCTCGGCGGTGGCGGAACGATCTGGGTGGGAACCCAGACAGGGTTGAAAGTGCTTCAGAGCGGGCAGTTCCGTGATGCCTCGGGCAATCTTCCGTCGGTTGCGATAAGCGCCTTGCTGCTGGATCACTCGTCGAGACTTTGGGTCGGAAGTGCAAAGGGATTGTTTGCATCCGATCCGCGAGACGCGCACCGCTTCGAAGCAGTCCAAAATGCTGGGCAAATTGGTCCGGTTCTCTCTTTGTTCGAGGATTGGGAAGGCAGTATTTGGGCAGGTACCGAGGACGGGCTCGTACGGGTAAAAGGTAACCCGGGCCGGGCGCTCTCGGGACAGTCAGTGATTGCCATGGCGGAAGATGCGGAAGGCGACCTGTGGGTAGGAACCGAATCGGAAGGCGCGACAATCGTTCGCAATCAAAAATTCGTTACGTACACGGCGCGAGATGGGCTGGCCGGTGACGCGGTGCGGTGCGTGCTGGCGGACGAGAAGGGCGTTGTCTCGGTAGGCACGAATGCGGGGCTGACGCAGATCACCGCCGGCCGATTCAAATCGTCAAGCAGCGCAAACGGGCTCGCGAGCGATGTGATTTTGTCGCTGGGGGAAGACAAAGATGGAAATCTTCTCGTTGGCACTCCCGATGGGCTGAACCGATTGCACGACGACAAGATTTCGCTGATTACTTCCGCTGATGGTTTGGCTGACGACTTCGTACGGTCGATCTACAAAGACCGGGACAGCTCGCTCTGGATTGGCACGCGCCGCGGCCTCTCGCATGAAACGGGCGATCACTTTAAGACTTATACACAAGCAGATGGTTTGGGTAGTGATCTGGTAGGAGCGATGCTGCGTGACCGCCACGGCAATTTGTGGGTGGCGACGCTGGGCGGCCTGAGCCGGCGGCAAAGTGGCCACTTCACCACTTATCGCATACGGGACGGCTTATCAAGCAACGTGATCACGGCGTTATATGAAGACTCGGAGGGCGACCTTTGGATTGGAACGCAGGATGCCGGGCTGAATGTTCTGCACGGCGGAACATTCGCCCGCTTGCCGAGCAAGTTGGGGTTACCCGATGCTGTTTTCGGCATAGCGGAAGACGGGAATGGAGAGTTCTGGATAGCGTCACCGACCGGAATTGCCCGGGCAAGCAAGAGTGAGTTGAAGAACGTCGCGCTCGGACGGAGCGGCGAGGCGACGATTGTCTGGTACGGCACAAGCGACGGCTTGCGAGTGAATGAGTGCAGCGTGGGCGGGCACCCGGAAGTCTGGAAAGCGCGGGATGGCACAATCTGGTTTTCAACGCTGAAAGGTGTTGCGGCCCTCTATCCGGAAGCGGCGAGACTGAACCGGGTGCGACCGCCGGTCGTGATCGAATCGGTGAAGGTGGATGACCGCACATTAACTACGGCGCAAGCGGTCAAGATTGCGCCAGGATATTCGAGGATCGCATTCGACTATGCCGCGCTGAGCTTTGCGGCGCCGCAGAAGGTACGCTACCGCTACAGGTTAGAGGGCTTCGATAACGATTGGATCGAGGCAGGTTCACAGCGGGCTGCTTACTACACGAACATTCCGCCCGGGGGCTACCGTTTCAGAGTGCTGGCGCGGAATAGCGACGGATTCTGGAATGAAGCCGGGGCAGTATTGAGCTTGCGGCTGCTCCCGCATTTTTATCAGACGATATGGTTCTACGGGCTCGTCGTGATCACGCTAGCATACGCTTCGTTTTTGATCTATCGCTGGCGCGTCGCGGAAGTGGAGGCGCGGTTTGCTGCTGTGTTGCAAGAGCGGAACCGGATTGCCCGTGAAATTCACGACACGCTGGCGCAGGGATTTGTCGGGGTATCGGTGCAACTCGAAATCGTCTCGCGGCTGCTCGCTTCGTCGGCTGACACCGCACGAGAGCATTTGGACCAAGCGCGTTTGCAGGTGCGAGAGAGCCTGTCGGAAGCGCGGCGCTCGATATGGCAACTGCGCTCGGAGTCATCGGAAAGCGAAGATTTTGCAGCGCGCCTGTCGAAGGCAGCGAAGCAGGCAATTGGATTGAATCCGGTAGAGTTGAGCTTGGATGTGCACGGAACGTACCGGCCGCTTCGTCCGAATATAGAAGACGAGCTATTAAGGATTGGCCAGGAAGCGGTAACGAATGCTGTACGGCACTCGAGCGCCGAGCGCATCGAAATCGAGCTTGCCTACGCGAGTAAGAAACTGCGAATAACGATTGCGGATAATGGGCGCGGGTTTGCGGCGGGCTCCTATGCGGAGGGGCTAAACGGGCATTTCGGATTGAAAGGAATGCGTGAGAGAGCAGAACAGATCAACGCCAAACTGGTGGTGGATAGCGCTGAAGGGAAAGGGACGAAGGTGCTGGTAGAGGCGCCCCTAAGCTGATGGAACCGATTCGCATTCTGGTGGTTGACGATCATCATGTGGTGAGGCAAGGGCTCACGGCGCTTTTGAAGACGGTGCCGGATATGGACGTAATCGCGGAGGGATCGGATGGCGAACAGGCCGTCGCACTTTTTCGGAAGCATCGGCCGGACGTTACAGTTATGGACTTGCGCATGCCGAAGAAGAGTGGCGTGGAGGCCACCGCAGAGATCCGGCGGGAGAATCCTACGGCGCGCATTATTGTGCTTACGACCTTTGATGGCGACGAGGATATTTACCGGGCGTTGCAGGCGGGAGCGCGCGGCTACCTGCTGAAGGACATGTTCGGAGAGGAACTGATCGATGCGATCCGAACGGTGCATGCGGGCAAACAGCGAATTCCGGCGGTAGTAGCGCAGCGGCTTGCCGAGCGAATGGGAGGCCCGAGTTTGACGAGCCGTGAACTCGAGGTGCTCAATTGCATTGTGGCCGGGAGGAGTAACAAAGAAATCGGGAACGAACTTTCGATCTCGGAGGCCACTGTCAAAACGCATATCAACAATCTTCTGGGAAAGCTGGGTGTGAGTGACCGAACGCAGGCGGCCACGACAGCTTTGCAGCGGGGGATTGTGCATTTACCGGAAAAGGATGCGCGCTAGCATGGGCTTCCGCTCCTTTGCGCTGCGGCTCGGTTTGCTGCTGACAAGTGCGCTGCTTTCGTCAGCGGCGCAAAACGGGGCGTGGCGTCCCGCGACGGAGACGGAGCTCAAAGAAGTGATCCCAGCGCGCGCGCCGGTGGGCAGCGAGCGCATTGAGACAGAGTTTCGAACGGCGTCGGGCATTACCAACGGCAAAGGGAAATACATTGCAGGTGTGGTGCTGATCACGGCCGGTTATTCGGCGGACGGTAAGTATTCGCATTTTCTGCTGGTGCAGGTTCCGATCAGAGTGGGCGAGATCGAATTGAAGCCTGGGGATTACGTGTTCGGCTGGCATCACGAGGCGGATGCGCTGCGCGTGATGTTTTATGAGGCGCAGAGCGGCAAGTTCTTAGGTAGCGTGGATGCCGCGAGGAATAGCACGATCGGGAGAATCGAATCCTTTCATCTATATCCTCCGAGCGAGAAGGCGATCATTCAAATTGGACGATTTGGGTTTGGGTACAAGATTGAGGATTAAAGGCACTGGTTGCGTTTCGATCGCCGTGCTGACTCTGACCTTGTGCGTGTATTCAAGCGCAGGTCAGAACGGCGCGAAGTATCAAGATACGGCGCTGCCGGTCGAGCAGCGTGTGGATGATCTCGTCGGCCGCATGACACTCCCGGAGAAAGTGTCGCAGATGCAGAATCATTCGGTCGCGATTCCGCGACTGAACGTTCCCGAATACGACTGGTGGAACGAGGGACTGCATGGCGTTGCTCGATCAGGTTACGCTACCGTGTTTCCGCAGGCGATCGGTATGGCCTCAACATGGGACACGAAGCTGCTGCATAGCGTCGCGGCGGCGATCTCAACCGAAGCGCGCGCAAAATACAATCAGGCGATCCGCGACAACATTCACAGCATCTATTACGGGCTGACGATCTGGTCACCGAACATCAATATCTTCCGCGATCCGCGCTGGGGACGCGGGCAGGAGACCTATGGCGAGGATTCGTTTCTGACGGGCCGACTGGGAGTGGCGTTTGTTACTGGACTCCAAGGGGATGACCCTAAGTATCTGAAGACGGTCGCTACGCCAAAGCACTTCGCTGTGCATAGCGGTCCTGAATCGGAGCGCCATCGCTTTGATGTGAAACCCTCACGGTTCGATTTGGAAGATACTTATCTGCCGGCATTCCGGGCGACGATTACGGAAGCGCACGCAGATTCTTTGATGTGCGCGTATAACGAGGTGGACGGTGTTCCGGCTTGCGCGAACCAGGAATTGCTTGGGACGACTCTGCGGAAGGACTGGCAGTTCGGAGGATACGTGACTTCCGATTGCGGCGCGATCTCGGATTTCTTTTCGCCGGCAGGTCACAAGTACTCGCCTGATAAGGAACATGCCGCGGCGGCAGCCCTGCAGGCCGGTACCGATACGAGTTGCGGGGACGAATACGCCGCTCTGGTCAGTGCGGTCAGAGACAAACTTGTCAGCGAAGAGGCCGTGGATAAGGCGGTGAAGCGTTTGTTTACCGCACGTTTTCGTTTGGGGTTATTCGACCCAGCGCCAGATGTCGCATATGCCCGGATTCCATTTTCGGAAAACGATTCGGCGGCGCACCGCGCGCTGGCACTGGAGACGGCGCGCAAATCGATGGTGCTGCTTAAGAACACAGACAACGCCCTGCCACTTGCAAGCGGAGTCAAAACCATTGCGGTGATCGGACCGAATGCAGCTTCGCTGGCTGCCCTCGAAGGAAACTACAATGCCGTGCCATCGCGTCCGGTATTGCCGATTGACGGCATTGAGCAGGAATTTGCGGGACGCGCGAAGGTACTGTACGCTCAAGGGTCGCCCTACGCAGACGGGGTTTCGCTGCCGGTACCCAGGACGGTGTTGCATGTGCCGAAGGGGAAAGGAAGGGAAGGTCTGGTGGGCTCCTACTTCGCTAATTCCGAGTTCCGCGGCAAGGCGGTGTTGAAACGGATCGACCGCGAGATCGATTTCGATTGGAACTCGGCGAGCCCAGGAGCCGGATTGCCGTCCAACGATTTCAGCGTGCGCTGGACGGGTACAATGGCCGCGCCCAAGGTAGGCGACTACGAGTTCGATATTAGATTTGCGCACTGTTATCCGTGCTCGAGCAGAGAAGCTTATGCCGTGTACCTGGATGGCAAGCAAGTCGCGGCGTACACGACTGAGGAAAGCAAGACCTCGCATCCGAGCACGAATGAACCGTTTCGATTTCACTTCGCTAACACTAAGCCGCACTCGATACGGATCGACTACTCGCATCATTCGAAGCTGTTTGGAGCGGGGATCACACTGAATTGGCAACCGCCGCAGGGGGCGCTGCTGCCGGACGCAGTTGCCACGGCAAAGAGGGCGGACGTGGTAATCGCGTTTGTAGGCTTGTCTCCTGAGCTGGAGGGAGAAGAGATGCCGGTACATGTGGAAGGCTTTGCGGGAGGAGACAGGACGAAGATCGATCTGCCGGACGCACAGGAGGAAATGCTGCGTACGGTGGGATTGATAGGCAAGCCGCTAGTCGTCGTTTTATTGAACGGCAGCGCGATCTCCGCGACGTGGGCGCGACAGCATGCGGCGGCGGTTTTGGAGGCGTGGTATCCGGGAGAGGCGGGGGGAGAAGCAATTGCCGAAACCTTGAGCGGGAAAAGCAATCCAGGGGGACGGCTGCCGGTGACTTTTTATGCGTCGCTCGACCAGGTACCTGCATTTGTCGATTACTCGATGAAGGGGCGCACCTACCGATTTTTTAAGGGCGAGCCGCTTTATCGTTTCGGATACGGCCTGAGCTACACGCAATTCAAATATTCGGGCCTGCGTCTTTCGGCTGGGCGTTTGAAGGCCGGCGACACGCTGACGGTCGAGGCTGAGGTCAATAATGCGGGTAAAGTGGGGGGCGACGAAGTCGTCGAGGTGTATCTCACGACGCCGCGAAACGAGGATGGCCAGATCTATTCGCTCCGGGGGTTCGAGCGGCTTTCCTTAGGCGCAGGTGAGAACCGCCACATCCGCTTCGAGTTGGCGGCAAGAGACCTGAGCGAAGTTGCTTCCGACGGTTCGCGGAGCGTGCAAGCAGGTGAATACAAGCTTGCGCTCGGGGGCGGACAGCCGGTACCAGGTTTCACGGGGCTAACGGGCCAATTCACGGTGAGCGGAAGCCAGGCGCTTGCGCCTTGAATGAGCGCTGGGCTCCCAATGCGGGACGGTTTAGCAACCTGAGAGCGATCCGGCGCATCTTAAGGATCGAACCGGTCGGGCTAAACTAGTGTTTTCCCGTCAGTGTGGCTTCAAAAGGGGTGAGTTTGTGCTGATTCGGCGAATTGGATTCGCCACCGTACTTTGCTTTTTGTGCCTGGCCGCTTTTGCGCCGGCGCAGGACTTACGGAAGGCCGAAGAGCTTTACAATCGGACGAGCTACGAGGTTTCGCTCGCGATGCTCGACAAGAATAGTCAGAACGCGGCGACCAACTTCCTGCTTGGACGAAACTATTTCATGACGGGCGAGTTCAAGAAAGCCTCCGATTACCTCGAGAAGGCAACAGGCGTAAATCCGGCACGCAGCGAATATATGGACTGGCTGGGCCGCGCCTATGGGAAACGAGCGGAAACCTCAAACCCTATCATGGCTCCGTCTTACGCAGCTAAGGCAAGGCGGGCTTTCGAAAAATCAGTGGAATTGGACCCGCAGAACCGGGATGCGCTGGACGATCTTTTCGATTATTATCTCGAGGCTCCTGGGTTCCTGGGCGGCGGATTCGACAAAGCAGCGGTTGTCGCAGAGAAGCTCAGCGCGATTGATCCAGGTGAGGCGTACTACGATCAGTTCAAACTTGACCAGAAGCGGAAAGAGTTTGGCAATGCTGAGCAGCATTTGCGGCAGGCAGTAGCTTCCGCGCCGCACAGCGTAGGTCACCTCCTTGCTTTGGCCAAGTTCCTGGCAACTCAGGGCCGGTTGACTGAAAGCGACGCTCTTTTCGCGAAAGCGCGGCAAGTTGCGCCGAATAATCCTACCGTGTGGTTTGCGCAAGCCGACGCGCTGGTGAAGCAGAGGCGTAATCTCGAAGAAGCGAAGGCGCTTCTCACAAAGTACGTTCATGCGCCGATTACTGCCGATGACCCGCCACGCGAGGAAGCTCAGCGGCTTCTCAAGCAAGCCGGCGGCGCATAATCTTTTTAGAAGTGCGCGAGGTCGCCGAGCCGGTTTATGCTTGCGGCTCGGACTCAAATGAATCTTCCTGAGGCGATTAATTTTAGCCTGGAGGCTTTGCGGGCAAACCGTCTTCGCACATTCCTGACCGCACTGGGTCTGATTATCGGCAACGCGTCTGTCATTTTAGTCGTCACGATTTCCCTTACCAGCAAGGACCTGATTCTGGATCTGATCCGTGGCATCGGCTCGAACCTGGTCTATGCGAGTGCTGAGGCGGGTGGCGAGAATACTGCCAAGGTGCAAGCCGATTACGTCAAGCTGGCGGACGTGCAGGCGATTCGTGACACGCTGGACACCCGCATTGTTGCGGCCACTGGTGTGATCGCAACGCATGACCAAATTGTTGCTCAGGGCAAAGTGCGCGAAATCGTCATCGATGGTATTGACGAAAACTATGCCACCGTTCGAAATCTCGTGGTTCTGGCCGGCCGCTCATTCGATGCGAGTGATATTGCTCTCCGGGAGCATGTGGCGATGTTGACCGACAAGCTAGCGGTGCGTCTTTTCGGGAGTCAGGAAGCCGCTCTCGGGCAAACAATCAAGCTGAGCAAGCTTCAATTTACAGTCGTCGGCACCTTTCGGGAGAAGACGAGTACCCTGGAACAAGGAGAAATCGCTAACGAGACGATCCTGATCCCCGTAAGCGTGATGAAGTACTTCGAGCAATACGAACGAGTCGATCCAGTTTATATACAGGTGCGGAATGCCGCCGATGTGCCAGCCGTTCGCGCGCAGGTAAACGATATCCTCGAATCGCGTCACCGGCAAGGCGCCAAGTTTCAGGTGCATGATCTAACGGCGTTTCTCGAGGCGGCCAATCAAATTGCCAACGTCCTCACGATTGTGTTGATCATTGTTTCGACCATTGCGCTAGTGATTTCCGGAATCGGCATCATGAATATCATGTTGGTGACGGTAACGGAACGCACCCGGGAGATCGGGCTTCGCATGGCGGTCGGCGCCTCGCGTCGCGAAGTGCTGTTGCAATTTCTAGTGGAATCGGTGCTGATCAGTTTAATCGGAGGAGCTATTGGCATCGTGATTGGTTTAGCGCTTCCGCTCAGTGTGAGGATTTTCACAAGCCGAGTGCATGTTCCCGTATCTCCAATCTCAGCGATCGTGGCCTTCGCAGTCTCTTTTGCTGTGGGGGTGGGCTTTGGTCTATTGCCGGCCCGGCGGGCATCCCAACTTAACCCGATAGAAGCTCTCCGCTACGAGTGAAGACCGGCTGTTTTTCTAGCTCAAAAAACGAGTCGCCTTTCAGCTGGGCGAATCATTATAAAAGAGAGGCTGTAAAGCCTTGCGAGAAAAGGAGAGATAGAAATGGATTATAAAGATATTGCGACGTCAGAGCCGCGGCCCGGGGCTAGAGTGGAACACCGGGAAGGCCCAGTCGCGCGCAGCATTGAACAGCAAACTGCCAAACTCCCTTCGGACTTGTACTTGTGGGCGGCGCTTGGCTCGATTGGCATATCGCTGTTCTTTCAGCTGACGGGCGATGAGAAGAAGGCGACCTTCGTAGGCCACTGGGCGCCGACGTTTTTGTCGCTCGGTATTTATAACAAGCTAGTAAAATTGCACGGCTCCGAGGGCGTTTGATGTCGAGGAGTGACAGGATGAAGTGCCCTGCTAACACCGGATGACAGGCGGAAGCGCCTGTCCGACAATCACATCAAACTAAAGTGCAGCGGGGCCTTGCGCAACTCGTGCGGAGCGGCGAGTAAGCAAAGCGTAAGCGGCGAACAGAACCGCGGAGTAGAAGAGATCCGCTATCAGCGTCCGGCTGAAGAAAGGCAGGGCAGCTGCGAAACAGGCTGCTAACCCCGCGAACGTGTGTGGGTACATCGAAAGCCCTTGCCACCATTCGAAGAAGTTAGTGACCACAAAGAATTGAATGCTTCCCGCCGCGGCGACGGAAGCGATTCTGACGGGGCCTGGGTTTAGCTTCAGCAAATATCGGCCAAGTACCACATAAATCAAGAACGAAGAATAAATAATCGGCGTTGCTTTGGAATAAGCCGGATAGCCGGCCATGCGGCTCAGGATTGGATCAGTAACCAGCATTGCCAATAAGCGGCACTATGTAGGCCTGCCAACCGTTCAACTTGGAGCCACCAAACAGAGCAATGCTTCCGACAGGCGCAAAATTCGGGGGATGCGGAGCCAGCCGCAATAGCGAGGCGGCTAATGTCAGACCGAGTGCAACAGGTTGAAAGTGCGACTTACGCTCATGCATCTAATAATCGAGTATAGCGGTTACCAGGCCGAAGGTGGATCGCTGGCAGGGAAGCTGTCTTCCACAGTTATGTCGTGCGCCTTGTCGATCTCGCGCTTACGGTTCGTAGTCTTCGACCAGATGGCGTAAGCAGCCATCGGCAGGGTCACTCCTAAGAGGAAATACACAAATTTAAGCCCGGGATTGCAGGTGTCACGCATAAATTTGCTGATTGGATGCAGTTGAGGGGGAATGTATTTCGCGGTGGCTGGGCCGTGCGACACAATATAGAAGAGAGGTTGCAATGGCTTCCACCGTTTGGCGCGGTTACGTCTCGTTTGGTTTAATCTCGATTCCGGTGCGGCTGTTTCGCGCAGCCCGCGCCGAGCGGATCAGCCTAAGGCGGCTCTACCGCGAGCCGGATGAAAGGGAAAAGCCGGACGAACTCGCGGAGGCCCGCAGCGCACCGTCCGCAGCTTTGGCGGAGAGCACCTTGGCACGGCCCCAGATGGAACGGTCAACATGGGAGGCCAAAGGAAGTTCCAGGCCGGCTGCAATTGCTGAACCAACTCTTACTCCGCTGAAACAAGTCTCGATTCAAAACGGAGGCGGTGAAGTGGTGCCTCCGAAGTCGATTGTCAAAGGCTACGAATATGAAAAGGACCGCTTTGTTGCAATCGAGCCTGAAGAACTGAAGAGCGCTGCACCAAAGACCTCGACCGCCATGGAGATTCAGGAATTTGTCCAGCTTGCCGAGATTGACCCGGTTTACTTTGAGACGTCCTATTACGTGAAAGCCGGAAGAAGCGGGCGAAAAGGCGTATGCACTTCTGTATCGTTCTCTACAGATGAGCGGGTTGGTGGCGATCGCGCAGTTTGCGATGCACGGGCGCGAGCACGCGGTGGTACTGCGGACGGGCAAAACGGGGCTTCTCGCGCATACGATGTACTTCGCTTCAGAAGTGAGAGCAGACGAAGAGTACCGGGCCGATGTAGGCGAAGTCAGTAAGAAGGAGCTGGAACTGGCACAGATGCTGATTCATTCGCTGGCGGCTCCGTTCGAGCCCGAGAAGTATCGCGACACCTACCGCGAGAAGATCCAATCGATCATCGACAGCAAGGTGAAGGGTTTGCCGATTGCTCCGGCTCCGACTCTGCCCAGACAAGCCGAAGTGGTCGATATTGCCGATGCACTCCGGAGGAGTCTGGCAAATCTGAAGAAACCAGCGGCATCAGTCGAAAAGCAGAGCACGCAGCAAGTAAAGCGAAACGAGACCAAGACGCCGCCTCGCACGAAGAGAGCTGCGCGTTAAAAGCAAGCGAAATGCGAAAATAGGTTTGCACTTTTTCCCGCGCAGCGGAGACCCACACGAAATAGGAGCTAATTAGTTGGAGCAAGCAGTTCTCGCCTTGGAGGACGGAACAGTCTTCGAGGGCACGAGCTTTGGTGCGCCCGTACAGCGCACGGGTGAGGTTGTTTTCAACACCGCCATCACGGGGTATCAGGAGATTTTCACTGATCCCTCCTACTGCGGACAGATTGTCGTTTTAACAAATCCCCAGATCGGTAACTACGGAGCAAATTCAGCGGACTGCGAGGCAGGAGTTCCATACATCGAAGGTCTGGTGGTGCGTGAAATGTCTCCGGTGGCAAGCAACTGGCGCTCCGGCGAGAAAGCCGAAGAGTTTCTCGGCAAGCACGGCATTCCAGTGATTGCGGATATCGATACCAGAAAGCTGGTGAGGATTCTGCGCGAGAGCGGAGCGCTGCGCGGCGTGATTGCGACCGGCGAGCATGCTCATGAAGAGCTGGTCCGTGCGGCCCGAAGCGCGCCTTCCATGACGGGCAGAACCTGGTCTCGCGCGTATCCACCTCAAGAAGCTATTCCTGGAGCGAGGCGATAAGTCCGGTCTCGGCCTCCGATAAGCTAGCCGCGGCGGTCGAGCCGCAGTTTCACGTAGTCGCCTACGACTATGGAATTAAGCGCAACATACTGCGGCATCTGGTCCAAATCGGCTCGCGTCTGACCGTGGTTCCAGCCGGCACAACGGCGGAAGATGCGCTTTCGTTGCAGCCTGACGGCATCTTCCTTTCGAATGGACCTGGAGATCCCGAACCGCTTGCGCGTGAGGCAGACGAAATAAGAAAGTTGATTGGCCAGGTTCCTGTATTTGGTATCTGCCTGGGCCATCAGTTGCTCGGGCTGGCGCTGGGCGGAAAAACGTACAAATTGAAATTCGGGCATCATGGCGCAAACCATCCGGTGCTGAACCGGCAGACGGGAAGAGTAGAGATCACTTCGCAAAATCATGGATTCTGCGTAGATCCCGATTCGCTGCGAGATTCGGAAGTGGCCATCACGCATGTCAATCTGAACGATCAGACCGTGGAGGGATTTCAACACCGTAGTGAGCCCGTTTTCTGCGTACAATATCATCCGGAAGCCGCGCCGGGACCACACGACTCGCATTACCTGTTTTGCGAATTCGCGGCCGCAATGAGGGAGCGTGCACGCTAGCGATGCCCAAACGAACCGATCTCAAGCGCATCATGATTATCGGCTCGGGGCCGATCGTGATTGGGCAGGCCTGCGAGTTCGATTACTCGGGAGTGCAGGCGTGCAAAGCGCTGCGGCAGGAGGGCTATGAGGTTATTCTGATCAATTCCAATCCGGCGACCATCATGACCGATCCTGAGTTGGCCGACCGCACGTATGTGGAGCCGCTTAGTCTGGCGTTTGCGACCGAAGTGATTCACAAAGAGCGACCGGACGCGTTGCTTTCGACCGTAGGCGGACAGACGGCGCTGAATCTGGCTGTGGAACTGGCGGAATCGGGAGTGCTGGAAGAGTGCGGCGTCGAGTTGATCGGAGCCAATATTCAAGCCATTAAGAAAGCCGAGGACCGGCTGCTGTTCAAAGACGCGATGCGGAAGATCGGGCTGGACATGACGCAATCGCAGCTTGTCAACAACTTGGAAGATGGGCTGGATTTTGCCGAGCGCATCGGATACCCGATCATTTTACGGCCGAGTTTCACGCTTGGGCGGAACGGGTGGCGGAATCGCCTATAATCGCGAAGAACTGGCGGAAATTCTGGCTCGCGGGATCGATCTTTCACCCGTGCATGAGGTGTTGATAGAAGAAAGCGTTCTCGGGTGGAAGGAGTTTGAGCTCGAAGTGATGCGCGACCTGGCGGGCAATGGCATTATTGTTTGCTCGATCGAGAATTTCGATCCGATGGGCGTGCACACGGGCGATTCGATCACGGTGGCTCCGGCGCAGACGTTAACCGATCGCGAATACCAGATGATGCGCGACGCCGCGCTGCGCTGCTTAAACGAAATCGGCGTGGATACCGGGGGATCGAACGTGCAGTTCGCGATCAATCCGGAGAATGGCCGGATGGTGATCGTGGAAATGAATCCGCGCGTCTCGCGCAGCTCGGCGCTAGCCTCAAAAGCAACAGGTTTTCCCATCGCGAAGATCGCGGCGAAGCTGGCCGTAGGCTATCGGCTGGATGAGATTCGCAACGACATCACGCGAGCAACCCCGGCTTGCTTTGAGCCGACGATCGACTACGTGGTGGTGAAAATTCCACGCTGGCAGTTCGAGAAATTTCCGGGAGCGGAACCGGTGCTGACTACTCAGATGAAGTCAGTGGGCGAGGTGATGGCCATTGGCCGTACCTTTAAACAGGCGCTCGGCAAGGGCATCAGAAGCCTGGAGACCGGCAAATCATCGAGTGCGCGCGAGCTTGACCGCAACCTGATCGCAAAACGTCTGATCACGCCCAATCCAGAACGCCTGGACTACATTCGGCTGGCCTTCGCTGAAGGCTACACCGTGGAGCAAGTATTCGAGATGACCAGCATAGATCGCTGGTTTCTTCGCCAGCTTGAGGATCTGGTCGCTACCGAGCAATCGCTCAAAGGCCGTGAGCTTGGCTCGTTCACCGCCAAGGAGTTTCGCAAATTGAAGCGCGACGGTTTAGGCGATCGGCAGATCGCCGATGCAATCGGAGCTGAATCGTTGCAGGTGCGCGAGGCGCGCAAGAAGCTCGGGGTCTACGCAGTGTTTAACCGCGTAGATACATGCGCGGCCGAATTCGAGAGTTTCACTCCCTACATGTATTCGAGCTACGAATCGGAGGACGAGTCTGCTCCGACCGGCCGCAAGAAAGTGATGATACTCGGCAGCGGCCCCAACAGAATCGGGCAGGGAATCGAGTTCGATTACGCCTGCTGCCATGCTTCTTTTGCGCTGCAGGACTTCGGCTACGAATCGATCATGGTCAACTGCAATCCGGAAACAGTTTCAACGGATTACGACACGAGCGATCGCCTGTACTTCGAACCGCTCACCCAAGAAGAGGTGCTCAACATCAGTGACGTTGAACGGCCGGATGGGCTGATCGTGCAGTTTGGCGGCCAGACTCCGCTCAATCTGGCGATGCCGCTTAAGAAAGCGGGGTTGCCAATCATCGGAACAGATCCGGTCAACATCGATCTGGCAGAGGACCGCAAGCTGTTTGGCAAGCTTTTGAACGAGCTTGGCATTCCGTCGCCCCCTCATGGTTCGGCGACCACCGTGGAGGAAGCCTGCGCGATTGCGCGTGAGCTCGGATTTCCTGTTCTGGTTCGTCCGAGTTACGTGCTAGGTGGCCGCGCAATGGTGATTGCCTACAACGAAGAAACCGTCAGGCGCTACATGCAGGAAGCGGTGAACTTCTCGGTAAAGAGGCCGGTGCTGATCGACCGCTTTCTAGAAGACGCGACCGAGGTGGATGTCGACGCGTTATGCGATGGCGAGAACGTACTGATCGCGGGCATCATGGAGCACATAGAAGAGGCGGGCGTGCACTCGGGCGACAGTTCCTGTGTACTTCCGGCGATCTCCCTTACTGCCGAGGCGATCAAAACAATCGAAGATTACACGACGAGGCTGGCCATGGCTCTGAACGTGATCGGCCTGATGAATACGCAGTACGCTTTGAAGGACGGCAAGGTCTACGTGCTCGAAGTGAATCCGCGTGCTTCGCGGACTGTGCCGTTCGTCAGCAAAGCGACCGGCGTGCCGCTGCCCAAGATAGCCGTGGGACTGATGTTGGGGAAAAAGCTGCCCGAGTTGAAGCATCTGACCAGGAACGTGGTGAATGGAACGCTGCCGGTGCCAAGTTATTTCGTGAAGAGCCCGGTTTTTCCGTTCGCGAAATTTCCAGGTGTGGATCCAGCGCTTGGACCTGAGATGCGTTCGACCGGCGAAGTCATGGGAGTGGGACAGAGCTTTGGTGAGGCGTTCGCGAAGGCCCAACTCGCCGCGGGCGATCCCATTCCCGATGAAGGTGCGCTGTTCATCAGCGTGAATGATCGCGATAAACCCGCGGCGCTGGAAGTGGCCAAGAAGTTTCGTGATCTGGGTTTCGAACTGTTCGCTACTCGCGGCACAGCGTCGGTGCTCAAAGCCGCTGGACTGCCGGTAAAGACGGTTTTCAAAGTTAATGAGGGCCGCCCGAATGCCGTTGACTTGCTCAAGGCGGGCAAGCTGAACCTGATCGTCTACACGACAACCGGTAGCCACTCGTTCCCGGACGAGCAAACCATCCGGCGCAACTCGGTGACGTATCGCACGCCCTGTATCACGACTATGAGCGGCGCAAGAGCGGCTGTAGAGGCCGTGGTGGCGCGACGACGTGACCCGGTTCGCGTGTGGAGCTTGCAGGAACTCCACGCGGACAAGGCCGTGCAGGCGGTCGAAGCCTAATGCCGGTGGCGGAGAGATCGCGGGCGGGTAAATGGAATAAATTCCTGCATCAGGTTATAAGCGAAATCGCCGCCCAGGCCATACATCCCTCTGACAACCCCCTTTGCGACCGTATCGTTGCCGGAGGGTTGCCATGCATTCACGAACTGAGCGGAAGCAAAATTGCCAATCACGCGGCCATAAGCAAACGATGATCTCCCGCTATCTGTTTTGCACACGATCACTTGCTTGAGCGCGTTCAAAATACGGATTCCGGCTGGCTCGCCCTCGGATGGGAAATAGCGCGGGTCTTCGTGCAGAGCCGACTCCAGAACAAAAGAGAAGGTCTGACGCGACAGATTGCCGGCGAAGCCAGAGCCGTAGCGCTTCGCAAAACCCTCCACGCCACCACCCCAGGCGTAAGGCGTTCCAGAGCCCTGCCCAATGGCAGCCGCGATGCCCGCTCCTACGAAACCACGCAGGCCGAAACTCTGAACGACCCGGTAATCGAACTTGTCGCCGAGTGTCAATGGAGGAGCTGAGACGGTATTGGGCAACTTCATTGCGCCATTTGGGTTGGGAGATTGAGCGGGCGAAGGCGACAACTGGCCAGGTTGAGGTGGAGCAGTTTCAGTTTGGTTTGTGTCTCGAGCGCTGGAGACGTTTTCGGGCGATGAAGCGGGTGAACCGGCGAGAACGAACGCAGGCGTGAGGGCCAGAATAACCGAGGCAAGGAGCAGCATCGGCACGGCGGCCTGCGCGCTTTTCAGTTTGCGTGTCGAAGCATTCGCCTGAGGCGTCTTCATTTCTTTCATTAACGCATTTCGCTTAAAGTTCCGGTTCTTGGAACATCCGAATGCCGGCGATTCCGGCGGCTCCGGCTGCTATGCATTGCGATGCGTTCTCCCAATCGACACCACCGAGAGCGAACACCGGCTTACGAAACTGGCAGGCAGCTTTCAACGCCTCGAGACCCACCGGCGGTCCTTTGCCTGGTGTCTCGAACACAGGTCCGAACGTCACGAAATCGGCGCTGCTCTCCTGAACTTCTCTGAGCGTATGGCAGGAACGCGCGACCAGCAATCTAGGCAGAGACTCGCGCGGCGCCTCGGATGGAAGATGCACACCGTCTGCGCCCGATGCCAAAGCAACGTCACTCCGGCTATTGACGAGAATTTTGACGGGCAAGGGTTTGACCGTCTCGATTTCTCGCACCTCAAGAACGGCCAGCGTGAATTCGAAGAGCTCGCGCGCCGAGAGATCCTTTTCCCGGATCTGGATGTAATCTACCCCTAAGTGCATCTGATCGCGAATGACTTCGAGCAGCGGACGGAATCCGCCCACGGCCTTCCGGTCCGTGATGTAATAGCGCTTCATCTTGCGGTGAAGGCCATGGCGGAATGAGGAATTTCCAGCGTGAGTCGGTCGCTGCCACGGTGCTCGGCGTACTCGGTCTCGCGCATAACAACAGAGAACCCGCCCTCGAGCGTAGCGCTAATGCCGAAGGGCGACGCGTGCGTTCCCTCAACACGCAATGTGAGCCGGTTGTCCGACGAGGGATTACGGAACCGGAGGCATAACTTTCACTTCAGATCGTCGCATGCAGAGGAAACCGGCATCTCCGATAAGGTGACCTGGAAAGTAAGGGCCTTGGATTTCCTGATCGAGCAGGCGGATGCAGCTAAGGTTCGCGGCCGGGTCGAGCCTCCGTATTTCGGCGGGAGCGATGTTATAGATGCCCAACAAGCGTGCTATCTCGACCGTCGCCGGCCTAGCGAACACGGTCTCCCGCGCTCCGCTCTGCAGCAAACGGCCTTTGTCTAAGACCGCGACCGAATCGGCTAGCTCGAAACACTCATCGATGTCATGGCTAACAAGAAGAACAGGCACTGGCAAGCGCCCGCGAAGGGAGCGCAGCAGCTCATAAAAAGACTGGCGTAGGCGCGCATCCAACCCGCGGGAAGGCTCGTCGAGCAGAAGAAGACGAGGCTGCGTGAGCAGGATGCGGGCCAGAGCGGCGCGTTGCTTTTGACCTCCAGAGAGCTGAGCGGGTTTGCGGTCATCGAGATCGGTTAAGTCGAAACTCTCGAGCAGTTCGTTAATGCGGCGGCGGAGATTGAGACCGCCTGCCTCGCGTGACGACAGAGACGCCGCGAAGCGCAGGTTCTCGCGCACGGTCATATGGGGGAACAGTGCGTGATCCTGAAAGATGTAGCCGCAGTGTCGAAGCCGCGGCGGTAAATGAACGTTTGCAGGCGCATCGAAATACAGTTCGTCGCTGACCAGGATGCGCCCTTCGTCCGGACGCACGAAACCGCCTACGCAGTTGAGCAGAAGTGTTTTCCCTGCGCCGCTTGGGCCCAGGATTACCGAGATCCCTTCGCCCGTCTGAAAATGAAGATTCAATTCGAAAGCTGGCGTGTCCTTGATAGCGGGTAGATGTTTAACGACACGAGCATCGACTCTGCTCATCTGCTAATGAGTGTCTCCGGCCCGGCTGGAGCGCGTGACATAACTGGCAGGCCAGAGCAGGGCGAGAGTCACGGCCGAGACAAGCAGAACCAAAATGCGGGCATAGCGGCCGTTGCCGGATTCGACAGCTTCATAGATCGCCACCGAGAGCGTCTGTGTCTGC
This sequence comes from Terriglobia bacterium, assembly GCA_963835255.1. Taxonomy (GTDB): domain Bacteria; phylum Acidobacteriota; class Terriglobia; order Bryobacterales; family Bryobacteraceae; genus Bog-105. The sequence continues at coordinate 16,555 of CAWIFY010000030.1, read as the reverse complement.
CCCGGTATGTTGCCGGCCACCATGATGGTCACCCCGAAATCCCCAAGCGAGCGAGCAAAGCTGAGCGTTGCAAGAGACGTAAGACCCTTCCGGGCAAGCGGCAGTGTGACCTGCCAGAAAGTGCGCCATTCAGATGCGCCGAGGCTTTCAGCCGCCCATTCGTAGCGGTAGTCGACTCCCTCTAGAACGGCGCGGGCGGCCTTGATGTAGATCGGCGCCGAGTGAAGGAACGCCGCCACGACAGCAGCTTGCCAGGTAAACACCAACGGATGTCCGGCTAACGCTTCATAAATCCGCCCGAGCGGGGAAGCGCGACCGACAACTATTAGCAGATAGTAACCCAGCACCGTGGGAGGCAAGACCAGCGGCAGAGTGATGAGCGAATCGAGCAAGGCTTTCCCACGAAATGTCTTATGCGAGAGCTGGTAGGCAAGAAAAGTGCCGATAACTAGCACCAGGACAGTTGCGATGGAGGCGACTCGCAGGCTAAGCCACAAAGGGAACCAATCAAGGGGAGGGCCTGCCATGCGCTTGAGCGAGAACTCCGATTATAAGCTTCACGAGTTCCTTGGAGGGCGGACTCTAGTCCGCACGGAGCTTCAGCTCCGCAGCCCTTAAACGGTCGAGTAGGGCTGACGCTCGTAGGCGTCCTTCAAATTGACGTAGACCACTTTCAGCATCGCAATTACAGGGACGGAAAAGAACATGCCGGGAATTCCGCCTATCTGATCGCCCGCCAGGACGCCGAACAGGACGAGCAACGGATGCAACTCCAGGCCCGCTTTCATCAGGTACGGATTTACGATGTAATCCTGAAAGAGCCGGTACACTCCCCAGAAGATCAAGAACCAAAGCGCGGCGCCGGAGCCCGTAACCAGAGCAACGATCAGGATCACAACCAGCGCCACCGCCGGGCCTATCACGGGAATGAACTCGAGTAGCGCCGCCATCCCGGCTAACAACAGCTCGTATTGGATCCCGATGATTTTCAGAAACAGCGAATAGACGACAAACGTGATCAGAGCCAGAATGACCAGCGCCCGGATGTAGTTCTTGAGGACGCTATTGGCGTCATTGAGTATCCGCCGGAGAATGTTGCGATCTTGCTTTTCGTCGAGTGACCCAACCAGACTGCGCGCAATTTTCTCGCCGTCCTTCAAGAAAAAAAACGCCAGTATTGGGATCAGGATAATCGGCAGCAGCGAGCCGACACCTGACAGCAGCTTCGTTCCGGCTTGCTGCAGGAACGGCACTACGCTTGCCGACAGGTTGCTGGCCTCTTTTTGCGCCGTCGTGATGATTTGCGCACGCACTGGCTCGAGCCATTGCGGAAGGCGGAGCGTAGCAAGCCGGCCCCCAACCAGTAAGGTAGGCAGTCGAGTCACTAAGCTCGCGGCCTGTGATGCCAGTTGTGGAATCAAAGCGAACCCAATGCCTATCAGCGCGCCGATCAGCAAGACATACACGATCGCAAGCGCGATTCCTCTGCGGTCCGGGAAAAAGCGCGCGATAAAGGTCACCACCGGGGAGAGCATATAGGCGAAGAAAATGGCTGCCCCAAACACCAGTAACGTCTGGCGTATGAAATAAATCAGAGTGAGCAGCAGGCAAAACAGGAAGATCGTCCAGACAATCTTCAGCGCCCTGTCATCCAGCCCGAACATGACTGTTAGACTAGCAGGAGCTTGCCAGTTTTTCCGAGTTCGGCGCCTCGTTTTTCCGCTGCATGCAGATGAAAAGTCCTGGCCGCGACCTGCGGGAGCAGACCAGGCAACTGCATGATTTGGAGATGCAGCTCCGGCAGGGTGGCGGCGACAAAAAGATCGAGAAACAACATCGGGAAGGGAAGTGGACCGCCCGAGAGCGCATTGTCCATCTGATCGATCCCGGCAAGCCCTTCCTTGAAATCGGCTTACTGATCGCTTACGACCTCTACCAGGGACAGGCTCCTGCAGCAGGCGTGGTTACCGGTTTGGCGAGTATAGAAGGCCGTCCGGCGGTGATTGTTGCTAACGACGCTACGGTGAAAGCGGGCGCGTGGTGGCCCGAAACCATCACCAAGATTTTGCGTGCGCAGGAAATTGCGATGCGCAACCGGCTACCGATTGTGTATCTGGTCGATTCGGCCGGCGTCAATCTCCCGTTGCAGGACGGGATCTTCCCGGGACAGTACGGGGCCGCGCGCATTTTCTATTACAATTCGCTGATGCGGCGTCGGCTGCACATCCCGCAGATTTCCGCTGTAATGGGGCCTTGTATCGCAGGCGGGGCTTATCTCCCGGCTTTGAGCGACGTCATCATCATGGTCGAGAATGTGAGCTTTATGGGTCTCGGAGGTCCCAATCTGGTGAAAGGCGCCGTGGGCCAAGTGACGGATGCTGAAACGCTGGGCGGCGCCCGGATGCACACCACTGTGAGCGGCGTTGCGCATTACCGCGCTGCGGACGATGCGGCTTGTCTTGCAACCATCCGGCAACACTTTCGTCAGATGCCTCCGCCGCGCGTGCAGCAGCGGCAAGAAAGTCGCGCCGCGAAGTCTGGCCCTGACACCTTATACGATGTGCTCCCGAATGATCACCGGCTGCCGTATCGCATGGAAGATCTGCTCGATCCCATTCTGGATGCTGATGGCATGCTGGAATTTCAGCCCGAGTATGCGCCCGAGTTCCTCTGCGCAACAGCCCTTCTGAACGGCCGCATCATCGGTGTGATCGCGAACCGCCGCGGCTTTCTCAAGACCTCCGCTGGGCCCCGCATCGGAGGTATTGTCTACCCTGAATCGGCGCGCAAAGTTGCTTATTTCGTGGAGAACGCCGAGCGGCATCAACTCCCCCTGCTCTATATCCAGGACGTGTCAGGCTTCATGGTTGGAGTAGATGCAGAAGCCCAAGGCATCATCCGTGCCGGCGCGGAAATGGTGGAAGCAATGGCTTGCGCGACAATCCCCAAGATCGTTCTTACTGTTAATCATGCCAGCGGAGCGGGCTATTACGCGATGGCCGGGCAGGGCTTCGATCCGAACTTCACGTTTAGCTGGCCGACGGCGCGCATCGGCGTAATGGAAGGCGATTCCGCCGTGCAGGCGATCTATGGGCCCGAGCTCGAAAAGCTGAAGACCGCTGGCCAGCCCGTACCGCAAGATCTGCAGAAGAAAATTGCTCAGACCCGTTCTGATTACGACTGCTGGCTGGACGCGAAATATGCCGCGGCGCGCGGACACTGCGACGCCATCATCGATCCGAAAGACACGCGGGAGACTTTGGACTTTGCATTCGAGGCGGCATGCGCGCAGCTACAGACCGAACACTTGCCGATTGAGCTGCTGGCCTTCGAGCCCAGGAAGAGTCCGCAATGAACCTGCTCGTCTCGAGCAAGCAACGCGTTCTGCACATCGTCTTGAACCGTCCTGAAAAGCGAAACGCGCTAAACGCGGAGATCTGCAGGCGGCTTGTGGAATCGATTTCTGATGCCCAGCAGCAGGACGATGTCGGATGCATCCTGATCAGCGCCACGGGTACAGTTTTCTGTTCGGGTATGGACCTTGATGAAGCGAGCGAAATAGACGAGACGGAACTTGCGGCCGTCCACGATACTCTTTTCAGCATCGGCTCGCAGTCTATAAAGCCCATCGTAATGGTTGTACAGGGCGCGGCTTTGGGAGGCGGTCTGGGTTTAGTGGCCCAAGGCCACATCGTGTTCGCAAGTGATGGCGCGACATTCGGTTTGCCGGAAATTCGAGTTGGCCTGTGGCCATTTATGGTCTATCGTTCGGTAAGCGCCGCGCTGGGTGCACGGCGCACGCTTGAACTAAGCCTGACCGGCCAATCGTTCACCGCCGAGCATGCTTGCAATTGGGGTTTGGTGTATCGGGTTTGCCCAGGCGCTGAATTGCATGACCGGGCGAGATCGATGGCGAGGCATCTGGCAAAGGCGAGCCCGCTGACGCTCTCGTGCGGTATGGAGTACCTTCGGGACTCGGCCGGGAAGCCGTGGAAAGAATCGGGCGAGATCGCGAAAGCGCTCCGTGCGAAGTTGATGGAGAGTGCCGATTTCAAGGAAGGGCGTCTGGCGTTTAAGCAAAAGCGCGAGCCTCGCTGGCCTAGCATGCCAGCTGATTTCTACGACAGCAAGGCTGGCATTTAGCGCGGCGCGCAGTGCGTTTCGTGGCGGGTTACCGGCCGTGTTAGCGTTGGGCGAGCTCCTAGCCTGTCGAGCAAACGGCTCTGTTCCCACCTTCTATCGCGACGTGCTGCCCATCCTCCAAGCGCATTGCCAGAGTTGCCACCGCCAGGGCGAGATGGCGCCGATGGCACTTGAAAATTACCGCGAAGCGAGGCCTTTTGCGAGAGCGATCGCAAAGGCGGCGATCGCGCGAGAGATGCCGCCGTGGTTCGCCGACCCATGCTGCGGCCATTTCTCTAACGATCCGTCGCTTAGCCCGGAGCAGATAAGAACGCTTTCAGCATGGGCCGCAGGCAAACGCTCCCGAAGGCAATCCCGGCGATGCTCCGCCGCCAATTCATTGGACAACGGGCTGGAATATCGATAAACCCGATTTGATTTTGCAGATGCCGGTCTCTAAGCGCTTGCCCGCTTCGGGCGATGTGCCCTATCAATACATCATCATTCCCACTGGCTTCAAAGAAGACCGCTGGGTGCGCATGTCGGAAATCAGGCCCGGCAATCGCATGGTGGTGCATCACGCGGTAGCCTACATCCGCGATCCGCAATCATCCTGGTTGCGCGGCGCGCCCATGGGCAAGCCCTTCAGCGCGGACGACCTGGCTACCCCGGCTCTGCGGCGTGATGCCATGTGGACCACCAATGATATCCTTCTCGTCTACGCGCCCGGCAGCCTGCCGGACCAATGGCCCCGTGGCTTTGCCAAGCTTGTGCCTGCGGGATCTGACATCGTGCTACAGATGCACTACACGACCCACGGGCACGCGACTGGAAGACCGGACCAGTGTCGGACTGGTTTTCTCGAAGGAGCCGGCGGCCAAGCGCGTTCTCACGCTGCAACTGACCAACGACCACTTTCTGATTCCGCCAGGCGATCCCGATCACCGCGTCGAGGTGCATGGCACGCTGCCCAATAATGCGCTGCTGCTTAGCTTCTTCCCCCATATGCACTTGCGCGGAAAAACATTCGAGTACAACCTCGTCGAACCGCATGGGCGGATTCGGACACTGCTGCGCATTCCGCACTACAATTTCTATTGGCAGCTCAGTTATCGTTTGGCCGATCCGCTGCCGTTGAGAGCGGGTACGGTGCTGCAAGCCGTTGCTACGTTTGATAATTCAAAGAACAACGCTCACAATCCCGATCCTGATTCCGCCGTGAGTTGGGGCGAGCAAACGTGGGCCGAAATGATGGTGGGGTTTTTTGATGTAGCGGTCGATCCCAGTATCGACAAGCAGAAGTTTTTTATCCGAACGCGCTAAATTCACGTTGCGGCCTGAACTCCTCCACCTCGAACGAATGCCGAACGATCGCACGGAGTTCTTCAAGCGAATTGATTTCGCCTGCTCCCATGGCCTGCGTCAAAGCATTTCCGGCGGCCGTTGCTTCCGCCGGGCCCGCAATTACCCGGCATCCGGTGACATCGGCTGTCAATTGATTGAGTAGCCGGTTGCGCGATCCTCCGCCCACGATATGGATCACCCCTAGGTGCCTGCCCGTGAGTTGTTCCAGCGATTCGAGCGTCTGCTTGTAGCGCAGCGCCAGGCTCCTCAGAATAACGAGCGCGATCGCTCCTGGCCCGCCGGGTACTTCCTGTTCCGTTTGCGCGGCGTATTCAGAAATCATGCGCGGATAATCTCCAGGCACGACGAAAAGGTCGAGATCTAGAAGTGTTTCGCACGGCTTAGCTGCTAACGCCTGCGCCATGAGATCGGAGTAGGAAAGGTCGAGCCCTTGCCGGTTCCACACTCGCCGGCACTCTTGCAGGACCCACAGCCCAGGAATGTTCTTCAAAAAGCGAATCGTGTTTGCAACGCCAACCTCGTTTGTGTAATTGGCCTCGAGCGAGGCGGCGTTTATCAGCGGCTCTTCGAGCTCGACGCCCATCAACGACCAGGTGCCCGAGCTAATGAAACACCATTCCTCATCGCGTGTGGCGGGAACAGCTGCAACTGCCGAGGCCGTATCGTGGGAGCCCACCGTAAACACGGCTGTATCCCGCTTCAGCCCGCAGTGCTCGGCCATTTGAGGCAACACGCTTCCGAGCTCTGTGCCTGGATCGAGCAGCTCTCCGAGAAAGCCAGCATGGATTCCAAGCCGCCGCAGCATATCGGTCGCAAAACACCGGCGAACCGGATCGTAAAACTGCGACGTACTCGCAATCGTGCGCTCGGACGCCGCCACGCCAGTGAGAAAAAAATTGAAGAGATCCGGCATGAAGAGCAGATTCGCCGCGATATTCAGCAGCTCAGGCGAATCGCGTTGCATGCAGTAGACCTGGTAAAGCGAATTGATCTCCATGAACTGAATGCCGGTCTGACGAAAGATTTCCTCGCGCGGTACGGCGGTGAATACTTGCTCGGAAACACCGTGAGTCCGGGTGTCGCGGTAATGGCGCGGATTTTCCAGCAAGTTTCCATTTCCGTCGAGCAAGCCAAAGTCGACGCCCCAGGTATCCACGCCGATGCCATCCAGCTCATCGATTTGCGTGGCGGCAACGCGAATTCCTTCACACATTTCATGAAAGAGCCGGAGTGTATCCCAGTAGAGTCCGTTCGGAAGCCGGACAGGCACATTGGGGAAGCGGTGCACTTCCGTCAGCTCAACCCTGTGTTCCGCCAAATGAGCAAGCATGGCGCGTCCGCTCTCCGCGCCGAGATCCAACGCCAGATATCGTCGGGTCATTCCCAGCGAGTATATCGTCCAATCCAAGACCCGCAGGGGGCGGAGCTAGCGGCACCGTGGCTCGCGGCCCGTGCGCTTCTCAGACACGCCCCGGCTTCGATACCGTGAACAGGTGGGTTTCTCCCGGTCACACCCCAGCGATTACTCGACTTTGATGAATACGGTAGAAATCGCATTTGTCTCGAGCACGCTCTGGACTTCCTTGCCCTCTCTGACCACCACGAAGGCCAGGTTCAGCGGAACGGGACTGTTGGGAGTATTGACGACAGCTGTTCCCGTACAATTCGAATTGAGGGTATACGTCCCGCTTGCCGCCGTCCAATCGAGGTTTAGCGAAACGCCGTTGACCACCGTGCGCTCCACCCACCTCAGATTGCCCTTGCCATCGAAATGAGTCATACCTACTGAGCGGAACGGAGCTCGAAGCGGCAGCCCGGGGTTGTCAATAAGCACGCCTTCGGAGGCGTAACCGTAATCGCCGTGAAGAGTTCTGTCCGTACATGTTCTATCCTCATCGCCGGCCCGCGCTCGTGACGCCACCACTAGTAAACCGCAAACGATCATTATGGGAGTCGCTATCATCGACAGTTTCGAGACTGATTTGCTTTGCATGTTGAGACCTCCTTGTTAGGCCCGACTCGAATATACGGCTCAGCCGCCGCGGCTTCAATGGCCGTCGTATTCCCTCCTCGTTCTCTGCTTCTTCCCCGTACAAATGCCAGAATCAGTAGGTTGTGACCAGATAAATGACACTTGTCTCGGCAAATAAAGGGAGAGATATTACTCCCCGACCCTCCACATGAGCGTCTCTTCACCGCACTTAATACGTTTTGGACTTTTCGAGGTTGATACTCGATCCGGCGAGTTGCGCAGGCAAGGCTCCAAGGTCAATCTGCAGGATCAGCCGTTTCAGGCGCTCGTGCTGCTGCTGGAGCGTCCCGGCGACGTCGTGATGCGGGAAGAACTCAACAAAAGGCTGTGGCCGGAGAACACCTTCGTCGATTTCGATCGCGGTCTAAACAAAGCCATTAACAAATTGCGTCTAGCTCTGGGGGACAGCGCCGAAAAGCCGTCTTACATCGAGACCCTGCCGCAGCGGGGATATCGCTTTATTGCACCAATTGAGAACCTGGTGCAAGTGCGCGATCGCTTTCGACCGCAAACTGCCCCGCAGATCGACTCGCTCGCGGTGCTGCCGCTCGAGAACCTGTCTGGCGATCCCGCGCAAGAATATTTCTCCGATGGCATGACTGAGGAACTGATTTCCGCAGTCGCCATGATCGACTCGCTGCGGGTGATCTCGCGGACTTCGGTAATGACGTACAAAGGAGCGCGCAAATCCTTACCGGCAATCGCCAAGGAGCTGCAGGTAGAGGCAGTCGTCGAGGGTTCCGTCGCGCGGTCAGAAAGAAGAGTCCGGATTACAGCGCAATTGATCTATGCGCCTGAAGACAGACACCTGTGGTCGGGGAGGTACGAGCGCGACATGCGTGACGTCCTGCAATTGCAAGCTGAGATCGCCGAGAGCATTGCCGCTCAGATTCACAAGCTGGTGGACACAGAACATGCGAGCCCTGCGCGGGCGCCGCAAGTCCATCCGCAAGCTTATGAAGCCTATCTCAAGGGGAACTGGGCCGTTATTCACGACTCCGATTCGCTACTGCGTTTCCCACTTCCCGTACAGCGCCGACACGAGATCGTCCAAGGCGCGATCGGGATCGGGCGCCACAAGCACCTCGCGATTGAACGCGGCAAAAAGCGGTAGTGCAAAGGGAGAGGGGCGCGGCAGATCGTAAATTTGAAGCGGTGACGCGTAGATCTGAGCTGTCAATTCGAAGGCGCGTGGAGCGTCGCACTGATCCTGCAGCACTTCACGCACGGCCTCGCGCACGAGCGGATGATCCGGCTCATGTTCGAGCAGCGTTTTGTAGAGCAGGCTGCCGTTCCAAGTGGCAGTTCGCGCTGAGACGTCACCGCGCAGGGTGCGGCGCGGCAGCAGTTGCCCTATCTCGGCGATGCGCCGAAAACTGGTGCCCAGCGTCTCCGTAGTAGACAGCGTGGCCCGCAGATCTTCCATCCAGTTTGCCGGGTTGAACGCCTCACGCAGGATGCTTGCATCGACCTCGACCTTGGAATCGAGCGAAAGCAGAAAGCTGTGATCGTCAAAATTCGCCACGACGCTCCGCCCTTTGGCAATGCGCGAGCCCGCTACCCAGGCAAGCGACCGGTTGACTGCGCGTCCCGCCACGACATGCACCAGCACGAGCATGTTTCTGCCGTTCACAACTCGCTCGGCCAGCACCGGCGAATCTGTTGGGATTGGCATCGCGTGACACTGGTGCCCAATAAAAGTCGCCACCCGGCTCGCCACGTTGTCGTCCACACGGTGGGTCTCGCGCAGGTATGCAAAGCAAGCTGGAGCTCCGCCGTTGTCCCAGACGGCGCGCAGTTCGCGGCGCAGTTTCAGTTCCTCTTCGGCGAGCTGTGCCGTCAACGGCATCTTGTTTCCCATCCAGCGCGGGGTCTTGACCTGCTCACCTTGCGCGGGTTCGACCACTGCTGTGTTTCCCTGAACATGTTTGACGCGCACCGGCTTGCCGCCCATCACGAATGCTTCATTCGGCTGCAGTGACGCTATAAAAGATTCCTCCACAGCTCCGATGTGCCGATACCGGTTCGAAACGATTTTCATCTCGTAATCCGAGCTGATCACGCCGGCATTCATATAGTAATTGCGCGCAGTTTTCGCGTTTGCAACCCGGAACTTGTCCTCCATCAATTCAATTTTCCCGTAAGTCCCGTACGAGCCGAGCACCTTGCCCTGACCGCTTAGATAGCGGATCACATCGTCGAAATCCTCGCGAGCCAGCGAGCTATACGGGCCGGCCTTGCGCACGATATCGTAAGCATCGTCGAGTTTCCATTCGCCTTCGATACTCATGCCGAGCAGCACCTGCGCCAGTACGTCCAATGGAGCATCTGGTATTCGCAAGGCATCCAGACGGCCTTCGCGCGATGCTTCGCGCAACGCCACGCATTCGATCAGATCGGGCAGGCTCAGCGGAATGAGTACTCCCTGCGCAATGCCATTCACCTGGTGCCCGCTGCGCCCCAGCCGTTGCAGTGCGCGGCTCACTCCGCGCGGCGTGCCGATGAGGAGAACCTGATCGACGCTGGCGAAGTCCACGCCCATTTCGAGACTGCTCGACGCCACCACGGCGCGCCAGTAACCGGTCTTAAGTCCGTCTTCAATCGTCTGGCGCGTCTCGCGATCCACCGAACCGTGATGCACCGCGATCTGATCATCCAATTCGGGAAGCAAAACTCTCAGCGCCAAGCCGAGCCGTTCAACCCCCGAGCGGGTGGTGAGAAAGATCAGGCTACAGTGCGCTTTCCGCACCACATCCGCCACGGTGGGCGCGATACGAAAGGGATTGTAACCCGCCGGGGGTAGCCACATGCCAGGTTCAGGCGCCACAATCTCTAAACGGTGAACTCGTTTGAAAACCGCCTGTGCGACGGTGCACGGCCGGTCACTGCACAGTAACTGCTGAATTGCAGACACGGGCCAAGCGGTAGCCGAGATCCCGATACGCTGCACCGGCCGTCCGACGCGATGTTCCAGACGCTCCAGGCCGAGCGCAAGCAGTGACCCGCGTTTGTTCTCTGCAAACGAATGGATCTCGTCAACGATCACGGTGTCGGGAGCGAAACCAGTTTCTCGCCACGACTTCTGAGAAAGGATTGAGCTCAAGCTTTCCGGAGTGGTCAGCAATAAATGCGGTCGTTGACGCGATTGGCGGCTTCGCTCGGCTGTGGCAGTATCGCCGGTGCGCACTTCCATACGCATTTTCTGACCGATCGGTAGACGCGCATTTACGGCATCCAGAGCGGGCGTGAGATTGCGATGGATGTCGTTATCTAGCGCTTTGAGAGGCGAAACGTAGATGGCCGAAATCGCGTTAGGCAAGCTGCCTTCGGTTGCCTTCTTCGCCAATTGCGACAGGACCGACAAAAATGCAGCAAGCGTTTTCCCGCTTCCCGTCGGCGCCAGAATCAACGTGTTTTCGCCCGCCAGCGTATGAGGCAGCGCCTCGACCTGCACATCGCTCAGTGATGGATACTGCGCGGCGAACCATTCGGCAAGCAATGGATGGAGCGCGCCCAGGATGGCAGCTTTGGGATCGGCTTTGGGCTGCTGCTTACTGGAGCGAGGCTTGGTAGAGTGCTTCAACACGCGCGAGGTCATCGCAATCTCCAGGCTTTTTGTCTCGCCGCCACCTCAGGATACGCGGAAAGCGTAGAGCATAACCGCTCCTATGGCGGGCGCTCTTCTGGACGCCATCGAAGGCCACTTCCAATACTACGGCTGGCCTCACGACCATCATCGGCCCGAAGCGATCGGTAGATGCCGAGCGCAGCACCTTCGTAAGTTCCTTCACTTCAGAATCCGTCAGCCCTGAATAGGCCTTCCCTACATTCAGAAAAGTGTCTCCGCACCGCACGGCAAAAGTGTAATCAGAAAAGTAGTTCGCACGGCGTCCACTGCCTTGTTCGGCTGCGGTGACCACTACATCCAGAGTTCCGTAAGGCCGTTTTAGCTTTTGCCAGGCGCCGCTGCGCTTGCCCGGTTCATACAGGCAGCCACGACGCTGGAGCAGCAGTCCCTCGTTGCCCCGCTCACGCGCCTGCCGAAAGAGCTGGTCGATTTCCTCGTGGGTGGCCTGGGCGAACTGACGCGAGATCAAAAGCGGCGGACCCACAGAGGCGAAAATCTCTTCGAGCCTATTCCGCCGCCGCTCGAAAGGAGCATCCAGCAGCAGCTCGTCATTTCGGAGCAGCATGTCATAACCCATGAAGATGACCGGCACTTCCTCGAGCAGCGCCGCGCGCGCGCTCTTACGCGTGATGCGTTGCTGCAACACGTTGAAGTTCAAAGCCCGGCCACGACGCCAGGCGAGAATCTCGCCGTCGATCAGCCCATTACCGGGAAGCAATGCACTCGCAGCGACTATCTCGGGGAACGCATGCGTCACGTCTTCCATACCGCGCGAGAAAATTTTGACGCGCCCGGAATCGAAGTGTACCTGCGACCGGATGCCGTCGAATTTGTCCTCCACGATCCAGTCTTTCGGGTCGGCTATGTCTTCCAGGCGTTCGAGCGGCTTAGCGAGCATGAAATCCATGGGATGAAAAAGCCGCGCTGCGACTTGCCGTAGCTCTCCACGCCGGGCTGCCAGCGCCACCGCACCTAGATCTCCTAGGCGGTTATTGGCATCACGAACCGCTGTATTTGGAATGCCGCAAGCGACCGCCACCGCCTCTTCTACCATGCGGCTCATCAGCCCGATCCGCAGACCGCGCGTGATCACCTTCACGAAGTATTTCAGCGTGAGTGGCCGGTAACGCCGAAAAGCACAAACGAGCAATTCGCGCTTTCCTGCCGTCGTTCGGGCTCGAAACAAGTCTTGATAGAGGCTATTTGCCGCCTGCAAGCTGAGCGGTTCACCACTGGTTTTACCGCGCAGCAGAAGGGCAGCAGTCTCGCCCGTATCGCCTACTTCCGCGTGGCAAACTCTAAGGATTTCGCGATCCCATTCGACAACCGCTTGGAGTGCCTCGCGCAACACGCTGCCGCCTACAGAGAGTCGTGTTTTCTCTTCCGCCGCAAACAGATGATAATTCGGCGCACCGGCGGCCGCTGGGCCGACGCTTAGAAACTGCACGGCTAACACGAAATCTTCGTCACGCAAGCCGCGCAGGTATTCGCCCAGGATGGTTACCTTTTTGAGCTTGCTGCCGTAGCTGGCAATCTGCTCGCACATGCAGGCTAATTCGTCCATCAGCCCTCTGCCTCAATGTTGCTGCGTGCTCCGGCGCGCTGGGGAGCAGCCGCCGAATAACCTCGCTTGCGAAGAATATGCGCGAAGGGCGCCGTATAGCCATGCACGACGTCTACATGCCGCGCACCAGAACGCTCTACCAACTCAAGTAATTCATTGAAATCGGCGTGATCGGAATACGGGATCAGCTCCTCCGCTCCGCTTCGCGCACGGGCGTTATCGACAGCGGCCCAGCCCGAAACATAGGCCAACCGCACGTTTTTGCCACTCGCTTCCAACGCGCTCCCGTGCGTCGGGAGTACTACCAGCGCCTTGCCCGCCGTCGTCTTGGCATCGTACGGCTCCCACCCATCGAACGTGTAACCGTGCTCCTGGTAAACCTGGATGAACTTCGCAATTGAGCCGTGGACCGCGGTGCGAATTCCTGCCTGACAGAGCACATGAACAATCTCCTGCCCGCGCCCAAGCGAATAACCGATGAAAGCAGGCGTGACGTTTTCGGCCAGGCAATTACGCGCGAAGGCGAGGATCTTCTCGATCGCTTCGTCGCGCGTCAGCAGTTGATAGATTGGAAGCCCGAAAGTCGATTCGATGATGAGCCGGTCGCAGGCCGCTGGTTGAGTGGTCTCGCCGCACAATGGCGGCCGCAGCTTGATGTCACCCGTGTAAACCAGGCGCTCACCCTCATATTCGACCAGAAGCTGTGCCGCCCCGAGGATGTGGCTGGCAGGAAGCGCAGTCAGAGTTGCGCCGTTCCACTCCATGCTTTCCCCAAACTCGAGCGGAATCTGCTCGGGCTGCTGCTGCTCCTCGCTGAGCCACAAACGCATCAGATAAAACCGCAGTGTCGTCGAGGTCCCGATGGCCTTGGCGTGGCAACCACGAGCATGATCGCTGTGCCCGTGCGAAATCCAGCTCGCCCCGCAAGCTTCTGTGTTGTCTAACCACAGATCGATGGCAGGCAAATAGATTCCAGTTTCACGAAACTCGACGTGCATTTATTGTGAAAAAGCCGACTCGTAGCGCTTTACCGACCTTCGCCGGCTTTGGCCGATCGGGCTTGTTCCGCTGGCCTCTCATTCATTAGATGCGCTTCGAGCATCAGGAGAAGCGAAAGCATCAACACGACGACAGAACCAAAGGCCGGGAGCAGCATGACGTAACGCATGCCGAGCGACGCATCGACAAAGCCCACCAGCCAGGGCGCGCTCATGGCTCCCGTGATCGCAATCGAAATGGCGCTATTGTAGAAGCCCGGGTGATAGGAAAAACGTTGGTCGAGGCCCTCGGCGGCCAGCGGATAAATGGGCGCCAAACCTGCTCCGATCAGGATCACTCCGGCCGTGGCGCTTGCGAGTGAGCCAGCGAGACTCAAAAACATAAACCCGCATACTGCGGCCCCGATACTCGCGATAAGGAATCTGCGGTGGCTCACGCGGGACAAGAGCCTAAGCGCGCCTATGCGCCCCAGCATCAGTACCAGAAAATAAAGTGCCAAGACCCCAATGGCGAACACCGGGTTAGAACCCAACCGATGCACCAGGAAAAGTGGGAGCCAGCCCGCGACGGCCCACTCGTTCCCGAACTGAAAAAAAAGAAGCAGACTGAAGAGCACTGCGGCGATGCTGCGGGGGTCGCGCAGAGTCTCGCGCAGTTCCTGTTCCTTAATGCGCGCTGGCTTCGGTCCCGCAGACGTTCTGCCAAGTACAACAAGGAAAATTAGTGGCACAAGCGCCAGCAGAGCGGGGGCGCTTTGTGCTCGGCTTGAAAGATAGGTCGCGCCCACAACCACGGTCGACAAAAGGCAGCCACAGCCGAACAGCATGCCGGCTTTGTTGGCAGCGGCTGTGTGCGTTCGCTCAAAGTAGGGTTCGAAAGCGTAGAGCAGTGACGTTCCCAGAGCGCCCGCGCCCAAACCGGTCACAAAAAGCACAAGTAGACGCCATGCAGCTGCGACCGGAGGCGCCACGAGAGATAACGCGAATAGGCTGAGGCACGCTAGACCACACGCCAGCAGCGCCAGGAACTTGGTTGAAATGCGCCGAAGCGAATACTGAGTGGCCGCTGCTGCCGCTACGTAGCCAGCATTCAACGCCAGAAAGTGAAGGCCGATGAACTGGGGCTCAACATCGATGTGATACTGCCAGGCCACGGAGAGCGAACCAAGTAACCCGAGCAGAACTCCCAGCAGTAAAAAGCCGCTAACCCATAGCCGCGCGATGGTCATTCCAAAAAGTTGATTTTAGTCGCTGCGGAGACGTTGACAGCTTCGAGGATTTGATCTTAAAATCAAAGCATCACTGAAAAAGGAGGTGGTCCAGTCGAATGAATTCTGGTAGTGACTGTAGCATACAATCCACGCGCGAGGTGGCCGACTCTTAGAGTCGCCGTTCGTACGTTCAGGTTTCGTTTCAGTGACGAGGCCGAGGTTCCCGTGGACCGGCCGCCCGTCGCGCGTTACGTGGCTAGAGTATAAGCTTGAGCCCGTCGGCATACGTCCTTTATGCCGGCGGGCTTTTGCGTGATAAAATATAGACATATCCCACCAGTTCTCCTTTTAAGGTTCCTTACAAGAATGAAACCAGGAATTCACCCTTCCTACGAGGAAGTAAATGTTATCTGCGCATGCGGATCGCAGTTTCACACCCGCTCCACCCACAAAGGCGATCTGCGCGTTGAAATCTGCTCAAGTTGCCATCCCTTCTTCACCGGGCGTCAGAAACTGGTAGACACGGAAGGCCGCGTCGACCGCTTTCAAAAGAAGTTCGCGAAAGCAAAAGAGATGCAGGCCCAAAAGAAGGCCGCCGCCGACGCCAAGTCCGCCAGGAAAGTTCATTAACTCTCGAGTGACCTCGGCCCTGTGATCCGCACGACACTAACCTGATCGCCCAGTTCGGTTTCGCATTTATACTGATATCAAGCACAAAGCGGGTCCATTCGGCAAATCAGAGTCGGCGATCTCGTGGCTTGATAAGAGCCGAAAACAAGGAACGGTACCAGGGACTATTACGGGGTCCCCCACTCTCGTCGAAGAAAAACAATCTCATGAGCCGGGTCAGAACGCCAATAACACTTAGCTGGTAATTTCCTCCTATTTCGCGGTTGAACTCTGTATCGTCTTGCGAGTGGCAGGTTTACGATCCTTAATGTATCCGTGATCTACGCACAATGGCGGCTCTGGCCCTCTTCACCGACCCGATCCAGTACTCCTGGGGTACTCCTACGCATCGCCTAAACTTTCGGACTAGTTCATTATCTCTGTTGTACGAAGGTACTACGCGTGATAATGTTCATCCGGAGGTTGTTCCAAACACAAATGTTTTCACGCTCTTTGTTGACTCTTGCAGCGCTCGCACTGCCGGCAGGCCTTTTTGCTCAATCGGATATCTTTCAAGTCCGGTATGCGTCGAATCTCTAACATTGGAGATTCGGTGGTCAATCTGACCAATACCGGGTATATCAATGCTGGCACTCCGGCCGGGGATATCTGCGCGAACGTATACACTTTCGATTCTCGCGAAGAGTTGAACTCTTGCTGTAGCTGTCGGGTCACTCCGAACGGGCTGAACAGTTTGTCCGCCCGAAGGGATTTGATATCCAATACTTTGACGGGAGTAATCCCCACTTCGATCGTAATCAAACTCACGGCTACCAGGCCCACAGCCGCTGGCTGCGATCCAGGTGCGCCCGGCGCATTCACGAGCGGTCTTTGCGCGTGGGGTACTACTGTTCACGCTGCGCCGGTCGGCTATGCTGTTACGGAAACTCCGTTCTCGATGGCCACTTTAAGCGCTTCGGAAGCCTCTAAGCTGACCACTGAGTGCTCGTTCATTCAAACGGTGGG
>CAWIFY010000029.1:0-151648 GCA_963835255.1 Terriglobia bacterium | reverse complement strand
GCCAGGAAAGTTCATTAGAGGCGCGTGGCCCGATTGATGTTGGGCAAGGCGCTTGGTCTGTTCCGCCAATCTCATCGGTTTCAATGGTTAACTAAAAGGTGAATGGCCAGCGCGAAAGTTGACCTGCGGGATCCACCAAGTACAGCCTTAGCAATCACTTAGCGAAGACACGCGAGGCGATTGCCGATGGACTCAAGTTTGCCCTTGTAATCATGTCGAAACGATTCTTAATCGGCATAACCGCAAAGGGGAAGCAAAATGTGGAGAGATCTGTTGATGGCGCTGGCACTGATGGCAGGATTTGCGCCTCACCATTTTGAGTAGCTGAAGAATCGAGTTTTCGCCGCCGTTTTCGTTAACCAGCTACTCTTAGCGGCGATTCAACATACTGCTTCGAGATCGCTCGCGCGACACGCGTGAGAAACCAGAAAATGGACGTGGTGAGCAGGCCGGTTCGAGTTCGAAGCCTCTCCAGGCATAGCGGCAGGTAAGCGTGGAGAGAAAATAGCAGGAGTGTTGAGAGGAAACTCCGCCGCCATCTTGTTATGTTGCGCTGTCTATCTGGCGCAAGCGGCTGCACCTGGTACCGCGCGAAGCACGTTCGGAGTAAATGCCGCCGCTATAGTAGGCCGCTCCGACATTTTCTTGCAGAAGCCAAATACGCGTCCGGAAGACGCCATGCCGCTGGGAAACGGCCGCCTTGGGATCGCAATCTGGGCGCAGGACGGGTTGACTATTCAGTTGAACCGGGCCGACACCTTACCGGGACGTCTTTCGCCGGGGCAGGTGGTGGTCCCGGGACTGGCCAAACTGACCGCTGGCGCCGATTATGCCGGGAAAGTAGATCTTTTCAATGGCGAATTCAGGGAGCGCGGCAATGGGATGAGCGCCACAATCTACGTGCAGCCGGATTTGGATGTTGTGATCGTCGAGGTAGCCGGGGCCGATCCTGCAGTAACTCAAACGGCGGAAGTGCGCTTGTGGACTCCGAGGCATCCGCAAACTCAACAGCAAAATGAACTGGCAGCGCTCAGCGAAACCTGGGCCGATACAACTGCGGCCGGCGCAACCGGGCAGACTTTCGGCTCACTGGCCGCCCTGACCGCCCAAGCGAAAGACGTGCGTTCCGAAGCCGCCGGACCGCTTATCGCGAAAATATCGTTTCGGCCCAAGAGCGATGGGTCATTCCGCGTCCTGATCGCTGCACCAGCCTGGGCGGGCGGTGATGCTTTGAAGTCTGCTAACGCCCTGTTTTCGCCTGAACAAAATAGTTCATCTCACGACCACCGCCGCTGGTGGAACAGTTTCTGGAACAGAGCCGGACTGATGAAGCTGACTTCAGCGGACGGGTCGGCGGAATATTTTGAAAACTTGCGGCTCATTGATCTGTTCGTGGCCGCTGCGGAGAGCCGGAGCGCCATGCCCGGGTCTCAGGCCGGAGTTGCGGATCTATTCTCTTCGGCGAAAGACTACCATCGCTGGGATCCCGCGGCTTACTGGCATTTCAATCTGCGCATGCAGGTGGCGGCCAATCTCGGAGCGGGGTTGTTCGAATTGAATGCGCCATACTTCCGCCTCTATCGAGACAATCTCCCGAATTTGGAGGCTTGGACCAAAAGCAGAATGCAAGGTCGTCCGGGCGTTTGCGTGCCGGAAACCATGCGCTTCAACGGGCAGGGATTCGAAAACGAAGTCTGGGCGAAATCGCCGGGGCTCAATTGCGATGCCGGCTCGCCACCTTATTACAATGCACGTACCCTCTCGACTGGAGCAGAAATCAGTCTATGGATCTGGCGGCAATATCAGGCGACCTGTGATCGATCCTTTCTAGCCGCTAACTATCCTGTGATGGTAGCGGCGGCTCGTTTTCTCCTGGCCTACAGCCAGCTTGGCGTAGACAGATTACGCCACACTTTTCCCTCGAACGCGCATGAGAATCAATGGGACGTGCACGACCCAACTACCGATATCTCCGCGATGAACAGCTTGTTTCCGGTCGTCATGGAAGCCGCGAAGATGCTGAATCGAGATCCGGATCTCACCAGACAGGTAGCGGCCGCATTGCGCGAAATTCCTCCGTTGCCTCGCACGGATGCTGCAACTTTGAAAACGCAGCTAACACCTGCCGACGACGCCGCGGGCAACGACGTGATCGCGCAATCATACGATCAAAGCGCACCGGTCCACAACTCCGAGAATGTCGGTATGGAACCGATCTGGCCCTACGGGCTAATTGGAGACGAAGGGCCGCTACACGATTTGGCCGTGCGCACCTATCACTCGCGGCCGAACAAGACACAGAATGACTGGAGCTTCGATCCGATTCAAGCAGCGAGACTCGGTCTTGCGCCGGAAGTGAAGTCGAGCTTGTTAGCGGTGACCGAAAAATATCAGGCCTATCCTTCCGGTTTTGCAAACTTCCTTAGCACAGAGTTTTACGGCGAACAGATCGGCGTTGTGGCGGTTGCTTTGCAGGAGGCGCTAGTTCAGGATTACGATGGTACGCTGCGGATTGCGCCGGCATGGCCGAGAGAATGGGATGCGGACGCCACGGTGTATGTGCGGGGAAACAGCAAAATTGACGTTCAGATTCGGCATGGCGAAGCTTTGATCGTCGCGCTGCAATCAGGATTTTCAGGCACAGCGCGCTTTCGCAATCCTTGGCCGGGGCAAGCAGTCGAGGTCTCCGCCGAGAATCCCACTCGAGCAATTCGCACGGATGTGAAAGGATTGATCGTCGACTTTCCAGTGGAGCCCGGGAAGGTTTACTTGCTGCGCCGGCCGAATGCCATGCAGCCGGCGCAAACCTTCATGGAAGTGGACGGGAAAACGGCTATGCAGCCAAGACACCTCGGTAGCCGCTCCATCGGCTTAGCGCGTCCGCAGAAACTAGAATAATTGGGGGAGATGCTTATCTATGCGGCGGTACATGCTACTTTTTACGGCCTTTTTACTTTGGATCCCGGTTTCCGTCAGAGCGGTGACGGTCCCGGCCGGAACCCAGATCGACCTCCGCCTTACGACGGAGGTGAGCAGCGAGAAGCCTTCAGGGACGCCTGTTTCCGCGGTTGTGATTGCGCCGGTGATCGTGAATGGAACCCCGGTGATGGGGGCCGGCACGCAACTCGACGGCGTCACGGCCGACGGTCACGCGTACAAAGCCGCCGCGGATGATGGAACAGCGGAGCAACCGGCGACATTGCGTCTGCAACTGACAAAAATTCATGACAAGGCAGGGCCGTCGAAGACGATCTCATGCGTCCTTGCGGGCGTGGATAATGCGCGAGAGTCGGTCGACCAGTCCGGTTTGGTAACCGGCATTAAGGCTTCCCAGACCTTCACCGCGTTGGCCGATCAGGGCGTGAGCAAAGTGACTGAGAAGAACTCTGAATTCGGCCAGTTGTTAGCTGGCATCAAGAAGTCGATCGTGAAGCAGGCCGACCCTTCGATCGACTACAAGCCAGGAGTGGAATTTACAGTTAAGTTAACTCAGGCCCTAGACTGGACTCCTTCACCAGACGCGAAGTTGCCGCCTCCCATCAAACCGGAAGACCAGCTCAAAACGTTAGTGGCGCAGCAGCCTTATCGTACGGTTGCACTTAAGCCGCCAGATCCATCCGATATGACGAACCTGATGTTCATCGGAACAAAGGACCAGGTTGAACAGGCTTTCAAGGAAGCGGGCTGGTTTGCCTCCGATCCACTCGGCCGCGCTTCCACGTATCACACAGCGCAGGCGATTATCGAAAATCGCGGCTATGATGAAGCCCCGATGTCGGTCCTGACACTGGATGGCAAGCCGCCGGACATGACTTACGAAAAGCAGAACAATACCTTCGCTTCGCGGCACCATATCCGGTTTTGGCAAATGCCTCAAACGTTTGCAGGCAAGCCGGTATTCGTAGCCGCGGCCACGCACGATATCAAAATCTACTATTCGAAAACCAGCCGTTCGATTACACACGGCATCGATCCCGACATAGACAATGAGCGGACCAAAGTTGCGAACGACATGCTATTTGCTGGCAACGTGGAGGCGTTTTCGTTAGTTGACCGCAAAAACATTCCCGCGGACATTTCAAATGCCACCGGCGATCATCTCAAGACTGACGATAAAATTGCGGTGATTGAATTTAGATAAAAGAGCGTCGTCCGAGCCGTGCTCGTAGAGCAGGCGTTTTCGCTTTGCTGGGTTGAAAGCGCGCCGATCTCCTGAAAACTGCTCGGGAAAGCTCACTGCAGTAGTTCGAGTCAGGTGCGACTAGCTAATTGCTCGAACTTGTGGCGGCGCTCATCTCCGCAGTGGTCGGATCAATAACACTCGTTACTTCGCTGACTTGATCGGCCGGAAAACCGCCGCGCTCCGCGTGCTCTCGAATGGTTTGCTGGTCGGGGGCGATGTAGACGCAGTAGACCTTATCGCCCGTTACATAGCTCTGTACCCATTGGATTTGGGGTCCCATGCCGCGGAGCACACTGCACGATTTCTGTGAGATGGCCTGCAACTCTCCCGCTGACAGATTGCCAACATTGGGGATATTCCGCTCAATAACGTATTTCGGCATAGGAAAGATTCTAACAAGAGCCCTTTCGGAGCTTTTAGGTACGCTCTGATGAGACGCTCACGGTGACGGCCTTGTGACGCGCGGTTTAGTCCGCGCCCGGTTTCAAGGATGCATCGCGTGAGCAGACGTCTCTCATCGATCTATTGACTTTCGCAGGTCACCGGGTTCATCCAGTCCACAAACGCATCGTTGGGATCGTCCCGCCGGGTAAGACGCACAGCTTACCTTTACTCATTGTTGTCAAGGGTAAGAACAACCGTTGTGCCTGCGTTCGCGAATGTAAAGGGTGCAGGTGTCTGGCTGACTACCATGCCCGTTTTTGATCCTCTTACGAGACTCCAATTAAGCCCCGCCAACTCAATGGCCGACTCTGCTTGTTTAGCAAACTTTCCAACGACGTCAGGCACACTCTTCGCGGGTTGGCTATGTGCCAGTTAACCACATACCTTGAATTAGTTCCGCAGCCTTCCGGAGAGGGACTACCGGAGTGTACAGTATTTTGATCGAATCGGTAATCAGACGTTCTGGCGAGCAGATCCTGGTAGTCGAAGGTATCCTGTTCGGCGGCCACGGCCCCGTCGCAGCCGGGAAAGCCAATGGGGTTACCTCCCGGTTCGTCCTGGCTGGAGAGGTCATAAAACTCGCCGGAAAGCCAGCCGCTAAGAACGGGCAACGCTGAACTCAGTTGGGGTATTTCAATATCGCCGCCCGGTGGATTCGGCACCGTTACGAGGGTTGCAAGCAAGGCGCCGGCGCTGGCCATTGTGTTTTCAATGGGGGCGTTGCCGGAAAGGGAAAAGTTCTCGTAGTTCACGATGAGATAGTTAAGGACGACAGTGTCCGTTGGATTTACATCGATGTTTTCGAACGCCAAATCCACAGTATGAATCCCGTTGTTTATGGCGCCCATCGACTTCACCAGGGTCTGCGGGGTCCCCTGACTCCCTTGCGGGTTGACCACTAATGTGAATGAAACCCAATCGGTGTCATCAATCAATGACCGAGTGGTCGTGATCTCAAACGAATCCAGCGTGAAAGAAAAGCTTTGTGCCATGTTGGTATCTCCTCGATGTATTGCTGAGTGGTGCTCGGTACGGGCCAGCCGAACCTTTATGCGGCGACTGAGGTCACGATTCTTTGTGAAGCCCAGCCTGGATTTCCCGACACAAACAAGCTGAGCAGCGCGCCCACATCGGGTGTCCAGGGTTGCGTCGCGTGAGCAGACGTCTTCCATCGAGCTATTGGCCTTCGCACGTCACCCGGTTGTTCCAGTCCACGAATGCTCCCTGGGGGTTGTCCCGCCAGGCCCAGACATGAAGTTCGAATAATGAGGACAAGCCGTACCGGTTCGGGCTGTTGATGAACTGAAACATTTGGCCCTCGAGCACCGGAGGACTGCCGTGGCCCTTAAGCCACGTGGCATAGTCGACGATGAACTCGACGCCCACCAGCCGCATAGCGCCCTTCCACGGCTCGTAGATCAGCGCTTGCGGTTGCGAAACATCGATATCGCCGCGTTTCACTAGACTGAGGTTGATGTAATGCACTCCCATGGCGCCATGGTCCGGACCGCTGACGCAGCCAAAAAGCGGTTCGTAACCGGCCGCGGTCGCAGCGTTAACGTCGATGAACTGTTGGTTTGCCTCGCGAACCATTTGAACGAGCTTGGCCGGTGCTGCGCCATGTTCATGGTTAGCGTGCGATTGATCGGAGTCGTTGGCCCCCGCGCCCCCCGCTGCGAGAAGCGGCGCAGCGGCGACACCGCTCAGTAACGCCAGGTTCAGGATGCTCCTGTTCGATTTTCGAAGGAGAGTGTTGATTCTTGTCTTCATAGCTTTGTCCTCTGGGATTTGTTTGTGACTTTGGGCCCTGGGTAGGTTCGGCGCATTCGTCACGACTGCAATCTAGCCACGGATATGATCGGCCTAGCAATCCTTAGCGGCTCCATCCGACCTCAAAGTTTTCTCTGTGGCTAAATTTAAGAAAAAAGGGGTCTTAGCAGCTTATAGCGTAATCTTTGGGTAACGGAATTGTGGTAGTCTTGGATGCTTACCTGGGCTGTATATGTCCGTATCGGCTTTTTCAACCGCGCACGTACTGCGTTTCGGAACGTTTGAACTAGATCTGGACGCGGGCGAATTGCGCAAACGCGGTATCAAGCTTCGTCTACAGGGGCAGCCCATACAAGTGCTTGCGATCTTGCTGCAGTCTGCCGGCAATCTCGTGACCCGCGAGGAACTTCGGAGCCAGCTCTGGCAAGCCGATACCTTTGTTGACTTCGACCACAGTCTTAACAACGCAATCGCGCGCATTCGAGATGTACTGGGCGATTCGGCACAGACACCGAAATACATCGAAACGCTCCCACGCCGAGGATATAGATTTATTGCGCCTGTGGAAGAAATTCAGCCGCCGCTGATTTCTGCAGAAAGCGGCAATGAAGCAACTGAACCTGTAGCCACGCTGGTGCCAATCGCGCCAAAGCCCAAGCGGGGTGTTAGCTTACTCCTCACAGCATGCGTTTGTGTTGTTATTGGACTCGCCTGGATGGCCTGGCAGCACTTTCAGGTTAGAAGTGCTGTGCCCCCTATTCGCTCCATTGCCGTCCTCCCGCTGCGAAATCTGTCCGGCGATGTATCACAAGAATATTTTGCCGACGCTCTTACAGATGAATTGATTACGGAGATGTCGCACATTCAGGCTCTAAGGGTGGTCTCTCACACTTCCGTTATGGAGTATAGGAACACCAAGAAACACCTGCCGCAAATCGCGCGCGAGCTGAGAGTGGATGACATCGTTGAGGGCTCAGTCATTCATGAGGGACGGCAGGTTCGCGTAACTGTGCAATTGCTCGACGCCCCGAACGACCGGCACTTATGGAGCGAAGATTACCAGCGCCCGTTGCTAGGCATTCTCAGCCTGCAAAAGGAGATAGCTCGAGCGATCGCGCAGCAAATTCGCGTCAAGCTGACTCCCCGGCAGCAGGCGCAGCTCAGCTCGGCGCGCACAGATCCGGACGCTTATAAAGCCTACCTGAGGGGACGCTATTACCTGATAACGCTGTTTTCGATGCCGCAACCACTTAACACCGCGAAGCGGTACTTTGAAGAAGCCATCCGAAAAGATCCTGGCTTTGCGCTGGCCTACGTAGGGCTGGCGGACTCATATATCAATTTGGCGAGGTTTAGACATTTATCGCCGCAGGATGCCTATAGCTCTACGAAGCAAGCGTTACGCAAAGCCCTGGATTTGGACGATAGCATCGGCGAAGCCCACAAGACGCTTGCCTTGCTGAAGTGGCTGTATGAACGGGACTGGGTAGCTGCCGAACGAGAGTTAAATTATGCAATCGCTCTGACCCCGACTTCCGATTGCGCTCATGCCTTTCAGGCACTTTATCTCGCTTGGAGCAACCAGCGCGACGAGGCGTTGGCTGAAGTCACCAAGAGCCGCGAACTAAATCCTGGTTCGAGCTTCGCCAGCACTGAATCAGCAATCTATTTTCTACTTCGCGATTACCCAAGTTTGATTGAAGCCAGCCGCAAGGGAATTACTTCTGATCCAAGTGAATGGGTTGAACATAATTTTCTCGGCGTCGGCTACGAAGGTTCCGGGAGACGGGCCGAAGCTATCTCTGAATATCTGAAAGCCGTCGAGATGTCGGGTGGCGATCAGGATGCCACCGCTGCTCTGGCGCATGCCTATGCGAGGGCCGGCAGAAGATCCGAAGCGGAGAAGATCCTTCGTGACCTACAGCAAAACTCGAAAGATAGCTATGTTTCTCCATACATGATTGCAACCATATACGCAGCGCTTGGCGAGAAGGACACAGCGTTCGAGTGGTTAGAAAAGGCGTCCCGGGAGAGATGTCTGGACATCGTTTGGTATCTCAAAGCTGACCTGCGAATCGATAACCTCCGCTCTGACCCGCGATTTCAGGTATTGTTGCGGCGAGTTGGCTTTCCTCAGTGATTTGTCACAGCAGTACCTCCTAATGACTGGGATGTCGAATGCCGTTGCACCCACTCTTTACTCAGGTCGCGCCCCTGAGTGACACCTCTCGCAAATTTTCTTTTCTACGTCGCCTCAACCGCTTAAGCTGAAAAATCTGCGCCCGCGCGAACCCCGCATCCTTATCCTGCGGGCAGGTTTGACATTCATGACCGCCCCAACATCTCCTCGCTCTCGCGCCGATGTCAATCGCGCCAATAGCCAGCATTCCACGGGTCCCAGCTCATCGGCAGGGAAAGCCCGCTCTGCGCAAAACTCCTTCAAGCATGGCCTCTACTCGAAACAACTCATCCTGCCGGGTGAAGACCCGGCCGAATTCGACGAGCTCCGCGCCAGCCTCCGCCACGAGCACCAGCCTGCCAATACCACCGAAGAGATCCTGGTCGATGAACTCGCCCAGAGCTTTTGGCGTATGCGCCGCTTCCGCGAACTGGAAGTGCACGCCTGGAGCCCTGAACTCCTGAGCGGTTCCATGGATAACGGCATGATGACCCTGATTGCTCGCTCCATGGTCTCCGCCGAGCGCAGCTTCCATAAATCGCTCGCTGCCCTGCAAAAGCTACAGAAGCGCACAGGCCGCGAGTCCGCGCCGCCAATAGAAGGAAACGATTCAGCGGACTTAGGCGCGGGCCGCGAGTCCGTGGTGCGCGCTCAAGAGAAGTGTCGTGGCTTCGTTCCGCAAAAACCCGTCGAAGAACAAACCACGGCTCAAGAAACTGGCTTCGTTCCCGCAGAATCGTCCGCCACCGCCGCCGAACAACCCACACCGGCTGGCTTCGTTCCGCAAAAAACCGCCGCTGAGCTGGAAGTCTTCGAATATTTCGGCTACTTTCCGGAGGATGCGGAGAAATACGTCGAATCGCTCCTCGACTCGGGCGACTATCTGCCGGAAAACATCGAAAACACCGCCTGAAGCGCCCTGACGATTTGTCAAGCTTCGCAGGTTGTGACGACGGCTGCCACCAGATGCACGGATCTTTGAAAATTGAATATTCCCTTGTTTCGGAAGCGCTCGTAGTGTCCGTCCTTCCGCCCGACGGGTCCCCTGGAGCCGACATTTTCGTTTGCCACGCCGCCATTCTTAGGGGCATTTCTTCGCGTCGGCCACCTGCGAATGCATTCGAGAGCGCCTCGCGCTCGGAAACGGAGCGGATTCGGCCCCCGTGCTCCCAATTCAATAGAATTCTTCTTAAGTGCTCTCCTCGGCTACTCGCGACAAAAGCCCGCGCTCTGGTGTGTTGCCACTCCTTTGGGGCTTTGCCTTCCTGAGCTATCTGCTGCGAACGAATATCGCTGTCGCTCAACAATACATGGCGCGCGAGCTGCGCTTCAGTGATCTGCAAATCGGCTATGTGTTCAGCGCATTTCTAATTGCCTATACGCTTTTCCAGGTTCCCGCGGGCATACTTGGCGACCGGTTCGGGCCGCGTGCTGTGCTGACATTTTCAGCACTGATCTGGGGTGCCACTACGTTGTTGACGGGGTTGGCGCCCGGACTTCTGCTTAAAGGTACGACCCTTGCTCTGGCTTCGCTGCTCGTTATCAGGTTTCTGCTTGGCGTGGGCGAGGCCGCAACGTTTCCCGTGGCGATGACGGCTGTGGCAGATTGGTTTGCGCCTTCGGAACACGCCTTCATCAACTCCTTAATCTTTACCGGGTCCACACTAGGCGCGGCGTTTGCGCCACCGCTCGTTGCTTACATCATGAACGCTCTCGGCTGGAGAGCGACATTCTATTGGACCGCGATCCTGCCCCTCGTCCTCGCGGCCCTGTGGTGGCGGCAGACAAAATCGACGCAACACCGAACTGCGACAGCTCCAACCCGCGAATTTTCGAGCGATCTCGCAGCCGCATGGTGGCCTTTGCTCCGCGAACCGACCGTTCTCTTTCTTTGCACGAGCTACTTTCTCTACTGCTATTCGATTTCCATATTTGTCTATTGGTTGTTCAAGTACCTGGTGGACGTCCGCCACCTCAGCATCGTCAACAGTGGCTGGGCAACCAGCCTGCCGTGGATCGTGGCATCCGCCGCTGTACCGTGCTTGGGCCTCTTGAGTGGCCGCATTTCGGAGCGTATGGGCATGTTGAGGGGACGCCGCATCATCGCTATGAGCTGTTTGATTGTTTCGGCCTTTTTGATGTTCCTAGGTGCCGGTTCGCGGAACATTGCAGTCTCAATCGGGGCGATTGCATTGAGTGTGGGGCTGCTTTTCAGCACCGAGTCTTCGTACTGGTCGACCGCAATTGAAGTTGCTCCGCATGATGCGGGCGCGGCAAGCGGCTTGATGAACCTGGCCGGTAATTTGGGCGGCGTGGCATCGACCCTGCTAGTGCCGGTTCTGGTTCATCAGTTCGGGTGGTTCCAGGCCCTGCTCTCAGGTTCGGTTTTCGCAATCTCAGGCGCGGCGTTCTGGCTTTTGCTGAGGCCTCCCCCTGGCTCCAGGCTGGAACGAACTCATCTGGGCCAGGCTCCAGATTCCGTATACTGAGATGTTTGCTTAAAGGCCAAATTGAAAGCAAAGTTGTCTTCGTTCCGTCTGCAATCGAAGGTTAATATCGAGCAGCTCTACCAGTTCCAAGTGGAGGAGCTAGCTGATTACGCTATGTTCCTGATCGATACGGATGGCGTGATCGCAAGCTGGAATGCGGGGGTCCGGGCCGTTCTGCAGTACGAGCGGGAAGACTTCATTGGCCGACCGTTGGCTGAGCTGTTTACGGTCGAGGATCGCGCAGCCGGAATGCCAGAAAAAGAGATGGCCACAGCCGCCGAGCAAGGGCGCTCCTCCGACGTGCGCTGGCATTTGCGTAAGGATGGCAGCCGAGTATTCATCGACGGAGTCATGAACGCAGTGCGCGATGAGGACAGTCAGGTAGTCGGTCTCTCCAAGGTGATGAGAGACGCTACCAAGCGGCACGATGCCGAGCTCGCGCTAAAACGCTCCCGTGACGATCTGGCCGAGTTTGCTCATGTAGTCTCCCACGATCTGCAAGCGCCTCTGCGTACCATGAGAAGCTATGCGCAACTGCTCTCCAAGCGCTATCAGGGCAAACTTGACGAAGACGCAGATATCTTCCTTTCTTTCATACTGGAAGCCGCGCGGAACATGGAGGAGTTGATTCACGGTCTGCTCCAATACGCTGAGTTTGGCGAGGAGGAGGAGCGGCAGCATCTTTCACTGGGAAATCTTCTCGACGCCGTGCTTACTGCGCTCCAAGCGCAAATCGATGAGACGGGCGCGGAAATTATCTCGGGGGAACTTCCTACACTGGAAATAAACCCGAGACACGTTCAGCAGGTCTTTCAAAACCTGATCGGAAACGCTATAAAATATCGGAGTTCCGCAGAGCCGCGCATTCAGATCGAAGCCTCGCAAAATGATCGTGAATGGGTGATATCCGTGAGTGATAATGGCGTGGGAATAGCTCCTGAGTATTATGATCGAGTATTTCTGCCGCTAAAACGCCTGCACGGCCAAGAGATCCCCGGCACGGGTCTGGGATTGTCTGTGTGCAAGAGGATCGTGGAGAGAAACGGCGGACGTATTTGGGTGGAATCGAAGCCAGGCAGAGGTTCGACTTTCCGCTTCACGATCCCGATCGCAATGCGTAGAGCGTGACGTCGCTATAGGCTCGCTAAGTAACCGGTGCAAATGGCAGGTGAGTTGCGGCGGCTGGCGAGCTTGATGGTATTGCTAGCCGTCGCCAGTGGCCCGGATATAGCGCAGAACCTTGCTTTTGGTTCGCGCGATGCCAAGCCCGTGCCGGAATGGCTCAACCGGCTTACGATTTATGAGATATGGCTGAAGGCCTTCAGCCAGGAAGGAACACTTAAAGGCGCGATACCGCGTTTGCCTTATGTGGCTGACTTGGGGGCCGCGGCTGTGTACCTGAGTCCGATTGCCAAACGCTCTGCTAGCCCGCATGCGTCGCCTTACAGCATCGCCGACTACAACGCGATCGATCCCGACTATGGCACTGAAAAGGACCTTCGGGAATTTGTGTCTGTGGCCCACAAGCTGCACTTAAAAGTGCTGCTCGATATCGTCTATTATCATGCCGCGCCGGACAGCGTCATGAGAAGCGACCCTGATTCATTTATCAAAACAGCCGACGGGCAGATCGCGCGCGGATTCTGGCCCCAGCCTTTGCCCGACTATAAGAATCCAAAAGTTCGCAAATATCTGGTCGATAGCTTGCTGCATTGGGTGCGCGACTTCGACATAGATGGTTTCCGTTGCGACGTGGAGGCGGGCGTTCCTGTCTCCTTTTGGGAGGAAGCGCGCAAGCAGCTTGATCGTGCGAAGCCGAACCTGGTTATGCTTTCGGAGTCGGACCGCCCTGATGACCAGCTCGCGGCTTTTGACATAAATTACAATTTCGACTACTATCTGACCCTCCGTTCGGTGATGTTGAATGGCGATCCGGCGATAGCTGTGAGAAAGCAGTGGGAAGAGATGAGACGGACGATGCCGCGAGGCGCTCGTCTTCTGCATTTCGACGACAATCACGATTGGCGGCGGCCTGTGCTCGAGTTCGGCGAGAAGGGATCGATGGCCTGCTCGTTGCTGAATTTCACCCTCGACGGCATTCCTTTCATCTATGACGGGCAGGAACTGGGTGACGCTTCGCTTACCCATTGGCAAGATTCCGCGCCCATCCACTGGCTGAACGAGCCGAAGCAATCAGTAAATGGGGATCACAGGCAGCAAACACTCGCCGAATACAAAAAGCTATTCAAGATGCGCGCCGATCACCCGGAGTTCACGGCAGGCGATCTGAT
The DNA here is from genome assembly GCA_963835255.1 of Terriglobia bacterium. Classification (GTDB taxonomy): domain Bacteria; phylum Acidobacteriota; class Terriglobia; order Bryobacterales; family Bryobacteraceae; genus Bog-105. Next base: position 138,292 of record CAWIFY010000029.1, on the reverse strand, counting down.
TTGGATCGATAATTCAGAACCCGATAGCGTGCTCAGCTTCCTCCGCAAGAAAGGCAATGACGAGATTCTGATTATTCTGAACTTATCCAATCGGAAGTTGCATGTGTCGATCGACTTACCTGTCATGGATTACTACGTAGTCGACAACTTACTCAAGGAAGGGAAGACGTGGTTCTCGCTCTATTCGGGCCGGGTCTCGGCCTCGCTCGGCGCCTTCGATTGGCTGGTGGGCAAGAAAATACCTTTGGGTCCCTTGGAAAAAGTGCAATGAGAAAATTACGTATTGGTCTCGCTATGAGAAATTCCAAGATACTCCCAAATCTGCTTCTTGCCTGCTTACCATTTAGCCTTACCGCGATGGCGCAGACATCCCGCGAGGCGGCAGCGCCTGTGCAGAATCGCGCACCGCTGCAACCGAATGCCTTCTACCCTCTTCCCTTGGGAGCCGTTCATCCAACGGGTTGGCTGCGCAAACAGGAAGAGATACAGGCAAACGGCTTGACCGGTCATCTGGACGAGTTTTGGAACGACGTGGGGCCGAATAGCGGGTGGCTCGGCGGCACAGGAGAATCATGGGAGCGCGGTCCCTATTACCTCGATGGACTCCTGCCCCTTGCCTATCAACTGCAGGATCCTAAGTTGATTCAAAAAGCAAAACGTTGGGTAGATTGGAGCCTGAATTCGCAGCGCAGCGACGGCCAGTTTGGCCCACCCAAGAATGATGATTGGTGGCCGCGCATGGTGATGCTCAAAGTGCTTACGCAGTATGCGGAGGTCAGCGGCGACGCTCGCGTGATTCCTTTCATGACGAAGTACTTCGCTTACGAGCTGCGGGAACTTCCTAACCGGCCGTTGAAGGACTGGGGCAAATATCGCTGGCAGGATAACGTGTATACGGTGGTCTGGCTCTATAACCGGACCGGCGATAAAAGCCTGCTCGAACTGGCGAAACTGCTGCATGACCAGGGCTATGACTGGGAAGCGCAGTTCGCGAATTTCCGCTACACGACAAAGGAGACGCGCGAGAAGTTGGGCCTGGGGCCGAAAGGCCCCCCGCCGGATGCTGCCATGCAGACCCATGGAGTAAACAACGCGATGGCGCTCAAGGTGGCGCCTATCTATTGGCTGATCAGCGGAAACGCGCAAGATCGCGCCTCTCTCGACCAGCAACTCGCCATGCTCGACAAATATCAGGGCTTGCCAAATGGCATGTTCAGCGGCGACGAACACTTCGCTGGTCTCGATCCTTCGCAGGGCATCGAGCTGTGCGCCGTTGTCGAGAGCATGTTCTCCTATGAAGAAGATTTTGCCATCTTAGGAGAAGCGCGCCTCGGCGACCGGCTCGAGCGGGTAAGTTACAACGCGCTTCCCGCCACCCTTTCAAACGATATGTGGTCGCACCAGTACGATCAGCAGCCGAACCAGATTGCCTGCACCCGGGCCCATCGGCAGTGGTCGACCAATGGAGACGATTCCAACTTATTTGGCCTCGAGCCGAATTTCGGATGCTGTACCGCGAATCTTCACCAGGGCTGGCCTAAGTTCGTTTCGAGCGTTTGGATGGCAACTCGCGATGGCGGATTAGTGACTGCGGCTTACGCTCCAAGTGAAGTGCGGACAAAAGTAAAAGGCGCAGACGTCACGATTGAAGAAGACACCGAATATCCGTTCCGCGGCGACGTCCGGTTTTCAATTCGCTCGGCATCAGCCGTCGCGTTTCCTTTGCTTCTTCGTGTTCCGTCGTGGGCTTCAACAGCCACGGTTGAGGTCAATGGCGGTCCAGTGAAAACGATCGCATCCGGCGAACTCCACAACGGCTTCTATTCTCTTCGCCGCACTTGGAAAAGTGGCGACGTAATCAAGCTCGCCTTTGCGATGCAGCCCCGCGTAAGCCACTGGTTTCACAATTCCGTGGTATTCGAGCAGGGTCCGCTAGTCTTTTCTCTACCGCTCGACGGCCAGTGGAACGAATTGAAGAAGTACGCTCAGAATTCCGGCGATTGGCAACTTACTCCAACGAAGGACTGGAACTTCGCGGTCGAACCTGGCGCATGTAAGGCCCTCGTCTCGCAAGCGCCCATTGGCGACACACCGTTCGACGTGACGCATCCGCCCGTTACTCTTGCCATTGAAGGCCGCAAGCTACCGCAATGGACGATAAACCAGAACTCGGCTGGGCCGCTCCCGGTTAGTCCGGTGAGTTCAACGGAGCCCTTACAGAAGTTGACTCTGGTTCCCTATGGCGCCGCTAAACTGCGCATTACAGCCTTTCCATTTCTGAATGAAAAAACAGAGTGCGGCTCCGGATCCTTATTGAGCGCGGTAAGGCAGCCGCAGTGACTCTAACCGAGCCTAAAGGCCGAAGGCAGCAAATCGTCGATTGAATATTCTCGGTCGTGGTAGGCAATCAGAATCGTTGCTTGAGGAGCTAGTTCAGCAATCCACTGGCGGCATGCGCCGCACGGCATCCGGCCTGCTACCGGCCCGCTGGGTTCCGCATCGATGCAGGCCACCGCTATCGCGCGAATCTCGCGGTCTCCAGCGGCCAGCGCGGCAGAGAGAGCCGATCGTTCGGCGCACAGGCTCAGGCCCCAACTCGCGTTCTCTACGTTTGCTCCTGCATAAATTCCGGCTTGTCCGAGCACAGCCGATCCCACCCGAAACTTAGAATAAGGTGCGTAGGCGGCCTGCGCGATCCATATAGCTCTCGCTATGAGTTCCTGACGGTCGCTTGCGCTTAGCTCTTTATTCATTGGGTCCTTGACCACCGAAGGGACGTGCGTTTTCATAATATGACCTTTCGAATCTCTAGCAGCTTCAAGCTCGCTCTACTGGCGTCCGCCATCGCGCTCGCGATGCGTGCCCAGGACAATTACGAAATTCAGGTCTATGCGTCGGATACCGTTGCCCCAGGCCGGACCATGGTGGAGCTGCATAGCAATTTCACCTTTGAAGGTTTCAAGACAACCATTGGGGGCGTTCTTCCGGACGAGCATCAACTGCATGAAACAGTCGAGATCACACAGGGCTGGAATAACTGGTTCGAAACCGGGTTCTATATTTTTACCAGCGCAGGTCCGAATCAAGGGTATAAATGGGTTGGCGACCATATCAGGCCGCGTGTTCGAGTTCCGGACAGCTGGCACTGGCCGGTCGGAGTGAGTCTTTCCACTGAAATCGGCTATCAGCGCCCGATTTTTTCTAGCGATACCTGGACGTGGGAGATCCGTCCAATTGTGGACAAGCAATTAAGCAAGTGGTATCTGGCATTTAATCCTGCACTTGAGCGTTCTTTCCACGGCGCCAGCGTGCACCAGGGCGTAGGCTTCGCGCCAAACGCTAAAGCCGCCTACTCGTTAACCAGGAAGCTCGCCTTCGGACTCGAGTATTACGGATCGCTCGGGGCGATCACCGGGTTCGATCCTTTTCGTCTGCAACAGGAGCAGCTGGTCCCTTCCATCGACTATGATTTCGGCCCGAACTGGGAATTCAATTTCGGAGTTGCGGTCGGCGTCACCCACAGCACGGATCATATGATCGTCAAAATGATTATCGGACGGCGCTTCAGCTTCATGACCGCGCGGCTCCCGCGCATGCTGCGCGCTTCCCCCGCTCAGATGCAGCAGTAAGATGGGCTAGATTCAAGGTGATGCGTACTCCTCTTTTAGCTCTCGTCTCAGCAGCTGCTTTCATCAGCGCCGCTGCTGCGCAGCAAATTGCAGTGCCGCCGCGAGTGGCTCCCGGTTACAACACCATCACCGAAGGCGACCTGAAGGCCGATCTCGGCTTCGTGGCTTCGGACTCGCTCGAAGGCCGTATGTCGCTCCAGGCGGGTGACAATGCGGCACTGCAATGGGTAGCCTCAGAGTTCGCTAAGGCCGGCCTTGCGCCTGCTGCCGACGGCAGTTATTTGCAGCCCGTTCCGCTGATCGAGTTTCGCGCGGATCGCAGCCAAAGTTACATAGCGCTTAAGCGTCATGGCGCAACTCAGCAATGGAAATTTCCGCAAGCTTACGGCACCTTCCCGCGCGATGCGGATGTTACGGCCAGCGTCGTGTTTGCCGGATTCGGCATAACCGCGCCTGAACTTAACTACGACGATTACCAAGGCCTGCACCCGCAAGGCAAGATCGTGCTGATCTTCGATCATGAGCCCCAGGAGAACGATCCCACTTCCATCTTCAATGGAACCGGCAATACGCGCTATGCAACCACTCGCGTCAAAGTTATGAATGCCCAAAAGCATGGCGCAGTAGGTGTGCTCATCGTGGCCGAGCCAAACCGCAAGCATCCTTCCAATCAGGAGCGTGTCGCCCGAATAGGCGGAACCACCACCCGTGCTATTCCACTGCCCTCGCAAGCGCTCGCCGATGACGAACTTCATACGCCAGCGGCAGTCATCTCAGACGCGATCGCGAACTCGCTGCTGGCCAATGCCGGCGCGACCCCATCCGAGTTGCAGGCTGCCATTGATCGCGACTTGAAACCGCAGTCCCGTCCGCTGCCCGACACCGAAGTAGAGATGCACTTCCGCAATCTATTCACGCGGTCCGGGACAACTTATAACGTCGCTGGCTTACTCGCAGGCAGCGACCCAACCCTGAAACAGGAGACCATTCTGATCAGCGGGCACCACGATCACGACGGCATGAGCCTGGACCAGATCTGGCATGGAGCCGACGACAACGGCTCAGGCACAGTAGGCGTAGTGGAGCTTGCACACGCATTTGCCGCGAATCCCGCCAAGCCTAAACGCTCGATTCTGTTTGTTGTCTTCGCCGCTGAAGAACGCGGCCTGCTGGGCTCCTTCTATATGGCGGCCCATCCGTTGCGCCCCCTCGATACCACTCGCGCGATGATCAACTTCGACATGATCGGACGCGATGAAACGCCCAGCGACCAAACCAAAGGCCTGATCGACATCCCGGCAGACACCTCGAACCGCTTGAACCTGATCGGCGCAACCTACAGTCCCGATTACAACCGCACCGTGCAAGCGGAGAACCGCTACGTAGGCCTGACGCTCGACTACCGCTTCGACCATGAATCCGCGCTCAACGTCTTCTTCCGCAGCGACCAGTTTCCCTTCGTGCTGCATAACGTGCCCGCATTCTGGTGGTTCACCGGCTTCCATCCGGACTATCATCACGTGACGGATACCGCGGATAAGATCGATTACGTGAAGATGGCCAAGATCCTGCGGCTGGCCTATCTCTCCGCCTGGCAGTTTGCCGACGAGGTTAATCCGCCCAAATTTGTGGAAAACCCCGGCGGCAAGGCCGAATAAGCGTCTCTGCACTAGAAAACAACGAGACAACGCTCGGCCCATCTCCCACGTCTTAATATAAAGAATCAGGTATGTTGTCACGTTTGGAAAAGCGCCGCCAGCGCGAGCGAGGGTTCTCGCTCATCGAACTTCTCATCGTTATCGCGATCATTCTGATCATCCTCTCCATCGCCCTCCCGCAGATGGGCAAGGCGCGGATGAACGCTCAGGAGATGGCCGCAGTTGCCGAAATTTCCACCATCAACAAGGCTGAGGTTCAATATTACTCGCAGTTCGGACAGTACGCGACCGCGCTCTCCCAACTCGGTCCGCCAGCTGCTAGCGGCGGAGCGGAAGGTCCGCAAGCCGCCGGTCTAATCCCGGCAAACCTTGCCAGCGGCGCGAGCGGCGGCTACAATTTCACTATCACGCAGTCGGCTCAGGGCTACGCTACCATCGCTGTGCCGAAGGTCTTCAACAGTACGGGGCGCCGCACGTTTTATTCCGACCAAAGCGGCATCACGCGCCAGAATTGGGGCCAGGATCCCGCAACCCCCAACAGCCCGGAGATAAAATAGGTGTTTTGCGTGTACTTGACTCCACGCTTTGTGTCTTAGCAGCCGCAACCTGCCTGAATATTGCTCCGGATCGAGCGAGTAACCCGAAGGCCGCGGATCTTGCGTCGGATCTTCGGCAGATTTCACTCGACCCAAAGCATACCTGGCGCGTACGGGACCTGAAGCTTGAGCGGGGGGACCTCAAGATATACCTGAACGAAGGGGTGCTCTCGTTCTTTACGCCCATCGACGCGCACGTGCTTGCCGCAGTCTTCACCACCCAAGGCACCGAAGCGGGCGACGCAGAAGTGATCCTGTTTCCGCCCAATCGCAGTGAACGGGCGTCGCTCGCTTCTTTCGCCAAAACACCCAACATGGACGAGCACTTCACCAGCTCCGTCTTCTTTTTCACTGACAACACCGCGCAAGAGCTTCTCGATCAAATCAATCGCGCCCCGGTGCGCGAAGCCCCCGATCTTACAGCCAACTTCGCCCTCAGTGCCGACCCAGTTGCGCGCGAAATCGCGGGCCAAATCGATGTGCCACTGATCCAAGCTCTCCTCGACCGGCACGGTCCAACCGACGGTCTCTTCTACGGTGTCGTCGCTGGCCGCACGCTGGGCACATTCGATATCAATTACGATCCCATGCAGGCCGAATCTATCTTCGTCGGTCGCATCCTGCAGGCGCCCACTAGCCATTTTCAGCTCTGGACGAATTTCCGCGGCCGCCATGAGCCGCCCTTTGTCGAGCCCGAACCGCGCGTTCATACTTATCGGATCGATTCCACTATTCATCCCGATCTGACTATGGACGTTTCCGCCACCTTCCAGGTCAAAACATCCGCGCAGGATGGCCGCGTGATACCGCTCAGCCTGTCGCCGCGCCTCAAAGTTGCGTCTGCCACCATTGACAACCTGCCCGCCGAAGTCTTTCAGCACCCTTCCGAGCGCCTGACGCAATTTGGGACAAGCGAAACGTTTCTGCTTGTCGCCGATAGACCTTTCGCCCCCGCCGTGGATCACGAGGTCCGGTTGCATTACGCCGGCTCCGTCATCCGGCGCACTTCTTCTGGTGACTACTTCGTCGACGACCGCAACACTTGGTACCCCGTCGAAGGCCCGGTGCGCGCCGATTTCGACCTCACGTTTCACTGTCCGGAACGCCTGCGCCTGGTCTCTACCGGCGAGCCCGTAAGCGAGAAGGTGGAAGGCGGTAACCGCACCGTTCACCGGAAAACAATCACGCCCGAAGCCTTGGCTGGTTTCAATCTGGGCGACTATACCGTCAGGGAAGAGCAGCACAATTCCTACTCTCTTCAAATTGATTCGCCCCATACGGCCTCGGCCGCCCTGGTGGAAGACCCGAGCTTGCCCGCACAAACGGCCAGCATCTTGGACGACTATACACGCCGCTGGATTCCTCTTCCCATCCACAGCTTGGCCGTCACTCCAATTGCCGGCTATTTTGGTCAAGGCTTCCCGGGCTTGATCTATCTTTCGAACGTATCCTTCATCAAAGAGCAGAATCGCTCGACTGCTTTGCGCGGCTCCCGCTTTGACGCTTTCTTTTCGGAGCTGCTGCTACCCCACGAGATCGCTCATCAGTGGTGGGGCAATATTGTGCGCCCCGCCGGATACCGCTCCGATTGGATCACCGAAGCCATGGCCAACGATTCTGCCCTCGAGCATATTGAGCGAACAAGGGGCAGGGAAGCGCGTGATGAAATTCTCGAGAGTTACCGTCAGGATTTGACCAAAATGAAAGACGGCAAGACGGTCGAATCAGCCGGGCCACTCAGTTTCGGCGAACGCCTGATCGATACTTATGGCCTCGATACCTGGCACGTCATTCTTTATGAGAAGGGGTCGTGGATCATGCATATGTTGCGTGAGCGTCTCGGCACTGAAAACTTCCGCCAGATGCAATTGCGGCTGCTCAGCGAGTATGGCCCGCGTCCGTTGAGCAACGAAGACCTGCGGCAACTCGCCAGTAAGTTTGTGCCCGCCGGGAAGCCTGATAAGACCCTAACAAACTTCTTTGATACCTGGATCTACGGAACAGGTATTCCATCGCTCAGCTTGCGTATGAACGGACGGAATGGCAGCTTGAATCTGGCGGGAGTAGAAGACGATTTCATTGCCGAAATCCCCTTGCGTTGCAAAGGAGCTCCGGTTTACTGGGTGAGGGCAGGTGCTGGCAGCAATCCGTTTCAAGTGCCGGAGGGCGCTAGTTCCTGTGAACTCCCCGCCCCCCGCGACTTCCTATACACCCGCTAACAGTAAGAATGGACCTTTTTTGTCTGCTTAGAACGACAGGCGCAACGCGAATTGCACCAGCCGTGGCAGGTTCTGTTGATTAGTCACCACGCCGAATGAGGAAGAGCCGAAGCTCTGCCCCGGATATCCGAACTGCACCCGGTTGAAGATATTGAACAACTCCGCCCGGAACTGCAGATTGGCCTTTCCCTCAGGAGCGATCGGAAAGCTCTTGAAAGCCGAAAAATCCCAATTTGCAATACCCGGAGAGCGGATAGTCGGGTCTGTCCGGCTCTCGTCACCGAAGGTAAATGGCGCTGGTTGCGTAAAGCAAGCCGTATTGAAATACTCGTTCAGCCTGGAAGTGATAGAGCCGGATATAACAGAGTTACAACCTGGCACCACGTTAGGCCGCTGACTGCCACTGTTGAAAGAGTTGGCATTGCCCGAATTATTCGTGATATGCAAGGGGAAGCCACTCTGCAGAGTCGTTACGCCCTCCACTCCCCAGCCACCGAGAGCGGCATTCACAAAGGCGTTAGCGTTCGACATGTATTTACGGCCTTTGCCGACCGGAACGTCCATAGCGTAACTCACGACCAGCCGGTCGGGAACATCGAAGGACGCCAGCGATTTCTCCGCGTTGAGATTGTTCCAGTCCTGTACGCCGCCGGGGCCACCACCGGCCTCTAGCCACCCTGTAATGGTATCTGTGTCGCTGATCAACTTGGCGTGGGTGTAAGCCACGAGAATCGAATTCCCTCCTGAGAACCTCTTCTCTGCTTTAACCTGGAGCGATTCATAGGTCGAATTGCCTATGCCTTGCCCCGCATACTGCACTCCGGTGTATTGCGGGTAGGGAAGAAGAAGTTGCTCCCGCTGAACAGTCGGCTGAGCGAGCGAAGAACCTACTGCTGTCACTAGACCGTAATACGGATTCGGAACGTTCTGCAGCAGTGCGTTGCCCATGGAGAGGTACTGATCTGGCAACTGATCAAGCTGCGGTGATTCGATTGGTAAATGCGTGCCTTTTGCCCCGCCATAGGCCACATCGATCAGGAACCCCTCGCCGAATTGGTGTTGAATATCCGCGTTCCACTGCTGCGCATATCCATACGGATTGCCCAACTGATTCTCGTTGATTCCCGTTCCAAGCAAAAGCTGAGCGTAGCTCGGATTTCGCCCGGGAGGTCCGATGATCCCTCCGGGAAAGGGATTGGCTATGGTTTAGGCCCCGCTTCCAGCCACCGCCGAAGTGCTGCTGCAATTAGCGGGATAGCATGCCGGGACACCCGTGTAAACGGATTCGAGAACCGGCGTCGTGTAGCTGTTGATCTTGTCATTATTCGGGCTGGTGTCCCATGCCACGTCGTTCGGCAACCAGAACAGGCCATAGCCCGCGTGGAACACCGTATTGTGGGTGACTTGATAAGCCAAACCGGTGCGCGGCGCAAACTGCTTCCAATCCGGCTTAATCCCGCTTCGGTACGAATTGTTGGCGGAATCGACCAGGTCGATGTTGCCGGGTTGATTGATCCCCGCCGCCGCCAATACCGAGTTAGCCTGGGTCGGGTCGAAATAGGAAATCCGGTTGAAGCGTTCCGTCCATGGTCCAGCGTGTTCCCAGCGCATCCCGAGATTTAACGTCAGTTTTGGTGAAATGTGCCAGTCGTCATTCGCGAAGACTGCCGGATAGAGTTGTTGCGCAGCAACTAATGCCGGGCTGTTCGCGCTACCCCCTGATGGATAGCCCAGCAGGAAAGTGGCGAGTCCTAACCCGCTGCCCGCCGTGTTATTGGCGTTGGCCGCCGTTAAATCAGGATTGAAGTTGAATATGCCGGTGGGTATGTTGGTCTGGGCATAATTATGCGTCATGCGCAGGAACTCGCCGCCGAATTTTAGCGTGTGGTTTCCAGCAATCTTCGTCAGCGTGCCGGCCGCCCGGTAGTTGTCATTGCGGTCGATGATCACGCTGCCCGCGCCCTGGCTGCCAAAGGTGCCGTTTGTGTCGAACCCGTTGATAACCGGTACAGGCAAGTCACGAAATACTGCTTCGCTATTGAGCGAAGCGGGCCAGCCAAGTTTTGTCAGATCGTACCCAATCGTAGTTGGCGTTCGATCATAGTCAAATCGCTGATAGCTCAGCCGCACTTCCATAATTGTGGTGGGCGAGAACGAGTAGGTATCGCCCAGAACGAAGTTATTGGTGTTGAAAGTTTCCGTACAGCGGTCCTGGCACACCCCGTTGTGGAACGGGTCGGTCGGCAGATTCAAGTTGCCCCAGTAGCTGTAACGAGCTGTTATGTGCTGCTTATCGGTTACATTCTGGTCGATGTGTACAACTGTTTCGCTGTTATTCCCTCCCTGGCTGGAGTTGGAAACCCAGTTTTTCACGCCTTGCGCATTGCCTGGAGCGTTCGGGGCCGGATACAAACCAAGCATAATAAGCGAAGTGGGATTGATCCTGCTCGCCGGTATCACATTCCCGGGGAATTGAGCGCGACTGCCAACCGCTTGACCCGGACCACACGCCGGAGTTCCCGGTGCGCCGGTTCCGCAAGTGGTCAGCGGATCGTAGATGTTTACACCCTGCGACGCCGCCAGCGCTGTCAGATTACCGGTGCGTTCCGCGGCCGTTGGCACAGTCTCGGTGTAAGATGCACCCTGCCGAAGTTTGAACCCTTCGTAATCCACGAAGAAGAAGGTCTTGTTCTTGCCGTTGTAAACCTTGGGAATAAAAATCGGACCGCCCACGTTAAACCCATACTGATTCTGCGTGAAGGCGCCGCGCGGTGTTCCGTTCAAGTTATTGAAGAAAGTGTTCGCGTCCAGATCTTTATTTCTCAAGTACTCCCAAAGCGTGCCGTGCAGATCGTTGCTTCCCGACTTAGTCGTGAAGTTGACCACGCCGCCCGCAAACCGTCCATACTCGGGCGAAAGATTATTCGTCGCTACCTTGAACTCCTGCAGCGAATCCTGCGTCGGAATCAACGCGGTGATGTTGATGTAGCTTCCATTTACTGGCGATCCATCCAGCCACACCATGCTCTGATTCGCCATTCCGCCGCCGATCTGATAATTGCCCCAGGCAAACGGGTTCTGCCCGTTCGGGTTCGACATCGAACCGCCCTGCGGCACAACCGATGGAGCCAGCGCGACCAAATTTAATGGATTGCGCCCATTCAGCGGCATTTCGACCGTCTTGCGCTCATCGATGACTTGCCCGAGCGAGGACGATTCCGGAGCCAGCAGCGGCGTCTGCGCCGTTACTTCTACCGTTTGATTGACTGCGCCGACCTCCAGCGCCAGATCGATCTTACTGGTGGTTCCAGTTTCGACTGTTACTGGTGTGCGCACGGTGCGCTTGAATCCTGGCTTCTCGATGGAGACCGAGTAAGTGGCCGGCGAAACGTTGACGAACTGATACAAGCCGTCAGCGTTAGTTGTCTCGGTTCGCTTTTCGTTGGTTCCGAGATTGGTGAGTACGACTTCGGTATTCGAAATGGCCGCCCCAGAAGGGTCGGATACGTTTCCAACAACAGATCCGAAGGTTGTTTGAGCGTTGAGATGGGGAGCAGTGAATAGAATTGACGCAACGGCTCCCAAAAGAGTACTACGAAGTAGTCTTTTGAACATGGACTAAGTTCCCCTGATTCAGCAAGCCTATCATGGCTGATTCGAGCTATCTTCAAGGAGACGCGATGCTAAACCGCAAGCAAGAAATCCTTCTCGCAATGGGCGCCTTGATTTGGAGCGCCCTTTGCTGCCAGACCGGCTTAGGCCAGGTAAATGTCCTCACATATCACAATCAAAACTCCCGGGCCGGCCAGAACATTGACGAGACTATCCTCAACCCCGCGCGTGTAACCGCATCCAATTTCGGCAAACTGTTCGCTGTCGCGATGGACGGCAAGATCGATGCCCAGCCGCTGTTTGTATCCGGTCTGAGCATCCCAGGACGCGGCACGTACAACGTCGTATTTGCAGCGAGCGAACACGATAGCGTCTACGCTTTCGATGCCAACAACGGCAGTATCTTCTGGCGCGTTTCGCTTTTGAAGGCCGGCGAGACGACATCGGACAATCGGGGTTGTGGCCAGGTCACGCCGGAAATCGGCATTACAGCCACGCCGGTGATCGATCTCACAGCCGGTCCCCATGGCACGATTTACCTCGTATCCATGAGCAAAGATTCGAGCGGTAATTACTATCAGCGCCTGCACGCTCTCGACATTACTACCGGGGCGGAAGAGTTTGGCGCACCGCAAACTGTCGAAGCCACTTACCCGGGAACAGGCGCGAATAGCAGCAACGGAAAAGTGATCTTTGACCCCAAACAGTACAAAGAACGGGCCGGCCTTCTTCTTCTGAATGGAATCGTCTACACAAGTTGGGGATCTCACTGCGACTTCAATCCCTATACTGGCTGGCTCATCGGTTATGATCGTCTGACACTCGCCCAGAGGAGCGTGTTCAACTTTGCGCCCAACGGCAGCGAAGCCGCCCTTTGGAATAGCGGAGGAGGACCGGCTGCCGACTCGCAAGGCAACATCTTCGTTTCGGTTGCGAACGGTACTTTCGATACCTCCTTCAATTCGCAGGGTTTTCCAAGCCGTGGCGATTTCGGCAATGCTTTCGTGAAGCTCTCACTCCAGAGCGGAAAGCTTGTTGCCACCGATTACTGGACTATGGATAATTCCAACGCCGAATCCAGTACCGACACCGATCTCGGTTCGGGCGGCATTATGCTCTTGCCCTATCAGATCGATGCGAGTGGCAACGTCCGTCACCTCGCCGTCGGAGCGGGCAAAGACTCTAACTTATACGTTGTCGATCGCGACCACATGGGCAAGTACGACCCGACCTCGGACGCGACCATTTACCAGCAGTTAACAGGGGCCTTACCGGGAGGAATCTGGGCGAATCCTGCCTATTTCGGCAGCTACGTCTACTTCGGTCCGGTCGGCAGCACGATTCAGGCTTTCCAAATCAGTAACGCGCGTTTGTCTCCGGCTTCGGCAACCACTCACTCGTTCACTTATCCCGGCGCTACGCCCAGCATTTCCGCAAGCGGCTCCTCGAATGCAATCCTGTGGGCCGTGGAAAATACCAACCCGGCGGTCTTGCACGCTTACGATGCGGCAAATCTTGCGGTCGAGTATTACAACAGCAACCAGGCAAGCTCCGGCCGGGATCAGTTCGGGCCTGGCAATAAATACATTACGCCGACTATAGCTAATGGCCAGGTGTTCGTCGGTACCACTAACAGCGTCGCGGTATTCGGCGTGCTTCCGAAAGCATCTCTCCCCAATGGCGAGTACACCATTACCAATCAATTGAGCACGCTGCTTCTCGCCGACCCTGGCTCGTCCCAAGCTTCCGGTGCCCAAATTATTGAGTCGACTCCCACGGGAGGAAGCGAGCAGAAATGGATGTTTACCGCGAACGGAAGCGGATTCTATACCATTCGCAATATCGAAAGCGGCTTGTACCTCACCGATCCCAGCGGCTCTCGGACTCCCGGGACCAAGCTCGAACAGCAGTCCGCAAACGACTCCGACTCGCAACTATGGTCACTTACCGTGTCCCGGTCAGGCTACGTCATTCACAACAAGGCAAGCGGGCTTGTCGTGGACGATACCGGGTGGAGTCTCAACCGTGGCACGGGGATGCAGCTATGGAGCCCGACTGGAAACAGCAATCAGGCGTGGCTTATCGAGTAAAAATCCTGGCTTACCCTCACTCGAGCCCCCTCGGCAAGCACTCGCCCGCTTCGACTGGGAAGGCGGCTTCACGCTCGAAGATATCGTCAGCGCAGACGGCAAAATCATCCACAGCAACGGCGCTGGCACGTACACGGTAAATCCAGACTGCACAGGCAGCAACACGACAAGCGTCGATGGTGTTTTGAGTAGCCGAACCTACTCGCCCAGCCCATGCTTTTCGCGAAGCTGGCGTAACTGTTCGCGCTCTCTCCGTTCTGCCTCGGAGAAAAAACGCGCGCGTGTAAATTGGTGGTGCGCAATTGCGTACTCCATCCGGCGCAAATGCCCTTGCAGCCGGCGCTCCGCTTGCGCTATTTCGGGCGGCAACCCGGAGTCGCCAGCTTGGGCCAACTCCGCGCTCTTCGACTGCTCTTCGCGCCTCAACCCCGAAACCCACTGCGTGCAAGACCCTTTGACCGCTCCTGCCAGCTCCGCCAGCATGAAACGAACGAAAGGAAACCATCCTCGCCTGCGATGTTCCTCGGCCGCTTCCTCGAATACCGCCGTCATCTCTTTCTCGAAGACCGATCGGTGCTTTCTTGGATAAAGCCGCATCAGCAATCCATATGCTCGCGTCATTTAAGCCTCCATCCCCTTCAGCAGGTGTGCCCCTGCGCGCGTCAACTGCTTCATCCTGCCCAATTCTGTTCGCAGTGCTTTGAGCCCAGCCCGGGTCAGCCGGTACGCCTGTTTTTCGCGCGACGTGTCCTCCTGTGCATACCGTTCGATCCAGCCATCATCGAGCAGCCGCCGCAATGCTCCGTAAAGCGTCCCCGTGCTGACCCGAACCCGCCCATCGCTCAGCTCTTCCATGTCTTGCATCAGCGCATAGCCGTGCCGAGGCTGATGTGCCAAGCTCATCAGGATCAGCACTACCGGTTCAGTGAGAGGCCGTCCTTCCTCTTCATCTCTCTTGACGACGTGTCGCATAACGACATGTTACCTTGGCGCATATCGTCTGTCAAGCATCTCATGCGTTAGCTCTATTCGAATATACGCGGCGCAACGGAAGAAATGTAGAATCGTTAGACGATTTGATAGCGGTGCCATTCACCTCAGCGTTATGAGAATTACTCGAACTAAATGGATCCGGCTAGCGGCTGCGCTCACGCTAAGTATGTCAGGCATTCTTGCGCAAACCTCGACACAGCTTCCGAACGCTCCGGGAAGAGACCTCGTCCAGCGTATTTGCGGAGCTTGTCACAACGCAAACATTGTTCTGGGAAGAGGGATGACCCGCCAGGAGTGGAGCGGCGTTGTTTCGGGCATGATTAGCCGCGGGGCGAAAGGTACAGAAACAGAGTTCGGCGAGGTGATTGATTACCTCACAAAAAATCTGCCGCCCAAGCAGCCGGCCGGCAATCCTGCTTCACCACGCAGAGGCGGCGGCGGTGGCTTCAGCATGGGCCCGGACGAGAAGCAAATCATCGACAGCTCCGCGGCGGACCGAGGTAAGGCGCTCTATCTGATCGATTGCGGCAGTTGCCATGGACCCATGGCTAGAGGCGGCAGCGGTGGCCCCGACCTCGTACGATCGGTCACCCTGTTGCATGATCGCTACGGCAGCACTCTCGAACCGCTCCTTCGCGCTAATCATCCGATGCCCACCGGTCAGCATCTTCCCACTCTGAGCGAAGGTCAAATTAAGGATCTTTCACACTTCCTTCATCAGCAAGTCAACGATACTCTTCGCAGCGGTCCTTACACCAAAGTTTTGAATGTCCTAACGGGCGATGCGAAAGCCGGAGCTGCTTATTTCAATGCTGCTGGCACGTGTAATAACTGCCACTCGCCAGCGGGCGATCTTGCCGGCATCGCAGCCAAGTACGATCCAGCCACTCTCCAGCAGCGTTTCTTATTCCCGCGCACCATCGGTTTCGGCCGCAGCGGCGTCACGCCAGCCAAACCAGTGAGAGTGACCGTAACCACTCCGGACGGCGATTCCACGTCCGGCGATCTAGTGCGCATCGACGATTTCACGGTGTCGTTAAGAGATGCCGCCGGCGTTTATTGCTCCTGGAAGAGGACGCCCCAGTTGAAAGTCGAGAAACACGATCCCTATGCCGCTCATGACGAGTTGCTTGACAGATATACCGATAAGGACATTCACAACGTGGTCGCTTATTTGGAGACATTGAAATGAAATTGCGATTTTTTCTCTGGCTCGCAGTTACCGTTTGGCTGGCCACGGCCCAAGCTCTGGACCCTAAGAAGTTGACCGAACCTCCTGTCGAAGCCTGGCCCACTTACAATGGCGATTATTCAGGTCGCCGCTTCAGCACGCTTTCGAAAATCAACGCGACCAATGTTCAAGCGCTGAGTCTCGCGTGGATATATCGAATGCGCGCTGGCTCTGCCAATTCAGGCGGCGTTCTCAAGTCGACTCCGCTACTGGTGAACGGCGCCCTTTACTTCACAATCCCCGATCATGTATTCAGTGTCGATGCGCGCAGCGGTGATGAGATCTGGCACTCCGAGTGGAAATCAAAGGGCGGTTGGCATCTCGGAAATCGTGGCGTGGGCATTTACGGCAACTGGCTCTACTTCGAAACGCCCGACTGCAACCTCGTTTCTCTCAATACTAAGGACGGTTCCGAGCGCTGGCACAAGCAAATCTGTGATCTCGACCAGTTCTACACAGCAAGTGTTGCGCCCGTGATTATCAAGAATCACGTGATTGTGGGCGTAAGCGGGGACGACCTCGACATACCTGGATACCTTGAATCGTGTGATCCCGAAACGGGCGAACTCCAGTGGCGCTGGTCGTCTGTGCCGAAGCCCGGCGAGCCAGGTTCTGAAACTTGGCCCAACGCGGAAGCCATGGCTCACGGCGGCGGTATGACTTGGGTTCCAAGCACCTACGATCCAGAACTCAATCTTCTCTATTTAGGTACCGGCAATCCGCAACCGGTTACCGCCGGCAAAGGTCGTCAAGGCGCCAACCTTTATACCGAATCTATCGTCGCTTTGAATCTCGATACCGGCAAGCTTGTCTGGTATTTCCAACCCTCCCCGCACGACACGCACGATTGGGACGCGGTTGAAACACCCGTGCTCCTCGACGGCGAAGTGAACGGGAATCCCCGCAAGCTGCTCGCACAAGCCAGCCGCAACGGCTATTTTTTCGTGCTGGATCGAACCAATGGCAAGAACGTCATCACCTCCGAGTTCGTCAAAACTAATTGGGCAAAGGGCGTCGACTCCAAAGGCCAGCCGATTCCTGATCCCACGAAGGAGCCGCACATCGATGGAGCTCTCGTCACGCCCAATCAGGGAGGAGCAGCCAATTGGCCGCCGCCTAGTTTCAGTCCGGCAACCGGCCTCTTCTATGTCAACGCTACGCGTGCTTTCAGTGAATACTACATTTTCGACGACGCGGAAAAACCGGAAGGCTGGAGCGGCAACGATCGCGGCGGCTGGGGTGAGTCCATGCTTCAGGCGATTGATTACAAAACAGGCAAAATGCGTTGGAGTCACAAGTGGGAAGGCTCCAGTGTGCGGTCGGGCGTGCTGAGTACAGCCGGCAACCTGGTCTTTACGGGTGACCCCTCAAACAATTTCGTCGCCCTGAATGCCGAAACAGGCGAACCGCTATGGCACGCAAATCTCAGCGCCGAGGTCAGCAACGGTGCCATCACTTACCAACTCGACGGTACTCAGTACGTGGTGGTCGGGGCAGGCGACACCCTTTTTGCCTTCGTGATGCTGTCCAAATAAGAATTCGCGCTTATCGGTGTTCATCGGCGGCCGTTGCGAGTCCTAACCATACGTTCTCCTTGGAAGCGACGTTATGCTGAATTTTGCATGTAAAGTGGTCGGACGCAATACTACCGCAACTATTTTCGGTATAACCACTATGCCTGGATTATGAAGAAGGTATCAGGCGGCTTCTCCCCTGTTATCGCAGTTGATCGTAAAGCCGGCAAGCCTCTGCACAGGCAAATTTACGACGGTTACCGCGCCGCTATCGTCGTGCGCAACTTGTGTGCCGGCCAGCGTATTCCATCCACCAGAGCTCTCGCTTCCGAACTGGGCATCTCGCGCATTCCGGTACTCGACGCTTACGCTCAGTTGCTCGCCGAAGGCTATTTTGAAAGCCGTACAGGCGCGGGGACATTTGTATCCAGCTCTCTGCCCGATCAGCTGACATCTATCGAGTACCCCAGCGTAGGGTCAGCCGAAGCTCGTTGCGGACCTCGGCCTCTCTCGCGCCGCTCCGCGCTTCTACCCAACCGCGACATTGCGCCTTGGGTGTACGGCTGGGGAGCCTTCAGTGTTGGTCAGTTGGCGTTCGACTACTTTCCATTCCAGATATGGTCGAGTCTCGTGGCACGGCATTGCCGGAACCCGCGAGCCAGCTCCCTCAGTTACGGCGACCCCATGGGCTCGAAGGAGTTTCGCGAAACCATCGCCACTTATCTCAGAACCGCGCGCGCCGTACATTGTGACGCGCGTCAGATTATGGTCGTCGGCGGTTCCCAGCAAGCGCTCGATATCTCTGCCCGCGTGCTGCTTGATCCGGGAAGCCGCGTTTGGCTCGAAGAACCTTGTTACGAGTTGCTGCGCTATTCTCTCAGCTTGGCCGATTGTCGTCTCGTCCCCGTTCCGGTCGACGATCAGGGGCTGGATGTGGCCGCTGGGATCAAGCGTTTTCGCCGGGCGCGAGCCGCCTTTGTCACACCCTCCCACCAATTCCCGCTCGGCGCCACCATGAGCGCTTCCCGTCGTCTTCAATTGCTCGAGTGGGCGCAAAGCGCGGGCGCTTGGATCATAGAGGACGACTACGATAGTGAATACCGCTATCAGAACATGCCCATCGCGTCCTTGCAGGGGCTCGATCATAACGGGCGCGTGATTTACATCGGAACGTTCAGCAAAACGTTGTTCCCCTCGTTGCGCCTCGGCTACCTCGTCCTACCCTCCGACCTCGTTGACCGTTTTGCGGCGCTCCGCCGCGCTATGGACCTTTTTCCCTCCTACCTCTATCAGGCAGTCCTGGCGGATTTCATCAACGAAGGATACTTTGCCCGCCATATCCGCAAAATGCGGCAGCTCTATAGCGAGCGGCGAAACGCCCTGGTCGAGGCTATTCGCAGCGAATTCGGCTCCCGGCTCGAGATAGCCGGCGGCGAGGCTGGCCTGCACCTGATCGTGCTCCTGCCAAAAGGGCTCCGCGACCAGGAAATTTCAGCGCGCGCCGCGCGGCAGAATCTTTGGCTGTGGCCCCTTTCTACTTCTTATCTGGGCAAGGGAGCGCGCCAGGGATTCATTTTGGGCTTTGGCAGTACCGAGCCGGCGGAAATGCCACGTGCTGTCCGCCGTCTGCGCAGCGTGCTCACGCCTCCGTAAACGGCCGCGAGCGTGCAGCGCAAAGTGGCCATAAGCGACTTGCCCTGAGTGGCTATTTCTATTCGGCCACTTTTTGGCTACTCTGAAGTCGGGTGCCGTCGCCTCATGAGATTCTTTACGGCTCTAATTGCAATCACGTGCGCGGCCGGATGCTACGGTCGCCCCGCCGATGTCCCGGAGACTACTCGTTCGCCGATGCTCCTCGAGTTGTTCACTTCCGAGGGTTGTTCGAGTTGTCCTCCAATCGACGCCCTGGTGCAAAAGCTAGACGCATTGCAACCTGTTCCCAATGCGCAGTTGATTGTCCTCAGCGAGCACGTGGACTACTGGAACCATGATGGATGGAAAGATCCATACTCCTCCTCTCTTTTCACTGAGCGGCAAAGCGCTTATGTGCGTGCCCTTGGACTGCCCGAGCCCTACACTCCGCAAATCATTATCGATGGGAACGTTCTGCTGAAGGGCTACGACTCGCAGCATCTCAGTCAGGCCTTCGACAAGGCTTCTGCCATGCAGCTTCCCGTACACATTGTCGGACTCAGCGTTGACGGCACGAATTCGCCTGTCCTTCGCGCGCGCATTGAAGTCGATGGCGAATCCGCCCCGCCCAAAGCCGATGTCTATTTGGCAGTCGCTCTCGATCACGCCGAGTCTCAGGTCTCGGCCGGCGAAAATAACGGTCAACATCTCACTCACGTTGCCGTTGTGCAATACCTGAAAAAGTTGGGCAAATTGGAAAGCGGCAAAAGCTTCGCTCAGGATTGCCAGGTCAAGCTCAAGAAAGGCGCGGACCCAGCAAATCTCCGGGTCGTTGCTTTTGTTCAGGAATCCGGCCCCGGTAAGGTTCTCGGAGCGGCCTTACGAAAACCGCCAGCGAACGTGTCTTCGGCTCCTTAAGTTAGAACCACTGGCGGGCGCTTTCGCGTCCCCGTGAGACAAATGCTCGATCTTCCGACTGCGATTCGCCACCAGATATCACCACCCTTCGCGTCCGGAGCGGCGGTAGCCGGAAACGTGTCTTAAAGCTTTGAAGAAGTAGTAGCTTTACTTTTTAGGCGCTCTTCCTGCTGAGTCGGTAGAGCTCGTTCTGCTTCCCTGGCTGTCAGGCTTGGGACTCTGAAAGCGGTGTATACTGCTGCTGCGAGCACCGAACCGACGAGAGGCGCAAGTATGAACAGCCAGAGCTGCTGCAAAGCCCAACCGCCGACGAAAAGCGCCGGCCCAATGCTTCGGGCCGGGTTGACAGAGGTATTCGTAACAGGAATGCCTACCAAGTGAATCAGGGTCAAAACGAGCCCGATTGGGATGCCGGCAAATCCGACAGGGGCTTTGAGATCGGTCGCGCCAATCACCGTCAGAACCAGAAAAAAAGTGAGGATAATTTCGGTAAGCGCGGCAGCCGCAAGTCCGTAATGTCCTGGGGAATGCTCTCCATACCCGTTCGCAGCAAACCCAAGCACCGACGGATCATATCCGTTTGGAGTTCCCTTCGCAATAGCGAGCAGACAGGCTGCGGCGACGATTGCACCTAAGATCTGCGCGATCCAATATCCAAGCAAGTGCCGACGGTCCATCTTTTTCGTAATGAACAAACCGAGCGTGACCGCAGGGTTGATGTGGCATCCCGAAATATGGCCGACGGTGTAGACCATGGCAAGCAGGGCGAGCCCGAAGGCGAAGGCTATGCCGAGGAATCCAATTTTGTCTCCCGCCAGTACCGCGGAACCGCATCCCGCAAAGACCAAGACGAACGTTCCAATAAATTCAGCGAAGTATCTCGACATATTCGTGGTTCTCCAGACTTACATCAATTTAGTCGAGATTACGGGATTAGTCAAAGAAAATCCGGCTTAACTGGACCTACCAAAAACCGTTGCCTTGGCGACAATTTCTTCTTGTAGTGCGCCATCCCGCGCGAAGGGTTCGAGAGCCGCACTCATTTCCGCTTCGAACTGCGGCCGCCTTTCGCCGAGAACTGCTGGAGACGTAATCGAAAACGAAAGCGCACGGCCGATCAGCTCGGGTATCGTGACTCGTAGCTGGTGCTTTACTGCAATGTCGGCCGTTCTCCGGAATCTCGACGGCGCGAACCACTGATCCATGTCGGACCTATAGCGCGACTCGTCAGGATCCGATGCCCACGCGCTCCGCACCCGCTTGAATATGGGAACCCAAGCGTTCACAGGCGCATCGGTAGCCGTCGAGCCGCATACCGCAATGCAGCCGCCCGGAGCGACGACCCGCTCGAGCACGGCGAACGTTGCTTCACGCGAAAGCCAATGCAGTGCTCTCCCGATCGCTACGAAATCGAAAGAGCCGTTGCCGAAAGAGAGGTCTTCGATTCCCGCCTGGATAAAACTCATGTCGACATTCGCTTCGGCTGCAGCGGCGCGAGCCGCGCCCAGCATTTCAGGTTCCCGATCGACCGCGGTACAGCTGCCGACGAACGGCGCGAATCCAATGGCGAGGTTACCCGGCCCGCACCCCACATCGAGCAGTCTCGTCGAGGGCGTGAGCACCAGCCGATCCGCCACGCTCTCGAAGAAAGGTGGCGGATATGGCTCCCGATACCGATAGAATTCGACCGCAGTTTCGAATCGCCCCATGCTGCTCCGTTTGGTCTCTACAACAATTTCCGCGGCCGAGGCTTTGCCAGCCTGCTCTCCAGTCTTTGCTTGCGATGAGCCAAGGCAGGAGAACCGCCGAAACTCAAGGCCTGCTCGGTGAAATCGAGTGCCAGCGCGTAGTTGCGCTCCTCGTGCTCGTAGAACTTAGCCAGTTCTTCGAGCGCCGGGGCCCGGTACTCGTTGCGGCATTCTGCGAGCTCGATCCAAATGCGCACGGCCTCAAAAGGCCGATCGAGCCTTTTCTCGAGAGAGGCAATGTCCCATAATGCCCGAAAGAGCAGCCAGTCAGGCAGACCTGCATCCACGGCGCGCTTGAACATTCCGAGTGACTTCTCCTTCTCACCAGCCGCGAGCAGCCATCGCCCTATGCCAGCCAATTCCGCGCCTCTATTAACGCCCACTCGCGAGAGCGATTCCGCATCCGTGCTGCGGAATGCCGCCGGTACAACCGCGGTCAGGCATGCCAGCGTCAGGATATCCATCGCGTTGTGATGAAAAACGGGTATCAGACGGCTCGCCTCTTGCGAGCGCAGGTACTCGAAGTACACATAGGGGATCAGCTCGCCTGGCAAATCGCCCTCCCGGTATACGCCCAGAATCTCCTGCTCGAGCTGCATGAGGCGGCAGCTCTCGAGCCGCAACTTCCAGAGTCTGCGCGCGCCATAGAGTAGATCGAGGTGGCCCAAACGACAGAAAGGCGGCTGGTGGCGGTTCATGCGATAGCGGGTCTCGAGCAGCGGCTGATCGTAGCTGCGGCCGTTGTAGGTGATCAGGACCGAAAATTCCGCCAGGTGTTGCTCCAGCGCTCGCAGCACGCTTCGCTCTTCGGCATACTCGCGCATGAAATACTGGCGGACCGCGAATCCTTCCGGCGTGATTCGCCCAACTCCGATCAGAAAAGCGTAGGTGCCCGACCCTCCCGCCAGGCCGGTTGTCTCGGTGTCGAGAAACGCCCAATTGCCAGGTGCACAGGCCGGAATTTCACTCTCGCCGAGGGTATCGAGCAAGTCCGCAGGGAGTTCGCTTAAAGCACCGATATCAGCAGACCCATGTTGTCTATGTGACGCAAAGACCTTTTCCGTCTGGAAGTGCTCCCCACAGTCGTTTGCGACGACTTGGCCGCTCGACCATTCCTCGATCCGTGTACGAAACGAACTTCCGGTCACTTCCGGAGTTTCGAGGGACTGGCGTGGCTTCGTTCGCCTAAATTTCAGGTCAATAGCCGCTACGCGCTGACGCAACCGGGCAAGCTGTTCCTCTAGCTCGAGCATTTCGCTTTTTCTTTGCCAGTATAGCCGGTTTCGATGCAATGTCCTATTCACGTTTAGGAAAGTGAAGGGCCAAAACCGAAACTTAAAATCCTGCTATAATTGCTTTGAATGAGCTTCCGGCGCCTGCGCCCGTGGGTTCAATGGCCTACCGTTGAGACGCGTTTGATACCGGCGGGTTCTTATACCCGGTTCAGTTGCAAGCCAGTCCTAGTTGCCCTCTTCAATTGCTCGTTCGTTTCTTCTCCTTAATGAAGTCCAGCATTCAGATTTCCCGCGGCATAGAGCCGCTTTTCGGTACTCGTGACGAGAACATCAGGCTACTCGAATCCGAATTGAACCTGCGCACGCGTCTCCTGGATGGCGATTCGCTCGAGATTGAGGGCGATGAACCACAAGTGCGGCGGGCGGAGCAGATTCTGGAGGACTACGCCGGTCTCATGCGGGAAGGCCATGTGTTCAACAACGGCGATCTGAACAGCTATATGCGGGTGGTAACAGCCGACCCGAACGTTTCTCTGCGGCGGCTGGTGGAGAGCGGCAAGTCTCGCGCTTTCGGCAAGAAAGTGCTTGCCCCAAAGACGGTGAACCAGCGGCGCTACGTTGACGCGATCGAGAACCACGATCTCACCTTCGGCGTGGGACCTGCGGGGACGGGCAAGACATATCTCGCGGTGGCGATGGCAGTATCTGCTTACCTGAACAAGCGCGTCAGCCGAATTGTTCTTACTCGACCGGCGGTAGAAGCCGGCGAGCATCTCGGCTTTTTACCCGGCACTCTGCAACAGAAGATCGACCCCTATCTTCGCCCGCTCTATGACGCTCTCTTCGACATGATCGACGCCGAGAAAGTAGAGAAGTTGTTGGAGCGCAATGTCATCGAGATCGCGCCACTCGCTTTCATGCGGGGCCGCACGCTGAACGACTGTTTCATTATTCTCGATGAGGCCCAGAACACCACTCTCGAGCAAATGAAGATGATTCTCACGCGTCAGGGCTTCAACTCGAAGATGGTCGTTACCGGCGACCAGACCCAAATCGATCTTCCTAGCGGGAAAAAAAGCGGACTACTCAATGCGATCGATGTTTTGCGCGGCGTCGAAGGAATTGCCTTCGTCAACTTCGATGACAAAGACGTGGTTCGGCACGCGCTGGTGCAGCGAATCGTGAAGGCCTACGACCGTTATCACGAACTGATCGGAGGCGGCCGCCAACTGGCGCTGAGATTAGGCAACGAAGTTCTCCAGGAGCCACGCATAGAGCCGCCTCCGACCACAGCGGTGGAAATTCCTGAATTCCCTTCTCTTACCTGATGGCTGTATGTCTCCTGAAGGCGATAAACGAAAGGTTGCGGCGCGAGGCGGAGTGACTCTGCTCTTTAGGGCATTCCCAGCGAAGTCCAGAGTGCCGGCAGATTGTAAGCGTGAGCTGAAGCTCTTTGGGTTCACCTTGAGCGAGCGAGTCGGCAATGCGACCACGTTTACCTGCCTGATCACTGGCGATGAGGAGATGCGACGGCTTAATCGAGATTTCTTGGGCCATGATTACGCAACCGACGTTCTCTCCTTTCCAGCTGCCAGAGGTAAGGGCGGCGACCTGGGCGAGATTGCAATTTCCCTTACGCGGGCGCAGGCGCAGGCTGAGGAATTTGGTCACACGTGTCTCGATGAAATTCGGGTGCTGATGCTGCATGGCTTCCTTCACCTCACGGGGCTCGATCATGAGCGCGACGGCGGAGCAATGGCTCGCGCCGAACGCAAATGGAAAGAAGTTCTAGGACTGCCTTCTACGTTGATCGCCCGGGGCCGGTCCGCAAGCGGAGCACGCAAGTGACGAATCTGCTGTGCCTGACGGCAGCGATTCTGCTGACTGGACTACTCTGCTTCGTCTCTTACGTGCAATTGCTCTATTTGGAATCATTGCGCCTTATCCGACGCGACTTTCCTTCGCTTGAGTTTTTTCGCGAGACGCTGGCTGAGAAGATAGGTCTCGATCTGGAACACGGTTCTCTCGCGTTCTCTCTGATCAAGCATGTTTCGCTTTTCCTGATCGGCGTGTTTTACCTGTGCGCTTTTGTTCGGCCCAGTCTACAGCACTGGGAGAGCGTGCTGGAGGCGATTGGCGCGTCGTTCTTAGCCATGCTAGTGTCTACTTATCTAATTCCGCAGTTTCTCTATCGGCGCAGCAGCGTTCTCTGGCTGAATAAGGCTTTGCCGGCGGCTAAGCTGCTCGCAGCAGCAGCCAGACCGCTGGCCGCCCTGGTGCGCGGCTTTCAATCGCTGCTCGATTTAGATAAGAATCCGACCGGTGCAACCGAAACGACCGACTCGGTCGAGCATATTGAGGCTCTCATCGACGCCGGCGCGGAAGAAGGAATTTTGGAAGAAGAAGACCGCAAGCTGATTCACTCTGTCGTAGCCTTTGGAGACAAGAAAGTGCGAGAGGTGATGACGGCTCGCCCGAATATTGTTGCGATCTCGGCTGACAAATCTGTTGAAGACCTGCGGCAACTTGTCATTCACGAGAAGTTCTCGCGCATTCCGGTTTACGCGGACAACATCGACAACATCATTGGCTTCGTACACGTGCGGGATATTTTCGAGCTGGATCCGGCAGAGCGTCAAGCCAAAGCTTTGAAGGACGTGATGCGCCGGGTTCCCCTGGTTCCTGAGACCAAGCCCGTCAGCGACTTGCTGCGCGACATGCAGCGCGAGGGCTCGCACATGGTGATTGTGGTCGATGAATACGGCAATACGGCCGGGCTGGCGACGATGGAGGACCTGGTGGAGGAGATTCTCGGTGAAATACGAGACGAACACGAGCCCGACCGGGATGTGCGGCAAGAAGCAGAGCATGTTTTCATCGCGCCTGGCAATCTGGATCTGGACCGGCTAGAAGACCTGCTGAATTTCCGCCCCGCCGAAGAGACCGAATCGACGACTGTGGGCGGTCTAGTGGCGGAGTGGCTGGGGCATGTGCCGCAGGTAGGAGAAGCAGTGGAGAACGGGGGGATTCGGGTGGAAGTGCTGGCCGGTGACGAGCGGCGGGTAGAAGAAGTACGTATATCGCGCGTGGAAGAGCCTTCGCCGGTTGGAGCGGGCGCTTGAACGAGTCGGCTTATCGTGCCGGGTTTGTCGCGATTGCGGGGCGCCCCAATGCGGGCAAGTCGACGCTCTTAAATGCTTTAGTCGGCGAGAAGGTTGCGATCACGGCTCCGCAGGCGCAGACCACGCGCACTTCGATTCAGGGAGTGGTTACCTCTGCTGATTCGCAAATCGTGTTTATCGACACTCCCGGCATTCACAAATCGGACACGCTCTTCAATAAACGCATGATGAGCACGGTACGCAGCGCGCTGCACGGACGCGATCTCGTTCTGTTTTTGGCCGATGCGAGTAAGCCGGTTGGCGCGGAAGACGAGCACGCCGTCAGCGCTCTCGCCGAGTCCGATAAGACCTTGCTGGTGCTGAACAAAATCGATCGCGTGGCCGATAAGCGGCTGCTCCTGCCGGTTATCCAGCGGTATATGGAGCTTTTTACCTTTTTACAAGCCGTTCCGATTTCCGCGCGGACCGGCGAAGGAGTAGACGAGCTGAGGCGCATCGTCGCAGAGAACCTGCCGCCTTCGCCTCGGCTTTTTCCCGATGACTATCTCACCGATCAACCATTGCGTTTTTTGGCGGCTGAGATCATTCGCGAAAGCATTCTGCGCGCCACTCGCGAGGAAGTGCCGCACGCCGTCGCAATCCTGATCGATACGTGGGAAGATACTGGGCAACTAACCCGCATCGCTGCCACGATTCACGTCGAGCGCGCCGGACAGAAGGCGATTCTGATTGGCGAAAAAGGCCAGTTGTTGAAGCAGATCGGCACCGAGTCGCGATTGAATATAGAGCAGTTGATCGGGCGCAAAGTTTTTCTTTCGCTGTTCGTCAAGGTGAAGCCGAAATGGCGCGAGGATCCCGAGTTCCTGAACGCCATTGACTGGCGGGCCATGAGCGGTAGTGAATCTACTAAGTAACGGCCGGCGGTGAATCCGCGGAATAACGCTAGAGTGATAGGCTGAAAGAGCATTTCCGAATGAAGAGCTTGCTTATTTTGGCTCTACTTATCAGTGGCGCTGGCGCGCAGCTTGCTTATCCAGCGGGCCAGAAGGCGGGGGTTTCTGACGACCGAATCACGGATCAAGTTCGGATGCGTCTGACGACCGACCCCGATGTGAAAGGCGGGGCTGACGAGGTCGTCGTTAAAGATGGTGTGGTCACCATAACGGGCCGGGTCGACACCGACAAGGGGAAGACGAAAGCGACGAAGTTGGCCAAGAAGGTGAAGGGCGTCAGATCGGTCGAGAACGACTTGCAGGTTGGGCCGCCGAAATAGGCAAGGAGCCTCATCTGTTGCGGAGACTCCTTCGGTTGATGCAGCGCGAGGATCTAGAAGCGATTCCAGAGGAACTGGTTGTAGACCTCGTGATGGTATTGCACTTCAGGCGCTTTAACAAAAGTTCCGAGAAGCCTCGGGCAGCGATCGGCCGATGACTGCTTCAGATCGGCGTAGCGGGATTTCACATCTTCGCCTAAAAGCTTGCTGCTCCATTCCGTGTCGCGAAAGTTTTTCAGGGCGTCGTAGATGTTGTCGGGCAGATAGCGATCCGCGCCCCGAAGGTTTTTGACGTCGGCAATGCTGCCTTCGATGCCGGTTCGGAAGATCGAATAAAGGGCCAGATACGGATTTGCGTCCGGAGCAACCGACCGGACCTCCACGCGGGCGCTGCGTTCGTTGCCGAGCGGTACGCGGACCATCGAGCCACGATCAGTAGCGGAAGCCTTGATCTGGTTGGGAGCTTCAAAGTGAGGATCCAACCGGCGATAGGCGTTCACGCTTGGATTCAGCAACAGGCAGAGATCGTTTCCATGTGAGAGGATGCGATCGATAAATTGCCACGCGAACGCACTCAGCTTCTCTTCTCCTTTGGCGTCCCAAAAAAGATTCTTTCCATCTTTGCTGATAGACACGTTCGTATGCATGCCATTCCCATTCACTCCGACCACCGGTTTCGGAAGAAAGCTGGCAGTGAATCCCATCTTGGTGGCGACCTGCCGGCAGATCAACTTGTACAGCTGGATTTGATCAGCCGCAGTGACTACGTCCGCGTAACTGTAATTGATCTCGAACTGCGAAGGGGCGACCTCCGGATGGTCCTTTTCGTTTTCGAAACCCATGGCTCGCTGGACATCTGCTGAGGTATCGATAAAGAGCCGTAATGGGTCGCCGGGCAGCGAGTGATAATAGCCGCCGGTGTTGACGTAGTCGAAGCGGCAGTGCTCGTGAAATTTCCGTTCAGCATCGGCGCCTTGGAAAAGAAATCCTTCGATCTCATTCGCGGCGTTAAGAACATAACCATCCTTAGCGAAGGTGTTGTCGGCATAGGCGTGCAGGACGCCGCGAACGTCCGCCGCATACGGCGTGCCGTCCTTGTCAATTACCTGACCGAAGACCATCACCTTGCCTGAACCGAAGATGTCGCAGGGCGCCCAGTAGAACGCGGCCCAATCGATGCCCAGGCGCAGATCGCTCTCACGCTGGGCGGTGAAGCCGCGGATCGAAGAACCATCGAAGGTAAGGTTGTCCCAGCTCTTGACAAGAAAGTTTTTGTCATAGTCGAGCATGTGAAGGCGGCCTTCGAGATCGCTGAAGAGAACTGTGACGGCTTTAATGCCGTGTTCGTCGGTTAGGTATTTCAGCCGCTCCTCCCGGATCTGGCCGACAGCTACTCGTTTTTTGCGCTGTTCTTTTGCTTTCAGGTTTAGCTCTTCCAGCTCCGAGTAGGAATGGCTGAGCCGGTCATGTATGTCGCTGGGCATTTCTCTCCTAATCTTTGGTGCGCAGAAATATTACTCTCTCGTTCGCAGCAAATTGTATTCGGCTGTTCGAAGCCGCTCGACACAGGACGTGGTGCCTGACTTGCAAACAGATTGGCGGCTTGTGGCGGAAACCGGGACAAGCGCCAACTTAGATTCTAATGCGTCTCAGTTGAATTCGCCACTTTAGGAGCGCGACAGTTTAGTAATACGTCAGAAGAACACTCGGAAAAGCGCGGGGGAAAATGAAACTACCGCGTCTCAACCAACTTGCGCGCGCGCTGCCACTCCAGCTTCCCTCGGTATTCTTCATACAAAGTTGAGAATCCGGCCCAAAAATAGCCGCACACAAATAACAGCAAGAACGGAATGGCGAAGAAGTTGAGCGTCTCAATCGCGAAATTGATCATGTAAACGAAGTAACTGCCGATGGCAAGTTCAATGTAGGGCAGCCACCCGCTGCGTCTCCGATAAGCAACCGGCTTCATTTTCGTCTTCTGAGCGCCGATCGCATACTTCGCCGTGCGAGCGAAGCTACTCTGAATGCCGAGTAAGGCTTCAATAACACCTTTTGAGTTGCTTACCGTGAGCGCCACGCCAGCCGCCATCAGCATAGGCAGAAACGCAATCGATTTCCACCAGCTCTTTGGATACAGCTTGCGCTGCGCATACAGATAAAACGCCGAGATGGACCAGAACGACGCGATAATCAGCGGTAGGTCAATGAGCACCATCTGATAGATGCCCATGTAAAAACGTATGATCATCACCGGCAACATGAGCAGCGAAACGATGATCATCAGCGGATAGGAGATGTTCGGCGTAAGATGCATAAACGCCTCGACCTTCACCCGCAACGGCAGGTCGGCTTTGATGATACGCGGGAGGAGCTTCTTGGCAACCTGCGTTAGTCCTTTCGCCCAACGCGCCTGCTGGACCTGGAAGCCGTAGGTCTCTACCGGCAACTCCGACGGGCAATCAACCGAAGGCACATAGACGAAACGCCAGCCGTTCAATTGCGCCCGATAGCTCAGGTCCGAATCTTCGGTAAGCGTTTCGTGCTGCCAGCCGCCCGCGTCGTCGATCATCTTGCGGCGCAGAACCCCTGCAGTTCCGTTGAAATTGAAGAAGAGTCCCGAGCCGCAGCGCGCCCCGTGCTCGAGAACGAAGTGCCCATCGAGCAGCATCGCCTCTACCTGCGTGAGGATGCTGTATTCCTTGTTCAGGTAACTCCAGCGGGTCTGAACCACGCCGACGCCCGGGTCCGTGAAAAAATCGACGGTTTTGATCAGAAAATCACGCGATGGAACGAAATCCGCGTCGAAGATCGCAATCAGTTCTCCGGTCGCAGTCTCGAGGCCCTTCTGCAGTGCCCCCGCTTTGAAGCCGTGACGGTTGGTTCTGTGCCGGTACTCGATCGGCAAGCCAGCCGCCCGGTACTCGTTGCAGAGGCGCTCGGTGTAGGGATGAGTTTCGTCCGTCGAGTCGTCCAAAACCTGAATCTGCAGCAGTTCGCGCGGATACTCAAGCTGGCTCACGCCCCCCAGCAGACGCTCCACTACAAACCGTTCGTTATAGAGCGGGAGTTGAATTGTTACCGTAGGCAGGGCTTGGAACTTCTGCTCAGCCGTCTGGCGCAGGTTCTTGCCGTATTTGATGTATCGCCGCACAGTTTCGTAGCGGTGAACACCATAGACGGAAAGCACCAGCAGAATCCCGAAATATGGGATTAGAAGCGCCCAATCAAAAGCCGAAAGATGGTAAATTCCAGCGAATGAGTCGTCAAAGAGCCCAGTCGCCAGACGCGAGCCAAGCGTTGGCTGGGCAAACAACAAAAATGCAATCAGCCCTAGAGACATGCAGCCTTACTGACCGGGAGTTCTCGCATTCGTACTCAGATACGACTATTCTAGCCTGTTTTCTTCTACTTACAAAACCAGCCTGGCCGCCGCATACCTCCTTGGCGTTTACGTCAATGGCAATAAACTCTACTACCGGCGTGTCGCCCGGTTCCGCTCCCTCCACAAAAAAACCGGTGAGCGGGTTCGCTATTTGCCGCAGGCTGGTAGGCAAACCCCGCCCACGGACTAAAGGCTTCCAGAACTGCGGATATATGTCGCCGATCTGCCGTCCGGCAACGACCAGTCCCCCCTTCGCCGGCTTGATAGATCGTCGCTGCCGTCGGCTACCGCAGCACCGGTCGTTATCCTGTGAGTCATGGAGCTTAAATCGGTCCGCCTGACGATTCCCGAGGACGGGAACATCATCGTCGGGCAGAGCCACTTCATCAAAACTGTCGAAGATATCTATGAGGCTATCGTAAATACTTCGGCTCACCTCAAATTCGGCGTCGCGTTCAACGAAGCTTCCGGCGACTGTCTGACCCGTTTCGATGGCAACGACGAATTTCTCAAGCGGAGTGCGGTCGAAAACGCCACGGCCATCGGCGCCGGGCACATCTTTGTAGTAGTTTTGCGGAACGGTTTCCCGATCAACGTCCTGGGCCGCATCCAGGCAGTGCCCGAAGTAGTGAACATCTACTGCGCCACTGCCAACCCCGTCGAAATCATCCTGGCACAGACCGAACAGGGCCGCGGTGTTCTCGGCGTCGTCGACGGCAGTTCCCCCAAGGGCCTCGAGAGCGACAAAGACGTGACTGCTCGGGTAGAACTGCTGCAGAAATTCGGTTATAAGCGCTGAGCTAAGTGGTAAAGGACGCCAAAGGGGCGCGTTATGGCAAAGAAGGAGATAATGGCGCTGGTTCCGATATCGCCATATAATCGTGCAAAATCGGCAACACGAGCTGGCAAGGACTCCCGCATTAGAGGATCGGTTTGGGTCCTCTGCCTTGAAGCTTGCACCTGCAACCAGCTCCTTGACAACCGAATAACCGTACCGAGCGCGACCAGCGGTAGTCTCTACAAATTCCCGCGCCGCGCTTGCTCGCGCTCAATCGCCTCAAACAAGGCCTTGAAGTTCCCCTTACCGAAACTGCGACTGCCCTTGCGCTGAATGATCTCGTAAAACAGTGTCGGACGGTCCTCCACCGGTTTGGTGAAGATCTGCAGCATATATCCTTCGTCATCACGATCCACAAGAATTCCGAGTTGCGCTAACTCGTCAAGGGGCTCATCGATCTTGCCTACGCGGCCGGTGAGCTCCTCGTAGTAAGTCGTAGGCACTGAAAGAAACTCCACACCCTGATCGCGAAGCCGCGTCACGCTTTCGATAATGTCGTTCGTCGCCATAGCGATGTGCTGAATGCCGGGGCCACCGTAGAAATCCAGATATTCTTCGATTTGCGACTTGCGCCGACCTTCCGCCGGCTCGTTGATCGGAAAACGAATTTTCTCGTTGCCATTCGCCATGACTTTCGACATCAGCGCCGAATACTCGGTCGAGATATCGGCATCATCGAAATGCTTGAACATCTTGAATCCCATGACGTGCTCATAGAAATCGACCCAGGTGTTCATCTGGCCCCACCCGACGTTCCCGACCATGTGATCGACATGCGTCAATCCAGACGGGCGCGCGACCCGGTCAGCCTCTTCGACCGCGGCAAAGCCAGGTAAGAATGCCCCTCCATAGTCGTTTCGTTCCACGAAAGTGTGGACCGTGTCTCCGTAAATCGCGATGGAAGAAAGCCGTACCCGGCCTTTTTCATCCTCAATAACAAAAGGTCTCTCCACCGACTTAGCCCCTCGTGCGGTAGTCTCCTTCCAGGCAGATTCCGCATCTTCGACCCACAGGGCTACTGATTTCGCTCCGTCGCCATGGCGCAGAATGTGCTCTGCAATTGCGCCCGAGCCGCTCAATGGGGTGGTCAAGACAAATCGAATTTTGCCCTGTTCGAGCACATAAGAAACCCGGTCGCGCGTGCCAGTTTCTGGTCCCCGATACGCTTTCAAGGTGAAACCCATGGCAGAGCGGTAGAAATAAGCCGCTTGCTTCGCGTTTCCTACATAAAACTCCACGTGATCGGTTCCGTGGATCGGCAGGAAGTCATCTTGCTCCGCCGCCGGTTTGGCAGTTCGTTCGGCAATTTGTGGCATGCTGGTAAGCCTCCTCTCTACTTATATCGTTTTCCGGGCGCTAAGATATTACTCGGGTTGATCATTTCCCATGCCTCGCTACCATCAGCTCGGTGAATTGCCGTCCAAACGGCACAAAGTCTTCCGTCAGCCTTCCGGTGAGCTCTACGCTGAGGAGTTGATGGGCAATATGGGTTTCGTTGGGCCAGCCTCTTTGCTCTACCATGTCCGTCGCCCTACGGCGGTTCGCGCGCTTCGAACCATTGGGGATGTAAAGCGGGGCAACGCCCCCTCTGAGCCGCTCCGTCATCGTCACTTCCGCACGAAGCAACTATCGGAATCCGGCGACACCATCACCGGCCGCATACAGCTCCTGTTCAACAACGACGTCGCGATGTCAATCGTTCATCCGGCTGAAAAGACTTCCTCGTTCTATCGGAACGCTCAAGCCGACGAGATCGTTTTCGTTAGCTCAGGTGAAGGCGTGCTCGAATCCGCCTTCGGCAGTCTTCACCTCTCGAGCGGCGACTACCTGGTGATCCCGCGCGGGATTCTTCACCGCTATCATTACTCCGGCGGCACTCCCACGCTGCTGGTGATCGAAAGCGCCGGCTATGTGCGAACTCCCCGCCGCTACCGGAACGAGTTCGGTCAGCTTACCGAATCGAGTCCCTTCTCTGAACGCGACATCCGAGTCCCACAGAATCTCGAAACGCATGATGAGAAGGGTGAGTTCAAGCTTATAGCAAAGAAAGCCAATACCCTAACCGAAATGGTGCTCGAATATCACCCGTTCGATGTGATTGGCTGGGATGGCTACTACTATCCCTGGGCCTTGAACATTCACAATTTTGAACCTCGTGTAGGCCGCTTTCATCTGCCCCCGCCAACTCATCAGACTTTCGAAGGAGATGGTTTCGTGGTCTGCTCTTTCTGCCCACGGCCGTTCGATTTCGATCCCGAATCCGTTCCTGCGCCCTACACTCATTCGAATGTCATGTCGGACGAGGTGATCTATTACGCGAATTCCGAATTCATGAGCCGCAAGGGCATCGAATACGGCTCGATCACTTTGCATCCTGACGGCTTGGCTCATGGGCCGCAACCGGGCCGCACCGAAGCCTCGCTCGGCCAGAAGGAAACCAACGAACTTGCCGTCATGGTTGACACATTTCGAGGCTTGCAGGTAAGCGAGGCCGCTCTCGGGATTGAAGATCAGGATTACTATCTCTCGTGGCTCGAGTCGTAGCGCCGGCTTTTAGGGCCTTACTCGGCGGAATCATCGATTATGCAGGCAGCTTCCCTCCAGCTTCGCTGTCCTGGGAGGAGGCTTATCGAAATTTCCAGGAATATAAGCAAGGGCCGCACAGTTGGATGCTCTCCCGTTTTGTTGTATCGTCGCGTGATCTCGAGTTTTTGCCTTCAGACCGTCAGGGGCCGTTTTCCGTGCTCGCCGACACTGATCATTCTCTGGCGGAAACAATCGAATCGAAGTCGCGTGTTCACACTTCCAAGCCGCTCTACTGCGAATGCGCGACGCAGGACTTAGCCGCGACCAAGAAAGCTGGCGCTTTTGCCAAAATCCGCACCGGCGGCGTCGTGCCGCAAGCCATTCCAAGTGTTGACCAACTCGCGGATTTTGTCCTGCGCTGTGCCGAACTGCGGCTACCCTTCAAAGCTACCGCGGGGCTGCATCACCCCATTCGCGCCTCATATCCGTTGACTTATGAGGCTGATGCCCCGAGCGCTGTTATGCACGGTTTTATCAATCTCTTTCTAGCTGCGGCCTTCGCCTGGGCTGGACGGCAAGAGATCCAGCTGCTCCTCGGAGAAACCGATCCGTGCGCTTTCCACTTCGACGAACAGGCGCACTGGCGGGACTGGTCGCTCTCCACCGATCAAGTAATAGAAGCGCGACGCGATTTCGCGCACTCGTTTGGATCCTGCTCCTTTACTGAACCAGTCGAGACTCTGCGCGAACTGGGATGGCTATGATCGACGAGACGCATGACCCCGCGCTCCGAAGTTGGGTCGAATCGGCGAATCTCCCGACGTGCGATTTTCCGATCCAGAATCTGCCACTCGGATGCTTCCGCCGCGCTGGCGAAAACCAGTCGCGCTTGGGCGTTGCGATTGGCGATCAAATTCTAGACCTCCGCCCGTGGCTTACGGGAGACACTCTCAACGGCTATCTGTCTCTTTCTGCTGCTGAGCGTCGCGATGTACGCCGCACTTTGAGTCGTGCCCTCGAAAAAGGCGGAGCCGCTCGCGAGCTTATCCCGCAGAGCGAGTGCGAGATGCGGCTGCCAGCTGTGATCGGCGACTACACCGATTTCTACGCTTCTATCGATCACGCGACGAATGTGGGCCGTATGTTTCGGCCCGACAATCCGCTCTTGCCGAATTACAAGCACGTGCCCATTGCCTACCATGGCCGCGCTTCTTCGGTCGTTATCACCGGCACGCCGGTCCGCCGTCCCAGCGGACAACTCGGCGAAGGCCGCTTTGGCCCTTCGCGTGAACTCGATTATGAACTCGAGATTGGAGCATTCCTCGGACCCGGCAATCGCATCGGCGAATCCATCCCTGTGAGCGAAGCTGAAGAGTACATCGCCGGAGTTTGTTTGGTAAACGACTGGTCCGCGAGAGATATCCAGCGCTGGGAATATCAGCCGCTTGGGCCATTTCTCGCCAAGAACTTCGCAACGTCGATCTCGGGTTGGATGGTTACGCTCGAAGCGCTCGCTCCCTTTCGGGCCGCGGCTCCTCAACACGACGTCCCAGTTCTTCCATATCTCCAGGCGCCGATCGATGGAGGTTTCGACGCTATCTTGGAGGTCTATCTGAGCACGCTTGCGACGCCCGCGCCGGCTTTTGTGAGCCGCAGCTCTTTCCGAACTCTCTATTGGACGTTGGCGCAAATGGTGACGCATCATACCTCAAATGGCTGCCCGCTGCGTCCCGGTGACCTGATCGCCAGTGGCACCATTTCCGGCCCGGAGAAAGTGAATCGCGGCTGCCTACTCGAACAGACCTGGAAAGGCACTGAGCCTATTTCGCTGCCCTCCGGCGAACAGCGATGCTTCCTAGAAGATGGCGATCAAGTCTCGATGACCGGCTATTGCATGCGGGAAGGCTTCAAAAGGATCGGCCTCGGCCACTGTGTGGGGGAAGTCGTGCCTGCCTTGTAGATCCCGTGCTAATCACCTTTCAGGGTTCCGGTACAAGACCAGATTGTGTGTGGCTGACCCGATACACGCGATATCGAAGCGTCCGTCTCGCGCAAGGTCAGCAACAGCACAGCTCGCGGCCGAGACTTCTCCCCGTTCGAGGACCTGTCGCTGCCATTTATCGCCGTTCCAGCTATAGACGTATACTCCGTACGGCTTGCCTCTAAATCCGACAACAACTTCGTCCCGAGCGTCGTGGTTCAGGTCGACTGTCTCGATCGTGTGTGCATCGAGCAGCGTGTCGTCAATCACTTCGCGTTTCCACGAACTCTGGCCGCCGCGATAGATGACCACCTCGTTTCCATGCCAAGGCTCTATCGCTGCCAGAAAGCGCTCTTTCCCGAGCCAGCCAATGCTGATGTCGCTTGTACCGCTCTTGGGCCACGCCGCCGGACTTCCTTTGGCAATCTCTGTTCGCGACCACGTTCCATCGCTACCGAATCTGTAGAGATGTATTCCGAGAAAGCTGCCAATCAAAATAGCCTCCCGTCCATTGTGGTCCCAGTCGGTCACGAAAATTCCATGGACAACGCCTTGCTCGGCGTCGCCGATCAGTCGGCGTTTCCACTCGCCGGGACGGTAATAAACAAGCGGCACGTGTCCCCGGTAATCAGGCTCCTGTGCATTCGCGCTCGCAAGCGGCGCGTTGATCAGAACTTTGTTCTTACTTCCGTCTATATCGGCCCAGCGCAATCGGTGAGACGCCGGTAGCCTGTCGATCTCAGTTACTTTCCACTGGCGGCGCGGGTCGCCATCCGGAGTAAGCAGCGAAACGATTCCTAAGCTCTCCTCGGGATGCATCGAGAATTCGTACGTCACAGCAATCGTTGGAATGGCGTGCGCGCTTTGACTCCAGCACGCGGCGTTGATCATGCGCGGAAGATTCTTCGCCAGGATGTGCCGCTCCCAAGTAGGATTTTCGAACCAGACCAAGTCCGGCATATCGCTGGCTAAGGCGATCAAGTCCTGCTTGCCATCGCCGTTCACGTCACAGGCTATTACCTGATAACCACCGGTCAAGTCGTCTGCCAGAGTTTGTTTCGTGAAGGTCATGGGCCAGGATGCGAGCAGGGCCGCGAGAATCAGCATAGCCGAATTCTGCCATGAACGAGCTCAAATCGGGATGACCTAATACGTCACCGGGCTCTGCGGGATCGCTTCTCCATCACAGCGCGGGTCAGAGCCAGCAAAGTTTACGCCGCGCTTGTCGTCGTGCAGCACGGCCTCACCCTGCCCGACTGTATAGGAGAAAGGTTCGAGCAGCTTGATGACATGGCCGCGTTGCGTCAGTTGGTCTCTTACGGAAGCGGGAATGCGCGATTCCATTTCCACGTCGCAGCCTTCGAAAGTTGATTTGGTGAAGCGCGCGCCTTCCAGAGCCGCTTGAAGGTTCATGCCGAAATCGACCACGTTCGCCACGAATTGCGCGTGGGCCTGAGCTTGATTCCAACCACCCATAATCCCGAACCCGAGATGGATATCGCCCTTTTGCATGAACGCGGGAATGATCGTGTGCAGCGGGCGCTTGTGCCCGGCGAGCGAATTCGGCTTCCCGGGCGTGAGTTCGAAACCTGCCCCGCGGTTCTGGAAGGAGAAGCCCGTGCCGGGAGCCACCATGCCCGTCCCATAACCGCCATAATTGCTCTGAATCAGAGAGACGATATTGCCGTCTTTGTCAATCGTCGACATATAGATCGTCTCACGGCCACGCGCATTCAGTTTTTCAGTAATGTCGGAAGGGACTACCTGGCAGGCCGCGTGATCCATCTGAATTAGCCTGGCGCGTTGCGCTGCGAGATCTTTGGACAGCATCTCTTTCACCGGAACCGGCGTGAAGCGAGGATCGCCCACATAACGAATCATGTCCGCATAAGCGAGCTTCTTGGCCTCGATCATCACCTGCAGCGCGTTCGCCGAGTTGTGCCCGTAACTGCTCATCGGGAAGTTCTCCATGATATTGAGCATCGACAAAGCGGCGATCCCCTGGCCGTTCGGCGGCAACTCGTAGATCGTCCAGCCGCGATATGTCGTGCCAATGGGATCGACCCACTCCGGTTGAAAGTCGGCGAAATCTTCGACCGTGTGGGTACCGCCTTGCGACTGAAGAAATTTGACCATCGCTTCGGTGAGTTTCCCGTTATAAAAAGCATCCCGCCCATGCGCCGCAATCTGGCGCAAGGATTCCGACAGTGCTGGGTTCTTGAATACGCCTCCCAGACCAGGCCGCACGCCGCCAGGCATATAAGTCGCCTGATAGCCCGGCTGGTTCAGAAATGCTTTACTGATCCAATAGCGCGCGTTCTTCTCTGCCAGCGGAAATCCATTCTCCGAATAGAAGGTAGCGGGGCTCAGCAACTTGCTGAAGGGCATACTCCCGAAGCGCTGCCTCAAGGCATCCCACCCGGCAACGCAGCCAGGGATAGTGATCGTGTGAACGCCGATCGGATTCAGCTTTTCGATGTTATGCGCTTTGAGGTATTCGATGCTGAGAGCTTTGGGCGTCCAGCCGCTGGAGTTAAGTCCGTACAGTTTGCCGGTCTTGGCCTCGTAGTAAATGGCGAATAGGTCGCCGCCGATTCCGTTGACATAGGGCTGAGTAACGCCCATCACGGCATTTGCGGCGATCGCTGCGTCGACAGCATTGCCGCCGGCTTCCAAAACTTTCGACCCCGCATCGGCAGCCAGAAATTGCGGCGCGGCAACGATTCCATATTTCGTTACCACCATTGACCGCCCCTGATCGGGACTGGATGAGAACTCTTGACCGCCAGCGATGGCCGCCATGACCACAAGTAGAAGCGCCGCGCGAAGTTGCATGATCTGCGTTACTCCAGCATAGTCAAATCGCCAGCAGCTTGTCGGGCTTTATAGGCAGTTCTCGTATGCGCTTGCCGGTTGCGTGATAAACGGCATTCGCAATCGCGGCCGCCACGCCGGTGATGCCGATCTCACCAAGACCTTTTGCGCCCAGCGCACTGCCCCGCGAATCGTCTTCTTCTGCAAATAAAACTTCCATGAGTGGCACGTCGGAATTCGTGGGCACGAGCGCCTCGGCCAAGTTCGAATTCACCCAACTGCCGTCTCTCTTATCCAGAATGGTTTCTTCGAACAGTGCTTGCCCTAAACCCCAGACCATGCCGCCTAGGAGTTGGCTTTGCGCCAGCGTGGGATTGATGATCCGGCCGCAACCAAATGCTCCGACCATCCGCTGCACGCGGATTTGGCCAGTTTCCGAATTCACGGCGACCCTCGCAAACTGAGCGCCGAAAGCGAACCGCGCATAACGGCTTCTGCCGAAGGTTCGCCCGGTCACCGCCTTTGCCGAAAACGTGCGCTTTGGATGCCGAGCCAACAGCTCAGGAAAAGTTTCAAGGCGGCCAGAGTTGAGCCGTGAGAATAGGGTTCCTCGCGCAGTACCTACCTCACGGGAAGGTAATCCATAAAGCGGCGATGCGCGATCGGTGATTGCGCGCAGGATCAGATCGCGCTTGAGTTTCTCCGACGCTTTCTTGATGGCGGTTCCGACGCTTAGCGTGGTGGCAGAACCCGCCGTGATGAAGGCAAACGGTAATGCCGTGTCTCCAAACTCGAAGCGAACATGCTCGAGCGGCACTCCCAGCGACTCAGCCGCAACTTGACTCATTGCTGTGATTGCGCCCTGGCCAATTTCGTGCGCCGCGCTTTGCACGATCACCTCCCCTCGTGAGGTCACCGTCACTCGCGCCACTGAAGGAAACTGATTGGTACGATACGCCGCGCTGGCCATGCCGAAGCCCACGAGCAACCCGTTCTCCCGCATTGAGCCGCAGCGCGGATTGCGCTCCGTCCACCAGCCGATTCGCTCTCCCGCTAATCGGTAGCATTCCTTCAAAGACTTGCTCGACCACTCGTGACCGCTTTGCGGATCGACAGCGGCGTAGTTGCGTAAGCGTAGCTCTACCGGATCCAGCTTGAGTTTTTCGGCCAGTTCATCCATCGCGCACTCAAGGCCGAAAAGACCTGGCGCGGCGCCAGGCGCGCGCATCCAGCCCGGGGCATTAACATTTAGCCGCACCACTTTGTGAGTTGTTCTCGAGTGTTCGCAAACGTAGAGATGCGGCGTCACTTCCCCGACCGGCTCGATGAAAGACCCGACTGTTGAGTTTTGTACCGTTGCGTCGTGCAGAAGCACAGAGAGGCAGCCCTCCGGAGACGCGCCAAGCCGCAGCCTTTGCGCTATACCGGACCGGTAAGGCATTAGCGAATAACTTTGCTCGCGCGTCATGACAAGCTTCACCGCCGCGCCAGCTACTTTAGCTGCCATGGCCGCCAGCAGCAAGCTTGCGTTCGCACCTTTGCTGCCGAACCCTCCTCCGACTAGCGGAGCAATCACCCGAATTTTGCTCTCCAGATCGATCCCAAAGCCTGCCTGCGGGACCAGTCGCAATTTCTGGTGGAGTGGGCCGAACCCAAAAGCTTGGCCGAGCGTAGTGGCGTCCCCGAACACGAATTGCGAGGTATTCCAGGCTGTGATACGTCCCTGCTCGTCCCAGACGGCAATTGCGGCCCCTGGTTCCATGGCGTTGTGATGCGCCGGCTTGGTTAAGTAAGTAGCGTCGACCCGCACGGGCGCTGCCGAAAACGCCCGCTCGGGGCGCCCCCGCTTTACGGTCGCGGGATCACGGCCGGCCACTTTTTTGACCTTCGACGCGTGAGGCAGTTCATTCTCGAACGAGAGTGTTACCGAGGAAAGCTCGTAGCTCGCTTTTACAAGCGATGCGGCGTGCTGGGCTAT
This sequence comes from Terriglobia bacterium, assembly GCA_963835255.1. Classification (GTDB taxonomy): domain Bacteria; phylum Acidobacteriota; class Terriglobia; order Bryobacterales; family Bryobacteraceae; genus Bog-105. The sequence continues at coordinate 97,303 of CAWIFY010000029.1, read as the reverse complement.
CTGTAACGTCTCAGCCACAATCAAAGCGACTGGCTGACCATAGTAGTGAATCCGCTCATCCTGTAGCGGGAGGAATGCATCGAGTTCACTCGCGGTAAGCGTTTTTACCGGTTTGAGCCGCGGAGCGTTTAAGTGCGTGATTGTGCTTCGAACCCCCGGAATTGCTTCCGCCTCACGGATATCGAGCTGACGAATCCGGCCGCCCGCGCATTCACTGCGCACGACAGTTGCGTGCAGCAAAACCTGCCCAACTTGGACGGGACCGAGGTCCCCGGTGTAGCGCGCCCGCCCAGAAACCTTATCGCGGCCTTCGAGCCGGCGCGGACCGACAAAACGATCTGGTGGCGATAAAGTTCCCGGAGGGCGGCTCAAGCCTTCATCGTAGTTTACTGGTTTGGTGTTTGCTGCTGCTGTTCGTGCCGTTGCTGCATCCGCTCGCGCATCTGCTGCTGCATCTGATCATAGGTTTGCTTCTGGTTATCGTTCAGAACGGCCTTGATCTTCGTCTCGCTGTCCTCGCGGACCGATCGCATCTTCTCGTGCTGATCCTTCGGTGAGAGGGAGCTATCGTTGCGGATGCTTTCAAACTGCTGTTGACGATCGGTCAAGATTGGCAGCAGTTGCTTTTGCTGATCGCTGCTGAGATTCAGCTTTTTCGTCAGCATTTTCACCTCGCGATTGGGGTCCATCTGCCGATGATGTGCCTGACCCGCAGGTGGAGGCGCAGGCGCCTGTTCTTGCGGGGCCGCCATCGCCAGACCCGTTCCGATCAATGCGGAAATCGTCATAAAACTCAATTGTTTTCTCATGTTCTTTTCCTTCCGGGGAGCTCTTCTCCTCTAGTTAACAAGACGGCCAACGCTTATTCCGGGTTATGAAACCCGCAGTTAAACTTCTTTTAACCCCGATCCCTGACAAACTGGATATAGCTATGTGGGCCATCGCCGATCCAAACCTCGCCTTTCTGCTGCTGGTAGCGGGAGCGCTTGGAATTTACTGGGAGCTCCACGCTCCCGGTGGATTCGTTCCCGGCATTCTAGGCGTCTTTCTTCTGGTCATGGGTGTGTTGGGGTTGTGGCGCGACGAGCCGACCTGGTACGGGTCCGTCCTCATTCTGCTGGCCATTCTGCTACTCGGCGCCGAGCTGAAATTCGGCAGTCATGGCGCGTCCGGAGTCTCAGGGGGCGTGCTGCTCGCCGTGGGAGCAATAGCCCTCTTTCAAGGGCCGCATAGAATCCACCCCGCGCTCGCTATCGCGGTCTCCATTGCGCTATGCATAATCGCCATTTTCCTCGGCTATCTTGGCCTGCGCGTTCGCAAAAGTGCCCGCCTCACCGGACTTTCCACCTTGATAGGCGAAAGAGGCATATCACGGACCGAGATACACTCACAAGGCACGGTGTTTGTTCGCGGGGAGCTTTGGCAGGCCAAGAGCCAGCAAAGCATTCCGGCCGGAGCGCCCATTCTGGTGGAACGCGTGCAGGATTTTACTCTTTACGTCAAGGAGGCGTAAACCGCCCGAATGTTCGCCCTCTCCAGTTTCGCGTTCCTGATTATCATCGTCATTCTGATCTTCTATCTCATCTCGTCCGTGAAAATTCTTGCCGAGTACGAGCGTGGTGTCATCTTCCGGCTCGGGCGTGTTTTGCGTGAGCCAAAGGGTCCCGGGGTGATCCTCGTATTCGCGCCACTGGATCGAATGGTCCGCATCTCGCTTCGAGTCGAGGCGATGGAAGTTCCGCCGCAGGATTTAGTCACTCGCGATAACGTGACGGTGAAAGTCAACGCTGTCGTCTACTTTCGCGTAGTGGAACCGATCAAGGCCGTTATCGAAGTGACGAACTTCCTCTATGCAACTAGCCAGCTCGCCCAAACAACGCTCAGGAGTGTTCTTGGCGAAGTCGAACTCGATGAACTGTTGAGCCAACGCGAGAAAATCAATATCCGCCTGCAGGCCGTGCTCGATGACCATACTGGCCCATGGGGTGTCAAAGTAACAATGGTCGAAGTCAAGCAGGTCGACTTGCCAGAGCAGATGATTCGCGCAATTGCACGTCAAGCCGAGGCGGAACGCGAGCGCCGCGCGAAAGTGATTCATGCTGAAGGCGAGTATATGGCTGCCGAAAAACTCAGCATGGCCGCGCAGACGATCCAGAAAGAACCGGTGGCTATCCAGTTGCGCTATTTGCAAACACTGGTTGAAATCGGCGCGGAGAAAAACACCACCGTTGTGTTCCCTGTGCCCGTCGATCTGCTGGCATCGCTTACCAGGCTTCTGGACCGATCACTCCAAGAAGAACCTCAGCCCAAGGTGCGGCCGGCTGACTTGTAGATTTCAGCCATATAACGTATGTCACGCAAACCTTCTTCTCCGTCGCTCTTCGGCTCTTTATTTGTAAAGATGCAATCGGCGAAGTAATCCGCTTCCGTAACAAATTGTGCGGGGTCTTTGTAGGTGCTCGGCTCATCGATTGCAGGCTGCCCTTTGATCTGCGCTTTCAGGTGTATGCCTTCATAAGAGAAGGCAGGCTCCATGTGTAGCATGCCTTTCGACCCATGTACTCGAGCGAACCCGTCCATGTTCGCTCCGTATGTCGTGTTACAACTTGCTACTACGCCCGAAGGAAATCTCATCGTCCAGCCGCAGTTCTCCTCGACCTCCCGGAATCTGCCGTCCTTGTCAACCACCGTGCAAAAGCCTTCCAGATGGACTGGTTCCTCGCCGGTCAGGTAGCGGCAGGCATTCAGAGAGTAAATCCCTACATCCATCAGCGGTCCGCCGCCAGCCAGCTTCTTATTCAAGCGCCACTCACCCGCGTGCTCGTTGAAGCCGTTGGCGCTTTCGATCGCCTGTATAGTTCCTAAGTCTCCGTTGTGGATCAACTGAATAGCATGCAGATTGACTGGCTCATACTGGCAGCGATAGGCAATCATGAGTTTCTTTCCGGCTGACTTGCAGGCGTCCACCATAGCCTGACCGTCTTTAGCGCTGGTTGCCATTGGCTTTTCGCATAGAACATGCTTCCCGGCGTTTGCGGCGCGAATCGTATATTCGGCGTGCATGCTGTTCGGCAGCGCGATATAAACTGCGTCGATTTCGCTGTTCTGCCCAATCTCATCGTAGTTCTCATAGCTGTAGATATTCTTGGCAGAAACGTTGTATTCGCCCGCCAACTTATCAGCCTTGTCCCGGTGGCCGCTTACAAAGGCCGTAATTTGAGACTTCTGCGACTGCTTGCAAGCTGGCATGAAGTGATCCATTGAGATGCGTCCCAAGCCTACGATGCAGTAACGCAGCCGCTGCTGATCCGGTTGCCCTTGAGCCTGAAGGGAACGCGTAAAAGGCGCTAGCACAGCGCCTGCAACCAGGCCGCGTGTAAATTTCCGGCGATTGATCTCCACTGGCTTCTCCTGATCCGATCTTAAGACGTAGCGGTAACGATTCCTTTCAAAAACCCATTGCTCGCCCATTTCAGAGCTAGCTGCGGGCATTGCATAACCCTATCGCCCAATACGTTTCGTTGTGCAACACAGTTCTGCAACACGGAAAGCGAGGAAACAGCGGATTCACCGGCGTGTTGCACAAACGCTGGTTTGTGCACGGCACGAAAGCATGGCGCGATGATGAAGAGAAGAATTAGTCTGGCCCCTCGAGCTTAAAGACAGGCCTGGATTGCGAGCATTTATGTGGAAAGACTTCCAGTTCGCTCTGCGCACATTGCGAAAGACCCCCGCATTCACAGCCGTAGCCGTTGCATCATTAGCGCTCGGCATCGGTGCCAACACGGCCATTTTCTCACTCGTAAATGCGATTTTGCTGAAGAGGCTAGCGGTGCGTGAACCTGACCGGCTCGTGACCTTCGCTGAAATCTATCGAGGCGAGGTAACCGAGAAGGTTTGGCGCATGACGACAGTTGAGCAGCTTGCAAAGCAAGATCCCGTTTTCAGCGGCATATTTGGTTGGTTTGCCAGGCCTATCAATTTTTCGACCAGCGATCGGGCGCAGTGGGTTATGGGTGAGCTGGTTACGGGCCAGTACTTCCAGGCTCTGCAAGTGAAGCCAGCTATCGGAAGATTGTTGACCGATGATGACGTTCGGAACGCAAAAGCAAACCCGGTGTGCGTAATCAGTTATAACCTTTGGCAACGCGAATTCACGGGCGACCCCGGCGTGGTCGGGCGAAGCGTGTTCCTGAACGGGCACGCCTATCGGGTTCTCGGAGTTAGCTCACGTAAGTTTTATGGCGCTGAGATGGAGCATCGTTTCGACCTGCAGATTCCGGCGACGCGAATAGCCGACTTCATGCCGGCCTTTGGCGATGCTTCGGGCGTGTCTTGGCTAAGTCCAATGGCTCGCCTAAAACCAGGTATTACCAGGATTGAGGCGCAAGCGCAAACGCAACGCGTGTTGCGGCAGATTGAGACTGAAAACAACGGCGGGCACGGTTCAGAAAAGCAATCGGACCTGCGCCTGGAGGACGGTAGCCGAGGATTTAACACCATGCGATCTTCATTCGGCTGGCCGGTATTGGTGCTCATGGCGGTTGTCGCCCTGGTATTGCTTGTTGCTTGCGCAAATCTCGCGAATTTGTTGCTTGCAAGAGCGCAGACGCGTGCGAAGGAATTCGCAGTGCGTGTGTCCATTGGAGCCTCTCGCGGGAGATTGATTCGACAGTTACTCATAGAAAGCTTCGTGTTGGCGGCATGCGGCGGCATCACGGGCCCTGTCGTGTCGTTCTGGATAACCAGAACTCTGGTTTCATTTTTGAATGCCGGCAGGTCAACAGCATCCGCGCTGCAAGTGACACCAGACGTAAACGTTCTTGCATTTTTACTCACATTATGCTTTGCGACGGCAATTCTCTTCGGGCTGGTTCCGGCATGGCAGGCCAGCCAGCCTCATCTCCTGCCTGGCCTAAAACAAGAGCTGGCTGGCAGTGGGCGCCTAAGCCGAGTCCTGCTACGTAGAACTTTAGTTGTGATACAGATCGCTTTGTCGCTAGTGGTTGTTTTTGCAGCGGGTTTGCTCACGCGGACATTACGATCTCTAGAAACAATCGATTTAGGTTTCAAACCGGATCGGGTCGTTGTCTTGAATGTTGATCCTGCAGCTAACGGCCATTCCAGTGCGGAGACGCCGCGTATTCTGGACGAAATCTTGAGCCGAGCACGAGCTTTGCCCGAGGCAAGAGCGGCAAGCCTGGCGGCAAGCACGCCGAACGGTTCGATGGCGCTATCGATGAACATAGACGTACCCGGCTACACTCCCAAACGAGCTGGGGACGATGTTGTAGATTTCAACTTCATCAGTCCCGATTACTTCGAGACTATCGGGCAGCGGTTGCTCCGCGGAAGACATTTTAGCGAAAGGGATGACAAGAACGGTCCACGGGTCGCGATTGTGAACGAAAAATTTGTCCGACACTATTTGGGTGTGAAAAACCCGATCGGCCGGAAGTTCCACCAGGGTGGCAATGAGATAGAGATCACCGGCGTAGTAGAAGATGCGCGAGACCGCGGCATAAGAAGCGGTCCTGAAGAGGCCGTCTACATACCGGCAAAGCAGGGCCAAACGTCAGGATTAACGCTTCTCGTCCGCACCGCAAACAACCCGCAAGGGATCATTCCTTCGCTACGTGCGATTGTTAAAAGCATTGACAGGCGCATGCCCGTTTTTTCAGTGCACACATTGGATACGGAGGTAGAGACGGGTCTCTCAAGCGAACGCATTCTCGGCTATCTCTCCGCGCTGTTCGCTGCGCTTACTGCTCTGCTGGCGGGAATTGGATTGTATGGCGTCCTCGCCTACTCGGTCGTGCAGCGTACACGTGAGATTGGAATACGTTTTGCAGTCGGCGCGCAAAGGCGCGATGTCGCGGGTCTCTTTGCCCGCGAGAGTCTGGTACTGGTCATCGCCGGCCTAGTCATTGGAGGGCCAATAGCTCTTGCCTCCATGCATGCGTTGAGGAGCTTGCTTTTCGGCATTAGCACCACAGACCTGCCCACATTATTTCTAAGCATGTTTGTGCTCGCCATTTCCGCATTTCTGGCGATCAGCCTTCCTCTGTTGCGAGCTGCGAGAATTAACCCTGTAGTTGCACTTCAACACGAATAAATCTCTACGTCCCGTCACTTGCAATTTCCGTGGCGTAGATCTCTATGCTATTGGGGCGGCTGAGGCCTTGAAAGACTTCGATATTACGGCTGCTCAATAACCGCCTATCGAAGCCCGGGTCAAGCTGCTTTCTCAACCCGTTTTGCCTTGGCCCGCTTCAAGGGCGTCAAAAGAGAGAGCACCACGTGCTCATACAAGTCATTTCGCTTATTGTCACGGAATTTTTCCGCGAACTCCTTCAACGCTCCAGACGAGTAACACTCCATTACGCTCGGATGAATATAGTACTTCTTACAGGTTGCGGGCTTATTTCCCAATTTTGACGCGACATCCTTGATTACATCCACGAGTACAGATTTAGTCTCCTTGTCTGCCTCGCCCATGCATTTAGTGAGCAGGAAACTTGCGGCCAGGCATGTGCCGCCCCAGGTACGGAAATCTTTGGCGGTGAAATCCCCCCTACTAATCTCCCGCAGATAGTCGTTCACGTCTCCCGACTCGATCACTTGCGGCTGGCCATCTTCATCCAGATATTCGAACAGTGAGCTGCCGGGAATTTCTTTGCACTTCTTGATGATTCGCGCCAGTCGTTTGTCTTCTATGGTGATCTCGTGCTGCTGGTGACTTTTGCCCTTGAAGCAAAACTTCAGAGTGTCGCCCAGGACCTGCACGTGCTGGTTCTTGAGCGTCGTTAAGCCGAAAGAGTTATTCTCTTCCGCATACTCTTCATTTCCAACGCGGATGTAAGTGGTTTCGAGCAACCTGATCAGGGCTGCCAGGATTTTGCGCTTCGGTAAGCCTTGCTTGGCCAGATCGCGAGCGACCGCGTGTCTGATTTTTGGAAGGGCTCTACCAAAGGCGCGCATGCGGTCGAACTTCACCAAGTCACGTACATGCCGGTACTTGGGATGGTAACGATACTGCTTACGGCCGCGCGCATCCCAGCCAACCGCCTGGATGTGGCCGTTCGCCGATGGGCTGATCCAGACCGAGCTCCATGCCGGCGGCAATACCAGCGATTTGATGCGTTCAAGTACCGCTTCGTCTTCCACCGGCTTGTCGTCCGGCCCGATATAAACAAACCCCTCGCCTGCCCGCCGACGTCGAATGCCGGGACCTTTGGGAATTGCATATCGAAGACCGGCTAGCTGAGCGGATTGGACCTCGTCGGGGACCTGAGGCGTTGTGGTCGGGGTTGCTCCCATATTTCTTGTTTGATGCACTTTCTGTCCGAAACACTACTGTGATGCTGGAATCGAATGGTAGGACGAAGAACTTTGATGCCCAACGCACTCATTTTCGATATTGACGGAACGCTGCTTGACTCAGTAGACCTGCACGCCCGGGCATGGCAGGAAGCGCTTCATCATTTCGGCCACAACGTTGCATTTGAGGATATACGGAAGCAGATAGGCAAGGGCGGCGACCAGCTACTGCCGGTTTTTCTATCGTCTGACGAGTTGCGGCAACGAGGGAAGGAAATCGAGGAATTTCGAGGCAATCTCTTCAAACAGAAGTACCTCAAAGATGTAAAGCCCTTTCCCGGGGTGCGCGCTCTTTTCGAAAAGGCTCTCTCCAACGGCCAAAAGCTAGCACTGGCATCATCTGCGAAAGGCGATGAGCTGGAACACTACGAGCGGATTGCGAACATTGAAGACCTAGTCCACGTGGAAACTTCATCGGCCGATGCGGAGAAATCCAAGCCCCACCCCGATATTCTCGATGCAGCAATGGCCCGTTTAGGAAAGGTTGACCGCCGAGACGTTCTCGTGATTGGCGACAGTCCCTACGACGCGGAAGCAGCGCAACGCGCTGGTCTGGCCGCGGTCGGCGTTCGATGCGGAGGATTCCCGGAATCGACTCTGCGGGAAGCCGGCTGCGTAGCGATTTACCAGGATCCTGAGGATCTCTTGCGCAACTATGATTCTTCGCCGCTGGCAAAGGGCAAAAAGTCTACGACGGCTGGATGACGCGCGTGCAGGCCGCCATGGTGGCAAACAGAAAGAACAACATATCGTTGTTCCAGAACGCAAATGCCGTAAACAGGCACAGAAGCGCTAGCATGGACCTGGGATCCAGGGAGTAATCGTCGAACATCAATGCTTAATGTCCTATAGTGCCAGAACTTAATCGACACTCTCAGTGACCGCAAGCCGGCGAGGAGACTTCGCGGCAGTAGCCCTTTCCCCCTTATCTCGGCTCAGTGTCACTATTCCGCTGAGCAAACGCGCCGGTTAGCTTCTCGTACGTATGGCCCAGCGCTTCCGGAATGATGCGCGTGTCGGCCACGGTGGTCATAAAGTTCGCATCACCTGACCACCTCGGCAGCATGTGCAGATGAATATGCTGCGCAATGCCGGCACCGGCGGCGGCTCCAAAGTTCATGCCCATGTTCAGTCCGTCCGGGCGGTAAACCGCTTCGAGAACCTGCTCGGCCTGTCTTGCCAGTTGCATCATCTCGCTGGCGGCCGCCGGATTTATGGCGGTGAGTTTGGAGACGTGAAGGTAAGGCACAATCATCAGATGTCCGCTGGTATAGGGATAGCGGTTCAAGATGATGAAGCAGTATTCAGCCCGGTGCACAACCAGCGTCTCCCGGTCGTCTGCAGGATTTGGCGCAGCGGCGCAGAAGATGCAGGCAGTCTCAACCTTCTTCGCTTCCATATATGTGGACCGCCATGGCGTCCACAAGTACTCCATCAGGGTTTTGCCGCCCAGCTAAAAAGAATGTGGAGCTCCGTCGGGTGTTACCTGCGGGGGGTGCTCTTCAGGGCGGGCAGCCTTGGCTGATTGATTCACCAGATCCCGCAGTTCTTTACTTGGCTTAAAGAACGGGATTCGCTTCGAAGGAACCTCCACCCGCGAACCAGTTTTCGGGTTTCGGCCCACCCGCGGCTGGCGCTGCCGGGTGCGAAAGCTTCCGAATCCTCTGATCTCTATCTTCTCTCCCTTGTGCAAGCTGTTCACGATACTGTCGAAAATCGTTTCGACGATTGTCTCTGAATCCTTGCGGGTCATCTCCACGACTTTGGAGACTTCGTCGATCAGCTCAGCCTTCGTCATAAATCTTGTTCCTATTGTCAGCTCTTGGATAGTTCTGTTTGATGGCGTCGCCGACGGTCGATGTCGCCACTGCGGCCTGACGACGATAATCTTCCAGCCGGTGCCGCTCCGCTTCATCGTGAACCTGGCGCAAACTCAATCCTATTCGCTTCTGGGGCTCATTCATCTTGATCACTTTGAAGTCAAACTCCTCGCCAAGGGGCAGCAACATTACCTCATTCGCTGCATTCTTTTGTCGAGGCTGGTTCTCTACTCGGGCGCCCATCTCGCTGCGGTGACACAAGGCCTCTACTCCGGGCATCAGCTCTACAAATACGCCAAACGGTGCTACCCGGCAGACCCGCCCCTTTACGGCATCCCCGATTTGATGAGTGCGGAAGAACGTCTCCCAATTATCCGGCTGCAGCTGTTTGATCCCTAGCGAGAGCCGGCGGTTGGACGGGTCGATAAACAAGACGACCGCCTGCACAATCTGCCCCTTTTTCACCAGCTCCGAGGGATGCTTCACGTGCGCGGTCCAGGACATGTCCGACACGTGCACTAATCCGTCGATACCTTCTTCAATTTCGACGAAGGCCCCGAAATCGGCTAACTTCCGCACTCTGCCTTCCACCACCGATCCCACGCTATAGCGGTCCGCGATAGTCGTCCAGGGGTCCGCTTCGAGTTGCTTGATGCCGAGGGAAATGCGGCGCTCCTTCGGCTTCACCTCGAGCACCACCGCTTCCACCTGATCGCCTGCATTTACGATTTTCGCCGGATGCTTCATCCTGCGGCTCCAGGTCATTTCAGAGATGTGAATTAAACCTTCTACACCCGGCTCGAGTTCGACGAAAGCGCCATAATCAGTGACGCTCACAATACGACCGATCACGCGGCTCTGGGGGGGATAACGGGTGTCGATTTCCGCCCACGGGTCCGGACGCATCTGCTTCAAACCGAGAGAAATGCGCTCATGCTCACGGTCGAATTTCAGAACTTTGACATCAATCTCTTCGCCAACTTTGAGAATAGCCGAGGGGTGGGTGACGCTTCCGTAGCTCAGATCGCTCACATGCAGCAGGCCGTCTATCCCGCCCAAATCAACGAATGCGCCGTAGTCGGTCAGGTTTTTTACCACGCCCCTTACTTCACCGCCTTCATGCAGCGTGCTAAGCGCATGGGCTTTGCGCGCCTGCAAGTCGCTCTCCAGCAGCACTCGCCTGGATACGACAGCGTTCCCGCGGCGCCGGTTCAGCTTTAGGATGCGAACGTCCAGAACTTGCCCGATATAGCCGTCTAGATTATGGATCGGGCGTACCTCGATTTGAGAACTGGGCAGGAAAGCCATCACGCCGATATCGACCGCCAAGCCCCCTTTGATCTTGCCAACTACTCTTCCCGGCAGGGGCGTGCTTTCCGCCGCAGCTCGCTCCAACTGCTCCCAGATCTGCCGTCGATGGGCTTTTTCGTAAGAAAGAAGAATGTATCCTTCGACCGGCGGTCCCGCGCGATCGATCATGACTTCAATTACATCCCCGCGCTTAACCGCTAACGTTCCGTTCTCAATCGGAAACTGGGAAGCGGGTACCAGCCCTTCGATTTTCCGGCCGATATCGACAATTACTTCCTGACCGGTTACGCTCAATACGTGACCGTGATACGTCTCCCCTTCACCGGATGCAAACTGGCTGCTGTAGCCGTCTAAGAAGGCCTGATAATCGGAATTTTCGGCTGTTTCAGGTGTCTCAACTTGCTCATTAAAAGAACCAGCCATGTGTCATCTCACCCTGAATGCGTCTCTGGCAGACAGCGCAGCCGAGAGCAGGAAAACCCGGCTACCTGCTCAACACTTCTGATCTTTATCTCCGCCAAATCGTCAACTAGTTGAGCCTTCAGTACTTCAGCACTATAGCCGACGCTAGAAGTGATGTCAACTTTAGCTGCACCCGGACCCCCTCAATCTCGTATATAATCAAGACGAGACGAAAGAGGATCAACCATGTTCGAAGGCCTGCTTCAACCGACACACCTGCTTATAATTCTGGCTATCGCGCTATTTGTTTTCGGTCCGAAGAAGCTTCCCGAACTGGGTCAAGGCCTGGGGAAGGGGATCCGATCTTTCAAAGATAGCCTAAAGGCCGCTACTGAAGAGCCGGAGAAAATCGATCCTACCGTCACAAATCGTACGTCTGATCCTAAGTAATTCTCCCTTATATAGTAGATAGCTAAGCAGTATGCTCGTACAAGTACGCTGTTTCGTTTCCTCGCTTAGAGCTCGAAATTTAGCAGAGACCGGGAATCTAGAAAAATTTGCACCGGGCGGCAAGAAATTCCGCTATGAAACGCGGATAGTTTTTCCGATATCAATAGTTTTAATCCTGCCAAGTCCTTCCATAACAGGTACTTAGTGTTTTCGCTTACTCTGTAACCCGAAGGTGGTACCAAAACTGCCTTGTTTTTTGCTGCAGAGTCGTATGATCGACGCGTTCGATCTCACTCAGCCTCCGATCAAACATAAACAAACCAAGACAACTTCATTCAGGAGCGGTGGAGCCACATGACAACAGAAGATTTCGGCAAAGCGTATCAAAAGGGATTCAATCTGACTGTGAGATTTTTAGTTTCGCGCGGTCTATCCTATGATGCAGCCCTAGATACGGCACAGGCAGCTTGGGCTAAGGGATGGGAGCGGCGTGAACAACTTCGCGATCCCAGCCTGGTACTCACTTGGACGAACAGCATTGCCCTCAACATTCATCGAACATTTCTGCGGCGGGAACCGCAAACGCAGACCTTGCCGGAACTGCAAGCGCCCCCTCGCATGAACGTGGCGGCAATCGATGTGAAGCGCATTCTCAACGAGTGCAAACCTAACGACCGTGTGGTGCTTGAAGGGCATTACATTGAAGGCTATAAGGTGCAGGAAATCGCGCGCCAGCATGGGTGGTCTGAAACTGCTGTCCGAATTCGTTTGTTGCGAGCCCGCCGCAGCGTAGAGCGTCGTTTGAGCCGTCCAAAACACGCCCGGCTTCGCAATTTAGCTGAGAAAACAAAAAAGGCTCTGGCCAACGCGTTAGAGGTTCCGTCGTTTGAAGCCAAAGTGGCGTAGTTTTCCTGAGTTAGCGGTCGTCGGTAAGCCAATCGACCGCGCCAACGCACGAGGGCGGTGCATCAATAGAGGCACCGCATTCCGTTTTTAAGTTGTGAGCTCCTGAAGCAGCTCGCGAGCCTCTTTGAGATCAGCGGTATCGCGCACTTCGGCGAACCAGCTGCATATGGGAGCTAGTACTTCGAGAGCTTCACTTTGCTTACCTTGCTGCAGCCAAAGGCGGCTCAAGCTTGCGCTGGCTCGTAGTTCCCAGGACTTTGCGCTTTGTTGTCGTGCCATCTCTATGGCTCGCCGGAAACACTCTTCGGCTTTACTCTCCGCACCGCAATCACCTCGCTGCAGCAGGAGTTCGCCTTGGAAACGACGAAGCTCAGGCTCGAAGAAACACTCTCGAGTTCGCTGAGCCAAATTGAGCGCTGTCTTGATCGCGGCGAGTGCTTCCAAAGGCCGTCCTACTTGTGCACATCCCTCAGCCAAAAGACGATAAACCGCGGTCAGGCATATGGCGGTATTGTTGGCTAACAAAGTTTCGATCCCGCAGCGCATCTCTTCGATTCCCGTCAGGCCATCACCGTCTCTCGCAATCATGAGGCCGCTCAGAATCCTTCCGGCCGGCAGCCAGAACGCTAATTTCCGCTCTTTACCCATAAGCACCAACTCATTGGCCAAGTCACGCAACGCTTCCCACTCCCGGCGCAGGTAAGCGTGAACGGCAGCAAAGTAGAGCGCGTGGCCCAGGCTGAGAGCATGATCCACCTCCCGCGCTAGTTTCAGCGATTCTCGATTGTGCTCTGCTGCCCGATCGGGATAGCCGAGCAGCCACATCGTCCAGGCGAGATAAGAGCGCGCTGTCATACCAGGCTCCTGTCCGTAGAGCCACGCAAGGGCGCGGTGTTGTGCGGGATCGTACATGGAAATCGCCCGCTCGAAGTAAGGGCGCGCTTGCGCTAGCTGTCCTAAATAGAAGAGAGGGCAGCCTATGGTCCGTTCGCCAACAACTCTAGCCGGCGATTGAACTTGCCGCGCGAGATTTAGAAAGTCTTCCCCGAATGCTAGCGCCTGGTCGATCTCGCCACGGATCAGATGAGAAATCCACAAGCCATACAGAATGGGCAGCAATTGCGCGGGTTCACCCACTTGACGGCAAAAATCATGAGCTCGCTGGTAGACCTCCTTTACTTCCGGAGCGCCATAGCCCAGAACAACCAGCAGAGCGTTTCCTAACGCGAGTTGCAGCGAGAACTCGATTTCATTGCGCTCGCGTGTTTGCGGGGCCGATTGGATCACCGACAGGCCTTGCCGCGCCAGTGCCGCCGTTTCACTTGCTGCAAAGATCCGGCCGGCGTTTCTCGACGCAACCAGGTAATATTCCGCCGCACGTACGAAATTGCGGCCGGCTTCGAACAATCGCGCCAGATCCGGTGCGATCGTACCGCTTTGTTCGCCATACAAGGTAAGCAGCGCCTCTGCTACCGCATTGCTCAGGGCGATCCGTCGGGCCGGACGAAGCGTGGCGTAGAGGGCGTTCTGGTAAAGGAGATGCGTGAACCGATAGCGTAGCGTAAGGGTTTTGGTCGGGAACTCGCGTTCTTCGATAAGTCTCGCGAGCTCGTATACTCTTTCAAGCGCCTGTAACCGTTCCTCAACAATCGAGTCTTCTGTCCCTAGTGCACGCGCTAGAACAGCAGAATCAAACTCGTGACCTTGCACGCTTGCCGCAACCAAGAGCAGGCGATCATCCTGATCTAACTGACCAATCATCCGTTCGATCATGGCCCGCATCGACTCAGGCAAGTCGCGCTCGATCTCCGGCAGGGGCTGGGCCAGTACCCATCGGCCGCCTTCCTGTGCAATGATTTGCCGGTCCCGGAAATAGCGCAAGAGATCGGTCATGAAGAGCGGGTTACCTTCAGTTTTCGCGTGAATCATCTCTGTCACCTCGCGCGGCAAGCGATGTTGCGGAAATTCCAAAGCAACGTACTGTCCGACTTCCTCCCGGCTGAGGAAATCGAGTTTTATCTCGTGAGCAATCCCTCGCGCCTGCAAGTCCTGCTTTAGTTTCAGAAAAGGATGCTTCGCAAGCAGCAAATCCGATGGCCGATACGTGATGATGATCAGTAGGCGTAAACCTGCAATGCGGTCTGCCAGGAACGCGAGTAAATCGAGGGTCGAGAGATCGGCCCAGTGCAGATCTTCCAGCAAAAGGACGACCGTCTGGCGTCGCGTGAGCTCCTGTAGGAAGGCGCCAAGTTCGCGCTTGATGCGCTCTTGCGAGTACGCGCGCTCTGGCGGCGATCCATTCGAGGCGTCGGACCCAACTTGGCTGTACCAGGTTGGAGCCAGTCGCCGCATGGTTTGCGCCGCACTGCTGGAGCTGTGCTGGAGGGCGTCTAAAGCCTCTTTAAAGGGCGAGTAAGCGTCTGTGCCCGCCAGGCGCTCCGAACAGCGCCCTCGCGCGATCATAGGATGCCCGCTCGTACCCAGCTCCGATAAAAAGTCCTCCACCAGGGTCGTTTTTCCAATTCCTGGTTCTCCTGAAACACAACACAGCAGTCCGTGTGCGGCTTCCGCGAAATCCCAAAATGCACTCAGTTGTTTCCGTTCGCGCGCTCGTCCAACACTACGCTTGGGGGCCAGGAATAAAGTTTCATTGATTCCGGACTTGCTTGTGGAAGCGATTTCAACCAGAGCCTGTTCCACTTCTGCGGCCGAGGGCCTGCACGTAGCCTGCTTATCGAGCATCCAAAGCACTAACTGTTCCCAAGCGGCCGGAATTGCGGCATTGATCCTTGAAGGAGGAAGGGCTGCCTGCGAAAGAATCGCATCAAGAGCTCCGAATTCTGTCTCCGCTCGAAAAGGATGTTGCCCTGTGCCGAGCTCGTACATCACCACTCCGAGCGAAAAGATGTCACTCGCGCCAGTAACCTGTTTACCTTGCGCTTGTTCCGGCGACATATAGCGAATCGTTCCAATCGCCATGCCTGGCTCAGTAATCGCTGACTCTAACTCGCCCGCGGATCCGCCGTTCCGCGCTTTGGTCGCGGCTTCCGCCATTGGGGGAAGTAAACGGGCCAGTCCAAAGTCGAGCACTTTCACATAGCCGTCCTCGCGCACCATGAGGTTCTCGGGCTTGATATCCCGGTGAACGATATTGGCCGCATGCGCCACCTTCAAGGCCTGTGCCACTTGAGTGCAGATTAGAATCACACGGTCGAGCGGAGGCCGAAGACGAATGACCCCGCGCAAAGTTTCGCCTTGCACCAGTTCCATTGCGAGATAACGGCCGTATTCCGTTTCCCCGGTTTCATAGATCGTCACAATGTTGGGGTGGTTTAGCGCCGAAGCTGCATGCGCCTCCTGCTCGAAGCGCCGCCGCCGATCCGCGTCCCTGGCAAGCGCAGATGGCAAAATCTTGACCGCTGCCTCGCGTCTTAACTTCGTGTCGTGGGCGCAATAAACCTCGCCCATGCCTCCGGTCCCGAGTCGCGACAGAAGCTCATAATGGTGCAGCTTTTTGCCCGCCAGCGATGGAGACTCGGCAACCGATAATTCCTCAAATTCCTGCGCCGCATCCCCCTCAAGGAAGTCACCCGCCTCTTGTTCCGCGATCAGCAACGACTCGACCTCCCGTCGCAGTAGTTCATTTCCGCCGCATGCGTTGCTGACAAACGAGGCGCGTTCAACAGCGCTCCGCTCAAGCGAAGCCTGATATATCTGCCCGACGAGCGCCCAATGCTCAGGTGTCACCCCTGCACTCCGCTGCTGCGCAATTCGCGGTAGAGCCAAACTCGGGCCAAGCTCCAATCCTGCCGGACGGTTCTTGTCGAAACTTTCAACACCTGCGCAATTTCTGTTTCGCTTAATCCTCCGAAATAGCGCAGTTCGACGACTCGGGCTCCTCGAGCGCTCAGCGCGGCGAGTCGGTCCAGCGCTTCATCAAGCGCCAACAGTTCCGGGCTCCGCTGCGGAGAGATAATCGCTGCCTCATCTAAGGCAAGTCGCTGTTCAGCGCCGCCGCGCTTATGGTTGTACTTCGCGCGCGCTAAGTCGACCAGAATGCGCCGCATAATTCGAGCCGATACCGCGAAAAAATGAACGCGATCTTGCCACTCCGGGGCTCGCGTCTTTATCAGGCGCAAATATGCTTCGTTGACCAAAGCGGTTGTCTGTAGAGTATGGCCCGCCTGCTCGCGCCGCATGTAGCGTCGCGCCAGACGGTGCAAGTCACCGTGAATCAAAGGAATGAGTTTGCCGAGAGCCGATTCCTCGCCATCTCCCCATGCCCGAAGCAAGCGTGTGATTTCTTCGTCTTGGAGAGCGTCCATTCAACTCTCTTCCAGTCGCCCCCTGGCGCTTACAGAATTCTATCCCCTCCGCTTCCGGTTTTCTGACTGGATTCCGCTTACCGAGTTGAGGGCAACATAAAGCTGCCTTTTGAATGATCGAATAACGCGAATGGAAAGAGGATCTATGAACACCCGAAGACACTTGATTTCTGTTTTAGGCTGCATACTAGCGAGCTTTGCTATTGCACTTCCGCCTGCCATTATCGCCCAGGAGGCGAACGAGACATCGGGAGCCTACAGTTTGGCTAGCTACGAAGGCGATTACGCTGTCATCGGCACTTACGGCGCGAATGTGGCTCGCCTCATTGGCACCTACACCGCCGATGGTCACGGGAAGATCAAAGGGAGCGCGAGGGTGAATCTACCCGGAGCCGGAACTGAAAGGGTAATCGTGAGCATAAGCTTTGCTGGCCCTTACACGGTGAACGCTGATGGGACGGGCACCATTTACTTCACAGTGCTGCTCCCCGGCGGCGGAACGGAGCTGGCGACTTTGGATTTCGTCATCACGAAAGCTGAGGTTTGCGACGGGATCAAGATCGCAACCGAAATCGCCACTGCGCAGCGAGAGCCCAGCATGGTTGTCGACGGGCAGTTCGTGACGCATATCTCGACCAGGCGACCCGATACAAAACGGGATCGAGACGGTTCCTAAAATCCAGATCCCAAACGGAGTCAGAATAGGGTGGCCGGGCAGATGCGGAGCTACATTTTCCCGGCCGTCACCTCATCGCGGCCGAGCAATCGCAATTAAATCAATTCTGCCGTACTGAAGAAAAATGGAATCTCTAGCGAGGCAGTCTCCGCGGCATCGGATCCGTGAACGGAGTTTCGTTCGATATTTTCCGCAAACCTCTGGCGGATGGTTCCTTCCGCCGCATTTGCAGGATTAGTCGCGCCCATCACGTCGCGCCACTTGCTGATCGCATCCTCACGTTCGAGTACCATCAGGATTGCCGGTCCTTCCGTCATAAACGTAACCAGCCCGCCAAAGAACGGTCGTTCTTTGTGCACCCCGTAAAACGCTTCTGCTTCATGCTTCGAGATGCGGTGAGTTTTCAAGCCCACAATGCGAAAGCCGTGCTGTTCGATCAGAGCCAAGATCGCGCCCACGTGGCCCTTCTTCACGGCATCCGGCTTGATCATTCCGAATGTACGTTCCAATCCCATCAACTTTTCCTTTTTCTTAACTCGCCTTCAACGCCTGCTGCATCATCTCGCCCATAACCGCGGGTGTCGGGCAAACGACGATCCCTGCGTCTGCCATGGCGGCCAGCTTATCTTCCGCTTTGCCCGAGCCGCCCGAGATGATCGCTCCCGCATGACCCATGCGGCGTCCGGGAGGCGCGGTCTGACCCGCGATGAAACCCACCACCGGCTTCCTAACGTGCTCCTTGACGTAGGCTGCGGCGGTCTCCTCCGCACTGCCGCCGATTTCACCAATCATGATGATCGCGTGTGTGTCCGGATCTTCGTTGAAAAGCCGGATCGCATCAGTGAAACTCGTTCCGATTATCGGATCGCCGCCGATCCCTATGCAAGTAGATTGACCGATACCCAGTTTGGTCAACTGCCCGACTGCCTCGTAGGTCAGCGTGCCGGAACGCGACACAATCCCGACGCTACCGGGCAGGTGAATGTGTCCCGGCATGATGCCGATCTTGCACTTGCCCGGCGTAATCACGCCGGGACAATTTGGTCCCACGAGCCGCGTTGCTGGCTTCGTTTTCAGATAAGCCCAGACCCGCTCCATATCTTCCACCGGGATGCCTTCAGTAATACAGACCACGAGCGGTAATCCCGCGTCCGCAGCTTCCATGATGGCGTCGGCGGCAAACGGCGGCGGCACGAAAATCACTGATGCATTCGCGCCAGTGGCTGCGATCGCTTCTTCTACGCTGTTGAACACCGGCCGATCAAGATGCTTCTGGCCGCCTTTGCCCGGCGTAGTCCCTCCGACCACCTTGGTGCCGTAATTGATCGCCTGCTCCGCGTGAAAGGAGCCTTCGCGCCCGGTAAACCCCTGAAATAGAACTCTTGTGTTTTCGTCGATCAGTACACTCATTGGGCCAGCCTCACCACTTTCTCTGCGGCATCTTTCATCCCGTCTGCAACTGTGAAGTTGAATCCAGATTCGGTCAAAATCTTTTGCCCTAGTTCGACGTTTGTGCCTTCCATCCGGACCACGATCGGTATCTTGATCTCAAGCTCTCGCGCCGCCGAGACCACGCCCGTCGCCAGCGTGTCGCACCTTAAAATTCCGCCAAAGATGTTGATCAGAACGGCCTTCACGCTGCGGTCCGATAGCAGAATGCGGAATGCATTCTTGATCTGCTCCGCATTTGCACCGCCCCCTACGTCGAGAAAGTTGGCCGGCTTTCCTCCCGCGTACTTAATGATGTCCATGGTCGCCATGGCAAGGCCCGCGCCGTTCACCATGCAGGCGATCGTGCCGTCAAGTTTGATGTAATTCAAGCCGAAACGCGAAGCCTCTACTTCGAGGGGATCTTCCTCGTTCAAATCGCGCAGTTCGAGCAGATCCTTGTGCCGGTAAAGCGCATTGTCATCGAGGTTGATTTTGGCGTCGAGCGCGTATACCTTGCCGTCTTTCGTCAAGATGAACGGATTGATCTCTGCGAGCGAGCCGTCTATAGCGAGATAGGCTTTCGAGAGCGCGATCATAGCTGCGGCTGCCGCGTTTGCGCTCGTGGCGGGAATTCCCATCCCGAAGGAAAGTTTGCGCGCCTGAAATGGCTGCAACGCTTGTCCCGGGATCAGCGGCTCTCGCATAATAAGTTCTGGCGTTTTTTCCGCGACCTCTTCTATCTCCATGCCGCCCGCCTTCGAGGCCATGAAAACCGTCTCACCCAAGGCCCGATCGAGCACCAGTCCGAGGTAAAGCTCGCGTTCAATGGGCAAGGTCTCTTCAATCAACAGACGCTGCACCACGCGGCCTTCGGGACCTGTCTGATGAGTAACCAGCGTCATGCCGAGCATCTTTTTCGCGATGTCAGCGGCTTCCGCGGCACCCTTTGCGATCTTTACGCCACCGCCCTTGCCACGGCCTCCGGCATGAATCTGCGCTTTCACCACCACGCTGCCGCCGAGCTTCTTGGCTGCCGCTTCCGCTTCCTCCACCGTGTAGGCGACTTCGCCACGCGGCACAGGAACATCGTATTTAGCGAGGATCGCCTTTGCCTGATACTCGTGTATTTTCATATGGATTGCGGCGCTCCTGCAGCTCCCTGGCTGCGCGCGCCAATCGCTAGTGTATCTCGCGGCCCAGAATGTCCGGCCTGGTCCGAATTGCGGTCAGTCGCGCCTGAGCCAGATTGCTACTCGAGCAACGTCAATGGCGAATCGCTCTCACGCTTTACCTGGCTTATTTTGCAATCCTGCGGACGCTTGTCCGGACGCCAATGCAGCAGCTTGGTTCCATGCCGGAAGCGCTGGCCCGAAAAATGATCGTATTGAATCTCGATCACCAGCTTCGGCGCAAGCGGTTGCCATTCCGTACTGCGCTCAGTGCTCCAGCGGCTCGGGCCGCCAGGCGCAGTGCCAGTGAATCCAGGCGGCGCGATCAACGCCTCGAGTTTTTTGGTCAATTCCGGTTTCTCAGCAGTCGCCAATCCCGAGCAGAAGCCGACGTGGTCCAGCAGCCCAGCGTCATCGTACAAGCCCAACAGCAGCGATCCAACCTGCTTTTCCTTGGATGCGTACCGGAACCCTCCGATCACGCAATCGGCTGTGCGCAGGTTCTTGATCTTCACCATCGAGTTTCGCTCGCCTGAAGCGTACGACCGGTCGACTCGCTTCGCGATCACGCCATCGAGCGGCCCTGCCATGCGATGAAACCAAGCCTTGGCTGTTTCGAAATCCTGTGTGCGTGGCGAGAGCCGGATGCGCTCGCTGCCGTGCAGGTATTTGCCGGCAAAGTGCTCCAGCTCTTCACGCCGCTCTTCCAGTACTCGACCGGTGAAGTCTTCGCCTTTCTCGTTCACCAGCAGATCGAAAAAGACCAGCGTCGCCGGCGTCTCTTTGGCGAGCTTTTTGATGCGGCTCTCGGCAGGATGAATCCGCTGTAGGAGCGCGTCGAAATCCAAGCTGCGCTTCTCGGTCACAATAATCTCGCCGTCCAGCACGAACTTTCTCGCTTTCAGCTTGAGCAGTGCTTCCGCAATCTCGGGGAAATAGCGCGCGAGTGGCTGGCTGGACTTCGACATGATGTCTACCGCCTGTTCATCACGAAAACTCAGGCATCGAAAGCCATCCCACTTCGGTTCATATTCCCATTCATCACCGGTCGGGATGGCCTTTGCGACGTCCGCTTCCATCGGCGCGAACGTAAGCTCGAGAGGAAGACTCATTGCAGCATCTCCAAGCGGCATCGTCCTTGCTTCTGCAACACTGCTTTGAACATGTCTCCATGCTCCCTGACTCGTTCCGGTACCGTATTCATGTTCAGATTCGCCGCGTCGATGCCCGACTCCACTTCTTCCCAGGAGACTGGGGCTGAAACCGTCGCCTCTGGTTTAGGCCGGACCGAATACACGGAGGCCAGCGTACGCCCCCAGGCATTCTGGTTATAATCGACCAACACGCGTCCGGCTGGCCGCTGGGCGATGCGGTATTCAGATGTGATCTCGGTCGGATACTGCTTCGCCAGTTCGACCGCAATTGCTTTCGCCACGCGCCACACCTCTTTCTGTAAGGGGCCACGCTCGATCGCCACGTAGATGTGAATGCCGCGCGAACCGGTCGTCTTCGCATAACTCGATACGCGCCGCTCTTTCAAATAGGCTCGCACCAGCAGCGCTGCTCGCCTCACTTCCGCAAATCCAGCCGGCGCTACCGGATCGAGGTCGAAGTGCAGAAAGTCGGGCCGGTTCACATCATCGCAGCGCGCATACCACGGATTCAGGTCGATGCAACCAAGATTGACAATCCAGAGTAGGGAGGCGAGATCCTGCACAATGGGAAAGTCGATAACGCTCCCTGAGCCGTGCTCGATGGAACAAGTCTCGAGCCACTCAGGCTTGTATTCCGGCGTCCGCTTCATAAAAAAGAACTTGCCTTCGATCCCATTCGGGTATCTCTTCATCACCATGGCTCGTTCTTTCAAGTGCGGAATCAGCGCCGCCGCTATCTCGCCGTAATAGAGGAGCAAATCGCGTTTCGTTTTGCCAAGCTCCGGCCAGAAGACTTTTTGCAAGTTAGTAAGCGAAACCTTCTTGCCACCGCATTTCACGTTGCACTTGTCCTCATCAACCGGGATCTCGATACTCAACTTGTGGGGTTGGATTGCCACTTTATTGGGATACTGCGTCTTTCGTAAAGCGCCCGTCGATCATCCTCCAGATGCCACGCGGGTTCGCATTCTGCAGTTCCGGCGGCAGCGCTCGATCAGGAAAATTCTGGAAACAAAGCGGCCGCGCAAAGCGGTAGATGGCTGCTGCTCCAACGGAGGTGAAGCGCGGGTCGGTTGACGCCGGGTAAGGGCCGCCATGCTGCATTGCAAAGCCGATCTCGACACCTGTGGGATAGGCATTAGAAATCAGTCTTCCAGCCTTCCTATTCAGCACCGCAACCAGCTCACGGCTCCTCTCGATCTCTTCCGGAGTGCCGTGAAGCGTCGCCGTTAGCGTCCCCTCGAGCGCTCTGGCGCATTCGAGCACTTCGGATTCGGAGGCGCACCGCACCACCACCGTCGCCGGCCCGAAGATCTCTTTATGAAGCTCCTTGTGCTTCAACCACGTCTCCGCATTTGTTGTGAGCACGCCCGGCCGTCCTTCCGTCTTGCGCGGGTCGCTCGCGCGCGCAGAGACTGCGGCTTTCACTCCCGGAATGCTGGCCGCCGTCTGGAACTCGCTCCCGAACCCGTTCGCGATCACTGAGTTCAACATGCTTCCCGGAGCACCCTGTTCCACTTGCTTGAACAGCTGATCTACGAACCGTTGCAATCCTTCACCTTCTACGGCAAACACCAGCCCGGGACACGTGCAGAACTGCCCCACCCCCAGCGTGACCGATCGATAGAGCCCTTCCGCCTTCGCCTCCGCATCATCTTTCAGCACGCTCGGCAGCAGAAACACCGGATTCACGCTTTCCATTTCCGAAAAGACTGGGATCGGTTCAGAACGCTGCGCAGCTGCATCGTAGAGCGCGCGTCCGGCTCGCTGCGAACCCGTGAACGCCACCGCCTTTATATGCGGATGGGTCACCAGCGCCGTGCTCACCTCGGGCTTCAACCCGTGTAACAGCGCGAATGTCCCCTCAGGCAGCGACCTCTTCTGAACCGCCCTTGCGATCGCGCCGGCCACCAATTCCGACGTCCCCGGGTGCGCAGGATGCGCTTTGACGATCACCGAATTCCGAGCCGCAAAAGCAGATGCCGTATCGCCCCCCGCAACCGAAAACGCCAGCGGGAAATTACTTGCTCCGAATACCGCCACCGGCCCGAGCGGCTGCAGCATCCGCCGCACATCGGGCTTCGGAACCGGCTTGCGATCGGGCTGCGCCCTATCGATCCGCGCATCCACCCAGGAACCTTCCCGCACTAGATCCGCGAACATCCTGATCTGATTCACCGTTCGGTCGCGCTCTCCCCGCAACCGGTCCAAACCCAATGCGCTCTCTTCGTCTGCCTTCGCTACCAGCCCCTCGCCAAGCGCCAAAATCTCTTCCCTTATCGTGTCGAGAAAAGCTGCGATTTCCTCCGCGCTCGAGTCCATCAGCTTTGTCGCTGCCTCTGCGGCAAGCTCCCCGGCGCGGTTGATCTCTGCCTCGCTCGCCACCCGATACACCTCGCCACTCGCCGCGCCCTGCCGGGGATTGTACCCTCGAAACGTTTCTCTTTCACCGCCCGGTAGCTCTTTTTCGAAAATGTTCTTACCGTGAATGTTCATAGCTGATGCAGCCTTCAGCTTATCCAGCGCGTGTTCTATTCCCGCTACTGGGGGTAATTACCGCGCTAGCTGCGCAGTTCGTAATTGCTGCTTAGCAGTTCCGAGCTCTTCCGCCGATTCGAGCACGGCATCCAGGTGAGTCATCTGCAGCATCTTTTGGAGATTAGAGGTTACTCCGATCAGCCGCATCGGGCAGCTATGCCGGCTGGCAGAGCTATACACGATCGTCAGTTCTCCCAGGCCCGAGCTGTCGACTGACGTGATTCGTTGAACGTCCAGAATGATGCCAGAGAGCTTGGGCTTCGCCAAGACCTCGCGAGCCGCGTTGCGCAGCGAAACGAGCGATGGTCCGAGCGTTAGGGAGCCTTCTAACTCAAGAATCGCGATTTCTTCTTCCATGCGTGTTCCGATTGTCAACGCCATCTGTCTTCTCCCTAATTGAAGCTCGCTATGCGGGTCCCCGATGTGTTGTTATCCACTTTAACCGTTAGGAGGGGCGAAATTATCCTTTCGTCCTATCAGCAGATTTGCGAGCCGTTGGGACCGCACGTGTTTTCAATGACTTGGCAGGTTTATAGACGGAGGTTCGAAAAGTGCTCTTATAAGGTCGCTCGTCAAATCCAGTAGCGAATTACGGAGGCTTGCTACTTGGTCTGCGAGGATAACCCGCTCATAGCGTCGATAGGCAGCGCGTCATACTTGGGACGCGCTGCCCCCCTTTATCCCTGAACTACGACAGGTCCGGAATCAAGACAACGCCTCACAAGGCTAGTTGATTCTAAGAGCGACGGGAATCACCAGGCTCCAGAGAGCGAATGCGGGAAGAAATCCGAGCAGTATTGGTTTCAGGGAAATTGTTGAGTATTTGAACATACACGATAAGCGTGTTGTCCGGGTGATAATGCTCTCAGGGAAATCTGCCCCGGTATTTTGGTTATCGCTTGATCCCCGGTTTGAGCTCACCTACCTTCCCGGTACGGACGGTTTCGGTCCTGGTGGGTCGCATTTCGAATCTTGGTGCGGATGGGGAGACTTGAACTCCCACGCCCTTGCGAGCGCTGGAACCTAAATCCAGTGCGTCTGCCAATTCCGCCACATCCGCATGCACAAAATGCTCACCATGGCCAGGCAATTACTCAGAAGCGTAACACGCGGACTTAAACCAGGCAGGGGTTTGCACCCTGTTAGGCTTCGCCCGGTCAAGCCTTACCCGCGCTGTGGCTTCTTCGATTTGGAGACGGCGGAATCGATCATCTGCTCAAAATTCGTACGGTATTGTCAGTGTGAACAGCATTGACGCTACGCGGTCGCCGCCCAGCCATCCAGCTCTGTGGCGATGCGCTCGTCGATTTTACCTTCGGCAAACTCCTTCGCTACCCGAATCGCGTTCATGATCGCTTTAGCATTTGATCGGCCATGGCAAATCACGCAGAGCCCGTTAAGACCGAGCAAAGGAGCCCCACCGAACTCGTCCACGTCCACGCGCTTCTTGAACTCCTTGAAAGCGCCTTGCGCCAGATAAGCGCCCAGCTTGCGCGTGGTAGTCGCGGTCAGCGACTGCTTTAAGATCTGCCCGATAACCTCGACCAAGCCTTCGCTCACCTTCAATGCGACATTACCGACGAAACCGTCGCAGACAATCACGTCCGCTTTGCCGGTGTAGAGGTCGCGTCCCTCCACGTTACCGATGAAGTTGACACTCTTCAAACTCTTAAGAATTGGGCGGGCTTCGTGTGTCAGAGCGTTGCCCTTGTGCTCTTCTTCGCCAATCGACAACAGCCCTACTCGCGGTTTCGAGTTGCGAAAGATGATCCGCGAGTAGGCATTACCCATCACGGCAAACTGTGCAAGCATCTTCGGCGTGCAGTCTACGTTTGCGCCAACGTCGAGCATCACGGCCGATTTGCCGCTGATCGTCGGGAAGGCAGTGGCCAGGGCGGGGCGGTCTACTCCCGGCAACATGCCTTGCACCATTTTTGACGTTGCCATAACCGCGCCGGTGTTACCCGCCGAAACCACGCCCCCGGCTACTCCGTCACGCACCAGGCGGCAGGCAACTCGAATGGAACTCTCTTTCTTGGTCCGGATTGCCTTGCCGGCGCTGTCGTCCATCGAGATCTGGTCTCGTGCGTGCCGAATTTCTATAGGCAGCTTCTTCCAGCCCGAATGGCGGTCGAGCTCTTTGCGGACCACCTCTTCACGCCCGACTAGAATCAGCTTTACGTTCAGATTCTTGGCCGCTTGGATCGCTCCCCCCACCTCGGGCCTTGGAAACTGATCGCCGCCCATTGCGTCAAGGGCTATGGTCACCATGTAATTTTAGATGTAGTTCCGCGATGACTACCGGCCAGCTACGATTGGGCGCTTAGGCTTCGACAACTTCGATCACTTCGCGGCCCTTATATTTGCCGCAATGTGGACAAGCACGATGCGCGCGAATCTTCTCGTGGCAGTTCGGGCACTCGGTGAGTTGCGGAATGGGCAGAGCGTCATGCGCGCGGCGCGTAGAAGTCCGGCGTTTAGAATGGCGGCGTTTCGGATTCGGCATTAGTCTTGATCTCTCTTTGAAAAATTCCCGGCTCGTAACTTTTAATGTGGCCCTAATTCGGCTCGCAGCATCTTCAACTTGCTCCAGCGGTCGTCTGCCGTCTCCACCCGGCACCCGCACTCGATCTGATTCCGGTTCTGCCCGCATACCGGGCAGATCCCCTTACAGTCCTCGCTACAGACCAGCCGCATAGGCAACGCCAGCAACACCACCTCGCGCAGCACATCGTTCAGCTCGAGCCCGTTCCCCTCGTAGTAACCCACCTCGATCGCCGCCTCATCGACTTCATCTTCCCCTCCCGAGTTAGCGTAATCGGTCGGTATGTAAACCAAGTCGAAGTGATTCTCTATCGAGTATGCTGCTGCTTCCGTACAACAATCGCATGTGCCGTTGACGTCCACGCGCAGATCTCCCAGCATGCGGATCTCGCCCAAGGAGGCGTTCAGCAGTTGAGCGGTTCCCTTCGCGTGGAGATTCGAAGATTGCTTAACCTTGCTGTCGAGATCCAGGTGGCCGGACGGAATGTCAACCTCGAAGCGAACCGTTCTTTGCTCTAATTCCCCGAGGCTAATAAACATAAGCACCCGCCAGATTACCGGCCCGTAAAGCGCCGGCGCGGTCAGCCTTTAGACACACAAGAGCCCAGTATATCAAGCCACTCTGCTAGCTGACTGCCGCAAATATCCCTTCCAGAATCGCCGGAATCTCAAACACGGCCCGGTTGTTTATCGCCGCCGCCCGCTTCTTCATTTCGATCAGCTTTCTCGATGCCAGCAATTCCCGCACGGTCCGGTCGATCCCACGAAAATTGTGGAGCACCACCCCAACGCCCCGCTCAACGACCCACTCCGCGTTGTAGCGCTCCTGTGGCAGCGTCCAGGCATTCCGCTCCAAAATCACAGGCAAACCCATTTGGAGCGCTTCTGAAATGCTCCCCGGGCCCGGTTTCCCCACGAAGAAGTCCGCCAGGTGCATATAGTGTGGGATTTCCTTCGTGAAACCTGCGATCAACATTGCGTTCCTGCTCTTAAGGCGTTTCAGCCGTTCCTGGAGCGATCGATTGCGCCCGCAGACCAGAATCAACTGCAGATCTGAAGCGCTATTGCCCAATTGCCGGGCGATAGAAAGCATCGCGTTCGAGCCTTCGCTGCCGAACAGCACCAGCCCGGTCGGCAGATCCGGATCAAGCCCGAGCTTCTTTCGCGCCTCGCCTCTATTCACGCTAGGCGTTGAGTAGAATTCCGGCCGCAAGATCATCCCGCTGGTCTCGAACACCTGCCCGTCGCCGTAACCTAACGCTCTTGCTTGAGACACTGCCCGAGCTGTTCCACAAATCAGATACTGCGGCTGCCGTTCCATCCAGAAGTGAGGCGGGTAGTCCGCCAGATCGGTTAAAATTGTAACGAACGGCACGCTGGGCAGAGCGCGTGCAAGACTCTGGAATAAGGCCCGGTTGAAATTTGGCACGAGCGAGACCACCATATCCGGGCTTTGCTCTTGCCAGAATTTGCTCAGCAACTTGACTTGCGCGGCATGATAGAGCCGGATGACGCCATGCATGCAAGGAAGCAGGTAACTCGACCCGAACGTCCAACCCTTTGCCAGCGCGAGATTGTAGATGTCCTGCAGCCGGCGACCAGTCACTTTGCGGAAAATATCGAGCGGGTCCAAAACCTCCTGCAAATTGACCAGCCGTACCTGCCAGTCATACTCGGAAACGGCAATTACCGATTGCAAAGCTAAAGCGGCACTGCGGTGTCCGCCGCCCGCGTCAAAGTAGACGAAATCCAACTTCCGTCGAGTGGGCAAACTAACCATCCTACTTGCCTTGACTGACTGCGCAGTTGAAAGACGAAGCCAAATTCGCTTGCGGCGCTGCGCGTGACGGAGTTTTCGTGCTGAAGAGCAGAGCTAAAGGCCCTGCGCGGGTTGAAACCCGCCCTCCAAAGATGCGACTGCTGGTGTTGCACGAGAGGCGGTCCGTTGATTTTCAGAATGTGAAAAAACGAAGCCATTTTCGTTCGGGGCGCTAACGGTGACGGGTTTGGGCTGCGGTTTTTGCGCTTGCTCGGCTGCCTTGCGTTCCTTTTGCAGGCTGCGGAGTTCGGCCATTTCCTTTTCGTAGCGGCGCTGGAGACGCGATTCCTGGAGCTGCAGGTTCTTGAGCTGCTTTTCGTATTTGAGGAAGGTGCCGAGCTCGATCAGGCTCGCGCCGGTGGTGGGGTGCTGGTCGACGTAGTCCTGGTTTTCGGCGCGGCCCTGGGCGTAGATGGCCATCTCGAGACCGGGGATGCGCTGCAAACGCCATTGCGTGTCGGCGAGAGACTGGACGAGCTCCTGCTCGCGGAGTCCGACGGGCCGGTATTCGTTTTGGTAAGCGGCGAGGTGGTTCTGATAGACGGCGGCGTCGTCTGAGTGGAGCAGCACGGTGCGGCCCGTTAAGCCCGTTTTGACGGCGTTCAAGGAGGAAATGGCTTTCCCGTTGTGCGTGACAGGCCCAGTACTGTGCTGGGCGTTCAGGCGGTTGATCTCAGCGCGACGCTGTTCGCTGGCACGTTCAGTGGCCTCGATGAGAGCGGTCTGTTGGGGAGTGAATCGCATGGGCATCCGGACAGTAGCACGCGAGAGTCGGGAAACGAACTTTGGACGTTGAAGAGTTGGAGTTAAAGTGTGTGGAATGAAGGATAAGAAATATTTCGCAGGCGCGTGAATGGCCCACCGCCGGGCTTGGCTTCGCCGAACTCACCTTTCAAGCGAGCAAGAACACGCGCTCACAGATGGGGCGCTCGTAGAGGCGACCTTCTTCGGCACAGGTTGGCAAATGCCTGCCGCTTGCGCAGCCTAGTTTCCGGTGGCGCTGTATGGTATTCAACTTTTGGATGGCCAACAATCTGCTCAACGCTATGAGCGGGTACGACTGTAAGGGACAGCTTATCTGCCGAGCTAAGCGCCGATTCACGCGTGTGCGTTGGTTAGCATAGGTGGCGTGAACCGAAGGACCTGCAGTACCTTGCCCGTACTAGACTTGCGGAAGCGAATTCGCTATTGGCCGCTGGCCTTCCCGAGGGCGCCTATTACCTGGCGGGCTACGCAGTCGAGTGCGCCCTAAAGGCATGCATTGCAAAGAGAACACAGCGTTACGAGTTTCCAGACAAGAAGAGTGTGGACGCGAGTTATACACACAATTTGAGGGACCTGATCAAAGCCGCTAATCTGGAGCAAGCACGTTTGGAAGAGGCGATGATCAGAGTCAACTATTTTTCCCGTTCGCGGTCAACTATTTTTCCCTTTTTTTTGAGCGAGCATAGTCGTGGTCGGGCGGTGGGAATGTGAGAAAACGCGCGAGCGTTTTCCAAGGGCTGTGGGAAGCGGTTTTTGCTTTCCATCAGGCCGTCATTTCCAGGGCCATCTTGGGTTGTTTACGATTCTTCTTTGGCCTTCTTGGCCTGTTCGACTCGGTAGCTCGGGATGTTGAGCTCGAGGATGACGCAATGATGAACGAGGCGGTCAATCGCGGCCGCCGTGGTCATCGGATCTTTGAAGATCCCTTCCCACTTCGAGAACGGCAGATTGCTGGAGATGAAGACGCTGCCACGCTCGTAACGTTCGGCCAGTAGAGTGAACAGCACCTCCATCTCTTCCCGACTCTGTTGCACGTAGCCGAGATCATCAATGATCAGGCCTTCGAAGTGCGCCAGCTTCTTGAGGAAGCGGCTAAGCTTGAGGTCGCGTTTGGCAACCAATAGATCCTGCACCAGAAGCGCCGAGGTGGTGAAGTACATGCGCCGGCCGCGAGCAATCAGTTCCTGGCCGATGGCACAGAGAAGATGAGTCTTGCCGCTGCCGGGATTCCCGAACGCCAAGACGTTTTCACGCCGGTCCAGCACTTCCCCTTCGATGAGCGACTTGGTTAAGATCGCCACCTTTGGGGGCAGCCGTTTCAGGTTGAAGTTGGCTAAGGCTTTCTCTGCCGGAATGCGCGACTGACGCAGCAACCGTTGGATGCGCTTCTGCTGGCGATCTTGACTTTCGCGAGTGACCAGATCCAGCAGGTAACGTTCATAACTCAGGGTTTCGCGCTCCGCCAGACGAGCTGCTTCTTCGTAGGTCCGCCGCACTGTGGGTAAGTGCAGTTCCGTCAGACTCTCGGTAAGGGCGGCTTTGACATCCACGATATCGGTCGTCATGCCGCCGTGTCTTCCCTTGTCAGCAGGTCGTCGAAGACCGCGAGCGAGACTGGGTCTACAGCAATGTTGGTCAGCGGAGCGGGAGCATTGTCCTCCGTCAAGCGAGCGGTTTCTTCCGCGTTCAGAGCTTGCTGACTCCCCAGCAAAAACCGAATGGCTCCTTCGACCAATGCCTCTCCGCGGCGAGCTGCCAACAACAGGAGCGCCAGGTACTCTTGAGCACCACGTTTCGGACCGTGCTCTTCGCGCAAGGCATCGTAAGCCAAACGGAACCAGCTGGTCGGGAACAGATCGCTCCGGTAGCGATAATTTTCAAACGCTCCCGGCTTTCGGACCAGCCAATCGATAATGTGGCGATAGTCGATCCGGTGTTTGCTTCGGCCGCGCAAGCGCGGCAGCTCTTCTACTTTCCGATCGGCGTACCAGATCTCGACCATATCGGGGCCCACTCGTGCGTCCACCATCTCGCCAATCAGCCGGCTATGCACCGAGTAGATGTTTCGGTGAACTGTCACCAGGCTGCCTGGACTGACTCGCACCCGTTCCCGTCGCACCGAATCGAGCCGCTGCTCGGGAAGCGGCCGCAGTTGTGCCACTTCGTCTAGATATCGTTCTCTCCGGCCGGCATTCAACCGCGTAAACAGCTTGCTCAAGAACACCTGGTAGGCTGCCACCGCCGGAAAGTCCCGGCTGCCCCGCATTAGTAACGCTTGCTCGGCGGCTTGCTTAAACCGATAATGCCGTTGTTCCACATCTCCGTTTTCATTCGCCTGACCGGCTTGGATCTTCTGACCACTGATCCGGTAATGCCGCAACAGCCCTTCATAGGCTCGCGTGAACTCTTTGGCATCGCACAGATTGTTCACCGCCGCGCTCATCCGATCCGTTCGATGTTCCCAAGGCACGCCGCCCAGTTGCCAGAGTGCATTCTGCAGCCCTTCGCTTAGACTCTCAAATGTCTCTGAATAACAGATGCTTCCTGTTTCCCAGTTCGAATAACTCAGGACAAAGTGATAAATGAGATGCGGAAACGACTGGCCATTGATCGTCACCCCCAGTTCCCGGCAGTGCGTAAAATCCGATTGGCACAGTTCGCCCGGCCGATGCTCTTGCGCAAAGAACACCTCGCGTGGCGGCCCTTCCGTCGCTCGCCAGTAGCTAATCCGGCGCCGCAATGTCCGCACCTGCCCGTCACTGAACCGGCCCGGCTGCGCTTGCTGCAGATGCTCGAAGATGGTCTTCGCCTGCAATCCTGGTTCGAC
Organism: Terriglobia bacterium; assembly: GCA_963835255.1. GTDB lineage: Bacteria > Acidobacteriota > Terriglobia > Bryobacterales > Bryobacteraceae > Bog-105. The sequence continues at coordinate 65,786 of CAWIFY010000029.1, read as the reverse complement.
GGCGAGCAACTGTCGAATCTCGTCCCAGCTATCGGCGAACGGATCAGGTCGCGTTCGCCACGTATGCTTTGGTCGCATCTCGCCTGGTAGGCGCCGATCCCGCAGGTACTTTCGCGCTGTCTTCGGGTCCATGCCCGCCTTCGCCGCCGCAATCTCCAACGCCCACTTCCGCCCTGCCAGCCGCCAGAGTCGCTTTACCTGCTGATCGCTCACCATACAAGTCGTCTCCGACTTGTACCGCTTTCGCCTTCCTCGCCATCGGGATTTTTAATTGTCCCTGGCTGAATTATGATTGTCCGTGATCAGGCGAACACAGATCCTCTATTTCGCAACACCTGGGATCTCGTACAGGAGTGGTCAGAGCACTGCCGCTAGCGTAGACAGGGATCAGAACTGGCGCAGGCGCTCTTGGAAGCGATCGGTAACCGGAGACATGGGGTAATAGCTTGGATAAAGCGGCATTGGTAGAAGCAAATCTCACGACCGGGTCGGAGCTTGTCCAGGCTCTGGATCGCTCAACATTGTCGATCAGCGTGGCGTTGTGGCTCTACTCCGCGGAGTACGAAGACTGGCGATTTGTGCTCGCATCACGTCGGCTGGACGCAGCTGAACCTTCGGACGCGTATGGCCTGGTTCATGACGCGCTTGCAGCGGCTGGCATATCGCTCGAGAGAACTCCGCCGCTGCTGGTCCTAAAGATGTCTGATCCTTTCATCCGCACCCTGCGTCGAATTTTTGCGAAAACGAAGAGCGTCGAAGGCATGCGTTTAGGTGGCCAGCTAATCGGTGATCGATTTGTAGAGGACGCCCTCATATACCGCATTCGCTCGAAGGAACTCCTGGTAATTGTAGCGAGAAAGCATCAATCGGCACCGATAATGACCCGTCCCAAAGATGCCGTGATCCTCGCTAATTGACGGATTTGCCGAGATCTCCAGCCAAACTTCTGGACTGATGTCAGATGACGGGCGACTCGGAGTGCGCCGGGCTAAACCGGCATGTTGTAGGGGATGGAAGAGCCCTACAGGAAAGGAGAGCAGCGAATCCATCCTGGCCTTGAGTCTGGCAGGCGTCATCGCGAGGTGGCGACTGAAGCGTAGACAGAGGTATCAATGGGCGGGGTGATTGAGCTTCGAAAAGCCGGTGGCACAGGATGCCGATTCCATTCCGAGAGGAAGGCAACACGGCAGCTGCGTTAGTCGCGAGTAGCTGTTCGGTCCTGCGTAGTCTGTACAACCCGCGCACGCTGAGAACAACATGCAAGAGAACCGGGAGATCCTGTACGTCTTGGTCGAAAGATCAAGACCTGTAATAGTTCAGACGTGATCTGACAACGCCACTAGAACACGGTAGGCGCGCACGCCGCGCGGGGAAAGCTGGTCCGGTGAAGTTACAACCATAAAACGGTCGAGCTGTTTGTCATCAGCCAAGTGCCTAGCATCCAAGAACGTTTGTATGGGTGTTTTGCCGAAGCAATATTTCCCAGAATGAGGCCGCTGCTAAACCTCACGACCGCAAGTCGGTCCTTCACCTCGAACTGCCCATCCTGACTGGCTTCCAGGAACTCCCGGATCTGCTCCAGGCTCAGCTTCTCCCCACCCTGCATCCTGGGTTGCGAAGCAAGCCCCTTCTGGGACTGATGCCCAATCCCCAGCTTGCAGGCTCCCACCAGAAACTCCTTCAGGTTCACATTATGAGACAGGACTCCACAAGACAGGACTCCACAAGACAAGACTCCACAAGACTCCACGTTGACACCCCTCTGCGCCGTTAGCTATACTGCTGTGCGCCACGAATTCCGGTACGAGGAGTGCTCCAATGTCAAAATGTTCGCTGATAGTTTTCCTGATTGCCGCCTCCGCAACTGTCGGCTTTGCGGAAGAAAATGGGAAGTTTCATCAACCAAAGCTCACCCCGCAAAAGAGCGGCACTAAGCAACTGCTGATTGCTGTCAGCCCGGTGAACTCCCGCGTGGTATGGGCAGCCGGAACGGGCGGTACCTACGTAGTCACGACTGACGGTGGAGAGACCTGGAAAGCCGCTGTTGTGCCGGGAGCCGAAAACCTGCAATTCCGTGATGTCTACAGCGTAAGTGACAAGGTCGCTTATTTAATGTCCATTGGCACGAATACGACAGATTTTCGCATCTATAAAACCGTCGACGGTGGCGCGACCTGGACGATACGGTTTACGAATGAGACTGCGAATGCATTCTATGATTGTTTCGCGTTCTGGACTCCAAGACGCGGCATCACGCACAGCGATTCGGTGAATGGAGTATTCCCCGACATTCGCACAACCAATGGCATGACCTGGCATTCCATTGCCGCCAATATGCCGCCGGCGTTGCCGGGAGAAGCCTCGTTTTCGGCAAGTGGAACCTGCGCAGCAACACAGGGAGAAAGAAATGCTTGGATTGCTACTGGCGGCTCAACAGTTGCGAGGATCTTGGCCACCAGAGATGGAGGTGACACCTGGAACGCGTATGACACCCCGCTATTGACCTCGCCCAGCGCGGGTGGAATCTCAGTGGCCTTCCGCGACCCGTGGCACGGCATCCTCGGCGGCGGCGACTTGGCCTCAAACGACGCCGCCGAAACGGCAACGTCGGATGATGGCGGCCAAACGTGGACTCTTACGAACAAGCCGCCCGTGGAGGGAGCCATTTTCTGCCTCGCCTATGTCCGCGGCACTCACCATGACAGTCGCGGCAATTACCATGACGATGATGGAGAATTCGACCACGAGGACGAGCACGACCATGCCGTTGTCATTACCGCCGAGACGGAGCCGAATTTCGACTCCGGAGCTGCGGCCTGGACTCCCGATGAGGGCCGCACTTGGTTCCAACTGCCCGAAGTGAGCGGCTACTGGGCCATCGCTTTTGCGAATCCTAAAGCTGGATGGTTCGTGGGCAATGCAGGTCAGATCCTAAAGATCAGCTTCTAACCTATTCTGGCGCACGCAGTGAGCGCGAACTTCAAGGCTTGGATGCTCCTGAACGTACCGGTGAAAGAGAACCTCTAGCGCGATCGACACGGGGCAACGCGGCTTCGGGGGTTTCAGTCCTTCGATGCTTTCTTATTCGGGCGCGAGCGCTCGGGTCAGCCGGCTTCATTTCCCTTAATGGTGTTCTTACCCCCTTCATCTCGCTAACTGCGCCTCGTTCAGGCAGAGCAATCTGACAGTTGCCACCAGGATTTCCGACGCGACGTTGAGCATCCAGATCCGCTGGCACCACGTTCCATGGATTGAAGCCGGGTCGGCGGTTGACCCCAGGAGTCCTCGCATGTCCCCGACGCCTCACGCACCCCGCAACACAAACATTCGAAAGCTCGCGATGACAATCACCTCGCGAGTACGATAGCCCTGATTCCGGCTCTTGCCACAACACACCATCGCACTTGCCTTTCAGCCATCGGTTCATGGGGTTAAATGGGATCCAGCGGATTTTTGGGAATCAGCGCCTCCGGCAAACAGAGGTGCTCGGCCGAAGATACCGAACGGGCGCGCTTCTGGCTCAAGGTTTTCAATGATCTCAAAGTGCGGGCCGTCCGGGACGCATTACTCGTTTGCGGGGATGGATTAACCGGCCTGCGGAACGCCGTGGAAGCCGTCTTCCCGCAAGCCGATGCCCAGCTCTGCGTCCTGCATCACATTCGTAATGTGTGACCAAATTCGTTTCATGGAGGGATCGCAAACCGTTGCGTGCCGACACGCGGCCACTCAACAGGGCGCTTCGCCTCTCGTGCCCACTCGTTTACATAAAGCACGAAGTGTGTCGCTACGAAGGCTTCAATCCCCCTAAGCCTGTGAGGATCCTCTATTTACATTTTTTATATTTCTATTCTCTTGCATAAAAATCGCTTCTAGGCTAACTTAGTGTCATAGCGAGATCCGGCGACCTAACCAGGGTCGCAACATGCCTTCGCAAAGCTCATAATGATACGGCTTAAAACAGAAGTAAGGGTCCTCCTGACGGTCGTAACCGACGCCGTTTAGGAGCCTTGCAGAGTTGAAGTTACAGGGCCGCCGGCGGGATCAACCGAACCAGCCAGGCGGCCCTTTTCATTTGGGTGGCGGGACGCACCGCAGCGAGAGCCAGCAGGAGTGCTGAATTGAACATGTCATTGAACACGTCTTCGGGAAGTACGCTCTCGGGCGCGAAAATTCTTTTGAACTGTCTTGTGCGAGAGGAGGTGGACTGCATTTTCGGCTATCCCGGGGGGGTCACGCTGCCCCTTTACGACGCCCTTTACGACCACTCAATCAAGCACGTTCTGGTGCGGCACGAGCAGAACGCAGCCTTCGCGGCGCAGGGTTATGCCAGGGCGACCGGCAAAGTTGGGGTATGCTGCGCGACCTCTGGTCCCGGTGCTACGAACCTGGTGACGGGGCTCGTGGACGCGATGATGGATTCGATTCCGATCATCGCGCTAACGGGCCAGGTGTCCACCAAGCTGATGGGTACCGATGCCTTTCAGGAGGCAGATACTTTCGGGATAACGCGCTCCGCCACCAAGCACAATTTCCTGGTTAAGAACATTCACGATCTGCCGCAGGTGATTCACGAAGCCTTCTACATCGCCGCTTCCGGCCGTCCGGGACCGGTGCTGGTGGACGTCACAAAAGACGTTTTCCAAGGCCAGGCGCAGTACGCGCCCGTGACGGAGATTCACCTGCCCGGCTACAAAGTTTATAGCGAAGGTCACGCTGGCCAGATCCGGCGTGCCGCCCAAATAATGTGGGAAGCGAAACGGCCGTTCGTTTATAGTGGCGGAGGCGTGATCGCCGCCAACGCGAGCGAGGAACTGCGGGCGCTGGTGGAGCTGCTCGATTTACCCACGGTGTGCACGCTGATGGGGCTAGGCGCACTCTCTTCCGAACATCCGAATTTCATCAGCATGCCCGGCATGCATGGCAGTTACGCAGCCAACATGGGCATGACGAATACGGATCTCATCATTGCCCTGGGCGTGCGCTTTGACGATCGCGTAACTGGACGGCTGAACGCGTTTGCGCCGCACGCTAAGGTGATTCACGTGGATATCGATCCGGCGGAGATTGGTAAGAATCGCACGGCTGATCTGCCGGTTGTGGGGAATGTAAAACGTGTGCTGCCGAAGTTGGTTGCCGAGCTGAAAGAGTTGGCTCCAGCGATGCGTGAAAAGAACGCTGGAGCGCGCCAAGCCTGGTGGAAGCAGATCCGTGAATGGAAAACGGAGCACCCGCTGGTAGCTGAACGATCGGAAAACGAGATCAAGCCGCAGCACCTGATGCACGAAATCGACCGGCTGTCTGGTGGCCGCGCGATTGTAACCAGCGACGTAGGCCAGCACCAGATGTGGTCGGCGCAATTGATTCGATTCAATGAGCCGCGATTGTGGATTAACTCGGGCGGACTCGGCTCGATGGGTTTCGGACTGCCGGCCGCCATCGGCGCGCAGTTTGCAAGGCCAGACAAGCTTGTTTTCGCGATTGTGGGCGATGGCGGATTCCAGATGTCCATACCTGAGCTCGCTACCATCGCCAACCACGCCCTGCCGATCAAGATTATTGTTATGAACAACGGGCATCTAGGCATGGTGCGGCAGTGGCAGGAGCTTTTCTACAACAATCGGCTCAGCCAGGTCGAGCTGAGCTGTTTCCCCGATGTCGAAAAGTTGGCCGGTGCGTACGGTTTTAAGGGCCGCACGGTAGATGATGTGAGGGAGATGCCGAAGACGTTGCGCGACGCAGTGGCAGAGCCCGGGCCCTACCTGCTGAACGTGAAGGTTTCTCCTTTCGAGAATGTCTTTCCCATGGTGCCGGCGGGTGGCGCAATCAATGAAATGGTTTTGCGACCGCCCCAGCCGGTGGAAGCATAGGAGAAATCACATGCAACAGATTATTTCGCTTCTCCTCGAAAACAAACCGGGCGCTTTGATGCGTGTTACTGGTCTGCTGAGCCAGCGCGGCTACAACATCGGAAGTCTGACGGTCGCAAGAACACTCGACGAGACGCTCTCTAGAATGACCATCGCGGTGGATGTGGAACCGGGGATTCGCGCGCAAGTAATAAAGCAAATGAACAAGCTGATCAACGTGCTGCAGGCAACCGATGTGACCGATGGCCCCGCGGTGAATCAAGAACTGGTGCTGATCCGGGCACGCACTGCGCAGCAGAACCGGACGGCCGTGCTCAAGGAAGCTGAAATCTTTCACGCGAGAGTGGTCGATTCTACACTCGAAGGATTTGTGCTCGAGGCGACCGGAGATTCGGAAAAGCTGGACGAGTTTATCGACGTGATGAGGAGCTACGGCGAAATCGAAGTGACCAGGTCGGGCGTAGTCTCGATGCCGCTCGACAATAAGAAGCTGCGCCTTGCTCCGCCGGTGCCGCGCGGGGCAGCTACCGATGAAGTATTCGAATTACAGGGCGCTGACTAAATAAAGGATAGATGATGTCCAAGCGTTTTTATGAGAACGACGGGAGCCTCGCTCCGCTGCAAGGAAAGACGATTGCGATCGTGGGATACGGGAGCCAGGGCCATGCACACGCCTTGAACTTGCGAGATTCAGGGCTCAACGTAGTGGTTGGATTGCCTGTCAGCAGTAAGAGCGTCGCTAAGGCCACGGCGGCAGGACTGAAGGTGCTAACAGTTGGCGAGGCAGCGAAAACGGCAGACGTCGTGATGGTGCTGGTACCGGATCATGTGCAAGGCGATACCTACCGCAGCGACATTGCGCCCAATATGACCAGGGGCAAAACGCTGATGTTCGCGCACGGCTTTAATATTCACTTCGGTGAAATCAAACCGCCTGCCGAGATCGATGTTTCGATGATCGCGCCGAAAGCGCCCGGGCATCGTGTGCGCGAGTTATTTACTGAAGGAGTGGGCGTACCGGCGCTAGTGGCGATTGCGCAGGACGCGTCCGGGCATGCGCTCGAAAACGCGCTCGCCTATGCGCGCGCGCTCGGATGCCTGAAGGCTGGCGTGATCGAGACGAGTTTCAAAGAAGAAACAGAAAGCGATCTGTTCGGCGAACAGGCAGTGCTCTGCGGCGGAGTCAGCGAGTTGATCCGCGCCGGATTCGAGACTCTCACAAACGCGGGATACGCCCCGGAAATTGCCTACTTCGAATGCCTGCATGAGTTGAAGCTGATTGTCGATCTGATCTATGAGGGTGGCCTTGGCTACATGCGGTACTCAATATCAGACACCGCGGAATACGGCGACTACACGCGCGGTACAAGGATTGTGACCGAGCAGACTCGAGCGGAGATGAGGAAGATCCTCAGCGAAATTCAGTCGGGCGAGTTCGCGAAGAAATGGCTGGCCGAGAATCGTGAAGGTCGCAAGAACTTCCTGGCCATGCGTGAAGCGGCGAAAGATCAACCGATCGAGAGAGTGGGTGCGGAACTGCGCTCCATGATGCCGTTTCTCAAAAGACGCAAGGAAGCCGGCGTCCCGCAAGAGATTGGCGTGGCCGTTTAACGCTCGCAGTGAACTAACGGCAAGATACTTGTGAAGCGACGACCGTTGCCGCCCGCTCACACCGCACTTGCCGATCCTTCAAAATGCTCTTCGATTTCTTCCAACGTCTTGCCTTTGGTTTCAGGCAGAAAGAACACGGCCGTGATGAAATAGATCACTGTAAAGCCGGCGAACACCAAGAAGATGGTCGAGTAGCCATAGTTGCTCACGACCGGCAGGAAGATCGCGGCGAGCGTCGTCGAGACGATCTGGTTGATGACTAGAGCGATACTCATGCCGTTGGAGCGAATCCGGGTCGGCATCAACTCGGAGAGCGCGAGCCACACGCAGACGCCCGGCCCGACAGCATAAAAAGCCATGAACACATACAGGCTGATGGCCACCAGCCAACCGTTGGTCGCCGCCGGCACAGGGCCGATCAGCGCTTTGTCAATCTTGAGCGGCGCCGTGCGGGCAACGTCGACATCCGCCAACGGATTCTTAAAGAAAGCTTCCGCCTTGTTCGCGGGCACGCAGCTTGCGCGCGAGATTTGAATAGGCGGTGCGCCGCTTTCGTCGGAACGAACGACCGTACTCTCGGCAGTGAAATTCCCATAGGAGTACACCACAACTAACGATGCGCGGCCGGGATCGATAGATTTGCCTTCGGCGCCTTCAGCTGCGAGAAGCTTGCCCGCTTCGGCCGTATCGAAACGAAGGTTTAACGTTTGAGCTGGATTCACGAGTGACTGCAAAGACGCCCGCACGTCCAAATTCGATTTTTCGGTACGCAGGAAGAGAACAGCAGTACCGATAAGCGAGACGATAATGCCCGTCGTGCCAACCGTCAGCAGAAACTTACGGCCTTTGCGGTCGACCAAAGCAAGACCGCCAATGGTCATCGTGAAGTTTACTAGCGTGAAAACTACGTAGCCCCAATGCGCCTGCACATCGGAGAGGCCGCTTTGCAAAAGGATATTGGTGTTGTAACCAATGATCGAGTTAATCCCCGTTGCCGTGTTGCAGAACAAGATGACGCAAGCGAGCACGAAAGGAACGACATATTTCCGGCGCAGCAACGAGTCTTTGACCTTCTCGCCGGGAGGAATCTTTGCGGCCGTCTGGGCCGTCTGCTCCATCTCCTTTAACTCGAGTTCGGCTTGCACTGCGGTGCGCGAACGCAGAAGAGCGGCGAGGGCAGCCTCCTTTTTGCCGCGCCGGAAAAGCCAGCGTGGAGACTCCGCCACCAGTAGACTCCCGATCACAAACAAAACGCCCGGCGGCAGCGAAACCCAGAAGATTCGCCGCCAGGCCTGATCCTTAAAGGCGAACACCGTGGCCGCATCCGCAGCCTGCGTGATGTCGAGGACGCGATAACTGTAATAGATGCCGATGAGCGCAGCCGATACGATACCCAGCGTGAGCAGCCACTGAAATACGCCGGTGCCTTTTCCGCGAGTCGAAGCCACCAGGCATTCGGCCAGATAGAGTGGCACAACCACTCCGATCAAACCGCCACTGATGCCTTGCAGTAAGCGTCCGAGAAAGAGAGGCCCGTAGCCGTGCGAAAGTGCGATAACCGGAATACTCAGGACAAACGTAACTCCGCTGAGCACCATAAGAGGCTTGCGCCCCATCCAATCGGCAAGCATGCCCGCAAACAAAGTCGAGAAGACGCTGCCGAGGAGCACTGCCGCGACAATGATAGAAAGCTGGCCGGCATTCAACCCGGAAGTTGCTTCGAGGTACGGCAATGCTCCACCGATAATGCCGACATCCACTCCGTAAAGTAAGCCCCCGAGTCCTGCCACCAACAGCAGAAAACGGTTATAGCCGAGCTTGTTGTTTTCGATCATGCTGGGTTAGGCAACGACTATAACGTAGGCGAGTCGTTGCCCAGCATGGCGTGACGGATCAGTTTGATCGGCACCCCGCCCTGCTGCATAAACGTGTTGTGAAACTGCTCGAGCGAAAAATCCGCACCCACCTTTTGTCGGTAGTCCGCTCGCAGCTTGAGAATTTCGAGCTTGCCCAGTGTGTAGACGAGATAAGTGGGATCCGAAGTGCCGCGCTTGGTCTCTCGCTCGGCGTAGTCATGAGACATGTAGCCCTGCTTCACGAAAAAATCGATGCCCTGCTCAAAGCTTTTCTTGCCCGTGTGCATTTCTATGCCCACGATATATCGGCAGTTCCGCAGAAGCGCATCGAGCAACTGCCCGACCTTAAGCTCCGGGTCGTCTTTGCCATAGCCTTGATCGATCATCATCTGCTCGGTGTAATGCGCCCAGCCTTCAATGTTCGAACCACATCCGATCAGCTTGCGAACTTTGGAAGGCACCTTTTGAAACCACAAAAGCTGCACATAGTGCCCTGGATAAGCCTCGTGTATCGCGGTGCTCTCGATCGTGCCACGGCTGAAGGCCGTCATAAACTCTTCAGTACGCTCCTTAGACCAGCTTTTCTCCGGCAGCGTCACATTAAAGTAAGCTTCGGTCGCGACCTTTTCGTACGGGCCGGGCGTATCCATTGAAGCCGTCGTCAGCGCGCGCATGAATGGCGGCGTCTCTTCCAGAATCGGCCTTACGGTCGAAGGAATTGTGATGATCTGATGTTCGTTAATGAAATCGATCAAGCCAGATAGCGTGTTGCGGAAGGTCTGTAGAAGCTGATCCGGAGCCGGATGATCCTTTTGGTACCCTTCCGCGATCTGTTGCGGCGTTTTGTTCGGGTCGATCTGCTTGCAAAGAGCCACGAGTTTGCCCTGATTGTCATGCAAGTTGGCATAACCGATCTCGAGTAGCCGGTCGATCGAGAGATCGACCATTTCTTCGTACATCACCTTGTCGTGATAGTCCGCGGCGCCGATGCGAAAATCGCCATGTGACTGCGGCAGCACGTCGCTTCTGACCCATTGCTCATAAGCTTTCAGCGCGTCAATGACGGCCTGGTTCGTTTGATGAAATTCACTGAGCAGCGCTTGATCTTTCACATCGGCGAAAGCTTCGGGGACATCGCTTGCAAAGAAACTCTGCAGTCCTGGCAGTTGTTCGAGCGCTACTTCAGTGTAGATTCTTGGCGGGTTCTTGAGATTACTTTTTGCCGCGGTGAAAACCCGGGTGGTCTGCTTTTCCCGTGCGATCACGTCGCGCAGCCGCTCTTCGGCCGGTGCGAACTTCCGGCTGATTAGCGTAAAGATTGAACCCGTGATGCCGCTGGAGTAAACATCCGGATTCTTTTCCCATTGCCTGATCTCGCGCTGGTTCAAAATGTCGGCATGAAGATGCGAAATGACCCAGTCGCGGTCGTCGGATTGCGGCATTTTGTCGAATTCAAGAAGATACCTTTCATCCAGCGCGATTTGCCGTTCGACCCCGGCCCGCGACAAGTCTTCGAGTTGGCCATCATTCGACCCGTGAAAACCTGCTGCTGTTGCCGCGGTGGGGTTCAGACGGAAATAGTCACCGAAGTATCGGTTGACCAGATTGTCGAACGGTGATTGCGCGGCCGCGATACTGACACTTGCCGCCAGGAGCGCTGCAACTTTCATCTCGTCATTATAGGAACTGCCTCTACAATGAAAGGCAAAGGTGACTTTCCCGCCAGTACAACAACAGCTTACCTACTTAAAGAAGGGGCTTGCCGAGCTCATTCGCGAAGAAGAACTACGCGAGCGCTTGATCGCCTCGGCGAAAGAAAACCGTCCATTGCGAGTGAAAGCCGGATTCGATCCTACCGCGCCAGACTTGCACTTGGGCCACACCGTGCTGCTGCGCAAAATGAAACACTTTCAGGATCTGGGCCACACCGTCATTTTTCTAATCGGCGATATGACCGGTTTGATCGGCGATCCGACGGGCCGGAATACCGCCCGGCCGCCCATGACCCGCGACGAGATCAACCGCAATGCTCAGACCTACAGAGATCAGGTCTTCAAAATCCTCGATCCGGAGAAGACCGAGATTCGCTTCAACAGCACGTGGCTCGAACCGTTTAGGTTCGAGAACGTGATCCGGCTCTGCTCGAAATACACGCTAGCGCGCCTGCTCGAGCGCGATGACTTTAGCAAGCGATACAAAGACGGCGTTCCGATCTTTGTGCATGAGATTCTGTATTCGCTTGCGCAAGCATTCGATTCAGTTGCGCTCCAATGTGACGTAGAGATGGGCGGCACCGATCAAACGTTCAATCTGCTGGTGGGCCGTGAGATTCAGAAGGATTACGGGCAAGCTCCGCAGATCGTCGCCACCGTGCCGATACTCGAAGGCCTCGATGGCGTAGAAAAGATGTCGAAATCCAAGGATAATTACATCGGTATCGCTGAGCCTCCTAAGATCATGTTCCGGAAAGTCATGCAGATCAGCGATGAGCTGATGTATCGTTACTACCAATTACTGACGGACATGCAAGTCGATGAGATCACGAAGCTGCGCTTGGAAATAGCAGCCGGGACAAAGAATCCCATGGAAATGAAGATGGAGCTCGGCAAGCGTATTGTGACGGATTTCCATTCAGCCGCCGAGGCAGATGCCGCTACGGAAGCCTTTGATCGCGAGGTGCGGCATGGATTGGAACCGGCCGACACGGAAACCGTTGAACTTCCGCCGCAAGCTGTCGCTTCGAACGGCATTCGGATCGACAAGCTACTCGCGACGGTGAGCCTGGCAGACAGCGTTAGCGATGCGACTCGCAAAATAAAAGCCGGAGCCGTCGAAATCAACGGAAATGTTCAGAGAGATCTGCTGCTGCCCAACGCATCGGGCCTACTGGTGATTCGTGTTGGCAAAAAGTGGAAACGGGTCAATGCCGCTGGCATATGATAATCCCGTATCCAGCGTTCGAATTAATTGAAAGGAAGAGGAACCATGGCTACTGTTCTAACCGAACCCAAATCGACGCAGACGCCGATTAAACAAACCAAAATTCTGATCAACAACAAATGGGTCGATAGCGTCTCAGGCAAGACGTTTGAGACGATCAATCCCGCCACGGGCGAATCGCTGGCGCAAGTCGCCGAAGCGGATGCCGCGGATGTCGATCTTGCAGTGAAAGCCGCCCGCAAAGCCTTCCACAGCAAAGCTGCCTGGAGAAGAATGTCTGCTTCGGAGCGAGGCAAGCTGATCAACCGGCTGGCGGATCTGATCGAAAAGAATATTGACGAGCTGGCAATGCTCGAATCTCTCGACAATGGTAAGCCGAAGCACGTGGCGATGGCTGCCGACCTGCCGCTGGTCATTGCGTGCTACCGCTATTACGCAGGCTGGGCAGACAAAATTCAAGGCAAGACGATTCCCATCAACGGCGATTATTTCTGCTATACGCGGCATGAGCCGGTGGGCGTGGTCGGCCAGATTATACCGTGGAATTTCCCGCTGCTCATGCAGGCCTGGAAACTCGCGCCGGCTCTTGCCTGCGGCAACACGGTGGTGCTCAAGACAGCCGAACAGACGCCGCTCAGCGCGCTTCGGGTCGGGGAGTTAATCGTCGAAGCCGGCTTCCCGGAAGGCGTGGTGAATATTCTGCCCGGCTACGGACCGACGGCGGGAGCCGCTATCGCGCGCCACATGGATATCGACAAGGTCGCCTTTACTGGTTCCACCGAAGTGGGCCACCTCATTATGAAAGCTGCCGCGGAATCGAACCTGAAGCGGGTGACGTTAGAGTTGGGCGGCAAGAGCCCGAACGTGGTTTTTGCGGATGCCGACATGGAGCAAGCCGTCGAAGGCGCCCATTTTGCTCTGTTCTTTAATCAAGGGCAGTGTTGCTGCGCCGGTTCGCGGGCATTCGTGGAAGAGAAGGTCTACGACGAATTCGTCGCGCGGAGCACGGAGCGTGCCAAACGCCGCCGTGTGGGCGATCCGCTCGAGAAAACGACCGAACAAGGGCCGCAGGTCGACAGCGATCAATTCAACAAAGTCCTGAGCTATGTGGAAGCCGGCAAGCAGGAAGGCGCCAAGTTGATGTGCGGCGGTGACCGCGTCGGTGACCGCGGCTACTTTGTGGCGCCGACTGTATTCGCCGATGTGAAAGACGAGATGAAGATTGCGCAGGAAGAAATCTTCGGACCCGTGATGAGCATTCTCAAATTCAAGGACATGGATGAACTGGTGGAGCGGGCCAACCAGACGATTTATGGCCTCGCGGCGGCGGTCTGGACGCGCGACATCGGCAAAGCGCACCACGTCGCCAATAACGTCCGCGCCGGCACGGTCTGGGTCAATTGCTTTGACGTCTTCGACGCAGCGGCGCCATTTGGCGGCTTTAAGCAATCGGGCCTCGGCCGGGAGCTCGGCGAGTACGGTTTACAACAATACTCCGAGATCAAGACCGTTACCGTGAAGCTCTGAGCGGATAAACCAGAGTCATGCCGCCAGTTTGAAAGAAACCGCTTCAGGCGTTTGCATGATCTGCAGAATGCGATTTTCGGAGCGCTTGTAGATCGCATAGAGCGCTGGCGTCCCTGGCGCGGCGCTTGCCTGATCGTCGCGCACTAACAGCTGAGCGACATGATGGGCCATAACCGGACCGCCGAAAGCTTGCATGGTCTGTTCGCAACGGCCTTTGAATACTTGGAAGTCATTCAGCCGCGTTGCTTTATGCGCGGATCGATTGCTTCTTGTCATTGATGGGAGCCTCTCTATAGGTTGAAATCTTAGGCAGCGAGCGGCAGCGGCTCGGCTTCTTTGCGCACCGGCAAGGCGACAACATTGTCGTTCGCGAGCTTCGAGACGAGCGCGTCAGTGGCGACACGCAGCAGTTCTTCCACTCGAATACTCATGTCGAACTCCTCAGAGAAGCGGCGCAGCTGCGTGTTGAAGGCGCGCCGCAGCAGGATGATCGCTTCTTCGAGACCGATTTTCGGAATATCGATAATCGCGAATTTGAGGATGCTGTCCATGAGCACCGTCTCGACATTCAGCATTCTGTAGAGAGCGCGGCGGTTTTTCGAAACGTATTTGATGACTTCCTTACTGCGGTAAGCGAAGTAGTGCTCGCGCGTGAACCATTTAAAGCGCTTGGTATCGAGCGTCTTCAACTCTCTGCCCAGCCGGTAAGCGGCCGAGGCGAAGGCGCGATGCAGAGCTTCGGTCTGCTGAATGTCGTAAGTAAACATATTGGTGGGCCGGCCCGAGAAGGGGTGGGTGCATTGATAGACCAGAATCGCGTAAGCGCTGTGAGGCCGGAGCAGTATTTCAGTGTTGGCGCTGAACCACTCACGGACCCAACCGCGCAGCGCGGTTTGCATCGCTTTGGAGACGGTGGAGTAAGTCGGGAAGTAGGCGGCGGTACGTTCCTTGGGAGCGCGCTTCCAGACCGACAGGTCGACGCTCGGATTCGCTTGGTTAGCAGTCGAGGAATCTCCAATGCACTCCGGCGTGTGCTCTTGCTCCGCAATTGCGCTTTCAGCGTTGCTGTTTCTATTCGGCATCATGATCAGTTCGCCCACGGTCAGCCTCCAAAAAGAAAAGCCGGGAAGAGATCCCGGCCTGGTCTTGATAATTCGCTCGCGAAAAGTTCTCGCGAGCGACTCGAACATAGCATCCTCAACCCCTGAAAACGGACGCGGCTCGGCTTGCGAGGAGCGAAAAGTTCTCGCTAAATCTCTCATTCAGGAAGAGAAAAAGTTTTTTTGATATTTCTTTGAACTGCTGTGACTACCTATACGAAGCCGGGCAAAAAAGCCCCTCTTTGCACGCTCGCGGCAATTCCGCTGCCTTTAGCAGCGCCGGGAACTGCTGCCTCGCTCTCGGCTTCGACTATTTGTTCTTCCGCTCCGAATACCATTACCGATTGCGATTCCCTGATTACCGTTGGGTCAACCGATCTCATCGGCCGCTTCGTCGAGGATGGAATCACTGAGAAATCTCTCTAGCGAGCTGCGAAATGAGAGAGTCTTGCGTTTCCGAGTCTAGTTTTCTCCCCGCTTTCGTAACATACAGAACGTCTATTGCGCGGTGGCCTTCGGTATTGACAAGTACGAGCTCGATGTTGCAGTCAGCTGCTGTGAGTATCGATGCGAGGTCGAAAAGGAGGCCGGGACGGTCTTCGCCGGAGAAGTTGAGCAGGGTGGAGGAGTCGGACGCATCGTTATCGAAGCGTACGAAAGGGGCGACTCGCGCGGCACCATGCACTCGGGGGAGGCCACGGCGGCGTTTTAGAAGGTCGCCGACGTCGAGCGCCCCCCGGATGACACACTCGACAGTCCAGCGCAGACGGTCGATTTCTTCGGGATTAAGTTCCAGTGTGCGGCTGGGGTCGGTGAAGCGAAACTCGTCGAGCGCGCACCCGTTGGCGTTGGAGGCGGCTTCCGCTTTCACAATATTCATGCCGAAGCTGGCGAGGGTTCCACAGAGGGCTGCGAAGAGTCCGGGGTGGTCAGCGGATAAAACGGTCGCTGAGTAAGCGGCGGGTTGGCGGCGGATTTCGAGCGCCACGCCATCTCTCAATCGCGCCTGCTCGAGCCGGAAGTGTGCTTCGATTTCTTCGCTCGAATGGATGCGGAGATAGCGGGTGGGAAAGCCTTCGAGGAAGTGAGCTAGCTCGGGCCGCGCGAGTGTTGTAATCGTGGAATGAGCAGACTGGTGAATGCGCTGGGAGGCGAGTTCGCGGGTGAGCTGTTCAGCCGCTATCGTGTGAACCCGCCAGAGCTGCTCGACGCGCCAAGGAGTCATGGCGGTGGGGTTCACTGCCGAGACATCTGCGTAAGTGAGGAGAGTAAGTTTTCGCAAGTCCTCGTAAGTGCCGATTTTGGAACTGAGAAAGCGGGCAGTAGCCGGATCGTCGAGATCGCGGCCGTTCATGACGATCGATAAATCCAGATGATGGGCAATAAGAAAAAGGACAGTCTGGATGTCGGACCGATCCACGTCGAGCTGCACGAGCCATTTGGCCGCGAGATCCAGCGAGCCCCGCACGTGGTTGCTAGGTGTGATGCCTTTACCTATATCGTGCAGCAGCAAGGCAGCTCGCAGCAGGGCGGGATTTTCTTCTTCCAGCGCAAGCTCGCGAAAGCGTGGCGGTGTTCCCGGCGCGTTGGCGAGCAGATTATCGATCGACTCAATGGCGACGAGCGTGTGTTCGTCGACAGTATAGCGGTGATAGAAATCGCGTACGACAAGGCTCTCGATGCTGCGCCATTCGGGAAGAACGACGGGAAGGAGGCCGGATTCTTGCATGTTGCGTAAGGCGAGCGCGGCCCGCGGCTGGGCCAGGATGGAGAGCCATTCACGCCACCCGACGCGTGCAGCATCGGAATCCTGGAAGGCGGCCGCTCGTGGGTGCAAACGCCGTAGAGTATCCCAGGATGGCGCAATGCCTTGCCGTGCGACGAAACTGAACAACTCGAAAACTGCGGGTAGCGAGCTTAATGTCGAGGCAGGGTTGCGCAGAAAGAGTTGATTGTGGGAGACCGTGAACTGCCCGGTCGAGAGACGGTCGCGACGTTCGAAGAACTGGCGCACCAGTCCCGATTCGCTGCGTCCGATGAGATCCAGCACTTGCAGGCTCGATTGAAAAGCTTTTCGGGCATGGTGGTAAACGTCGCGCATCCAGTTTTCAGGCGAGAGCGGAGACGGAGGTAAAGCTGCGGCGGCCTGATCCTGCAGTTCGAACGAAAGCAAATTGTTGTCGCGCCCGGACCGTTCGTGGAGAAAGAATCTAAGCCGGTAAAAGAAATCGCGGGCGGACTCAGCTTCGGAGACGGCGTGTTGCAGCGGCTCTTTGCCTGGAGCGAGCTGGGCGGCCCAATTGAGAAAGTGGATGTCGCGAATCCCCCCCGGACCTTCCTTGATATTCGGCTCGAGATGGTAGACAGTATGGCCGAATTTAGCGTGGCGGCCCGCGGTCAGGTCGGCAAGGGCGCGCAGGAGTTTACGCGAATGGCGGCGAAAAAACTCCGGCAAGCGGGAGGCGAGGGATTCGAACAACTCAGCGTCACCGCAGATAAAACGGGTATCGAGGAGACTGATCGAGAGGTGAAGATTTCCTTCGTGCATACGGCAGCAATCGTCGATGGTTCGAACCGAGTGACTGGCCTTGAGCGAGGAATCCCAAAGAGTGCGGAGGAAAAGGCCGAAGGGATCTTTCAGGGCGGCATCTGGCTCTTGCTGGAGAAGCAGTAGAAGGTCTACGTCTGAGAAAGGGAACAGCTCGCGTCGACCGTAACCACCGACGGCCAAAAGGGCGAACGGTTGCGCAATGCGCCCGGCGAGCGACACATTTGCCGCGGCGACAACCAGGCGATCGACTTGCGCAGTGCGAGGGAATGCTAGCAAGATTTAAGGATCTCGCTTAGAGAGCCGCCTCGCCCGAGTCACCGTTGCGAATGCGGATTGCTTCGAGCACGTCATAGACAAAGATTTTGCCGTCGCCCAATTTACCGGTGCGGGCTGCAGCCGTGATAGAACGCGCGACTTCGTCTAGCCGGGCATCGGGAACCACGGTTTCGATTTTGATCTTGGGCAGGAGATCCACCTCGTATTCCATTCCGCGGTACACCTCTTTGTGACCCTTTTGGCGGCCGTGCCCGCGCACTTCGGTTACAGTCAGGCCGTCTATACCGAGGGCTTTGAGAGCTTCTTTCACTTCGTCGAGCTTAAATGGCTGAATTATGGCTTCAATTTTTTTCATCGGTCCGAATCCGTTACGGGGCTGATTAAATGATTAAGCCTCGAAATTGTATCCTTCTTCGCCGTGCATGGCGAGATCGAGGCCCTCGCGCTCCTGCTCGACAGAGGCTCGAAGACCGACGGTGAGATCGACCACCTTGAGTATGATGAGCGTGCCGATGATGGCGAGCACCCAGGAAATGACTACGGCGGCAATTTGATTGAGAACTTGATGCGGATTGCCATCGATCCAGCCAAGCGGCAGCGGCTTACCAGCGGCATCTTTCAATCCATCGTTGATGAGATTGGTGGCGAAAACGCCAGTCAGGATAGCGCCCAATGTGCCGCCGGCGCCGTGTACGCCAAAGGCGTCGAGAGTGTCGTCGTATCCGAACTTGTTCTTAACAGTCGAGACCATAAAGAAACAACAAATGCCAGCGAGGAAACCGATTAGGAGAGCAGGGAAAGGCTGGACGAAACCGGAACCTGGAGTGATGGCGACCAGGCCCGCGACGCAACCCGAGATGCCGCCGAGCATACTTGGCTTGCCGTGCCGGACCCACTCCGCCAACATCCAGCCTAACGCAGCGGCGGAAGCGCCGAAGTGAGTTGCGACGAAAGCGCTGGTGGCTAGGCCGGAAGCATTTACTGCGCTGCCCGCATTGAAACCGAACCACCCGACCCAAAGCAGACATGCGCCGATGACGCTAAGTACGAGATTATTCGGCTTCATCGGTTCACGAGGAAAGCCGACGCGTTTGCCGAGGTACAGCGCGCAAACCAGCGCGCTAACGCCCGAGGTAATGTGAACGACCGTGCCGCCAGCGAAATCGAAGCAGGGAATGCTGCCGCCCAGGAAAGCGTTGAGAAGGCCTCCCTTTCCCCAGACCATGTGCGCCATGGGGAAATAAACTATCGTCGACCAAAAACAAGTGAAGAGCAGCATCGCGCTGAACTTCATGCGCTCGGCGAAGGCGCCTGAAATCAGGGCCGGTGTGATGATGGCGAACATGAGCTGATAGATCATGTAGGTCTCATGCGGAACCGTCGTGCCGTAATCCGCGTTGGGCGTCGAGCCGACGCCGCGCAAAAATGCGTAGCTGAGATTTCCTACGAACGAATTGCCGGGAGCAAACGCGAGACTATAGCCATAGACCGCCCATAGAACCGTGACGACCGCCATCAGGACGAAGCTGTGCATCATGGTGCTCAGAACATTTTTGCGCCGCACCAGGCCACCGTAAAAGAGTGCCAGGCCTGGACCTGTCATCATAAGGACCAGTGCCGCGCTCGTCAGCATCCAGGCGTTATCGCCGGACAATTGCGCCGATTTTGCGGCAGCTTCCAGCGCAGCAATACGCGCGTCAGTTACCGGCGCGATTTGCGCAATAAGGCAACTGCCACTAAGCGCGCTGAGGAGAATCAAAATACGGTGAAAACGAATCATAGAGGTGGTTGAGCTGAATGCCAAAGCTTACAGCGTAACAAGTTAACGTTGCTGGCTGACACGCAAATTTTATGCAGCGCATTCAAATGTTCTATTCAGAGTAATGGCGGAAGACACATCAGCGCAAAACGTGCAGCTCGGAGCGAACCCCTGGTTAATCGCAGTGGCCGTAATTTTGCCGGCCTTCATGGAAGTGATCGATACCTCGATTGCATCCGTCTGCTTGCCGCACATTGCAGGTAGCCTTTCTGCTTCTACCGATGAGGCTACTTGGGTCCTGACATTCTATCTGCTTTCGAATGCAGTCGTGTTGCCAGCAAGTGGCTGGTTCTCTTTGCGTTTTGGAAGAAAGCGATTCCTTATAGGATCGATTGTCATCTTCACCATTTCGTCCTTCTTCTGTGGCGCGGCAAATAGTCTGATCGTGATCCTGATGGCGCGTTTAGTACAGGGCGCCGGAGGCGGTGGTTTGCAACCTCTTTCACAAGCGATCTTGACGGAAAGTTTCCCTCCTGAGAAACGCGGGCTGGCCATGGGCATGTACGGGCTGGGAGTGGTGGTGGCTCCTATCTTGGGGCCGACTCTGGGAGGCTGGCTGACTGACCAATATTCCTGGCGCTGGGCGTTTTACATCAACATTCCGATCGGTATCCTTGCGATATTCCTTATCCTGCGATACGTGAAAGATCCGCCATACATCACGAACGCCAATCCCGGCAAATTAGACACGATCGGATTCGGATTACTAGCGATTGCGCTGGGATGCATGCAGATCATTCTTGATCGGGGGCAGCAGGATGATTGGTTCGGCGCGATTTGGATCCGCTGGGCCTTCGCCGCGATGGTTGTATGCGGCGTGGCGTTTGTGATTTCGCAAGTCACGCGCGAGAAGACGCTGGTAGATCTCTCGATTTTCAAGAACCGCAATTTTGCCATGGGATGCCTGCTCATCTTCATGTTCGGAGCATCAGTGTATGCGGCCGTGACCTTGCTCCCTCTTTACTACCAATCTTTGATGGACTACTCGGCCTGGTGGGCGGGGCTGGCCGTGGCTCCTCGCGGCCTCGGGTCGATTCTAGCGATGCCGCTGGTCGGATTGATGGTCGCGCGAGTCGACACACGCATTCTGGTGTCCTGCGGGTTTGCGATATTCGGAGTCTGCAGTCTGATTTGGGGCACGTTGACGCTGCAAATGGGTCCTTGGTCGATGGTCATTCCGATTGTAATCAGCGGATTTTCCCTTGGTCTCGTCTTTGTGCCGCTCTCCGTCGCTGCGCTGGGTGATCTGCCCCCCCAATCTGTTGGCAACGGCAGCGGGCTTTACAATCTGATGCGCAACGTTGGAGGAAGTATTGGCATTTCTATCGTGCAGACGATCCTCGCGCGTCACGAGCAACTCCACCGGAACGAGCTGGTGCAACATCTCGTACCGATGTCGCGTAACTACCAACAAAATCTGCAGTACTACGCGCAGATATTTTCCAACTATGCCAGTCACTCTACTGCGCAAATACAAGCGACTGGACAGATTGGGCGCATGCTGGGCCGACAGGCGCAGTTGTGGTCTTACGTGGACGATCTGCGTTACATGGCGCTCGCTTGTTTTTGCTGTGTGCCGCTGGTGTGGGGTCTAAGGAAAGTAAAGGCGCGAGGCGGAGCAGCAGCGGCGGCGCATTAGCTGATTCGCGCACATAAAGGCGTTCGGAGCGCGTCTAAGTTGTGATGCCTGTCGCTCGTTCCCAAGAACTCGTTTTTTCACCCTCTATTTTGCTCTTATTGTTCGCAATCGGGGCCGGCGCTTGCCTTGGCCAGCAACCTCCGGAACAAAAGTCGATGCAGCCTGGAACGATTGAAGCGCCGCAAGGCAATAAACCACCAGAACCGCAACTGAAGCGAATATTTGGCATTATTCCGAACTATCGCACCTTTCCCAGTCTCACGCACTACAAGCCCCTTACGACCGGAGAAAAGTTTAAGATTGCGACTCAAGACTCGTTCGACCGGGGAACGTTCGTGCTGGCCGCGGCGTTTGCCGGTGAAGCTCAGTTGACTAAATCCAATCCCTCTTTTGGCGACGGCGTGGCGGCCTACGCGCACTATCTGGGGACATCGTACGCGGACTTCGTAATCGGCGACTTCATGACGGAAGCCATCTACCCCAGTTTCTTGCATCAGGACCCCCGCTATTTTCGGCGCGGGACTGGCAGCGTAGTCTCCAGGCTCGGATATTCAGTAGGTCAGCTCTTCTGGACCCACAACGACTCAGGGCGCATGCAGTTCAATTACTCTGAAGTGATTGGTAATTCGACAGCGGTTGCAATTTCTACTGCTTACTATCCGGAGGGCCGCGATGCCAAAGATGCAGGCGTGAAGTTGGGCGCTCAATTGGGAGTCGATATGGGAGCGAATATCCTCAAAGAGTTTTCCCCGGATATTTATCGCAAATTTGGACGCAAGCATCAGTAAGCGCTTAAGGGAAAGAGGCCCAGTCGAATACTGGGCCAGGGCGCAATAACTTCCTTGGTCATTGCAGGACTGAAGTAAACCCGCCCTCCAAAAGGCGATGCCAAGCCACCATGGGCGGAGACACTACGACCGCTTATTTCTCCGCATCCTCCGGAAAGTAGCCGAAGTATTCGAAGGCTTCCAGCTCAGCGGTTTTTGCGGAACGAAGCCAGCCGGGGTGGGCTTGTCAGCGACGTCCGCGGACGATTCTGCGGGAACGAAGCCAGTTTCTTGGTCGGTGCTCTGTTCTGCGCCGGGTTTTGAGGAACGAAGCCACGACACTTCTCTTGAGCGCGCACAACGGCTCGCGACCCGCGCCTAAGTCCGCCGAATCGTTTCCTTCTATTGGCGGCGCGGGCTAGCTGCCTGTGCGCTTCTGTAGCTTTTGCAGGGCAGCGAGCGATTTATGGAAGCTGCGCTCGGCGGAGACCATGGAGCGAGCAATGAGGGTCATCATGCCGTTATCCATGGAACCGCTCAGGAGTTCAGGGCGCCAGGCGTGCACTTCCAGTTCGCGGAAGCGGCGCAGGCGCCAGAAGCTCTGGGCGAGTTCATCGACCAGGATCTCTTCGGTGGTGTTGCCAGGCTGGTGCTCGCGGCGGATGCTGGCGCGGAGCTCGTCGAATTCGGCCGGGTCTTCGCCCGGTAGGATGAGTTGCTTGGAGTAGAGGCCGTGCTTGAAGAAGTTTTGCGCAGAGCGGGGTTTCCCTGCCGATGAGCTGGGACCCGTGGAATGCTGGCTATTGGCGCGATTGACGTCGGCGCGGGAGCGAGGAGATGTTGGGGCGGTCATGAATATAAACCTGCCCGCAGGATAAAGAGGGGGCGTTCGCGCGAGCGCGGATTTTCAGGCTAAGCGGTTGAGGCGGCGGGGGAAAAAATTTGCGAGAGGTGTCACTCAGGTGGGTGCGGGCGCCGATAGTGCTCAATCGCGAAAGCCTCTCAACCGGCTGAATTGCCAATACCTGCGCAGATGGGCGATGGTTTTTGATAGGCGTGATTTCAAGCAATCCAGAACTTCAGCCAGACGGAGATGTGGATCTTTCCTTGAGACTGCTGAGACGGGAATGCAAAACCGCTGCTGCTGAGAAGGGATTGCCAACAAGATTTAGGAGAAGTGACATCGAGTTAAAGAGTAACGCCCCTGCTGTCTGCAACTCGCTAAGCCGACGGCGTCAACCCAGACCTCGGGTGAGTTGAGCGCGTCTCGCTCTGTAATCCCAACACGCAACTGCATGGTCAGATGAAAGGCCGTGAGTGCATTTCTGCTCCTGAGGAACATCTGACTCTGTCTGCAATGGGATTCAGGCTCCCGTTTACCGAACAGCTAAATCTTGGCATTCGAGCCTCAAGAGTACGGCGATATCTTTGCCATTGCTTTCGGATCCCTCGATCAGAGGAACACTAATAGAAATTGTCTTAAGAAGTTGATCAGTAGGCCCGAACCTAAAATTGATGGGGTGGGAAGACTTGAATCCATCTTCAGGCCGTATGCCAAAACAGCTCGTGCGCCGCCCTCGTCGGTTCGCGGGAGTCCAAGCTTCAACCAAGTTGTTTGCAGAGGAATGTGGTTCTTTTGGTCGTCGATTAGCTGAACCGGATCGACATACATGAGCCAGACAAGTTGTTTTGAAACGTTGCGAACGGTAAGGTCGACGCTGTAGCTCTTCTGAGCACCGGTGCCTATGCCGTCGACTGTCGCTTTTTCGATCTTCAGCTTTTCCGGATCTAGCCCGGCGCAAGGAACCGAGGCATCCTGCTCTGGTGGCTCGACTTTTGGGGAGGCAACTGTTATGGGAGCAGATTGCGCTGTCGCCTTGGGAGGAAGCTGCGCAACGACCGGTGCCGATGTTGCGGGGGTCGTTCCGGACCCCAAAACCGAGCTCGCGATTACTTGAACGCCAAGCTTAATGTCGTTTATGACCGTTGGTTTCTGGTCTGGTAGATGAGTAGCGTAAGCGCCAATGATAGCGGTTATCAGAGTGGTGACCGCGGTCAGCAAGCCGAGGATAGCTCCGATGCGTCCAATCAAATTAGCATCCGCGCCATCCTGATTTGGGGCCATTTATCCGTCTCCGTCAGTACAGGAAGAGTACCACTTCCGCTTGGGATATGGTTTAACA
This sequence comes from Terriglobia bacterium, assembly GCA_963835255.1. Taxonomy (GTDB): domain Bacteria; phylum Acidobacteriota; class Terriglobia; order Bryobacterales; family Bryobacteraceae; genus Bog-105. The sequence goes on along the minus strand of CAWIFY010000029.1, from coordinate 41,650 downwards.
GTTTACGTAACATCGGCGCCCTGCCCCAGTAGGCTCGATTAACACCTAGACTGGAGACAATTCCTCCAAGCTGGTCAGAGCCGGTGGTCACTCGCCGGAAGAGATTCCTGTTCGCAACTCCATCTCACCTGCAATCTGGATTCGCGTCCCGAACAGGACTGGGCTAAAGCAATCCACCTAGCCGTCTAAAGGGCTAGTCGTAAACGTGAAAGCAGCAGGATTGTGAGTGGATCGTCGGCCTAGCCTTCACTTAGTACGAGTCTGGCGATCCTGTCATTCACTGTTCCACAGATCCGTTATTTCCGACCGAGTGGAGTTCGGTCGTCTGCAAGGAAAGGTGGCCAAGTAGGAACTGAGTAATGGCGGAGTCCTCATCCCGCAGCATGGCATAACCGGGCGCATGTTATTCGCCTGTGGCGAATTCGGCATAGGTTCGCAGCCGTGAGGGGCGAGTCTGTCGATGCTCGCTTTCCCCACAAATTTCTCACCACGCGCGCGGGGCTACAGTTCTCAGTGATGCTGTCGCTTCAGCGGCGCCCGGCATTTGATGCGGGTAAGGCGGCGCAACGACGACCAGTGGCGGAAGTACGCGCTTTATCGGAGTTGAAATCGGAGGAATAGTTGCTATTCGACGTCGGCTAAGGAGCATCCCACTGCGCGCGTTGCGGTTTGCCTGACGGGTTTGCCGGCGAGGGTTGCGGATATTGCGTCCTCCAGATCGTGAACTTGCGCGACGGGTCTGGATTTTCCCACGTCGACGTATAGATCGTCGATCCGGCCGTGGTAGAGAAGCTTGCCGCTCTTGTCGAATATGGCAGCTTCGGGGGCCGTAGTAGCGCGCGCCAGCCTGACCAAAGAGTGCTTGGGGTCGAGAATGGGCGTACCTGGAAAGCTGTACTGACCGATTGTCGTGCGAATTTCTTGCGGAGTTTCGGACGGGTCGGGAAAGACGAGCCAGAACTGAACAGGGTCACGCTGAAACTCGCGCGCAATGCGCTGCAGCTCGGGAGCATACCGCTTAGTGATTGGGCAGTCGCTGCGCGCGAAGAGTAAGACGTGAATTTGTCTGCTGGAGGCAAGCGGATCGACTGGTTGGCCCGCAAGATCGCACACACCTGTGAGCTGCGAGGCTGAAAGAAGGGAAAAAGAAAACAGTGCTAGCCAGGAGCAAGTCACTTAGAAAGTGAATCTCAAGCCCCCGCGAATGGCCCGGGGAGCTTCCACAAGGAGGAGATGGTGGCCATCGACGGTGTTGATGCCGGTGTAGCCGGAGGCTAGGAGATTGCGAAGATCCGCCGTGAGTTCGAGGCGTCCCGGTATACCGAAAAATGATGGCAAAGGTTGCCGAACAAGAATGTTCAGGCCGGGCAGATTGAGCGCGTCCTGCGTGGTGAAAATGTGGGTAGGGATTACGGCCCGGGGATCGACCCACCCGTAATTAGCCAGGATGCGGGTACCCGCGCGGGGTACAACGGCTTTGGTACTTAAGCTCGCTAGATTCGTGTCCGTTTGATTCAGGAAGCTGCCGTTTGAAGAGCTGCCATTAAAGCCGTTTGGGTTGGCAACAAAACCTCCCATGCGACCGTAGGCGAGGGCTACGTCAAAGGTATCGCTCACGTGCTGATTCACGGAAGCGAGATAACCCAGCCGCTCGTAGTTGCCGATGTTATACGAAGAGAGAGGCGAGATCCCGTCCGAGAAGAGGTCGCCCGGGTTAAGAGCGGAGAAGTCTCCAGCGACATTCAGACGGCCGTTCCAAACGTTTTCGGAGAAGCCACTCAGCGAATAGGTGCGAGTGCCGGAAGATTTCGTGTAACCGACCTCGTAGTCTTGTGCACTCTGCAATTCAAGCCGGCCATTGCGTTCGGATATCTGCGGCAAACGTGAGAGTGTGTCGAGCGGGCCCGAGAGGTCGGCGCCGCTACCATCGAGTTCCGCCTCACGATACTGCTGATGCGCAATCAGCTCATCCGGCCTAGCGCCATTGCTATACGAGGCAATAACCGACCCGGCAGAGCCGAGATCAACGGTCACGCGCGCGAAAGGGCTGATACGGCTGGTGTGCTGTTGATACTCGACTGTCTCACCAGTAGTCCCGTATTCAAGATGAACGTTATCGAACGGATCTGCTACTTCATAAAAGCTTAGCGACATGTTTCTCAGCACTGGAAAGCCGGCGGCGCTCAAATTTTCGCCATTGGGGGGTGTGCCGTTGAGCTGAGACCCGATTCCTCCTAACTGCGCGAACGAGAATGTGACTTCAGGAGGAGACGCGAGAGGCCCGTCGTCCGTGCGGCTGTAAATCGCGCAGAGGGCGATAGCGGCCGGCCCGAACTGAGCCGTCTGACCGAGCGTGCCAGCCACCTGCAGCTGGTTTTTGCCGAGCACATTGGTGGATAGCGCAAAAGACGTTCCGATGTCGGCCCCCAGGTCGCCCGAATCGATCAAGCCCGCATCGCCGCCTGACACGGAGAGCACGGCGTGCGTTTCGGAAAAGACATGCGGACGGAGTCTAGCTTCGGAGTCGGGGAAGTCAACCGGTAGAATGCGGGTGACGGGACGAGTGGCTGGCGAGGAGCGAAGAACCCACTTCCAATCGTCCGACATGGCTCCGGAGGGCATGGAATAACTGACTTCGACGTTGCTGAGCAAGGTGGCGAGATGGATCCGGAGCACGCTATTCAGGCCGGCCCTAACCAGAATCTGATCGCGTGAAGCAGGAAGGAAGCTGGCGAGCGAAACGCGAACGGAATACAAATCTGACGCTAGGCCGGTGAAGGCGAAACGCCCCGCTGGATCGGTAAATGCCCGTGCTACAAAGCGCTGGTACTTGTTGAAGACCTGGACCGAAGCGCCCATTTGCGGAGTGCCTGTGCTATCGACAACGGTGCCCAGCAGATCACCCGTGACAGGCAGCGAGAGATCCGCACCTTGTACACTGCTGAACGAGGCCAAGATGCCGAACGCTGCAATTGCAGTAGCGAATTTTCTGCCCGCGGAAATCGGCCCCAAATTTACCTTTCGCGCGTAAAGAACGCTTATTCTACGATGTTACCGTAAACGCAGCCGATGGCGTCAGGCTCTGGTTTTTCAGTTTATCTGTAACCTTCATCTTCAGGATGTACTTGCCAGGTGTAAGACTCTTCAGCGGCAGCTTCTTTTCCACCGTAACCAAGAAGGCCGAGGCATTGGGAATGGCGTTCAAGTCTTCGGTTTGCGATAGGACGGTTTTGTTGTCTGCGTTTACGACGTCGTAGGTAATGGTACCTTCGGGTTTCTTCGTTTTGGCGTCCATCCCCAAGTTGTAGAACTCGGTGTAAATGCCCATGCTCTCGCTCTGTTTGAACGTTTCATCGATCCGCGGCCGCACTTTTGAGCTCCGGATGACAAACTGTCCCGCGCCGATACTATTGGTAGGAACGCGCTCGAGTTCATCAGCCAGAATGACGCTGCTGGACCCGAGTTGATCCTCATCGTAATGGGGCACCACGACGGCGGTTTCGTAGTTGTTCACCGTGTTCGCAACGGTATCCTTTGCGACCACGTTCAGCCGGTAGGTGCCAGGCGCAAGAGGAACGCGCTTCGAGTAGATCTGTGAGCCATTCATCACCTGCTGAAGCATCTCGGCCGGGACCTCCGCGTTGACAGTGTCTTCAAACCAGTTGACCGAGCGCCGGGTGAGAGTGGTGAGACGTCCGTAAAGGTTCACGGTCGCCTTGGCGATTTTGTCCTTAGTGGCAAAGTTCAGGTCGCTGTTCTTGAACTGAATAGAAATATTGGCATACACCGTGGCATCGGTAACGCGAATGTAATCGACCCGCACCTGCATGGGCAACGTGTTGTATCGGATATTCGACTTCACAATCGAATCGAGGTCTTTAAACTTTATCGAAGGGGCCTTCATTAAGTTGGCGTACTGCTCGATCCGGGTGAACTCGTTCATGCTTTCCGGAAGAGGCTGATTGCCAGTGCCGAGGTGAGTGCCGTCTGTACGTTGGAACCGTTGAGTCTTATCGGCCGTTCCCATTTGTTCGGCCATGGTCAGACCCGCCCCAGGCACATAAAGGAGAGCATCCTTCTCTTCGGGATCGAGACTGATTTTGTACTCGCCCGACATAGTGGTGTCGACGAATTCGATGATGACGTTGGTACCCACGCCGTCGATATAGCGATACCGCCAGTCTTCAAACGGATAGGTGGAGGTTTCGCCTCCGCCCTCTTCCATCGGCCGCTCGTAACTGCCGCCCGAGGGGTGTGAGTCGATCTCGTCCGCAGGCCCGTATTTGATGTAGATCATCCCGCGATCGGCTTTCCAGCCGGGAATGCCCGAGGCGTAGTGATCGTTCGCGTATGCAATGCGGCGATAGTGCTCTTCCTTATATTCGTTCTCCTCGGTATCGGGAGTCGGGTCTCGGCGAAGCCAGAACTGCTCGACAAATTGCTGTCGTTCTTCGTCCGTCCTCAATTGTTTGAAGGCCCGTTTTTCCTCGTCGGTGATGATGTACACAACATCCTCGTTCAGCCATTTCTTCCACGGGCCCTGGAGCTCTTTCTCGAGCTCTTTCTGCTTTCTGGCAATCTGCTTCTTGGTGAGCGGCTTGGAAACCGTCTCGTTGGTAGAGGTGCTAGAACTGGAGCTTTGCGCCCATACCGCCGTCGTAACCAGACACGCCGACGCTGCGCCAAGCAAGAATCGCAGGAAGGCAGAAGAAGACTTCATAGGGGAAAACCACCTTTGTAGGCTGGAGGACTACTAATGCTTAGTCTAAGTGTGTTTCGATTCAACGTCAACGGCTCGGACGTATAAGCCATGTTCGGCGTTTCGCTTGGCTCGAGACTCTGAGCCAAATTTGTACACCGGGCGCTCGTGGTTTGGTAAGGTCTAGACGTTATTGGATTCGGTAGAGGTGCTCCCGATTTGAAGAACAGGTAACCGGAATTTTGACCCGCGTTGCGGTTAAAGGCTTAGTTTTAAGAGAATTAAAGCAGTCAGGTAAGTGGTCGGTTGCGTGCTACGGGAGATCTTCACGATGCAGGTGGAGTGTGAATAAACCAGCAAACAAGCGTGAGGTGGATACACGCGCACTCCGGGTGGGAATTACACTCTTTAAGCGAGAGAGCGCTTGAGTCAATCCAGGAATCAGCTGGCTGGTACATTGCTGCTGTTTCTAACGGTCGCGGCAGTCGTGGCTGCCGTCCTCAGCTTTCAGCACCTGCGCAGCTATCCCATCCATGATGATGGGGTTACCTGGTTGAACGAGGCGCGGCCGGGCGGAAATGCGGTGGTGGCTGGATATATCGTGCCGGGCGGATCCGGAGATAATGCCGGGATCCGGGTGGGCGATCAACTCCTGGTCATCGGGACATCTCCGATTCACCGGGCAGTCGACGTCCCACAAGCGCTCTGGAATATCCCACTTCTGGGACAGACCCGGTACACGCTCCAGCGGCACGGCATTGAATTTCAGAAGGGTCCCATCTATGTGCAGGCGGCCGCCCGCGATAGCGCTGTCTATTACCAGTATTTCGTGGGCGGCTTTTATCTCTTTATAGGGCTGTTCGTCTATTACCGGCGGACGAGCGCGGCAAAATCGCAGCATTTTTACTTTCTTTGTCTAGCCTCTTTCGTCGCAAGCTGTTTTCACTATTCGGGCAAGCTGAATACCTTCGACGAGGTGATCTATTGGGGCAACCTGGTTGCCAGCCTGTTTGCGCCCGCCATCTTTCTGCATTTTTGCCTGACCTTCCGGCATACTCCTCGCTGGCTTGAGAGGCGCGGTATTTGGCTGGCGCTGTACCTGCCTTCGGCTCTCCTGCTAGCTGCCACTGGACTTTCGGCGGAAGGGATTTTGCAATTTCACAGCCCGCTATTCGAGGTACGCTGGCTGCTCGATCGCATCATTTTGGGCTATTCGGTTCTCCTGTATCTATTGGGTGCGATCGCATTGGCAGGTGATTACAAGCACGTTGAAGACCCCATGTCGCGCCGGCAAGTTAAATACCTCCGGAATGGCGCCTTCGTCGGCCTTGCGCCTTTCGCTCTGCTGTACGCTCTGCCCTACGCGGCCGGATTCATACCGAATCACCTGATGAATCTGAGCGTGCTGTCGCTGGGCCTGATTCCGCTTACCTGGGCCTATGCGATCACGCGCTACCGGCTGATGGACGTCGACATCATCTTTCAACAGGGATACGTTTATACGCTGGCGACGCTGGCGGTCATTGGGACATTCTATGGCCTGATTTTCTTCAGCTTCAACATTCGCTCGATTACCCCGTCGGCGTTCGTGGTCGTGATCTCGATCGCAACCTTTGTTTTTCAGCCGATCCGGCGCTGGATTCAGGAGCAACTCGATCGCTGGGTCTTCTACCGGGACCGTTATGACGCCCGCTTGACTCTTGTCGAGTTTGCGCGGGAACTCAGTTCGGAGACAGACCAGAACGCGATGCTCGCAAAGGTATCGGACCGGCTGCGGCGCACCTTGTCGATTCAACAGATCGGCTTTTTTCTGCTCGAAGAGGTGTCGGGAGCTCTTCAACTGCATTCGCTCACGCAGAAGGCGGGAAGAGCGGCCAAAAGTCCCGTGCACCGGCTCGACCTGCGATTCCTGCAGGAATCGTCCGACAAGCCTTATTTATTTTTCGAGCAGCCGAAGCATTTGCGCGACATCGTTTCGCAGGGCTGGCCGGCGTCGGTGCGGGAGACCATCAGCGAACTGGATTTTACTTATTACGTTGCCTGCAAATCGCGAGGCAGGACGATCGCGTTTTTCGGAGTCAGCCGTACGACCGAAGGCGATTTTTTATCGAGCGACGATATTGAGCTGCTGATTACGCTCTCCAACTACGTGGCTATTGCCATCGAGAACTCGCGGCTCTACACTTCGCTACAGCGGAAGGCGGACGAATACGAGCGCCTGAAAGAGTTCAGCGAAAACATTGTCGAATCGATAAACGTCGGGATCCTGGCGGCGGGATTGGACGACCGGGTCGAGAGCTGGAACGCGGAGATCGAGCGCCTAACCGGCATTGAGCGGCAGGATGCTTTAGAGCATCGCTTATCCGACTTGTTTGCCCCAGATCTATGTGCAGAGTTCGAGAACGCTCACGACGTGGTGGGCGTTTACAACGTGTACAAGACTTCCCTTCGACGGCGCGCATTGTCTTCCGAAGGTGCGCAATCGGAGACGCCTCCCATGGGCCGGAACGGCCTGGAATTGGCCAGACCGGCTCCGCTTGGCCGCGAATCGATCGTGAATATGGCGATCGCGCCACTGATTTCGCGCGACGGGAAACAGATCGGACGCTTGATTATCTTCGATGACGTGACCGACCGCGAAGAGCTGGCGCGCAGGTTGGTGCAAGCCGACAAACTCAGCTCGATCGGATTGCTGGCAGCCGGGGTGGCTCATGAGGTGAATACGCCGTTGGCGGTGATCTCGACCTATGCTCAGATTTTGGCTAAACAGGTTTCCGAAGACGATCAGAAGTCCAAGTTGCTCGAAAAGATCGCCAAACAAACCTTTCGTGCCAGCGAGATTGTGAACTCGCTGCTGAACTTTTCGCGCACGTCTCCTACTGAGTACACTGACTTAGACCTAAACCGGGTGATTCGGGAGACCGTGTCTCTAGTCGACCATCAATTTCAGAAAACCGGAGTCGACACTCGGTTGAACTTGGCGGAAGATTTGCCTGTCCTGCGGGGCAACGGTGGCAAGCTTCAGCAGGTGTTTCTGAATCTGTTCATCAACGCTCGAGATGCAATGCCGGCCGGCGGGACTCTGACCGTGCGCACGTGGGCGGAAAACGGATTTGCGCACGTAGAGGTCGCCGACACCGGCCAGGGTATACCTTCGGAGAACCTGGCCCGGATCTACGATCCGTTCTTCAGCACCAAGGGACCGAAGAAGGGAACGGGACTGGGTCTATCGATCACTTATGGGATCGTGCAGGAACACAACGGGATCATCGAAGTCGATAGCGCGCTAGGGCGGGGAACACGTTTCCGATTGGAATTTCCGGGAACAAGCGCCCGCTCTCATGCTGCGCTGGCAGCTCGGCGCGCGGCTTTGCCGGCCTGAAGTGCCGGCAGCTTGGCGCTGCTCATCCTGACTATCTGATACAACGACTGTAGTGCCCACCCTCAGTGAAGATCTGCCTGTCGATCGCGTGAGCGCTCCCGAGCAGCGGCGGATCCTTGTGATCGACGATGAAGTCGACATACGCGAAAGCCTCGAGTTGTTGTTGACCGGGGAAGATTACGACGTCGAAATGGCGGAGAACGCCGCCATCGGTTTGCAGAAATTCGAGTCCGGCTCATACGACCTGGTGCTGCTCGATTTGATGCTGCCGGACCGCTCCGGGATGGATGTGCTGGCCGACATTCGCCTGCGCGACACGGAAACTCCGATATTCATGCTGACCGCCTACGGTTCGGTGGAACTGGCCGTCCGAGCCCTCAAATCGCGCGCTAACGACTACTTCGCGAAACCATGGGACAACGAGAAGCTGCTGATAGAGATCGACCGGATGATCTCGAAGGGGCGGCTGGAACGGGAAAACACCCAGCTCAAGCGCGCCCTCAAGCAGCGCTACGCTTTCCCGAACATCGTAGGTAAGAGCGAACGGATGATCCGCTTGTTAGACCAGGTGGCGCAGGTGGCGCCAAGCCGCGCAACGATTCTGATCACAGGCGAAACGGGAACAGGCAAGGAGCTGATCGCAAAAGCGATTCACGCCCATTCCGCCCGCGCGGATCAGGCTTTTGTCCCAGTAAACAGCGGCTCGCTTCCATCCGAGATGCTTGAATCGCTGCTATTCGGGCACGTGAAGGGCTCCTTTACGGGCGCAATCGCGAACAAGAAGGGGTATTTTGAATCGGCTAACCGGGGCACGATCTTCTTTGACGAAATCGGCACGATTGGGCCTGAGATTCAGGTGAGATTGCTGCGCGTACTGCAGGACCGCGAGTTTATGCCGCTCGGCTCAAACGACAGCGTGCGCGTAGACGTGCGGATTATTGCCGCGACCAACGCAGATTTGCGGAAGCTGGTAGACGAGGGGAAGTTCCGCGAAGACCTTTATTACCGGCTGAACGTCATTAACCTGAATTTGCCGCCGCTGCGTGACCGGAAAGACGACATACCGCTACTGATTGATCACTTCTTCACACGCTTCTGCCGCGAAAACGAGAAGTTTCTCAATGTAGAGGGCAGGTCCACTCTGAATTTCGAGCCCGAGGCGATGCAGATCCTGCTCGAGCACAACTGGCCCGGAAATGTTCGCGAGCTGGAGAACGCGGTAGAGCGGGCTGTCGTGCTGGCGACCGCACCATCTGTGCCCGCGCATGTTTTGCCGGAGCATTTGCAGCAGGCAAGCGGGCTGCGCATCTCGCGCGATACCAATGGTATGCTCGCGCCGGACGCTTCACTATTCGAGATCGTCGCCGATTTTGAACGCCGCAAGATTATTGAAGCGCTCGAGGCCTATAACCATAGCCAGACCGAAGCGGCGGAAGCTCTGAGAATTCCGCTCTCGACCTTGAATCAGAAAATCAAGCGGCTGAATATAGACGTGAAGCGGCGCCCGGCGAGCTGACTTCGCTAGCGATCTGCTCACTACAATGCGAGTATGCCGGAGTTTTGGCGAGACATGCGGTTCGGATTGCGGCTGCTGGCACGCAGTCCTGTTTTTGCGCTGACCGTTTCGTTGCTGCTCGGGATCGGCATCGGCGCGAACACGCTCACCTTTAGCTTCTTCGATGCTTTGCTTTTGCGCTCTTTGCCGGTACCTCATCCGGAGCAGTTGGTGCGGCTGATCGAGGTTCGCTCGAACGGGTTCACAACCTGGGATTTCCCATTTGCTGTGTACGAGCAGTTCGCGTCACATGCAGCGAGCTTGAGCGAGGCGCTTTGCCAGGGCGATCTCGATATTGCATTCAAGTATGGCGAATCCACCGAACGGATTCGGGTCAATGCGGTTTCGAAGAACTTCTTTAAGTCGCTGGGGATTCAGGCACAACTGGGGCGGGTTCTCGGGCCGGATGACGACAAGGCCGGAGCCAGCAATGCGGTGCTGAGCCATGATTTCTGGCAGCGGCGGTTCGGAGGCTCTCCGGCTGTGATCGGGCGCGGCATCAGCTTGAATGGGCGGGCCTTCACGATTGCCGGCGTGTTGCCGGGCGGAATCAACGGCCTGACCGTCGACACGAGCCCAGATATTCGGATCTCTGTAAACGCCGGACGAACGCTTCTCGAGCAGACCAGTACAGGCCCGCCCGATCCGCTTTTGCCGGGAGTAGAGATCTTCGGCCGGCTTCGGCCCGGCGTAACGCCGGCGAGCGCCGAAGCGGAGATTGCATCGCTGGTGCGGCGCGCTTATGAAGGTGCGCTCATTGCCGGACGCCCGAAGTTTGCCAACGATTTTCACCAGGAGTTGCTGGATTCGCGCTTTCGGTTGGAGTCTGCCGGGAAAGGGGTTTCTGCGCTGCGCGTCCAGTTTTCGCATGGTTTGGTGCTACTGATGGCAAGCGTAGGCCTGCTGCTCCTTTTGGGCTGCGCCAATGTAGCTTGCCTGCTGCTGGCTCGCTCGGCGGCGCGTTCGCAGGAAATCGGCATGCGGCTGATCTTGGGGGCGACCCGGTGGCAAGTAGCGCGCCAACTCCTCACAGAGAGCCTGGTCCTCGCTACCTCGGGCGGCGTACTGAGCGTTTTGCTCACGGTTATGTGCAGACCGCTGCTGCTGGCGGCCGTTCCTCCGATTCGCGATCGAGCTGCTGTGCTGCATCCGCTGGCGCTGCACGCCGAGATCGATATGCGGGTGCTCGGTTTCGCGGTATTGGCGAGTTTGCTGACGGCATTGGTTTTCGGATTCGCGCCGGCTCTGCAGGGCGCCGGTCAGGACCTAACGACCGCGGTTCGCGGTATCCGCACCGCGACGGCGCGCCTGCCCGGGCGAAAGCTGCTGGTGGGGCTGCAGGTTGCGCTATGCGTGCTGCTGTTCCTGGGTGCGAGCCTGCTGATGAAGACTTTCGAACGCATGCGAGCTATGGATCCCGGTTTCGATCGCGACCATGTTGTTACGTTTACGGTCGACCCAAGACTTAAGGCATACAAGCCGGAACGGGCCAAACTCTTGAGCCAGCAGCTACTGGAAAAAACGAGAGAGCTGCCAGCGGTGGCAGCCGCCGCTATTGCGGGACGGGGTCTGATGCGCGGGACAGGCTTGAAGACGACAATAGGCGTGGCCGGCAAACCCCTCCGCAAAGACGACCGGCTCGCCAGCAGCGCCAATTCGGTAACGCCTGGTTATTTCGACACCATGGGAATGCATATCCTGGCCGGACGCGACTTCACGTGGTCGGACGAAAATCACATGTTTTCAGAAGAACGTAAGCGAAAGCTCACGAACGTAATCGTGAATGAAGCATTTGTGCGGCACTTTTTTCCCGGCCAGGACGCGCTCAACAAATTGATCGGATATACAGGACAGGATGGTTTAGCCACGCCCGAAGATCAGATCATCGGAATTGTGAGCAATGCGAAATATAGATCGTTACGGGAGCAAATACCGCCGACAGTTTATGGCCCGGTGGTGAAGGGATTCGATTCGGATTTCATTCTTCATCTCCGCACGCACGGGGATCCGATTTCGCTTATCGCGCCGGTCCGACAAGTCCTGCGTTCGCTCGACCCCGAGCTCCCTTTCATCGAAGTACGAACGCTGCGGCAAGAAGTGGACACGTCGCTCTGGCAGGAGCGTTTGCTGGCGTGGCTGTCTACTCTCTTCGGCTGCTTCGCGGCCTTGCTGGCTGGCATTGGCCTCTTTGGCGCGCTCGACTTTTCAGTGAAGGCCAAAACGCGCGAGATCGGCATCCGTGCCGCTCTTGGAGCCACTCCAAGGCGAGTTGTGCAGTTGCTCCTAGGCGAAACTCTGCCGCCTCTGGCGGGTGGAACTGTGCTCGGAATCGCTCTCTATCTCGTATCGGCACGCTGGATTCGCCAATTGCTCTACAACGTGGCTCCTTCGGATCCGATGGCTTTCGGATCGGCTCTTGCCTTTCTTGCCGGCGTCGCACTTGTTGCCACAGTGCCTCTGCTTTGGCGAGCGGTGCGCATTGACCCGGCGTCGGCGCTAAGACAGGAATGACCAGCGGCGTCATCGTCGGGCGCGTGAGCCGGCGCGAATCCTGGGTGCGATAACCTCCTACGAGGAGACTCTCACAATGCGAACTCTCGTCCCGCTCGTTCTCGCAATGTGCTTAACGTTGCTCGCCTCGGGGCCCGCGATAGGCGATTCTTCGCAAGACTGGGCGAATCTCGGCCGCTACAGCGCCGACAATAGCAAGCTGCCGCCGCCAGCTCCCGGCCAGAATCGGGTGGTTTTTATGGGCGACTCGATCACCGATGCCTGGGGACGATCTTACGGCCAATTCTTTCCGGGTAAACCATATGTGAACCGCGGGATAAGCGGGCAAACCACGCCTCAAATGCTGATTCGTTTCCGGCCCGACGTGATCGATCTCAAGCCCAAGGTGGTGGTGCTTCTTGCCGGAACGAACGACATAGCGGGAAACACTGGTCCTATGACGCTCGAGCAGACAGAGGGGAACCTTACTTCTATGGCGCAACTAGCTCAGGTAAACGGGATCCGCGTCGTATTGGCTTCTGTGACGCCCGTCTGCGATTGCTTTACCTCACAAACAGGCAAGCGCCCGCCCGCCAAAATCCTGGAATTGAATCAGTGGATCAAAGACTATTGCGAACGAAATGGCGCAATATACCTCGATTACTACTCGGCAATGGCAGACGAGCACGGTTTTATGAAGAAATCGCTCACCCACGACGGTCTACACCCGAACGCGGCGGGCTATGAAGTGATGGCACCTTTGGCAGAACAAGCGGTTAGGAATGCTCTGGGGAAACAGTAGTTCGTTGCCGCGCCTAAATTTCCAGGGGCCGGAGCAGATTGGCTAGAGAATTGGCTAATTGCGGTCGATAGATTTTACAGCCGCACAGCATGGAATCGTTCTTAGCGCCCGAATTGGTACCGAGAGAGCTTGTCGAGGAACATCTGATACGCCTCGCAAAGACGAATCCGGAACAGTTCAAGATTCATTTTCGACATCTGCGGCGGCCCTATCCTCGTGAGAGTGTCCGGATGTGTATCCGTTACATATCAGAATACGGCGCGGATCCCTGCACGAAATCCCAGTTGCTCCCCTGGGTAACGATGAAGAACTACTTCGAACTCCTTATCGATCCAGATTTCCTACCGATAGACCTGGCCAGATGCGCGGCGGAAACTTTCCGCGTCGAAGATCCTCAGTTTTTTATGAATTTCAGCCGTTTGGCGGCGGATGAAGGGGAAAAGCGAGCCTTCGTTGCCCGCGCCCTAGCGCTTCTGGAAGGCTTAACCGACTACACGATTTTGTTCTCATGGCTGCGTGATTTAACCACCCATCCGGATGAACGTACCCAATCGCAGGCCGTTAAAGCATTTTGCAAACTTCGCTCAAATACCGCCCTCATTTCGCGCCAATTAAAAGCGGAAGACGGACGCGTTCGAGCCAATGCCATAGAGGCGCTTTGGCCGGTACGCACGCCGGAAGCTGCGGCCATATTCAGGGCGGCGCTGGAAGACACCCATCATCGTGTCGTGATTAACGCCCTGATCGGGCTCCATTATCAGCATGATCGCGCGGCATTCGAAAAACTGCTGGAGTATGCAGCGCACTCTTCCGAGTTGTACCGCACCGCGGCGATCTGGGGGCTGGGGCACCTTGCCGAAGTAAGCGCGATTCCCGTACTCCGGGCAGTGGTTTCGAGCGACCCTTCTAACTTGGTCCGGGAAAAAGCGGCCAAGGTGCTTGCGGCGCTATCTGAAATTCAGTCTGCTGCCGTGGCCGCTTAGAACAGACACATTCGCCTGCGGTATCTTTGGTACTAGCGGTGGAGTTCGCTTAACGCCGTTTCTGGCCAATGACTCCTGCTCGATGGAGCGGGAGTGCGTCCGACCCCTCCATGAGAAAACGCATCCCGACATGGAGGAAAGCTGACAGTCTGTTCGCAAACAGGTTGAGGCGCGTTCTTAATGGCCAAATATGTTTTTGTGATGCTCGGAGGAGCGCTCGGCGCAGTTTCACGCTTCGCGGTCGGCACGCTGATTCAAAGGCGCTATTCGGCCGTTTTCCCGCTCGGAACTTTCTTCATCAACGTCACTGGCTCGTTCTTGATCGGGTTGCTCATGATGCTGTTTCTGAACCGTCCCACGATCAGCATAAACTGGCGGCTCTTTCTGGTCACCGGGGTCCTCGGCGGTTATACCACCTTTTCGAGCTTTGAGTGGGAGACATTTGTGGCCTTGCGGGGCGGCGCCAGCACGGCGGCGCTCCTAAACGTTTTGCTCAGCGTGGGCCTGGGCTTTGGGGGAGTCTGGCTTGGGGCAGCGATGTCGAATCGAATCTGGTCCCGCTAAGAAAGCGATTGCCCGAATCCTGATATACTCCGCAATGACGGACCAAACATGGATGAAAAGCGATTAGGTGATGTGATCGACGATCACTGCATCAAGTGCCGCCGTGTAACAAACCACTCCATAGTTTCTCTAGTGGATGGCGAAGCGGCTAAGGTGCGTTGCCGGACCTGTTATCACGATCATGACTACCGTCACGAACAAGCGCCTCCTTCTAAAAAAGAGCTAAAAAAAGCGGAGGCTGACGCTGCTGCGGCGGCTGCTGCTGCGGACGGTGCATTGCCTGCTCACGCGGATTCAGAAAAGGCGGCGAGCGGCTGAGCCGTCGCTCACGGCAATCCTGTGACGCGCGAAGTTCTGGCGCTGGAGATAATCGAGTTCCTTCACAATCATGGCCATCAGGCTTTGCTGGTCGGCGGCTGCGTCAGAGACCGGCTGCTCGGCATCGTTCCCAAAGATTACGATGTAAGCACAGACGCCACGCCTGACCAAGTCGCGGCTTACTTCCCGGAATCGCAACTCGTAGGCGCGCACTTCGGCGTCGTTCTGGTGACGCGAGGCGGGGGCGTTCAGGTGGAAGTAGCGACTTTCCGCAGCGAGGGCCGCTACTCAGACGGACGCCGCCCCGATCAGGTGCATTTCGAAATCGATCCAGCACTCGATGCCAGGCGCCGCGATTTCACGGTGAATGGTCTGATGGAAGATCCGCTTTCCGCAAAAGTCTTCGATTTCGTGGAGGGAAGGGCAGATCTCGCTTCGCGAACGATTCGTGCCATTGGCGATCCCGAGCAGCGCTTCGAAGAAGATTACCTACGCATGCTGCGAGCCATCCGCTTTGCAGCCCGTCTCAACTTTTCGATCGAGCCACGCACGCTGGACGCAATTCGCCTCCAGGCGCACTGCATCGGCAAAATTTCTGCTGAGCGGATACGAGAAGAGCTGGTTCGAATTCTTACAGAAGACGGCGCTCGCCGCGGCATTCAGCTGCTTGACGATTGCGGTCTTCTCGCGCAGATCCTGCCGGAAGTGAAGACGTTTCAAGGGGTTCAGCAACCGCCGGAGTTTCACCCCGAAGGTGACGTCTGGAACCATCTTTTGCTTATGCTCGATAAGCTACGGCGCCCCTCGCCGGCGCTCGCCCTCGGTGTGTTGCTGCACGATGTAGGAAAGCCGGTGACCTATTCGATTAGCGACCGCATCCGTTTCAACGGTCACGCGGAAAACGGAGCAGAGTTGACGGCCAGGATCATGCAACGTCTGAAGTTTTCGCATGAGGAGACGGAGCAGGTTACAGCGCTGGTCGCGAATCACATGCGCTTCAAAGATGTCGAGCAGATGCGGCTGAGTACTTTGAAACGATTCCTCGCGCTACCACATTTCGATGAGCACCTGGAACTTCATAAGCTAGATTGTCTGGCGAGCAATGGATACACCGCAGCTTATGAATTTGTCCAGCAGAAGCTTCGGCAATTTAACGAAGAAGAGCTTCGGCCTGCGCGTCTAATATCAGGCCACGATTTGATCCAAGCGGGATACCAGCCCGGCCCGAATTTTCGGCGGGCTCTCGATGCGGTTGAAACAGCGCAACTGGAGGGTGATATTCATACCCGCGAAGAAGCCCTTCAATTAGCACAGTTAGTACTAGATCGAGCCGCGGCGTAACCGTTTTGTTCTGGTAAACGGTCGCGGCTGGCCATAAATTTGGGCATTCGAGACCACTGTTCTGCATCTAATTGAGTGCGGCCAACTCAGTAAGGGGAAAACGACATCCATGCCCGTAATGGAAGCAACTACAAACTTGCTCGCAGAGCTCCGAGCTGTTCGAGCGGAAAGTGATCGCCTATTTTCCATACTGACCCCCGACGCCCTCTACGCGCGTCCTATCGCAGCTCGGCACCGGGTCATTTTTTATATAGGTCATCTGGAAGGTTTTGATTGCATTCGGATCTGTAGTGAAGGCTCAGGTCTCGTTTCACCAGATCCCCAGTTGGATGAGCTATTCCGAGCCGGAATCGATCCCGATTCGACCAGTCTGCCCAGTGACACGTTAGCTGATTGGCCGGTGCTCGACCAGGTAAAGGCATATGTGGCGCGTAGTAGAAAGCGCGTGGATGACGTTCTTGCGAATGCTCCTGAAGACGCAATTTGCATGGCCATCGAACACCGGTACATGCATGCCGAGACGCTTGCCTATATGTTTCACAACTTTGGGTATGACATGAAGCACACTGGGGATGCCGCGCGGCTCGAGCGAACGGCGCGCGAGAGCCCGGCGAATCAGTGGATTGAAATACCGGCAGGCGAGGCTGTTCTTGGAAAGCGCAAAGACGGCACATTCGGTTGGGATAACGAGTACGAATTAACCCGGCGATCGATTCCCCACTTTCGAATGCAACAGAACAAAGTTACAAATGGCGATTATTTGCGGTTTGTAGAAGCCGGAGCTCCGATGCCTCATTTTTGGATGAAGCGCGGCGGAACTCTTTTCTATCGTGGAATGTTTGAGGAAGTACCCTTACCGTTGGACTGGCCCGTGTACGTGACGCAAGCTGAGGCCGAAAGCTATGCGGGTTGGCTGGGGCAGTCGATCCCGACAGAGGAGCAGTTTCACCGGGCGGCGTACGGGACGCGCGGCGGCGAGGAGCGGCGCTATCCATGGGGAGAGGCCGAGCCCACGCCTTTGCATGGTAATTTCAACTTCCGCCGCTGGGATCCGGAGCCGGTGGATGCAAATCCGCTTGGCGGAAGTGCATTCGGCGTAAATCAGCTTGCGGGTAACGGGTGGGAATGGACCAGCACTCCTTTCGCTCCTTTACCTGGCTTTACCGCGAGCGCTGCTTACCCGGGATATTCAGCCAACTTTTTCGACGGTGAACACTTTGTTCTTAAAGGCGGTTCTCCGCGTACTGCCGCACGGCTGCTTCGCCATTCATTCCGTAACTGGTTCCGGCGTGACTATCCTTACGTGTACGCCACGTTTCGTTGCGTGGAGAACTGA
The DNA here is from genome assembly GCA_963835255.1 of Terriglobia bacterium. GTDB lineage: Bacteria > Acidobacteriota > Terriglobia > Bryobacterales > Bryobacteraceae > Bog-105. Next base: position 24,180 of record CAWIFY010000029.1, on the reverse strand, counting down.
ACCGCGTGTCCGCCGTTTCAAAACCAGCGCTGTCTGGCTTGGCGCAAGACGTACTGAGCGGATTATCGAGAGCCGGGCAGAAGCAAATCTCCTCCCAATATCTTTATGACGATCTCGGCAGCGCGCTATTCGAAGCGATCACTTTCTTGCCTGAGTACGGTTTAACGCGGGCCGATGAGCGGCTGCTTCAAAGGTACGCTTCACCATTAGCTTGCGTCGCCGGGCAGGTAACAACCATTTTCGAACTAGGTAGCGGAAGCGGCAGAAAGACCAGATACATACTCGAGGCCTTGAAAGAGAGATACGGGAGTCTTCTTTACAGCCCGATTGACGTCTCGCCGGCAGCGCTCGAGGATTGCGAAAAGGAAACATGCGATCTCGCCGAAGTGCGTCCGGTCTGCGCGGATTGGATGGAGGGGCTCGGCAAATTATCGCATGCGCGCCCAGGCGGTCCAGTGCTGCTTCTTTTTCTGGGAAGCTCCATCGGCAATTTAGAACGCGCCTGTATTCCCGATTTCCTGAAACGCGTTCGCGCGAAGCTTAAGCCCAATGATCTGCTTCTGCTGGGAGCTGACTTGATCAAGGAGGTGGAGACGATGCTCGCTGCTTACGACGATCCGACCGGTGTCACTGCGGCCTTCAACCTCAACGTCCTTGGCCGTATAAATCGCGAGCTGGACGCCGATTTCGATTTACGGGCCTTCGCGCATGAAGTTCGTTGGAATGCAAAAGAGCGGCGTATCGAGATGCACCTACTTTCGGGCCGCAATCAGACTGTGTTTATCGGAGCCCTGGATAGGTCATTCGACTTTGAAGCCGGCGAGACGATCTGGACGGAATCATCGCATAAGTTTTCGAAAACTGAACTTCTCGCCTTTGCGAGCTCCGCAGGTTTCGCTCCAGTTGAAATGTGGGTAGATAGCGAGTGGCCCTTTGCCGAAGCCCTTTGGAGAGTAGAACCCTAAGGCAGATTCCCGGAGTAGTTAATGACGGAAGTCCACCGGGCAGAGCCGCACGGTATCCAGATTCTTTCTCCGCTCCCATAGTGCTTTGACCAGTTCGCAATCACCGCCGCATCACGCAGGCTGATTTGTGAGCGATATTGCGCGACAGCGCGGCGCTTGAGTTTTGCCAGACTTCGGTCACGTACAATCACCGGCTTAAGCCGGGTACGCATAGCTTCTCCCAGTTGTGAGACTTGTTCACGCAAGACATGCTCCGGGGTCCAGGTCGCGTAGGGCAAATCCTCGTAGAAGGCTAAGCACGCAGGGGCTATGGCCCGCATGGCTGCTTGCCGGACTGCAATGTGATCGACGTGATGGCCTAAACCTAACGGTGATATCGCAAGGTGCGCGTGGCACTGGCGAAGATCCTCGCAGAGCTCTTCGATCAGCAGTTCGCTTCCTAGTGCCTGGCTTTCGGCCTTGCAAACGACGGACGCTGAAATTCCCAAGCGCAAGGGCGCGTCCAGAAGATCGCGGTCACTTACCTGTATCGAACGGTTGATAAAAGCAAGCGCACGCAGATCCTCACCTTTTCGAATACTACTTACGCTGCTCGCATCCCCGGCTTCCCCACACGGAGCGTAGGCGCTCTGCGTGAAGAAATTTAGCACGCTGAGCTTTACCGAAGTAGAGACGCTCCACTTAGCCAGACAAATGAAGAGAGAAAAGGCAGCATCATCGCGATGTGGCGATAAAACCGCCAGCCGGCGCATCAGCCAGCGAAGGCAGAGGACGCCGCCAGCGACTGACCGACGGCAGCCGCAGCTGCACTCGCGGGACTCACGAATTCCGGCGTAGCCGCCATCTGCTTACAGAGCGTTAGAGCCTGCGCCACTACTTGGTCCATATTGTAGTACCGGTAAGTGGCCAGACGTCCCACAAAATGGACGCTCGGATAATTGGCTGCCAGCTCCGCATATTTCTTGTAAAGCGTCCCGTTCTCGGGAGTGGGCACCGGATAATAAGGATCGCCTTCGGTCGCCGGATACTCGTATACAACACTCGTTTGTCGGTGAGTTTGGCCGGTTAGATATTTGAACTCAGTGATTCTAGTGTACGCGTGTTCGTTTGGATAATTCACTACTGCGACGGGTTGAAAGTATTCCGTATTTATGGTTTCATGCTGGAAGCGCAGAGACCTGTATGGCAACTTGCCAAATCGAAACCCAAAGAACTCGTCTACCGGCCCAGTATAGACAGTCTCGCGAAAGCTCACACTCCTCAACACATCCGAGTAGTCACACCCTAGCTGCAGCTTGATATTTGGGTGGTCGAGCATGTTCTCGAACATTCTTGTAAAACCATGCTTCGGCATGGCCTGGTAGCGATCGGTGAAATAACGGTTGTCTCTATTGGTTCTGACTGGGATGCGGGCAGTCACTAGCGCGTCTAACTCGGAAGGGTCTTTTCCCCACTGCTTCTTCGTGTAATTACGGAATAGCTTTTCATAAAGATCGCGGCCTACCTTACTTACTACTACGTCTTCCGAAGTTCTTATCGCAGAACATGCCTCCGCTTTGGAGGCGAAGAACGCCGCTACTTCTTCTTCTGATCTTAAGCTCAGACTGTAAAGCATATTTACTGTGTCGAGGTTGATGGGAACAGGCACCAGCTTACCTTCGACCGAGGCCAGCACACGATGTTCGTAGTTACGCCAAGATGTGAACTGCGAAAGATACTCGAACACCTGCAGTGAATTGGTGTGGAAAATGTGCGGGCCGTAGCGATGCACCAGAATCCCGTCACTATTGAGATGATCGTAGGCATTGCCGGCGATATGTTGACGCCTGTCGATGACCAGAACTTTTTTGTCGAACTGACGCGCCATCCTCTCGGCGACGACCGCCCCGGCGAAACCAGCCCCGACGATCAAATAATCAAACATGTGCGGCGCTTTCCGGCGCGATCTGGCAGAAGGACGCCGATGCCGCATCCGCCGAGCTCAAGACGCCACTTACAAGCTCATTCATACCGCTCCAGGTCCTATCCCAAGAAGATTTAGCTAGAAACTCATCGACGCGGGCGCGAAATCGATTGTCCGGCGGGTGAGCGAGGGTCGACTCTGCCATCCGGACAAAGTCTTCCGGGCCGTGCGCGATCGCAGCCAACTGCTTATCGCCATAAGGAGAAACGACATCGCGAATAGGTGTACTTACAACTTGGAGACCCGCCGCGAGATACTCAGGAGTCTTTGTTGGACTAATAAACCGTGTCGATTCATTTAGGGCGAAGGGGAGCATTCCAATCTGCCATCCCGAAAAGTAAGCTGGGAGATCGGCATATTGCTTCATTCCGAGGTAATGTATGTTCTTAGCCATAGGCAGTGAAGCTGGATCGATCTTAACTACGGGTCCAAGCAACACAAGTTGCCATTCGGGACGGGCTGCAGCGACATAGCGGATCAGGTCGACATCCATCCGTTCATCTATTACACCGGCGTAGCCAAGACGCGGACCCGGTAAACCCGCTTGATCCTCCGGTTCACGCTCGATTCTGCGCGCGCGCGCAAAGTGGGGCACATCCACGCTGCTTGGGAACAGGTATACAGACGGGTGCTGCTTACGCTTGGATTCGAACAAGCTAGCTCCGCCGGTAAATACCAGATCGGCATCTTTAAATAAGTTCAATTCATTCAGACGCATCTCCGGCGGGGCGCCGGCAAAACAGGACAACTCGTCCATGCAGTCATAAATCGTTGCAGCAGGGCGGAGATCGAGAGTGAATTCCCTCGCCATCGGCGTGTAATACCATGCGACGTAATCGCGTACTTTGTTTTCGCTCAGTACGGCGTTTAGAAAATGACGCTGCCAGTTGACGATCTCGCTATGAGTCAAACCTTTCGGCAGGATCGGTGTCAGCACAATAACTCCCGTCTTAGGACAAACGGTCGAGCGCAAATCGGCTTGGCCATTTCCAAAAATCGGTTCTTCAAAAAAGAAGACTTTACCTGTTCTTGCGAACCTGCTCATTAAGTGCTGCGGCCGCTGGAACACGAAGTTCCATCGAAGGTGAGAAAGACATATCAGGTCTGTACTTATAAGACTCATATTGGTTTGAGTTACTCTCTGCTAGCTTCCGCTGTTGCGCGCGGACCGCATGCGCCAATGGCCAGTGTACATTGCGATCTCCCAAATGATCCGGATGATCGAAAAGTCCGTTTTGGCAGTGCCGGTCATCTTCCCAACCGGCATGATTGAGAATTGGATAAAGACAAATACCTCCTATCGGAAGCCCTAACTCTATTGCGGTGATAACTTCCTCGAATACATAGTTGAACCATTCCGCCCGCCAGCCATCCTCCGTGCCCGTTTCAGAAACAAATATTGGGCGCTTGTAGCGTGTCCACACTTCTTCAAGTATTTGGTGGAAAGGCCGGTATCTCGGATCTTGACGCAGTAATCGTCCCCCGTGATGGACCCACTCGTTCCGGTCGTAGAAGTTGGCTCCAAGGATGTCGAGGTATTCCGGTTTTCCACCGAGTTCAGGAGCCAACCTGCCGGATAACATGTCCCAAGCCTGGAACTGGGAACGACGGTAGCTCTCGGCATCTTGCGCGCTGCCCCGAATCTCCGGGTTTTCGACAATGTGAATCACCGGTTCTGGAGAAATAAGCCGGACACCTGGTAAATCGTTAAGCAGAATTTCGCTTGCTGCCACCGCGGCGCGCACCAGATTGCGCTTCAGCTCCGCTGCGCAATCTTCACGGTACGGATTGATACTGGCTGCCTCACCGCCCGCCCAAGAGAGAAACGAAATTTCGTTGACCGGTGCTATGAGCCAGCACCTATCGGATCGTGATTTCAGGTAACGCGCAGTCGCTTCGGTGAAACGTCCGAACTCTTCAGCGAAACCGTCCGCTAGCGGGTCCACGTAGTCCGGCCAACCAAAGTGAAGCAGATCGAGAATCACCTGCGTCCCAGTAGCCCCGGCGGCATCGAGGATGGCTGATAACGAAGAGAAATCGAACCTGCCCCGGTCGTACTCGATTAAATGCCAGCGCGCAGACTCACGAACAGTCGTGATTCCGAACTGATGAAGAAGCTGATAGTCTTTTGCTGTGAACCGATCGTGCCCTGTGGAATTTACGAGATCAAGACGATCTCCATTGCGGCGCTTGTGAGTGGAACACTCAAATCCGCCTTGCAGAAAGCTTTGAAAAATGCAACCGTCAAAAGACAATACACATCCTCGTTCATAATTAAGTTGCAATGAAATGCAACTCTTGGGTAAGGTCCCGTGGAAATGCGCAGCATAAGCGAGGCGAAATTGACGCCACGGTCTCTGCTCACATAGAGGTAAAATACAGGACTTTAGTTACTTAAAGAATAGAGAGAGAGTTAAATCCCCCGCTCTAGAATTCGTTCAGGCGGATCGCCGCAAGCTTACCAAGCTCAGTTAGTCCCTGGAACAATGCGCCTAATGAGGGATTTAGGGCCCTACCGGATCGCGCATCTTTCTTATTGGAAACAGGCAACGCGAAGCGATCTGTCAGAGCAAGGATCGCCCGATTTACCTCGGGAGCAAGCCCTTCTAAAGCGGCCAGAACCTTCGCTGGTAACGAGATGGTGCAGACCTCGTCGCCCGTCTCGAGCGCAACTCGAACGCTTTCAGCGGCGTAGTCGGCAGCGACGGAGAAACCAGGTAAATTTCCGAGCAAACCAAACCACGCGAACTCTTCTTTGGCTGCTCCTTTGAATTCCGCATTCAAATAGGACCCGGTACGCATCAGTCCTGGAACAACTGTCAGTACGTGAATTCCGTTGCGCTTCAGCTCTGCTCCAAGTCCAGTGGAGAAGCCGACCAGCGCGAACTTTGCGCAGCTATAAGGCAGCAGATGCGGAATACTGACTCGGCCACCGATTGAGGTGATATTTACCAGCCGTCCAGTTCCTCTGCTACGCATATGGGGCAGCACGGCGTAAGTAAGATTCACGGGCGCCCAGAACATCAGGTTCATGGCAGCTTCGTAATCTTCATGGGTGAGGGAATCGAAAGAGCCGACTGCGATGCGGCCCGCGTTGTTCACAAGCACATCAATCGATCCGAATTGTCCAATCACCCGCTCTACCAGGCTGCCGATTTGATCCGCCTGAGTCAGATCCGCTGTAAAGGGTCGAGCCTCAATTCCTTTTTTTGTCAGCAATGCACAGGCGCGTTCGAGTTCAGCGCCGTCACGGGCGCATAAAGCAAGCCGCGCCCCATGCGCTCCGAAATCGCGAGCCATCGCTAACCCGAAACCACGTGAACCGCCGGTGAGGAGCACTGTCTTGCCGCGCAGGTTGAAGCCAGGCCCGGAAATGCTGCCGATCAGTTTGCGAGCAGCAAAAATCGCTCCCACGCAGATTCCTGCCACTCCCAGAAGAGAGCCCGTCTTTGTACTTGCTTGCTGCTTGGAAATCATATCCTCAAGAAGGAATGAAGTCAGCCCGCTAAGGTTTCGAGCTTTCTGTGTACCTGCAATACGGGTGCTATCCTGTCCATGTACTCTGCCGCATCTTCCGAAAAGACCTCACATGGGCCGGTAGCTCAGTTGGTAGAGCATCGCACTTTTAATGCGGTGGTCCCGGGTTCGAGTCCCGGCCGGCTCACCAGAACTAAAAGACTATTGACTTGCTTCCGGTGACTTGCACCGCTCACTTGCACCCTTGATATATGGCAGCGCCGGTCGTGCTCTGCTACACTTGATCTCTCGTGCCACGCCGAAGCCATCCAGGTTGGGCATGTCGATATCGAGCACGGCGACGTCAGATTGAAGCTCTCGAACGGCAGCGAGCGCCGCCTCTCCATCGGGCACTTCGGCAACCACTTTCAGCCCCGAATCTTCTTCCAGGCTAAGCCGGAGTCCTTTCCTCACTATCGCGTGATCGTCGGCCAACAGAATTCGGATCTGATCAGTCATCGTCAGTTAGCGCCCTCATCTCGGCCATGAAACAGCGAACTGCCGCGTCGCCGGCGTATTTAATACCACTTGAGCGCAATAGAACCCGCCTTTGAATTACTTTCCATCACCGAGAGGAACGGCACGTCGACTCAGTCTTGTTTGCAGTGACGAAACAGTGACCGAGCCCTTCGCTTCCCACCACGTATATTGCTGCGCTACGTAGCGTGCTCCGGATCCGGATAGCACGGTCACGAAGATCACAGGTTTGCCTGAGATGGGAACGACCGCGAGACTATTGCCGCCGCCGTTGATGTACTCCACTGCGAATACGTCCGACGGAAGGCCCAATTTCGTTCCGCTTGCGTTGCACCGATATTGGATCGTTTTTCTTGAGATATCCGCATTGCCCGGCAAGGGAATAATGAGGTCGGCCGCCAGCACGGGAATGGCAGCATAAGCGAAGGCTAAAAGCGCCCTTGTGAAAGCAGACATGACGAGACAAACTCCTCAGAGACTAGATTCGGCTTATTAGCGCTAGCCGGGCGATGTCACCGCAGATGGACAAAAATTCGAGTAAAGATTCAGATGGGGCCTGTTCACCTTCACAATCCACAAATGAGAATTCGATGCAAACACTACCGAACTCTGGCACGCCACCTGCGCCCCGAACTCATAATATAGAGCACAAAGCGCCCTTGCTGTTCTTGTGCGGATTGACTCCTGGTATATGGCTCAGGTAAAGATCCCTGAGACTCACGTGGAAGGAGAGCGCTTTTCGCACCCGAGTGGTGAACTGCGTATCCGTTCGGATCTGATAGAACCCGACGTGGTTGATTGCCGGTTCATAGTCCAGAGAATGATGGAAAGTAGAGCGGTCGCCGATGTTGAAGTCTAACGTTTCCCCGGCCATAGCTGTCGGGTTCGCTGCGCTCGGGAAGGGCGAGAAGAAATGATCATGTACATACAAGAGACCGCCCTGCACATCGATATGAAAGCCATCCCATTGGATGAGATTGTAACCGTATCCCCCGCCAGCCAGTTGCTGTAAATAGAGTTGTTGTGAATAGATGTGATAAAGCTGTCCGTAAAGGAAGAGGTAACTGCGCGGGGTAACGTAGAACCTTTGCCCAAGGCCGGGGTCGAGCACTTTAGTTCGGTAACCTGTCGCAATGCCAACTCCCAGCAAGGGTTTCCAATCCTCAGCAATCCTAGTGTTGTAGCCGTCTTCCGGATACACGCCCTGCACTGAGCTGGCTGGGATCGTGGTGGTCTTACCTGATTCATCGAGTTGCACATGATCAGCACTGGTAAGCGATAGCTTATCGGCGGCTACTGCGCCATTTTTCGTGACGACCATTACCTTATCCGCTAAAACGAACTTCTTTATTTGGGCCATCGGGATGGTAAGATCACCTGCCACAGCGGAAGTCATTTTGAGTTGATCGTTCGCGATCTGCATGCCGGTTCCGCTCAGCCGATCACCATTTGTAAGCTCAATGACAACCGCGGTAGTATCTGCGCCCAGCGGAGGCGGCGGACTTTACTGCGTTATTCTTGGAAGTTATTTCGGGCTCTTCCACCATCAGATAACGCTTGCCACTTCAGTAGAGTGGACGCAGATCAAAGGACGCCGACGTTTGACCGGAAACAAGCCGAGTTGCGGGTTGGCTATCCGGCTCTAATCCCGGAATTGCTGAGGCCTTGCACTTTGACGTGACTGGCGGCCAGTGGCGATCTGATCGAGATCAAGCCAGTCTTGGTACGATTCGCCAGCTCCCGGGACAGAATCCGACCCCACGATCCTCTTCCGCATAGTCCTCTTCTTACCGCAGCACAATGCATGTGAGCAGTCTGCCAGCTCGTAAGCAGCGAGAAAAGCGCATCACAGTTGCGACGCCGACTTCGCGGTTGGCAAAGGCTACAGCCTCAGTTCTGAATCAAAAAAGCCCTATAATACACATATGAGCGCCCACGTCATCGGCAACGCTGTTCCCACTCCTGAAGAAATGGGTGAGATTCTCGGGATTAGTTCCGATCGAGTAAATGCCGTGCGTAAGATCATGAGCACCCCAATCCAGCCGAAATCGCCTGGCCTCGCTGGCAGAAGGCTCCGGACGGCGGCGGTAAGGAAATCCGCACGCTCACGGGCAGCCACTCGAACTGCCGCAAAGAAATAGCTTGCCTCGAACAAGGCGCATCGAATCCGTTTTCCTCAATATTCCTTATGACGGCGCCTTTGAAAATCTTTACCTTGCCTACATTGTCGGCCTGACCCAGCTCGGGCTTCAGATCAAGGCTACTCTTGCAGTTCCAAATCAGGGCCGGCTGAGCACGATCATCAAATTGATCGAAGAATCCGAGTTTTCGATTCACGACTTGTCTCGGATCGAAGCATCTCGCGGTGTTCCACGGTTCAACATGCCCGTGGAGCTCGGCCTTGCTCTTTATCGGTCGCACGTGACGAACGGCCGGCACCGTGTTTTCGTTTTTGAGAGCACGCGATACCGCGCACAACGATCCACGAGCGATGTTAACGGTATCGATCCGCAAATCCACAGCGGAACGCCGAAAGGGCTCATGAGCGGGCTGCGTAACATCTTCCGTCAGCCTCGGGATGTCACAACCGTTCCGGAGATGCTCTCCAGTTATCGCGCGGTAAAGCAAAAGCTCCCACAGCTCCGGCGAAACTCCGGAGGCAAATCTCTGTTCGAGGCGGCGGTCTTTCAGGACCTCACGGTTGCGGCGCTACTAGAGTCCCAGAAGCTCATCGCTCGACGAAGCGCCTGAGAAAAGGTCGCGCTCGACCCGATCAGCCTCCAAAGCGCACAATTTCTTTCGGCGGCTCACCCACGGCAGACGACCATCGAATAGTGAACTCCTGCGCTCGCTCCGACTCGCTTTCATGGAACCGAAGTTGGATGCGATGCAGCGACACAGGTTCATCAAAGATAATCCGGATCCGCTGTTCACCGTCCTGAGAAGCTCGCCAGCCAGACCCACCGTTCGCATGGAACGCAAATTCAATAGGAAAGCTGGAATCTTCCGACGTTACCTCGACAGTGACGATCTCATCGAGATCAAGCCAGCCTTGGTCCGATTCGCCGGCTCCCGGGACAGAATCCGACCCCACGATCCTCTTCCGCATAGTTCTATTTTTACCGCAGCACAACGTATCTGGGCAGTCTGCACAGCTACATGCATACCGGGCCATTCTAATTTTGTTGGTCCACTTGCAGATGAAAAAACGCGATAAGCTGAGGACAGCACGCAAAGAGCACTTCTGGGACTTCGACCCGTCGCGCACAAATCACTCTGCCCGGGGGAAATCGTGACTCTCCACGTCCGCTTCTCGGCCTGCTCTATTTCGCGATCTGGCGATCCGGCAAGCGCTCCAAACAATCTGCATCTTTGGGCTTGGGCGAAAGATAACCTCTCCTCCGATTGCCTCGAGGTTTGTCGGATCACCCGAAAATCACCGGAAACAAGCCGACTTATCGGAGTGATCTAGCTCGATTCAGTAGTAGCTGCGTCCTGAAGTCGTCGTAAAAGAAACCCTTGAGTAGCGCCAGAATAATCAATGGCTTCTTCGATCTATTGTCTTGCTTGGGTTCCTGTCCGTTGACATTTCGTCCGGCTGACGAATGTGTCGGAGTATGGAATGAGCCAATTACTTCAGGATTGCCCAGTCAGATAAACAGCCATAAAAAGGTCGAAGATCGCCTGTCAGCGCTGTATTTGGCGTTTTCTGTATCGAATCGGTAAACGGCCACGCCACGTCTTTGCCCATGGCGTTCTGATATTCCACTTCCCAATCAGCGGGCTTTCCCTCTCCGTAAACGATGCGGCGCCCATAGCTTCGCTCAGAATCCATGTGCCGATGGCATTGGAATGGCGAGCACTAGGACAACCATAACCAGACATTTCGGCCAGCCACTTTTGAGAATGCTACCGCCTTCTTGACCGCTTTCTCGATAGCTTTTTCAACTGCCCGCTCCTGTCCTTTGCCGGCGCTCTTCTTCGCCATCCGTAATCTCCTCCTTGGTCTTCAGGGCATTGTACATGCACGCACTCCTTCGGTCTCCTCCCTCTTCGCAACTAGGCAGAAATCGCTGCCCAATCGCGCAAGCACGTCTCCCCATCTTTTCGCTATGCTAGCGAAAACCTCATCGTCAGGGCGGCGGTAGGACCGGAGACCGTACTTGTTCAGCTTGACAACCTGAGCCGCGAACAGCTTGAATGGATCCGCCCGCGGTATTTCTCATTCATCTGGACGAGCCCCGGAAATAATCAGGCATGGCTCGCCGCTTCCGGCGTCGAGAACAACGAGAGAAAGCACTTCGTGGGACGCGTGCGAAAGGCCGTAGGCGATGCCGATATATCCCGTTTCCGGCGCCACGCGCATGGCCTGGCACCAAGAAGGCGAAATACTTTCCTGATTACTCGAAGGTAAACATCTTCCATGCTGTACTTGGAGGCGTGATAGGGGTGAGATTGGTCTTTATCAGATTCGTCTTAAATCCCTCACAGCTTGAAGACGCTTTGGTAAAAATCTGCTTCATCCATTCCTTAGTCGCCGTATCCCGCTGGCATATTTACGCGACCCTTGGCTCCGTTGCATCCTGACCGTATCGTCTACACGAACGGGAAATAAGACGAGACGCTTCTCTTTTCGCTCCCGCTCTAACACATTTCCCTCGTCCGCACTCCAGTCGCTTCGTACAGAGTGCTCTGAGAGGATGAGAAGTTTGTCGTGGAGCCTTTCGGCTCTCTTTCCACTGTCGAAACCGGTCACCGATCTTAAGATCCTCCGGAGCGAACCAGCAACGAACCCCCTTAACCTGGAGATCAGTATACAGGCGGTCTGCGAACTCTTGATCTCGCGTCGAGTAACTGACGAAGCACGAGTAAAACTGTATGGGTTCGATGAGTAACGAAGGTAGATATTCGATCAATGCCTCGGGAAGGCCGCATCCCCTGAGAAGTAGTGCGTATTGCCACGATTTCGCCATTGTTTGATGTCCTCCATAATCGCGTGCCGTGTGGCATCTAGGCCATTTGCGCGAGTCAAGTCAACATCGCCGAATAGAGTGAAACCTAGCTGTGCCGAGCCCATATTAGCGTCGCGAAGATTGACCCCTTGGAGATTTGTTCCAAAGAGATTCGCCCTCCTGAGGTCGGCTTTGTACAAATTTGCACCAGTCCCATCACCGCCGGCCAGTTCATCCTTGACGAAATCAGCCTCAACAAGGTCAGGTATGACACCCGGGTTTTGTTTCCGCCACTGATTCCGCTGATTAACCCCGCCATCGCGTAATACTCTGCATGTCCGAACTTGCCAAGCACCAGGTTTTGTAGATCCCATCGGCGATAGATCGCTGTCCTTGAGCAGACGATTTATCTCGCTTGTGTCGAAGATAACGGTCTTCTTGTCTGCTTCGGCAGTCGGCTCCGTATCGCGTTGCCCCTGTGTCTTCTAGTCTCACATTCACGGACATTTGCAGACCTTTTCAAACCGGATAGGGACTGATACCCCCATTCCCCTCCACAGATCGCTTCTACTTTCCCGCGGCCCCATCAGAAGCCATCTCCCAAATTTCTTGACCACCCGCCACCACCCCGCCACTCAATCCACGCCTTCCTTTACTCATTCCGCAGCGCCACCATCGGCTCAACGCCCGCTGCCCGCGAAGCAGGTATAACCGCTGCCAGCAGCGCTGCCAGGCACAGAAGCACCGTGGCCAGCGTCAACATAATCGGATCCCACGGCTTTACCCCAAACAACTGCTTCGACATTAGCCTGCCGCCCGCAATCGCCGCCGGAATCCCAAGCGCAAGGCCCACACCTACCTGCAAAAAAGCGCCGCCCAACACCATCCTGACCACCCTCCCGCGGTCAGCCCCCAGCGCCATTCGCACGCCGATCTCGCTTGTCCGCTGCTCCACCGTGTAGGTCATTACCCCGTACAACCCGACCGCCGCCAGCAATAACCCAAGCCCGCCAAAGAGCATCGTCAGTGTCGCGATCATCTTCTCCTGCTGGAAATCTGAGCTCACCACTTTCGTGTATGGGTCGACCCCGTACAGCACCAGGTTTGGATCCACACTCGCCAGCGCCTTGCGCACACGCTCTTCCATGCCCCTCGGGTCGCCCGGCGCCCAGATCACGATGTTGTACAAATAGTGCGACCAGATTTCACCGCTCCGGAAGGCTGGATCGTCGTACTGCACCGTCTGTGCTTCCGGCACCCAAAACATCGGACGCACCGGATCCTTGTAATCGGAAGTCATATATCGCATGTCCCTCACGACTCCCACGATTTCGTAAGTCGCGGAATACTTGATTTTGTCGGGCCCGAAATGCTGACCGACCGGGTTCTGGTTTTTGAAGAATCTCCTCGCGAAGGCTTCATTAATCACCGCCACCTTCCGAGTCGCCCCAGTGTCCTGCTCTGTGATGGGCCTGCCCCGCAACATCTTCGCGCCTATCGTCTCGAAGAACCCCGGCATTACCCGCGCCCAGCCCGCCCCTGTATCTTCTTTAGCTGGGGGCTCCGGCCGTCCCTCGATGCGAATGCCATCGTTCCAACTATCGCCGGTCATCGGCGCATAGAGCGCGGGCGCCACCATGCGCGCACCCGTCGTATGGAGCAGGCGGTCATCAATTTGCCGGAACAGGGGCTCCATTTGCTCGGGCTTGTAGTTGCCCAGCATGGGATTGATCCAAGCGATATACCTGCCCTGAGTTTCGAATCCGAATTTCTGGTGCTCAAGGTTTCGTAAACTCTGGCCCAGCAGTGCCGCGGTGGACAGCAAGACCAGGGACATCCCCGCTTGCGCGACCACCAACGACTTCTGCGCCAGCGATCGCCCGCCACCCACTGAACGGTTGGCTCCGCGTAGCGCCTCCACTGGGTCGGCATGGGAAGTCATCCACGCCGGGGCGATCCCGAAAACTACTCCGGTCAGCACCGACGCCCCCAGCGTAAACATCAACACCGGAATCGAGGGTGTCGCGTCGATCGGTACGTAGTTGTTCATCCCGCCGATCGGGAAGGCAAGCTGTAGGATCAGCCTTGTCCCGGCATAGGCAACGCCGATGCCCAGCGCTCCTCCAAGCATCGCGAGCAATAGGGACTCCATCAATGCCTTGCGTACCAGGCGGCCTCGCGCAGCCCCCAGCGCGATTCGTAGCGATGTTTGCGGCCGATCCTTCAACCCGCGCGCCAGCATCAGATTCGCCAGATTCCCGCACGCCACCAACAGCACGCATCCCGACGCTATTAACAACAGCTTCAATCCGTCCTGATACTCATCCCTCATGGCCGCCACCCCCGCCCCGCCGGGAATCAGATGGAGTGTCTGCTGCCGCCAGAGTTGCTTCTCGCCTGGCTCCATATCCGGCACGTGACTAGCCAGCCAGTCATGGAATTCCACCTTCAGTTTTGCTTCGAGCGCCTTCGGATTGACTCCCGGACGCACTCTCCCGATCAGGTCCAGGAAATTGCCGTTGGGTCTCTTCAGTCGCGCCGTCGCCCCATCGATCACAAGTTCCGCCGTGAGTGGCAGCCAGAAATCCGGCATGCCCCAGCCCGCCAGCTTCGCTCCGTAAAATCCTGGCGCAGCCACCCCGATCACCGTGAAGGGATGACCGTTGATTTGATAACTTGCGCCAATCACCGAGGGATCTGAGGCGTACTTCTCCCGCCAGATGCGATAGCTCATTACCGCCACCGGCGGCGCACCCTCGTGATCGTCCGCGTCGGTCATCAGCCGGCCGATCCATGGATGCACGCCAAGCGTCCTGAAGAAGTTCCCGGACACATACTCCCCGTTGCGCGTATCCGCCTGCGCCTGTGACCCCGCTCTGCGCACACCGAGCGGTGCATTGCCCGCCTGTAGTGCCGCCAGGTCGATGAACTCTGGTGTGTGCGCGCGAAACTGCTGATATGCCTCCCACGAGAACAGCGCAAAATCCCCATCCTCACCCTGGGTATAGCCACCCCAGTTGCAACAGCGAATCTTGTCTCCGATCCTCCGCAGCTCTTCCGGCTTCGTCACCGGCAGCGACTTCAGCATCACCTGGTGCACCAGCGTAAAGATCGCCGTCGTCGCTCCTATTCCGAGCGCCAGCGTAATCACCGCCGTCGCTGTGAATCCCGGCGCCTTTCGCAGTTGCCGCAGAAACTCTCGCAGCTCCGCCATCAATCGTCCCCCTTAACCTGTCTGTGACACTGGAACGCCACTCCTTTCAATACGGGAGTATGCTGTCCGAAGTTCCCGGCAACCGTACTCTATACTGCGCCCGCAGCCTTGCTTGTCTCAGTTGCTACACACCGATCGAGTGTTTCGCGGCGGGACTCTCGAGCCACTGCGCACTGAATCAATAAAGCGGCTTCTATCGCCTCAATTGCGATCGATAGCTGGAGTCACCTGATCAACGGCGCGCTGTGCCTCTCGAATCGACATTCGATGGTCCATGATTCCGGACAAGTCGGAGTTTGCAAACGCGACGCGACCGTACGGATTTTGCCGCAGCGTGTCTCCCGGGCCGGCCTTCCCGGCGGAACCGAAGAAGAAGCCGGGCTGTGGACTCAGATAGGCGTGGCCCCATCGATTTAAGATAATGCCGGCGATGTCACGGTTCGCGTCGAATCCCGCTTGCCCGAACATGGCTGTGAACTGGTCGCGAATCAGGTGTTCGTAGTCCCGGAACGCGGTGCTCAGCATCTCCATACGTCCCCGTGTGGTTTGCTCCTGAAGGGTCAATCCCGGCTTGGTAAAGAGAATCTTGAGGGTGAGCACGGTCGGCAGGTCAGGATTGATCTGCTCCGGATCGGTACCGAAGATAGCCACCTTCCGTAGTGTTATCGAGTTGCCGATCCCTTCGAACCAACGGCACTCTGTCAGTCCCAAACGGTCCAGAAAGCGCCAGTTCCGAACCGCTACATTGGCCATGAGGCAAGGAGACCGATGGAACTGGCCATACGCGTCACGGCAAACGGCGGGCATGTCTTGCACGATGTGCTTGGTGGTCCAACTTCCGCCCGCCAGCACTGCCGTTCGCGCCCGGGCGCGATAAAGCTTCCCGCCTCGTTCATAGACGAACTCGACGACCTCAGCGTGTTGCGGATCGCCGACATGCTTCACCGAGAGCACGGTGGCGCTCAGGCGGATGCGGTTGGCGCTGCGAGGTTGATCGAGGGCATCGAATTGGATTGCCGCGCGACAAATCTCACTCATTGATGTACCGCCGGTGAGTCCATGCGGTATGAGTTGTTTCAGGAGCTGACGCGCAATGCCTGTGTTCCCACCGGGGAACATCTGTGCACCCTGTTCGTACTTCCAGGGCAGTAATACGTCGGCGGCGTACTCGCAATACGCAGAGAGCGCATCGGCGCCTAAGCCGGAGCCGCCGCCCGAGATGGGCGAAAGGAAAGTCCGCACGGTTTCTTGACTCAGTCGGTACGTCTCCATCAAGTGCTGCTCCAACGTCACACTGTCCAACTGTCTTGATGCTGGGTCGCCATGCACTTTCGGTTGACTAGGGTGAGCGGAAAAGGGTTTGCGGTCGGCCTCGCGCATGCCGAGCAGTTCGCGTTTCACTTGATCAGAGATGGGAGCACGGTTGAGCCGTGTCCCCCATGGATCACGAATCCAAACTCCTTTAGGATGGCCGAACTTCGGACCAAAGAAGAAGCCGGATGTGGGTCCCCCAACGCCGTACGGAGCGGTTTCAATCTTGAGCTTGTTGGCAGGTCCTGTCTGGTCTTGATAGCGAAATTGAGACCAGTCGACACCGATCGATGCGTAAAAGCCGGAGAGGGGATCGGTGTCTAGAGGCGGGAAGCAGGCAGCCGAGCCTTGGTGCACCATCAGCCGATGGCCGTCGACTTCGAATTCGTTGCGCTTGGCCTCGCCGCCAAAGATCGGGTGGTTATCAAGGATCAGGCAGGTGCGGCCCGGTCGAGCTCGCGTGAAGAAAAATGCGGAGGCGAGTCCACTGATGCCGGCTCCCACTACAACGCAATCGAAGAGTTCACCGGTATCGGTGACCTCCTGTGGGCGCCACTCAAACTCGTGATCGCGAATGGCATGGCCAGCCAACATCACCTGATAGGTATTGCCATTAGATAGGGCGTAATCGCCGATTCCGCTAAAACCGTTCCAGTCCGGTTCGGCCAAGAGCTGCAACGGCGTAAGGCCACTGAGAAGGGCTGTGCCGCTTGCCAACAGAGTTGAATTCAGGAAATCACGCCGGTCCATAGCATGTCGTTAGTTTGATCGAGCCTTGTCGCCGTTCCTGATTCCACCTTGAACAATGTGAAGTGGCTTAGTCATCGACTATTAAGTATCATGCGCCTCGGTAGTCTGGGCGCGATGAACCTTGAATCAATACTACCCGTCGCGGACTACGACCTGTGCCGATTTGCAAAACCTTGTCGCGAAACTTCACCGGCAAATCTCCGGGCGTCAGAACTGATACCTGTACTCCTAACGATTGTTGTGCTTCGTGCTCCAAGCCCGCGAGCGAAAAGGACCCCTTTCGGCGGGATCTTTTGATCGTAGCTTTTTGCGGATTTCGGCGCTACATTTTGCTCAAACCCGACCTTATTGAGACAAGCGGAGCGCTCGCGCTTGAGCGACTCATCCTGAAGGAGGTTAGACGCAACAAGTCGGAGAACTGCGCCCGAGCTCTCGCACTACTGATGAGTGTTCTCTCGTAAGCGCGTCCTTCTAGAACCACCTACAACTGCCGCACAAAGGGCAGTAGCAGGCGCCGCTAGACATCGTTATTTCGAACTGATGCTTCGCTGGTCCATGCTGTTCCTGGGCTCGTTGGCTTATGTTGGGAAGCCACTTCGAGAGATCGGGTCGGAGTGGGCAGACATTGGCCAGTAATGCCGATAGTATGCCCATGACTTGCAAATCGCGCGGATCTTCGGTGAATGGATGATCCGCCGGATGAGGTTTGTTCACGCGAACTCATGCGGACAATGGATCAACTAGTTCGATGCCGTAATGTCCGAGAACTCGAATGGATACCGGCTGACTTTTGCTTTAACGTTGATACAGCCACTTAATTCGCTAAGGCTCTTCTACGTCGCTAAACTATTGACCGATGAATTTCCGCGGCCAAACGGCTTCCATGGCCGCTCCGGCGAGCGGATGAACCGATTATCTGCACCGGGCTGGGATTAGCGGCGACAGCACGGGTGCAGGAACCGTTATTATTTCACTGAAACCAGCCACAAGCAGCCAATCCCTAATGCCGCCCCGTAGACACACACGTGTTTTAGCCACCCGTGTCCGTGTCTTGGGCCGCGTCTTGGTCAAGAAGTGTGACCTCACCAGAGGCAATGTTATAAAACGCGGATAGAACCAATAGCTTGTCTTCTTTTAATAAACCGGCAATAACGGTAGAAGCCTTTCGAAGCAAGTCCGCCTGCAGCTTGGCGTTTGCCTTTATAGTTGCTTCGAGGTCTGGTCCCGCCTGATCCACCGCGGGCTGAATATGCGGATATAGCGCGCTGATCTGCCCAGGAGCTTCTTTGCTTTGAATCGCGGCATCGACCGCACCGCAGGAACCATGTCCCATGACCAGGATTACCTTTACGCCCAACACCGCTGCACCGTATTCAAGGCTGGCGATGATTTCCGAAGTCGTGACGTTCCCGGCGACACGCGTAACAAAGATTTGACCGATGCTTTGGTCGAAAACTAACTCTACGGGCACTCGTGAATCAGCACATGATAATACTGCCGCGAACGGTTGCTGTAGCTCACTTGTATGATTCCTCAAAATCGCAAGGTCCAGCTCGAACGATCTCATTCGTACAGCGACGAAACGCTTATTGCCACGGAGCAATTCCTTAAGCGCCATCTTGGGAGTGAGTATCGTTTGAGCCCGAACTGAACTTGGACTCAGAAACTCCATCCCCGCCGGGGTTACCAGTCCGCCGACTGCGCCGCTCACCGCCATCTGTAGGAACTTTCGGCGCCTCGGTAAAATGGGCTTTGAGCCGGACGTAACGGCAGGGGCAGAATATGGCGAAATCCGCTCGAGTTGATAAGTATCCTCTTTTGAGTAGAAGCGAGCCATCTAGCAAAACCCTCCTCCAATTGAAAAAATTTGCCGACTATTGGACAGCCTAATTTCGAAAGTTGGACAATTGTAGTACGGTTGCGACCGAACTGCGCAGGCCGTGTTGTACTGTTTGTACCAGAAAAAGTTTTAGTACTCAGGCTCAGGGCTCAGACCATGATTTCGAGCGTGTCGCGAGTGTATTCTGGAGCGCACTCCGGATCTATGGATACGACTCGACTCTGACTTGGCACCCTCATGTTTTACGTGGGGACGCTTTGGGGTTCAATCTTGTAGGACGACAGTCACCGGACTAGGGAACGGGAAACGCCGATCAGATCTGCGATGCTGACACCGGAATTTGCAGCGGTGATGTCCTGGATGCCGACTTTATGCAATATCACCTCCAGGCCACCGATGGTTGTAGGACAGGTGGACAAACGTAGTTGCACAACGTCCTTTGTGCGACAGTGGGCCGCCCGGCTGTCTCAGGCAGGCCGCCGTATGGTCTGTGATATCGTCTGCCTAGATAGGAGAGGCCAAATGTCGAAAGTGATGAGGTGCGGAGACGTCGTACCGGGATGCGAGTATGTGGCCCGCGGCAACGATGAAGACGAAGTATTGGCTCGAGCCGCTGAGCACGCAAAAAGAGATCACGGTATGGACTCTATCCCTGATGACGTTCTCAACAAAGTGAAGTCGTCAATCCACGACGAATAGCTTCCTCCGAGAGTCTGGTTTCGAAACAACGCGTGTAAACTGGCTCTCGCGGCCTTTGGGTGACGTGATGATTTCTCGGTACCGATGTTTCCGGGTCACTTCTCCGACATGCCGAGTATACGGCCAACTGAATTCCTCTACACTGCGCCATCAAGGCGGATCTATGCGGGCCGTACCTCGTCCACTTTTGGAATCGCTCGTCATATCGGAGCTATGCGGAACCTTTCCGCCACCGCAAACCCACACAATCTTCCGCGGCACGATCGCTAAAGAGTTCGAGGAAGAGCTCCGCTCCGGGAGCCCCGGTAGGCCGAGTTCATTGCACCCCATCCGTCGCTGCCTTTGACCGAAGCGATGACAAGCTGAGCCCGGATGGAGCACTGTGGAACGGTCCGCGGAATGACCCGGCGGGCTCTCGAAACTTTTTTCGATCCGAGTTACGGGTTTTGCGCCCGGACGTTGCGTATTAGCTGACGGGATGCGCTCGGCCGTAACCAGATCTTACGCAACCAGATCTTATATGTCATCGGTGCAGGGGGAACATGTCCACTAAAATTCTAGTCATCACTATTGCTACTGTCTTCTTCGGAACAACAGTAACGATGGCGCACTTACCGCTGCGGGTCCGACCCAGGATACCGCTATCGACACTAACGATTTTAATCAGTTCGAGTCATTTGTGAAGAGCAAAGCACCCGAAAACCTTGACGAGGCGGGCGTCCAGACATTCCTGGACGGGGTTACGGATTATATCTATGGTTATTCCCTGCTTGCAATTGCCATGACGGAGCGCGTGGGTACCACTGTTTCCGGTCCGACGCCGCCACATGCTCCTACACGCGCCCCTATCAACCAACTCGTGATAGGCACTGCACTGCCCAACGCGACCTATCATGACGTCGTGCTACCCAGCACCACCACCCTGTACGCGTCTTCATTCATGGATCTCACGAGCGGACCCTTGATCTTGCACGTGCCGGAGCTGCCGCCTGTAGTTGGCACAATGAAACCGAGATTTTTTATCGTCGAGCTATTGGACGCATGGACGAATGTCAGCCGGCGTTCACCAAGTTCGCGCTTGCGCAGCCAACCTGGTGATTACCTTCTGGTCGGCCCCAGTGGGACCACAGCATCAACTGCCGGTTATGCAGGAGTTATCACATTTGATAGCAACACCGTATGGTCAATACTCCGGTTCTTTACGGACGGTAGCGAGGCCGACATCAAGGCTCTTAACGACGCTCTGCAAAACCCTACAAACCCTGCGGACAGCCTGTCATTGAGGCCGCTCGATACCGTGACGGACTACAAGCCGCCCTCCAATTTGCCCGTAAATCCCTCGATCGACACGTTTACACAGCCGATTAAGCAGGTCAATAACATGGACGCGTGCGCCTTTTTCGAGACGATGTCCACCATGATGATGACGAATCCACCGCGTAAGATCGACGTGCTGGTAGAAAAACCGCTGCAAAGGCTGGGTCTTCTTACTCCCAAGAAACCATTTAGCTGCGTCGATCTGGCGGGCGAGAACGAAGTAACCATACTGCAGGCGGCGGTGGTGGCGGCAAAGGAGCTCCTCGCAAGCATAAATCCACCTTCAGCATCCGCCGCGACAAATTATTGGTCCGTGCCACGCGACGTGGGTGATTACGGGATCAACTACCTTTTGAGGGCACTCGTCGCAGAGAAGGCGTTGGGAGCGAACAGGCCGCAAGACGCTGTGTATGGCTATGGCGCGTACGATAGCCGCGGCATTGACACTGCAAACCTGCTTGATGGGGCTAATCGTTATCTGGTGCACTTCAGTCGCGAGACGAATTTGCATCGCACGGGCGAAATTCCACCCGTGAATCCTGGCGGCTCAGGGTCGTCTGGCGGGTTCTGGTCGGTCACGCTCTATGACGGTAACGGCTTTCTCGTGAAGAATGTAAACATGAATCCAAACGCGAGTTACAACGCGATTGGAATACCGTTTGTGCAGAACCACAAGGCTTGCCTGAATGCAGACGGCTCACTCGACCTCTACATCCAGTCAGATCCGCCCGCTGATCCGAAGCAATTCTGTAACTGGCTCGAAACGCCTTTACCAGATGGTTCGAATGCAACTACGAGCAAATTCATACTCTTCCTGCGCGTCTATTGGCCGGACCAAGCAGTGCTTAACAGCCGTTGGAATCCGCCAGCGATTGTGAAGCAGTAGATCCGGTCGATCGATTTGGCGGAGTTCCTGGAACCGCCAACTGCATCATTGGCGAAGGCCTGAATCATGGCAGCCTCGAAGCTGGGCCGAAGCGTTAGCGAATTTAGGGCGCTTACCCTTCCGGCTCAGTTTCAAGATGGGTGCGTCTGAAGGCCTCCCATTCGGAAAAAAAATAGAGCTCCGGTTACGGGTTTTGGTTGGCGTTGTTGCGTATTGAGATGTCGGCGCTGCACAAATAGCAAATTAGGTGAATGCAGGCCGCCGCAACTCTTCCAGGAGGATCCGAGATCGTATGAAGCGACATTTTGTTAAGTTAACCGCTCCTGCGGCTGTGCTGCCAGCGTTACTGCTCGGGCTGTTCGTGCCTGCAGGGGCTGGCGCCCAGGAGAACGGGCAGGCGCCGGCAGAGAGTCCAGAACACGGGAGACATCAGCCCATGTGGCTGAGCATTATGGCGTTCACCGACGCTCCAGTTGTGGGAGCGGATGTGCGCGTCACTGTGGGCCCTCACGGCCCCCTGCTAGTCGATGCAAAGGCGGCGACGAACCGCCAGGGTGTGTTCCCCGCACGCGTGTGGCGCCCATGGCTCCTGCGCGAACAGGCCGAAGACGCGAACCAGCCCGAGCGGCTCCGGCGATCGTTCTTGCGGATCAGCATCTCGGGCGGGACCATAAACGGCGATCCGTTCCTGGATCATCTGACGGCCGACATAGCGCTGACTGACCCGGACCACCAGATCCTAGTGGTCAACCCGGTGACCACCCTCGTCAGCCGCCTCTTGGACGAGCGGCGGAACTCAAGGACGAGCGCTGGAACTCAAGCTGGGGGGCGCCAAGGCGCTTGTCAGGCGTTTCCTGAAGCTCCCCGCGAACTATAGTCTGGGCCTGGCGTTGCGGCAGAGCTCACACTACGTATCTCCGTTCTTCAGCACCGGCGCATTTATGGCGGAGGCCGGGGACGCGGGAGGGCTGGACGCTTTCGAGCACCTGCTGCTCCAGGAACTCGCCTCGCCCTCGGCTACGCAGTCCTTCCGCCCGCCGAAGCTGCTGGGGAGCACCGGCAGCGATGCCACCAGCGCCATGCAGGCGGGCTTGTACGCGGGCCTGCTGGACGTCGCTGGCGCGGAAGGCGTGGGAGGCCTGGCTGGGTGGGCGCTGTCGCTAACGGGGCTCTTTCCCACATCCGATACCACTCAAAACGACATTGCCGCTTTGACGAGTGCGCTAAACGACCTCCAGAGCAGTGTCGACAATTTATCGAGTCAGGTGCAAGCCCTCACGAATCTGGTGCAGTCCACTGCCACCCAGAACGAGTACACCACGATTGTGGTCCCCGCGCAGAATCTGGCGGGGATAGTGAATGGCGTTGAGAGCGATCTGGCCTCCTGGGCAAGCGCCTGCCCGCCTTATTATGTTGGGCAAACCACCACAAACCCTCAGCCGTACTGCACCGACCGGAAGGTCAGCATCAACCAGGAGCTGAACGAGAGCACGATCCAGCAAGCCTACGGGAGCCTAGAGGCATATGTCAAAGACAACCCCAACACTGGGTTTAGGGGCATGCTCCACCTGTACAGCCTCTGGCTCGGTCAGAGCAAGCCATTTTTCCGAGCGGCGGACTCCACCAAAATGCAGAACCTATACGACTTCTGGGATGCGGCGCTGACGCAAGCGGCAAACCTGAAGATTGAGGTGCTGCACGAGACCGACACTCAGGGAGTCAACCCGCCGAACGAACTGACCAATTTCATGGGCAACCCTGACGCGAGCCCGCCCACCATGGGTCTGTTCCAGGGTAATCAAGCCGCGAACCTGAAGCTAATGTTCCCGCCGGTGCCCGTCGACACGCAGACAGGCGGCACCACGGTCATCAGCACACAGGATCACACCATGTGGTCCCTGGTACCGTGGGTGCACAATTGGCCCCCTACCGGGTACCCGCCAACGTGGTCCCCGCAACCGGCGTGCCAACTTTTCAATCAGATACCTATTTATGTTAATTCGATACCCACCGAGCCCTCTAACGGATTCTCCTCTTACGCGTATGCCGGCTTCTACAATTGGCAGTTCGCCCCCACGAAGGCTCAGTGGCAAGCTGCAGTGTCCCTCGCCCCCACAAACGGGACGGTTCAGTGGGGCGACTGGCTCACCCAGCAGACGCAGACTACCGACGCCGAATTGCCGTCTAGTGCTGGCTTTTTCAATTGGAATCGGCATTGTTCAGGCGGGAACGGCACTTGGACGTCGACCCAAACCAATCCTCCCAGTTGGTGGAACGTCAATCTCGTCAC
>CAWIFY010000028.1:0-223042 GCA_963835255.1 Terriglobia bacterium | reverse complement strand
ATCCGCGAATCGGTCGTGCTCCGGCCTATCAACTCGGCGGACGGGATGACCGCCGACGTCGTTTTGATGCCTCTCGAAGAACTCGCGAAACTCACACAGCGCTTACTCTCAATCAGCGGAATCGCGGCGGTCTTTTATGATCTGACGCACAAGCCGCCCGGCACGATCGAGTGGGAGTAAAGAGCTATGCTTTGAAAGCCCTCAGCAGCCTTGCCAGAACACCGCTTTTTGCCGGTTGGGACACAGCTTCCCTCTCATCCTGCGCTCGCAGCAGACAAGTACCTGAATAAGGCTTAGTTTCCGAAGCTGACAAATCGTGATAAGCGAAAGAGCCTTTCACGAAGAAGTGGCACACCAACGCTTTTCTCGAAAGCTGCAGGTTGCGGCGCATTGATCCGCCGTGAATCAGGTTGGCATGCCAAATGAGCACGTCGCCTTTCTTTGCGTGGAAGTAGTGCGGCTGTAATCCGTATTCCGCGATCACTTGCCGGATGCGTGGTTCATATTTCTCGTGATACGCCTCATAGCGCCGGACCTTGAACTCATCTTCCGAAATGCCAACGTCTTTGCTGAATAGATAGGGCAAGCGGTGGCTGCCCGGATAGTACACCAGCGGTCCGCAATCAGGATGAATATCTTCGAATGCGATCCACGCGGCTGTAAGATAGCCAAGCGGATAGGTAGTCATGTGAATCGAATCGGAGTGAGCGCCCTGCTGAGAACCCTTATGGCACGTGATCGTCTGAAACGGCTCGGGCTCGCGCTCCATCAATAAGCGAATCCAGTGCAATAGCTGCGGGTGACGTAGAATCTGGCAGAACGCGTCTACCTTTTGGTGCGGATCGAGAAACCGGCCGGGGTACGGATCGCCTTCGCTGGCGAGCTCAGGCTTCAGAGTAATCACTTCATCTGCAATGGCCTTCTCATATGCCTGCCAGACATTGTCCAGAATCGGATTCTCGATCAGCTTGGGCAGAATGATGTAGCCATTCTCGCGCCAGTACCGGCACTGCTCGGCTTCTTGAGGAGTGATCTGTTCGCGCGCGAGTCTCAAGTCGATCTGTTCCAGAGCATCCGGCTGGTCAAGCCATGGATGCGGCCCGGAATAGGGAAAGTTTTCAGCCCGCAGCGAAGGCAGCTCCGCAATGTTGACCGGCTTCTCCGCGAAGATCTCTTGAGTGGGAGGCATACTGCTCTAGGTTATCGAATGCGGAGGGCAAACGTAGAATACCGGCCGGCAACTTAGATATGATTTGAAAGCTTCTACAAGGAGATCTCGGCTTTGAAGTTCGGCGTGAATACGTTCATTTGGGCAGATCGGTTCGGACAGGAGCAGATTCCTTTGCTCGCGCGCATCAAACAAGCGGACTTCGATGGCGTGGAAGTCCCGCTCTTTCGGCCGGACCAATTTCAGGACGAAGCAGTCCGACGCGCGCTGGCGAACTGCGGATTAGAACGCACGGTCTGTTCCGTGCTGCCCGAAGAGCTAAGCGCGATTAGCTCCGATGCCGAGGTTCGAAGGCGGACTATCGCTCATCTCAAGAGCTGCATTCAAACCACAGCGGAGATCGGTTCGAGTCTAATTGCCGGACCTCTCTACTCGCCTGTTGGATATCTTCCGGGACGGCGGAGGACCGGGGAGGAATGGAAGTATGCAGTTGAAGTTTTTCAGGACCTCGGTTCTTCACTCGACGAGTATGGAGTTTCGCTCGCCCTCGAGCCACTCAACCGTTATGAGACTTACTTTCTGAACACAGCGGCAGACGCCGCGGCGCTCTGCGAAGAAATTGGACATCACAAGGTGGGGATGCTCTTCGATACCTACCACGCAAACATCGAAGAGAAGAACGTTGCCGAAGCTATTGCCAAGGCCGGTCAACGCATCCTTCATTTCCACTCCTGCGAAAATGACCGCGGTACGCCGGGCACAGGTCACGTTGATTGGCCAGGTATTTTCCGGGCGCTTCGCGATATCGGCTATGACGGGTCGTTAACCATTGAGAGCTTCGGGTTCTCGCTGGGAGCGCTTTCCGCAGCAGCTTCCATCTGGCGCGATCTGGCAAAGACGCCAGAAGAGATTGCTTTTGAAGGTGTGCGCTTCTTGAAGAGAGCGGCAGCGCAGCCATAGCGTGATCGCTCCGCCCAGAAATTATCTAATGCCTAATCAGCGGCTCAGCGTCGGGATTGCCAGGTCCGAAGTGCTTCAGCATCACAAGCGGCTCCGTGATGCTTTCGTTAGTGATCTTCACGCCATTCCTGGAGGTATCCGCACTCACAAAAAGCTCATCACTTGTCAGCTCTTCGAAACGGATCAGTGATGGAGTTTCCACTCCATGAACGCCGAGGCGCCCGAAGCCTTGCGTGAGAATAAGCCCGTAAGCCGCCGCATCTTTCGTTACAATCGACCGTCCAGGGAAGAGCGTCAGTTCCTTTGCCGAGTAATGACGGGTACCGTAGGTAACCCAGTTTTCGCGATAACCGCTGTCGGCCATCTCGCCTTCTTCTCGAACCGGCTTCGGTTTTGTCAGATTGTGAGTGACGAATTCGGGGTCGCTGTTCGCCTCCCAGTCCAGCATGTCTACGATGAAATCGAGATCGTGGGCCTTATCTTCCGGCACATCTTTCACCAGCAGATCCCAAGGCACGTATCGTCCTTCGACCATTGACTGGAACATGCCGAATACGTCACTGTTTACCTGCGGTTCATAGGTCACAAGCGAGCCCGGCGCGTGCAGGATACCGGCGTTCACCTGCCATCCGGTGCCGGGCTGGAGTTTGTAAGCCTTCGAGAAATTCAAGATTCCGTTGTCGCCGCTCTGCCATTTCCTGAGACAGTCGAGAATATCATTGCGCGTTGTTCCAGGTTCCAATCCCATAAAGGTGTAAGGGAAATTATTGAGCTTGAAATTGTACTGGGGCGGGAAGTAGTATGCTTCCGGTTTACCGAGCCGGCCAACAAGTTGCGCATGCTCATCGCGTTGATGCATGTGATGAGGAATCGGACCGAGATTATCAAAGAATTTACAAAGCAGGTTCCAGCCCTTCTCGCGCTCCATTACGTCCGGGCCGAGGAACTTGTCTCCGAACACTTCGATCGCTTCTTTGAACAGGACCTTTTCTCCCTCGAAAGCGAGATAGCTGAGTCCTTCGTCTTCAGGAGTACCGGGCCCGTTCGCGGCATTCGTTGTGGAGGAGAACCATCGTTCGTCAATGCCGCCGCGGTGAGCACCCAGGGCATATAGATCGCGTGGATCCAGCTTCAATCGTCCGCCCGGCGTCAGGAAAGATCGAGGTACCCAGCACGGGGCAAAGCGCACGATTCCCTCTCCCCGTTTCAAAGCTTCCCGAACCAGTGCTTGTTTTGACATGCTCGTTTGTCAAACTCCTTTTCAGTCGTTATTCCTGTGCATCTCAATCCTCAGCCGAGACAGTCAACCCACGCTCCACTCCGGGCGGACTCGAGTACGGCAGCGACAACCCGGTCTGTTGCTAGAGCGTCCCGAAATGTTGGATGGGTTGGATTGCCGTTCTTCAAATCCGTCAGGAAATCGCTCACCTGGTGAATGAACGTATGTTCGTATCCGATTTGGAGCCCAGGAACCCACCAGTGCTTCATGTAAGGGTGCTCGCCCTCAGTGACGTGAATAGAGCGCCAGCCACGCAGTGAGGCGTCGCCGGCGTGCTCGAAGTACTGCAAGCGATGGAGGTCATGCAAATCCCAAGCGATAGACGCTTCTGAGCCGTTGATCTCGAGCGTGTAGAGCGCCTTATGGCCGCGCGCGTAACGGGTCGCCTCAAAGGTTCCTAGCGAACCATTATCGAAGCGGGCGAGGAATGCGCTGGCATCATCTATTTCCACTTCCCGCGCCTCACCTGTCACTGCGTCTTGCCGTTGTTTGATGAAGGTTTCGGTCATGGCCGAGACCTTCTCTAGGGGACCATTGAGCCAGATAGCGGTGTCGATGCAGTGGGCCAACAGGTCGCCGGTAACGCCGCTTCCCGCTACATCCGCGCTCAACCGCCACAGCGCTGCGCCGCCCACAGGAACTCTTTCTGAAATGGTCCAGTCCTGAAGAAATTTGGCGCGGTAGTGAAAAATGCGGCCAAGTTTGCCGCTATCAATGATCTGCTTCGCCAGAGATACGGCGGGGACCCGGCGATAGTTATACCAAACCATGTTTGGGACACGGGCACTCTCGACGGCATCGACCATCTGTTGAGCTTCGGCCATGTTTCTGGCTAGCGGCTTCTCGCAGAGCACTGCTTTTCCGGCCGCCGCTGTTGCAACGGCAATAGTCGCGTGAGTATCGTTCGGGCTTGCAATATCGATGACATCCAGGTCGTCTCGCGCGATCAGAGATCTCCAGTCCGTCTCGACCGATTCATAACCCCATTGGTTTGCGAAACGTTCCGCTTTGTCCCGGTTTCTTCCGCAAACTGCTTTCAGTACCGGCTCGAACTCGACATTGAAGAACTGGCTCACCTGGCGGTAGGCGTTTGAATGCGTCCGACCCATGAAGCCGTACCCAACAAGTCCGATTCGCAGAGGCTTCCTGGCCATTGGTCTATTCGAACCATCCGTGAGTGTTACGGACCGCGACCATAGTTTGCAGAATCTCGTTCCACGTCTGCGGCCGTAGCATTGTGCTGTTAGGAAACATGCAGCCATCCCAGCAGATATGTTTCACGGCTTTGGTGAGCTGGCCGTTATCATCGCGCAACCAGAGCCCGGCGTCGCGAGGGATGTTCAAGCGTCCGAGTGTATCACCGGGCAGGCAGTGATGGCCAGTCTTATCGTGAGATCCGGAGCCTTTCACAGTTCCGTCGTTCTGAGCTACGTGGAAATCGATCGTCCAGGGCCGTAGAGCGGATGCGACTACCTTTAGAGCCTCGTAAAGAGCTAGGTCGTCATCCCAGGCAAAGTCCTGAGGAAGTATCCGATCTTCCGGCGCATTGTACCCGAGAGTGTAGAGAAGCGTATGGGCCATATCGGCCTGGAAACCCAATGTCTGGGGACGACCGACCATCTCGAGCAACTCAATCATATGACGCCAGCTATGCATGCCTGCCCAACAGATCTCTCCTTCAGCCGCCAGTCGCTCGCCATGCGCTTCAGCGATTTCACATGCAGCACGAAAGCTTTCGGCGATCCGCTTAGTGCTCTCTAGAGGCGCGCGGGTCCATTCGCCGGCGCTCGCTGCTGAATCGATACGGATCACGCCGTAGCTTCTGATTCCGCTTTGACGAAGGATGCCGCCGATGCGGCAGGCTTGTTGCACCTGTCGAAGGAACCGCTTTCTCTCGTCTTCCGTTCCCATGGCTGACCCGCCGCCTGTCGGGGCCCATACGGGCGCGACAAGCGAGCCCACGACCAGATTCCGTCGAGCGATCGTGTCGCTGAGATGTTTCAGATCGTCATTGCTCGAATTGATGTCCACATGCGGCGCCGAGAGAAAGAGATCGACACCGTCGAAGCGAGATCCGTGTGCGCCAGCCGCAGCGGTAAGGTCAAGCATGGTATCGAGATCTATAAACGGCTCTGATCCCTCACCTTTCCCTACAAGCCCCGGCCACATGGCATTGTGAAGTTTCGGATATTGGTTCGCTAAGTCCATGGAGAATTCAGCATCTCTCTTGAATCATTTGCCGGGCAACCCAAAACAGTAGAGGGTACTATCGTAGGTCGCGATATAAACGCGGCCATTTGCAACGGAGAGGCCGCTGAAGTGATTGAAGGATGTTATTTGATCGCCGCTGGAGTAGAGCTCTTTACCAGTCTCAGCGTCGAGCGCGTACAGAACGGCGTGGGTTGAATTCTTAATCCGCTCCGGACTGTAATCGTAGAGGCCGCGTTCGGAGTATGCCTGTTCCGTATTTTCACCGCTGCCGTAGGCAAACACCACTCCATTTGCGACCACCGGAGGCTCCGCCCGATTCATGTCACGCGACATCCACGTCGGAACGAGCTCGTAACTGCTGGACGATTTAGATTGAAGCTTGAGGGCAACGACGGCGCCGTGAGTCACGGGGCCGTAAGAAATGGGCGGCTGGAAATTGCGATGAACCGGCCCCCAAAAAGGCGTCAGAACCCAACGCGCTCCGTCCGAGTCCTGCCACGTGGCAAGCGAGCCCCAGATTCCAGCGGAGGCAAAGTTTGTCTCTTCATTGCACAACAACTGTGTCTCTGCAAGGGGTGTCTGATGATCGTCACCTCCGGCGGCTTTTGTATCGAGAAGGTAAACGCGACACGCTTTGCTGCCTGTCGCTAAGAGCTCTTGACCTTCGTAGTTGAAGATAGCAGGTGTAACTTGCATGTCGAGATCTCGCTTGCTCATCCAGGACCAATTACGCGGCTCAAACCAATCTTGCAGCTGTAGTTGATTTCCTTCGACTTTGACGGCGATGAGGCCGTTGCCGAACGTGCGATTTTCCGGATCGTAGATGCCATCCCCGGTGGGCGCCCATGCGGTCCCCGTGGAATCGATACCAGCGCCCTCGCGTCCCCACAAGCCTCCGCTTCGAGGATTGAAGGTCATCACCTTCTTAGCCGGATCATTTACATCGATTGCCCAAACCTGGTTTGGACTGCCATTGCAGCTCTGCGATGTCGTGGTGAAAATCACATGGTTCCACATGTTGAGCGAGTATGACTTCGAATTACCGAAGCCGAATTTTACGGGCGGCGCTGTCTCCTGCCCGTCGGCAACATTCAAGGAGTGAAGTTGCCCGTCTCCCGCCAGCGCATAAAGGGTTCTCTTTCCGGATTCGTCTACCGGCCCAAGGGTGGGAGTGGCGGTCTGTCCTCCCGGGCAAAGAGGATCACCTGGGTCCGAGCCCCGGCCTTCCTTTATCGGAGGATATTCGAAGTGCTTTTTCCAAATGAGCGTGCCGCTTACTACATCGATCGCGTAGATATTATCCGATATGCCGGCCTCGATCGCGAGCTGCCTGATGCCCTGAACCGTTTGAATACTGCCAAGGATCAGAGGTGGAAACAGCGAGTGCATTTCTCTTGGCTGATTGTCGAGTTTTAGTTTCCATAAGATCTTCAGATCTTTTACGTTTTGCTTAGTTAGGATATGCTCGTCTTCCTGCCAGTTGGTCCGCTGAGGGCCGCCTCCATCGGTCAACCAGTCAGCCGGTCGGCCTGATATACCCAGGGCGGCTATTAAGAAACATGCTGTTATGCGCGTTCGCATCCCTCCCCTGAAATACCGTCCCGTCATTGTGCTCTCAATTGCGATTGCCCGTTCAAAAGCCCAAAACAATAAACAGCGCTGTCGCGCGAGGTGAAGTACACTCGCCCGTTAGCGACGGCTAAGCCGCTCAAATAGGAGTCACTCGTGACTGAGTTGCCGCTCGAGTAAAGCTGTTTTCCTGTCACCGCATCTAAGGCGTAGAGCTTCGCCGGCGATGACATCTGCTGGAATTCAGAGATGCTGTATGGGGAGCCATCCTTTCTTGAAGAGCGCGGCGGTTCGCCAGTAGAAAGCACAAAGAGCATTCCGTTTGCGATGACAACGGGAGCAGGTGAGGGTACTTCAGACGAAAGCCATGCTCTCGAGAGCGCAGGCCGTGCGTTTTCCTCAACCAGTTTCAGGGCAATAACGCTGCCGCTTGCCGGATCGCGCTTGCCAGCTGCACTGGAATCGCTAAACCGTCCGTACACAGGCGCGTAGAACCATCTTGTATTCGTGTCGACATCCACCCAACTGGAAAACGTACCCCGGAAACCGCTTTCATCATATTTCTTGGCGGGCCGGACTATGGCGTCACTAGCAAACAATGGCGTATGGTGATCCGCTCCTCCTAATGATTTGGAATCGAGCAGATATAAGCGCCCATCTCTCCCACCGGCCAATACCAAGTCCCTTCGGTCGTAGGAGAACACCAAAGGAGTGATGCCGGGAGTCCAACCGCGTTTCTTATTGCCACCCCTGTCGTCAAGGGTGAAATAGTCCTTCGGCCTAAGCTCTTTGGGAGTCAATGCATAGATCGTGTCCGGATCTCGTTCACCTGCGGCATTCGGAGCATAGATCACGTGCACGTAGACGGTCCCGTCATTACCAATGGAAGTACCGGCTGAACCTGCGAAGCTGCCGCCCTCAGCGACGAAACACACAACCCTCTTTTCGTGAGTGAGTAGATCGAGGGCAAACACGGCGTTTTGATAGCCGTCGCAATTATTCGCTGTGGTCGCATAGATTACGTTTTCCCAGACATTCAGACTACTAACGTTCGCGTTGGGCGGCAAGAACTTTACGGGCGGAAGCAAATCCTGGCCAGTAGAGCTGTTGAGGACGTGCAAATTACCATCGCTGCTGACAGCATAGAGCGCCGCGAGCTGAGTCAAAGTTTCAGGAGTCAGCGGATACAAGCTTCGGTCGAGCGGAGGGAAATAAGGCGACGGACGCTTGCGCTTAGTACCAAGGGCAGCTGACATGCGACTCGCGTCAGCAGCAAAATGCAGCGAAGCTGAACTGCTACCGGCAGTAACAATAGGTGCCGTGAGCCCACCGGGGCACGCCAGGGTGGTAGGCCGTTGCGGCGTACTTCCTTCATTGCTTAACTGGCCTACCCAAAGG
The DNA here is from genome assembly GCA_963835255.1 of Terriglobia bacterium. GTDB lineage: Bacteria > Acidobacteriota > Terriglobia > Bryobacterales > Bryobacteraceae > Bog-105. The sequence goes on along the minus strand of CAWIFY010000028.1, from coordinate 214,457 downwards.
AGCTTATTCAGGTCGGCATCCACGGAAAACACCTTATTGGATCGCGTGCCGAACACCAGCATCTCCTTGAAGCCGCGGTAGGTAATTAGATTGCCGTCGATGATGGGTGCGGTTAGCCAATTGTCGCCGGAAACGCTGCTGGCTTGGTATTTGTAAAGCAATTTGAGCGTACTCACATTGCTCTTGTCGATTAGCCTCTCTGATTTGGCCCAGCCGTTTCGCTGCGGGCTTCCGCCTTGCGTCGGCCAGTCAGCGCCAAATATAAGAAGGCTAGTTGCGGCAGCCGCGAGACCTATGAGCCAGGACGTTCGCATATCAGCAGTGTTGTCTCAATATATTCCGAGGCGAGTTTGAAGGATTGTGCGGAAGCAAGATTAGAAAACGATACGAGACTTCCGGGCCACTATTTTTTGGAAGTCTAGTCCCGGAACCCCTCGAAGATCGTCGATGGATCTGAATTCCCCATCCTTGGAGCGATATTGAATGAGCGCGTTAGCCTCGGATCTTCTCAACAGCAGTGCCGCTTCCAGATCTATCGCACTCGCCTTATTTATGTTGATGGGTCCCGGAATCTCGGGCCCAAAGTTCTTGGACAGATATCCTAGTATCGCGTCGAACTCATCATCTGACCCCTGCGCGCCTAATTTGACCATCTTCACCATCGTGTCTTCCCAAGCCGAGCGCTTTTGATGAAGGGATGCGGCTCGCTCAGGCGAGTGGCACTTTCCGCAAACTCGGACGGTCGCGGCTTTACCCGGTCCGTCCGGCAGCGGGTCCGCTTTCGCCACTCGAGTAGACGGCCCTAACAGCATTGCGGCACTGGCGGCCAGGCTAATCATTCGTCTGCTCGCGCCAGCCCGGCTCGGAAACGAAAACGTCTTCTGCCCTCGAGGTGATAAGTGCGATCGTTTAGGTGTCTGCATACGGCAACAATTAATAGCTGCTCGTCGATTGTGTAGATTTTCAAGCTTAAAATGTTTTGAGGCGGATGGATCGCGTCTCCATTTTCATAGCTGCATTCGGGAGGCGATGCAACTGGATCCCGATCTCGCCCTGCATCTTGCGATGCGCGGAATCGTCGTCGATCAATATGCTTGTGACGTGTCCGTTGATCATCTGAATGATTGTATTACCGCGGGCGATGATGTCGATCTGATTCCAGTCGGACTCTTTTATGAATCTTCTCAGCTCTGCGGAATCTCCAACCGACCCGATCGAGCCTACTTTCTTGTTGTCCGGGACGTACGAAATCTGCCCGCGAAGAGCGAGGAAGCCGCGACCGCGTTCCTCATACACCTGACCTGTATACTGCTGCTTCAGATGATATCGAACTGATAGCCGGCCATCACCCAGTTGGCGACATCCGGGAGCTCGACACTTCGAAACTGAATTCCGCTGTTCCCATCGTTTACGCCAGTGAGCCGGTATTCAGCCTTCAACTCGAAATCACCAGGCTGGCCGCCTTTCCAGATGCAGAACGTGTTTTGCTTCGGCTGATGATTCAGCGTACTTTCACCAATAATCGCACCATCTGCTACGTGCCAGAAATCTGGATCGCAGTTCCAGTTCGTCAGAGTGTGGCCGTCGAAGATGGGCGTGAAGCCTTCTTCTTCGAGGGGTTGGACTGGTAAACGACCGTCGGTTTGAGGCGGACGGGCGCCCGCCTGAGACTGCCATGCGAATAGCAGAGCTGTTGACCAACAAGCGCCGGCGACAAACCATCGCATTGCTCTCCGCCCTTCATTTGCAACTCGATCTTCAATCATAAAGCGCATATTCCTCGATGCTTAAACCGTCAATCCGCTATTTTCCACGACGGATCAGGGTCGAAAGCAGTCATGCTTTTAGCGATGGTTGCTGTTTCCGGCCCCAGGTCTTTTTGATACACCTTACCCTGTCGATCGACGATAAACGTCATCACGCCGCTCGCGCGGTACTCGACAGGATAAGCTACGACGGCGAATCCTCGTGTCAGCTTGCCGTCTACCAGGTAGTCTTTTGCACCGCCTCGCGCATGTGTCCCTTGGGATGTCAGGATGCGATACAGGTAGCCGTGAAAAGGACTGCGATCGTGCGCACCCGGTGGATGGTCCTCGCCGGCAGCTTCCGCAAGCAACGGGCCAATAGGACTGCCGGGAGTCTTCGCCGGTTCCCAATACAAACCGTCTTCTGTACCGCTATCGCTTTTCAATTTCGTCGTATAAAGGCCCGGCGCGTTTCCATCGTGTCCCGTTCGCGCATAGTTCGTTTCGGCTTCGATAATTGCGCGGCACACCTTCAGGGCATCCAGTTCATTGCGTCCGATCCGGCGAAAGAGCACCTCCTGTTTGCCTCTTTCCGCATCGAACGACCAACCGCTGCCGTTCTTCACAATAGGAATGGGTAAGGGCCAAGCGGACGTTCCAACCAAGAGAGTGTATTGGTCAGCGCCGTCCGGCACCACCTTGTGCCCGTGCTGATAGGACGCGACAAACCGGGTTCGCTCCTTTAGGTCCGCCACATCGTCGCCCGACGATACCAGCTCTTTACCGCTCGGCCCGAAGATGTTCAGCAAATCATCGGAACTATTCTCTTGCGCTGCCGTGAACAAGGCGCGGGCAGCTTCCGCCGGTGTCTTGAATACTTTAGCTTGGGTGTCGATTGCCTCGCCCGGTGCGGCAGCCAACAGCAGCGCGAGCGGAAGCATCCATGCAAGTGGTCTGAGATGCAGAAAAGAGTAGTCACGTTCGGCCTCGATAGTCTCAGGGCTTTTTGGAAGCTGAGGGGCCGCGCGATACACCCATGCTTCGTTGTCCGCGCACACTCGCCGCCCGTTCCGCCTGCCCGCTCGTTCCGCCCCCGAAAGCGCTCGGCCGCCCTCCACTTGGGCGCGGGGTCACCGTGTTGCCACCCTTGGCTGGCGAAAAGCCTGCGTAAGGGATTAGGCGGCCGAGCGGTGGGGGTCGGTCTCGTGCTAGACGAGGGACGCGCCGCGGGCGCCGGCCGCGTAGTAGCGGGTGCAGGGCGCGTCGCAGAAGCCGGCGGTGTCGTGCTCGGCCGCCCGGGTCCAGAATTGCCGCCCGGGCGATTGCTGCTAGCCGGCCGATAATTCGGATTGGGGCGGTATGTTCCACCTGGCCGATTTACTCCGCCCGGGCGATTGCTGCCCACAGGACGAGTGCCCGGACGCCCCCAGCTGCCACCATAACCAGGACGGCTGGCGTAGGGCACCGGCCGCGGACGATAGGTGTAACGGCGCGGACGACAGCGATTGTTGAGGATCCAGACATTATGGTTCAGGATGAGACTGCGCCGGCCCCAGTTCCAGCCCCAGCCACCCCAGCCCCACGGATACCCGCCCCCGAAGGCTGCGCTAATCGCGATGGCTGCACCGAAAGTGATAAGATTACCGATCACCGCGCCCGGCGGCGGTCCTCCATAAATAACAGCCGGATCATAAATAGGAACATAGACGATCTGTGGATTCGCAGGTTGAATTACGATGACCTGCTGCGTTCCTTGCGGCTGCTGCACAACCTGCAACTGCGGGGTGGAGCGCAACGCTCCGGACGCATACGCTTGCGCGCGCAGCCGCTGAATTGAATCCATCACGCTACTTTGATTCGCCGAAAAGGCAGCCCCTATCGCGGCATAATCGTCGATGTTCTGCGCCATCATCTCAAGGACCGTCGGGAAATTCAATAACGCGATAAAGGCGGGATCGAAGCCTTGTTGTTGCGCAGCACTCACTAGAGCATCGCCACTTAAGCCGCCATTCTGCTGGCGCCAGCCCGCCACATCCAATATCTCCTGCGGGTTCGTCGAAGCCGCCGTAATCTGCGCTATCAATGCATCAGGATAGAGTGCAATCGGCGCGAGTAGCTGATCTAATTCTTGGGCGCTTGGAATCGCAATCTGGGGTTGTTGTTGCGCTCCCAGCGGCTGAACCGCGACCTGAAAGCTGATCGAGAAGACCAGCAAAACGGCTGCCGGAACGGAACGGGACAACTTAAGATTGACCTCGCCTTTTCATTGCGCTGCTACTCAGACATCATACGATCTGTCGTGCGTAGTCCCTGAGACTGCTTGCAGCCAATTGGCCCATTACCTAAAGTAACTATCTCAAAAACTTCACTGCCCTTTATTGACGACCGGCCCGGTTCTAATATACAATTCAGCCCAGGCTTGATAAAAAACGTCTTCATCATCAGATGAAGGGGTACTAAATAAGCGGGTCATTTAGTATCTTCGCTGGAAAATATTCAGGGAGGACTTCCGTATGGTCCCACGTTGCACCGCTCAAGGTCGAGCGGTTGTGTATCTGATCCTGCTGCTGGCTTTCTGCAGCGTGCTTCTATCGCAATCCGGGCGTGGCACCATCTCCGGAACCGTAAAAGATGCGAGCGGCGCCGTGGTCCCGGGGGCCCAGGTCACCGTTATCAACACCGCCACCGGACAAAGATTTGACCTCGTTACTAACGCTTCGGGTGACTATACTGCGGCTGACGTACCGGTCGGCGGCTACGATATCCGAATCCAAAGCAAAGGTTTCCGCGACGCCCAAGTGAATAGCCTGGCGGTCGACGCCGGAGTGACCGCTCGTGCGGACGTAAATCTCGAGCTCGGACAGTCTCGGCAAACGGTTGAAGTCCAGGCGACCGCGCTTCAGCTCGACTCCGAAGATTCTCGAAGCGCCGTAACGGTAAACCAGACTCTTGTCAATACTCTCCCGCTCGAAGTTGCCGGCACAGTACGGAGCCCGTTCGATCTCGCTGCTCTGACGCCTGAGGCGAAGAACACAGGAAGCTACTCCGGCTTCGCCCTTGGCGGAGGTCAGGCCGACAGTTATCAAGCCACTCTCGACGGCGTGTCGGTCGATACTTCGCGGGCTCTGCAGAAAAATTGGGTAGCTTCGAATGCGCCTTCAGTCGAAGCCATCACTCAATTCACCGTGGACACCAACGGATTCAAAGCCGAGTATGGGCATGCCGGCGGCGGTGTGATGATGTTCGTCGCGAAATCGGGCACTAATCAGTTTCATGGCTCTGCTTACGAGTTCCTTCGCAATAATGATTTCGACGCGAACGACTGGTTTAGTAACCGCGCTGGCAAGGCCCGCCAGATTTACAAGCAGAACGACTTCGGCGCAACCGTGGGCGGACCCGTTTGGATTCCGAAAGTCTATAACGGGAAAAACAAAACTTTCTGGTTCTTTTCTTACGAAGGATTTAGAAACCGGAATGGCGCCACGAATGCCACCGCGACGGTACCGACTCCTGAAATGTACAACGGAGATTTTAGTAACTGGGTAAATTCAAGCGGTAAGCAAATCCCGATCTACGACCCAACTTCCCAGGTAACAAACGCCAACGGCACGGTAACGCGCGTTCAGTTTCCTGGCAATAAAATCCCGATCGCCAGTTTCAATAGCACAGCGTTGCAGGCATTGAAAGTGTTTCAAGCTAGCGGAACGCTCGTGCCGAATACCGGAGCGGCGCCCGGTACCGTGGGCTATGTCAACAATAACTACATTATTTCGAACGGCTCGAATGTTCAGCCTATCAATAAATTAAGCATCAAAGGCGACCACGTCTTTAATGACAAACAACGAATTTCCGGCTATTACGGATATGATCGCGAATCGACCGTTCCTGGCCCCGATGGGCCGGCTACTCTGCCCGGGCTCTACTCGAACTATAACGATCTCCATCAGTCCTCGGACGTCCTGCGATTCAGTTGGGATTGGACGTTCGGCCCAACCAAATTCAATCACTTCTATGCCGGCGGCAACAATTGGCGCCAGGACCACAAATCGCCGCAGGAATATATCGGCAATTGGCAAAGTAAATTCTGTCTCGGAAACGTGCCGAATTGCAACGAGAATCTGGTGAACCTGTTCTCGGGCGGGCTTGGCGACACGTACACTACCTGGGGAGGCCAGGCCGATAATGGCTCTGAAAATACCGTCTATTCTTACAACGACGATTTCACCTGGGTCCGAGGACCGCACACCTTCAAGTTCGGCGGCACCTATCAAATCAATCACTACAATGGCTTCGGCCGGCAATGTGAAGCTGGCTGCGTCGGCTTCAGCTACACGGAAACTGGACTGCCTAACGTAACAGATCCAACGCAAGGCGGCAATGCTTTCGCCAGCTTTCTGCTTGGATACGCCGATTCCGGACAGATCGACACACCTCGCTTCATCGGCCAACAGTTCCCCTACTTCGCCGGATTCGCGCAGGACGATTGGCATGTAAACAGTAAACTGGTTCTGAATTTGGGCTTGCGGTGGGAGACCAGTTTGCCGCCTACCGGTCTCAACGACCGCTGGAGCGATTTTTCTCCCAACACGCCCAATCCTGGGGCTGGTGGCCTGCTCGGAGCTGTCATCTTCGCCGGCAGCGGCCCGGGAAGGCAAGGTTCGCGCACGCTGGCGGATTCCTATTTCGGCGCCTTTGGACCGCACGTTGGTTTCGCGTACTCGTGGACGGACAAAACCGTGTTTCGCGGATCCTATGCGCGTTCTTACGCTCCCTTGATGGCGGTCAGCGGCTCAGCTCACAATATGGGCTTCACGCTCACAGATTCCATCAGCAATCAGACTAATGGGTTGCAGCCGACGTTCATTCTCAGTCAGGGATTTCCGCCTTATAACACCCCGCCATTCATCAACCCCTCTGTATCTAACGGAACCACTGTCAGTTGGTGGCAAGGAGCGGAAACAACTCATCCTCCAACCACTGATAATTTCAACTTTTCTATTCAACACCAGCTCACACCGAGCATGATCCTTGAAACCTCTTACAACGGGGTGATGGGTTCTCATCTGCAAGCCCAGTTGCTCGATTACAATCAGGACAATCCGGCTCTACTAACCGCTTTCGGTAATATCCAGCAGAGTACGGCCGTGCTAACCAGCCAGGTGGGTTCGCCTCTTGCGAATTCGTATGGAATTGTCGCGCCCTATGCCGGCTTCAAGGGAACCGTGAAGCAGGCCTTGCGCCCCTATCCTCAATACACATTGATCGACACCTACGCTGGTCAAGGTGACCATAGCGGCCATTCGACTTATCACGCCGGTCTAGTTCGATTTGAGAAGCGATATAGCGGCGGACTTACTTTTCAAGCGTCTTACGTGTTCTCGAAACTTCTGACAGACGCCGACAGTTATTGGGGCAATGCCATTCCCGTCAACGCCTCAGGCGGGGGCGGCGGTTGCTGCCTGGCCGCGGATCAGTACAACCGCGGGCTCGAAAAGTCGATCGGGCAGTTCGATGTGACTCACAACGGGAAAGCTGGATTCGTCTACGATCTTCCGTTCGGAAAGGGCCGACAATTTCTCACCCATGGACCTGCTGCATGGATTCTCGGCGGCTGGGGCGTGAATGGCGTCCTTACTTATTCGAGCGGTTTGCCGGTTGCGATCACGTCCTCCTATACGCTTCCACTGTACGGCGCCACGAACGGCCGCAGCATTCCATATGTCAACTCGTACACCGGTTGGCAACCGAATTGGAGCGGCAGCTTCGATCCAACCATCGACTCTTTTTTAGACCCTTACTGTCCTGGCAGCGGCACCTGTACAGGTCCTTTTCCGCATCAAGGGGATCTCCACAATCCCCAGGACGGGAACTTGGGATTCGGCAACGCGACGCGTTACAACCCAAAACTTCGCCAGTTTCCGAACCTGAATGAAAACATCTCGGTCGCGCGAAGTTTCCCCATAAGAGAGGCAATGCGCTTCGAATTTCGCGCTGAGGCGTTCAATCTCTTTAATCGTGTGAGATTCGGCACCGGAGACACGAATCTGCAGGATCAGAATTTCGGCCGCCTGACCAGCAGCAGTGATTTGTTGAACACCCCGAGGCAATTGCAACTCGCCCTGAAGTTCTACTTTTGATACGGAATGCGCTGAAATATCTCATTGGCTACTTTCGGCGCCAATCCAGGCGGGTTCCCTTCGGATTCTCCGCGTTCCCCATTCTCACGAGTAGCAAGGCTCCAATGCGTCTCGCTCTCGCATTCGTGCCATTCTTTTGGAATTGCGATTCTGCGATGGTAGGTGGCGCAAAACTGGTTTGAGAGCCTTTCTGGAACCGTCACACACAGGTCCGCAAAACGAAGATCCTCCCGCAAGCTGCCCATGAAGAAGTTCTCCCGGTAAACGTACATTGGATGTACGCCGTATGCACAGTTTGCATGCCCTGACGCCAGCTGACACTCTGCTGGCGGTTTTAACTCCTTGACCACAAAGGAAGTGCCGTCAGGCCAAGCAATTGCACCGGACATTCTGGGGCGAACATTATGCAAAGCGAAGATGCTGTCAAGCTGCTTGAATTTATCGAAGCGAGCAAATCAAAGGGGGCCGGCGATGAATTTCTGGCTTCGTTTCTTACGCGCCGGGGCTGGCCACAGGACGATGTGTATGCCGCGCTCGGGAGTTATTGGGAGCGTGCGACCGGTCTCGCCGTTCCCGACCGCGCAGCCGCGGGCGAATCGTCCCGCGATGCTTTCCTCTACTTACTATCGTTTTCAACTCTGGCCACCTGGAGCAGCGCACTCGGCTCCATGTTATTCCGGTTCATTGAGCGCTGGTTCCCCGATGCGGTCACGAGCAATCAAGTTTACAATTTGCGCAGCGCGGTTACCTGGCAGATGGCGAGTGTCGCGGTCGCTTTCCCGATTTTCCTGCTGGTCATGCGGACGATTCTGCGGGAAGCGCAGATTCATCCTGAACGCTTGCAGTCTAGCGTGCGCAAATGGCTCACTTATATCGCTCTGCTGCTAACGGCCGGGGCCGTGATCTGCGACCTGATCTGGTTTTTCGACTACTTTCTGACGGGCGAGTTGACTTCGCGTTTCCTCCTGAAAGCCCTGACCGTAATGGCAATCTGCGGAACAATTTTCGTCTATTACCTGAGTTCGCTGCGATGGGACCGAAAGACTAATGTTGCGCAAGCAAAAAGCCGCAGCTTGAAATTCGGGATAGGAGCCGCCGCGGCAGTGATCATCACGTTTTGTATCGGCCTTGGGGTCGCGGGCACGCCACACCAGCAACGCCACGCCGAGGCCGACCGCAGGCGAGTAGAGGATCTTCGGGGGATTGCTTTCGCCATCTATTCCTGGCATAAACGTGCGGAAGTGGAGAAGTCATCGCCGCCCCTGCCGCCGGCCTTGTTTGCGCTTGAAAGCAGAGGAATCATTGCAAGACAGATCGCCGACCCGGAGACAAAAAGTCTCTACGAATATCACGTCAAATCGGACGCCGATTACGAACTATGCGCTACATTCTCAGACGCCGGCGAGGCAGATCGACTACCTGTAACTCAGTTCTGGCATCACGGCCGAGGCCGGACGTGTTTCATCCTGGATGCTTCACAGCCGCTGATTTGGTAATCGCCAGACTCGCCAAGAGCGCGGTATTTACCTTCGCTTTTACGGTGCGGCGATCGATCTTCAGCCGTCTGGCGGTTTCCTCGTAGCTGCCGGTTTGCGAATAGACCAAAGTGCAATAACGGCTCAGCAATTCGCTCGCGGTGAGGTCGCCGGAACGCGCTTCGGCGAAGACATCGGCACTGTGCTGCCGCCGAGCCAGGCGCGAGGTCTGGTAGTCCTTGCGGATGAGAATGTTTCGGACACACTGCTCGAGCTCACGATAATTACCAGGCCAATCATAAGCTGGGCCGAGATTCTTTGCGATCCACTGATGCGCTTCCGTTGCCAGGCTTTCCGCTTCATCGCCAGCCACCCTGCGTGACATAAAGAGGATCAAATCGTCGAGGACTTCGGGCGACTCGTCGATCTGCTGGCGCAGAGACGGCGTCACGATCTGATCGGAGCAAAGCCGGTAGTACAAGTCTTCCCGGAAGCGTCCCTTACGAATGGCCCAGGCAAGATTCCGGTTAGTGGCCGCTATCAGCTTTCCCTGGAAGCGATGTGTTTGAGCATTGTTCTCGCCCAAGGCCTGAAAACTTCGAGTCTCAATGACGCGCAGGAGTTTCACCTGAATCTCCGGATCGAGGTCTCCGATTTCGTCCAAGAACACTGCGCCGAGCGGAGGACACGCTTCCAGCCATCCTCGCTTGTCCTGCACCGCGCCCGTGAACGAACCTCGCTTGTGCCCGAACAGTTCAGACTCGACAAGCGTTCCCGGAAGGGCGGCAATATTGATCGGAAAGAAAAGACCCGTGAGATCTTCTTCGAAAGCCAGACGGCTCTCGTCGAAAGGAACATAGCGGGACAGGGCGATCGAGCGCGCAACCAGCTCTTTTCCGGTGCCGGAAGGTCCGGTAATCAGCGTGGCGAACTCACTCATACGCGAGAACAAGGTTCTGCGGTAGCGCCGCATATCGTGCGTGAAAACCGATTGCCAGATGGCCGCCCGAAGACGCGCTGCTGGTTGCGAGTTGCCGATGATCTGCTCGAAAATGTGGTGAAACGCACGGACGATCTGGTAGTAGCAGGCGAAGGTGTGTTTAGCCTGGTGACCAGTGGGAAGCTTTACTTCTCGGAGATGAAAGTACTGGTTCCACTCATCGCAAAACTCACGATAAAAGAGCCAGCGTGACTTTTCCCTGCCCTGCTGCCGAAAGGTCGCGAGCACGAACTGCTGGTAGTAGCGGTAGTAGAAGTAGTAAAGCAGGCCGTCCTCGTAAAGAATGAGATCGGCCTCATGGGCCTTTTCGCCGGCCGCGAGCGCCGCTCTGAGCTGCAACAGCAGAGATTGAAGCCGGTCGATAATGCGCCAGGTATTTGCCCTCACGCGATCGGGATCGCTGACCAGCATGCTCCAGATCGGCTCCTCATCGAGCGCGTCTTCGCCGAGTACCTTGCGTTCGTACACCAGAATGTCGGGCAGGAACGGGTTCGCATAGAGTAAATTGGAGACCGCTGTGAAGAAGCGCCGGTTCGCCGGATTTAGAAAAGCCACCGTTCATTGATTGTAAGTCTCCATGCAAAAAATGTACAGTAGAATCGATGCTGCACCTTATCGTGTTGCTATCTCATTGAGCCGCCAACAACTGAAGTTTGGATCCGGAGTTGCCTACCTATTTAGCGGAGCGCAACGATGACAAGTTCAGGCAATTATTCGGAGGTTCTGAAGCTAAGAGGCGTGCAGCCGTTTCTTTGGATGCAGTTCTTGAACGCATTCAATGACAACGTATATAAATTCGTCGTCTCCATACTGGCCGTTCTGGTAGCAACTAACAAGGTCAGCAGCGGAACCTATCTTTCTTTCGCGGGTTTTATCTTCGTCGCACCATTCCTGCTCTTCTCCGGTTATGCCGGGCAGCTTGCCGACAGATTTGAAAAGCGCGGCGTAGTGGTGGTCACCAAGGGATTCGAGATCGCCGCGATGACATTTGCGCTTTTCGCGCTCGTGAGCGGAAGCATCGGATGGATGCTGGCCGTACTCTTCTTCACGGCCACGCAAGCGGCGTTCTTCAGCCCGGCCAAGTACGGCATAGTGCCTGAACTGGTTGCCGACAGGCATCTGGCACGCGCGAATGGCCTGCTTGAAATGAGCACATTCGTGGCGATCATTCTGGGAACGATCGGCGGAAGCTACCTGGTGGCGGTTTGGAAACACCAGCCGGCCTATATCGGAATCGTCTTGATCGCTATCGCTGTTCTCGGAACACTGACCAGTCTTAAAATCGCGCGGACGCCTGCTCCGGCAGCGCAGAGACCGTTTTCCTGGAACCCATTCGGCGACGTTCTGATTGGAGTGAAGCGGCTAGCTGCCGACCGCACTCTGATGCTTACGGTGCTTGGTACAACTTTCTTCTGGTTTCTGGGCGCACTCTTTCAGATGGTGCTGCTGCTGTTCGGAAAAGAGGCGCTGCACTGCACGGAGACGCAGACCGGACTTCTCATGGCGAGTCTGGCCATTGGGATCGGAGTAGGAAGCATGGCCGCGGGGCGGCTTTCGGGCGACAAGATCGAGCCTGGCCTGGTTCCCGTGGGAGCTTTCGGCATGGCGGCTGCCGGTTTCGTATTGGCCTTTGAAATTCGCACTCTAGTCCCGGCGCTGCTCGCTTTGGCCGTACTCGGGTTCATGGGCGGACTGTTTGTCGTGCCGCTGAACGCGATACTGCAGCACCGTCCGCAGCATGACGAAAAGGGGCGTGTTATCGCAACGGCTAATTTCATAAACACGATAGGCATCATGCTGGCTTCAGGCGTGATCTGGACCTTGCATGAAGCGCTGCAGCTTTCCGCGGCCAGCGTTATCAGCATCACTGCTGGCTTAACACTTGTTGCAGCGCTGTACGCTCTTCAGCTAATACCAAACTTCACTGTCCGCTTCCTTCTTTACCTGCTCACGCACGCGATTTATCGCATTCGGCTGCGCGGCAAAGAAAGTGTTCCGCAACATGGCGCGGCGCTGCTGGTTTCCAACCACGTCTCGTATGTGGATGGATTTCTGATCGGCGCTTGCGTCCATCGTTTTGTCCGGTTCATGGTCGGCGAGGAATGGTACGACCGCTTTGCTCGCGTCTTTTCCCTGTTCCACGCTATTCGTGTTCCGGACGGCAACCGCCGAAGCATTGTCACAGCGATCGAATTAGCGCGCGATGAGCTGACACGCGGGCATCTGGTGTGCATCTTCGCCGAAGGAGCTTTGACGCTGAATGGAAATCTTGGAGAGTTCCATCGCGGCCTGGAAAAGATCATTGAGGGTCTGGATGTGCCGGTTATTCCCGTACACGTCGGCGGCGCTTGGGGCAGCATATTTAGCCTGGATCGCCGCGCATCTCTCTGGCGCTCGCTGCGAAAGCTGCCGTTTCCTATCAGCATTTCTTTCGGTGAGGCGGTGATGCAGCCAAGCGCGTTCGATGTCCGCCAAGCGGTCTCCGAACTCGGTGCCGAGGCAGCCCAGGATGCGGTGGACCAGAATGATTCGCTGGGCAAACGATTCGTCCGAACCGCGAAAAAGTATTGGTCGAAGGGCGCCATGACTGACTCGACCGGGCGCACGCTGACCTACGGCCAGACTCTCATCGCTAGCGAGTTGCTCGCCAAAAGCATTCGCCGGAGCTGCGCGGAAGAAAAGATGCTGGGCGTGATGCTACCCGCTTCCACCGCGGCTGGAATCGTCAATCTCGGGATAGTGCTCGCCGGCCGCGTTCCCGTAAACCTGAATTTCACTGCAGGCAGAGAGGCCGTGGATTCCGCCATTGGGCAATGCGGTCTCGCTACCGTTGTGACCTCGAAACAGTTTCTGGCGAAGAGCAAAATCGAGCAACGCCCTGAAATGATCTTCGTAGAAGACCTCATGGCCTTCGGGAAAGCCGCAAAACTGATAACGTTCCTGCGCGCCCGGTTTTGCCCAAGTCGCGCGTTAACAGCGCGCCGCGTTAAGGCCGACGACTTGGCCGCGGTACTCTTTTCAAGCGGAAGCACAGGCAACCCCAAGGGCATCATGTTGTCGCATCGCAACTTGATCTCGAACACTGAATCCGTCAACTCTCTATTCCAAATCGACGAGCGAGACACGATCGCCGGAGTGCTCCCGCTGTTCCACTCGTTCGGCTTTACTTACACGCTTTGGTTCCCGCTACTGAATGGCGCGAGCGCGGCGTATCATGCGCAGCCTCTCGACGCAAAGGGATTGGGCGAACTTGTCGAAAGCTCGAAAGCCACATTCTTGCCTGCGCCGCCTACTTTTTGCCAGGCGTATGTGCGGGGGTGCTCGAAGGAGCAATTTGCTTCCCTGCGGCACGTTTTAGTGGGCGCCGAAAAACTGCAACCGGCGCTCGCCCAGGCTTTCAAGGAAAAGTTCGGACTGGAAATGCTGGAGGGCTATGGGGCTACGGAAATGTCCCCGGTCATCTCAGTGAACATTCCAGACCGCGAACGCGCTAGTGTCAAGCAGGTTGGGGTACGGTCGGGCTCAGTCGGGCAGGCAATTCCAGGAGTCGCGGCAAAGGTTGTACACATAGAAACCGGCGAAACTCTGAAGAGCGGCGAGGAAGGCTTGCTGCTGGTGCAAGGTCCCAATCGCATGCTCGGCTATCTCAACCGGCCTTCTGAAACCGAAGCTGTTTTGCGTGATGGATGGTATATCACCGGCGATATCGTAATTATGGATCCGGACGGTTTCATCCGAATAGTCGACCGCCAATCCCGCTTCAGCAAGATCGCGGGTGAGATGGTGCCTCACGGAAAGATCGAGGAGGTCCTTCAATCCGTAACGCCTGGCGTTGCGTGTGCTGTTACGGCCGTAACCGACGAGCGAAGAGGAGAGAGGCTGGTTGCGTTCGTAGCCGGCAATGCCGCTACGCCTCATGAGATCTGGCATGAATTGATGGCCTCCGGAATGCCGAAGATCTGGATTCCTAAGCTCGATGACATACACCTGGTTGAGAAACTGCCGCTGCTCGGCACCGGGAAAGTAGACTTGCGCGCGGTCAGGCAAATGGCTTTGGCCGCGTAATGTGAGAGAGGCGGTTCAGGCCGCAGGTGCAACAACCGAGGGATTGTTAGAGCCCTTGGGCAGGCCTTCTTATTAGCTGGTTTGTGTAGGGTGGGGCGACGCCCAGCCTTTATTGCGGGGCTACCAGTCCCTTTCTGATAGCAAAGAGTACCAGCTCGGCAGTGCGATGGATGTTCATCTTCTCCATCAAGTTGGCGCGGTGCACGGAGACGGTGTTCACGCTCAGCTCTAAAAGCTTAGCGATGTCCTTGTTGGATTTGCCCTGCGCAATGAGCTGCAGAACCTGCTTCTCGCGCGCGGTGAGTCTCTTTAACTCGTCGTCCTGCTCCTGAGCAACGTACTTCAATCCGGGACCGATGAACCGCTTCCCTTCCGCGACGGAGCGGATCGCGCCCACCAGATCGACATCGATAGCATTCTTCAGTAAATAACCTCTGGCGCCCGCGTCAAGCGCATTCCGAACGTAGTTGTCGTCGGAGTGCATGCTGAGAACGAGCACTTCGGTGCCCGGCAGATGCTTGACGATTTCGCGAGTGGCCTGTACCCCGTCGAGTTCGGGCATAGAAAGGTCCATGACCACCACTTTCGGTTTTAGCTCATACGACATGCGGATGGCTTCTACACCGGTGCTGGCCTCGCCCACCACTTTCATGCCTTCGTCGTCTTCCAGGATACGCCGAAAGCCCCGCCGGACCAGGCTATGATCATCGGCCAGTAAAACGCTAATTTCTTCAGTCATGTTGTTGGGAAAACACCTCTTCTTCTCTGCTTTCTTCGTCTGCCCTTTCAGGGGCAAACGCTTCCTGCTTCAATGGCATCCAGATGGACACGATGGTTCCAGTCTCGGGAGATGATGCGATGTCGAGCTTTCCGTTGAGCAGCTCGGCGCGCTCGCGCATGGCAATCAATCCCAAGCCGTCCCTGTGGCCCTTCTTGGCAGGCGTCAGACCGCGACCGAAATCCCGCACGCTGACCTTCAGATCTGCTGCTCCGAAGCGCATGTTTACTTCCGCGCGCTTGCTGCCGGAATGCTTAGCGGCGTTGTTCAGAGCCTCCTGCACGATGCGAAAGCAGTGTATTGCCGGTTGGCCGGTAATGAGAACGGGCTCACCGCTGATTTTGGCAGTAGTTTGTATCCCGGTCTGCCGTTCAAAAACTCCCGCATACCATTCGACTGCTTTGGCTAACCCGTAGTCATCGATCACGGCCGGATGCAGCATCTGAGAAAGGCTACGAATCTTCTCGAGCGTGCTATGCGTGATCGCTCTCACTTCGCTGAGTTCCGTACGCAAAGGGGAATCCGGCGGAACACCCTTCTTCTCTGCCCGGGCGAGCATCGCGCCGACAGCGGTAAGGATTTGCCCGAACTCATCGTGGAGTTCCCGCGACACGGAGCGAAGTACCTCCTCCTGCACACTGATCAGTCGGGCCGCCAGAATGCGGCGTTGCCGCGAGAGCGACTCAAGTTGCCAAAAGAACTTCCGGTTCCAGTAAATCAAATAGAGGCTAGTTGCAGCGATGCCAAGCATGGTCATCATGAGGAAGAAATAAATATCTCTTTCCGCGCCTTCATAGATGTCCGAAATTTTCTTGTCTGCTTCTTCGTCGGCCGCATTGTTGCGCTCGAGCAAGGCAGAGACTCGTCCGGCCAGTTCTGTCTTGATCGGCGGGAGCGTGCTGGCCGCCAGCTTTCTAGCGGCAGATTGGTGGCCCGCGGCGGCGGCGGCAAAAACTTGATCCGCAGTGAGCCAGAACCGCCGAAGAGTGCTGGCCAATTCCGCCTGCCGGTCGGGCTGTCCGCGAACCAGCGTGCGCCGCGCCTCATAAAGCAGCGCCCGATTCAGATCCTGCCGCAGGAGTTCGAAGTCTTCGTGATAACGCTCGAATGCCGATACGTCCAGGTCACCGCCCGCCATCTCGCGCATTTTAATACCAACCGAGTTCAGGTCGTTTTGAACCCGCAGGAGCTGCAAGGAGTCGTGCCGGTTGAGGTCGATGATATTCAGCTCCATTTTGCGGAGCTCGTGAAGCCGGTATAGTGAATACGACGACAACCCAGTGACGGCCCCCAGCGTAACGAGTAATCCAAGAAGAAATCGAACGGTGGGCGATTTTGTCATTCAGTTTACGTTGCGCGTCTTGGCGAGGTACTAATGAACCACTACAACGAGAGACGAACTAATACCCCGTTATGTTGCTGAAACATCCTAACTTTTCAGGAATCGGCGTGGTTATGGGAGTAGTTGAGGAGCCGATTAGCGTTGGAAACCTGGCGGCGGCGCTCATCAGGCTGAAGCAGAAGGCAGGGCCAGATGTTTAGAGTTGTCGTGCTCGCGACGGCATCAGTGATTTTGCTGTGGGCTTCGCAGCAGCCCTGGAAAGCGGGAGATCCGCGACAATGGACCACGCAGGATGCCGAACGGGTATTGACCGATTCTCCATGGGCGCAAGCGGCGGGGGCATCGTTCGCGCTGGCGGCAGATGATCCGCCGCCGGGGCCATCGATCGACGTTCCGCAAGCCGGGATGGCGAGCCCACACGGGGCAACTGACGGGCGTTGGGACGGAGGCGTAGGACGGCTCGACCGGAACGGCCCTCCGACCCTCAATGTGACAATACGCTGGGACAGTGCGCTGCCGGTGAGGCAGGCAGCCGAGCATGAGCGCGCTGCTACGCGCTACTCTCCTGAGCAGCTTCGCAAGGATTACATCATTACGATCGTCGGCTTGGTACCGGGCGGCCGATATGGCCAGCCTGAATTAAACTCGCGCAGCGGAGACGGCGCTACGGACGTGCGAAACCCGGAGGAGATGCTGGAAGGCGTCATGCGCTATGCGCGGCTTTTTCCGCGGGGCAAATCCGCTATCCGGCCGGAGGACGCGAAACTAGATAACGCTAGCGGCGACTTGCATCTATTCTTTCCGCGAACTGGAGGAATCGCCCTGGGCGATAAGGAAGTAACGTTTGAAACGCGCTTCGGCTCGCTTTCAGTCGTGAAGAGATTCCGGCTGAAAGACATGGTTTACAAAGGGCAGTTAGAGTTGTAACGACTCTGTTATTCTGCTGAGTTTCCTCGAAAGATTCTCGGGCGGTATCCGGTCGATCAGATCTCCCAAAGCCATGGCCGGAAGGAGCACGAATTGGCAGCCGTAGGAACTGCCAAAGTCCAGATCCCTCCCGCGTTTGGCTCTCAAGGCAGGAACAGTGTCTAGCTCCTACATCATCGCTACCGGGGGTGCCGGCTCATCCGGGCTGCCGGCGCTTCCGAGTGGACCGCGAATCATGATAAAAGCGAGCAGCACTAGGACGCCCAAGCCAACCAGATAAGAAGGATGATCGAAGACTTTCAGATGCGCTCGCACGTTGGCGGGCGCGAATTGCAGGCCGGCCCAGACGAGACCAAGAATCGCTTCACCCGCAATCAATCCCGAGGCCGTCAGCACTCCCGCATTTTCGACGCGCGCCTTTTGGGCTTCGTTATAGCCGCGGCGCTCGGCGGCGCGATCCCCGATCCAGCGAATCACGCCCCCGACGAAGATGGCGAAAGTGGTTTCGAAAGGCAAATACATCCCTACTGCAATGAGCATAGGGCTTTTGACATTCATGGCGATGAGACCAAAACCCATTAGTATGCCGACCACGACCAATGGCCAAGGCATATCGCCGGCGACGATGCCCTGCGCGAGAAGCGCCATCAAACCGGCTTGGGGGGCGGGAAGTTGGCGGTCTCCGAATCCCGTTCCACCCGCCTTGATATTGCCTTCATGCAGCAGCACAAGCGGGAAATACATAACGAGACTGGCCACCACAACGGCCAGCAGTTCGGCGATCTGGATATTACGTGGCGTGCCGCCCAGGATGAAGCCGACTTTGAAATCCTGCAGCAGCTCGCCGGCAACGGCCGAAGACACGCAGACGACAGCCGCGACGCCGAGTACCGCCGCTACACCGCCGATGCCCGAGACACCGAGCGAAATCATCAGCAGCGCCGCGATGATGAGCGTCGAGAGAGTGAGTCCCGAGACGGGATTGTTAGAGGATCCGATCATGCCGCACAGGCTCCCCGAGACGGTGGCAAAGAAAAAACCAAGAATCAGCATGACTACAGCCGCTACCACGCCACCCAGCACGTGTCCCGAGAAGTAGATGTAGAGGGCGATCATCAAGGCGAAGACCGCGGCGATTAAAGAGAAAACGACCTTCGAGCTCATGTAGCGCTCGGTGCGGGAGAGCGCTGCTGTTTGTTCCGCAGTTTGACGAATGTCACCGAGTGCTCGTCCGAGACCGGCGACCAGACTTGCGCGCATGCGGAACAGCGTGTAAGCGGCGCCGACGAGCATGCCTCCGACGGCGATCGGACGAACCACGAAACGCCAGACGCTGTTGGCGAGATCGCTCCATGAGCCGGCAGGCGCACCGGCTGGAAGAAAATTATGGAGTTGCGGACCGAGGAAGTAAATCAGCAGCGGTACGATGAAACCCCAGGCGAGTACTCCACCGGAGAACTGCAAAGCGGCCAGGCGCGCGCCGATGACATAGCCAACGCCCAGATACGCCGGGCTTACGCTGGGGGCTGAGACGACGGTAGTGCCACCCGTTGCGAGAAGGCTCTTGGAGCCGGCGCCTCCGAGCCGTACACGGCTGGTACCGAGCTGACCAATGGAAAACGCGAACTCGGCATCCGCCGCGAAAAAGCCGAAGCGCCCGAGCAGAAAAATAAGGCCGCCGACTCCGATGTTCCAGAACAAGAACTTGGCCGCCTCGGCTCCGCGCTGGCCTGCTTTGTGAATCTCTGAGGCTGCGATCGATTCGGGGAAAGGCAATTCGGGATCGTCCACCATGACGCGCCGAACCAGCGAAATAAAGAGCACGCCGAGCACGCTTCCCACGAGAATGAGAGCAGTCGTTTTCCAATAGGCGTCCCCAAAGCCGAACGAAGGCCAGGCGTGGGCAATGAGGAACGCGGGAATCGTAAAGATGGCGCCCGATGCGACGCCCTCGCCGATAGAGCCGCTGGTTCGCGCGATATTCTCTTCGAGCAGCGATCCTTTCCAGGTACGCAGCACGGCCATACTGATCACCGCCGCTGGATAAGTTGCCGCTACCGTGATGCCCGCCCGCAAACCCAGGTAGGCATTGGCTGCGCCGAGAACCACCGTCATGCACAGACCCAAGAGAATGGCGCGCAGCGTGAGCTCGCGCATTTGGAGATGTTCCGGAACGAACGGCTTCGATTGCCTGATTTGTGTGCTCATCGAGATAGGGTGATGCTATTGTATTCGGCTGGCGGGAAGTGCCGGACGTGCACTTGAGTGGACTCTTCTCATTTTGCGAAAAGTACTATCGGTACCTAAACGTGCTGCCGACATCACCACACTTGTCATTCCACTCACAGTTAGAGTAACTTCGGAGCGACGGGGATGGTGGAGACTGACTGCGATTTGAAAGAGGCGCCGCGACCGGCAGGTTCCTTTCGCAGAGTTCCGGCGTCCTGTTGGTTCATCCTCGGCGGCCTTACGGCTCTTTACTGCGTTCTTGCATGGCTCGACATCGGGCGCCATCTTTGGTTTGACGAGCTTCTGACCTACTACATCGCCCGGGCTCCTACACTCGGCCGCTTATTCTATCTGGTCAAACGCTGGGACCTGAATCCTCCAGTGCTGCATCTGCTGGCGCACGCGGCATTGCGGCTTTCGGGCGGGAGTGTGATAGCGATTCGCATCCCGTCGGCCATCGAGTTCTATCTCGCGAGCGTGCTGCTGTTCTTTTTCGGCATTCGCAAGCTGGGCTTAGCCTTCGCTGCGCTGCCGGTGCTGCTGCTCTGGTACAGCCCCATGTTCCGGTACGCGACCGAAGCGCGTCCCTATGCGCTGCTCTGTTTCTGGTTTTGCGCGTTGCTGCTGCTGTGGGACGTGGCGGTGTCGAACAACCGAACCAGAATTACTCTCGCAGGAGTCGCCATCGCCTCGCTGGGACTTGTGACCTCTCACGTGCTAGCACCGCTTTCGCTGCTGGCTTTCTTGGCCGCTGAAATCTTGCGATTTACAAAACGCAGAAAGCCAGATTATCCGCTTTGGACCGCGCTCTTGTTGCCGCTCGTCCTCGTCGTTTTCTATCTACCTTTCTACGATAGCTTTCGAGCTATAACGGATTATCCGTTTGCCTTTCAGGCCTCGCCCGGCAAAGTGGCATCTTTTTATTGGCACACCTTGGAGGATGTCTTCTGGTGCTGGAGTGTGTCGGTGGTCGCCGCGCTTTTTGCTGCGAGAGGCAGATGGACATGGAAGTTTCCTGCCTGGTGGCGGGGTCAATGGCCGCTGTTCATAGGGCTTGGGCTGGTGCCGGTTCTATTGGACTTCGCGATGATGCGCGATCATGCGCCATTTTGGGGACGTTACTGCATAAGTTCCGTGGTCGCTCTGTATTTCCTCTGCGCGCTCTTTCTAGCGATGGGCTTTGAACGAGTCCCGCGCGCTGGCTATGCCGCCATCACCGCCGCTTTTGCGCTCGCGTTGGCGCTGCGTGTGATCGTGCCTTGGCATCACCTGCTGGTCCACCCCGTTCCTGCGACTGCAGCTGCGTTTGAGCACATCAAACCCAACCTACCCATCGTGGCGGCGAGCGGTTTGACCTTTGTCGAGATGGGCCAGTATGAGAGCCCGGCCCTCGCCTCGCGCCTCTTCTACTTGAGAGATCGGACCTCCGCGATCCAGTTTGCGCATGCCACTATTTTTGAAGACATCAGCGATTTCCAACAAGCATTCAAGTTATCGGGGGCCGTCGAATCTTACCGGCAATTCACCCAGGCCCACCCCGATTTTCTGGTCTTCGGAACGTTCGACTATCCCGAGGACTGGCTCTTGCGCAAGCTGGCATCCGACGGCGCCGCGATTAACCTGGTCGGAAAATACGCGACGCCTTACAAGGATAAGACCTTGTTCGAGGTTCACGTTAAAGGCAAGACAGAGGCTCGCGCCGATGCACTTCTGCGATAACGAGAGGCGGGCAGGGCATGTCGAATGCGTGAATTGCCTCGATGATTCGCGACTGGTCTGAATCAGTGAGTGCGCTATAGAGCGGTAACCGCAGAAGCCGCTCGCTGATTTGCTCTGAAACCGGACACTGTCCCTGATATCCCCCGAAACGTTGTCCCATCTCCGAGAGATGCAACGGCATGTAATGGAAGACGCTGAGAATGTGGTGTGACTTGAGATGCTCAATCAACGCAGTGCGCGATGGAAGATCCGGCATCACTAGATAAAAAATATGATAAGTCTGGTCGCAGTAATCCGGCACAAATGGCAATTGCACACCGCAGCTCTTCGCCCAAGTGGATAAATGCGACTGATAGGCAAGCCAGAGTTCGCGCCGCCGCGCCTGGATCGCCCCTCTGACTTCGAACTGAGCGTAGAGTATGGCGGCGAGTATATCGGAAGGCAAGTAACTCGAACCCTTGTCGACCCAGGTGTATTTATCGACTTGGCCACGAAAGAACTGCTTTCGATTGGTGCCTTTCTCGCGAATGATTTCGGCTCGTTCGATGAAAAGAGGATCGTTGATCAGTAGCGCTCCGCCCTCTCCGCAACTAAAATTCTTCGTTTCGTGAAAGCTCTGGGTCGCAAGCGATCCGAAGGTGCCCAGCGACTTCCCCCGGTACCGGCCGAACAGCCCATGGGCATTGTCTTCCACGATCGCAATGCCGTGGTGCTCGGCAAGCGCTGAGATCTGCCGCATCTCGCAGCCCACACCTGCGTAGTGAACGGGAACGATGGCTCTAGTAGCTGTAGAAATCAGGGACGAAAGCAAGCTTTCATCGAGGTTCATCGTATCGCGCCGGATATCCGCAAACACAGGCTTGGCGCCTCGTAACACGAAGGCATTGATGACAGAGGGAAAGGTGAACGACGGGACAATTACTTCGTCGCCTGGCTCGAGATCGAGCAAAAGCGCCGCCATCTCAAGCGCGTGCGTGCAGGAGGTGGTGAGCAGAGCTTTCGCAACGCCCAGCTCGGACTCGAGCAGCTCGTGACACCTGCGGCTGAAGATGCCATCGCCGCAAATGTGCAGCGCTTGGTAAGCCTGCTCAATGTATTTCGCTTCGCTCCCGACTTTGCTGATGCAATTGAACGGGATCGCCGCTTCTGTCCTAAGCCCCGTAGAAAATCCTCCCCAACGCGGCCTCCGATACGCTCCGAATGCCCTTACCAGAGTGTACTTGTATCGAGCGCTGTCTCACGCGAGGGCGGTTCTGGTACTCTCCTCACCCCAGATAAACCTCCCGGCCTCGGGTCCCGTGTTCAGCAGCAGATCGAGCGCTGAGAGTTGAGGATCGAAAGGCGGAAAGAGTTGCGGATATTCGGTGTACTCGTAAGCCATCCACTCAACGCCAATACCTGCGGCATTTAGAGCTGCAACATCGAGATACTGTTTCGCAGCCGGGCCACTGATATAGCGGGTCGCGCCAACTTTCTGCAAGATCGCGAGTAGCCGTTCAGTTTTCGCGCCCTCGCAATTGAGCATGGAGCTACGGATGAAGCGAGTATTCGAAACGCCGAGTTCAGCGGCGAGTTCGACAGTAGTTGGAATGACAAAATCTGCGAGAGAGGCGGGGGCGTTCGCGTACCAGCGCTCGAGCATGGGCCGGTAGCGTGCAAAGTAAGGAGCTTGCGCATAATTATGGCGAAGCGTTTCGAAATGTCTTTTGCTCCAGTTGTCTTCGGACGAGATCCGCATATCGCGGATCAGTGTGTCTTGCGGGCGGGCGCCGGTGGAGCGCAAGGGAATCGTCAGCCACTTGGGTCCCGCGGGGGTCTTGATGCGATTCCTGTTGCGCCAGCCGTGACGATCATATTGCACGTCATCATAGAAGATGAACAGATCCGCCTTCCGAATTTGATGAAAATAGCCGCGCCACGGAATGTAGGAGGGCTGTAGAATTACGCAGGTCATCCAAGTGGGAAGTGTACTGCCTGAGCGAGCCTGGGAGCTCCATGATCGATGCTGGTAGAATTCCTGGATATGAAATTACTGCGTTACTTACTGATTCTAGTAGCGGTGGTGGTGATCGTTACGGCCCAAAGCACTTCCACGAAAAAATCCGCGGCTCAAGGCGCCACCTCTGCCGCATCCGCGAACACGGCCCTGATCGACATCAATACCGCCAGTGCAGACGACCTCGATACGCTGCCCGGGATCGGTCCAGCGCTGGCGCAGAAGATCATCGCGGGGCGGCCGTACCATTCGAAAACTGATTTAGATACCAAGAAAGTCATCCCGCACGCCACTTACCAGAAGATCAAGAACCAGGTCATTGCGCATCAAAGCAAATAGCGAGGCGCAGCCGGTTGAGCGAAGAGTAACTATCAGAATCGCGAAAAGTGTACCTTGCCGAGCTGTTCCGATCCTTCCGCCCGCTGCACAATCCAATCGGTTTTGGAGTGGCGGATTTTGTATTGCTTGCCTTCGCGCTGTCGCTCGCGGCTTGCGTAGTATTGCGGGCGGCGTTGCTGCCTTACGCGGCTAAACTTGCTGGCAGAACCGGTCTGGCGATGGCGGTATTCGCCGCTCTTGCTGTTCTTCTTCGCCTCGTGCTCCTTCGGTCATCACCTGTCCCTACGCCCAGCGGCGCGGATGACTTCAGCTACCTTCTGCTTGCCGATACGTTACTCCACTTCCGGCTGGCCAATCCGACTCACGCGCTTCATCAATTCTTTGAAGCAGTATTTGTCCTTCAGCAGCCGACTTACAGCTCGATTTATCCGCTCGGCCAGGGGCTGGCGCTCGCAATAGGGCGCCTGGTTTTCGGAAGCTTCTGGGCTGGGGTGCTCCTTTCGAGCGCGGCATTCTCCGCACTCTGTTTTTGGATGCTGCGCGGCTGGATGTCCGCGCAATCGGCGTTTATCGGAGCCCTGCTCGCCGTAATCCAATTCGGACCGCTCAATGCCTGGACGAACACTTACTGGGGCGGGGCCGTTTCCGCTTGCGCAGGTTGCCTGGTTTTCGGAGCACTGCCCCGCTTGCGCCATGAGCTCGATCGAGAATCGGGACGCGACGCCATCCGCAACGCTCTTCTTCTCGGCTTCGGGATAGGTTTGCAATTGCTGACGCGGCCCTTCGAATGCGTACTCGTAGTCATCTGCGTACTGTTGTTCTGGATAGTTTCTCCGCCTGCGCGCTGGCGCCCTGGCACAATGGCGAGGCGTTTTGCGGCCGTGTGCCTCGCCGTAGCTCCTGCCATCGGGCTCACGCTCTTCCAGAACAACAGCGTGACCGGCGACTGGGCGACTCTTCCCTACTTAGTAAGCCGTTACCAATACGGTGTACCAACAACCTTTACCTGGCAGCCGAATCCGGTTCCGCATCGCGCACTGACACCGGAGCAGGAACTCGATTATCGCGCTCAAGCCGCTATACATGGACCTGGCACGGACTCGCTCGGATCCTATGTCGAACGCCTCAGATATCGGTCGCACTATGTGCGCTTTTTTCTGCTCGCTCCGCTTTACTTCGCGGCGGCGTTTTTTCTGCCAAGCGCAAGACAGCGGCAATGGCTTTGGGTTCTCGCGACGGTCGCGATCTTCCTGGCCGGAACGAACTTCTATCCATACTTCTTCCCTCATTATGTTGCCGCGATCACCTGCCTATTCGTGCTGATCGCGGTGAAGGGTCTCGAGAACTTAGGACGGGTCGAATGGCGCGATTTTCAAGTCGGGGCACTGGCAGCGCGCATGCTCCTGCTGCTCTGCTTCGCGTATTTCTTGTTCTGGTATGGATTGCATTTCTCTGGTAATCCCAATCTGCTGTCAGCCACTGTGTATGAGACAGCGGACTTCATCGATTATGGCGATCCAGAAGGACGCATTGCCGTAAGTGACACACTCGCTCAATCTCCAGGCGGCCAACTCGTCTTCGTTCGGTATTCACCTCAGCATCGGTTCGAAGAATGGATCGGTAACGCCGCGAATATAGACGCTGCGAAGACTGTCTGGGCGCTCGATCTGGGCGCAGTGAAGAATAAGAAGCTGGTGAGCTACTTCCCTGCCCGTAGAACATGGCTTCTGGAGCCTGATACGCGGCCGCCTAAATTGACTGCCTACGGCGAGGCGGCAAATCCATTCGAGTCAGTACACTGAGTTTGCCTTACAGCAGTCAAACGATGGATCCGGGCACCACGATGTTGAAGCAGATGGCGCGCGCGCATCGCTTCAATCGTTGGATGGCCGAAACCGTCGAGCCTTACGTTGGATCTGAGGTCCTCGAAATCGGCGCCGGAATTGGCAATCTGACTGAGTTTCTCTGCCCTGGCCGCCGGCGTTATGTTGCGACGGACGCCGACGGAGAGCATCTCGAATTACTGCGCGACAGACTTAGGCAAAACTCAACTCTCGAGACCGCCATTTGCGAAGCTTCCCATCCAGCCGATCTCATCCGATGGCGTAAGAGCTTCGATACGGCTATTTGCCTTAACGTGCTCGAGCACATATCGAATGACGAAGCGACTCTCTCCAACATTCTCACTGCTCTCAGGGCCGGTGGGCAGGCGGTTATCCTGGTACCGCAAGGCGCTGCGGCTTTCGGTAGTCTCGATAAAGTCTTGCTTCACCAGAGGCGCTACTCAGAGCCAGAGCTAACGAGCAAGATGAGCAACGCAGGGTTTCGGGTCGAGAAGATTGTTCCCTTTAACCGCATCACCTATCCGGGCTGGATCCTGAATTCGCGCATTCTGCGGCGCAGAACTCTCAGTGAAGTGCAGCTTAAGTGCTTCGATGCGCTCGTGCCGGTATGGCGGCGCATCGATCGTTACCTTCCTGTCCCCCCCGCTTCTCTGATCGCGATCGGCCGCCGGGATTAGCGCGCACATGCCCGACGGCGCAATGGGATTTGGCGGAGCAGACTGGCTCGAGTTCTTCTTCGCGGGCGTGCTCCTCTTTTCGGCCTTCCTTTGGAGCCCCGCTCTACAACGTTCGGTGGTTTTTTTTGCCGCTAAGCCGCGTAGCGTAATGCTGACGCTGTTTCTCATGCCGATCGCGCTCCGCCTGGCACTGCTGCCAAACCACCCGGCACCTTCGCCTAACGTCTATGACGAGTTCAGCCATTTGTTAGTTGCGGACACTCTCCTTCATTTTCGCTTAGCCAATCCGGCTCATCCGATGCACCGTTTCTTCGAAACCTTTTTTGTTCTGCAGCGGCCGACCTACAGCTCGATTTATCCGCTCGGGCAAGGGCTGATGCTCGCATTTGGGCGCTTGGTCTCGGGCGCCTCCTGGACTGGAGTGCTCTGCGCGACGGGTGCTTTCTGTGCCTTGAGTTATTGGATGCTGCGGGCTTACGTCCCACCGCTCTGGGCATTGCTTGGAGGCGTCTTGGCGATCATCGAGTTCGGCCCGCTCAATCTCTGGATGAACTGCTACTGGGGCGGCGCGCTCCCGGCGGTAGCGGGATGCCTGGTATTCGGCGCTCTACCCCGTTTGCGCAGCGCATGGCTCCGGAGTGTACCTGCGCGCAAACGTGACGCAACTTTTCTTGGCATAGGGTTCGGCTTGCATCTGCTCGCGCGGCCGTTCGAATCGGCACTACTTGCGCTGAGTATCGCTCTCTTCTGTTTACTTATCCCGTTTTGCCGGTCAGTTTGGAGATTGGTGTCCAAGTCGGTACTTATTGCGTCCATAGCCATCTTCCCAGCCCTGGTGTTAAATCTGTTGCAAAATAAGCAAGTAACTGGAAATTGGCTGACTGTCCCTGAAAAACTTAGTCAATTTCAGTACGGCGTCCCGACGACTCTTACCATTCAACAGCCGGCCGTACCGCACATGCCACTTACGCCGCAGCAGGCGCTGGAATATAAGGCGCAGGTCCTGATGCACGGGCTGGATACCGACACACTGGCGCGGTTTTGGTTCCGCCTCGAGTACCGGATTCGGGACTATCGCTTTTTCTTTTTGCCGCCACTGTATTTAGCAGCCCTGGGATTTGCCTTCGCCTTGCGGCAGAAAACATATAGTTGGGTCGCCGCAACGCTCATTGTCTTCGCGCTAGGCACGAATTTGTTTCCCTATCTACTGGTCCACTACTTAGCCGCCGTAACTTGCCTTTTCCTCTTAATCAGCGTAACGGGCCTGCGGCAGATTGGACGCTTGCGGATTCACGGTCTACCGGCGGGCGCCGACATCGCCCGTATCCTGATCTTACTCTGCGGCGCTCAGTTCCTTCTCTGGTACAGCATTCATCTCTTTGAGAACCACCATGCTCCGCTCGCCCTGCTGCAATATGAGACATGGGATGCTATCAATCATCGGAACCCTCAAAAGCGCATCGAGGCTGCTACTGAAATCGCGGAGCAGCCGGGTCAACTGCTCATTTTCGTGCACTACTCGCCGAGGCACATTTTCCAGGAGGAATGGGTTTGGAATGCCGCCGATATAGATGCTTCACGCGTGGTGTTTGCCCGCGACCTGGGCTTTGCAGAGGACAAGGAGTTGATGCAGTACTACCCTGGCCGGAGGGTTCTCTGGTTCGAACCGGACGCCGATCCGCCGCGCCTAAGTTCTTATGCGCCGGCGCCTGAATGAAAGTCGGATGACGGAATCATGGCGCTCAGACAACTCGCCAGGCTTGATAGCGGAACTCTCGTTCCGGTTGCGCGGCGGTCCTCGCAGAGCTTGGCATTGGATTTCTGACCGGCTTCGCGACAGTCAGTACGACCGTGAATTTGGAATAAGCTCATCGCCGCGCAAACAACTTACCGGGTCTAGCTTGTCGTCTCCCGAGTTTGTCCACTATCAGGCAGTGAGCTATTCCGACATGCGAGACGTTCTGGCGCTACTGGCGATCGGCCCGTCCGATGTGTTTGTCGATTTTGGATCGGGCATGGGCCGGGCAATCTGCCTTGCGGCAACTTATCCGTTTAGAGCGGTGATCGGTCTCGAGCTTTCGTCGGAGCTTTGCCAACTCTCGCGCCACAATTTAGATCAAGCACGGGCAAAACTACAGTGCCGTAATGTCCAAATTATCGAAGGCAATGCCGTGGACTATGAAGTCCCAGACGCTGTTACCGTCTTCTTTTTCTTCAATCCATTTCGCGGTTCCGTGTTGGCCCAAGTCCTAGAGAATATCGCCCGATCCGTCCGGAGATCTCCGCGAGCAATACAACTGCTTTTTTATGGAACTGTTTCCAGTGAACATTTTCGGCTCCAAGCAGCAAAGCACGAATGGTTGAAGCTAAGTTCGAAAACCATCTTACGGACGGGTGCAGTCGCGTTACTTTACAGGAACGCGGAAAGCAGCAGCTGAGCTTGCCAGCAACATGCTATTCTGTGGGACTCGCTTATAACATCGACACGAAAGCAGTTCCTCTTGCAGGATTACCTTGTGAAAGTCAACTTTGTCGCAGTCGCTCTAATCGCCACACTACTTGACGTCGGTACCATCGCGGGATTCGCTCAGGGCTTGGCCTATCCGGAAGCTCGCAAGGCGGATCAAGTCGATAATTATCACGGCACTCCTGTTCCCGACCCCTACCGCTGGCTCGAGGATGATCGTTCCCCTGAGACTCTCGCCTGGGTGAAAGCCGAGAATCAGGTGACGGCTGAGTATCTCAGCCGGATACCTTACCGGAGCCAGTTGATGAAGCGTCTCGAGCAGTTGCAGAACTACGTGCGCTACACACCGCCATTCCGCCGAGGCGAATATTACTTTTTCAGAAAAAATGACGGCCTTCAGAACCAGAGCGTGGTTTACGTTCAGCAGGGCTTGAGCGGAACAGCTCGAGTGTTATTGGATCCGAACAAGTTTTCAAGCGATGGAACATCCAGACTTGGGGTGCTGGCGATCTCAAAAACGGGTGCTTACGCGGCCTACACCATCTCTACAGGAGGATCCGACTGGCAGGAGGCGCATGTGATGGAGGTAGCAACCGGGAAGGTTCTGCCGGATCGCTTGAGCTGGCTGAAGTTCGGCGGACTGGCTTGGGCGGGCTCGGGTTTCTTCTACAGCCGCTATCCCGCACCCGAGGCGGGCCGCGAACTCTCGTCCAAAAACGAATTCGAGACGGTCTACTATCATCGTCTCGGTACTGCGCAACCGCACGATAAACTAATTTACCAGGACAAAGAGCATCCCCAGCGTTTCAACATTGTGTCGACGACCGAGGATGAGAAGTTCGCATTTCTGGAGATCTCCGAGCGCGGTAAGGGAAAGGACGGTAACGCCCTCTACTTCCGCGACCTTTCCAACCCCGGCAAAAGTTTCACGCCGATCGAAACTGAGATTTCGGATGATAAGTACGGAGTCGTCGACGACGTTGGTGGCGGATTTCTGATCGCGACGAACGCGAAAGCTCCGAACAGCCGGATTGCTTTTTACGATCCGAAAAACGCAAGTTGGAAAGAAGTGATTCCGGAATCGGCGCAACCGCTCAGAGCCGCCACTTACGCCGGCGGAAAGCTCTTGGCAGAGTATGTCGAGGATGTAGCGTATCGCGTGTACGTTTACAATCTGGACGGACAAAAAGAAACCGAAGTGAGCCTGCCGGCAAAGGGAGTGGCCGGCGAAATCGTGGGGAACCATCGCGACAGATTCGTTTTTTTCGAGTTCAGCGCTTTGAATGTTCCCGAGACCATCTGGCGGTACGATCTGGCATCGAGAAAAACGACGGTCTTTCACTCGCCGGAGATACCGGGGTTCGATTCTCATCACTACGAAAGCCAGGAAGTCTTCTACCGAAGCAAAGATGGTACGCGTATCCCGATGTTCCTCGTGTACCGAAAGGGGCTGAAGCTGGACGGCACAAATCCGGCGCTGCTTTACGCGTATGGCGGCTTTGACATCATCACCAATCCCACGTTTTCGGCTCTTCGCCTTGCGCTGCTTGAGCAGGGATTCGTGTACGCTTCGGCCAATATTCGCGGAGGCGGCGAGTACGGAGATAAATGGCACCGGGCCGGAATGCGCCTTAACAAGCAGAATGTTTTCGACGATTACATTGGAGCGGCTGAATGGTTGGTTAGCCATGGCTATACATCGCGGGAGAAGCTTGCCATACATGGCGTCTCGAATGGCGGACTTTTGATGGGCGCCGTCATCAATCAGCGTCCCGACCTGTTTCATGTGGCTGTCGCGCAAGCAGGAGTAATGGATATGTTGCGTTTCCAGAAGTTCACCATTGGATGGAACTGGATCGCGGACTACGGGTCGAGCGATGATCCGCAACAGTTCAAGAACCTATACGCCTACTCTCCCCTGCACAACATTCATCCTGGCGCGAAATACCCGGCTACGCTTATCACCACAGCCGATCATGACGACCGTGTGATTCCAGGACATTCGTTTAAATACGCAGCCACGCTGCAGACGCTTGCGAGTCACGAAAATCCGGTGCTAATTCGCATCGACACGAATTCGGGCCACGGACCCAGCAGCACCACCAAACAACTCGAGCAGACCACCGACATCGATGCGTTTATTTTTTACAATCTCGGGGTGACCCCGAACGATCAGACGGGCCCCACTCGATCCAGCCAGTAAACATAGCGAGCGGTGCGGAAGCGGACAGTGTCGATTCCGCTGTTCCCAATAACGGACACCGGGTTCTGGCGAACACGAGGAACTTGTTGAAACAGCTGATGGGCTGGTTGGGCTCGAACGTGCATCATAGGATTCGTGTTTCGGACAACGGACTTCACCTATGCGCTTCGCACGCTGAGGCGCTCGCCGCTATTTACGGCGACAGTTCTGGCGTCCCTGGCGCTCGGCATCGGCAGCAACGCGGCGATTTTCAGTGTAGTCAATGCGCTATTTTTGCATCCTGCGGGCGTAACTCATCCTGAGCAGGTGGTTGCCCCGCGGATCAGCTATCAAAAACTGCACCTCGACCGGATCGACATGTCTTTGCCGGATTTCGAGGATGTTCGCAACAGCACACACGTGTTTTCAGTGGCGGCGGCGTCAAATATTATTGGATTCAACTTCACAGGCGACACTTCGCCGGAGCGGCTGCAAGGGGCGACCGTGACCTGGCAGTGGTTCGACGTCTTCGGCGCGAAACCGCTTCTCGGCCGCGGCTTTCACAAGGATGACGATCAGCCTGGCTCGAACAACGTAGCGGTGCTTTCTTTCGATCTCTGGCGGCGCCTGTTCGGCGGCGAGCGATCCGCTCTTGGAAAGGCGATCGAGCTCGATCGAAAGCCGTATCGCATTGTCGGCGTGATGCCGGCGAATTTTCGCTGGCCAAGCCAGGCTGACGTCTGGGTACCGCTTGGCTTATCGCCTCGCGCCTACGCGGAGGACCACCGTTTTGACGAATTTTTTCCTGTGGTAGCGCGGTTGCGTCCGGGGGTAAGTCTTGCCGCTTGCAAACAGTTCCTGGGCGTGCTTACGACTCGCGTAATGAATGGCAACAAGGAAGTGGCCGCTTACGCCAGAGACTCGCAGTGGAGCATGGAAGTAGAGACTTTCTCTGAACTTACTTCCGGTGATCTGAAGAACACCCTGCTGATCCTTTCAGCCTCGGTCGGCCTAGTGCTCTTGATCGCGTGCACGAATATCGCGGGTCTGATGCTGGTTCGCGCCAGCGGGCGCTCGCGCGAACTGGCGGTGCGCAGCGCACTCGGAGCGAGCACGAGAGATCTTCTGATGCAGACCCTTACCGAAAGTCTCGTTCTCGCCTCAATCGGGACTTTCCTGGGATTGATTTGCATATCGGTGTTTTTGAAAGTCCTGCTCGCGCTAGCTCCTGCGCGCATCACTGTGGGCCTGGTGATCGAACCGGACGCTTACGTCGTGGTGTTTACGATTGCAGCCGGGGTTCTCGCGGCGCTGTTCTTTGGCCTGATGCCGGCCTGGCAAGCAGCGCGGCTTGGCGGCCGGTACGCGGACCTCAAAGAAGGCGGCCGGTCGGAGACGGAAGGAGCGCGGCGGCAACGTCTGCGTAGTGCCTTGGTTGTCGGCCAAGTGGCATTGGCGCTGGTTTTGCTCTTAAGCGCGGGGCTCCTGTTGAAGAGTTTGGAGCGTTTGCGTAGTGCAAATCTTGGTTTCGATCCATCTCACGTCATGACGGCCGCGGTCTCCTTACCCGATGCCGGATATCATGACGACGCCAAGCAGATTGGCTTCTTCCGCGCAGTCATCGATGACTTGAAAGGGCAACCAGGAGTCATCACCGCTGCTGGCGCTGAGCCGGCTCCGTTCAATGGCGATCACTGGACCGGCTCTTTTGAGATTGAAGGGAGACCGGAAGCGCCCGGCGATCCTGGCCCGCACGGTTATCGCGGATTCATCAGCCCGAAATACTTTGACGCGCTGCGCATTCCTCTGCTCCGGGGCCGCGATTTCACGGATGCCGACCGGGCAGGCACGCAGCCAGTAACAATCATCGACGAGAACTTAGCCCATAAGTACTGGCCTAACTTGGACCCAATCGGGAAACGCTTGCGAAACAGCAAGCATGACCCGTGGGCGACCGTCGTTGGCTTAGTGAAACATATAAGAGCGTATAACTTCGATTCGAGCGATACCAGAGGCATTTACTATATGCCTGTCTATCAGCAGCCAGTGACTTACCTGAACTTTATGGTGCGCACGGCGGGCAATCCGCAACGGGCGGCGCTTTCGATCGCGCAGGCTGTTCACAAACAGGACCCCTCGCAGGCCGTTTTCGATATAGCCACACCTTCGCAGCGCATTGCGAAAGCGCTCGGTCCGCAGGAATTCGCGGTTGAGCTGCTGAGTCTCTTTGCTATTGGAGCGCTGCTCCTGGCGGGCATTGGCCTTTATGGCGTGATCAGCTTCAGCGCGGGAAGCCGGACAAAGGAGATCGGCATCCGTTCAGCGCTGGGAGCCGGCCGCTGGCAGATTCTTGGGATGATTGCGGGTCAAGGTTTCCGGCTCACCTTAGCTGGGTTAGTTCTCGGCTGTTTGGCAGCGTGGGCCGCTACCAGCGTCGTTTCCAGCCGGTTCGAGTACGCTTCTCTCGATTGGTTCACGTTCGGCACTGCCGCCTTGTTGCTCGCTTCCGTCGCGCTGGTTGCTGCGCTGATTCCGGCTTGGCGAGCAGCAACTATCGATCCGATCACGGCGCTCAGGAACGAATAGTTTCAGTACCCTATAAGGAATGCACAAGTTCCTGGCGCTCTTGAGCGTCATGCTAACTCTCGCGGTCCCACAGCTTTACTCACACGATGCGACCGTCGATGGATTCCGCGATCTTTACCATTCCAGCCTGCGGCGCTACGGAGTGGTTGGCAGCAGCATACTCGTGATCGAAAACGGCCGCACTGCATCGCGCGAGATGTACGGTGAAGCGAATCGTGAGAGACATCGGAAAGTGGACGATGATACTACCTTCCACTGGGCCTCGATCACAAAGACGTTCACTGGTATTGCGATCATGCAGTTGCGGGATCACGGCCTCCTGAAGCTCGACGATTCAGTAGTCAAGTATTTACCGGACCTGCGCGCTATCCACGACCCATATGGTTCAGTTGAGGCGATTACGATTCGTCAATTGATGACGCACAGCGCGGGTTTTCGCAGCCCAACGTGGCCTTGGACCGAAGATAAGGATTGGGAGCCGTTCGAGCCAATTAAGTGGTCGCAAATCGTAGCTATGCTTCCCTACACCGAAGTCTTGTTCCCGCCCGGAACACGCCACAGTTACTCGAACTTAGGAGTAGTGTTTCTGGGCCGGATTATCGAGCGGCTCTCGGGCGACGATTACGAAGTGTTCATCGATAAAAACATCTTGAAGCCGCTCGAGATGTACTGCAGTTATTTCGATCGCTCGCCGTATTTCTTATTGAAGCATCGCGCAGCCGGTTATTATCTGTCGGGCGGCGTAATCAAACCAGCTCCGTTTAACTTCGATTCCGGCATTACGGTTTCAAATAGCGGCCTCAACTCACCTATTCCAGACATGGCGAAGTATCTGCATTTCCTCTTGGGCTCTGCCGAACGGAACGAAAGGTATGAGGAAGTCCTGAAGCGCAGCTCGCTCGAAGAGATGTTCCAAAAGCAGCTGTTAATCAGACAAACCGATCCCTCACAGACCATCGCAGGTGGCGGTCGAGACTGGGTCGGGTTGAGCTTCTTCATTCACGAACAGGATGGGCGTACCTACATCGGTCATGGCGGCCAGCAGGGTGGCTTTATCAGTCACTTCTATGTGGATCCAACTCGCGGCAACGGGTATGTAGTGGCTTTCAACACGGATAGCAGTGACGCCAGCACGAACACCCAAAAACTTGATGCAGAGCTGAGAGAATATTTTCTCAACCGGGTATTTGCTATTACCCGATGAAGAGACGCGCCCGTGCCTCCTCGCCAGCCTTATCGACGCGGTGCTCGAGTCGATTGGATAGATTTGTTCTGTGTTGCCAAACCACAAAGTAGCTGGGAGCAAGGCTGTGCGGCTGATTCGTGTCTTGAGCCTCGTAGTGATATCGCCAGCGTCAATGGCGCTGCTGGCACAGACCACCCTCACGATTGCCACTGTAAACAACGAAGACATGATTGTCATGCAGAGGCTATCGAAAGAGTTCGAACGCGGGCACCCCGATATCCATTTGGACTGGGTGGTTCTCGAAGAGAAGATCCTGCGCGAGAAGACGACCACGGACGTGGCGACGCACGGAGGTGAATATGATGTCGTCACGATTGGTCCGCTCGAAGCGCCGATCTGGGGACGCCGTGGTTGGCTTTTGCCGGTAAAGGACAAGCTCTCGCCCGGCTACGATCTCAACGATCTGCTAAAGCCGATTCGCGACGCTGCCTCTTACGAGGGCAGGCTGTATGCCCTTCCCTTCTATGCAGAAAGTTCGCTGACTTATTATCGGAAAGACCTCTTTCGCGAAGCAGGCCTGACCATGCCTGCCCAGCCAACCTACGAGGATATTGCGCACTTCGCTAAAACCCTCAACAATCCAGCAAAGGATATCTACGGCGTTTGCCTGCGCGGAAAGCCAGGCTGGGGTGAAAACATGGCCTACATCTCCACGGTCGTCAACACGTTCGGAGGCCGCTGGTTCGACGAGGCATGGAAGCCACAACTTGATTCTCCGGAGTGGCATGATGCGGTGGCTTTCTACGTGAACCTTCTTCAGCAATACGGTCCTCCAGGCAGCAGTTCAAACGGCTTCAATGAGTCGCTCACACTCTTTGAAAACGGCCGCTGCGGCATGTGGATAGACGCCACGGTGGCCGCCGGAACACTCTACGATTCAAGGCAATCCAAAGTCGCAGCTACGGTCGGTTTTGCTCCCGCACCGATCGCCGTTACTCCGCGCGGCGCGCAATGGCTCTGGTTCTGGGGGCTTGCGGTGCCCTCCTCCTCCCACCACTCCGCCGATGCATTAGAATTCATCGAGTGGGCGACGTCGAAGAACTACATCCGCCTGGTCGCGCGAACG
Source organism: Terriglobia bacterium (assembly GCA_963835255.1). Lineage (GTDB taxonomy): Bacteria > Acidobacteriota > Terriglobia > Bryobacterales > Bryobacteraceae > Bog-105. The sequence goes on along the minus strand of CAWIFY010000028.1, from coordinate 178,637 downwards.
AATGGCTGGGCTGCCGTTCCGCCAGGCACGCGGCACTCGACCTATGAGCAACCGCAATATCTCGCCACCGCTCCGTTCGCGAACCTCGCTTATAGGTCGATTATGGCTGCCGACCCGCTGCATCCGACGAAACAGCCCGTGCCATACACCGGCATTCAATGCGTCGTCATCCCATCATTCCCTACAATTGGCAACCAGGTGGGGCAACTGATCGCAGCCGCGCTGGTCGGAGATATGTCAGTCGACGAAGCTCTCCGCAAAGCGCAGGCAGCGGCCGAGCGGGTTCTGAATCGTACCGGGATTCCCCAGTAGCCGAACGGCGGCAAAGCGCTTATCATGGCAGACCTGCAGCTCACCCCCGATCTCGCACTCCTTGCTCGAACCAGATCTGACAGCTGGCGAGACAGCCTCGCGCGATTTTCATTAAAAGCGCCGGCCATCGTCGCACTGCTTATCTGGTCCGTGATTCCGCTTCTAATGACGCTCTGGTTCTCATTTCGGCGCTATAACATGATGACGCCCGATCGGACGGGCTTCGATGGGTTTGGCAATTTTCGCTATCTGCTGAGCGATCCTACGCTTGCCCTGGCCATTTGGAACACAATTCTGCTCTTGGGATGCGTGTTGGTCATTACCATCGGCTTGGGCACGCTGCTCGCCGTTCTCTTCGACCAGGAATTCTTTGCCAGGGGCCTCGCCCGGGTTCTCGTGCTGGCTTCCTTTTTCGTTATGCCGACTGTCAGCGCACTGGTCTGGAAGAACATGATGATGCACCCTGACAACGGCTTTCTCGCTTTTCTCATGCGTTCCGCCGGTCTCAAGCCGATCGACTGGTTCGGCGCGGCCCCTCTCACCTCCATCATCATCATCGTGTCCTGGGAATGGCTTCCATTCGCCGTGCTCACCTTGCTGACCGCCGTGCAGTCGCTCGATCCCGAGCGCAAAGAAGCTGCCCGGATGGATGGTGCTGGACCGATCGCAATGTTCCGTTACATCATCTGGCCTCACCTGGGACGAGCTATAGGGGCCACAACCATGATCGAATCGATCTTTTTTCTGGGCATCTTTGCGGAGATCTACGTCACCACCTCAGGCGGCCCCGGCTTTGCCTCAACCAATCTATCTTTTCTGATCTATCGCTATGCCTTGATGGAATATGACATTGGGGGCGCCTCCGTTGCCGGTCTGATCGCCATCGTCCTGGCCAATGTCCTGGCTCTGTTTCTGATGCGCTCGTTCACGCGCAACCTGGAGGCATGAGGGAATCCAACGATGTCTTCGAAAACATTTCGGAAGAAGATGGCGATAACAGTTCTCGGTTGGTCCGTCGCGCTGCTCCTCGCTTTCCCGGTCTTCTGGATGGTGCTGACAAGCTTCAAGACAGAGGCAGAGGCCATCTCGCGCACCCCTCATTTCTTCTTCCAGCCGACACTTGAAAACTACCGAGCCGTCCAGGAGCGGGCCAGTTACTTTCATTTTGCCTGGAACAGTGTTGTCGTCTCGATCGGGTCTACCTTAGTCGCGCTTGCCCTTGCCGTCCCTTCCTCTTACGCGATGGCGTTCTTCCCTACCAAGCGTGCGAAAGATACCCTTCTGTGGATGCTTTCCACCAAAATGATGCCGTCCGTTGGGGTGCTCGTTCCGGTCTATCTCATCTTCCGCGACATGGGCCTGCTCGACACCAGAACAGGCCTGCTCGTAATCGATGCTCTGCTTAATCTTCCGATCATTATCTGGATGCTTTACACGTACTTCAAGGAAGTGCCACGGGAAATTCTCGAAGCCGCGCGAATGGACGGCGCAGGACCGATCCGCGAATTGTATGACCTACTTCTTCCGTTGTCCGTACCTGGAATCGTCTCCACTAGTCTGCTCGCGGTCATTCTTTCCTGGAACGAAGCCTTCTGGAGCTTGACATTGACAGCCGCTAAAGCCGCGCCGCTCACCGCCTTCATCGCCTCGTTTTCCAGCCCCGAAGGACTCTTTTATGCGAAGCTTTCAGCTGCCTCGACCATGGCAATCGCGCCCATCCTAATTCTGGGGTGGATGAGCCAAAAGCAACTCGTTCGGGGGCTTACCTTCGGCGCTGTGAAATAAGCGCAGAAGAGCGAAATGGCAACTGTGGAATTGAGGCAAATACGCAAGAGCTACGACAGCTCCGAAATCATAAAAGGAATCGACCTCACGATTCATGATCAGGAGTTGACCGTCTTCGTTGGCCCTTCCGGCTGCGGGAAATCTACTCTTCTGCGCCTTATTGCCGGACTCGAAGAGATCAGTTCAGGCGATCTGCTGATCGATGGCCAAAGAGTGAACGGCGTTCCGCCGGCCAAGCGCGGACTCGCGATTGTCTTCCAAAGCTATGCACTTTATCCGCACATGAACGTGGCCGAGAACATGTCATTCAGTCTGAAGCTCGCCGGCATATCGAAGACGGAACGGCAGAAGAAAGTGCTCGAAGCCGCACGCATTCTGAACCTCGAAACGTTGCTCGACCGAAAGCCGAAAGCATTGTCCGGAGGCCAGCGTCAGCGAGTTGCTATCGGGCGCGCGATCGTCCGCGATCCCAAGGTCTTTCTCTTCGATGAGCCCTTATCGAATCTGGATGCTGCGTTGCGGGTTCGCATGCGTCTCGAGCTCACCAAACTTCACCGGCAATTGCGCGCTACGATGATCTATGTAACCCACGACCAGGTTGAGGCCATGACCATGGCCGACCGCATCGTCGTCCTGCAAGCCGGTGTTGTGGAGCAGGTCGGCGCTCCCATGGATCTTTATCGGCATCCACGCAATCTCTTCGTAGCAGGCTTCATCGGATCTCCACGAATGAATTTCCTCGAGACCTCTGTTCAGCAGACTGACTCAGCCGGAATGGAACTCGCCTTCGCCGGGGGAGCAACGCTTCACGTTCCGCTGAACTCCGGAACCGTCGCGATCGGAGACAAAGTAACGCTTGGCATTCGGCCGGAGCACATCACTCTGATCGATGCCGGCGGAATTCTCGGACAGGTGCAGACCGTCGAGCACCTCGGTAGTGAAAGTTATCTCCAGGTCAGCATAGCCTCTGGCGAGCTCCTTACAATAAAGCTCAATGGAGAGACCAGGATTCGCCCTGATCAGCAGGTTAAGATCGAGATGGAGCCGAGATTTCTTCATTCCTTTGACCGAACCGGAAACTCACTGAAGGATCGGCGATGACTTCCAACAGCTCGGGCATCCCGCTTAGCAGCGCAACTTTGCTGAAGCTGCCCAGCGAAGTCCAGATCCCTAATTATGATCGGAGCCGGCTGGTTCAGCACACCATCCATATCGGAGTCGGCGGATTTCACCGTGCGCATCAGGCAGTCTACCTGGACGATCTGCTGGCCCTCGAGGGTACGGAGAGATGGGGTGAGTGCGGAATGGGTGTCTTGCCGGGCGACCGCCGGATGAGAGATGTTCTGCAAGCTCAGGACTTCCTTTATACCGTTGTCGAGCGCAGTGCCACCGGACAAGCAGCCCGGGTAATCGGTTCTCTCGTCGATTACGTCTTCGCGCCGGAGAATCGCCAGGCGGTTATCGAGAAAATGGCGGCTCCCGAGACGCGCATTGTGTCCCTGACGATTACCGAGGGCGGCTACTTCATAGATGAAGGTAGCGGTGAGTTCCTCGCCAGTAATCCCGATATCCAGCACGACGTTCATCATCCGAGTGAACCTGTTTCTTCGATCGGCCTGATGGCGGAAGCATTGAACCGGCGTCGCAAACGCGGTCTGCCGCCCTTTACTGTCATGTCTTGCGACAACCTTCAGGGGAACGGGCACGTCGTAAAGAAGGTTCTACTTGCGTATACCGGTCTTGGTAACCCCGTGCTCCAGCGCTGGATCGCGGGTAACGTCGCATTTCCTAACAGCATGGTAGATCGCATCACCCCGGCGACAACCCCGGCAGACATCGCTTCGCTGTCCGAGAGGTTTGGCCTGAATGACGCGTGGCCCGTGGTAACGGAACCATTTCGGCAGTGGGTGATCGAAGACACCTTCTGCAATGGCAGGCCGCAATGGGAAAAGACCGGCGCACAGCTTATTTCGGATGTCGCTCCTTACGAGACCATGAAGATGCGCCTTTTGAATGGCAGCCATCTCGCGATGGCCTATCTTGGGGCACTCAACGGCTTGACTTATGTGCATGAGATCATGAACGACCCGCTCTTCCATTCGTTCATAGAGCGCTTCATGGCGGAAGTAACGCCAGTCGTTCCGAAGATTGCCGGTGTTTCCGTCACGGGGTATAAGAGCTCGCTGGTGGAACGCTTTTCGAACCCCACAATAAACGATCAGGTAACCCGAATCTGCTCGGAAGGCTCAGCCAAAATCCCCAAGTGGCTGCTTCCCTCAATTGTGGAACTGCTCGAGCAGGGTGGCGCGACCGACCTGCTCAGCCTTGTGGTCGCGAGTTGGATCCTTTACCTCGGGCGCGGCAGGGACGCGCACGGGCGGCCTCTGGACATTATCGATGCGCGCAAGGTCGAACTTACCAGCATTGCAAAGGATTCACTGAGTGATCCCCGGCCTATGCTCGCCGTCAGGTCAACCTTCGGTGAAAAGCTACCGGCGAATCCAAATTTTGTGGAATCGGTACAGAGGGCGTTGCAGATGCTTTCGAGCCTTGGCGAACCCGCCACGATAAGCAAGCACCTCTCTTTGTCTCTTCTGTCCGGAAACATCTAGGCGCATTCGTTAACAACGAAGGCCTTCGAATTTAGCGTCTCCGCAATGAACAAGTCTTGATTGGAGCCGACAGAGGGACTCGAACCCCCGACCCGCAGTTTACAAAACTGCCGCTCTACCAACTGAGCTATGTCGGCCCTTGAGCAATATTCTACACGGCGTATCTTGTTGAGTAGTGGGACTCGACATGAAAGATTATTGGCTGACGAGATTGCTGCTCGAGCGGGGGATCGCGCTCATTTGCCTGATTGCGTTCGTCAACGCGCTGAACCAATTCAGGCCCCTGCTGGGAGAACGGGGACTGCTGCCGGTCCCATTGTTCATCAAGCAAGTGCCATTCAGCCAGTCGCCTAGCCTGTTCTATTTCCTGCCCCGCGATTTTGCGTTCACTGCTGCGGCATGGCTTGGCATCGTGCTATCGGCTCTGATTCTGACGGGCATCGCCACCCGCTACACCTGGTCGAACGCGGTTGCCTGGGCCGCGATCTACCTGCTTTATCTTTCGTTCGTGAATGTAGGGCAGACTTTCTATGCCTTCGGCTGGGAATCGATTCTGCTCGAGGCCTGTTTTTTCGCCATGTTCCTGGGCGGCTTGCGCGCGATGCCGCAGGCAATTCCGGTCTGGCTTTTTCGCTGGCTCCTCTTCAGGATCATGTTCGGTGCCGGCCTGATCAAGCTGCGCGGCGACTCCTGCTGGCGCGATTTGACCTGTCTGAATTACTACTACGAGACTCAGCCCATGCCGAATCCGCTGAGCTGGTATTTCCATTGGGCTCCGCAATGGATGAATAAGGGCGGCGTCCTGTTCAACCATTTCGCGGAACTGATTATGCCGTTCTTCTATTTCCTGCCGCAGCCGGTCGCCGGTCTCGCCGGACTGATCACCATTGTCTTTCAACTGAGCATTATTATCAGCGGCAACCTCTCCTGGCTGAACTGGATGACGCTCGTGCTGGCATTTTCCACGCTCGATGCTAAGTTTTTCTCCGGAGTCGGAGCCTGGGCTCCCACCTTGCACCCTGTGTCAACGGTCGTTCCAATCGTGAATTACGTGCTGCTGGCCGGGGTTGTGGTGATGAGCATTCCGGTCGTGACTAACATGCTCTCGGCCCGCCAGATTATGAATACGAATTTCAACTCGCTGCATCTGGTAGGAACCTATGGCGCCTTCGGAAGCATCACTCGAACACGCTACGAAGTAATAGTCGAGGGCACGGAAGATGCAGTGATTACGTCCGGCACTCGCTGGCGTGAGTATGAGTTCAAAGGCAAACCGGGCAACATAGGTTATGAGCCGCCCCAAATTGCGCCCTATCATCTCCGACTCGACTGGCTCATGTGGTTCGCAGCGATGTCTACTTATCAGGACTATCCCTGGTTTGTCAATTTCGTTGCGAAGCTACTCGAGGGCGACAAAGCCGTGCTGAGCTTGCTGCGATCTAATCCCTTCCACGACAAGCCGCCGCGCTACGTACGCGCGCTGCTATACGAATACCATTTCACAACGCCTGCTGAGCGCAAGAAGAGCGGGCTGTGGTGGAGGCGTACTTTGGCCGGCCCCTATTTCCCGGCCATTTCACTGGACAGCCCCGGCTTCCGACAGGTATTGAAGGTCCAGGGTTGGCTTCCTCAGTAGGCGCTAGTAGGCCCATTTCAAAGTAAAACAGGTAACTGAAGCCGCGTGAGCGAGGTCCATATAATGCAGAGGCAATTGTCAGTTTATGAAGACGCTAACTCATGCCGCTCTCGCCATGGCCCTCAGCGGATTTCCCGCTTACGCAGCGCAACAACCGTCACCCGGCCAGAGCTCGCCTTCCCAGAACTCACAGGATGTGCCAGCCCAGCAGCCCAACACCAATAACCCCGACGTTGGCAAGCAGCGGCAGCCCACGCCCACACCATCCACCGGAGATGCACAGCAGAAAGCGGACGTTCCGCATCAGAAGCCTGGCACAAATAATCCCGATGTGGGTAAGCAGAGGCATCCAACTCATAAAAAGACCAAAAAGAACACATCCACTTCCTCGTCTACCCAGTCTTAGGTCCGATCTGCGTGGGGATTGTCTTTTCCCCAATTGCGCATCTAAATAATAAGCCACATGAACGCGGTTAAGACGGTTTTTCTATTGGGTCTGTTGAGCGGCCTGATGCTGCTGATAGGCGAAGTGTTCGGCGGACGCAATGGGCTCTACGTGGGGCTCGGGCTGGCTGTTGCGATGAACTTCTTCAGCTATTTTTTTTCCGACAAGATGGCGCTCTCGATGTACTCGGCGCAACCGCTAACGCCAGAGCAGAACCATGCGCTCTACGCCCGCGTTTATCCTATCGTTGCGGGTTTGGCACAGCGTATGAACATTCCCATGCCGAAGCTGTGGTTGATTCCGGACAACTCGCCGAACGCCTTCGCAACCGGTCGGAACCCGGAGCACGCCTCAGTCGCATTTACTGCGGGAATTCTGAGCACCATGTCCGATGACGAGATCGAAGGCGTCGTCGCTCACGAACTGGGGCACGTGCTGCATCGCGACATTCTGATCAGCTCGGTCGCGGCGACGATTGCAACGGCAATTACTTTTTTCTCTCGCATGGGCTTCTTCTTCGGCAGCTCCCGCGACGATGAAGACCGGGGCGGCGGTTGGAGCGGCATTTTGATGCTGATTCTCGCCCCTATAGCCGCTTTAGTAATCCAGATGGCAATCTCGCGCAGCCGCGAGTTCGACGCCGACGCTGCCTCGGCTAAATACACGGGCAATCCGGGGAAGCTGATTTCAGCGCTGCAAAAGCTCGACGTTTATTCGAAGCGGATTCCGCTCGACGCGTCCCCCTCGACCGCACATCTCTTTATCGTCCAGCCATTTACCTCCGGAACCTTCATGCGGTTGTTTTCATCTCACCCTTCAACTGCGGACCGCATCCGCCGTCTCGAATCCATGACGAACCGCTAGCCCTACCAACGCGCACGGAAGTCGCGGCGTTCGAAGCTGGGTTGGTTCGGCAAAATCCGCGCCCTGGAACGCACAAATTGCGAAACAAACCCAAGCAACTGTCTCCTGAAGTACGCAAACGAGCATCCTTGCTTGCGAAGCCGGCCACGGTAGCGTAACCAGAAGAGGAAGGCCAGTATAGGGTCCATGGATCGAGCTTGCCACAGGTACTCTGTAATGTAAAGTGCTTGCCAAAATCTTCGTCTCGCACTGAAACCTCGCGCCGCGAGTTGTCGTCTCTCCTGACACTCGCATGCTTCAGGAGAATTCGTGTATCTACAGGCAAGTAGGAGGGTTTTCCTCCGCTTTGTGACGCTCGGGAGTTCGTTCGGCAGAATTCTCGTGTGCGCTCCGGGAAGCGTTGATGGACAGGATGAAGATCGCGTTTACGAGCCGGGCGGAGACGTGAAACCGCCTAGGCTTCGGCACTATGTTGAACCGGACTTTTCGCCCTCTTCGAAAGAAGCTTACGTCGAAGGGACGGTGAAACTCTCGACCGTAGTGACGACTGAGGGTAAGCCCACCGACTGCCGGATCGTGCATGGGCTGAGTACTGAGGAAGACCGGACGGCCATGGAAGCGCTCAAACAGTGGACATTCGAGCCAGGGACCAAGAGCGGCAAGCAAGTAAAGGTCAGGATCACAGTAGAAATCGATTTTCACTTGCTCTGAACCCGGAAGGTGCAGCCGAGAACCAGCGATTGACCTTCGATTCCCAGGCCGCCTAGAATAAGGAAAGCAAGCTCGTTAGCGGGAGTAACTCAATGGTAGAGTCACAGCCTTCCAAGCTGTTGGTTGCGAGTTCGATTCTCGTCTCCCGCTCCATTCGATGCCGCGGGAATTGAAGCGCTGCCTAGCCTTCCCGCTCATGCTCGCAGTGAGCGCTCAGTGCGAAAGTAACGTTCCACTGATCCGCTTTGAGGACGTAGCCGGCCAGAGCGGCATCAACTTCATACTTCACAACTGCCCGACGCCCCAGAAGCACATGATCGAAACCATGGCGGGAGGACTGGCTGTGTTCGATTATGACGGTGACGGCCGCCCCGACATCTTCTTCACTAATGGAGCCGATCTGCCGTCGCTCTCCAAAACAGGTCCGCAGTATTGGAACCGGCTCTACCACAACGAGGGCAAGCTGAAATTCCGCGACGTCACGGCAGAGGCAGGCCTCGCCGGCGAAGGATACTCCATGGGCGCTGCTGCGGCCGATTACGACAATGACGGGAAACCCGATCTCTTCGTCGCAGGTGTGAACCGCAACATTCTCTATCACAACCTCGGTAACGGCAGGTTTGAAGACGTAACCGCAAGAGCGGGCATCTCCAGCGGAGAATGGGCTGTCGCCGCCGGTTGGTTCGACTACGACCGCGACGGCAAACTCGACCTCTGGGTCGTCCACTATGCGAAGTGGTCGGTTAACGACGACCGCTACTGCGGCGATGCATCACGCGGCCTTCGGATCTACTGTCACCCAAAATATTTTCAGGGCCTAGCTAGCACCCTCTATCGCAACCGCGGCGACGGCACCTTCGAAGATGTTTCCAAGAAAGCCGGCATCAGTGGCTTTGCCGGCCGCGGCATGAGCGTGGCCTTCGCGGATTACGATGGCGATGGCTATCCCGACGTCTTTGTCACCAACGACAATATGCCCAACTTCCTGTTCCATAACCGGGGCAATGGGACGTTCGAAGAGGTCGGTCTGCTAGCTGGGGTGGCGCTTCGGGAAGACGGTAAGGCGGTCGCTAGCATGGGCGCGGATTTTCGCGACTATAACAACGACGGCTTGCCGGATATAGCCGTCACCGCTCTCGCAGGCGAGACCTTCCCGCTCTTTCGCAATCTCGGTGGCGGCAGCTTTTCGGACGACACGTACGCCAGCCATATTGCCGGTTTGAGTCTTCATCACAGCGGCTGGGGCGTTGGCCTGTTCGACTTCAATAACGATGGCTGGAAAGACCTCTTCACTTCCAACTCGCACGTTAATGATCGCGTCGAAATGTTCGAGTCCGCCGTCTACCGGGAGCCCGACAGCGTCTTCGCCAATCTCGGCAGCGGCAAGTTTCGAGACGTTTCGGCTGAAGCCGGCCTGTTAGAAGCCAAAGCTCATCGCGGCAGCGCATATGCGGATTTCGACGGGGATGGGAAAATTGACGTGATTGTGTCTTCGCTCGAAGCCCCGGTCGAGCTCTGGCACAACATCAGTCCGGATCGGAATCATTGGCTCGCCTGCAAGCTCACCGGCACGCGGTCGAATCGTGACGGCATCGGCGCGCGCATTCAGATTGGCAGTCAATCGAACCAAATGACGAGCGCCGTCAGCTACGCTTCTTCGGCACTCGACTCTGTCCACTTCGGCCTCGGCGCGCAGGTGAAGATCGAGGCGGTCCAGATTCTCTGGCCCGATGGCGTCTCACAAACGCTCCGGAACGTAAAGGCCGATCAGGTATTGGAGCTGCGCGAGAATGGCCGTCCGCCGGACTGAGCGTTTAGCGAATCAACGCGATGTGGGTGGCGCGATTTCTGCTTCTTTCGCTAATTCGTTATCGATTTCCGCGTTCTTTTGCTTGATCTCCCGATACTCCTGCATCGTCTTGCGGGCCTGTGTGGCATCACCCGCGGCCTGGTAGGCGTGCGCCAAACTGTAGTGGAGACTTCCGTCATCATCCAAGCTGAGCGCTTTTTTTAAGTGTGGAACGGCCTCGGCATTCTGGTTCAGCGCCGCATAAACCATTCCCAAAGCTGCGTGCGCGGGTAGCAGGTCAGGTTCAGCTTTGAGGGCCGCTGTCAGGTACGGGACGGCCTTCTCCGGCTGCTGCATGCGCCAGAGGGTTTCTCCCATCATGAAGTTCAGATCGGGAGCATTGGATTCCTGCTGCAACAAGCTGGCGAGCATTGGCATGAGTTCGTCGTACTTGTGCGCCGCGAACAGCGATCTGGCGAGTTCCGTCTCGAGCCGCGTGTCTCCCGGCGCCAGCGCCAGCGCGGCCCGCCACTCGTTTGCCGCCTCCGCATCCTGCCCGTCCCCATGTAGAATCTCGGCCTTTAGCGCATGGAGCTCGGCGGAATCGGGCAGCTTACCGAGCTGGTCGAAAGCATTTACAGCGAGTTGGTTATACGCCTTTGTAGCCCAGAAGAGCGCGGAGGGTTTCGCCGGGCTTGTGCCCAATTTGGTTGTCTCGAGATAGTTTCCGTTTCGGAAGCGGCACTCGGGAGTAGGCGAAACGCAACGGGATGCTGTCAACGATTTCTCGGCGTCTTCTTCCTTTGCCGCCCAGTCGCCATGGCCGGTACTTTGATAGACCTTTGCCAGGCCAGCGTGCACACCGGGCAGATTGGGGAGCTTCGCTTGCGCTTCCCGGTAGAAGAAGAATGCGCTGCGATATTGCTTCCGTTGAAATCGAGAGTCGGCCAGCAGCACTGCGACATAAGGAGATTGGGGGGCAGCTTTGGAGAGTTTACTGAAAGTGCTCGCAGCAAGCGCTTCATAGCACTTTCCCAATTCGTACCAGGCGTGCGGATCGGAAGGCTCCGCGACGGTTAACTTTCTGTACTGTCGAGCTGCATCATCGAATTGATCGAGGCTCAAGTAGGCGTCGGCGAGCGAACTGAGAGCCGGGACATTATCCGGCTGCGCTTTGAGCACTGTTTCGAAGTAGGGGATTGCTTCTCGCGTGTATCCCGCCATCTGTTCCGCCAAGCCCAGATTCAGGGTCAAACCTGAATTTCCGGGAACAGCTTGGACGAGTTTTTGGTAGATCGGGATCGCTTCCGAAAAACGGCCTTCGGCCATTAATTCCTTGGCGTGATGGGACTGCTCCGCGAGATCTTCACTCTGCGCATCCGCCAAACATGTAAACAAGAGGAAGGCGGCCCCAATTAAGAGCCGCCTTCCTACTTTGTTGAATCGCGCCACTACTCCATATTTACCAACTGAACCGCCCGGCGAAGCGGATGTTGCGTTCGCCGTATGAGCTAGTAATCTGCATGAAGTTCGTGTCGTTCACCGTGTTATCAGGGGCATTGAAGTGAGATGTATTCGGCAGATTGTAGAACTCTGTTCGAAACTCGAACTTCAGATTCTCCCTAATCGGAAAGACCCGGGCGATACTCATGTCCGTATTCCAAACACCTGGACCAGCCAAAATGTTGCGTCCGGTGTTGCCGAAACTCTGTGTGGTGACCGGCGCGAAAGCTGCTGGACTGTAATAGTAAGCTCCCGGACCAACTCCGCCGAGGAACGGAACGCTCGGCATGACCTGGTTCGCTGTTTGCGTGTTGTCCGGCGCATTGAGCGACGTGCCGCTGGCGTAGATGTACATGGGATTGCCTGTATAGCAGGATTCAATCCCAGTCAATTGCCAGCCGCCGAGAATTTTCGAAGCGACGCCGCTGTTCACAAACTTCTTGCCCGAGCCAAATGGAAGGTCATACACCCATCCCAATTGGAAAACGTGCCGCCGGTCAAATCCAGCCGACGCGCGATTGCGTTGGAAGACAGGAGCCCAGTTCCAGTCCACACCCGTCCAGCCATCATCGTCGGCGTAATCGATGGCATGCGACCAGGTGTAAGCACCCTTCAACATCAATCCGTTGGAAAATTGGCGGTTGAACGCTACTTGCAATGAATTGTATTCGGAGCTCAAATAGCCGTCCCAGATGTCCGTGGGAATCGTGCGCCCAATGCTTGCATATTGGGGCAAACCCGTCGTTCCTGAACCAGGATACCCGGTGTTGATGTCCTGATCAGCAAGCAGGTGCACCGAATGCTGACCTACATAGCCCGCTGACATCACCACAGCACCTGGAAGCTGCCGCTCGAGAGTGAAGTTGTAGGACTGCACGTAACCACGATGGATAAAGGTGCCGGGGCTGCGCTCGGTGGCGGTTGGATCCAAGGGCACAATGCCGGTGGAGAGGTCCGGGCCGACCACCGGCGGGATGCCGTTGGCTAACGTAGCAGGTACAAATGCGGACTGATTTGGGCCCAGGTTTGCTACTGAGAAGCTATTTAGCGCCGCGTAGTTGTTGTTGATGGTCAGCGGATAAAAACCACGCAATGGCCGCGAAAATGGGATCGGATCGTAGTTCAGTCCGTAACCGGTTCGAATCACCGTTTTCTCGTCAAGACGGTAGGCCAAGCCGACTCTCGGCGCAAATAGCTTGTGGCTGACGCTAATTCCAGCGTTGACTGGTATGTTGCCATACCCGCCCATGTAAATATCATTGTTGGTCGGGTCATACCGCTCGATGCCATGCCCGCAGCAGCGTGTCATAAGCGGATACAGCTCGTAACGCACCCCCAGCGAAACGGTCAGCTTCTTTGAGACTTGCCAGCGGTCCTGCGCGAACCATCCGAACTGCCATTCACGCCCGGTCATCAGAATGTACTGCTCGCCCTTTTGCGTATTGTCGGAAAGGCCGAGTAGGAACTGCGCATAAGCGTTATATTGATTCGCTGCGGGAGCATTTGCTGCGTTCAGGGTAGTCACAGAACCATTGAAATCGAAGTAACCTCGTGGACCGCCGGGACTCAGCTCAGGCTGCCAGTGATTTAGGTGATGCCGAACGAGGTCGAAGCCGAACCGCAGTTCATGAGCGCCCTTGGTCCAGGCCAGCGAGTGATTCGTGGTATATGTTTCGTCGGTACGATAAAGCGGCATCCAGTTTGGGACGCCAAAAGTAATGCCAGTAACGCCGCTGCTGTAAAAGCTGGATCCGAAGGCGATGTCGGGAAATCCGCTGTCGCGAATATCGGAACCGTTCAATCCCGGTATGCCGAGCGTAGTCGAATAGTCCTTCCCGAAATCTGTTCCGAGCACGCTTTGATTCAGCCGTTGATACCCGACGTTTCCATCAAGTACCAAAGTTGGCGAAAAGACATAGGTATGGCCGATAGAGGCAACTTGTACGCTGGTGCGGCCCTTACCAGGATCGGAGCCAGGGGCGGGACCGCCTGCCGCGCCAAATATGCCCACGCCTCCCGAAGTGGCGAACATGTTGTCGTATTTCACCCAAATCGAATGCTTATCGGTCCGGTTGTAGTTGACCTTTGCGTCGTATTGGAAGCGATTGATAGCCGGACCGGCGGTCGCCGCATAATTGTTCACCGTGCCGGCCAGATTGGGAGCGGGGAGGAAATTCTGAATTGCCTGCGCCTGAGCGCTGATGTATTGCGGCGGAATGATGCCACCAGCGAAAAGAGCTCGGCCGCTGCCATCCGGATTTCCGGTGAAGGGATTGTAGATCGGCGTATTGTAGGCAGAGAAGTTTCCAGCGCGTTGATCCGCAGTCGGTACAGTGTAGAGGCCATTCGCGCTCGTCTTCTGCGTGGTCCCGTCAAAACTCACGAAATAGAACAATTTGTCCTTCTTGATCGGACCGCCAATCGTTCCTCCGAAATTGTTATAGATACCAACAGGCTTGCTCTGATCGGGCTGCAGGAAAAAATTGCGAGCGTTTAGATGCTGATCGTTGTGGAAGATGAACGCGCTGCCGTGGATCTGGTTGGTGCCTGATTTCGTCACCACCGTAATGGAGGATGCTCCGGCCAAGCCCTGATCCGCGTCGGCCGCGCTGGTGGTGACGTTGACTACATCGATGGTTTCGGCCGGCGCTACATAACCGGTGTATTGAGGAAGCCAGACGTTGATGCTTTCGGCGCCGTCGATCTTCGTTATGTTGGTCTGGCCATTGCCTCCGTTCACATGGGTGTTCAAGGGCTGAGCAGGAACATCGGTATTCGAATTGTAGAAGGTCGCCGGGGTCGTCCCAGGCGCGAGATTGATCAGCGTCTGGTAATTGCGATTTCCGCCGAGCGGCATCTCCGTCACGGATTGCGAGTTGATTTCCGTATGGGTATCGGCTTTGTCTGTCTGTAGCTGGACCGCTTGGGCCGAAACGTTCACTTGCTCCGTCTCGTGCCCTACCTCAAGACGCAGATCGCTGCGGGTCACGGTGTTCGGTGTAATACCTATATCAGTCTGCTCCAGCTTGCGAAAGCCCTTTGCCAGAACGGTTAAGTTGTACTTGTCTGGTAGCAAATTGACGACATTGAAGCGGCCGCTCTGGTCGGTGGTATCCGTTCGGGTCAGCCCCGTCGCCACATCGGTCGCAGTCACCGTGGCCCCAGGCACAACCGCACCGCTCGGGTCCGTTACGATCCCTACGATGGAGCCGTACAGTACCTGCCCATAACCTGGCGGCTGAATGCCAAGCCAAACAGAGAGACCAAGCGCAATCTGAATGAGGACTTTTGGAATTGCAGCAGCCCTGACCCTAAAAGGAAGCATTTTCCCCTCGCAACGAACGATTTGGACAGCTGAGTGAAAATTAACTGAGTTTTAGTAGATGTTATAGCAGCGCGCAGACGATTGCAAGAGTTTTATGGAGTTCTTATCGAGTGAAGCAGGAGACTTTGATCGCGCTAGGATAGATGCCTTAGGGCCGCTCATGACAGTTCGATTCCAAAGCATCGCCTTCCTGCTAAGTGTTGGAATCTCAGGACCCGCTTCGAGCAGGGGCACGCAGAATGTCACGTTCTCGCGCGATATCGCGCCAATCATCTACAAAAACTGTGCGCCTTGCCACCGTCCCGGCGAGTCCGGGCCTTTCTCTCTGCTCACCTATGACGATGCCAAACGGCACGCGTCGCAAATTGCGGACGTGACGAAGCGACGCTTTATGCCGCCTTGGCTCCCGCAGGCAGGATACGGCAGCTTCGAGGAGGAGCGCCGCTTAACGAATAAAGAAATTGCTCTGATCGCCGAATGGGTGCGGCAAGGGGCGCAGCCTGGCTCCGCCGGACATGCAGCCGCACAGCCCAAATTCACTTCTGAGTGGCAGCTTGGGCCACCCGACCTGATTCTGCGCGTTGCCCAACCGTATAATCTGCCGGCGGGCGGTGGTGAAGTCTTCTGGAATTTCATTCTGCCTGTTCCGATCAAGACCACTCGGTGGGTGAGAGCGATGGAAGTCCGTCCTGGGAATCCGCGGGTTTTTCATCACGCGAACGTGATCATCGACCGTTCCGGTTCGGCGCGACGACAGGAGAAGACGGCGGGTGCCGGGTTCCCGGGGATGGACCTGACTGTAGAAGAGAGCACGTTCGATCCAGACGGACATTTTCTTTCCTGGAAGCCTGGCAGTTCTCCCGTAGTGGAGCCCGATGGCATGGCTTGGCGCGCCGAACCTGGCATGGACTTGGTATTGAACGTTCACCTGCGGCCAACCGGAAAGCCCGAAACGGTAAGCCCGGAAATCGGCCTTTACTTTACCGACAAGCCGCAGAACAAATTTCCCATGCTGGTGCAACTCGAGCACGACGGCGCCCTCGACATTCCAGCCGGCGATCATGACTTCCTGGTGAGCGACGATTTCCGGTGCCCTCTCGATTTAACCGTCCTCGCTATCTATCCGCATGCGCATTACCTGGCGGAACTGATGGAGGGCTATGCCACGCTGCCGGACGGCACGCGCAAATGGCTGGTGCGTATCCCTGACTGGGACTTGAATTGGCAGGGAGTGTACCGGTTGAAAGAGCCAATGCATCTGCCACGCGGGACTGTCGTGTCGATGCGCTATCACTATGACAATTCCCAGGACAATCCGCGCAATCCGAATAATCCGCCGAAAGAAGTGAGAGCTGGTATCCGGGCGACCGATGAAATGGGACATCTTTGGTTACAGGTTTTGCCGGATGCGCCAGGAGACCAACGCACCGTTTTACAAGAGGCGCTGGCGGAGGACCGCCTGAAGAAGTATCCGGAGGATTTTTCGGCTAACTACAACATGGGAGATGCCATGCTGAATAAGGGCAACGCTGCGCAGGCAGTCACCTATTTTGAGAATGCCGCCCGGGCTAATCCAGATAGCGTAGTGGCTGTAACTGAGCTGGGCGTGGCATTGTTCAGCAGCTCGCGAGTTACGGAAGCGGAACAGCAGTTCAAGAAAGCGCTTGTGATGAATCCGAAGTATACGGATGCGCGGTTCGATCTGGCCAGCGTGGAGGGTGAGAATGGCAAACTGGAAGCTTCGGCCAGCGATTTCAAGGAAGTCTTAGCGGAACGCTCCGATTATCCCAAGGCACGGGAGCATCTAGGCGATGTGCTCTTTGCTTTGGGAGATCAATTGGCCAAATCAGGGGCGAACGAACAAGCTGTTTTGCGATATCGCGAAGCGCTTGAGTATCGCGCAACCGATGTGGAGCTGCACACCAGCCTGGGAGCGGCGCTGGCGCGGTTAGGCCGGATGAATGAAGCTCGGACGGAGCTCGAAATGGCGGTGCATCTCAACCCGAACTTTGAGCCGGCGCAGAAAATTTTAGCGGCCATCCAGCGATAGCGCTGTTGGCCGGGAGTGTCGAGAGCCGGACGGGAGAGGAATTGAATTGGAGAGCAAGGCCTGAGGTGTTTCGAGCACCCTTTTCCGGGAATATGGGCTTAGGGCAGGCCGGATGAGCTAGCCTGACTGAATCGAGGAACTGCATGCCTATTGAAGCACTTGTAAACGGGAGCGCTTCCCTACCCTACATGAGCGATGAGGATCGCTGGTCGGCTGTTTTCAGCCGGGACAAACAAGCGGACGGAAATTTTTTCTATTCCGTCGAGACCACTGGCGTGTACTGCCGTCCTTCATGCGCGTCGCGGCTACCGCTACGAAAGAACGTTCGATTCCATATCAGTCGCGAGGCAGCGGAGCGCGCCGGTTTTAGTGCATGCAAGCGATGCCGTCCGGACGAGCGCGCGCCAGCCGAGCAGCAAGCCTTGGCGATTGAGAAAGCTTGCCGCACTCTCGAACGCGCGGAGGAATCGCCCAATTTTGACGAGATCGCAGGCGCAAGCGGGATGAGCCGCTTTCACTTCCAGCGGGTATTCAAGCGGGTGACGGGCGTGACTCCGAGGGCCTACTTCGCGGCATGCCGGATGCGGAAGGTGCAAGCGAATCTGCGAAGCGGCAACACAGTTACCGAAGCAATTTACGGCGCGGGCTTTAGCTCGAGCGGGAGATTCTACGCGAGTTCGGCTGAGATATTGGGCATGAAGCCGAAGAGCTATCGTATGGGCGGCAACAATGTTTCCATCCAATTCGCGGTGGGCGAATGTTCGTTGGGATCGATCCTGGTTGCGGCTACGGAGAAAGGTATCTGCTCGATTCTGCTGGGCGATAATCCAGACATTCTGGTGCGCGATTTGCGTGATCGCTTTCCGAAAGCAGAACTGGTGGGCGGCGATCGCGAATTTGAAACGTGCGTGGCGATCGCGGCGGGCCTGGTGGACAACCCAAAACAAGGATTGGATTTACCGCTGGATATTCAGGGGACGGTTTTCCAGCAGCGTGTATGGGAGGCGCTGCGCGCCATTCCACCGGGATCTACGGCCAGCTACGAAGAGCTTGCGATGCGGCTTGGTACGCCCAAGGCTGTACGGGCGGTGGCAGGCGCTTGCGCGGCGAACGGCATTGCGGTCGCAATTCCCTGTCACCGCGTCGTGCGCAAAGATGGAGATCTTTCCGGTTATCGCTGGGGAGTCGAGCGCAAACGTGCTTTGCTCAAACGCGAAGCGAACGTGTGAGGCACGCGCTGGAGTTTGCGATAAGCACTTATTCAGATCGGCACGGTCTCAGCATCGGTGCTAGCGGTACCTGAGATCCTGAGTGAAAGCGGAAGCGGGCACTTATACAGCAAGGGAATGAGCTGATGCTGCAGTTCCTGGATGGTAGCGAGCCGTTCAGAGGGCGAGTCGCGCAAGCAGCGGTCAAGTAACTGCACGAGTTCGCCGGATTCTGGCGTTGCTTGCGGCCAGCGAAGAGCGCTTTGTAGCCAGTTGCGCGACGCTCCGGAAGCGGCGGGCCGGTTGTTTGACAAGATCTCTGCGGCGATAACGGCGGCTGAATAGATATCCGTGCGCGCGTCTACTGGCTCGCCCGTTCGCTGTTCGGGCGACATGTAACCGTAAGTTCCGAGGACGCGATCTACGGACGTTAGCTCCGGTTCGGCTGCCTCGCGGAAGGTGTGCAGTTTGGCCACGCCGAAATCCAGAACGGTGATTTTTTCGCCATCTTCTGTCGGCGGAGACACGAGCAGGTTCTCAGGTTTCAAGTCGCGGTGGATAACACCGCTCGAGTGCGCGCACGCCATCGCATCGCAGAGCTGATCCATCCATACGGCCGCTCTTGGGGGAGGAATCTGTCCGGCGCGAACTGTTTCGGCGCGCCAGGAACGGCCGGCGATTCGCTGCATCACCAGGTAAGCCCCACCGCCGCGAAGAGATCCGAAATCGTAGATCGCGACGATGCTCGGATGTTGTAGCCGGGCAGCCGCTCGCGCTTCGCGCTCAAAACGGCGGAGAGCGGAGTTATTGCCAAACAGGCGGCCCGTCATCACTTTGACCGCCACGATGCGATCAAGCCGGAGATCGGAGGCCTCATACACGGCGCCCATGCCTCCGGTGCCGATTCTGCGCTCGAGCCGGTATTTGCGATCGATGATGCGTTCAATGGGAAGAGTTAAACCGAGGGTGCTCCCGTCGGCGATGCATCGTTCAGCGGGGCTGGTATAACAGGCTCCGCAGCGCGGACACTCGAGGACGAGCTGAATCTGATCCTGATCCAAACGCCCCAGGACCTCGATGCGAACGCGGCCTTCCTCGCGAACCTGATCTTTCAGCGTGAGCATTTCGAGGACTAGACCCATTTGGATGGCCACCGCCTGCAAAAGCTTGCGGTCGCGGTTCGAATAGGGCTGTTCCGATTTCTTCCCGCCTAGGAGCAGAACGCCGAGCAGTTGTCCGCTGGGACTGCTGATCGGGGTAAGCAGCGTATCGCGAAAAATATCGTTCGAAGCCGAATCGCTATCCTGAACGGTCGCGGCAATTTCAGTGAAAGTGCGGGCCGCGCGATGCGCCTGTAAAGCGTCCTGTACGCGCTCGTTTAAAATGCCGCGGAATTGTAGCCCGAGCGATTGGCCTCGCGGGTAACCGACGGTAAACAGGCCGCCTGCTTCCTTCCTGTACAGAACGGAAACACTGGATAGATGGAGGCTGCTATCGAGCTTCTCTGCCACAGTGCGAGCTACCTCGTCGGAATTTTCGCAGGCTTGCATGGAGTCGATCAGCTCAGCAAGAATCGCCTCTTCTTCGTAAGCGGACCGAAAGAACTTTCTGTCGACCCAGGACTGCAGGCGAGTGCGATACCGCAACGTGAGGGAGGCGCTGGCGATCAGCAGGAGATAGAACCACCAGGAACCGTTGAACAGGAAATCGGCGAGCGGCTCTCTCGGATGCAGCACGAGATCGATCGCGATGGCGATAAGAGGCAGCCACAGAATAATGCGCAGTACGTTTTTCGCGAGAAGGTATTGAACGCCTCGACGGATAACGACACGAATGCCGAGGACGCGGTGCCTAACGATGGCGTAGGCGAAGGTGACGGGGATCACTGCAGAGAAAAGCGCGGGAGCTGTGTCGAGAAAGGATTTAACGCGAGCCGACGCTTGGAGATTGCCGATCAAGCCAAAGACGAAATCTGCCAAAATTCCGAGAGCAATCGGAGTCACGGCCAAGCTGATGCCCAAAGCAACCCAACGGAGGCGGCGCCGCGCAACGGGATCCGGCAATTTTCGGTAGTTGTGAGCAAGGACTAACGGCACGAGAAGCAGCGCGGCACCCCCGAGAGCGTTGGAGAGCAACCGCTGCAGCACGTCGAAAGAAGCGAGAGGGAACCACCCGGGCAGCAGCGCAGAGCGGGTGGACAGTTCGGGGACGTTGGCCAATGATGGAACAGGCAGATAACGAAGAGCAAAATCGCGGCGGAATAGAAGAACCAGCGCAGCAACCTGAGAAAGGGCGACTGCATCATAGTTTGCGGAAATCTGAGGGCAAAATCGTAGGCGACAGCAAAGCCCAAAGACTGCCAAACGTGTGACATGAAGCCGACCGCTAGCCAGAGACTCGCGCCGGCAAGGTAGGGCGGGAATGAGGAGAGAAAAGCCGCGGCAAAGGTTCTTGCCGTTTCCATAAATAGAAAGAAGGCTACTTGTGCCGCGCCGTAATCTGGCCGGGCAAGACCGATCCAAACGGCTATGAGCAGGTTTATGAGCGCGAGGAGGAGATAGCAGTAGTAACGCCACGCTTCCTCTGGCTGACGCCAGGGACGAAGCAGTAACAAAACGTGCTTACCGCTTCGTGAAACTTCAACGGAATAGGTCCGGCGAGAATGTTCCCGCAGTAAGAGCGACGGCCCAAAATGCGCAGCGCGCTCGGATCCATCGATCGAGACGAGCTGATCCCCGATCTGGAGCTTGGCGGCGGCCGGTCCCTTCTCGGCGATCTCTGAAATGGACCAGCTATCGCCGATTGGCTGGGCCGCCCAGCCTAAGTTAACGGGGATGCCTTCTTGCCACACCAGGCCCCAAACGCAAAGCCCAAACAGCGCCAGCTCGACGAGCACCGCTAAAGAAGCGAACCAGATGAACGGGTTCCGTAGCTTGGCGATATCGAGCATAGTGCTGAATTACTATGGTCACCTAACATCCCCAGATTGTGTGAAGAAAGGTCTCGCGGGAAATGGAGTTGCCCTGATTCGCAGGGACGTGGAGATCCCAATCAGCCAAGATTTGTATGCCTGAGCTCGCGATGCGGACAACGGCGGCCGGCCTCAGTTTTTCGGGATAAGTTAGCAGATGGTTCGGCTGGCACGAGCAATCATCTTCGGCCAAGTCGAGAGTATCGTCCACCCCACCGAAGAAACGGCCCACCCGGTAAAGCCAACGCAGGTGAAAGAGGTATCGATCACCCGAATCCCAAGCGGTTCCGGCCCAGGCCGGCAAACCCATTAAGACAAATGGGAGAGCCGATTTTCTCAGCCAGAACGAATAGGGAAGGTCCCCTCCGACGGCGACTGTCTGGATCTCGGCTTCAACCATGCGGGCGACCGCTTTATTGATGCTGCGAAGCAGAGCATCGCTAAGCTGGACGGCTGCAAGGCGATGGAAGTACTCCCGCAAGAGAATCGTGACCGGAGAAGACCCTCCACCGTTTGCTGCAAGCTCGGCTTCCGGCAAAACTTGCGAAACACGTTCTCCCGCATCGAGCAGCGAATCGCACACCACAACCATCAGATTGACCAACGCGCCTAGAGAGCAAACCGCGCCGCACCGAGACTTGACCGGCAACGCAGGAGCAATGAGGAACTCCGTAATCGAGAAGCCCCAACCTAACCATCGCTTTGCCTTGACCGAGTCGACATGAGCGAGGTTGAGGTGAGCGAGCTTGCGCCACTCAGAGTCTCCGATGAAAGCTATGCGGTGTTGAATGTAAGGTTTGAGTGCCGGATCAGGTCGAAAGCTGTTCTGTGCTAACTGGTCGAGGAGCAAAGTGTAGCAATGCGAGATTTCGTTTCGCTGATCGCCGGCAACAGCATCGGAAGGACCAGAAGCATCACTCCACACGAGAACTCAATCAGCCTAATTACCCCAAACGTGATTAGTGAGGGTTTCGCCTTCTTTCGCATACAGCAAAGTGACTGCCCCTTCCTGGGTGTTTGCGCCTTCCGAAAGGGTAATGGTTCCATAGATGATGCTGTGCAGTTCATCTGTCACCTCGAAACGGCCGTCAAAAAGCGCGACTCGCCGCTCATCCGGAACGTATCGGAGATGTAGCGTTCCGTAAGGCGAGTAACGGCCCTCTAATGCCTCGCTGTTTACAGAACCACTCTCGTTGTATGTAACACTCCCCGTGAGCGAACCATCATCTCCAACCCTAAGGTTTACTAGCACTGGTGCGGAACGCCCGTTTCGGACGTTCAGAACAGTCCCGATCCAGACGCCACTTGGCGGTTGCATTTCAAATTACCTCCGATGAGCTACGACTTTATCCAAGCCGCAGAGAAGAGTCAAGACGTAGCGGCTGTTTCTTACGATATTAAGTAGAGTAGTCGAGGTGAATCGATGGCTGGAAGCCTGTTATTGGAAATTGAAGGTGCAATAGCTACTCTGAGACTCAACCGGCCCGAGCGACGGAATGCATTTTCGCTCGATCTGATGCTGGAGTTTATCGATTGTTTAGGCGAGCTGGAGCAGAACCGGGCGGTGCAGGCAGTGATACTCGCAGCGGCAGGTAAAGTCTTTTCTTCTGGACACGATCTTAGTGAAATGACCGGGCGCAGCGAAGCAGAGTACGAGCGCATCTTCGGTGTTTGTACGGATTTGATGACGAAGATCCAAGCGATACCCCAACCGGTGATCGCCGAAGTGCAAGGTTTGGCGACCGCCGCCGGCTGCCAATTGGTGGCAACCTGCGATCTGGCGATTGCCTCTGAAGACGCGGCTTTCGCAACTCCAGGTGTGCGCATCGGCCTCTTTTGCACAACTCCCATGGTGGCTCTCACGCGGAATATTGGGCGGAAACGAGCGCTCGAGATGCTGTTTACGGGTGAGCCGATCAGCGCGAAGATGGCGGCGGACTGGGGTCTGGTGAACCGCGTGGTTCCCGGCTGCGAGTTGCGGCAAGCCACACGGGCTTTGGCCGCGCGGATTGTCGAAGCCAGCCCGCTGGTTTTAGCAATGGGAAAGCAGGCGTATTACGGGCAAGTAGAAATCGATCAGCCTCGAGCTTATGCTCTGGCGAAAGAAGTAATGACCTGTAACGCGCTGGCTGCGGACGCGCAAGAGGGTATCTCCGCGTTTCTCGCAAAACGACAACCGAGCTGGCCCGGCAAAACTTAGAGTCAGGGTCTTTCGGGGCCGCCCAGGCGAAGTCCAGGCTCACGCTGCGGACCTCGTGGGCCGTATTCGAAATCGGCGTAAAGGCCGCCAAGTTCTTTGAGCGCTGCGGGAGCGTCCTCGGGTTCGAGCATCACTTCTATAAAGACGAGCTTGTCCGCGGATCCAGCAGCGGCAAGCGCCTGTGTCAACTCGCCCTCCGTGGCGACCGTGAAACAGGCCGCCTCGTGATGCAGGTCGAGAACGCGGGGCAGCTCCGGATAGCGCCAGGCATTGATGTCGTTGTAACTCGAGTTGCGGCCGAGGATGGCGCGCTCGATCGTGTAGCCGTGATTGTTCAGCAGAAAGATTACCGGCTTAAGATTGTTACGCAGGATGGTCGAGAGCTCCTGTACAGTGAGCTGCAACGAGCCATCGCCGGTGAATAGAAGGTGTCTGCGATTGGGCGCCGCCAGCATCGCGCCAAGCAGTGCCGGCAAGGCGTAGCCGATAGATCCCCAGACCGGCTGGCCGAGAAAACTCGCGTCTTCTGGCAGCTTAGTTGCCGCAAGACCTACGCTGGCAGTTCCGATATCGGAGAGAATGACGTCGGCCGGCCGTAAGATTGCGGCGACATGACGCCAGAAGATTTCCTGGTTGAGCCTCGTAGCGGGAACGGTCTCAGCAAAAGGGGCGAAGCGGGCCGGAGACCGCGCGGGTTGAGAGCGATTGCGTGAAGGCGCGAGTCGTTTCAAAGTTTCGCGCAGCACTTCACGCGCGTTAATTCCCTGGTAGTCATCGCGTCCAATAGAACAACTAAATGGTTGCAGATCGATAAGCGCCGCTTCAGGAAGGAAATGTGTAAAGAGACACGTATTCGCGTCGACCAAACGCATGCCGACAGAGAGAAGGCAATCGGACTGCTCGATGGCTTCCCGCACGAACGGACGGCTACGGCTGGCTGAATACATCCCTAGAAAAAACGGCGAAGTCTCTGTGATTACGCCTTTCGCGCTGCTCAGGACTGCGAACGGCGCCTGTGCTTTTTCGGCAAGAGCAAGAATCTCCGGTTGCAGCCTGAAGCGTTCGACACTGGTATCGAGGAGCAGAGCAGGACGTTCGGCTTTGTTCAACCGGTAAGCGATGGCTTCAGCGAGCGTGCTCAGTCGCTCAGGATCGCTTACAACTCCACAGAGATTCAGACCCGAAGCTGGAGATCCGATTTCGAGATAGGAGATATCGGATGGAAGTTCAATATAGACGGGACGCTTCTCACGCCAGCAAGCTTCGAGAACGCGATCGATTTCGCCCGGCGCATTGGCCGGCGTCAAACGGGTCTGCGCAACCGTGAAGTGACGGTAACAATCGAGCACGTTATCGTAATTGCCATCGCAAACCGTATGATGGACGAGCAAGCGCCTATCGAGGACCGATAGAGACGGCGAGCCAGAGATGCAGACTACGGGAACCCGCTCGCAATGCGCCCCGGCAACGCCGTTGAGTGCGCTCAGCGAGCCGACGCCATGCGTGACAACCAAAGCAGAGATACCGGCCAAACGGGCATAGCCGTCGGCGGCATAGGCGGCATTGAGTTCATTACAAGTCCCAACCCATGAAAGTTGTGCCGGAGCCGAACACTTCTCGAAACGAATGACCTGTTCCAGAAATTGCAGATTGTAATCGCCCGGTACGCCGAAGATATGCCGTAAACCGAACTCACCTAGACGGCAAAGTAAGTAATCGCCGATTGTCACCTGATCGTTCTCGCCGGCTTGCTAGTCAGGAGCATACATAGACGGGTAGGCACGCTTCATTTCGGCCGCAATCTCCATCGCAGTACCGATCTGAATGAGCTCGCCTTTGCCGATGCCCGGGCAGCTCTTCGCTTCCTGTTGCCAGGCCTCGCGAATTTCGACAAGCTCGGGCCAGAACGGGTAAAGGCGGCACTGAGTCGGCTTGGCGGGGTGAATCGAGCAGCCGGCATCCGTCAGGAAGTGGCACTGGGAAGTGAGCGGTTTGCGCAAGCGGAGCAAAGTCGGATAGCGAATGACGTATTTGGCCTCGAAAGCTTCCGGGCTGATGCCCAAATGAGAAGCGGCGCGGCGCAGATCGTCCTCAGTCAGATAGACGAAACCACGAACTTGGCAGCACTTTGTGCAGCCGGGCTGGCAGGTGAAGCGCACGTTCATTCAATTGTATGTCCGACCGAATAGCGACGCCCTGGAACCTTTAATCGCGCAAGGCGCGCCGGTAAGCACCATTATTGTAGGTGCTCCAGGCACTGAAGCCGTGCTTTTCGACGTAGAGCTGATAAGCGAAGTCGATGTTCGCTTTACAATCCAAAAGATCGCGCAGATTTAGCCCTGGTCTTTTCAGGTGGACCGTGTTGATTTGGAAGTAGCCCCAATCGAGCGTGCCATCGGAATTGTAGTGATACAGTTCGCACTTACCTTGCGGATTCTCTGCGCGCTGAATGGCCAGCGCAATCCGGCACGCTGACCCAAATTTCCGACAGGCGTATTGCTGGTAAGCGGTCAAAGAGCGGCCCTGATCTGATTGCGCATCAAAGGCGTTTTGCGTTTCGGTCCGGCGGCTGACCACGACAGGCGATTGAAAGTGAAACAGCATAGGAGATTGCAGACTGAATGTGAATCGAGAGTGTATAGCAATGGCCGCATACACAGCTAGCGCGCCGGCCAGCAAAGCCGAGATGCTGAGAGCGGCCCCGGAAAGGCGAATAGCATCGGCGTGGCTTACTGTACTACCTGGGCGGGATTTTCGGATTCCGGATCGGCGGGTGCTGTGAGGGCTCCGAAGAAGACGAGTGCTTAGCAGGACACGAGCCATTCGCTGCCAGTGTACCGATTTCCGGAAGCACTAATTGTAATTAAGAATAACAACGCCGATTCCTGCATCACGCTCGATGGCGCGACGATTTATCCGTTCGCGCTGCATTTCCCGCAACTGCCTAACGGTTCGGCGACTCCTCCTAGGAGCACTTAGCCGTCAAATTAGACGACCCCGCCCCCGAAGCGAAGTTCGGCTAGAGCCGGGCGTCGATTGTCGCGGATGCGGGCTCAAAGCCGCTGTATCGCCGCTGGGAGCAGGGGGTGGCGGCAGCAGTCATTTTCCAGTGATCAGCAGTACTGCCATAGATAGTATGTCGAAAGCGGCACGCTTCAACTTAGCTTCGCCACTAACAGCGTCATGTCGTCATGTTGAAGAGCTTTTCCGGTAAATTCATCGGCTGCCGCAAAGATGGCGCGGAGAATCTCCTCTGCATTCGCCGAATAAGCCTTCTCCGCTGCTGAGGTCATTCGCTCATCTCCCCACTTCTCGTCATCCGCCGTCATGGCTTCGCTGATGCCGTCCGTATATGTCAGCAGCACATCGCCGGCTTCGAGAGTCAGCGATTGTTCTTCGTATGAGACTTGAGGCAGCAGTCCGATCACCGGACCGCCTGCATCGAGCAGCTTCTCTTCAAACGCGTCATCTGAGCTTCGCAACAGAATCGGCGGATTGTGGCCGGCGTTCACGTAACTCAGCCCGCGGGTAGACGGATCGTAAATGGCAAAGAAAAAAGTCGCGTAACGGTTCACCGCCGAAGCCTCATACACTAACTGATTCATGTTCTGCATCAGCGTGGCCAAGTCCATCCGTCCGACGAGTGTCATTGTTCGTAGGCAGGCACGCAGGCTTGCCATCAGCAGCGCCGCGGAAATTCCTTTCCCCGAAACATCCCCGACCGCTAATCCCAACCGGCCGTCCTGCAACTCGATCATGTCGTAGTAATCGCCGCCCACCCCTTGCGCCGGCCGGCAGTGCCCTGCCAGGCTCATTCCTTTCACGACCGGGATGCGCTGTGGAAATAAGCGTTCCTGAACTTCATGCGCGATTTCGATTTCGCGGTCGATGCGCGCCCGCTGTGCTGCTTCCGTCGCCAGCGACTGCGCGAGTTCATTCACTTCGAGCGCCAGCCCGGTTTGAGTCGCTACCGACTGCAAGACACGCAAATCGGTCGGTGTATACGGCTCTTCCGACTTCTTTGCGCCAAGCGTCATCACTCCAATGAGCCGGTCCCGGCCTGGCAGCGGAAGCAGCAATTCGGCGCTCGCTTCGTCAAGAAATAGTCTTTCGCGCGAACTGGCCCGGGTCAGCCATTCTTCGGGCCGGTCCCGGTAAACTGTTGCTGGCCGGTTCGTTCGCACTAAGTTTTCGACCGTCGATGAGCCTTCGGTAAGAGTCACCGGCTCGATCGCATCGAAACCTAATGCGTACTGCAATTGGAAGGTGCTGCTGCCTCTAAGCCAAACGGAAATCTGCGGCACATGCAGCACCTCCGAGATGCGGCGCGCGACGGTCTCGATCAACAGACCTTTTTCCGGCAATCTGCGCGCTTGTTCCGAAAGATCGCTCAGCACGATTTCGGCGTTATAAGCCTCGCGGAAAAATTTCCTGTCCAGCCATCTACGCAGGCGATTGCTCAAGCTGTCGCTCCCCGCAAAAGCCCAGAGCAGAAGCGCGACAATCGCTCCGATCAGGATCAGGTTCACTGTTTGGTGCTGCTTCTGCTCGATCATGGGGACAATAAAGCGCAGCACAAGAAGACCGGCGATCAGGATGAGCAATATGTTCAGCGTTGCTTGCGCAAGCACGTATTTCGTTCCCATCCGCAGCAAGACGTGCAAATCCATGGCACGCTGCACGATCAGTACATAGGCGAGCGTTAGCGGAAATAGAACGAAAAAAGGAATACTGACCATGAACAGAAATCCATGGTGGAACGAGTAGCCAAAAAATGGCAGCACGCCAAACATGATCAACAACGGCACAAGCGAGAATGCGCTTCCGACAGCCAAAACTCGCAAGCGACGCCGTGCATCCGGTGTCGAAGCGGATCGCAACTTGTCAAAGATCGCGGCCAGAAAAACGATGATGCATGCCGCCTGGCCCCAGCCGATTATTTTGTCTGTCCACCACTTGGCTCCTCTGAATCGCGGCATCCTGGCAGTATCGAAGCCGTGCAGGTAACTGAACCAGAAATATAAGACAAAGCCACACACTTGAGTCGCAAGGACGATCCACTTGAGCGCAGGCCACCTGCGGTCAATCCGCCAGCGTTCCGGAAAGAACAACCCAAACCATAGCAGCGCCGGGAAAGCCGCGAGCTCGGCAATCAAATCCCAAACACCGAACACGATGTACCAAAAACCGCCCCACCAAGCTGCATTGATATCGCCGAACGAGCCTTCTAGAAGAGTAAGTAAGGTCAAAACCAGCCACGCGTTTGGATCTCTCGGCCGAGCGGCTACAACCCAATAGCCGACCAGCAGACTGAGCAGCGTCACGCCCAAAATTGGAGTCAGATACGCAATGTACTCACCGACGCTAAAATTCGGGCCTGGCCAAGGCCTTAAATGGATGGCAGCGCTCTTTATTTCTCCATTCGAGCTGCGAACGCTGACGTGCACAACATCGCCCGGCTTGGAATACGTTAAATAATTCGTAAGTTGAAAATCTCCCGTGAATGGGCGTCCGTTGAGCGTTTCGAGGATATCCCCTTTTCTCAGTCCCGCTTCCTTCGCCTCTTTCCCCAGCCCGCGAAGAGTGCCGTCATCATCAATCTCGAACGGGAGATCGCCATGTCTGTCACCGTGAAACCACTTCTCATTCAGCGCGGCGGTACCAGCGATGTAATAACCCATGCTGACAGCGATCCAGAAAAAGAGCAGCACATACGGAAGACGTGAAGCGCGCCGGGTCATTCAGTGTTTGTACACCACCCCGCCCTTCATCACAAACGCAACCTTCTCCACCACACTGATATCTTGTACGGGATCGCCCGGAACGGCCACTATGTCCGCGAAGTAACCTGGCTTCAGCGCGCCGATCTGCCCTTGCCATCCGAGCACTCTCGCGCCATTGAGCAAGTCCGCTTGCAAGACTGCCAGCGGCTTCATCCCGTACTTCACCATCAACACGAATTCGCGCGCCTGTGTGCCGTGCGGAAAGGGGCCGACATCGGAACCTACCGCCATCGGCACCCCGGCCGCCAACTGCCTACGAAATTCCTGGGCATGAAAGTTCAGCATCTCGTGCTCACGTTTTGCAGCCGCCGGCGATTCGGCGTGCTCGGCGAAATACTCCGAAATCGTAAAGGTAGGAACCGCGGGAATTTGCTTCTCGCGCATAATGCGCATCGTCTCTTCACTTAATTGATCAGCATGATCGACTGTGACAACGCCCGCTTGCGCTGCGTAGAGTGTTCCCGGCTCGCCCGTGGCATGAACCGCTACCCGCTTGCCGACCCGTGCCGCCTCATGCACCGCCGCACTCAATTCGGCCTCAGTGTACTGGTACGGGGTCAAAAATTTGCCGTCGTGAATGGAGTCGGCTCCGGTCTCGTACATCTTGATGAAATCCGCGCCCAGTTTGAATTGTTCGCGCATCACTTCGATGATCTGGTCGATATTATTCGCGTAGGTAGCATTCGAAAGCACGTGCTGTTCCGGATTGAAATGATTCGCGTCTTCATGTCCCCCTAGAATGTCGATCGCGTTTCCGCTCACGCGCAGGCGAGGACCCGGCACCGTACCACTATCGATCGCGTTACGAACCGCGCTGTCCGCTGCGCCTGCTCCTTCCGTTCCCATATCGCGCTCTGCCGTGAACCCAGCCATCAAGTCGTCGAGAGCGGCGAGAACGGCGGTAATCGTCCGCTGCGAAACCGATTCTTCTACCGTCTGCAGATCTTCCGCACCCGGATGCAAAAACAGATGAACGTGCGCGTCGATCAGCCCGGGCATCAAAGTCTTGTTGCCGAGATCGATCGTCTGAGCTCCGGCCGGATGCGTGACGTTCTGGCCCGCTTGCACAATCCGTTCCCCCTGCACAAGCACTTCGCCCGGCGAGATGATACGCCCCGCTTCGATATCGACCAGGCGCGCTGCATGCAGCACAATTGCAGTCGGGGTAGCCGTCTGCGCTAAAAGGCTTGTTCCAAGAATAAAGAAAAGGATGATCCTCATGGCACCGCATCCACCAGCTTCGCTACTCCCGGCGCAATTTGAATCAGGATGTCGCCCAGGCGTTGGTGGTTGTACTGGCTCGCCACGTGCCCGGCACGATCTTTCCACCCTGGAGACGGCTTCGTCCCTTCATCTAAATAGGTAACCGATTCCAGACCCGTCCGACATAACGCTTCAACTGCTGCCGAAACAGGCACATTCTCGATCAGCAATGAATTCTGCTCAAACATCGGCCTCACATCGACCGCCGCTTCCGCCCACTTCGAAAGCCGGTCACGAAAGGCTTGGCTATTGCGCTGCGCTTTAGGAGCGGAAAGGTATCGATCGACTGCCTCCCGAAACTCGCGCGCTGCATTGCTCTCCGGCGGAATCGCATCCACCAGCCGGTTGATCGGTGTGGAACTTGTGTACGTTTCGGCATTTCTCGAGTAGCCTTTCACCGGCTCGAGTATCGAGGAAAAAACATCGAGTGCCTGATACTGCATTGCGGCCGCCAGTCGTTGACGCATCAGCTCCAGATTCGATCGTTGTGTTAAGCCAAGCCATTCCAGCCAGTGATTCGTTACGTACAGCCGGCGGTACATCGATTGCACGTCGGTGATCGATTCAGGGGACCATAATCGCTCCGCAATCGCAGCCACGCGCGGCCACAACTTGGCATCGAGATTCTCGGGCGTAGCCAGTTCATCCCACATGGCGGCTTCACCGCCCAGGATCAGCTTGCTCTGCTCCGGCGTAAGATCGGCTGGCGTGCCGGGCTTGGGCTTGCTCGGATCTTCTGGTACCGTCTCGCCGCCATGCCCGGGCGCTTGCGCGGGCGCTTTCATCGGATCGATGGAATAGTGGTACGACGCCGGATACATCAGATCCAGGTAGTATCCGGCGGACAGAATGCCCTGAAAACCTTCTCGCGCTGCTTGCCAAAGCGAGGCCTGTCCGCGCCACGATTCAACCACGATCGATTTCGGCAGATCGGGTTGCAGAATCTCGTCCCACCCCTCCATGTGCTTTTTGTGTTTCGTTACGATCTTCAGTAGCCGCTGGTTGAAGTACGTTTGAAGAGCCTGGGCATTCTTAAGCTTGTGCTTTCGCATGAAGTTTAGGATGCGGGCATTCTCGTTCCACTCTTTGGGATTGACCTCGTCGCCACCAATGTGGAAGTATTCATCCGGAAACAGCTTGGCCATCTCTCCGACGAATCCATCCAAAAACCTGTATGTGGACTCCTTAGTAGGGTCGATCAGGTCGGTCGAAGTATCGAAGTGGCGAGTGATTTCGAACTGGCCTGGCCTGCTGCCCAACTGCAGATAGCCAACCAGCCAGCTCGTGGCATGACCCGGCATGTCAAACTCCGGTACAATTCGCACGCCACGATCGCGCGCGTAGGCGACCAGTTCGCGCACTTCGGCCTGCGTGTAATAGAGACCGTCCGAACCATACTGCTGCAATCGCGGGTACCGCTTGCTCTCGACGCGAAAACCTTCATCATCGGAAAGATGCAGGTGCAGCACGTTCATCTTGACAGCCGAGAGGCCATCGACGGTTCGGCGAACCTCATCCAATGGCATGAAGTGGCGCGCCACATCGAGCGACAGCCCGCGCCAGGGAAAGCGTGGTTCATCCCGGATGTTCACCGCCAGAACAGAAAAACCAGGCGTTCCAATGCCGCCCGCGAGCGGGGTTTGCTGAACGAGTTGTAGGCAGGTTTCTATCCCCCGAAGCACTCCGAGCGGCCTATCGGCAGAAATTCTGATTTGATTGCTCGTTACCTCGAGCGAATATCGTTCATCATCGCCGAGCCGCTGCGGCGCGCGGTGATCGCGCTGCTCCACAACGATGTTCAGCGTGGCGCTTCCGCCCGGCGGAACACGATGCGGCAGGATCGGAATACCGGTTTGGCGGCTGAGTCGAGCGAAGAGGCGATCTACCGCCATTGTCACGCGTCCATCCTTCGTGCCATCGCCAGACAATGCAACGCTGAACGAACCCTCGATTGTCAGGGAGCCACCGGTGCGCGACACGCTCGCTGGCCAGGGCATCAAAGCCAGATCCTGCGCTGAAAGAACCAGGGGGTATAGAAGTAGAAATGCGATGCAGAGTCTGTGCTTGGTCAAGCTAAATAGCTTAGCGTGTTTGCGCTTGCTAAGGCCGCGGCACGGTGGCGCTGGTCGCGGTCGATACGCCATTCGGATAGCGCAGCGCCCGCAGGACCCCAACCCCACGGTGCCAGTCGAAGCCATATTGCAGGGTGACCGATGTCGTCACGAAAACGTAGTGATTAATCTGGGCAATCTGATCCGGCACAACCTTGTTCTGGAAGTAAAACGCCTCTATCTGTGGAGCGAACGTCAAGTTACCCCAAACCGGTACTTTGAGCGCCAGAGTCAGATCTTCGTAGAACCGGGTGTTATAGGTGGTGTCGGTCGCCAGATTATCGAAGACTTCGCCGTAACTGTCCGCAACGAGTTGCAGTTTGCTTCGCCAGAGTGGCGCCGCCGAATGAAAGTCAGCGAACCAACCGCCCACATGCTGCGTCCTCAATCGCGGAACAATTTTGCTTTGCGCGGTGAACAGAGCATCCGCCGCGACGCAGTTGCTCAGCAGCAAGCCTTTCGCAAGCGGACATTCAAAGGGCACCGGTGTTGCCAGGTCCTGCAAAGAATAGCTGTCGGGGATATCGATATTCTGGCCGTATTCACGTCCGGCCTCGAACCAGCTTTGATTGTTCTGGATGCGGGCGCCTACGCGCGTAACCACCAGGTAGTTCTTTGCCAGGTTGAATTTCACCAGCGTCGTTGCGCCGTTTGAGCACGGCAGTTTGTCGCAAACCAGCGGCGCCGCGAACTGCTGGAAAGGCGTAGCCGCTTGCGTCAACAGGTTCTCCGACACCAGCAGACGAACAGGCACCTTGCCGGTCAGCGGCTTAGTTGTTAGCCCCGCCTCGCCGCGCAGCAGGTTGTTTGCAAATGTCACCTGATACTCGCCGAAATCGCCGTTATTGATAGAATTTCTGACCGCCAAGCGAGAGTATCTGGCTTCGGCTGACATGTAAAAATCCACAAACCTGGGAAACGAATACCCGCCGCGCGCTCGAGCCCACAAATTAAACTGCGAAGATTCCGGTGTCGAGAGTTGGGAGAAACTGTTGTTGCCCACGAAGTTTCCCGGAACTGTTTTGTCGGATCCTTTGATGAAGTTCAAGTTGTAACCAACCGTAACGTTTTGCAGGGTAAACCACCATAGGCCTCTCCTCTCGACCACGTTCTCGGGCGCATCCGTTTTCTTCGCGAGAAAAGTAGTTACGTTCGGCTGAGGCCCCAGCGGGTGAGCTACCCACTCACGGAACTCGAGCCACGCCGTCAAGCCGCGACTCGTGTCGAACGGCCTCTGCTCTATCGCAGCGAAATAATCAGCGGCCCTGATCCTGTCGGATTGACATGACCCGAGCGTGAAATCGGCGGGAAGTTGCTCACATGCAAGACCGGTCAAGCGGTTCAGGTCTGTCAGTGAAACCACGCGTACGACAGGCTGAATCGCGTCGCTCGATAACTCCGGGTAACCGGTATTGCCGAAAGCGAGATAGTCGGTCATGGCAACACCATAGAGCTTGTTGTCTTCGACCACCTGTCCGCGTATAACCGGTAATCCGGAATTTGGATCCGTTTCGATGCCGAGCGTACTCAACCCGCGGCCCTTCTCTACTTCCACCGAGAGATCGTCGCGATCTTGCTTGTCGAAAGCCGCCGATTCGCTCAGCACCTTCTTAAGAGTTGCGCCGCTTACCGGAAGGCAGAACGTGAAATCGCCTTTCCAGAGCATTTCATCGAGCAACTGCTGCGCCGACGGATAAAAGTCGTTAGGCCAGAGCGCCACCGCTTTCCCGAACGCGCTAAAAACATCGCGGTGCTGCAGCAGCGCGATGTCTGAGCCGCAGAACCTCTGCATGGCTTTGAGCGCCAGCTCTTCATAGGTTCGATTAAGGTGAGTATCGGTGGGCGGCCGCGCTACTGACTTGGCTACTTCTGCATTCAGGGCGCATGTGCGGCAAGGCTCTGGCGGAGGCGCCGGAAGTGTCGTGTCGTGAACCTCGTTCGCCATGAACTGCTTGTCGTGACCTTCTGCGTAGTAATCCACCCGCCGCAGGTTTGTGCTGAGCGAATTCTTGCGGCGAGCATCGAAAGCGACCCCCGGAGTCAACACGTACGGCGTGTCGCTGGACCCGTTCCGGCTTGTGGTCTCATCTCCTGTCGCATGCTCCTCGTCCGATTGCGCGATCACCATGTCGAAAACCTTCAACTTGGTGGCGAGCTGTGAAGCCTTGTAATACGGCATCTGCGCCAGCAGGACTTTGCGCCTGCCCCGGCAGCTATCGTCGGAGTCGCACAAACTGAGGACCTGCCGCAGAGCTTCGAGCGGATCTGTGATCTGTGCGCCCGTGTCGAAGCGCTTGTCGGTGTTCATCCAAACGTCGCTCAACTGGCCGATGTAGCCGATTAGGCTTGGGTCAAGTACGCCGAACACCACGGCGCCGTTTTCGTTCGCGGGCACAAAGTAGGGCCGGCTCGACTCGAAAAACGGATATTGCACGCTAAAGAGCTGACAGTGGCCTTTGCTCTCACCGGCTTGCGTATACTCTGCACACAATGCATGATTGCTGCCCGCTTCGAGCGCACCGACTCGAAAACCGGGAGTGGCGCCTTCCTGCCTTTGCAGCTTGGTGCAGCGGTTTGCTTCTGCGGAAGGCAATGTGAAATTTCTCGGATCACTTGGACTGGCAACGCAGTCGTAGGCGGCGAGATCTGCTGCTTTGCCTGAAATCGGGACGTGTCGGAGCCAGGGCAGCGCAGTCGACGGGAGATCGAAGTGCACAGGCGCGGGGTCGTCGAGTGCACGGCGAATCTGCGCGGGCAGTTCTCCGTTCGGCACCGGCGGGTTTGGATTGCGGACGACGGAACCGATCACCAGATTTGACGCAATCATCTGCACCGATTTGTAATCACCCGTCGAGGGCTGGGCCAGAAAGCGCGCGATTTTGCGCAGCCTTTCAGGACCGTAGTAAAAGTCTTGCTGCCCGGGCACGACAGCATCGAAGCCCATCAAACGAAGGAAGCAGGCGACGTTGTCAGATGGTATTTCCTTCTCGCCGACCGAGAGTACATCTTTGTCCACCAGCTCGCCGTAGTGTGGCGTGGCGGGTGTTTTGTTTTGCGCGGCGCGGGCAAGCAGTTCGGGAGCAAAGTTCTCACCCATCGCGACGAGTTCCGGTTGCCCTGAACGAAGCTCGTTGAGGGTAGACCGAAACAGCTCCACTTGCGGTGGCAGAGGCGTGGTGGCGACGTCGGGACAGCCGCGATCGGAACTGGTCTGAACGTCGGGATAACGGTAATATCCGAACAAGCGGCCCGTGTAGAGAAGCGAATACGCAGGCTTCGCGCCCAGAGGTGGACCCCAGGTTTGAGCGGAAGCGGCGCTGACGAAAATTGCGAAGGCGGCGAACGCGATTCGCACGAATCTCAGAACGGGCTCTTGCCTTGTGCGGCCGCAGTCAAACCGATGGCTAACGCAGCAACAGCGGTGATGCCGATCAGCCAGATCATGGTGTGCTGATCGGAGGGGAGCTGTTTGCGGGCAGGAGCCGCGCCCGTCTGAGCGGTGCTGGCCGCGCTCTGCTGGAACGACATTCTGGTGCCGGCCAGCATGCGGGTCAGCCTAGCGCCCTCATCCCTCACGTTCAGGCCGCCTCCGAGCGAGGCGACTTCGACCGTTCGATCCGTCAAGCGAACGACGGCTTGGGTATTCGGATCTGGCGCCTCAATCTGCAACTGCCGGGCATTGATCGCATACCCCCTAAAGTGGCTCACACGGACCGCGCCGTCGTCGAGCACCAGGTGGTCGCGGAAGACAGTTCCCGCCGAACGGGCAGAGAGGCGGAGACCGACGCCATTCTGAAGAGTCACATCGCTCGCCGAAGCAGCGGTTTGAAGTTGCGTGCCTTCCGGAACCAAGTTCGGGTTGGCTGCGAAGCACAACGACGTGCAAAGGACGAATGCTGCGAGGAGAGCAGAATTTCTCATGGATGAACCGGCCTCCTGGTACGGATAGTACCAAAACTACCGGTAGCCGGCGGCCTGGAGTTCGAAGAGTTCGGAGTATTTGCCGCCCAGGGCAACCAGTTGGCAGTGCGAGCCCTGCTCGACGATGCGGCCGTGCTCCAGCACCAGGATCCGGTCGGCCATGCGAACCGTGGAGAAGCGGTGGGAGATCAGGATGGCCATCTTGCCCGCCGTGAGATCTACGAAGCGCTGATAGACCTGAAACTCCGCCCGGGCATCCAGGCTGGCTGTTGGCTCGTCGAGGATTAGAATCTGAGCGTCCCGCATGTAGGCGCGAGCTAGGGCGATTTTCTGCCACTGCCCGGTAGAGAGGTCCAGGCCACCTTCGAAGCGTCGCCCCAGCATCTGCCGAAAGGCATTCGGGAGACCATTGATCACATCTGCCGCTAGACTCTTTTCTGCCGAACGAACTACCCGGGCCTGATTTTCGATTTCTCCGATACGGCCAAACCGAATGTTTTCTCCGGCTAACGCGTCATATCGCATGTAGTCCTGAAAGATTACCCCCACTTCGTTCCGCAGATCCTCAACTTGATAGTCTCGGAGATCGACTCCGTCGAGCAGGATTCTGCCCACAGTCGGGTCGTAGAGACGCGCTAAAAGTTTAACGAGGGTCGTTTTGCCGGCTCCGTTTTCGCCAACTAGCGCAATCTTCTCGTTAGGATAGAAGCGAAAGTTAATGTTTTCCAGAACATTATGAGCAGACCCCGCATAGGCGAACGAGACGTTTGAAAATTCTAACCCGTCACGGATGGGGCGAGGCGCGGGGATGGCGCCCGGAACAGATTGAATGGTTGGGTTCGTTTCGAAAAATTCGAACAGGTCTTTGATGAACAGGGCCTGCTCGGAAATCCCGACCAGCCCGGAAACCAGGCTCTCCATGATGCTGCGCGCCCGGGAGAAGGCTCCGACGATTAAGGTAAGATCACCCACGGATAGTGCGCCGGCGAGTGCTCGCAGAATGATTAGAGCGTGGGCCGTATAGTAGGCGGCGGTTGGAATGAGGTTGAGCAAGGTTCCGTGCCACGCCCGGTGAACCGCCAAACGCTTGTTGTCGGCGTAGAAACGTTCAAAGAGGGCACGGGAGCGGCTAATAAGGTATTTTCCCAAGCCGAAAATCTTGATCTCTTTGGCGCTCTCGTTGCTCGCGCCGAGGTAGCGCAAGTAATCCAGCTCACGTCGCTCGGGCGTGTACCGGTATAGCATGGAGTAATTCAACATGGCGAACCGGGTCTCGCCGAGGAAGACCGGAACGGTTGCGGCGGCCAGCAGAAGCAGCAGCCAAGGGTAGAAGAACAGGACAGCGGAGAGGAGCGAGATCAAGGTCAAGAGCTGCTGGGCCATTCCGGCCAACCCCGCTAGCATCCCGAGCCGGGCGGTTGTCTGGCGGCGAGCGCGCTCCATTTTGTCGTAAAACACGGGATCTTCGAAGGAAACCAGATCAAGCAAGGCCGCATGTTCCATCAGCTTGATGCTTACGTGATTGGTAAAGCGGTCCCCGAGGAGGCTATCGACCAGCGAGACAAAGCGGCCCAAAGTGTCGGATCCAACTGCCAGCAAGAGCTCGAGAAGCAGCAGCTTCCAGATATCGTTCCGGTGGTAGGGCTGGTGACGGATGGCCCGCACCACCAGATCGACAATCAGCTTCGAAACCCAGAGCGTCGCCAGCGGGAATAAGGCCGAAACGCAGCGCAGGAGTAAGGTCGCGCTGGTCAGCGAACGGCTGGTTTCCCAGACCATTCTGAGGAGAGGCGGGACGTTTCGGAGCGCTTGGAATCGTTCGGGCCAGGTTTGGGGGGTTTCGGGGGATTTGGGCGGTCGTGACCTCATGAGGCCGACCCAGAGCCTGCCAAATAAAAGAAAATGCTCACTCGAGAGGAATGAGCATTGTTCTTCCTGTTGTCAGGCCCCTGGAGGAGCCAGGGGTTACGTTTGATGGGAGAATCAGATCCGATGGCATCGCAACCATCAAAACCTGTTTGTGATTGGAGTTTAGGGCGAGAGGGGGGTGAAGTCAAGGGCATTTTTCGACGATCTGCAACTGGCCTGTAAGTCTCAGTGTACAAACCGTTTACAGGTGAAGATGTTTTCGGGCAATTTCGGGCAAGGTGCGGGCAAGCTGTGGAAAAGAGCTATTTGCGAAGAGCTAAGTCGCCTAGTTTCAAGATCTTCTCGGGAGCAGGCTCGGGATCGGAGGCACACGAGAATTTGTGTGGAGTCTCGGCATTAGATCCATCGACACTTGTAGGCGCACGACGAGCCACCTAGTGAGCTGGGCTTAGCTGCACAAACTTTTCTCTGGCTCGCGCAGCATCGCGGTCGCGATGTACTCGCTTGTATGCTTTCGCCAAAACAAAATAGACGTGGGAATCGTTGGCGTTGAGGTGCTCTGCCGTTTCCAATTCAGACACCGACCGCTCTGCATCGCCTGTTGCAAGGAGGGATGCGCCCAAGAGATAATGCGCATCTTCCAGCTTTGGCGCTAACCTGACAGCTTGTTCCGCGTAGATTCGACTGGTTGCTGGATCGGCTACCAACAACGCAGCGGCAATTCCGAGACGCGCGAGCAGATGCTGCGGGCTGTTCGCTATTTCGCGCTTGAACGCAGCGACGGCCTGATCGTCAAGATGGTTATTCAATAGAAAGCGGCCATAGGCGAATTCCACGTTGTGGACCTTGGGAAAGCGTTTGACCAAATCCGCATACGCCGACTTCGCCGACTTTATATCGCGGTTTGCGGCGAGCATCTCAGCCCGTCCTGCAGTTAAGATCAGATCCCGAGTCTCGGACGCGGTGATAGAGTCGATTGACTTCACTCCTAATACGGATCTGCCCAGCGCAATGAGTAAGTCGTCATCCGCGTTCTTGCGCTCCTGTGCTAGTTGATCGAGAATTTCTTGGGCACGACCGAAAGCACCTGCCGCCAGATAGAGATTTGCCTGTGTAAAGAGCACAACCTGGCGCATATTGGCCTCGTCGCCCACGCCCAGAGCCAGCGCCTGCGCCAGGTGAGTCAGCGCTGGTTGGTTCTGATTGAGCTTAGCTTCCGAAAGTCCGAGCATTGCGAAGGCTTTTGCGTCCCGCGGAGCTAGCATTGTCACTTTGGTGAGTGCTTTCATTGCGTCCTGAAATTGGCCGCGGTCGTAAGCAATGGTGCCGAGATACCACCAGCCTTCCGCCCAGTCCGGGCGCAACTGAACTGCCTGACGATACAGCTTGACAGCTTCATCCAGGTTTTCGGAATCACGAGCCTGCGCCGCTTGCGCAGCTACAGAATCGAACTGTTGAGGAGGTTCGCAGAAGGCACGAAGCGAGAACAAAAAGAGGCAGAGAATCTTGCGGAATGTGCCGAAACGCAACAAACAATCAGGATAAAAAAACATCTACCAAAAGAATTTGGCATGCGGCGACGGGAAACGCGCCGAATGCCAAGCAAGGTTCTTCTTGTGAGAATCAGAAGCTGAAGCGCGCCTGCAGTTCGATGATGCGGCCCGCCAGACCAGCTTGCGCCACGCCAAACTGTGGTCCGCCGATGGTTTGAAGCGAGTTCTGCGTGCTGCCGATGTTCTGCAGGTTTGACTTATTGATCAGATTGTAAAAGTTAGCCTGCAGATCGAGCCTGGCGTTTTCTCCCAGAACCGGCAACTTGGGAAGTCCAAACGCTTTGGCAAGCTGGGCATCATTGCCGAAATACCTGGGACCACGAAACATATTGCGATGAATATTGGTTGGCGCGGGCGGGATACCGGCAGCAAGCTGTGCCGCGGTAGGAACAGTGAAATAGGCCTGTCCGGCCGTAGCGTTCTTCGGGAAGTTGCCAAACGGCGCTTCGAATGTATCGTTTCCAGAGAAGTTTGTGGCGCCCCCCAGATAGCTGGCCGGAAACAGGCTACCGATTCCGCTGTTCGGATATTCAATCGTGCCTCCGGGAGTGATTTGCGGAGTCCACGGGAACCCCGAGTGGCCGTTGATAATGCCGCTGATGGTCCACCCGCCGAACGCTTTGTCAATAAAGCCATGACCCGTTTTTGTGAATTTCGGTGTGTACAGGCCCCAGATCTTGTAATTGTGCGTAGCATCGAAGTCAGAGGGACCATACGAGTAGGATCGGTTCCAGGGATATAGATCCGTGCTGTAATCCGTAGTGGCGTCATCGACTGATCTGCTGAATTTGTATTGGAAATCGATCTCGAAAGTAGAAGAGAAGCGGTGCTGCACTTCCGTCAGCAGCGCGTTGTAATGCGAGTTGGCATCGTTGGTGTACCAGTCCACACTGTTAACGACCGGGTTGAGGGCGGGGAAGTAGATCCAGTTGAGATTGCTGTACTGGCGCGTCAGGTGACGGCTCTGGCTGCCTGAATAGCCAGCAGAAGCCATCCAATTATGGCCAAGGTCAACCTGCGTTTCAAAGGAATAGCGATAAGTAACAGCGGGAGGAAAACTCTGCGGGAAGCCAGTTAAATTGAGCCCGGTACCCCCGGTCGGAAGTCCGTTGCTGCCAAAGGATTGAATGGCGATCGGATTCGACGGGAAGCTGGATATATCGTGTTCATTGGAGCCTGGAGCGTAGAGAATGTTGCCGCCGTACAAAGTGAGGCTGTCCAGGAATGGGGGATTGAAACGGCCGTTAGATGTAATGGCAAACTGCTCCAGGTTATAGCCCATGCCAAATCCGCCTCGAACGACGAACTTACGTCCAAACGCCGTGGTGGTGGGACTCCATGCGAAACCGAGTTGAGGCTCGAAGTTGGTGTAGGTGTTCTTGTAAAGGCTGCCGCCCTTCTTGATTGAGAGTCCTGTCAAAATGCCGGCTCCGGATCCCAAAACGACGTTGCTGATGTTGTCCTTCGTCTCGGTTGGAGGAACGAAGTCTTCCCAACGCAATCCCAAGTTCAGGGTCAGGCTTGGCGACACCTTCCAGTCATCCTGAACGAAAAAGGCGATCGTGTCGTCACGTAAATTCTTGGTGACTGAGGTCGGTGTGCCGGTCACAGGGTCGAAGTTACCGGTCTCGGAGTACGGCGCGTCGTTGGCGAAATCCCAAATGTTATTGAACTGGTAGCCGGGGATCGCCTGCCAGGGCGCGGTGTCAAGGAACTTGACATGCGTGATATCGGCGCCGAATTTAATAGAGTGGCTGCCGCGAATCCAGGTCAGAGTGTCGCGGTAAGAGTAAGTGAACTGATTGAACACGCTCGGTCCGGGAGGTCCAAAGCCCTGTAACTGGCTGCCGCTGCCGAAGCCGTTATAATCATTTGCTCCGTTCGGCAGAAAGTTGGCATCGGGGAGGCCAAACGGCAATTGCGGATTCGAAGTCAGCTCATTCCATTTCCAGCCGCTACCGCCGATGCGAAATTCGTTCAATATGCTGGCTGAAAAATTGCGATCCCAAATTCCGTTCCAGCCCTGGGCCAATGAGTAATGTTGGTAGAGGTTAGCTGCATAGGCCGGGCCGTTGTAGTCCTCGTTGTAGACCGGCGTCCAGTAGATGCTGAACGCCACCAGGTCGACTTGCGTGGGATGGTAGTCAATCCTTCCGTTATATTGCACATTGTTATTGATATTGGGCGAGTTCGTCTGTAAGAACTCAACGTCGGGTACACCATCAAAGCCGCCACCAATACCGTAGGGAGTGGCTGCCTGGCCGAACGTTGGATCGGGCTTGCCGAGTCCGTTCTTGAGAGGCGAGCCTAGATCAAGACCGCCGCTTGAGGTATTTCGGCATTGAGAAGCGGAAAGACCGACACCGGCGCAGCTTTCCGGAATGATGAGATTGTAGACAGGACTGACGCCAGGGAAGCCAAGTAGCTTGGATGCAACGCTGTTTGGCGTAGCCGCATTCTGGATGAATTGCGGGGTGGCATACCAACCCGTGGCAATGCTTTGAGAGTGGTTGCGCTGCGTTTCGTACGCAAAGAAGGCGAATAACTTGTTATGGAGGATAGGGCCGCCAAGGCTGCCGCCGTATTGATTGAAGCGCTGCGTGTCCTTCGTTCGTGGGTTATCCACTGGGTACCAATTACCACTCGCATCCTGTAAGGCGCTCATGCCATTCCAGCGGTTGAACGCATCCAAGCCTGGGCGGTGCCATTTAAAAAATGCGCTGCCATGAAACTCGTTCGTGCCGGCTTGCGAGATAACCTGGACCTGGGCGCCGCTGCCTCGTCCGTTTTCAGCGGAGTAGTTATTCGCGATAATTTTTACTTCTTTGACGGTCTCTTCGCTGGGAGTGATCACCGGCGCACCGCCCCAGACGGAGCTATTGACCGGCACGCCATCGATCTCGAAGTTGTTTGCATTCTGGCGCGATCCGTTGGCGGTCATTTGCACGCCATTTTCCACTGAGAAAATGCCATTGCCGGCGCCAATGCTTGTTCCAGGAATGCTGCTGGCGGAGCCGCTCGAAGAGATCGCTCCGTCGCCGAACACGCCGGGCGCTAGTCGCATCAATTGGTAAGGATCACGTCCAATGGACGGCAGATTCTGTACATCCTTTGCCGTGATGTTGCCGCCGATTTCGGCTGATTCCGTGTCGATGACGGGTGCGATATCCGCAGCGACATTGACGACAGTGGCGGTTTGGCCAACCTCTAAGGACA
Organism: Terriglobia bacterium; assembly: GCA_963835255.1. GTDB lineage: Bacteria > Acidobacteriota > Terriglobia > Bryobacterales > Bryobacteraceae > Bog-105. The sequence continues at coordinate 135,510 of CAWIFY010000028.1, read as the reverse complement.
GGTTTAGACTCTGAACCGTTTCCGACTGCAACACGACGGATTCGAGAACCTTTTTCGTGAAGCCGGTCTTTTCCACCGAGACCGTATAGGAGCCGCCTGCCAGAGCACTGAGCGTATACGCTCCGCTGCCGCTCGACGTGGCCCTCTGACTGAAGCCTGTTTCCTTGTTCGTAGCTGTGACGGTGGCGTCCGGAATAACCGATCCAGACGGATCTGTCACCACGCCTTGGAAGCCGCCGTGATACTGTGCCCAAGCGGAAACAGATGACGAAAGGAGAAAGGCAAGGATTGCCGATACTCGAACTAGCGGTGTCGTCATGGACCCCCTTCAACTGATGGCCGGGTATTCCGGCGCAGCGATAGCGCACGTAATGTTGCGTGTGGCAACAACTTGGTTTGTCGCATGCAGCCCTCCCGAGAAAACAACCCCAAGCGCGCCGATGCGTTCGACGCGGACTTAGGTGAAACTTTAAGCGATAAGCCGGGTGCTGTCAAGCCAAAAAACTCAAAAATGTTGTTGTACGGAATGAAGGCTGCTCTACGATTCGAAAAGGCGGGTTTGCAGTTAGTAAAAGTCAGTGGAGGTAAAAGGCGAATAACTGGTCGCCTGCTGCCGCGATTACATATTGGACAGATCCGAGCAGATAGGTAATGGGACTGTTTGTTATTTGGGTACCGACGCCGGCATGCCAAAGATCATCGCCGTTGCGCACGTCACGCGCCACGAAGTCGCCGCTCGGGTTGCCGGTAAATAAAACTTTACCGGCAGTGGTCAGGATGCCCGGATAGGTGCTCGACCAGAAGCCCGTACCTGGATAGTCGTGCCGCCACTTCGGAAGACCCGTTCGGTAATCGAGCGCCAGCAAGGCCGAATGAAAAAGGCCGGTGTGCCACTCTACAGAGTCTTCGGATCCGGCTGGATTCTTCGCGGCGGGATCTGCGTAATAGATGCTGTAGGATTGAGTGGAATTGACATAGAAGAGGCCGGTCTCCGGATCGAATGAGGGCGCGGGGTAATTCGCCGCGCCATCGGAGCTTGGCGAGACCAAGCTGCCACCCACTTGCGGTTCTTTCGTGGCGTCGGGAATCAGCACGCCGTTCGCATCCACTCCACGATAGCCGTTGGCGGATGGGATGAAAGGCTTAACCAGCAGGTTTCTGCCAGTTTTGCGGTCGAGTACAAAAAAGTAGCCGTTCCGATGAGCCAGCCCCAGCAGTTTGCGCGGCTGGCCGTTCACGCTACCGTTGAAGAGCACCGGAACTTCCGTCGCATCCCAGTCATGCGTGTCGTGCGGCGAGAATTGGTAGTACCAGACGAGCTTGCCCGTATCGGCATTCAGGGCCACGACAGACGACGTCCACAGATTCGTACCTGGCCGCGTTTTGCCTATGTAGACGGGTGCCGGATTACTGGTCGTCACATAGATCAGGTTCTGCTCCGGATCGTAAGTAGGTGGCTGCCACGGACCGCCTGCGCCATTATTCGCCGCCTCGGCGCTCGGCCAGGTTTCGACGCCTGGCTGGCCGTCGCGGGGCGTGGCATACCAGCGCCACTGCACGGCGCCGGTCTCCGGGTCTCGGGCTTCGAGCCAACCTGAACTGTTTCCGGAATCGCCGGCTACTCCAGTCAGCACGTGATTGCCGATGATCACCGGAGCCATGGTGGAAAAGTGCGGCGTATCCGGATCGACCACCGGCCTATGCCATCGCTCCTTACCCGTGGCCACATCAAGCGAAACAACATTGTTATCGGGTGTCTCGAAATACAGCCAGCGGCCCCATAGGGCCATGCCACGATTGCCGATGGCGCCGCGTCCGCGCCAGATAAAATGCCAGATCTCTTGGCCTGTATACGCGTCTACCGCATACGCGTGATTAGGGACGGAGAAGTACAGCACACCGTTCACCATCAAGGGAATGGATTTGATGAGAGGTCCTTTTGCTCCTTCGCTCCCGGCGCTTTGCCTCGGATCGCCACCGAGTATCGCGCCCTCGCTAGACACGTGTGTGCGGTAAACCCAGGCGAGCGACAGATGCTTGACGTTCTCGCTTGTGATCTGTTGGAGCGGGCTGAAGTGCCGCCCCGAATAATCTCCGTGATACGTGGGCCACGACTTGGTGGGAGGGTTTCGGAGCGACGACAGATCCGATCCGTTTTGCGCGAATACGGCGCACGCGGCCAGCGCCGCGACTGCAACCTTCAACGGCCTTTTCAAGATCACTTGACGCTCGCCAGATAAGCCGTGAGGTCATGCATCTGTTGGCCGGTCAGCTTAGCTTGCAACTCGAGATGAGCTGTGAGCGGATCTTGCACTTGTACCTTCGGAACATCGCCCGAGCGCGGTAGAGTGTGGCGATTGCCTGCCGCATCCACGAAACTGACGTAGTAATCGGAGAGGAACAGGAGCAAGCCCGATTGAGCATGGCCGTCCAGCATGGTTACGGTTACGTCGATCGATGGCTGCTCGGGCGTTTCGAACCCGGGGTAACCGCCTTTGCCTCTGGGCAAAACAAGCCGACCCTGCAGCACCAGGGGTGGATACTTCGCGCCGATTCCTTTCAAATCACGTTCGATAGAGTGGCAGCGCGTGCAACCGCCGCCGCTTTCAAAAAAGGCTTTGCCGGCCGACGCATTACCGACTAGGATCTCGCTCCCGAGGGAAGGGCCCGCCGCACTGGCTGCTACAACCGAGTGCAAAAATGCGGACAACGCTTTGACCTGTTGTCCGGTCAAATGAAAAGCAGGCATGCCTTTGTCAGGCCGTCCCACTTTGAGAAAGGTGGACAACTGCTTGCCGTCCACGTCGTTTCGTAGGATCGGAGAAGGAACGAGATCCGGCCCTCCCTGTGAGCCGCCCCGCGCACCCGCGCCGTGGCAAAACGCGCAGTTAGCCACGAAAAGGGCTTGGCCTGGCGCGGCTGCTTCGGGAGCGCGCCCCTGGCCAATGGCGCAAAACGTGAAAAAGGCCGCTATGGCTACTCGGGTAGCGAGATGAAAAAAACAGCGCTTCATCTCGGAGCATCCTGTATCTCGATATCCTTCACAATGCGGAATCCTACATCCCAGCCGTCACCCGGCCCCGCGGCATGCGTTGCATAAATCGCATTCTTCACGTCTGACAAAAAGCCCGCGCCCTTGAGTACATGTTCTCGGCCGTTTGCCGGCGGGATGGGATCGGGGAAAATCTTGTCATTGTAGAAATCCTGCACCCACTCCCACACATTGCCGAGCATGTCGTACAAACCCCACGCATTCGGTTCCATGGAGCCCACGCGACTAGTGGTAGGCGGGCCCGAGCCCGGCTTGGCGCGCAAGCCCTGCACCGCCTGGCGGCGAATGATATTCCAATCTACCTGACCCCGGCCACCCGCCCGGCCAGCATACTCCCACTCGAATTCCGTTGGAAGCCGGTATGCGCGCGTCTTCTCGAGTTCATTCAGCTTGCGGACGAAAGCTTGCGCATCATTCCACGAAACCTGTTCCACAGGATGACGGTCCGCGTCGTCTAGCACCTTTGCGGCTTGAAACATGGCGGGATTGTGTCTCATAACCCTGGCAAATTCCGCTTGGGTGACCTCGAACTTTCCCAGATAGAAGGGCCGACTGATGCTCACGCTGAAACCGGAACTAGAGTCTCTAGTGGCAAGTTGACGGCACAGCGCGTAGTCCGCGTGTGTCCAGCGTAACTCCGGCGCGATCTCTTTTTGAGCATCGGACTCTGCTGGACAGCTTGGCTTGAAAACTGCTACCTGCATGTTTCCCGGCTCGATCCGCACGAATTCGATTCCGATGCTATTTGTGTAAGTGCGAGGCGCGCCGGGCTGCGCTCCCGTGACGGCAGTCGCCAGCAAGATAGGGATCGCGGTCCTCATCAAGGCAGATCCTTTATAGCTATCCGGCGGAAACGATAGGCAGCTCCGGGACGCCAGCTACCCGGCAGGTTGAACGAATCCCGGGCCGCTTCATAAAGCGAGGCCCAGTGAGTTTGCAAGCCGATCATGCCGTCTATCTCACCGGCGATTTTGTCGTTGCGCGGTTCCTGCACGTCCCACATCTCGACACCATTCACCCATTCGGTGATATGCGGCGCTGCGCCTGCGATCCGAATGCGAAATGAGTTCCAATCGCCTGTCTTCCACACTACGGGTAGGCGATCTGCCTTTGCCGGCTGACTCACTTCCAGGTTCTCGCCCAGCAGATTACCGGTACCACGGCCCTGGTCCAATTCGATTTGATAGGCTGAGCCGCCCTCGGTCGAGCGCAGAAAGAGGCCGCTGTTACAACCCCATGGCGCTTTCACTTCAAGGTAGAGTTCGAAATTTCCATAGCGCTTATCGGTGAGCAGTAATCCACCTTGCCCGTATGGTGATTCTTTCAGATTCAGTACACCGTTCGCGACAGTCGCTTCCGGGGTGGAGCCGTGATGGTCCGTGCGGCTGAGGTGCCATCCCTGCAAGTTGCGGCCATTGAAGATGGGCCTGAATCCGCGCGGAACACCCGATGTTTGCGTGTCTGCGGCCAGCAGCACCAGCGCTACAACGGACAACCCTGCGTGTCGAGCCCAGAGAACCATGTAGTTGATCGATCTGACAGAGAGCGAAAAGGAACAGCGCCTGTTAGTCGCCGGTCAGATGCAGTGTAGTCATCGATTCGTCGGCTTCAAGCGTTCCGTAGCGCCTACGGTATAGGCGCATGCCGGCGTACATGAGGCCGGCCAATAGGCAGAGGGCGCTCAGCGCGACACTGAGATAAATAATGTTCACCAGAAGCCGATAGAGCGGCTTGATGGGGCTGGGCGGAGGGGTTTCGTTCCAGGTGATTTTGGCTTCGTACTGGATGCGGCTCAGGAGCGTGTCGCTTTGTTCGGCGGTGGCGGGCGGCAGCGCGGCGGCAACCAAAACTCCCGACCGCTTGACGTGCGTGCCTGACAATCGCTTGAGATCCGCTGAGTGCAAGCGAGCCATTTCGGGTGTAGGGTAATAAAAGATCGCGAGGCGCACGGGCTTATCATTCTTGCCGATGCGGTAATCGGCCACTTGAGCTTCGGCTCCACTCTCGAAACCAGGTTTGGAGGAAACGAGTTCGGGCGCGAAGGCATTCAGCGAGACAGGTCCCAGCACGTACCGGGCAGAATTGGGCATGAAGCCCTGCGTCGGCAAAAAGGTCAAGATGGCAGGCAAGGAGCTATCGCGCTTGTTTGGCAGCAGCTTCATGGTTTCGGCAACGTCCGTTTTGCTGGGCAGCCCGCGTTCAAAAACCAGCACATAATTGAAATCCGAGATGACAGTACGATTCCCTTGCTGGTTGCAGAACGGTGCGAGATCACAGGAGTGTCCCTGCGGCGAACGAATCCATTCCCAGGCAGCGAGCGCGCCTGTGGGATCTTTCATTTGATAACTGGACAGTGTCATTCGGCCGAGCGGAGCGGTTTCGGAGTGAACCAGACCGTACTCGCGCCAGAGAGCCTGATCGTCAGCAAAGAGTATTGACGAAAAGAGAAGAAACGCGGCCAGTGCTATGCCGCTGCCCCTATTGAATCTTCGGCTCGCTGAGGGGCGCGGCCTCATCCGTGACATTTCTTATACTTCTTTCCACTGCCGCATGGGCAGAGATCGTTGCGACCGACCTTCGGCCCCTTACTATTCGACGCCGGTTCGGACTTGCCAGTTCCATTACTGCCGGTTAGCTGGAGATCGGCCAGCTCACGGTCTTTTTTGCGGTGAATGTTGCGAGTCAGATCGACGACGGATTTCTGCGCTTCACGTCTCTGCGCTTCAAGCCTTTCAGCTTCAAGCCTCTCTGCCTCCAGGTGCCGTGCTCTCGCTGAAGCAGGCGAATCATCCGCGTCGGCAGTTTCGGCTCCCTCGAAGATATCTTCGTCTTCCTCTTGCTCGGGATAAGGCAACGGAGGCGCGCCCATGCCAGTTTCGATGCGCATGAAATACAGGAACTTGACGGTTTCGTCTTCAATGCGATCCATCATGTCCTGGAACATGGTGAACGATTCTTTTTTGTACTCGATCAGCGGATCCTTCTGTCCATATCCGCGCAGACCGATACCTTCTTTGAGGTGGTCCATCGAGAGCAGGTGGTCTTTCCACTGGTTGTCGACCACGTTCAGCATGATGATGCGTTCGGCCTGGCGCATGTTGTCAGGCCCGACCATGCGCTCTTTGGCATCGTAGCGTTCGGTCAGATCATCGTTAATTTTGATTTCGATTTCAGCGCGGCTCAACCCGGCGAGTTCTTCCAGATCGAGCTTTGCTCCGAACTGATTGAGGATAGCGGTCTGCAAACCGATCAGATCGTATTGATCGTAACGGACGGCGTCGGGACAGAACTGGTCGACGAAACTGCCGGTTATGCCGTGCACGATCTCGACCATGCGTTCCTTCTGATTGGTGCCCTCGAGCAATTGCCGCCGCATGCTGTAGACGGCCTGGCGCTGCTTGTTCATCACGTCGTCATATTCAAGGACGTGTTTGCGGGAGGCAAAATGCTGGGCTTCGACGGCTTCCTGAGCGGCCGCGATGCGGCGCGTGATCAGCTTCGACTCGATCGGCACGTCTTCTTCCATGCCGAGGCGCAACATCAAGTTCTGCATGCGCTCGCCCCCGAAGATACGCAGCAGGTCGTCTTGCAGAGAGAGATAGAAACGGGAACTGCCGGGATCGCCCTGGCGTCCGGCGCGTCCACGCAACTGATTATCGATGCGGCGGGATTCATGCCGTTCCGTGCCGAGAATATGCAGACCGCCTAGCGCGATAACTTCCTTGCGTTCCGCTTCGAGCTCTCTTGTGACCTGGTCTTTTATCGCTTGCAGTTCGGCAGGAGGCAGCATTTCGGGAGATTTGCCCGATTTTCTGAGGCTGTCTTCCAGCAGAACGTCCGGATTGCCGCCCAACAAAATATCGGTGCCGCGGCCGGCCATATTGGTGGAGACGGTAACAGCACCTTTGCGTCCCGCCTGCGCCACGATGTGGGCCTCGCGCTCGTGATTCTTCGCGTTCAGCACTTCATGCTTGACGCCCATCTTTTTAAGGATGCCGGACAGTCTTTCGGATTTCTCGACTGAAATCGTGCCCACGAGAACCGGCTGCCCTTTCTCGTTCGCGTCCTTGATGCCTTTAGCGGCGTTGCGAAACTTTTCCTCTTCGGTGCGATAGACAACGTCCGGATTTTCCAGGCGAATCAACGGGCGATTGGTGGGAATCTGAGTGACTTCGAGATTGTAGATCTTGCTGAACTCGGCCGCTTCGGTATCCGCAGTGCCAGTCATGCCCGACAGCTTCTTGTACATGCGGAAGAAGTTCTGGAAGGTGATGCTGGCCAGGGTTTGGGTTTCGCGCTCGATCTTGACGCCTTCTTTAGCCTCGACGGCCTGGTGCAGACCGTCGCTCCACCGGCGCCCCGGCATGAGCCGTCCGGTGAACTCATCGACAATGATCACCTGACCTTCCTGCACCACGTAATCGCGGTCCCGCTGGTAGAGAATGTGCGCGCGCAACGACTGTTGCACGTGGTGATTCATCTCGATGTTGGCGGGGTCGTAAAGATTGCCGGTGTTAAGCAATTTCTCAACTTTCAGCACGCCCTGTTCGGTGAGGGCGACGCTGCGATGCTTTTCGTCAACAGTGAAATCTCCGGTGGTGTACGACTGACCGGGTTCTTTGCCTTCGATGACTTCGCCGCGTTCGAGGGCGGGAATGATGCGGTTGACCTTGTAATACTTGTCGGTAGATTCTTCGCTCGGGCCGGCAATGATGAGCGGCGTGCGCGCTTCGTCAATCAGGATAGAATCGACTTCGTCGACGATCCCGAAGTTAAAGTCGCGCTGAACGTAGTCCTCCAGGCGGAACTTCATGTTGTCGCGCAGGTAATCGAAACCGAACTCGTTGTTGGTGCCGTACGTGATGTCGGAGTTATAGGCCGCCCGGCGCTCGCTGTCGTCGAGATCGTGCACGATGGTTCCGACCGTCAACCCCAGATAGCGATGGATGCGGCCCATCCAATCGGAATCGCGATGGGCCAAGTAGTCGTTGACGGTTACGATGTGAACGCCTTTGCCCTCGAGCGCGTTCAAGTAACTCGGCAGGGTGGCTACGAGCGTTTTGCCTTCGCCGGTTTTCATTTCGGCGATGCGGCCGCGGTGGAGAGTGACGCCGCCGATCAATTGAACATCGAAGTGGCGCATGTTCAACACGCGGCGGGCGGCTTCGCGGCAAACGGCAAAAGCTTCTATAAGGATGTCGTCTAGCGCGGCCCCGTTTGCCAGCCGCTGTTTGAAATCCTGGGTTTTAGCGGCAAGTTCAGCGTCAGACAGCTTCTGCAATGCGGGCTCGAGATCGTTGATCGCGACGACAAGCGGACCGATGCGCTTGATTTCGCGGTCGTGTTTGGTGCCAAATACCTTGGCGAGTGCGCCATCGAGCATAGTTTTGAGAGATTACTACCAGTGTAACTGGAGGTGGGGGTTGGGGGAGTTTGGCTTACCGTTCGCGCGAAGCTGAAAGGATCAGCTCCGCGATCGCCGTTTTGGAGTTGTCATCTTGGCAATCTCGGCCAGAAGGCGCAGCGCACGGTTTACGGACTCGCTGTCGGGAAATAGATTTATGAGGTCCGGCTCGATGAGTACCAGATTCGTACTCGCCTTAGCCCGCTGATAATATTTTCCCCGTACTCCGCCCTTGAGCACCGAAAGGTCATACTCTTTTCGCAAAGCGTCGCGATTTGTCTTAGCCAACTGTTTCTTCATATTGCCTACGCTCCAACCGAGTAGCCAACCGGGCACTAATGATTCGGATTCGGCCCAACCGTTCGCAATGGGAAACAAAAACGAGCTGCTCCTTTATAGTATGTCCGATTGTGATCTCCCTTCGCTCCTCCACTGAGTGGTCCGGATCAGGAAAAGTGATCGCAAGCGGATCGAGAAACACCGTTGCGGCATCTTCAAACGAAGTATGATGCTTTGTCAGATTTGCCGCGGCTTTTCCCGCATCCCACTCGAACGTCACGCGGCTTCAGTCCTGCCGGACGCTCTCGCCGATGAACCTATCACCCCTGTGGTGTTGGAGACGGCAGCGCCGTTTTGAATTGTCAGGGTCCCGGCCCGCCGGAACCTACGACCAGTTGACTTGAGCTGTTCAACTGCAAACCGGCGCCGTCCACAGTGGCAATTCCTGGACCCCCGAAATTCCCTATGTAGGTTCCCAACGACTCGTTGATCACTCCGCCCTTCTGAACGCTTAGCGTGCCGTTTGAGCCGAGCCCTATTTGTAAAAACGTATTGTTCCACTGTTGCTGACGACAGCGCGTCCCCTCCGCCTGAAATTATGAGAGTGCTGGTCCCGGGACCCGAGAACCCGATATCGATAGTTCCTGCTGTTAGCGTGTTCGACTGGAGGATACCTGCAAATTTCCCGGGGCGCCATTACCGAGCGAAACGCCACTTGGAAGATTCACCGGCGCATTTACGACTACTATACCGGTGAGGGATCCGAGCCGGAGCCAGTTCCGATATCGGCTGTCCATCCGGCACCATTCGGCGGACCACAAGAGAAACTAACGCCTGATGCGATGCAGGACCGGTTCGTTGTTCCCGATGGGCCGAACCAATTTCCAGTGTCGCCTCCCCAGATTGCAGCAGTGCTCCCGGCAAAAGCGGAACCTGTAGAAATAAGGAGGCATGCTACACTTCCGAAAAACAGAGTCGGCTTGCAGAGCCTTCCACGCGTTCGGCCCAGATTCTTGGGATACGTCCTAAGATTTCCGTCAGCATGGGACCGTCTCCTTCAATGAGGTCCCAAGAATATATCAGTAACGATTAGCTGGCGTGTGAAGACGGGCGCCGCAGCCAAGCAATGGTTCATTCAAGTACCTCGATCCGGACCCGCATTCTCGGCCCTGATCGTCCGGATCTCATCGATTCCTTCTTCGACGGAAGGAGGCTCCAGTCTTTTCGCAGCTCGCAGGATTGCGGGAACGGGAACCGGCTTTTTGTCTTTGCGGTGATTGTTACGTCCGATTGCGGTGCGAACAGGCGTATCGAAGAAGTAGGAGAGCACGCTGAAACCAGCCGCCCTCGCATCCCGAATGTAAGGCGCGCGTACCTTGCGTGTGGCATTTGTATTGTCCAGCACGAACGAGCGCCCGGACGCGAGGCACTCACGCATCAGCGCCATTTCACGCTCTGCCGTCTGCTGGACATCACGGCTCACGTGCTCGTGCGTGGCCGCGAAATGATCGATGAAGTACGTTGTCTTGCCGGACCCCTGCAAACCGACGAAGATTATTGCTTCCGCCATCTCTCGAGCCTGGGTGGGCGAGCGCCGTGCCGTACGGCTCCCTGCACCGGGACATACGACAGTTCAATTCCTGAATGCGCGCAACGCAACATGAGTCCGCCCCGGCTCATGTCTCCACGGCCGACGAAATCGGCCGGGAACACCAGACGCTCGCCAAACACTTCGAGCAGGGGCGCTGTATATTTAGCGCTGGCGACGCTGGCGAGCAGGACGTATAGGCAGTTTGACCCGGCGTGCTGATCGAGCAATCGTGCTGCCTCTAACAGAGCTCGCCGGTAGGCTTCGTTACCTTCGTCGACCGGGATGTCCGCTATGGCGAGCAACTGCTCGATGGTCACGGGAGTATCCGGAGGAACAAGACCTGCACCAGGCACGATGACCAGAGCAGGAGGGATTTCGGGAGGAGCGGCAGGGAATGCGTTGGCATAGGCTATCTTGCCTCGAAAATACAATCCGCTGATGAAGGTGTAGACCTCGCCTATGGTCGCTGTTTGCTGGCGAAGGTTTTCCGCGAGATCGAAGCGCGCCTGCTTGCGCAGTAACATCTCGAACCGGGGGCCACCCGCTTTGGCAGGCGATAGCAGGAACACGTGATGAGACAAGGCAAAGCTTCCCAACTTGCGCAGCGAACGAGGATGAAATGCGGTTCGTTAGCCGCCGTGCCGGTTTCAGGGGGCGTTATCACCAGTGTAAATGGGGAGAAGCTACTGTTCGCGCAACGCCGTAGCCGGATCGATGCGAACCGCGCGAGCGGCAGGATTCCAGCACGCGAGCAGCGCGACTGCCGTCATTAGCACAAGTGCGATCGCGTAAGTAGCCGGGTCGCGCGGACTCACGCCATACAGGACCGCCGAAAGCAGTTGTCCGGCCGCCAGCGTGACGAGTGTTCCAAGCAAGATCCCAACGGCGCAAAGTACCAGCGTGCGTGTCAGCACGGAAGACAGGACTTGAACCGGTTGCGCGCCCAAGGCCATGCGAATGCCAATTTCTCTGGTTCTCCGCGCGACTGCGTAGGCCACCAAAGCGAATAAGCCAGTCGCCGCCAGTACCATTGCGAGCACGCCGAAGATGCCCAGCACGATCGCCGCGGCACGAGCCGGGAAGAGCGGCAGAGCTAGTTGGTCTTTGAGGCTGCCGGTATTCGAAAAGCTCAGTTCCGGATTGAGATCGAGGACCGTCTTCCGCAACAGGTCAGTGGCTTGTTGGGCGGGCAGCCGAGTGCGGGCCACCAGCGTCGTCCAGTCAGTCCCAGTCTGTGCAATCGGCAGAAAAACAGCGGGATGCGCAGCCTCTCCCAGATATTCATATTGCCCGGTCCCTACCACGCCCACGATCTCGACTCCTTTGTCGGCCCGATCCAGGCTCAGGCGCACGTGCTTGCCCAATGGGTTCTCATCACCGAACAACACATGGGCCAGTGCTTGGTTGACGAGGGCCACAGGCGGGGCGCCCTGCCGATCGAAACTGTTCAAGTCGCGTCCGAAGAGAAGCTTCGTGTCCGCGGCCTGAAGGTAGCCCGGAGAGATGTTGTAGATGATTGCACCGCGTGCGTCGGCTGCTTTGGGTACCGGTCGGTCGGTGCGCGAAACGACCCCATTGTTTTCGTGGTCTATGTGGAGCGGCAAATTGTTGATGATGCCTACCGACTCGATCCCGGGCAGCGCCGAGACCCTGCGAAGCAAATCTGTGTCAAATTGCCGGCTGCGTTCCTGACTGTAGCCTTTCAGCCTTAAATCAAAAGAAAGCGAGACAGCATCGTTCGGGTCGAAGCCGAGATTCAGTGTAAGCGCGTGCTGCAGACTCCGCACTACCAGCACGGAACTGATGACCAGAATTACCGAGAGCGCGATCTGACCGGCAACCAGGAGGTCACGAACGCTAAAGTGGCGAAAGCGGCGCGAGACAAGCTCGTTCTTGAGGCTCGGGATCAAGTCGATTCGCACAGCTTGCAGCGCGGGCGCCAAACCGAAGAGAACGGTTGTCAAGAGAGCCACAACCAACGTAAAGCATAGGACGGTCGTGTTGGGGCGAAGTGCCGTGGTGAAAGGAATGTCGAAAGCGGGATGCCAGGAACTGAAGAGGCGGCACGCTCCAAGGGCAATCGCAAAGCCAACCACGCCGCCGCTCAACGCCAGCAGCAGGCTTTCGGTCATCAGTTGACGCAGCAATTGATACCGGCTTGCGCCTAGAGCGAGGCGAATGCCGATTTCGCGATGGCGGTCGGAGGCGCGAGCCAGCAGCATGCCCGCAAGATTGATGCAGGCCAGGAGAAGCCCCGCGGCAGCAATGCTCGTAAGCACAGCTCCGAAGCCGGTAATCGGTTTTCGAAGAGCCCCACCGATCAGGCCCGGGCGTGTCAAGTGGAACCTCGCCCTCGGATCGAATGTGTTGGGATATTCACGGGCCAGTTGTCGAGCGACCCGGTTGAGATCCGCTTCGGCCTGGGCGCGAGAGACTCCGGATTTCAGACGGCCCATTGTCCAGATGTCTCCGGCAAAGCGCGAGTGGAGCCAGTCATTGCCAGGTTCCACCTCGAGTTCCATGCTGATCGGGACCCAAAAATCTCCAGCGATGATCAACTCGGTTCCGCCGAATGAGGGCGGAGCCACGCCGATAATGGTGAAAGAATAGCCGTCGAGCTTGATAGCTTTTCCCACAATATTGGGATCGGCGGCGAAGTGGCTTCTCCAATAGCGATAGCTGATGACAACCACCGGATGGGCGCCCGGCTTGTCATCTTCGGCCGGTCCAAAGAAGCGGCCGATCAGCGGCTTTACGCCGAGCGTCTCAAAATAATTGCCGCTGGCTTCGTAGCCCCATACCAGGAAACTCTCGCGCGCTCGCAAGCTCATGTTCACCAGGTTCATGCGGCAGGCAAACAGGTTCGAAAAGACCGTGTTCCGATCGCGAAAATCGAGGTAGTTCGGGTACGACATGTTGACGCTTTCGCCCCAGTTCAGTGAAAGGAGCTGTTTGGGATCGTGAACCGGCAGCGAGCGTAGCAGAATATTCTCGACAAACGTGAACACCGTCGTATTCGCGCCAATGCCGAGGGCCAAAGTGATGATGGCAATTGCAGTAAAAAGCGGATTGCGGCGGAGCATGCGAGCGGCATAGCGCACATCACGCCCAAGATTTTCAAAAGCTCGGGTAGCGCGCGCGTCCCGGCATTCCTCTTTATATAGAGAAACGGGGCCGACCAGGCGTTGCGCTGCATACGCGGCTTCCTCGGGCGTCATGCCGGCCCGGATGTTGCTTTCGATCTCTTGTTGCAGGTGGTCTCGCATCTCGGCCTCGAGCTCAGCCTCGCTTTGCTGCCGCCGAAATAACGATTGGAAAAGCATTCGCAATCTTGCCGTCCAACGCATCGTGTCTCCTACGTCGCTTCGATAACCAATCCGATTGCCTTTGATAAGCGCTGCCAGTTGTGAAGTTCGGATTTGAGTTGCTTCCGACCGGCCGCGGTCAATGAATAGAATTTGGCGCGGCGATTGTTCGCGGAATCCTTCCACTCGGCCTTAATCCAACCCTGATGTTCGAGACGATGCAAAGCCGGGTACAAGGAGCCCTGCTGCACTTGCAGAACATCATTCGAGACCTGGACGATCCGCTTGGCGATCGCCCACCCGTTCATGGGTTCGAGCGAGATAGTTTTCAGAATCAGGAGATCAAGCGTGCCCTGGACCAGGTCAGTAGGCTTACCCAAACGAAAGCTCCTCTTGACTATCTACAATACTCCTGCCGATTGCAGATAGTCAAGAGGTGCGTGGCCTTCGGATACTTTACTAAGTAGCGATGGCTAAACAGAAAACGGCTATATCTGATGGCGCCACCGGCGCGTTTCAGGGCTTTCCGCAAGCAGGTCTGCAGTTCCTGCGAGATCTAAAAGAGAACAACGATCGCGACTGGTTCCGGGAAAGAAAACAGGTTTATGAAGCGCAGGTAAAGCGGCCCATGGAACTGCTGGTCGTGGAAGCGGCCGCGCAGTGCCGGAAGCGCGGGCTCTTGATTCACGCCAAAGAGAAGAGTCCGGTGATGCGCGTCTATCGCGATATCCGGTTCAGCGCGGATAAGCGGCCCTTCAAGACTCATGTGAGCGCCAGTCTGGCGGGCTCACCGGGGGTTTCGAGCCATGGCGAGGTCTATATCCACGTGTCTCCTGACGAGTCTTTTGTAGCGGCGGGGTTCTGGATGCCGGAGCGTCCGTTCCTGCAGGCCTGGCGGGACTCGATGGTAAAGAGTCCGGCGGAGTTTCTACGCATGGTGAAGTCGCTCGCCAAAAGTGAGCTCCGTTTGTCGGACGAGAATGCTCTCACCCGTCTTCCGCGAGGCTATGACCGGTACGCCGGCAGCGAGATTGCCGAATTCCTAAAACTTACATCGTTTGTTACGACGCGCGCGCTGCATCCGAAAGAGTGCCGGTCGCGGCAGTTGGTCGAGCTCGTTTCCGATTTTGGACTGGCGGCCAAGCGGCTGCTCGATTACGGTTGGAAGCTCAATTATGCGCCGCCGCGGGACATACTCGATGAGCGCTGATCAGACCAGCTCGTGGAACAGTTTGTCGAGAGTCGCCGCCGGGTTTTCACATAGGCCGCTGTGAACAGGCGACACTTGAATCATGGTGCTGCGAGGCGCCACGAGCCAGTGGAATCGTTCGCGCTTTGACAAATGCGCGATGGGCCCGGCGTTCTCATCGCCCTGGCAGATTTTGGCGCAGGCTTCGAGATGCGACCGCACTACTCCTAGATCCAGGTCTGGCCAGATGGCGCGAAAACGTTCCTCTCGAAGATGAAGACGAGCGGAGAGAAATCCGCGTTCGATGCAGAGCAGGATGACGCCTGCGTTGAGAAATTCCTCGCGCTCTACGCGCGGCACGACGCGCAGTACAGCGTAGTCAAAAGAGCTGAGCGCGGGCACTCACGGCCTCCTCGACGAAGTTCGGCGCCGACGCTAGCCGGCGGCGGAAGAAATCGACGTACGCGGCGCGCTTCTCTGGCGGTGTGTTGATCCCCGGAGCCGGCAGCAGCCACTCATCCGGCACCCAGGAGGTGATGCTCGCAAAGACCTCCTCCGTAAGCACTGGCCGGAGTTCGGCATCGGCCTGCGTTAATTGTGTGGCCCAGGGAAGCAGCACGTGTTCCCGAACCGCGGGAAAACGGGTGGCTGCCATGCGTGCAACATCGTGCCAGTTGTGGTGAAAATACAAAGCTGCACCGTGATCTATGAGATAGAGCGACTTATGCCAGTAAAGCAGGTTCGGGTTGCGGGCGGTGCGGTCGACATTCGTGACAAAAGAGTCGAACCAAACGATGCGCGAGGCCAGGTCTGGATCTGCTGCGTCGCCTGCGGCCCGATCAAAGGTCACTGAGCCGGGCAAGTAATCGAGCGCGAGATTTAGCCCCACACTGGCCTGCAGGAGATCTCGGATTTCTTCGTCCGGTTCGTTGCGCCCGAGCGCCTCATCGACTTCGACGAGCACGAGTTCGGGGACGCTCAGGGCGAGCACGCGTCCAATTTCGCCAGCGAGCAACTCGGCCACAAGCGCGAGCGGCCCTTGCCCGGCGCCGCGGAACTTGAGCACGTATAATCCCAGGTCATCCGCTTCCACGATTGCGGGGAGCGAACCGCCCTCGCGAAGCGGTGTTACATAGCGAGTAGCGCGTACGGTTCGCAGCATCGGGAGCGCAGGCTCTTAGCCGACGCGGCACGGCGAAAGTGCGCGTCCACGCGGCTCGAAACTCAGTGTAACTTGTAGAATGGAGTTCGCCGGAGGTCATGCGAACAGTATTAATTTGTCATGAAGAAGAGGCGCTGAACCGGGTGGGGATGGCGCGCTGGCTGGCGTCGTTTTCGGAGCTGGGTGGAGTGGTGGTGATCCGTGAGGAAGCGGCCAGAATGCGCGCGCGAATCCGGCGGGAGATCAAGAGGATCGGCCTGCTCAGGTTCGCCGACGTGCTCGCGTTCCGGCTGTATTACAAGCTGAGGTTGGCGGCACACGACGCAGAGATCGAACGGCAAATGCTGCGGAAGATCGAAGAGCGCTTCCCGGCTTGCCGAGCACCGGAGTTGATCACAGTGAGTCCGAACTCCACGGAAAGCCAGAAATTCATAGGCGACGCTGCTCCCGACATAATGATCGCGCGCTGCAAAACCCTGCTCTTCGAGAGAATTTTCAGCATTCCGCGAATTGGCACTTTTGTCATGCATCCGGGGATTTGCCCGGAGTACCGCAATGCGCATGGCTGCTTCTGGGCGCTGGCACGACGTGATTTGGATCGGGTAGGCATGACCCTGCTGCGGATCGATAAAGGTGTCGACACGGGGCCCGTATTCGGCTACTTCTCGTATCCATACAACGAGCTCAAGGAGTCGCACGTCGTTATCCAGGACCGGGTGGTATTTGAAAATCTGGACGCGATTCAGACGAAGTTGGAAGAGATCTATCGGGGAGAAGCCATCCCAATACCGACAGCGGGACGGGATTCGGCGGCCTGGGGGCAGCCGTGGCTGACACGCTATCTTGCGTGGAAGCGGAGTGCGGCGGCGGGTACCGGCAGCCGATGAAAGCAGTCGCGCTGCTGTATCACGATGTCACGGGGGCCGGGCGTTCGACGGAAAGTGGCTTTGGCGGCTCGGATGCAGAGATTTACAAACTCACGACAGAAAACTTCGAGCGGCACCTGGAGGCGATCGCAGCAACTGGCAATCTTCCGGTCGCAACAATCGTCGAGGTGCTTGCACGGCCGGCAATTCGCTCCGATGTCCCGGTGTTCCTGACGTTCGATGATGGGGGAACGAGCGCTACCGCGACGGCCAATATGCTCGACCGGCGAGGCTGGAAAGGCCACTTTTTTGTCACCACGAACTTCATCGGTTCCGCGGCTTTTGTGGATGCGACGGCGATTCGCGATCTGCATGCTCGGGGTCACGTCGTCGGATCGCATTCGTGTTCGCATCCACGCCGGCTTTCACACTTGGCAGATGCGGAGCTGCGGGGCGAATGGGAACGAAGCGTGCAAACTTTGCAGGACATTTTAGGAACAAGAGTCGCGACAGGGTCGGTGCCGGGAGGCTTTTATTCACGGCGGGTAGCGGAGTTTGCGTCCGAAGCGGGCATTCGGGCGCTGTTCAACTCGGAACCTGTAATGCGTTCGGAGGACGTTGCGAACTGCGTGGTGATCGGGCGCTTTGGACTGCAACGCGCCTCACCTTCGGAACTCGCCGCCAACTACGCAAGACAGGACCGGCAAACACTATTGCGCGAAGCGATTTACTGGAACACCAAAAAGTTGATTAAAGCTGCGGGGGGAGAGCAGTGGCTGGCTTTTCGCAAGTGGTGGCTGGCGAGGTAGATCGCCGGCCAGCGCATGATCGCCGATCTACAGACTCCTATCGCTAACTTTGACAAAGACTATTTAGGCCGTCAGCAGAGCGCGCCCACAGATCCGCTCAAGAACGCTAACCGGGGAGTTCTCGGGATGAGCCAGCGTGTTGCGCGCAATGATAAACGTCTGTTCCAGTGCGTGCTGGCCTGCTTGCACGGAGTGCGGCAGAACGTCGGTAAAGGTGAGCCAGGTGGATCCGGGCGGAAAATCGAAGCGATACTTGACGCAGTTGGCCTGAAAATCGGCATTACGCTTCAGGTATTCGTGAAAATGCAGCATGAAGCGGTCGTAAGCAGAGCGAGGGACGACGGGCAGACCGACCTTTTTGAGAACACGAGCCGAGCGATGCAGAAGCCGTCCAGCGGAGGAGTGAGCAGTTGCGGCGATGCGGTTGAGCCCTGCCTCGCGCGCGTATTCTTTTGCGAGTACAGGAAATGGATCGGTGGTGATCCAGTCGCGAGTCTTGGACGGATGAATGTTAGTGAAGACGCGCAAAATGAGATCGCCATTGGTGGGCCGCGAAGGGAAGGCGTCAGTGTGCAGGAGATCGTTTCGCTTGTTCAGCGGCAGATCACGGCCGTTCTCCTCAAGCGGGCGAAAGCTGGCAAAATCCAACTTCCAATGGGCGGCGTATTCGGGAAGCAAATGCGTGGCGAACTGCACGACCGCGCGCGAGTAGTTACGCATAATTTCGAGCAAACGCGCGCTCTGTAAGCCCTGGCCTTCGATGCCAGTCACTTGATCGACCGCAGGACGGTAAGCGATGTTCTTATGGATCGCACCGCCCGCAAAATTGAGGCGCCGCAAAAATTCCTGCGCTTCGGCGGGAATGAGAAATGGCGTTGCTGGAAAATACAGCACGTTTCCTGTCTCGAGATCCTGGCGATAGTCGACCCGTTGCCCAGGAGGCCAGGAGTCGACGGTAACGAATTGCATAAAGAACTAGGTTATCTGTGCCGCCGAAAACTGGCAGCGGTCCAGTGTTAAGCGGGAGGCCTCTCCACTGGGGGCTGCACTGATCCCTAACGTATCGAAACCCCCGGCCCTGAGACTACACTGAATTTTATGCGCGAGGAAAAAGGCCCGGTGCGAAGCATGACGGGGTTCGCCGCCGAGCGCGCGCAGACGAGCTGGGGAGAGCTGACGGTGACCCTGCGGAGCGTGAATCATCGCGGTCTTGACTTGCACTTCCATACCAACCATGAGTTTGCGGCTTTTGAGAACGAGGTACGCAGCCTCCTCAAGCAGAGTATCGCGCGCGGGCACGTGGAAGTGCGATTCGCGTTGAGCCGGTTGGAGCCCGAAGGGCCAGTCTCGTTTAACCGGGAGGCGCTCGCGCGGTACGTGGCGGCTTTCCGGCAAGCGTCGAGTGAATTCGGTCTAGACGCGCCCCCAGACTTGAACGTGCTGTTCACATTGCGCGGAGTAGTTGACGAAACTCAAGCGGCCGATTTGCCGGGAGAGTTCCTGCCGGAATTGCTGGCGGGCGTAACGGCTTGCGCAAGAGCACTCAACCGATACCGCGAGCAAGAGGGGGCGCAGCTAAGAGAAGAAATGACGAGGCAGGCGCAAGAGATCGAGCGCGCTACTAAGGAAATTGCCGCAATCCGGACTGAAGCGCTGCCGCATTTTCAATTGCGTTTGCACGAGAGGCTGGCTGAGCTGCTGGGGGATGCTTCGATCAGCGAAAGCAGGCTGGCGGAGGAAGCTGCGCTGCTGGCGGACCGGACAGATATCCAGGAAGAGATCGTCCGGCTGGGAGTTCACACCGAAGAGCTGACAAAGACTTTAGCGCAAGGGGGAGAAGTCGGCAAAAGGCTCGATTTTCTGCTGCAGGAGATGAACCGCGAAGCGAACACGGCGCTGGCAAAGAGCGCGAACGGCGGCGAACCCGGTGTTCGGATCACCAAACTGGGTCTAGCGGTAAAGGCTAATATCGAGAGGATACGGGAACAGGCGCTCAATCTTGAATAGCTTGCCTCTTGCCACCTCGCTGCTGAGCGAGGATGCTCTCGAAAACACTTCCGATCGCATGACGACAGTTCTTATCATCTCCGCGCCTTCCGGATCAGGAAAATCCACGCTGGTTTCACGGCTGCTGGCGAGCGACCGAACACTTCGATTCTCGGTTTCGTATACAACCCGCGGACCCCGCGGCACCGAAAAGCCGGGTGAGAGTTACGTGTATATCACTCCTGAGGAGTTCAGAAGACGCATCGAACACGGCGAGTTTCTGGAGCACGCCGAGGTCTTTGGAAACTTCTACGGCACGCATCGGGAAGTACTGGAGCAGGCCCAGGCGGAAGGCAAAGACCTGATACTCGACATCGATGTGAATGGTGCGAGACAATTGAAAGAGAGAATTCCCGAGGCTGTTACGATCTTCATTCTGCCGCCCTCGCGTGACATATTGGAGCAGCGGTTGCGAGCCCGGTCAGAAGATTCAGAGGCAGTCATCCAGCGCCGGTTGAAAGACGCCGCGGATGAATTGCGTAATTACAAACAGTACGACTACGTACTGGTGAATCATCGGGTGGAAGAATCCACGGCAACGCTGGCGGCGATTATCCGGGCGGAGCGGATTCGACGGGTCCGGATGGAAGAGCAGATCCGGCCGATTCTGAAGAGTTTTGAGGAAAGGCCGCCCTCGTTGTTTCGTTGAGGCGTCCGTTGAAGGAGAATTATGGCAGATAAACCCAGAGCAAACGCAATGCACAGCATTCCGGAAGATGAGAATGCAAGTACTTATCGGTTCATCATTGTAGCGGCGAAGCGCGCGCGCCAGTTGCAAAACGGGCAGCGTAGCGTGTTGCCTGCTGCAAACAAGAAGCCGACCAGCCTGGCGATGGAAGAGACCCGCCGCGGGCTGGTGCCTTACACCGACCTGACGCGGGAAGAAGAGCAGCTTCCGGCGGAATAACTGATTCCTCATGCGCGTCGTCTTAGGGGTGGGCGGCGGGATAGCCGCTTACAAGGCCGCTGAATTAGTCAGGCAACTCCAGCAGAGGGGCCACGAGGTTCAGGTTGTGATGACGCATGCAGCTCGGGAGTTCGTTCAGCCGTTGACGTTCGCCGCGCTTACCGGGCAAAAGGTAATCACCGATCTGTTCGATCAGGAGAGCGCGAGCGCGACGCTCGAGAGCGCGGTGGAGCATATCGCGGTAGCGCAGAAGCATCAGGCGCTGATTGTCGCGCCCGCCACCGCCGACCTGCTGGCTAAGTTCTCAAGCGGACAGGCCGATGATTTCCTGACAACTCTTCACTTGGCGTTCACCGGCCCGGTTATTCTCGCGCCATCCATGAACACTGCCATG
The DNA here is from genome assembly GCA_963835255.1 of Terriglobia bacterium. Lineage (GTDB taxonomy): Bacteria > Acidobacteriota > Terriglobia > Bryobacterales > Bryobacteraceae > Bog-105. The sequence goes on along the minus strand of CAWIFY010000028.1, from coordinate 114,506 downwards.
TGGGAGCATCCGGCAACACAGAAGAATTTGGAAACGCTGCGCGGGCGGGGCTGCTTTGTGGTCGATCCGGAGGACGGATGGTTAGCCTGCGGAACCGTGGGCGCGGGGCGGTTGCCCGACCCGGCGCGCATCGCGGCTGAGCTTGATCTACTGGCGGAGCAGAAGAAAGATTTTACCGGTGAATCGGTGCTGGTTACCGCCGGCCCGACGCAGGAGGCACTGGACCCGGTTCGCTACATCAGCAACCGTTCAAGCGGGAAGATGGGCTTCGCTATAGCTGAGGCAGCGGCCAGGCGCGGCGCTCGCGTTGTGCTAATTTCCGGTCCGGTGAATTTAACGGCCCCTGCCAACGTCGAAGTAGTCCGCGTCAAAAGTGCGCAGGACATGCGCAAGGCAGTTCTCGAGAAGCTGGAACAAAGCACGATGATCGTCAAGAGCGCGGCGGTGGCGGATTATTATTTGGCCGAGGTGTCTAAACAGAAGCTGAAGAAAACGGCTGCCCGGCTCTCTCTTGAGTTGGATCCTACGCCAGACATTCTGGCCGAGATTGGACAGAGGAAGGGAGACCGGCTGCTGATTGGCTTCGCGGCCGAAACCGAGAACCTGCTCAGCGAAGCTCGCCGTAAGATGACAGCGAAACACTGCGACATGCTGGTTGCCAACCTAGTAAACCGGGATGGACTCGGCTTTGAATCGGACCTGAACGAGGTGGATATCATCACGCGCTCGGGCCGAACGGTCCATGCCGGGCCGGGAGAGAAGCGCGACGTCGCAGAAAGTATTCTGGACCAGGTAGCGATGTTGCGCCTTTCGCTGAGCACAGCAGAACCCATAGCGTGAGTCATAACGCGATCATGACGCGCGAGCAGATTCGCAGTTATCTCGAACTGTATCGGGATTTAGGCTTTGAGAGCATTTATCGGAGAGAGCCAGCGCAGAAACCCGAGGAATCAGGAGCGGTCGAAGAGTTAACTGTGCTTCCGTCGCTCGTTCCGGCAGAAGATTCGCTCGATCAGATCCGGCTCGATATTGGCGATTGCCAGCGTTGCCGGCTTTCGGAAAAACGAATGTCGATCGTATTCGGTTCCGGCAACGAGAAATCGCGATTGGTATTCGTGGGGGAAGGGCCCGGGGCAGATGAAGATGAGCAAGGGTTGCCCTTCGTTGGCCGCGCGGGTCAACTGCTGACCCAGATGATTGACAATACGGCCGCGAAGGAAGGCATTCCAATTGGCCGCGCGAATGTTTACATTTGCAACGTAGTGAAATGCCGGCCGCCAGAGAATCGTACGCCGCTACCCGATGAAATGCAGACGTGCGGCCAGTTTCTGTACCGCCAAATCATGGCGATCAAGCCGAAGGCGATCTGCGCGCTCGGCTCAACCGCTATGAAAGCGCTGCTCGACACTAAGGAAGGAATCACAAAACAGCGCGGCAAGTGGCACAAGTGGCGCGATTTTCCAGTGATGGTGACGTATCATCCCTCCTATCTGCTGCGCCAATACAATCAGCAGGCCCGGCGAGAGGCCTGGGAAGATTTGAAGACACTGTTTCATTTTGTATATGACTAGAAGCTCGGCCGGATGACTGCGCGGCGGGGCTTATTCATCTCATTCGAGGGCACAGAAGGAAGCGGAAAATCCACTCAGATGCGTCTGCTGGTTGAACGCTTGCGGAACCAGGGACTGCCGGTCGTAGAGAATCAGGAGCCTGGCGCCACGGCGATCGGCAAACAGATCCGGCGCATCCTGCTGGACCCTGCAAACGCGGAAATGGCTCCGATGGCTGAGTTGCTGCTCATGTTCGCTTCACGGGCGCAAGCGGCGGCGCAGATCATTCGTCCGGCGCTCGAGCGCGGTGACACAGTTGTGAGTGACCGCTTCACCGATTCGACCCTCGCTTACCAGGGGTTTGCGCGCGGGCTAGGTTTTAAAACTGTGAAAGAGGCGCACCAGCTCGCATTGGGAGATCTGATGCCGAATTTAACCATCGCGGTCGAAGTTGATCCGGAAACAGGTTTGCAACGGGCGCTGAGGCGGAACTTACTTGCCGGTACAGCTTGCGATGAGACGCGCATCGACCAGCAGGCGCTCGATTTCCACGTCAAGGTCGCTGCGGCCTACCGGCAAATTGCCGAAGCGGATCCGAGACGGTTCCGGATAGTAGATGGAACGGGGGAACCGGCCGAGGTGGCCCAGCGCGTGTGGGCTGAAGTCAAGGAACTATTATCGCGATGAAAACATTTCCGGACTTTTTTGGGAACGCCGCCGCGGCTCAAACGCTGGCTCAGATGATCGATCGCGGCCGGATCAGTCAGACGATTCTTCTTAGCGGGCCGGAAGGCGTCGGTAAAGCAACCCTGGCGCGCCGGTTTGCGGCAGCGCTTCTGGGAGATACGGCGAAGATCGAGCAGGACGATCTGAGCTTGACCGCAAATCTGGACGTGATTGAAGAGCGAGAGAAGTGGACAGCCGACAAGCGCGCCGATGACCCGCTGCTCTTTTCGACGCACCCGGATTTCGTAACGTTTGCGCCAGAAGGACCGCTGCGCCAGATCACGATTCAGCAGGTGCGATTGCTGCGTGAGCGCTCACAATTTAAGCCCTTACGCGGCGAACGTCGCGTTTTTTTGATCGATCACCTCGAGAGGGCGAACGAGCACGCTGCCAATTCGCTGCTGAAGGTACTCGAGGAACCGCCTGAGCACCTGGTCATTTTGGCGACGGTACAAAATTTGTACGATCTCTTGCCTACCATACGCTCGCGGGCCTTGACGTTGCAGATGGCAAGGCTCTCGGACGGAGAGATGAAAGCATTTGTGGCAGGCAAGAAGTTGGCCGAGTCTGAACTGCGGGTTGCGATATCGGAAGGATGCCCGGGCTTAGCTGCGCGGGTGGATCTGGAAGTGTTTCGGGCCCGGCGCTCTTTGATGCTGGCCGCTTTCGAGTGCGCAGCCGGTCTGGTGCCGTTTTCCGCGTGGATCCAACAGTCCGAGCCGTTCTCAATCAGGAAGTCCGAGAAACTGGAGCTCTTTATCAAGCCGGCTTACGAGCTGCTGCAGGACATTCTGGCCGCCTCTCATGCCCGGCCTCTTTTGCGTAACCGAGACATTGAGCAACAGATAGCGAAGATCTCGAAAGCAACCGATTTCCGGTGGATCGAGCGGGCAGTTGCTTTGATAGACGAACTCGTACTCATGGTACGTCGTAATATACAGAAAACCGCAGCGCTTGACGCTATGATTATTAAATTGCGGAACCAGCCGCGAGTTGCCGCCGCCTAAGTAGGTATTCCCTGCCTGGACAGCGAACAGCACCGGCATTGAGGCCAAGATGGAGGAGGGGCGCGTGGACTCGCTCATTAGAAAACCGGCCAGGACTGTGCCGGGAGATATGAAGGAAGCCGGGCGCCGTCCGCCAGCCCCAAAGAAGAGTGCTCCCCCCGACCAGACAAACGCCGAGCAGTTCTACTACTCGAAGCAGATGCAAGGTAAGACCCATATGATGGTGGTGCTTACCGATGGAGAGAAGCTAGAAGGGGTGATCGAATGGTACGACCGCGATTGCCTGAAGCTGAACCGTACTGGCGCTCCCAATCTTCTGCTCTATAAACACTGCATCAAATACATGCATAAAGCCGAGGCCGAGTAACTGTTCGGCTCTTTGAAAGGAGCCGCCGGGCATTCGTTTGGCATTGCGCCGCCCGATTAGCTATGATGGAGTGGTTCGGATGCTCATCCAGCATTGGAGCATGGTTGCCTTGCGAGCGGTATCTGCGGGCTTATTTCTCCGGACAGTAAACCCAACTTACAAAGGCTGAATATGTACGCTGTGATAGAAACAGGCGGTAAGCAATATCGCGTTACGCCCGGTCAGACGATCGAGGTTGACACGATATCGGGAGAGATAGGCGCTAACGTCGAGTTCGACCGGGTGTTGGCGATTTCGAACGAGTCGAATGAGCTGACGTTGGGAGATGCGGTGCGAAGCGCGCGGGTACGGGGCAAGATCGCCGGCCATGGCCGCGGGAACAAGATTCTGGTTTTTAAGTTCAAGCGCAAGAAGCAGTACAAGCGCACGATCGGCCACCGGCAGAATTACACGCGTGTTCAGGTTGAGGAGATTCTGGCGTAGCCGAGTGAATCTCGAGGGGATCTAGGATGGCACATAAAAAAGGTTTAGGCAGTTCAAAGAACGGTCGCGATTCGAATTCGCAGCGTCTGGGAATAAAGGTGTTTTCGGGTGAGACTGTGACCGGTGGCTCGATCATCGTACGCCAGCGTGGAACCCGCTATAAGCCAGGCAAGAACGTGGGATTGGGCAAGGATGATACATTATTCGCGACAGTTCCGGGTACCGTCGAATTCCGTGATCGGGGCCGGATGGGTAAGTTCGTCAACATTATCGCCGAACAGAGCTGACCGGCGTCGGAGCTCTTGATTTTGCGTCTGAACCGGCTTAGAATTCGGGCGGGCATTGGTGTTCCATAGGTCTTCCAAGTGTTCATTGATGAAGTCGTAATTTCCGTCCAAGCTGGCGACGGAGGAAATGGGTGTTTGGCGTTCAGGCGGGAGAAATTTGTCCCGCGCGGAGGCCCGAGTGGTGGCGACGGCGGCCGCGGAGGTGACGTTATCCTGGTGGCGAGCGAGCACTACAATACGCTCCTGCATTTCCGGTTTAATCCAGAGCACACCGCCGAGCGCGGCCGACATGGCGAGGGGAGCAATCGCACGGGGCGGGACGGGACCAACGTGGAGCTTCCGGTGCCGGTGGGTACGATTGTCTACAACGCGGACTCAGGCGAACAGGTCTTCGATTTCACGGCGCCCGGCGAGCGCTTCGTGGTAGCGGAGGGCGGAAGAGGCGGCCGTGGCAACGCGCGATTTGCGACCTCCACTCATCAAGCGCCTACCGAACACGAGGAAGGCAAGCCGGGAGAAACGCTTCGGCTCAGGCTTGAGCTCAAGCTGCTGGCCGATGTCGGCTTAGTGGGTTTTCCCAACGCCGGCAAATCGACCCTCATTTCGCGGCTTTCCGCCGCCAAACCCAAGATCGCCGATTATCCCTTCACTACGCTGCAGCCGAACTTGGGGGTGGTGCAAGCCGGCGACCACACGTTCGTGCTGGCCGATGTTCCCGGTCTGATTGAGGGAGCGCACGAAGGCCACGGGTTAGGAACGCAGTTTTTGCGGCATATAGAACGGACGCGCCTGCTAGTTCACATGGTGGACGTAGCCGATGTGAGCGGCCGCGACCCGGCCAGTGATTTCGACATCATTCTGGAGGAGTTGGCGAAGTTCAGCGGCGACCTGACGCGGAAACCAATGCTGGTGGTAGCGGCGAGAATCGATATGTGCCAGGATGCGAGCCGAATTGCCGTAGTGCGGCAGCGGGCCGAGCAGCACAAGTTTCCTTTTTACAAGATTTCATCAGCCACTGGCGAGGGGCTTGATGAGTTGCGCTATGCCATGAGTTCCTGCCTGTTTCCGTTGCATGAGGCGGCGGAAGTTCCCGTCGGAAGCTAGACTCTGCCGGTGCAGGGCCCGGTCTTCAAAACCGGAGTGCGGCACTTTTGCGTGTCACGGGTGGGTTCGACTCCCATTAGCTTCCGCCCAATCTAAGCTGTAAATGACGGCTTTCTCCAAAAGGATGCGTCCCGGTGCCGTACTGGGTGTTATAAGCTCCGCTAATCTGGTAAGACAAAGAGCGTTGCCACTTTCGGTAGGCTGATGGACTCACATGTCTTTCGCCTCGAATTATCTAGCAGTCTTTCAATCCTTGCTCTTTCCAAATCCCCTTCAAGACAGCGGGCAGAACGAATTGATTGCTCGGCTAATGATAGAAATCGATGAGCAAACCTTGATTGGTGTGTCTACATCGGGTGATGGTGGCCTCTGCCAGTGGTTTCCAAGAATCGTGACGGAAAAGATTCGCAGATGCTAGTGGTGCTTATCATTTTCCGATAGCGTTAACGCGCAAAATCAGATAGACTCCTGCCATGAATCTTTCCCGAGTAATATTTCTCGCTCCGCTCTTATGCGGCGATGTTCTTTTCGCTGACTCGACCGCATGCAGCGCTGGCCCAGGAAACGGCGTGCTTTCGTCTGTTCCGTGTAGCAGCCTTGTTGGTGTGGACGGCATACCGACCGGCCCCGTGGCTGGCTTCGCCCTCTCTGGGAACACGCTGACAGGCGGCACGGCAGGCCCAGGCCCAGCCTTCGTCAACATGATGGCTATTTCGCCGTTCTCCCAGGATGAGAAAGTCGTTGTCTCTTTCAACGACACTTTTACGCTACCTCCAGCGCCCGCTGGTGACGTGTACAAAATCACGGAACAGGCGGCTTGGCTTGGGGACAGCGTAGCTTCCAGTCCATACGGTACGAACGCTGACGGTGAAATGACCGCAGGTCCCTTCACCAATCCGATGTCTTATACCCGCTGCTTGCACGCTTCCTGCATCCACACGACTATCCTTCCTGCCGATGAGGTCCCGTCCGTGAACGTCCAAGGCAATGCCTTCCTCTATGTGGGAACGTTCCTGAACAATCATCCAATCAATGGTGGCCCAAACGGTGTCAGCATTGGCTATAGCGAATTCGTCACCCTTGAACGCTTCAAGGCCGATGGCGTCACGCCGGATGTGTTCACGCCAGAGCCGTCTTCTCTTTCGCTGGGCTTCCTAGGAGTGCTGGCTGATGGTGGTTTGCTGATCCGTAGACGTTGGGCCTAAGGGCTGCTCGTTCCTCTTTCTTTTTCTGGTTCGGGAGATCCTTTATCGCTTCCTTGAAGAATGCTAGGAAGAATGCTAGGTCCATATCTTTCCTGTAAACCGACCATCCACTTCCGGCTGTTCTCCGCGTGAATCCCGATAATCTCTCTTGACCAGGAGCGCAGCAAGCCCTCTTCAGCACAGCCACCCTATTCGCGGCTAGTCGGCACTTCGTTACGGGCCGCACCAAGCTACATCGAACCTATGCGCAATGCCGAGTACCTTGACTACATCGCAAAACCGCCAGACATGATGGAGCCGACCAACGATCCCGCAGTGGTTTCAGATCTACGCGGACTCAGTGAACCGTCAGAAGCTCCGCAGATTACGACAGACAAAGGAATTGAAGCAGCTTAAGAAGAGCATCACCGATATCCGGCAGCTAACAGATCGTTCCGCAGCTCTGCTATGAAGTAGCTTGTGCTCGTGGCGAGAGCTGGGCGTACTCCTTCGGATTGTGGCCGCGATAGACACGCTGCACCATCTTCTCCGGCATCAGACGATGACGGGAATGCTTAGCAAGAGAATCCTAACTCGAACAAGCAATTCCCATCGTTGTCCAAACGTACGCAGGACATTTCGTAGATTATGCCGGATGCAGACAAACCGAAGCGTTAAGATGGCTTGTCATGGCGAATCCTGAGCATCTGGCCATTCTTGAACAGGGCGCACCTGCTTGGAACGCTTGGCGGAAAGAGGCTAGAGTCGCTAAACCGGACCTCACCAGCGCGGACCTGAGCGGCGCGGATCTCTCCGGCGCGGATCTTACCGGCACGAACCTCTCCGGTGCCAACCTCTCCAACGCGCGCGTCCGGGCGGATCTGAGCGGTGCGGATCTCTCCGGCGCGGATCTCAGCTACGCGAACCTCATCGGCGCGAGCCTTTTCATGGCAAACCTTACTCGTGCGAACCTCGCTTGCACAAACTTCATCGCCGCGAGCCTCTTCGGCGTGAATCTCACCGAGGCAGATTTCAGCAGATCCCACTTTGGATGGACGGTTCTGAGTGCCGTGGACTTGCGCCAGGCCAAGGGTCTGGAGACGGTTCGCCACAGTATGCCATCTACTATCGGCATCGACACGGTATATCAGAGTCACGGGCAAATTCCCGAGGTTTTTCTTCGTGGCTGCGGGGTGCCGGACAGCTTCATCGTCTACAGTAAATCTCTCGTCAACAACCCGACTGAGTTTTACTCCTGCTTCATCAGCTACTCAAGCAAGGACCAGGCGTTCGCCGATCGGTTGTATGCGGATCTGCAAGCCCACGGCGTGCGTTGCTGGTTCGCGCCCCACGATGCACAAAGTGGTCAGAAGTTACTTGAACAGATCGATGAGGCCATTCGTCTTCATGAGAAGCTTCTCTTGCTTTTGTCGCTACATAGCATGACTAGCGAATGGGTGAAAACAGAGATCGCGAAGGCACGGAAACGGGAGATACGGGAAAGGGCTCAAATCCTGTTTCCGGTGAGTCTTGTCCCCTTTAAGAAGATTCGAGACTGGCAATGCTTCGATGCGGACACGGGAAAAGACTCCGCAAAGGAAATTCGCGAGTACCTCATCGGGGATTTTCACAAATGGGAGAACCACGACGCCTACCAGACCGAGTTCACCAAGCTGTTGCGGGACTTGCAGTCCCGAAAACCGGTTCCGGCCTCCCCTTGATGGCTAGAGTCCGACCATTCCCGACACGTTCTGGTTGAACAGATTGCCGTCCCGAATGTAGCGCCGAACCATCGCCTCTGATTTGTGCCTGGTCTGCTTCATGATCGTGCGCGGAGCGGCTTACGGCGTTAACCTGGAACGAGAGGGAAGATTCATGACGCTTGAAATAGAGCTTCCTCCACATGTCCACGCGTTCTATGCTGCTGAGGCGAGTGCCAAGGGTATGCCCTTAGACCGACACATTGTCGAGCAACTCATCGCAAACGCTTCTGCCACCTTTGAGCGGAACGGGGCACCAAAACGTCAGGTTCGGCAACTTAACCTTCCACAGTTGCGGGGTACTGTAATAAGCTCACTGAGGCGTCAAGACATTTACGATGGCCGCGGATGAACGGTCACTCGTCGACGCGAACATCCTCGTTTATGCGGCGTCTCCGACCGCCGTTCAACATCAAGCTTCGCGGGCGCTCCTGGAATCTGAAGTCAGGCTTTGCGTTGCGCCGCAGGTCTTTGCGGAATTCTACGCTGTAGTGACGAACCCACGACGTGTCACTGTTCCGTTCACTCCCACAGAAGCGAGCGCATTCATAAACGAACTCGCGCGACACGTGGAAATCCTGCCCGTATCTACAGCCGTCGTGAGTAGGTGGACAGAACTTGCCGAGCGGCACAAAGTCATTGGGGCGAACGTGTTCGATCTCCAACTCGCAGCAACGATGATCGAGAACGGCGTCAGGCGTATCCATACTTACAATCGTGCTGATTTTGAGATGCTCACGGAACTCGATGTACTCACGCCTGAATGAACAGCTTGCCATCTGTGCGGCGCGAGCTGCCCGTGTAGTATTCGTGTAGTATTGTGCGAGGAGCGGGCTACACCGACTCCCATTAGCTCCCGCAATTCTTTCCTTTTCAGTGATTATTGAGCAATTCTTATTCTCTGTGAGCATGCTCAGGCCACGGCACAACTGAAACTCATTCGCTTCGGTTCGTTCTGAGGACGCCACGGAGCTTAGGCCAAGAACTCAGATTCCTTGTCACTCTCTCCGAGTGCAGCATCAGATCCACTCTGACCGCCGCGGTTTACAGCGCTTCTACTATTGAATATGCCATCTATGACGCGACGAGGGGCTCTTCTGGCAGGAACAGGCGCCCTGCTATGGGCCGCAAGAGATGAGTCCCGGCTGTCGGTCGAGGGCTACATTTTTCAGCAATACGCCCAGCGCGAGCATAAGACGTTAGCGGATGTTCTGCCCGAGGTTATACCCATGGCCAGAAACGCCGGATTTCACAACATCGAGTTAAATGCCGAATTCTTCGCTTCAGACGTGAAGAGCACAACGCTGGATCTTGTTCATTCCAGCGGGCTGCGCATGCCATCGGTGTATGTCGGCGGAGCGATGCACGAAGCTGCACTGGCCGATGCGACATTGGGCCGGGTGCTCGAAGTTGCCAAAAGCTGCCAGCCATTCGGTTGCGTGGCGGTTGTTTTCAATGCGAACCCGAAAGGCGAGCGTGTCGAAAAGACCGATGAGGAACTAGCTTTCCAAGTTCAAGCCTTAAACCGGATGGGGCGTACCCTCTCTGAACGCGGATTGGACTTGCGAGTACATAATCATACGCCGGAGATGGTGAATGGCGCTCGTGAATGGCGGAATACACTGCAGCACACAAACCCAAGGTATGTTTCGCTTTGCCTGGATCTGGATTGGGTGGAGCAAGGCGGTCAGGAGCCACTTGCTTTGCTCAAAAAAGCAGGCAGCCGGGTGCATGAGATTCACACCCGCAGTTCGCAGCATAAGCTCTGGCTTGAAGCATTTGGCCGCGGCGATATCGACTACTCGGTGGTTGCAGCGTATCTCAAGAGCACTAGATTGAAGCCGCTCATTGCGGTGGAGCTGGCTTATCGCGAAAACACCGTTGTCACACGGCCGCTCGAAGAAGACTTGAGGATGAGCCGGGAATATGCCGAAAAGGTCTTCGAGCTCAAAGCTTAAAAGAAGAGCTTAGCGGTTACTTGCAGGATGCGTGGATCGGCGGTTGCGTTTCCGGGAGCCGGTGTCAGAGACTAGTGCACAGCTTGTTCCAGTATCGGGCGTACGCCGTCAATATTCGCTGACAATTCGTCCGGGAAATTGTGCCTGTCTCGCAGGTATTCCGTGCCATTAAACGACAGCCAGACGCGCCCATCTGCGTCTTCCCACGCCAGTGCTTTCAATGGGAGGTCGATGGCGGTCGTAGGCGAAGCGACCATTAAGGGCGTACCAGATTTCGGGCTGCCGAATATTAGCAGTTGACTGGGATTCATTTTCAAGCCAACAGCAGCGGCCCCTCCGCTATGGTCGATGCGCGCGAATACGGTAAGACCTCGCGCAACCAGGAGCGTCTCCAACCGGCTGACTGTTTCTGCAACCGAGTACGGGCTTGGCAGGTGAATCATCCCCTTGTCAGGAAGCGCGGGCATCATCGCTCCAAAAGAATCTTACTGCGTGCGGATTAGTCAAAACCCTTCCCACACCAGAGCCGGGAAAGTGGATTGCGCGCGGAATCCCACCGACTCATAGAGGCGTATTGCGTCTACGTTGGACGACGTGACAGTGAGGCTCATCGCCGTGCAGCCCGCTTCGGTCATCCGTACCAGCGTGTTACGCAGCAGTTCGTAACCAAGGCGCGCACCGCGAATACCAGGCAAGACGCACAACTGGGTAACATGGCCTGAAGTTGCCGAAACCAGGCTCGCCAGACAGACCCCGCATACCCGGCCGCTCCTTTCGTCCACTGCCACCGTCGACGAGGCCGGGGAAAAAGTACCGCAGCCGGGGTACTTCACGATGTTCATCAAAAAGTGCCGAGCGCCCGGGATGGTCCGGTACTGGTCGTTGATTTCGCTATCGACGTGTCCACGGTAAGCAGCCGAAACGAGATGCGCAATCTCTTCCGAAAAGCGTTCGGCCCAGGGATAAAGCCGCACATTTATATCGGGCGCTTGCACTTTCAGGTTGAGAGCGGCGGCGCGGCTGATCTCCATAAAGCAACGGTCATGCCGTGAGAGGTGGCGGCTGAAAGGGAGCGGCTGAGTCACCGGCATCCGAAGCATCATGAGCTGCGATTCGATGCGGCGTATTCCTGAAGTGAGCATCAATCCCTGAACTGTCGCTCCGAGCAGCATCATTTCATTGCTGGGACTCGCGTATTCCCGCCGCAGAAAGAAGTCACCGATCAAACCTTTCCGGCCTTCGCAGACGTGATAGGTATAACCCAGCACGCTTTTTCCCGCAGTGAGGGCGTAACCGTACAATGCGTGAATTTGAAGAAACCGGCGGAGGAGGTCGGCGGACGGACGAAAATCCCAATTGAATTGTTTATCCCAGGCTCCGATTTCTTCCGCGAACAACGGATCAAGATCGTGGGTGGACAAAGTCGAGAGCTCAACCACCTCGGGCAACTGAATATGGAGGCGCGCCGACATTCCTGAGATTATACGTGTACTTCGGCCAGAGTACTTCTGTCTTTTGCTTTCTGATCGCGAAGCACTTGCCCGATTCGTCTGGCCGCCTCGCGAGTGCGCTCTTCGTCCTCGATCAGGCTAAACCGGACAAAGCCCTCGCCCATAGGACCGAATCCCATACCTGGGGATAGCGCCACATGCGCTTCCCTCATCACCAGCTTGGTAAATTCGAGCGAGCCCATGCTCTTGAAAGGTTCCGGAATAGGCGCCCATAAAAACATGGTCGCGTGCGGCGGATCGACCGGCCAGCCAGCGGCGTGCAAACCTTCAACAAGCCAGTCGCGCCTCGCTTGATATAAGTCCCGGATCTTCGCCGGAGCATCGCCGCATTCGCGCAGCGCGGTTACCGAGGCGATCTGAATCGGTTGAAACATCCCGTAATCCAGGTAGCTCTTGATGCGAGTGAGCGCGGAAACCAGTTTGCGATTACCCAAACAAAAACCAACCCTCCAGCCGGCCATGTTGTAGCTCTTGGTCATCGAATAGATCTCAACCGCGTAGTCCTTGGCGCCCTCGACTTCCAGAATGCTGGGCGGACGATAGCCGTCGAAGCCAAGTTCGGCGTACGCAAAATCGTGAATCACATAGCTGCCGTATTCTCGCGCAAGATCTACAACCTCCTGCATGAATTTCAAATCGACGCAAATTGTCGTCGGATTATGCGGAAAGGAAATCAGAATGACTTTGGGCTTTTTCGCAACTATCCGGTAATGCTCTTTTAAACCCGCAAGGAGCGTTGCAGCGTCTGGCATGGGCAGCATTTGCGCTTCGCCTTCCGCCAGAATCACACCGTACTGGTGTAACGGATACGCGGGATTTGCCGAAACCACGGCATCTCCGGGCCGGATCATTGCATAAAGCAGATGCGCGAGAGCATCTTTCGCGCCCATGGTTACAATCGCTTCAGTCTCGGGGTCGAGCAAGATGCCGTATTGCTTGCGATAGCGCTCTACGATGGCCTCGCGCAGGTCGGTGATCCCGCGCGAAACCGAGTAGCGATGATTGGCGGGATTCGGCGCAGTTTCAATGAGTTTCTCGACGACGGGCTCTGGCGTGGCACCGTCTGGGTTACCCATCCCCATGTCGATCACATCGATCCCGCTCGCCCGCATCTTGTCTCGCATGTCATTGATGACGGCGAAAACATACGGCGGAAGCTTTTGAACCCGGTAGAACTCTTCGCTCGGAGGCAGCGGCATATGCCATTAGTGTAGGATGAATCCGCTTAAGCTCTATGCGGGCCTGGCGCACCTCGCTGCGACCTCTTCGAAGTTACTTCCCATGTCGCAGACCGAAGTGACGCCGTGGTGATAGTCATAACCGTGAGCTGGGCGAATAGGTAAAAGGTGAGAGTGAGCGGGGTCATCAGGGCGGAGACAGTCTCATCACGAGCACGGTCATGTCGTCGTGTTGCTGGGCTTTTTGGGTGAAGGCATCGGCAGCTTCGAAGATCGCCGTAACGACGTCTGCCGCGGTTTGGTCCGACTGACATTGGGCAGCCAGAATCATGGCCTCTTCGCCCCATTCTTCGTCGGCCGCGCTCATCGCTTCGCTAATGCCGTCCGTGTAGGTGAGCAGCAGGTCGCCGGGGTGAAGCAGGAGCGAATCCTGTTCGTAGCTGGCTTCGGGGAGCAAGCCGATCACGGGGCCGCCTGTTTCGAGACGCAGGCTTTGACAGGCGCCATCTGGCGAGGGGCGGATCAGCGCTGGGGGGTTGTGGCCGGCGTTCACATACTGCAGGCGGCAAGTGGGCGGATCATAGATGCCGAAGAAGAAGGTGGCGTAGCGATTCACGGCGGAAGCTTCGTAAATGAGGCGATTCATGCTGCGCATCAGGGCCGTGAGGTCATTCGAAGCGGTGAGCGTCAGGGTACGCAGGCAGGCGCGCAGGCTGGACATGAGCAGCGCGGCCGGGATGCCTTTGCCTGAGACGTCGCCGATGGCGAGTCCGAGGCGGCCATCGCCGATATCGAAGGCATCATAATAATCGCCGCCCACGCCGACCACGGTGCGGCAGAGGCCGGCCAGGCTGACATCGGGGATGACGGGTAATTGCTGTGGGAATAAGCGCTCCTGGACCTCGCGCGCGAGTTCCATCTCGCGTGCGGCGTTGGCGCGCTCGATGGCAGCATCAGCTAAGAAGGCGGCAGTTTCGCTGAGTTCGAGCCCGAGGCCGGTTTGCACGCTGACCGACTCGAGGAGTCTTAAGTCGGACGGAGTGTAAGGGGCTTCGGAGCGTTTAGGGCCGAGCGCCATGGCTCCCAGCAATTGGGTGCGTCCGGGCAGTGGGAGCAGGAGTTCCGGGGTGTGTGGATCGGGTGTTTGTCCATCATTCGCGCTGTTGAAGCCGGGCGTGGACGAAGTGGTTTGATCGAGAGCGCGCAGCGATGCGCCGGCGACGGAAAGATCGCCGATGGCGTAGGCGGGTTCGAAGATACCATCACGCTGGAGCAGCACGGCGATGCGGTCTACGTGGAGCACGTCGGCAATTTGATGCGAGACGGTTCGAATCAGCGCGGCGGGATCGGAAATGGTGCGGGCGGTGTTCGCTAGATTGGCGAGCGTGACTTCGGCGTCGTAGGCTTCGCGGAAGAATTTTCGATCGATCCACTGTTGCAGAAGGTCGGTGGGCGATTTCTTCTTGAGGAACAGAAACCCGAATAGCAGGAGCAGCGCGCCCCCGACGGCAGTTTTTAGCGGACCGAGACGGTGAGTAAAAACCGGGACCGCGATAAGCCAAATAAGAGCGACGATTCCGGCAACCCGCGCGATGGTCACCGTTGTCCTGGCAAGCAAGTACTTGCTGCCCATGCGCAACAGAATGGGGACATCCATGGCGCGCTGGACGATGACGACATAAGCGAGCGAGAGCGGGAAAAAGAGCATCAGGGCGGCGCTCAGGGAAGCGAGCCACCCAATCTTGCTGGGGTCGGCAACGCCTAACCGCGGCAACAATCCCCAAATGAAGAGAATGCTACCGAGGCCGAGAATCGAGCCCGCCAACAACACTTGCAAACGGCGGCGGGAATCCGGGGAAGAGGCGGTGCGAAGCTTGTCGACGATCAGAATCCAATAGAGAGCCACACAGAAGAGCCAGGTCCAGATCAAGATCGGGTTCAAAATCGCATCGATCGAATCGGCCCGCGGAAGGAGCGAAATGCGGTACCAGCCGTTGTAATCGGAAACCAGTGCAGCGGCCAACCCAGCCACGAGCACGATAGTCATAAGCCACTTCAGCCAAGGGAGACGGATGTCCAGTCTCGCTCGCTCAGGGAAAAGTAAACCGAGGAACAACAGCGCGCCCGGCGCAAGCACCCCTACGACCAGGTGCCAGGCGAGCCGCAACATGAGCCAATCTGGGATCCAGTCAAAAGTGCCAACTGGATTAAAACTCTGCGGGTAAGTCAGCAATACGAGGATGAACCAGGCGTTTGGATCGCGTGGACGAGCCAGGGCAACCCAACTGCCAAGAGCCAGGCAGAAAACTGGAATGCCGAAAGCAACCACAATAGTAAAAACCACTTCGCTGAGCTTAATCTTGATTGGTGATTGATCGGCCGTGTAACCCTGGGGATAGGCAATAAGAGGGATGATAGCGCTGGCCTGCCGACCGCCAGGTTTGCGGACCACGACACGCACCGTTTCACCGGGATGGGCATACCAGCGGATACGCTGCCAGAGGGCGTAGCCGGTGAAGTGCGTGCCATTGATTGAGAGAACGGTATCGCCCGCGGAGAGACCGGCGCGTTTCGCATCATCGGACGGGTCGGCAATCAGGGAATTGCCTTCTATGCGGAAAGGCTCGACCACCTGGTTGCGGAGATTAAAGTAGACTATGGCGGTCGAGACAAAAGCAATGATCTCGTACGTCGCGGCAATGCCGATATACAGAAACAGCAGGGCGTAGAGCACGCGCGGCGTAGAGGTTTTGGCGGTTGGACGTTTGGGCACTAGTGAGCCGTCTCCCCAAAGCAATATGTACTTGATATTAGATGGTACGGGAAGTCAGCTCCAAAGTACCTCGAGCCCGGAAGACCCATACAGGGCACCGCGACAGTCGCTACGTCGTGGGAGAGATGAACGCTCACATCCGCTCTCCGCCAGTACTTTTTTGCACCCGCCCTCGCGGCATCGATAGCACGCAACCCGACTCGGGCGTACAATTCTGACTAGACAGTCTGTTTCGAGGCAGAGGCATCCACGTATGTGCCTGGCGATCCCAGCGAAAATAATAGAGCTATCCAGCGATGAATCAATTCGCGCGTTGGTCGAGGTAGTCGGCGTTCGGCGCCACGTCGATTTGGGGCTGTTGCAAGATGATCCTCCACGCAGCGGTGATTGGGTTCTGGTGCATGTCGGATTTGCCATGAGCAAGATTAGCGAAGAGCAGGCGCTCGATCAGTTGCGCACGCTTTCCATGCTAGGTGAGGACGCCGCGATACTGGAGGAGGTGAAAGGGTACGGGTCCGCAGATCCGGCTTCCTCCGGCGAATTCGCGGTCGCCGTAGAATCCGCTCCTTCTGACGGTTCCTAGGCGCAGGTATGAAATACGTCGACGAGTTCCGGGAAGCCGTGGTAATCAATAAGGCTGCTGAAGAAATTCGGCGTCTAGCAGATCCCGACCGGCAGTACAGGTTTATGGAAGTGTGTGGCGGCCATACACACGCCATCTACCGTTTCGGGTTGAAAGATCTTCTGCCTCCCAATATCGATCTGGTTCACGGTCCTGGCTGCCCGGTCTGCGTTCTGCCGATGGGTCGCATCGATGATGGGCTTTCGATCGCACAGGATCCGAACGTGATGTTCACTGCATTCGGAGACATGATGCGCGTTCCGGGGAGGCAAGGCAGTCCGCTGGAACACAAAGCGCGCGGGATGGATGTGCGGATCGTGTATTCGCCCTCCGATGCTCTGAAGCTTGCCGAGAAGAATCCCGACAAGCACGTGCTGTTCTTCGCGATCGGTTTCGAGACTACGGCGCCCTCCACTGCGCTGACAGTGATGCGAGCCAAAAGTCTGGGCCTGCAGAACTTTTCCGTTTTCTCGAACCACGTCACAATCATTCCCGCGATTCGCGCGATTCTGGATTCGCCCGACATGCGCATAGACGCCTTCATCGGCCCGGGGCATGTTTCCACCGTTATTGGTTGCCGTCCCTATGAGTGGATCGCGCGAAATGAGCATAAGCCGATCGCGGTTTCAGGTTTCGAACCGGTAGACGTCTTGCAATCGATCGTCATGCTGCTGCGGCAACTCAAGGCAGGCGAGGCCAAGGTAGAGAATCAATACACGCGGGTGGTTCCATGGGAAGGAAATCGCGCCGCGCTGAAGGCGATGGCTGAGGTATTCGAGTTGCGTCCTTATTTTGAATGGCGTGGAATGGGATTCATCTCGCAATCTGCTTTGCGAATCCGACCCAACTACGCTACCTGGGATGCCGAGCAGCGTTTCCATGTTCCCGGAGTGCGTGTGACCGATCCCAAAGCAGCGCAGTGCGGAGAGGTGCTAAAAGGCGCTCTGAAACCGGTACAGTGCAAGCTGTTTGGCAAAGAGTGCACGCCCGAGCACCCCATAGGCGCTCTGATGGTTTCTTCTGAGGGATCTTGCGCGGCTTACCACAGTTACGCACATCGTAAGGCACCCCTGACCAGCATTGGGAGCAGCGTTGGCGTCCCGGCGTGAGCCGAGCTGAGCAATGAGCACGGCTCCGCCGAAAATTCGCTTTCGCGATTCTCAGATCGAGATGGCGCATGGCGCGGGGGGCAAGGCGAGCCGCAGGTTAGTGGAAGGCCTGTTCGCGCCCTTGCTGTTTGCTTCGTCCTCGGAGCCGCTGGGCGATGCGGCGCACATAACTGTCAACGGTTCGAAGCTGGCGATCACCACCGACAGCTTCGTCGTAAAGCCGCTTCGTTTTCCGGGTGGATCGATCGGCGAACTGGCAGTGAATGGAACCGTTAATGATCTGGCGGTCGCCGGCGCCAGGGCAGAGAATCTGGTTGTGACCTACGTCTTGGAAGCGGGCCTGCCGAGCGAAGTCCTCGAGGCGGAAGTCCGCGCCATGGCGAAAGCTGCCGAGCGTGCCGGAGTCGCTATCGTGGGAGGTGACACTAAAGTAGTCGAGCATGGCAAGGCGGACCGGATGTACATATCGAGTGCCGGGATCGGCCGACCCATTGCGGGTCTGACGGTGGCTGCGCGAAGTGTTCGTGCGGGGGACAAGGTATTGCTAAGCGGGCCGGTTGGCGATCACGGAATCACGATTCTGCTGGCGCGCGGAGAGCTCGACCTCGAAGCCGAAGTCTGCTCCGATACGCGGCCGGTGCTCCCCATGATCGAAGCCATGGCCGCCATTGCAGGGCCCGGGGTTCGATGGATGCGCGATCCAACTCGCGGCGGAGTTGCTACGTCGCTGAACGAGCTGGCCCGGGACTGCGATTTGTGCGTGGCGGTCTTCGAAGAGCGCGTACCGATACGCGATGCAGTGCGCGGTGCTTGCGAACTTCTCGGCCTGGATCCGCTGCACATCGCGAACGAGGGCCAATTCCTGGCAGTAGTCGCCAAGGAGCATGCCGAAGCGGCGCTAGAGGCAATAAGGGCGATTCCAGGCGGCCGCGAGGCCGTGATCATCGGCGAGATACGGGATCAGCCGTCCGGCACAGTGCTGGGGATCACTGGATATGGTGGAACACGCGTGATCGATATGCTGGTAGGCGACCCGCTCCCTCGGATTTGTTAAAGCATGCCACGCCTGGCGACAGAACTTGCTCACTACGTAGCAGAGTCTTTCGCCGAGCGCAACAGCCTTTTTGAAGAGTTCTTCGCGCGCGAGTCGCAGGCCCTTGCTGTTGCCTGTCGCGACATGTCCGAGCGCTTCCTCAATGGAGGGCGATTACTCGCCGGCGGCAAGGGACCGTATGCCACCGATGCCCAGCACGTGTCGGTTGAATTCGTTCACCCGGTGATCGTGGGAAAGCGCGCACTGCCTGCGCTCGACCTGTCTCCCTTATTCATGCCTTGGCTGAGAGCTCTGCTCGAGCCCGAAGATATCGTGATGGGTTTCGCGCCGCCGGAAGGAGATCCGGAGATTGAAGCTGCCCTCAGCGAGGCGGCGCAACGAGGCGCCATGACGTTTGCGCTACCTGGCTCATTACCCGCAAAGAACGGTTCTTACGCGCTACATACGCCGACTAGCAACGCTTTTATCCATCAAGAACTGATCGAAATTCTCTATCACACGCTCTGGGAAACCGTGCACGTTTTCTTCGAACGTCGCGAACTGGGCCATGACGTCGGAGATGCCGGATTTTTGTACCCATTTCTGGGCCGGGAGAAGCAGGAAACGCATGGGATTCTGGATCAGGTTGCGGAGTCGATAAGAGTCAAGGTTCAGGAAGACGCGAAGCTTCGCTCGCAGGTCGCCAAGGAAGAATCGGAGCGCATTGTAAATGCAGCGTTAGCCATTCAAGAGCGCATAAACCGAGGCGGCAAGTTGATTCTTTTCGGCAACGGTGGATCGGCGACGGACGCCAATGATTGGGCGATTGACTGCGTTGTCCCGCCCGCTGCCTATCGTCCAATTCCGGCCATCTCGCTATCTTTCGAGGCGGCGAACATCACGGCGCTTGCGAACGACGTCGGAACCGAAGTGGTGTTTCTGCGGCAATTGATCGCACAGGCCCGTCCGGCGGATATCGCGATTGGAATCTCAACCAGCGGCGGTTCCAAGAACGTAATTCTGGCGCTCGAGGAAGCACGCAAGCGCGGTCTTCTCACAGTCGCTCTGTTGGGCTATGACGGAGGCGAGATTGTTCGCCGCGCGCTGGTCGACCATCCGCTGGTTGTGCGTTCCGATTACATCCCGCGAATTCAGGAGGTGCAAGCTTCCACCTATCACACGATCCGGGAATTGCTGGAGATGACGGGGCATGGCGAATTTTGAACTTTTTGGAACGGCAAGTTGCCCGTTCACGCAAGAATTGCGCGACTGGCTCGATTGGAAAAGGCGCGATTTCATCGAATACGATGTGGAATCTGACGCTGACGCTCTGAAGAGAATGCAGGTTCTCACCGGCGGCCAGCGTACCGTCCCCGTTCTGGTCGAGGACGGCAAAGTGCTTCAGATCGGATGGCAAGGCCGCGGCTGCGTGGTGAAAACAGAAGACACTTGATGGGCGCACGTCTCATCCGGGTGCGCGGCGTAGTGCAGGGCGTAGGGTTTCGGCCCTTTGTGTACCGGCTCGCGCGCGCGAACGCTCTCGGCGGCTGGGTGTTGAACCAGGAAAATGGCGTCGAGATCCACATAGAAGGCTGCGAGGCGGCCCTTCAGTCTTTTGTCGACGGCTTAACTGCTGAGCCTCCGCCTGCCGCTTACATCAGCTCGCTTGAAGTCATTGAAGACCAACCTCAGGGCGAAGTAACGAGCCTCGCTGAATTCGTCATCCGGGATAGCCAGCGCGCCGGAGCTCCTTCGGCTCGTATCTCACCTGACCTGCCGGTATGCGATGCGTGTCTAGCGGAATTATTCGATCCGGCCGATCCAAGATATTTTTACCCATACATCAATTGCACTAACTGCGGACCGCGTTTCACGGTTATCGAGAGCTTACCGTACGATCGCTCGCGCACCACCATGCGGCACTGGCCCCTCGATACATTCTGCGCAAATCAATACGAGGATCCGCTCGATCGTCGTTTCCACGCGCAACCAGTGGCCTGCCCTGTTTGTGGTCCTCATTATATGCTCCATTCCTCCGAAGATGCGCTCGAGGGTGACCGATCGAGCGTGAAGGCTGCGGCCGAACTGCTCAGCGCAGGGCATATTGTCGCGATCAAAGGCATCGGCGGATATCACCTGAGTTGTGATGCTTGGAACGATACGGCAGTGCGCTCACTGCGCGAACGCAAGTTTCGCAAAGAGAAGCCGTTCGCGCTGATGGTCAGGAGTATCGAGGCCGCTCGCCACCTCGTTGAGCTCTCGCCCGCAGCGGAGAAACTGCTTGAGTCATCTGCCCGGCCCATAGTTCTCGCACATAAAAAAATAGAACTCGCCCATGTTGCGCCGGGCAATCATGAATTGGGAGTCATGCTTGCCTACGCCCCGCTGGATCACCTGCTTTTCGCTGCCGGCTCACCGGAGGTTCTGGTTATGACC
Source organism: Terriglobia bacterium (assembly GCA_963835255.1). GTDB lineage: Bacteria > Acidobacteriota > Terriglobia > Bryobacterales > Bryobacteraceae > Bog-105. The sequence continues at coordinate 93,418 of CAWIFY010000028.1, read as the reverse complement.
AGCGCCAACCGCTCGAGCGAGCCGATCGCCTACCGGGACGAAGATGCCCGTCGGCGCTTGTCGGGCATAGCGGACGCGTATCTGACCGGTGAGCGCCCGATCGCGCGCCGGGTGGACGATTCGGTAGCTCGGGCAGGAGTTTTTGGCCCGATGATTCTGCGCCGGTCGCGCGGGTATGCACCGGGTGCCGTAACGGCTCTGCCGGGAACCCGGCCGGTGTTGGCGGTTGGCGCCGATCTAAAGAACACAATTACGCTCGTGGTCGACGGGCAGGCATTCGTTAGCCAGCATATCGGTGACCTGCATGATTACGCGTCGTTCGAGGCGTTCCGGGAGACGATTCAGGATTTCGTCGGGATGTATGGCGTCGATTGGGAAGATCTGGTCGTTGCTCACGATCTTCATCCCGAATACGCGTCCACCTTACATGCGCTCGAGCTGCCGGCCCCCACCAGACGCGCTGTCCAGCATCATTGTGCCCACCTTGCATCGGTGCTGGCGGAGAGACAGGCTTGGGACAGACACGCTGTCGGCATCAGCTTTGATGGGACCGGCTACGGCGACGATGGAACCATCTGGGGAGGCGAGTTTTTCACCGGCCGTGTGAGTGGCGGCTGGAGACGAGCGCTGCATCTGCGACGGGCATGCCTCCCGGGCGGCGATGCCGCTGCCCGATTTCCAGTGCAATGCGCGGCTGGATTTCTCGGCGAGATCGATGATGCGCCGAATTTCCTCGACGCGCCTTTTCACTTCCCTGCCCGCTATCTGTCCTCCCTGCAATTGGTCGAAAAACGAATCCGGACTTTCGAGACGTCTTCCATGGGACGCCTGTTCGATACAGTCGCCGCCTTGTTGGGCTTCACGCGTGAGATCACCTTTGAGGGACAGGCCGCCATCTGGCTCGAACAGATCGCGCGAGCCGCTCCGGCCTCGCAGCCGTATCCGTTCCCCGTTAGCGAAGGCACTTTAGATTTCCGCCCTCTGCTCGCAGCTATCATTCGAGACCGCATTCGGGGAAAAGATTCGGCTGAAATAGCTCACGCCTTTCATGCAGCCGTAGCCGATGCTCTTTGGCAACAAGCGAAGCTACTTTGTGAAGCTAACTCTATCGACTTAGTTGTTTTATCCGGCGGTGTTTTTCAAAATGAGTTGCTGCTCTCCGAAATCAAATCGCGCGCACAACAGAACGGCCCAGAGATTTGGATGAATATCGCTGTGCCTCCGAACGATGGCGGTATCAGCTTAGGACAAGCCGCCGCCGCCTCTCTTTCACTTCAAAACTAACCGGCCATGTCGTAGAAGTGAACCTCACGGTAAGACTTAACCCCCCGGAATCCTCATCCCCGCAACTCCAGTTACAACAGGAACCCGCTGTTTACAAGCATTATTCATGCGAGCCTGAAATATGGCCGCACAACTTGACGTTACCTTGAAGTTGTGAAAAGCTTTCCGCTTGCCTCCACGGCCGCCCTTATCGCCGACCCCGCGCGTGCCGCAATGCTGATGGCGCTGCTCGATGGTCGTGCATTTGCCGCGGGCGAGATGGCGCGCGCTGCCAATGTCTCTGCCCAATCAGCCAGCATGCACTTGGCGCAATTGCTTGCCGGCGGATTCGTAAAGGTCGCTCGGGAAGGCCGACATCGCTATTACCGCATCGCGTCTCCTGAAGTCGCGCATGCCATAGAGGCGCTCGGCGTAATTTCGAGCCCGCGCAAGCGCAAACCGATCGAAGAAGATGTCGCAATCTGTTATGCTCGCACCTGCTACGATCACCTCGCTGGTGAACTGGCGGTGCGTCTGGCCGAAACCTTTGAACGCGATGGATTGCTGATTGCCAGGGATCAGCGCGAATACCACCTCACGGCACGCGGAGAACAATTTCTCACACGGTGGCAGATTGATGTAGGCGCTCTTCGTGTCGTTCGACGGAGCTTCGCCCGGCGTTGTCTTGACTGGACAGAGCGGCGCGACCATTTGGCAGGAGCGCTGGGAGCAGCCATTTATCAGAAGTTCCTCGAGTTCTGTTGGGTCACGCGTGACCGGAAAAGTCGCATTGTTCGCGTGACCTCTACCGGCTCGCGCCATCTAGCCCCGCTGCTAAGCTCTTTATCCGGCGCCTGACCTTTCAGCCGGCCTTGAAACATTCACTTCTGGTGGCGACTATCCTCCGGGTATGGGCAACAGAAAGTCGCTCACGACCGAGGAGCATGCATCCGCTACACACTCAATCCCGACAAGCTCACCGGCTTTGAAGTCTTTCTCGCACATTGAAGGAACAAATCACCATGACTTACACCGCGCAAACAATCAGTGCATTGAATCCGGAACGCACCAATGAAAACGTAGAAAGGATCTACCACGATTGGGATGCCGCACTGGCGCGCCTCGAAGAACTGCCTCCTGAGCGGCTTGAAGAAGGAGTGGAATCGCTGCTGATGCTGTATGCCAAAGACGCGGTCATTGAGAGCCCGCTCATTCCTCATCTCATGAAGGTGGAACGCGGCATCTGCTGCGGGCACGCGGAAATGAGGCCGTTTTTCCGCGAGATAGGCCGCAGAAAGCCGGGCCTCCGAAAGTATTACCGCACCGGATACTTAACAGACGGAAAAAAATTAATTTGGGAATATCCCCGCGCCAAGCCGGATGGCGAACAGATGGATTTTGTCGAAGCGATTGAACTGAACAGCGAAGGCTTGATTCAGCGCCATTGCGTGTACTGGGGCTGGCGAGGTGTCAAGGTAATTCTCAGCGACGCTTATCGCCGCTAGGAAAATCGCAGGCAAACACATGAATGAAATCGTTCAAATCCCTTGCTATGAGTTTGGCTCCCGTTCTCTCCCCCACTCACCGGTATCGCTTGAACAGCTGCGCGCGCTCGAACAAGCTTCTGGTTTTGACGACGATGCTCGTCAATGGCTCCGGAAAGCAGCGCGAGTGATCGAACCGCAGGCTGAAGAGCTCGTGGAGAGATGGCGTGCTGCTATCGCGGCCCACCCGGAAATGGCACAGGTCTTCTTTGGCCCGACCGGCCAACCCGATGAGGCGTATAAGGCGGCGGTGAAGAAGCGTTTCGTGCAGTGGGTCAGCGATGTGTGTGAACGCGAGCACGATCAGGCATGGCTGGATTATCAAGAGGAGATCGGTCAGCGTCATACACCTGCTAAAAAGAACCAAGCGGATCGCGCTGATACTGCCTCGTTGGTGCCGCTACGCTATCTGATTGCGTTCTCTGCGATCGTCTCCACAACGGTCAGGCCGCTTCTTGAAGAGAGTGGCTACAGCAGTAGCGAAGTTCAACAGATCCAGGACGCCTGGACCAAGTCAATGCTTCTGCACCTCGCATTGTGGACAAGACCTTATGTTGCGGCCTGTTTATGGTAGTGAGTTGGCTTGCGGCGGCACTAGTACGGATATCGGGCTGCTCATACCGAGGTATTCGATGGAATGCTTGAGGTGGAAGTTCGCACCTACTTCTCCTTGAGCCTGCAAGAACGCCACCATCGCCATACGCGGGCGCCTAGATTATGCTTTCTAGCCGAACATAGCTCGCTTCCATTCCCTGTTCCATTCCTGTTGCAAGCATGGCCGCGACCGCGAACATCCATGAATTGCCAACAGACCATTTATGATCAGTCGAATCTTTCACGTCTCATTAGCGAAGAGTCGGCCGCGGGTGAAAATTACCGCTGTGGCAGCTAACAGCAGGAACGAAAAGCCGAGTAGCAATTCTGAGGAGGGATGTTCGCGAGTGGGGGTACCCCCCAGAAAACCCGAAATAAATCTTGGTGAGGCGTTGAACGCTGAATGCATCAGGATAGCAACCACGACTGCTCTCCCTGAGGCATTGAAGGCAAACGCCATTACCACGGAGAGGCCAACCACAATGAACGCAAAAACCAAAGGCGAGGCGCTGCTCCATCCAACAAGAAACAGCGGGAGGTGCCACGCGGCCCACATAATCCCTACACAGATCGCCGCAATCCAGGGTGGCAGCACCCGCTGCAGACGGGGTTGAAGAAAACCGCGCCAGCCAAATTCTTCAAAAAGTGGTCCGCCGAAAAGGTTGTAATTGAACATCGGCACCCATAACCCGACCAGCGCGCCCACATGCCAATGCCAAGATCTCGGATCTCCTTTTGAGACGAATGCGGGAAATATGAAAAAGAGACAAAAAAGCACGAGAAGCGGGCCAACAAGAAGCCAGATCGTTTGCGTCCGACTTCGAGGCATCAGTCGGACGGCTCTCCAATTACCGGCCTGCACGCGATGAGTAATGAAACAGGCGAGAAGAGGTCCCAGCGTCCCCATACAGGCGGAGACTGGAAGCGATACGGGATGCTTATGCAGCCTCAGGCCAGCAGGGCCCAGTACCAGCGGTGTCCAGGCAAGCCATGCGAATCCACATGCAATTCCGTAAAAAAGCACAATGGACTTCAGAATTTGTTTCGTATCCTTTTGATTCCGAATTCCAGAAGCCGATGGCGATGCGCCCACAGCATTAGGAAGCGGTTCGCCACCATCTGCAGATTTGCGTCCTGCAAAAATCTCAGAACTCACGTGTTCTATCCCTTTTAGCACCCTTATGACTGGGACCATAGGCACATCGTTTTCCGCAGCTTTTGGAGCGCACGAGGATGAATCCCTGCAGGCTGGGCCACGCGATTCGCGTTTGGGAGATCCTACGCTGATGATCGCCTAGAATCAGGCTCTCGCTCGGCCATTGTGAATCACAACTTCTCTCGCGCGATTCGCCCATGCCGATATAATAGGTCGCAAGCAACGCCAAGCGGCCAAAAAGCTTCGAATCCGATTCGGCCTGAGCCTTGAACTCGTCGCAGTGACAGCAATGCTCATTTGGCGGGTATCACTGGTAGCACGATATGTGAAGGATGCTTCGGATCCAGGTAAATCGTGTTCTCCGCAATCTGCCAGCGACGATTATCGCTAAGTGGCTCGCCCGTATTCGGATTGATATCGAAGCGCGGAAAGTTGCTGCTTGAAATGTCGAGACGAATGCGATGCCCATGTTGAAAGACAAGCGAGCTCGGGTACATCTCGATGGTGAATTCGTATGCTTGTCCAGCTTTCAGCAACTCTGCTTTGCCCGGGCCGTTGCGATAACGTGCTCGCACGATGCTGTCCGCGATGTTCAGATCTACGCCCGCAGGGAAGCCCGCACTCGGAGGATAGACATCGATCAGCTTAGCCGTGAAATCGGTGTCGCGCGAATTGGATGACGCCCAGAGCTTCACGATGAGTCGACCCGTCACTTCCATGTCGTTCGTGAGCGGAGGCGTCTGGAACATCAATACGTCATTCCGGGCGGAGAGCGGGTTTGAATCGTGGCAAAGCCAGAAATCGGGACGGCAGCGCTGGTCGACCGCGCCCTGGAACATCAGTGTCCCCTGCGAAGAAACATTCCCGCCCAATGTCGGAACGGGATCGTGCGGATCAAATAAGTAATGGATGGGCGAACTATATGACGGTTTATCGGGAGAAAGCGCGCCATGAGCCTGTAAGTAGTAAGAAGTGGGTTGTGCGCGCGCTAGCGGCCAGTCCTGCTCATCGCGCCAATGGCCACCGACGTAGATACGGCCTTCGGGTGTTTTGTGTCCGTCACCTCCGCCCATGACATAAATTCGGACAGGCGGGTCCCGCTCGACTCCGTTGTCAATTCCCTTCAGCCAGTGATCGAACCAGCGCAATTGAAAAGCCCAAAGGTCTAGCGCCGCATCCTCAGTGAACTGCGCCTGGCCCGCATAGTTTTTATTTTCGGAGCTGTGAATCCATGGCCCAACCGTCAATCGCTGCAAGCTCTTTTTCATTCTTCGCAGCTCAACGAAATTCAGATTGGCCACCTGCGTACCCCAGGAGTCATACCAGCCGGTTATGTGAGATTCGGGAACATCCTTATATTCGGCGAGGTGATCGACCACGCTCGAACCGGAATTCTTCCAGAAGTCGTCGTAATCACCGTGCCTCATCGCTTCCACCAGCCATGCTTCGTAGTCGGGAGCAAACTTGAGCGGCGTTGTGCCGGCGCGCAGTGGCAAACCGAGCAGATAATCGCGAACGTGAGTTCCCATGTCGACGAGTGCAGGCGCCGCCGCCGGATCAATAGCCGCGCGCTCAGCCGCCGCGTTCTCGTTCCCACTTGGTGACGGATTCCCGAGCGTTAAAACCCAGTTCAAGAACCGAAGCTCGAACGCGCCGTTGTGACGCACGCCGTAACGGCCGAAGTCCGACATCGCATTGCGCGGAATCATCGCCTTTATATAGGGCGCATTCGCGATGGCGAGAGCGTGCTGCGTCGCCCCATCGTAAGAGCTGCCCATGGTACCGATACTTCCGTCGAACCACGGTTGAGTTCCAATCCACTTCGCCGTATCGAACCCGTCATTGGGATCGTCACGAATCGGAAACCAATGCCCTTCCGATTTGTAACGGCCGCGAACGTCTTGTGCGATGACGATATAGCCATGCGGCACATAGTGACTCGCGGCCGTGGACAGGCCATCCTTGTTATAGGGAGTGCGCTCCAGGATCACCGGAAATTTCCCGTCTGCCGCAGAGCCGTTTCGTGCTGGCCGATAGATGTCCGTCGCGAGCCTGACGCCATCGCGCATCTGCACCATCTCGCTTTTAGCTACTGAGACTTCGTACGACGATTCGTCTTTAGCAGGAACGCGCGGTAACAGCGGGTTCGTAAACAGCAGAAGCAAACATGAAGCTGAGGTGAGGCCGGCCAAGGTGCGATTGAAGCGGGACATTGTGAGTATCGAGGCTAGCCCATTAGAATACACATTCAGGTTCATTCTGCCAGCCCATGCCGTCGGGCCGCCACCCCTACTTCAAGAGCCTGGTGGAACTGTTCCGAACTGTTCCAGAACGGCTCACGAGTTCTTCTCTCACCACCTGTCTCACTCTTCCCGCATGAGTTTGGATGGATCGACGGCAAGCGCTCGCTGGGCTGGAATGGCAGACGCTGCAATGCCTAGCAGTGCCATCGTCAGCGTCGCGCCACATACGACCACGGGGTCCCGCGGATTCGCCTGATACACAACCTGCCCCAGCAATCGGCTGGCGAGGACTCCCGAAAGCAGCCCCACCGCCGATCCCACCCCAAGCAGCACTATCGGTCGTCCCACCGCCGCGCTCATTACCTGCGCTCTCCGCGCGCCCAACGCCACGCGGATGCCCAACTCCTTCATGCGTCGACTTACGCTGTACGCAGCCATTCCGAAGATGCCCGTGACAGCCAGCATCGCCGCGAGCAGGCCCATGACGCCGAGTGCCACTGTCGCGGCTCGCGAGGGGAACAGCTCAGATGCCAGCGCATCGGACCAGTTCTGAACCGTAATCGGCACATTCGGCTCGATGCCCTGCAGCGCGCGTTCTAGGGCGGCCGTCATCTCCCTTGGTGACCGTCGCGATCGCACAACGAAAACCGTATCACTCGGCTCGCTTTGGGACAGGGCCAGGTATATGACAGGCTGCGGCGGCTCTTCCAGATCGTGGTATTTACCATCCTCGGCTACACCAACCACTTCTGTCAGGTTGCCCGACACAAGAAAATGTTGTCCGATCGCCGGCATTTCGCCCCACATCTTCCGCGCGAAAGTTTGGTTCACGACGGCTACATGGGACGTTTTGGCGGTGTCATGCCAGGACACATCCCGCCCGCGCACTAGCTGTGTACCGGCAGCCTCCAGGTATCCCGGCGACATCTGAAATACATATGCCGCCAGAACAGAATTCTTCAGCTTGAATTGTATAGTCCCCGGCCGGAAAATCGGAGTCCCATGCAGCCCGCCGGTGAAGGGCGTCCGGTTCACCGTACCGGTGGCCGTCACACCGGGGATGCTCCGCACGGCCTCAAGCATCGCTTTTGCCCTCGCCACCGCCACATCGCCTGCCCAACCAAGTTGGCTCAGGTCCAAGTCGGCTAACATCGCGCCCTGCGGCCGGAAGCCTAGAGGCGTGTGGAGTGCGCGTTCCATGCCGCGTACCGCCACCAGCGAGGCTGTTACCAGCAGCGTGCAAATTGCAATTTGTGCGCCTAACAACAGGTCGCGCAGGACAAACCGGCGCAGGTGCATTCCGTGGGCCGGTCCGTTCTTGATCATCTGCAGCGGACTGCTCTGCCATGCCTGTCGCGCCGGAAGCATCCCAAATAACAGCGCGCTCCCCAGTGTTAATGTCAAGCCTGCCAGGTACACACGCGCGTTCACACTCGCGGCCAGGTGCGCTTCTGCCGCCTGAGGCCATCGGTTCAGCACGCTCAGCAGTAGGTCCGCAGTTAGCAGTCCCGCTGCTCCGCCGATGAGCGAGAGCAGCACCGCTTCAGTCAGCAGTTGCCTCGCCAGCCGTTGCCGGCTCGATCCCAGGGCAACACGGACTGCCAGTTCACGGCTACGATCCGCCACACGCGAAGCAAACAGACTTGCCAGGTTCGCGCATGCCGCCGCCAGCACCAGCAGCGCCAGCACGGTCACGCTGTAGAGAAATCCGCGAATGACTTCACCGTCATCCCCCCAGAGTCCCGGATGGATCAGCCGCACTGGCAGTCCGTCGTCGGTCTGTGGATACTCCTTCGCCAGCTCGGCCGCAATCGCATTCAGATTTTCCGTCGCCTGCTGCGGCGTTACGCCCGGCTTAAGCCGGCCAATCACCGTAACAGTTATGGATGTCCGGCTATGCAGGTAATCCGACCCCTCCACCTGCTCCTCGTTCACCATTGGCATCCAGTAGTCGGGCCACACAAACCGCTCGGTGCCGTGGAACCGCTCCGGCGCCACGCCAATCACCGTAAACGGATGCTTGTTGAGCTCCAAGGTTGTCCCGACTACGTCCCGATCGGCTTGAAACGCGCTTCGCCACAGAACATCGCTCAACACCACATAGGGCGCTGAATCCGGGCCATGCTCGTCCGCCGCGTGAAAGAATCGCCCTACCTCCGGCTGCACCCCCAACAGATCGAAGTAATTACCGGTGACCTCATCGCCATGAACATTCATCACCGCGTTACGCCAAATTAGTCCCGCATGAGAATATCCATAAATCCCGGCCATCCCGCTGAAGGTCGTGTTTCGCTGCCGAAAATCCTCATACGCGGTGTACGACGTAGTCAGTAGCCTTCCGCTCATCCACGGCTTGTGACGCATCTGATACAGGCTCTGTGGGTCGCTCACATCCAGCGGGTGCAGCAGGACCGCATTCAGTACTCCGAAGACGACGACGTTTGCCCCAATCCCCAGCATTAGAGTCAGTAACGCTACAGCCGTGAATGCGTGAGATTTCCGAAGGACGCGAAGCGCATAACGAACATCCAGCAGCAGGTTCTCCATGAATGCCAGCCCCTCTTTTGACGAACCGCGCACAACGAGCTCGCTGGATTCTCTGAGCCGTTTGTCGCCGCGCCGCCAGGTCGTGAAGTTGAGAAACCGTGTCAATAACCGATTCAGGGCTCTCATGCCTCTTGCCATTTGCTTGTTTAGATAGACTGCTACCGCGATCCGACCCGCAGTACCACTAGCGTCATATCGTCGTGCTGCTCGGCGCCTGCGGCAAACTCATCTGCCGCGCGCATAACATGCGCGATGACGTCTCGCGGGCAACAATCTTGGCATTTCTTAACGGTTTCTATCAGGCTGGCCTCGCCCCACTCCTCGTCCGCCCCATTCATGGTCTCGGTGATTCCGTCGGTGAACAGCACCAGCAGATCGCCTTCTTCCATCGCGACCGCCGCATCGCTGTACGTAACACTTGGAATTAGGCCAACCACCGTTCCACCGGCTTCCAGCCGCTTCGGGTTACAGTTCGCCTGGCATGTGTGGAACAACATCGGAGGATTGTGCCCGGCATTCACATAAACAAGTTCGCGCTTTGCCGGATCGTACTGCGCATAAAAGAAAGTCGCATACCGGCTCTGCGCGGTGGCTCCATGGAGCAAGCGATTGACTGTAGCGACGATGCCTCCGACTTCACTACTTGCCCGCGAAACTTCGGCCCGCAGCGATGCCTGCAGGCTTGCCATCGTCAGGGCCGCTGCGATTCCTTTTCCGGACACATCGCCGAGCGCGATTCCCAGCCGTCCTCCCGCGAGCGGCAGAAAATCGTAGTAATCGCCGCCGACTCCGAGCGCCGGCCGGCACGCACCGTCATAATCGAGGTCTGCAATTTCAGGTAACTGCTGTGGAAATAACCGCTCCTGGACCTCGCGGGCAATTTCTAACTCGCGGCTCAGTCTCTCGCGGCGCGCTGTTTCTGTTCTGATTTCACTCGTTAACCGAGCCACTTCCAGAGCCAGCCCCGTTTGTGCCGCAACCGACTGCAGCAGGCGCAAATCGGTCGGTGAATACGGCTCCTCCGATCGCTTCTGACCCAAGCTGATGAAGCCGAGCAGCTTGTCTTTCGCCGGCAACGGCAATAGCAGCTCCGAATGCAGTGCCGCCAGGCGGGTGCGCTCTTCCTCCGTCATGCTGGGTGTTCGATAGACCCATGAATTCGGATCATCGAGATACACCCGCGCCGGCTCGCGGGATTCGCAAAGCTTCTGTACCGTGGCCGCATCCCGCCCAAAGGTAGTTTCCAGCACGTGCTCGAAGCCGATCGCGTAGGCCGGTTCGTAAAAAGTGCTGGCGTCTGTCAGGACGGCGATCTTTGGCACGTGAAGCGATTGCGAAATACGCTCGGCAACCGTAGCGAGTAGCGGACCCGGCTCGATGATCGAACGCACCTGATCGCTCAGCTCCACTAAGAGCTGTTCAGCGTTGTACGCCTCGCGGAAGAATCGGCGATCTACCCACGCCCCGAGCGCCTGTAGGATGCGGCGCGATGCCATCCAGATCGCGACCGCCGCCACAATCGTGGCAAGCGAAGCGATCCCAAGGCCAAAATGGTTCACCACGGCAAACGCCGCCGCACCCAATGCAATACCCGTGAGAATGCGCAGCATTCCCACCCCGCGCCTCGCAGGGCGTATTGCAAGCCTTGGCGCAGGACCACGCGCACGTCCATGGCCCGATGCACCACGATCACGTAAGCCAAAACCGGCACAAACCCGTAGAACAGGATGTAGGCGGCGTAGTAGAGCCATTGGGGGAAGTACCGTTCGAGAACTACGCCTAAGAGATCCGAAATGATAGTTAATATGAGGTACGGGCCAATACTGATCACCGCTCCGGCAAAGAGAACCCGCAGCCGCCTGCGCGCATCGGTTGACGATGCGGTTCGGAATTTCGCGGCGAGTGACACAAACATGACCCCCACCGCCGCCAGGTTGAGCACATTGGTGAGCGTATGGACTTCCAGCAAAAATCGCTGCAACGGGAAAACGGCGGAATATTTCTCGATAGCACCAACCCGCACAATCGTGTCGAGGATGACGGCTGCTGCTAAGGGCACGATCAAAATCCATTTGCGCCAATCGAGACGGCTCCATCGCGTGCTGGCCGGAAACGGTTCCGGAAAATCGAGCCCGAATAAGAGCATCCAAATGGTGAAGCATCCCTCAAGAAGGTTTTGGTAAACCGCGCCATAATCGCGCAAGAGAGGGCGCCAAAAATCCACGCCAGGATTGATGAACGCTGCGAAACTGGCAGCAAGGCGAGCAGGAGCCAAGCTCGCCCGTCGCGCGGACGAGCGGCCGTGACCCAAAATCCCAGCGCAAGTGCGAACGCCGGTAGCGCAATCAAAAGCAGAAAATCAAAAAAGCTGGAGGTGCTTGTGAATGGATTCGGACGGACGGCGCGAGTTAGTCTGATGTTCACAACGCGCTTAGCCTCGCCAGAAGACTGCACTTCCACCCGCAAGGTGTCTCCGGGATGGGCTCCCCGGAACGCCTCGCCGAAGACAGCCGATCCTGTTACAGGAACTCCGTTCACACGAAGGACGATGTCGCGGTAACGAATACCAGGAATCTGGTGGTCAGGAATGGGGTACGCCAAAACCTTGGTTGATCGGAATCAGGGAAAACTACAAACGGATAATCGACGGCGTTCGCATGAAACCAGTTCGGATAACGGTAAGCGGCATAACGGATCTCATAGACGAGGACTGCGGCCAGAACGAGTGCGAGCGCAATGTACTGCGGAACCGCGCTCCGGCGGCTTCGAGAACGGGCATAAGCCGTCGTATCCACCACGCTATGGTATCAGCGGACGGGCTTCCCCCGAAAACCTAATCACAGAATCCCCTCAACTCAATCTCCCCTGCCTGCAATCACTTACACCCAAGAATTTTGTACATAGTTCGTTTTCGCCTCTCGCCGTGCTACGTTCTGGCAGGCTCTCCCATGAACGCCCGAACTATCCGCCGCGCCGCCGAGCGCCAAGCCCGCAAGCTCGCACAGAAACGCCCTCTGTCCGATCCGCCAGCCGCAACCGATCAACCATCCGCAGACAATCACCTCGACTTCGCGCCCGAGCCGTCTTCCGCGGGCACCAAGACCGCAGTCTCCCCTGCCCGTCTCGCCGCCAATCGCGCGAATGCGCTGCTCTCCACCGGTCCTAGCTCTGAAGCGGGCCGCGCCACTTCGTCGCTCAATGCCCTCAAAACCGGGCTTACTGGCCGCACCATCCTCCTGCCCAGCGACGACGTCGCAGCTTACCAAGCCCATCTCGCGCGCTTCGAAGCACAATGGAAGCCCGCCACCGATCCCGAGCGCGCGCTTCTTCAGTCCATCGCCGATACCGAGTGGCGTCTGCTCCGCATCCCCTCTCTTGAAGCCGGCCTCTACGCGCTCGGCCGCCTCGAGCTCACTGGCGAATTCCAAGATCACAGCGCATCCGGCCGTCAAGCCCTGATCGACACCAAAATCTTCCTCACCTACCAGCGCCAGCTCAATAACCTGAGCGTCCAGGAGAATCGTCTCCGCCGCCAGCGTGACAAAGATGTCGAGCGGCTTGAACAGCTGCAGAGCGAGCGCGAGCAAAGCGACCGCGATCTCGCCGAGCAGCGGGAAAAGGCGCTTCACCAAGCCGCTCTGGCGCTTGAGACCGCAAAAAAAGAAGGTGTCCCGTTCGTTCCGGCAGCTAATGGCTTCGAATTTTCAACTGACGAGCTCGACGCCCGCCTCTCCCTCATCCTCCAAGCCCGCGAGCGCCGCCGCCAGATCAACGCACAGGCCGACGCCCAGCATGCCGCCTTCCGCGCCCAGGCCATCGCCAAAGTCCGCCGCCAATCCGAAGCCGCATGACCATAAACCTGAGCCGTCTAGTGGCGCGGCGACGTTCGCCGCGTCGGGACTCTTCTCGACGCTTGCTGCAAACGCTTCGACAAAAATCGAAAGTGAGCCTTCACGTGCCGCTGGTCCCCCCAGTACCTGCCCAGTACCAGCGAATAATCTGAAAAAGCAATTCCAGAGGACGAAGATGTGTGATAGATTTTAGCTGGCGAATAACTTTATTACCCGCAGCGCACTGTATTAGCTAGCCGAATAAGGAGGCGCATCGACAATGGCGACCACGTCGCTCCCACAGTCAAGCCCGCGCAGTTCGGGGGTATCCGACGTCCATATTATCTGGCTAACCGCCGGCCTGAGTTGCGATGGAGACACCATCTCCATAACTGCCGCGGAACAACCAAGTATTGAAGACGTCCTGATGGGCGCCATTCCAGGCCTGCCCAAAGTGCACTTACACAACCCGGTACTGGCCATGGAAGTCGGCGACGATTTCATGAAGCATTTCTATGAGGCGGAGAAAGGACGCCTCGATCCGTTCGTCCTCGTGGTAGAAGGCTCCATTCCGAACGAGCGCCTCAAGTCGGAAGGCTATTGGGCCGCTCAAGGCACCGACTACAACACCGGTCAGCCGATCACCACCTGCGAATGGGTCGACCGCCTTGCGCCGAAAGCCTGGGGCGTGATTGCCTGCGGCACGTGCGCGGCATACGGCGGAATCCATGCTATGGCCGGCAATCCCACCGGCGCAATGGGCTTGGCGGATTATCTGGGCAAGTCTTTCCGCTCCGCGGGGGGGCTGCCTATCGTCAACGTGCCTGGCTGCCCGGTACAGCCGGACAACATGATGGAAACCGTGCTGTACCTGCTTTACCAGGCTGCCGGCCTTTCCCCTATCATTCCCCTCGATGAGCAGCTACGCCCGACTTGGCTGTTCGGCAAAACGGTTCACGAAGGTTGCGACCGCGCCGGCTACTACGAGCAGGGCGATTTCGCCCATGAATACGGCTCGCCGAAGTGCCTCGTGAAAATCGGCTGCTGGGGCCCCGTCGTGAATTGCAATGTCACTAAGCGCGGCTGGATGCGCGGCATAGGCGGGTGCCCAAACGTTGGTGGGATCTGCATCGCGTGCACCATGCCCGGCTTCCCTGACAAATTTATGCCCTTCATGGATCAGCCCCCCGGCGCAACACTATCTTCTACCGTGGCTGTCAGCTACGGAAGAATGATGCGGGCCCTACGATCGATTACCAATAACACAGCCAACAAAGAGCCCAAGTGGCGGCATCGTGGCCCTAAGCTCACCACTGGCTATCAGCCAACGACGTACTAAGGAGCGATAACAGACATGGCAACCGTAGCAGAACCCTCCGTTGGCCAGGAGCAAAAAGGCAGAAACCTTGTCGAGATGAACTGGGATCCGATCACCCGGATCGTGGGCAGTCTCGGGATCTTCACGAAGATCGATTTCGACAACATGCAAGTAGCCGAGTGCTACAGCACCTCCTCGATCTTTCGCGGTTACAGCATTTTCATGCAGGGCAAAGATCCGCGCGATGCTCCGTTCATCACTTCGCGCATTTGCGGCATCTGTGGCGATAACCACGCCACCTGCGCCGTCTACGCCGCCAATATGGCCTGCGGTATGAAGACGCCCGAGCTGGGCGAATGGATCATCAACCTGGGCGAAGCTGCCGAATACATGTTCGACCACAACCTTTATCAGGACAACTTGGTCGGCGTTGATTTCTGTGAAGCGATGGTCAAACAGACCAATCCCGGCGTGCTCGCCAAGGCCGAAACAACGTCGTGCCCGAACGCCTCTAAGCACGGCTTTCGGACGATCGCCGATATCATGCGCTCGCTCAATCCCTTTACCGGCGAGTTTTATCGCGAAGCGCTCGTCATGAGCCGCCTGACGCGCGAGATGTTCTGCCTCATGGAAGGCAGGCACGTTCACCCCTCGACGCTCTATCCGGGCGGTACCGGCACCGTGCCCACGGTCCAACTGTTTACCGATTATCTGGTCCGGCTGATGAAGTACGTGGAATTCATGAAGAAGGTTGTACCCATGCACGACGACCTCTTCGACTTTTTCTATGAGGCGCTGCCCGGCTACGAAGAAGTCGGCCGCCGCCGCATTTTGATGGGCTGCTGGGGTTCGTTCAACGATCCCTACGACTGCGATTACAGGTACGAGAACATGTCGAAGTGGGGCCGCTCGATGTTCGTGACTCCAAGCGTGATCGTCGACGGCCAAGTGGTCACCAACGACTTGGTCGATATCAATCTCAACATGCGGATCCTGCTTGGCAGCTCATATTACGAGGACTGGGAGCAACGAGGCCAAACGTTCGTCAAAACGGATCCGCTGGGCAACCCGGTCGATAAGCGGCATCCGTGGAATCAGACGACTATCCCGAAGCCGAAGAAGCGCGATTTCAAACAAGACTATACCTGGGTGATGTCGCCACGCTGGCTCGATAAGCGGACGGGCGATCATCTGGCTCTCGATACTGGCGGCGGACCACTACCGCGCCTTTGGTCGACTGCGTTGAACGACCTGGTGGATATCGGCTACATCAAGTCCACCGGCAGCAGCGTCCAGATTAACCTACCCAAGACGGCCTTGCTTCCCGAGACCCAATTCGAATGGAAGATTCCCAAGTGGAGCAACGCCATCGAGCGCGACCGGGCTCGGACTTACTTCCAAGCCTATGCAGCCGCCGCAGCGCTTTACTTCATCGAGAAGGCGTTGAATTGCGTACGGACCGGAAACACCAAGACATGGTCGGAGTTCAAAGTGCCCGATGACGCGATCGGATGCGGGTTCCACGAAGCCGTCCGTGGCGTCCTTTCCCATCATGTTGTAATCCGTGACAGAAAGATCGCGAATTATCACCCATATCCCCCGACGCCATGGAATGCGAGCCCGCGAGATTCCTATGGCACGCCGGGGCCGTACGAAGATGCGATCCAGAACACACCGATTTTCGAAGAGAACGGGCCGGAGAACTTTAAAGGCATCGACATCATGCGCGCCGTGCGAAGTTTCGATCCCTGCCTCCCGTGCGGTGTTCATATGTACCTGGGCAACGGAAAGGTCCTGAAGACGCACCATTCGGCTATGCTGGGAGCGCACTCGTAGGAGATTTATGGCCCATACGGAAAAGTCGGAAATTTCCTCTCACATGGAAGGTACCAGCCGCGGGGAGGAGGTCCTGCAACGCAAAGGACCAGAGCCGGGTCGCGAAACCGGTACGCGTACTGCACGAGACTCAACCAGCATCAGTCCGAAATCAAAGGATCCGATCGACCCCCGCATGCCGCATATGCCGCCCGCATAGCCCTGCGGAACGACACCTGAATTATGGCGAAGGATGAGATCCGCTCTCAAGAGTGGATCGACAAAATTGAGGAACTGGTGCGCCGGGCCGAATCGCTTTCCGACACCAAGGCGCGGGGCATAGCTGTCGATCTATTGCAAGCTGTGCTCGAGTTTCATGCGGCGGGGCTGGAACGCATGATGGAGATCGCCGCCGATGGTGCCGATGGAACAATCGAGCGATTTGCAACCGACGATCTGACTAGCAGCATGCTGCTGTTGCACGATCTGCATCCGGACGATCTGGAAACCCGCATCAACCGTTGCGTTCAGAAACTCCAGGACATGTTCGCTTCGCTCGGAGCTACTTTGTCCTTGCTCGCCATCGAGTCCGGGACCGTGCGCTTGCAATTCGAGTCCGCGCGAACCTGGTCGGGCACGCCGGTGCGCGCCAGCGTTGAGAACTCCATCTTTCAAGCTGCCCCTGAAATCGAGACTGTCGTTATTGAAGGATTGAAAGAGCCTCTGCCCGCCAACTTCGTTCCACTTTCGAATCTGGTTGGCTCACTGGTATGAAGGTACATGCGAACGGCTCGAGTGCGCGGGGCTTGGCATCGCTTCGTAATTTTGTCCGCAAGCCACCCGAGACCGAGCACTGCGATCTCTGTTCGCTTGCGCTCGCAGAACGCCATCAACACCTGATCGATCCCAAGACAAGGCGCTTGCTCTGCGCCTGCGACCCATGCGCAATCTTGTTCGGCAGCAGCGGCGAGACACAATACCGCCGTGTGCCGCGCGACTCTCGCGTGCTGCCGGATTTCAGGTTGTCGGATCAGTCCTGGAACAGCCTCGGCATTCCGATTGGACTCGCGTTTATCTACTCCTCTAGCGTTTCGGATCAAATCTTGGCCGTGTACCCCAGCCCCGCCGGACCAACCGAATCGGAACTCGATAAAGATTCCTGGCAAGAACTCGTCGCAGACAACCCAGGGCTGGCGAAATTGACTCCGGATGTCGAAGCGCTGCTCATCAATCGCATGAACGGGACTCGCGAATACTTCTGGGTCCCAATCGACGAGTGCTATAGATTGACCGGTCTCGTCCGCAAGCACTGGCGCGGATTTTCGGGCGGCGAGGAAGGCGGCGCGCAAATTGAACAGTTCTTCGTTCGCTTGAAGGAAGGCTCGTATGCCAGATCTTTCGTTTGAGATTGTCGCGGCGAATCCAGTGCGCGATATGATCACGCCGGCGCTCGCGTTCGACCTGCGCGTGACGAACCCGTTCCCGGAGCAATCGATCCAGGCGGTTCTGCTGCGATGCCAGATCCAGATCGAAGTAACAAGGCGGCGCTACAGCTCGAGCGAGCAGAGTCAGCTTCGGGACCTGTTCGATGAGCCCAGCCGGTGGGGAGATACGCTGCGTCCCATTACTTGGGCGAATACATCGGTGAACATCCCGGCATTCTCTGATAGCACGATTTATCCCGTCACTGTGCCCTGTACCTTCGACTTCAATGTGGCGACGGCCAAATACTTTCACGGCATCGCTGATGGCGAAATCCCGCTGACCTTTCTCTTCAGCGGCTCTGTGTTTTATGACCCAGGCCAGGGCGGGCTACAAGTGGCGCCGATTTCCTGGAATAAGGAGGCTCGCTTCCGCTTGCCCGTTCAGGTCTGGAAGAGCTTACTGGATCTCCACTACCCTAACGCGGTGTGCCTAAATCTGCGCAGGGACGTCTTCGACGATCTGTACCGCTTCAAAATGAGTGCGGGACTCGCGACCTTTGAAGAGACGATTCAGCGTATGCTGACGATCGCCGAAGCGGAGAGTCCTGTATCATGAGCGCCGCTGTAGTTGAGAAAATCGCGCGGGCTGTTCTCTACGAAGGCTATCTTCTGTATCCCTATCGCCCATCCGCGCTGAAAAATCAGCAGCGCTGGAATTTCGGCGTTTTGTACCCGCCAGCATGGGCCGCGAATCAAACGGGATCGGACCGCTCGTATTTTCAGATGGAGTGCCTTGCTCTATATTCGGAGAATGCGCAGCTCGACGTTTCGGTACGCTTCCTGCAAGTCTTACCGGCCGAAGCCGCCGAGCAAAGGGTGGTCGTGGATCCGCTCCTCGTGACGGAGTTGTGCGCCAATCCGCATTGCAAGCGATTTTCATTCGGCAGCTCAATCGAAGGTGAGCTCGAGATTTCGGCCGCCTCCGTGCGGGAGGGCGTCGTTCGCTTCACGGTTCGGGTTCGGAATACCACCGACCGCCGGCCGGAAAACCGCGATGATGCGCTGTTGCATTCCCTCGGCTCGGCACACGCGGTGCTGCAGATTCACCATGGCCAGTTCATCTCTCAGATCGATCCGCAGGAGGAGCTTCGTGACGCCGTAGCTGCCTGCCAAAACACAGGCGTCTGGCCGGTGCTGGTTGGCGATAGCGGAGCCCGTGACACTATGCTCGGTTCGCCCATCATTCTTTATGATTATCCGCAAGTGGCGCGGGAAAGCAAAGGCGACTTGTTCGATTCGACCGAAATTGACGAGATCCTGACCCTGCGCATTCTTACATTGACCGATGAAGAGAAGGACGAAATACGCCGCTCCGACGAGCGCGCCCGGCGGATTCTGGAAAGATTGGAAGCCAGCCCTCCGGAGCATCTGCTTGAGCTGCACGGGACAATTCGAAATAAACAGCCCCTCCATTCTCGCAGCGAATTCAAGAAAGGCGATCGCGTCCGGCTCAGGCCTAGCAAACGAGCCGATATATTCGACACGCTGCTCGATGGCAAGATCGCCATCATTGAAGCAGTCGAAGAGGACTTCGAAGGCAATCTTCACTTCGCCGTCGTGATCGAAGACGATCCAGGGAAGGATTTCGGCGAGATGCGTCAGATCGGGCATCGTTTCTTCTTCTCGAGCCAAGAAGTGGAGGCCCTCCCATGACGGCCGGCTCGGTGCTGATTGCCGGTATCGGCAACATATTTCAAGGTGACGATGCTTTCGGTGTGGCGGTCGCCCACAAACTCGCCGCACTTCCCTTTGCTGAAAACGTTCGCGTACTCGATATCGGGATTCGAAGCATCGACCTTGGTTTCGCGCTGTTAGATGATTACGATCTGACGATCCTGGTAGACGTCGTGGCGCGCGGCGGTGCGCCCGGCACGCTCTATACAATCGAGATTCAGCCCGGCGATATCCCTGACATCTGCGACGAGGCGTCGCTGGTAAATTCACACGCCCTCGATCCGGTTCGCGTGCTGGCGCTTGCCAAGAGCATGGGCGCGCAGTTCAAGAAGGTTCTATTAGTCGGCTGCGAGCCATTGGTCCTCGACCGCGATGAGAGCGGAGAGATCGGGCTGAGCGACGTTGTTCGGGCAGCCGTGGATCCAGCCGTGCAAATCATTGAGCGATTAATTGAGGAGTCTACAAAGAAAGAAGAGGTCTGTTCCCATGAGTTTGTTTAAGATTGCAAGCATCGCGACCGCCTTAGCCGTAGTTGCGGGCGTGATGATGAACTGGTCGGATATTAAGCGCTACATCAAGATCGAAGCAATGTAAGTGAGGCTAAGTGCGGCATGCACGAGCTCTCGATCGCACTGAGCATCATAGAAGGCGTGGAAGAAGAGATCGCGCGGCGCGAGGGCTCGCGCGTGGCTGCGGTACATCTGAAGCTCGGGCCGCTCTCGGGCGTGGTGAAAGACGCACTACTCTTTTCGTACGAGCTTGCGTGTGAAGGCACGCCGCTTGAGGGCTCCAGGCTCGATATCGAAGACATCCCGGTAGTCCTCTACTGCGCGACGTGCCAGCGCGAACGGCGGGCGGTTTCGATCCAGCGCTTGTGCTGCGCAGTTTGCGATACTCCGAGTGCGGACGTCCGCAAAGGCGCCGAGCTCGAGGTCTTCGCATTGGAGTTAGTCGATGAGCACGCAACCGCGACTGGTTGAAGTCCGGCAGAAAGTTCTCAAGCGCAACGATCTGCTTGCTCGCGAATTGCGCGATCGCTTTAATGCAGCAGGCGTTTACGTTGTCAGCCTTGTATCCAGCCCGGGATCGGGCAAAACCGCATTTCTCGAAAAGACCTTATCGATGCTGAGAGGAAAGGCGCGCGTTGCAGCGCTGGTTGGCGATCTTGCCACTGATAACGACGCGATTCGCCTGGCTCGAAGCATGGCTCCGGTGCGGCAGATCACGACCGGCACGATCTGCCATCTCGATGCGGAAATGGTAGGCAAAGCGCTTGAGGGCTGGAAACTCGAAGAACTGGATTTGCTCTTTATCGAGAACGTGGGCAACCTGGTTTGCCCTTCGAGCTACGACCTGGGCGAGGATCTAAGAGCCGTTCTCATGTCGGTCACCGAGGGCGAAGATAAACCGCTGAAATACCCCACGATTTTCAACACAGCCGACCTTGCGGTCATCACGAAGACAGACCTGGCGCAAGCGGTCGAGTTTGACTGGGAGGCTGCGAAGCGGAACGTACAGGCGGTCCGACCGGGCATGGAAGTAATGGCTGTTTCTTCCAAGACTGGCGAAGGGATGGATCAGTGGCTGCAACGGCTCAGCCGGTGATTCCCTGCCCCTCAGTGATCCTCACGTAACGATTCGTAGGAACCTTCGTGAAACGGTCTACTTGTTTGCTGGGAGCGGGCCAGTGGATTTCGAGAGACTCTATTTTGTCCGCTTTGCCTAGACCGAGCACTTCACGCGGATCGTGCGATGAAAGATAACTACCACCGTTATTCTTCAATCGACAGAAGCGTTTGCCGCCGGCGGTCCAGCAGATCTTTGCGCCGATCGCGTCGCGATTGCAATGGACTCCCGTGAGCTGAATACCTAACCAGTTGTTGCCGCGGGCTGCATTGTTCTTCAGCAGCACAGGAGCGCCGCCGTTGTTGCAGACGAGCACGTCCACCGCGCCGTCGTTATCGTAATCTCCCACAGCGAGACCGCGAGCCGGGAACGGCTTGTGGAATGCTGGGCCGGCCTGATCGCTCACATCGTGCAGCTTGCCGTCCTCGCCTTTATGAAACAGTAGAAGCGGTTCTTTGTAGCGCACCTGGAGCGAATAGTTGTCTATCATGTCGTCCGGATGGCCGTTGGCGAGGAACAAATCGACCTCTCCGTCGTTGTCGTAATCGAAGTACTTCAGCCCCCAGCCGCTGAGCAGCCGCGTCGCCTGCGCAACTCCTTCCACGTGCGCGACATCGCGGAACGTTTCGTCCTTGTTGTTCTGATACACCGAAAACATTTCCTGGTCGACGTTGGCTACAAAGAGATCCTGCCAGCCATCGTCATTGAGATCTGCTGCATCGACGCCCATTCCCGAGCGCGGCTGTCCGTTTTCGCTGAAAGCAACTTCGGCCTGCATGGCGATCTCTTCCCATTTCCAGGAGCCGTCGGGCCCGGGGCCGCGATTGACGTATAGAAAATTCTGCACGGTATCGTTGGCGACAAACAGGTCCATGCGTCCGTCGTTGTTTATATCCGTTGTAACTACGCCGAGTCCTTTGCCGATGGACTTTGCAATGTCGGTGCCTTTCGTGACGTCCGTGAACGTGCCGTCGCCGTTGTTGTGATACAGATAACTGGCCGTTCCCTTGAACACGCGGGGGATGCAGTAATAATGCTTGCCCATTTTGTTGTCGCCGCACTCGAATTTGTGGCTCCCCGAGTAATCGACAAAGCTGCAGATGAATAGATCGAGCCGGCCGTCGTTATCGTAATCGAACCAGACCGCGCTCGTAGTCCAGCCCGGGGTAGCGACACCGGACTTCGCGGTGACGTCGGTGAAGGTCCCGTCGCGATTGTTCTTGTAGAGAATGCAATTGCCGTAAGCGGTGACCAGCATGTCGGGCCAGCCGTCATTATCGAAGTCGCCGACCGCCACGCCCATCCCGAATGTGCCTCCACAGACGCCGGCTTTCTCGGTGACGTCGGTGAAAGTGCCATTTCGGTTGTTCCTGTAAAGAGCGTTGCGAATGGGCTTCGAAGGCTTCCAGAAATCGCAGGGGCCGCTGTTGACGAGATAAATATCCATCCAGCCGTCGTTGTCAAAATCGAGGAACGCGCATCCGGGGCCGAGCGTTTCAGGCAGATAATGCTCGACGGACATGGCGTTATCGTGTACCCACTCGATGCCGCTACGCGAGGGGGTGATCTCTTCAAAGAGCGGCAGCGTATCGGCTTTTGAGCCGCGGCACACTGTACCTGCCGCGAGCCACAACAGCTCCCGTCGCGTGAATCTCATCGAAGCTCCTGCTTTAAAGCTTCTTCCATCTGGTGAGGATGAAAGTCCAGCTCGGTCAAGCGAGTTGCATAAGCGATTCGTCCATCGCGAGCGATGACGAAGGCGCGGCTTGGCCAGGCATTGTAAGCTTTTTCTACTGCTCCATCCATGCCGTCGACGACAGCAGGAAAGGGCACGTGAAGTTTGCGGCTGCACATGGAAGCGTGTTCTTGTTTCTCAGTTAAGGTGTGGGCAGGCTCGATAACAATGTTCTCGCGCAGATTGCGGGTACTTTGCCAATCACCATCTCCATGGGCTTCGCGAATGTA
Organism: Terriglobia bacterium; assembly: GCA_963835255.1. Classification (GTDB taxonomy): domain Bacteria; phylum Acidobacteriota; class Terriglobia; order Bryobacterales; family Bryobacteraceae; genus Bog-105. The sequence continues at coordinate 70,359 of CAWIFY010000028.1, read as the reverse complement.
GATTAGCAAGAAAGCGATTTGAGAACCGTAAATTTGATACATGGACGTTAAAGCACCGGCTGAATCGCGGAAATTGGGACAGCTATAACTGCCGAAGACGATCACGACGGGACGCTTGCCGCGATAGTCGCTCAAGCGGATTTGCTTGCTGGACGAAGCGTCTAACAATTCGAAATCTGGAGCAAGACTTTTGAGCTTCGGACCTGGATCAAAGGCGGGCGATCGCGATGGCGTGTGGCCGCTGAGGCACTCGGCTAAGGTAAGCTTTGCATCCGGTGAGTCAGGTTGCACGAGCAATGCGCGCCGGACCAGCAGGACGGCCTCGCCGCATTGTTTTCTCGCGGCTAGGATTTGCGCCAGGCCAAGATTCGATCGGTAGTCATTCGGGTTAGCAGCAAGTTCCTTGTGGAAAGCCTCTACCGCACCTGCGGGGTCGCCCGTCGAGAGCAGCGCCTGTCCATAAAACGACTGGAGGGACGGCAGATTGGGATTCAGCTCAGCGGCGCTCGCGAGTTGCTTCACCGCCGCCAGATAATCGCCTGATTCGAACATGCGGGTGCCGAGCAGGAATCGCGCTTCGGGAGTGTCGCCATTGCGCAAAATGCGGTCGAGGAACAGTTGGCCTTCTTGTATCCTTCCGCTGCGAAGAAGCGCCATTCCGAGCATGTAAGCGATTCCCAAGTCGGCGGCGTTTTCAGATGCAAGCGGCTGTAGAAGATCGATCACGTGCTGGTTGCGGCCGAGTTGCAGGTTACAATCGGCCAGCAGCATGGCGATCTTCTCATCGCTGGAGGCGGAAACATGCAACTTCTCGAAGCGGTCGGCGGCCTCGCTTAGCCGGCCGCTCTTTTCGTAAGCGAGCGCGATATTTAGTGCAATGCGCGAATCGCCAGGAAGCAGTTTGTCGGCTGTCTGGTACTGAACGAGTGCGTCATCGAAGCGCCCTAGACTCACCAGCACTACGCCGAGATTTACATGCGTCGCTACATCGTCGGGCTGCAGCTCAAGAATTCTACGATAAGCATCAGCAGCACCGGCGTAATTGCCCGATTGTTGCAATGCGACTGCGCGTTGCGCCAACGCAGCGAGATCGGCGCCGTTCGACTGAGCAAACATCGAACGCGCAACCAGCACCAGGGCGCTAATTAGGATACGGCGCATTCGCCCTCACGATGCGGATCTCATGGTCGGTGAACTTATGGTGGGATCCCGGCATCTCCAATTTCGGCATGTGGCATGAAACGCAGTTACTCTTCGACACTTTGCAACTGGCGGCCGTGGCTTTGCCACCTCCATGGCAAGCCTGGCACTTCGTATCGTACGCGGCATCGTTCCGGTTGACTTCCTGATGGGGATCGTGGCAGGCTGTGCAGCGGATGCGGGAATCGTCGGAATCGTAGCATTTGCTGCTGGTAAGCCGGTACGGCTGAAACCGTATGTTCGCGATGCCGAGCATTCCCGAACCCGCGATTTCGTCCCAGGTGCGATGGCACTGACCGCAAAAGTTCGAAGTATCTTCCGAAGACATCTGGCGGAGATCTTTCATTCGCGCCAGAAGATTTCCCCGCGTGATGCCCGCCAGATGATTTTCTGTGGGCCCGTGGCAGCGTTCGCACTGCACGCCGGGAATCAGCCTGTCCAGCGAGAGTTTATTCGCTTGCAGGGAATTTGTCGAATGGCATCCGAAGCAGCGGACCGCTTCCGCGCTGCCGATCGATCTTCCGGCAGCTTGCAGCAAATTTTCCGGCTTGAGATTCGCTGCACCCATAGTCAAGTCGAGCCCGTCGAGCGAACTGTAATAGCTGACTCGGCTCTCATAAAGTGTGCCGTTTTTTTCGAATACGTAAGTCTGACCGGCGCGGCCAAGCCCGAAGGCCCAGCGCAGCGGGAAAGTAAGGGTCTGCTGGCCATCAGTAACGGTATAAATACTCTCATCGCCTTTGCGCTCGATGCGGTAGGAATAAGGGCCGCTCTGGAAGGTCTGCAGCGGATGAGCCTTCAAGATGGTGCACTCGGCAGGCAGCTCCATCGCATGTGCCATCGAAGTCTCAGGATGAGGCTTGGCCTGCGCTGGATGACAGGTTGCGCATTGCCGGACCTGCTGGGCTGAGCCAACAAGAGTACAAAAGAGCAGAACCAGCGGGGATTTCATTGCGCTGTTTTTGCCGCCACTTCATTTTGCGCCTGGCGCGCGGCATTCAATTTGGCGTAAATTGCGCGTTCGCGCTCGCCATCCGCTTTTCTCTTTTCGCGAAAATACAAGGTCGCCAAGGCCACGTGCGCTTCAATGAAGTTCGGCGAATCCTTTACGAGCGATTCCAGATCGCGCGACGCATTATCGAGCTGGTCCTTGGCGAGTTCGATCGAAGCAATCTGAAAACGTACACCCGCGTCGCCGGGCCGGAGCTGCAAAGCGTGATTCAAATAGTTCAGAGCCGCGTCGTTGTCCTGATCCTGGCGCAGCAGCACGCCCATATGCAGATTTGACACGAAATTGTTAGGATCCGATTGCAGCTCCCGCTCGAAGGCTTTTCTTGCACCGGCCTGATCACCCGTTGAAAGCAAAGCCATACCGTAGTAAGCGAAAGCCTCAGGAAGGTTTGGATTCAAATCTACTGCTTTCTGAAAATCGTCACGAGCACCGGCATAATCGGCCACAAGGTACTTCACGGTTCCCATCAGCAGCCTGGATTCGGCAGAGTCTCCGTTCCTGAGGATTTTATCGATGATGACTTGGCCTTTAGCAGTTTGTCCGTCCCGGACGAGCGCCATGCCCAGCAGGTAGATGAAGGTGGGATTGTCTGGCTGCGCCTGTTGAATGGGGGTCAGCAGATCGACTACGTCCTTGTTCTGGCCCAGCTTCAAATAACAATCCGAGAGCAGCGTAACAGCCTGCATGTCGGCCGGCACTTCTTTGTGAACTGCTTTTAGTGTTTCCGCGGCAGTGCGAAAATCGCCTATTTTGTAATATGCGAGACCGAGATTGAGCCGCACTTGCGGGCTCGGTTTCAGGAGCAGGGCCTGCTTGTATTCGGCGATCGCGTCTGTGTAGAGCCCCTGACCGGCGAGCGCCGCGCCCAGGTTCGATCGAATCTCGAAGATGTTTGGATACCGGTCGAGAAGTAACCGATAGCCGCGTATCGCTTCGTCAAAGTGGCCCACCTTCTGGGCGTCAATCGCCTGCTTCAAAACCTCCTGCGGAGAAAAAGAAGTCTGGGCATAAGTACAGCTCACGCACAAGATTGCTGCAACGACGCGGTACATCCGGTAAACGTCGATTATATGACGATTCGGTAAGCGCAACGGGCCAGGCGAAAGCGCCTGGCCTACTCGTCAAAAGTAAAACTTCACCAATAACTCCACAATCCGCTGGCCCTGTTTGAACTGCGTGATGCCGAAAGTGGAGTTAGTTTGTGGAATGCTGGCGCTGCCGGGTGATGCCTGATTGAACTGCAGAGTAAGGCTGTTGCTGTTCGGGAAGGACCAGAGCGGATGGTTCAGAAAGTTATAAGCTTGAACGCGGAACTGGATTTTCATCGACTCCTTGATCTGAAAGTTCTTGAACAGCCCCAGATCAGAGTTGAAGAAAGCCGGTCCATAGATCGCGGGCAGCAGAGTCGGGCCGTTCTGGCCGATGCCGGTCGGCACCGAGAAGCAGCTCCCGTTGAGGTATTGATGTTGCGTGAGATTTGCCGTCGGATTGCACGTTAGAATCGGGTTGAGCTGAATCGCGTTTGTACCAAGGATCGACTGGTTATTGATCGGAATGCCCTTGCTGCCGTCGGAGTTGACAATACCTTGGCTGCCAGGGATGATTGCGCCGTTGAACTGCTCATTGAAGTTGTCGCCACTACTGTTGTAAGTCAAATTAGCGCCGCTTTCGAGCTGCGTGACGCCGGAGAGCTGCCAGCCGTTTACGGCCCCGGCAACAAATTTGTTGCCATGCACCGGACTAGGAAGATTGAACGAATAAGTCGCGTTGAAAAGCTGCCTACGATCACCCGGCTCTACTCCATAGTTGTTCTTCAGGTTGAACGGATCGAGCGTTGCGCCCGCGGCTCCCAGGGTAGTTCCCCCCGGGGTCACAATGCCCAAGGACTTACCATATGTGTAGTTCAACTGCACCGTCGCCCAACTCGCCTGGTGAGCCCAGGTCAATTGTAGGGCGTTGTAATTTGCGTACAGATTGTTGGTAGCCTGGTTCAAATCGCTATAACCCAGGTAAGGACGATAATTATTTGCGTTTGCAAGACCTGGATTCACTGCCCCCAACATGGCTCCCACGGGAACCAGGTTGATATTGCTTCCGTATCCTGCGGGATTTTGCAAGTCATTGCTCTTATTGCCAACGTAGGCCACTTCCAGCAGCCCCGACCATGGAGTGCGCTGAGAAACGGTGAAGCTGTAACTGTCCGTATAAGGCTGGTTATTGTCGCGGCTATCTACAGCGGACGGAGTAGCTGGCTCAGCCTGGAATGATATGGTGTTCAACTGGCTGGCCAAGAGCCGCTTGTCTCCAATGCTATTCGGTGTCAGGGTGATGCCCTCGGAACCGGCAGATGTATCTAAGCCTGCCGTAAACTGGCCGGAGTGGTAATAGAAGCGGCCCCATCCACCGCGCAGAACGGTGTTGCCTTTCCCAAACAAGTCATAAGCCAAGCCGAAGCGTGGCTGCCAGAACAGTGTGCGCTGGGGAAATCCGCCGAGCGGAATCGATGGGTCGCGCGAATGCCATTGAAATCCGCAGAACGTCGGCGCGGCCGCGCACGCTCCGCCGTTCGCCGGGTTGTACTGCGAAGGGATGAACACGGAGTAACCGTAGCCCTCGTCATCGGTCCAGGGTGTGAAGTGAGTCATACGTAAGCCGGCTTCAATCGTTAGTTTCGGATTGACTTTCCACGAATCTTGGATGAAGCCCTCGTATGTGTTATATGAGATGTCATTGATGCGGTTAAAATTCTGCTCGGTATAGCTCGACATGTTGCCGGCTAACTCGTCGGCGTAAGCGTCGCCGTACGTAAAACTCGTGTTGCTTGACGGAACAAACTGCAGCTCGCCGTTAGTAAGATTGTTGGCTGGTTGCGCATTGCGAATCCACTCATAGAAGAACCCCGCCTTCACCGTGTGCGTACCCCAAACTTTCGTCAAAGTGTCGCTGACGCTCGGCATATACTTATTGGCGTACAGTCCGGAGCTGGCGCCGCCTGCTTCGAATCCGCCGGGATTAAAGATAAGCGCGGCCTCATTACCGAAGGATCCGAATGACGGGATTTGCGCCACTCCGTTGTTAAAGAGCGTGGGATCGTTGTAGCCCACTGTCTTACGATTTACTTTGCTCGGATCTTCAAAGACGTTCGGGAACCCGACAAACGTATAAGCGAAGACAGCCTCGTTGGTCATCGTCGGACTGAAGACGTGAGTCAGTGTGCCAGTAACGGAGTCGGAACGGTTCTTGCCTTCTACCGGTGTCGGATACGGAACCTGGCTGCCGTTACGCCACCAGAGACCCACCGGAAACTGCTGCGTTTCGCGCTGCATGTTATAGCGCACGAAAACCTTGGTGTTGTCGCTCACGTTGTAATCTCCGCGAGTCGTCCACTGATAATTGTTTTGATTGAAAATCTCGGATTGTACGTAGTTGTAACCCCCCGTGGCATTGGGGTCGGCATTCGGCGCGGGGTACAGCTTCATGAGCGCCTGCATGTTCGGATCGATCAGGCTGGCCGGCATCTGCCCACCGGGCCAAGACGCAGGGACGGTTCCCGGAGGGCCCCCGGAAGCAGTTTTGGTGCCGAGCTTTGCTAACTCGGACGGCGAAAAGTTTCCGTTAATCATGCCGGGGGTAGGAACCGTGGCAGTGAGCTGTCCGGTGTCGAGTACCTGGTAAAAGTATTCGTAGCCGGTGAAAAAGAACAGCTTGTTGCGGTCTTTGTTGATATGAGTCCAGGGGATCAAAATAGGACCCCCGATGCTGCCGCCCGGATAATAGTATTTGTCTTGTGGCTGTTTGATGCCGAGGGCATTGGAGTAGGCGTCGTTGGCGTTGAGCACGTAGTTTCTGGCTGAGAAGAACGCATTGCCGTGAAAGGAAGTGCCCCCAGCTTTCGTCACCGAAGTGATGACCATGGGGCCTTTCTGTTCTTCGGCGCTAAAGTTTGAGGCTAGAATTTTGAATTCCTGCAGAAAATCGGAATTGGGATTCACCGGCGTGTCACAGTTGCAACCAGGATCGGAGACGTGCGCGCCATCCGCAACGATATCGAGCGTGTTACCGGGGAGGCCGTTATAAGAGAATGCGTTGTTCAAAGGGCTTTGACTTCCCGAATCTCCATTGGCATTGATGCCGATGGTCTGTCCGGAATAGTTGGACTTGTTCGAGACGCCGTTCTGAATACCAAAGCCAGGCATAATTTTGAGGTATTCCGCCGCATTGCTGCCGACCTGCACATAATTTTCGAGCTGTTTGGTGGTCAGCGTATCTGATTTTTCGCCGGAGTCCACAGGGGTCACAATATCCGCCGCGCCCGAAACTTCGACGGTCTGGTTCGTGCTGCCGACCTGCAGGGACGCGTTGACGTTTCGCTTCTCGCCGCCGCCCAGCGCAATTCCGTTCTCTTGGAAAGTTTGAAAACCGGGAGCGCCAATCGTGAGGTTGTAAGTGCCCACAGGAACGGACGCGAACGTGTAGTAGCCCTGATTGTCCGTTACGGTATCGCGCAAATCGCCGGATTCCGCATTGCGCAAGGTGACCTTCACGCCGGCAACTACCGCTCCCGAGGGATCGTTGACGACGCCGGTGAGCGTAGCGAAAATCGCCTGCGCCCACAGGGAACCGCACGCCAAACAAATAGCGCAGACACCCAGCAGGAAATAGCTGATCTTTCTCGACATGGAAACCCCTCAAGTTAGAGCAGTGCCTACCACCAAAGATGGAGGACCGCCAAGCTGGGATTACTATATAGATCTCGCGCACGTTCTGCAATCCCTTGCGGGTTACCCAACGGGCGATTCGGGTGTTACCGTGTTATGTTCCTTGTTTTGAGCCGCGTTACACAGGGTGGAAAGGGGGTTACCGATAGACGCTGTGTATCTGATATACTTCCCGTACTTTTAACCATATGGAAGCCGCTACGCTTCTGCAGCTCCAACAAGCGGAAGTCGAGACCGTCCTTCAATCGGGGCTGTTTGCGAAAGCACCACGTCTCAGGGAGTTCTTCCAATACATTTGCGAACGTCATTTCGCAGGCGAGAGCGAGCAGATCAAAGAGTACAGCATCGCCCTCGAAGCGCTAGGCCGGTCGAGTGACTTCGATCCAAAGCAGGATTCTATCGTTCGTGTGGAGGCTCACCGGCTCAGAAAGCGGCTGGCAGAGTATTATCGCGGACCCGGGCAGCCTCATCAGATTCACATCTCGATACCGAACGGCCAGTATCGGCCGCAGTTCACGCTTCGGGAAGCCGAAGAGAGCTTTCCAATTGCGCCTGAGCCGGCCACGGTTCAACCGGCGAGCATTGCGCCACCTGCGCTGTCCTCGGGTCTCCTCCTGCACAAAAATTGGATCTGGCTGAGCTTGCTTATTCTGGGCTGTGGAGGCGTACTAAGCGCCTTGCTATTGGCCCGGGCGCACACCAAAGACGCTTCGCGCGCGCCAGCGCCCGAAGTATGGAGGGGCGCTTCAAACGAGCCTGCCGATTCGGCGGAGTTCAGGATGCTCGCGGGTTATCACGGGCCGCCATTTCTCGACTGGCAGGGGCACACCTGGATGCCCGACGCCTTTTATAAGGGCGGCGTATCCAGCACCATCCCGCCCGAGCGTCTGGCCGCTGGACAAGCAGACGCACAGTTCATAAAGACTCAGCGTTCCGGCCAATTCGAGTACAAGATTCCGCTTCGGCAGACAACCTATGAGGTGCACCTGTATTTGATGGAGACGGAGTATGGGCGAGGCAATCCTAAAGGCCTCGATGGGCCGCGTTCTTTCCAGGTGTCGGTGAATGGCGAGCTCAGGTTTAAGCTTTTGGATCCGCTCACTGCGGCGGGAGCGCCCGACCGTCTATATGAGCGGGTGTTGAAAGACGTTCGCCCGCAGGCTGATGGCCGCCTTCACCTTAGTTTCGCTCCGTTTACCGGGCCTGCATTCCTGAATGCGATCGCCATTCTTCCGAGTCCGCCAGGACGCATTCACCCAATAAGAATCGTGGCGCAGAAAAGCCCCGTTACGGACTCAGATGGCCGTTTGTGGTCGGCCGATGAGTATTTTGTGGGAGGCAATGCGGTGTGCCGGAAGAGCGTGGTCGGCAATGCTAAGGTTGCGCTCTATCAAGGTGAGCGCTATGGAAATTTTTCGTATCGCATTCCGCTCGCGCCCGGCAAATACCGCCTGACTCTTCATTTTGCAGAGACCTGGTTTGGCACTGCGAATTCGCCGCAACCGGCACTGGATAGCCGTATCTTTAACGTGTTTGCAAACGGTGTGGCGCTGCTGCGCGATTACCAGATTGTTAAGGATGCGGGGGAATCGAATCGCGGGGTGCAGAAGGTGTTCGACAATTTGGAACCGAATGCCCAAGGACTGCTCGTCATTGAGTTTTCACCGGTAGAAAACTACGCGGAGGTCAACGCCATCGAAGTGGTGGAAACAGGATAGACACCGCGATCGAATCCGATTTGTGAGACACTCAAACCGATGACGAGAGCGGCGGCCCCATACGTTTTCGCCGTTTTGCTTACGTTGATGACGGCGCAGGCAGCTGTCCCTACGACACGTGTGATGTCCGGGGTGGAAATCGTTTACTCCGACAAAGCCGAGCAGCAAGCGCCCCGAAACATCGCCTGCCTCGAGTTGCGCGAACGGGTCCCGAATCCCGCCCCGGCCCATCAGTCATGGATTGGAACCGAACGGGGCACGCCCGTGCTGTTCCAGCGGCCTCCTCCCGCACTCTTTCTCTTCCCGTAAACAAATTCAGCATAGGGAGAGGACTAGTGTCCTGGGAAAACGTATTGCGCTTTCTCCGACTCCGTGATCGTGAGTCCGAGAATCAGTTGCGGGCTATCAGCCGGAGACGAGAGGAGCTTTCTGCGTTTACCGGCGATCAACTCAGATCTGCCGCGAGGCGTCTGCGCGGCGATGCCGAAGTCATTGAAACGTTCGCGTTAGCGGCGGAGATTGCAGAACGTGTTCTCGGGTTACGCATGTTCGATGTGCAGATTCTGGGAGCACTCGCACTGCAACGCGGAGAAATCGCAGAAATGCAGACCGGGGAGGGCAAAACGCTGGCCGCCGTACCCGCCGTAATCTGGTATGCGCTCAAGGGCCGTGGCGCCCACGTACTGACCGCGAACGATTACCTTGCGGGGCGCGACGCGATGTGGATGGGCCGGATTTATGAATGGTTTGGGCTTTCGGTTAGTCATGTTTCGCAGAACATGCCTCCGGCATGGCGCCGGACCGCGTATCTGTGCGACGTGACCTACGCTACGGCGAACGAGGTTGGCTTCGATTACTTGCGGGATGGCTTGGCTTGGAGCACGAAAGAACTCGTTCAGCGCCCGTTTGCATTCGCGGTGATAGACGAGGCGGATTCCATTCTGATAGACGAGGCGCGTATTCCGCTGGTAATCGCGGGAGGCGTAGCTGAAGATCCGGAACTCGCGTACCGGGTCGATTCAGTGGTGCTGGCATTGCGGCCACGATTGCACTACTATCTCGACCAATTTGCACGCAACGTGCAGTTGACCGACAGCGGAATCCGGCATGTCGAAGGAGCGCTCGGCTGCGGGAACTTGTTTCACGAGGAAAACTTTCGCACTCTGACAGCCGTGCAGGACGCGCTCCACGCACATGCGCTGCTCAAACGCGATGTGGATTACGTGGTTAAGAATGGCTCCGTTGAGCTGGTAGACGAGTTCAAAGGACGCATCGCTCGGAACCGCCGCTGGCCGGCAGGGCTGCAGTCGGCGATTGAAGCGAAGGAACGGGTTGCGCTAAAGACGCAGGGCCGTATTCTCGGCTCGATTACAGTGCAGGCGTTGGCAGGGATGTACGAACGAATTTGCGGGATGACGGGGACGGCGGCGACGCAAGCCGAAGAGTTCTGGAAGGTCTACAGGCTCCCGGTTACAGTGATCCCTACGAACCGCCCGGTCATTCGCCAGGATTTGCCGGACGTTGTGTATGCGGAGAAGAGCGCGCGCCACAGAGCTCTGGTAGAAGAGATTCGGCAGGTTCACCAAACCCGGCGCCCCATCCTGGTGGGGACGGCCAGCGTGGAAGAATCGGAGCTGCTGAGCCGGCGGCTTCAGATGGCGGGAATTCCGCATTCGGTTCTGAATGCGAGAAACGACGAGGCCGAGGCAGAGATCATCGCCCAAGCGGGCGCGCTTGGAGCAGTGACGATCTCGACCAACATGGCGGGACGTGGGACCGATATTCTGCTGGGAGGGAATCCGCCGAAAGAGCGCGAGAAGGTTGTGGAGCTTGGAGGCCTGTACGCGATCGGCACCACGCGCCACGAGGCGAGGCGGATCGATTATCAGTTGCGCGGCCGGGCGGGACGGCAAGGAGATCCCGGCACGTCCCGTTTCTTCATCAGCTTTCAGGACGAATTGCTGACTCGCTTCGGTATCGCTGAGAATCCCGATATCGAAAGTGTGCAGCGGACAGCAGAAAGCCAGAATCTCGAGATCCGGGAAATGCTCTGGAAATACGATTCCGTCATCGAGCATCACCGCCGCGAAGTGGACGCTCTGCGGCGCGGCATTCTGCTATCTTCCGGCTGGAGCCTCGATTCTGTTTTGCCGGAAGAGCAGTATCGCGAGCTTATCCAACGCGCAGGCAAGGAGGAGGTCGAGAGAGCCGGCCGGCAACTGGCTCTGGCAGTAATCGACGATCTCTGGGCCGACTACCTGGCCAACGTCGCAGAGTTGAAGGGCGGCATACATTGGGTTTCGTGGGGTGGCCGCGACCCGCTCTATCGCTTTTTGACCGGCGTGCGAGAGATCTACGAAGACCTACGGCGCTGCCTGCGAGAAGAAATAGCTGAAGCATTTGCGAACGCCGAAGTTAGCGGCGGCGAGATACACTTTCAGAACGAAAAGCGCTTCGAGCGCGGGGCGACGTGGACATACTTAACCACCGATCAGCCTTTCGGAATGCTGAGCGAGCGAATCATGAAGGGACTCCGGCGAAAGTTTTCGAGGGGTGGATGAGCCAGCTCATCAGCGGTTATGTTGGTACTGGTTTGGTAGCCGCCGATTAATGCTAATTGACGAAATTTCAGAGTGAACCGCAGCACTCGAGCGCAATGCAGAAACTGATTAATAATCCCGAACGCATCGTCGATGAGATGCTCGATGGTCTGCTGGCGCTTTATCCAGGCGTAGCGCGTCTGGCTGGGCACAAGGTGCTGCTGCGCGCGGACGCGGAAGAGCGGCGCGAGCGGCAGGTAGCGCTGATCTCAGGCGGCGGCAGTGGCCACGAGCCCGCGCACGCGGGATACGTCGGGGCGGGCATGCTTAGCGCTGCCGTTGCCGGAGAAATTTTCACATCTCCGAGTTCTTCGTCCGTGCTGGCCGCGATTAGAGCCGTGACAGGCAGATTGGGCGCCTTGCTGATCGTGAAGAACTACACGGGTGATCGTTTGAATTTCGGTTTGGCGGCCGAGATGGCGCGGGCTGAAGGGCTGCTGATCGAGACAGTGACCGTGGCTGACGACGTGGCGCTGGCGGCATCGGAAGAGCACGCCGGAAGGCGCGGGATCGCCGGAACGGTGCTGGTGCACAAGATCGCAGGAGCAGCAGCAGCGGATGGAAAGGATCTGCCACAAGTTGCCTCGGTTGCGCAGGCGGCCGCCGAAAATATCGGAACGATGGGCGTCGCTCTTTCGGCTGGAAATTCTCCGCTGGCCTCGGAGCCGGCATTCACGCTGGAGCGGGAAGTCGAATTGGGCCTCGGTATACATGGCGAGCCCGGCGTACGTCGCATCCCGATTCGTTCCGCCGATGAGCTAGTCGATGAACTGCTGCATAGGATCACTTCTGAACTGCGGCTTCACGCAGGAGAACGGATTGTGGCGCTCATTAACAATCTCGGCTCAACCACCGCCATGGAGCTGGCGATTGCGGGGCGAAAGACTTTATCTGCTCTTCAAGCCCGTGATTTAACCGTCGAACGGCTCTATGCCGGGACTTTTGTTTCGTCATTGGACATGGCGGGGATTTCGATTTCTCTCTTGCGCGTCGACGACGAGCGGCTACATTGGCTGGACGCTGCAACCTCGGCGCCCGCCTGGCCGAGCGTCTCGAAACACGCGCCAGGCTTGCCGTCGGCGAGAGTAATCGAGCTCGCGGAGGAAGAGCCTTTTGCAGAAGAGCATGCGCCGGAAACAGAACTGGGCGAAAAAGCCGAACGAGCCATCTTAGCTGCATGCGCCGCGTTGCTCGCTGCCGAAGAGAATCTTTCAAAAATGGATCAAGCCGTAGGCGATGGAGATCTCGGTTTGAATATGACTCGAGCGGCTGCAGAGTTGAAGAGATGGCTCCGAACATTTCCGCTAGATCATCCCGCTGAACTGCTGAAGCGGATCGGCGTTCTCCTGCAGAGCGTTTTGGGCGGTTCGTCGGGACCTCTGTATGGAGTTTTGCTGCTCAGGGCCGGAAGTTCGCTCGAAGCAGGCGTAGTCAACGACCCGAACCTCTGGGCCGCGGCAATCATCGATGGTTGCAATGCGATCGCTGATTTGGGAAGCGCAAGACTCGGCGACTGCACGATGCTCGATGCTCTGCTACCGTTCGCGCGAACTTTCGCCGAACAGCTGCGAGCAGGGTCTTCCTGGTGGGATTCGCTCTCGAGCAGCGTGCGTGCCGCAAAGCGCGGCGCGGAAAAGACCGCGCAGATGGTTGCTCGCCGCGGTAGGGCCAGCTATCTTGGCGAAAGGGCCATCGGCTTTGCCGACCCGGGCGCGGCGGCCGTAGTTATCTGGCTCGAGGCAGTCGTTCGGGAGATCGTACGATAGCTAATGCAGTACTTTGAGCTGTGATCCAGGCGGCTGATTCAAAACGAACTTTGCTGGTGTGATGTCACCCGCATTGATCTTGATATCTGTCACGTTAAGCACTACTTCGTAGCCGTCCTTTGGACGTTGAATATCAATGGTGGATGGGAACGAGATGCCGTTATGCTGCGCCCACCCGGAGTACCTCGTTTCGCTGAGGATATTGCCATCGCTATCGAAGGTCTTCTGCCTGGAGATCTGTAGCGTGTACCGATCGAAATAGACATTGCGCGCCGGATAATATTGGTCGCCGTTGTGGCGGATCATCATAAGGATATAGACAGCTTTCGTTTCGTTGGTATCGTCTTCCACGAAACTGATATCTGTTTTCGGATCTGGAGGGCTAATCAGAAGAGCGGTCAGAAAGGCAGATGGCCGCAGGTTCTCAAGTTTATTCTTGGACGACGCCGGCGCGTCGTTGCGTCCCTCTATGAACTGGCTTTTGGCCGGTATAGACACACGAAAGTCGTTGCCTATTGAGACCATATCGAAAGCGGTGCTGTGGATCACGGGATCGAGTCCCACTACTCGGATATTGTCAGGCTTTAAGAAAAGAACAAAACCGCTGATAGTCGGGTAATCGGTGACTTGTCCTCCGTAGAGGCTGCCGACTGAAGGCGACATGTCGGTCTTCATCGTGAAGGACTGGATGGGGCCGGAAACCTCACGGATCTTTTCGATAAGCTCCTCCATGGTCGCGCTGAGCAGAGGCTTGGGTACGCGCGTGCCTTGCGGCGCGACCACGCGCCTGCGAACCAAACAGCCTGAAGAGAAAATACATAGAAAAAATGCCGAGAGAATAAACTCGCGCCTGAGGCGCAAGAGGTGCATGTTTGCAGTGTAGTAGACCATAGAATTACAAGCGTTGAGATTAGACTGTAAGCAAACGGGCGACGCATTCAAATGAAGAAAAGAAATTCTGTTTTTTTTGCAGGCGCGGTGGTATTGATTGCGATGCTGGGCGTTGCGGCGCTCGGGCAACTCAATAAGGAGCGCGGCGACGGTCCCTATGGCGTGCCTCAGGTCACCTTTTTCGCGCACCGCGTGGGAACCGACCATGCCGAAGGAATCTCAACCGCCGATATGAATGGCGATGGACGCATTGACATCTTGAGCGGTGCTTATTGGTACGAAAATCCAGGGCCGCAGGGCGGCGAATGGCCGCGGCACCAGTTTCGGACCGTGGAGATGACCGGCGAGTTCGTCTCGGACTGCGGCGAGTGGGTGGTGGATGTAAATCACGACGGTGCGCCGGACCTCGTCACGGTGGGCTGGCAGACGGACGGGCTCTGGTGGTACGAGAACCCGAAGAAGCCCGACGTCATGTGGCAGCGGCATATGATCACCCACACGATAGATACCGAAGGCGGGTGGATGGCCGATCTGAACGGCGATGGCAAGCCGGATTTGGCCCTGGCGCATTACGGGAGGACGGGCGTGATCTGGGTCGATTTCGCCGGGCCGGAGCCGAAGGTGCACCATGTGGGCGGACACGATCAAGATGGCCACGGCATCGGGATGGCCGATGTCGATGGCGACGGGAAAGTTGATTTACTCACGCCATTCGGCTGGTTCAAGAACATCGACGCAGATAACGACAAATGGGAGTGGCACGCGGATTGGACGCTCGGCGAGACAGGTTTCCCGATTATCGGTTACGACGTCAACAATGATGGTAAGGCGGACATTATTTACGGACGCGGCCATAGTTACGGCCTGTACTGGCTGGAGCAGCAGGGCGATGGCACGAATCGCAAGTGGGTGAAGCACACAATAGATGAATCGTTTTCCCAGGTGCACGTGCTGAAGCTGGTCGATATCGACGGGGACGGTCAGATGGAGCTGCTGGCGGGAAAGCGCTATCGCGGACATAGTGGCAACGATCCTGGATCGTACGATCCGCTGGTGCTCTACTACTACAAGATCGATCGCAAGACCGGTCAGTTTACGCGCTACGCCATGTCAGTAAACGGAACGGCGGCCGCGGGAACGCAGTTCATCGTGCAGGACCTGGATGGCGATGGAGACTTGGATATCGCGGTGGCGGGAAAAACCGGCGTGCACTTTCTGGAAAATTTGAAGATTAACAATGTTCCGAAAGCACAGCGCGAAAAAGAACTGCTGCTGAATAAGGACTGGCCCTTCGCTGGCGAAGGAACGATGACGCCCGCGAAATGAAAAGAAGGCTCGTACGCGTGAGCAGACGAGCCCTGTGCCGATGCTACTTGGTAAGCGTGAAGTTGACGATGACGTCCGTCACAATTTCGACGGGGTTGCCGTTCAAGAGAGTAGGACGGTAGCGCCACTGGCGAACCGCCTCAAGAGAAGCTTGCGAAAGGTCGTCGCTCGGCGAGGAGATTACGCGCAGTTCGACCGGAACGCCTTCTTTAGAAATGTCGGCTTCGATCTCGACCGTACCCTGAATGCCGGCGGCTTTAGCAGGTCCAGGGTAAACAGGCTGCACTTTTCTGATCAGGTTGGATTGCGCGACCTGGCCCCCGACGCGAATGCGCTTGACTGCTGGATCTGAGCTGGTAGGAATAGCGTTTGGATCCTTCGAGATTTCCCCTGCGGCCATGGTGAAGCCGCGATCGATCGCGGAATCCTCTTTCAAGTCGAAGACGCGGAAAATGGAGCTGTAGCCTGGCTTTTCGACCGTAAAAATATAATCGCCGGCGGGTTCGTTTTCCAAGGTGAACCTACCGTCCGCACCCGACACGGCCTCCTGTTTCGCGCCGGTATCCGGATTGGTGAGGAGTACTTTGGCGTCGGGGACAGCGGCGCCGCTCGGATCGAAGATGGAGCCGCTGATAGTGGCAGCAGAAAGGCCTACCGAAGCCAGTAAGCCCGTAAAGATGGAACGTTTCATGGTTGAACCTCCTGGTTCGCTTAAGAACTTATTTGGACCCGCTGCAACAGCCGAAGCAGCGAAAGTCACAGTGGCAAGAAGAAGCACGGCTGTCCAGATGCGTGCTTGGGAGAGCAATGCAGAGGGCGGATTTAGAACAGAGCGAAGCCGGGACTCGAGATCGCCGCGACGAGCCATGCTGATCCCCGAACTGGACAAACTGACATCACTTCCCAGGGCCCTCGCGATGGAAAGGAGCTCCGATGCGTACTGCGAAGGGCGAATTCCCTGAGCCAAAGCCGCGGCGTCGCAGGCGAGCTCGCTTTCGTCGCGAAGGCGGCGACGCAAAAACCAGCCAAGCGGCTGAAACCACCACAGCGCGGCGATGATATGCACCGAGAGCTGTGTGGCCACGTCCCAACGCCGGACATGCGCGAGTTCATGCAGAAGAACGGCGCGTTGCCGCGCTGTATCCCACTCGAGTGCGGCCAACGGGAGCAAGATGCGGGGGCGCAGCACGCCACAAGTAAGGGGTACAAGCAACTGGCGCCCCAGCAAAAGCTTTGGTTTTCGTGAGAGGTACGAAGACGAGCAGAGTTCGCGAAGCAAGTCTTGCCAAGCCGCATCATGGAGCGGCGTGGCGCGTCGCATCAACCGCCAAGCTGAAAAAATTCCGGCAACAATGGGAATAGCTGCAATCGCCGCGCCCACAAGCCAAATCAGCAGAGGCCAATTCACAGGCTGCGATGCCGCCTGCCGCCCGGCCACGAATGAAACCTGCTCTACTGTGACGCTGGCATGAGCATTCGAGCCAGGCCAGGCCGGAAGAGGTATTCCTGGAAGAAGAATCGAGAAAACAGGCAGCATTGCCAAGCACGCGAAGGTCGAGAGCAGAAGGCCATGCCGGAAAACCGGCTTCCGTTCCTTGTTTACTCTTCGAAGCCCCTCGCCAGCGGCCAATACGAGCGCGGAACGAAGTAGCAATTGCAGCCAGAATGACCAGTGCATCAACGTCCATCCTTCCTGGCCTGCTCGATCAATTGCGCCAGCCGATCGAAATCTTCGCTGGTCAAATCGCGCGCAGATACGTTGAGCAAAGCCGCTATTGCCTGCTCGGTCGAGCCGTCGAAAAACGTTTCGAGCAGATGAGCCACCGCAGAGCGCCGAGCCTTCTCTCTCGGCACCACAGGCATATAAACGTAGCGAAGATCTTTTTCCTCGTGCCGGATATGCTTTTTTTCCTCCAGCACCCGCAGCATGGCGCGCACTGCCGAGTAGCTCGGGGGATCGGGAATCTGCTCTAGAATTTCGGCCACGGTCGCGCGTCCATGCCGGTACAGCACGTCCATGATCTGCCGTTCGCGCCGGCTGAGTTTATGCTGCGGAACTAGCACCATGCTGTAAAAGTAGCACTGCCCCAGGAGTCTGTCAAGCGCGAAATTGAGTCTGCTAAGCGAGACATTTCGCCTCGACAGACAAACGCTACAATAAGGCGGATGCAACGATTGCTCGCGATTCTGCTGTTGTGCAATCTCAGCTTCATGCTGGGCGCGCCGGCGGTTTTTGCGAGCCAGCAAACCAACCTGCCTGCCTGTTGCCGCCGTGATGGCAAGCACCATTGCGCCAGACAGCAGGCGCAGCGGTCTGGCGAAAATACGCTTCACTCGACCGGCGAAGAGTGCCCTTGCTGTCCGCCCGCAGTAATCCCCGGTCCGCACGTGCAAACGGTTTTGCCGCGCATCCTTAAAGAAGAGATTGAGTTTTTATCTGCTCAAAGCGTCCCGCGGCGGCAAACCCGATCGCTGCGCCGTATTTCTTTCAGCCGCTCCTCTCAAAAGCGTGGCCCACCCGCTCTCTCTGCCTGATTTCTAGCCTCATTTTTCCGAAATTTCAGGAGAAGTCAAATGAAGAGATGGCAGGCCGGGGTCTGTCTGGGCTTGTGCGCGCTTGCTTGCGCTTTTGCTCAGGAGCCCAGCATTTTAAAGGGGGTGGTACATGATCCGCAGCATCACCCTATTCAGGGAGCCCAAGTAAACCTGTCGTGCACACACTCCGGAGTGACTAAAGAGGAGACCTCAGATGAAAACGGATCTTTCGTGTTTGCGGGAGTTTCGGTCGGCATATGCGAAGTATTAGTTCAAGCGAAAGGATTCCGCGATCAGCAGCAGCAGATCACGGTCGCGGCGGAAAAGAACCCGGTGCTCCACTTTCAACTGGAACTACCATCATTGAGCCAGTCGGTCGAGGTTTCGGCGAAGCGCCTGGATACTCAAATCTCGACGGTTCAGAGCATGACATCGGCCAAGGAAGTAGAGCAAACGCCGGGCGCGGATCAGACGAACAGCCTGCAGATGATTACGGATTTCGTGCCAGGCGCCTACATGGTGCATGACATGCTGCACATGCGCGGCGGCCATCAGGTGAATTGGTTTATCGACGGGGTGCCGGTCATCAACACGAATATCGCGGCTAACGTCGCGCCGCTGATAAACCCGAAGAATGTGGACGAGCTCGAGACCGAGCGCGGCGGCTTTTCAAGCGAATACGGCGATCGGACTTACGGTTTCTTCAATGTGATGACGCCATCAGGATTCAATCGCGACAATCAAGCCGAGCTGATCAGTTCGTTCGGCAATTTCTATACGACAGACGATCAGTTCAATTTCGGCGGACACACCGAGCGCCTCGGTTATTACGCCAGCGTAGATGGGAATCGCTCGGAGCTAGGGCTTCTTAACCCTACGCCGGCCGTAATCCACGATCAGGAAAGCGGAGTTGGCGGTTTCGCTTCTCTGCTCTACAATCCCACAGGAAAGGATCAGCTTCGGTGGACAGTTTCGATACGGGAAGATCATTACCAGATCCCGAACACGCCGGAGGATCAGGCGGCCGGAATTCGCGATTTGGATCTCGAACGCGACTATCTGATCGGCTTCAATTGGACTCACACGCTGTCAGAAGGAGTGCTCTTCTCAGTCACGCCGTATTTGCACTACAACAGTGCCCGCTATCTGGGCGGACCGGCGGATACGCCCTTCGTGCTGGACGATAACGACAGATCGTATTACCTTGGAGCACGCGCGCTGGTTCAAGCGCAGAAGAAGAAACACAACGCGCGAGCCGGCTTTGAAGTATGGGGGCAGCGCGACGATGCCTTTTTCGGCTTAACGGCAAATCCGGGGAACGGAACGTTTTCGCAACGAGAGCAGCATTGGGCTAACTCGGACGCTGTCTTTCTGGAGGATCAATATAAAGCGTCTTCCTGGCTGACGCTCGATCTGGGAATCCGGTTCACTCATTACGGAGGTCTGGTGGACGAAAACGCTGCCGACCCACGACTGGGAGGCGCCATACGGATTCCACGTCTAAACTGGATCCTGCGCGGCTATTATGCGTACTACTATCAACCGCCTCCTCTGAACAGTCTGTCGGGACCGTTGCTTAACTTCGCTCTGCAGCAGGGCTTCGGCTTTGTTTCGCTGCCCGGCGAGCGCGACATTCAGCACGACTTCGGCCTCACGATCCCGTATCGGGGCTGGTCGCTGGAGATCGACAATTTCCACACAAGCGCGCGAAATTTCCTCGACCATGATGTGGTCGGCAACTCCGGTATCTTCGTTCCGTTAACCGATCTCGGCGCCCGCATCTCCGGGACCGAAGTGAGCGTGCAGACACCCGATATACACGGTATAGCTAAGCTGCGCATTGCGTATTCCAATCAGCTAGCGCAGGGCGTTGGGCCAATCACCGGCGGGTTGCTCGAGAGCTCGGATTTCGGCACCTTCCTGCTCGATCATGATCAACGAAACACGCTCAGCACGGTGCTTTCGCTGCGCCTGCCTAAGCAGTTCTGGGCCACGCCGGCCTTCCACTTCGGATCTGGTTTCCTGGATGGCAACGGTCCAAACCACCTGGCGCCGCATTCAACCTTCGACCTCTCAATCGGCAAGCGATTTGGCGAGAGCTGGTCCGCCTCCGTCAACGCGATCAACGTGGGAAATTCTCGCTACCTGCTCGACAATAGCAACACGTTCGGGGGCACGCACTACGTGAATCCGCGACAGATCTATGGCGAAGTACGGTTCCGCTTCCACCTCTAACACTCAAGGTTTGAACTTGAAGACCATGTAAGGCTGGGTGCGCGTGCTTTTGCCCTGGTTGTAAGTCGGAGAATCGTTGATATGCGAGGCGCTGATGTAAATCGAACCATCCGGACCTTCGCTGAAAGTATCCGGCCACTGCAGCCGGTTATCGAAGACAATGCGTTCGAGTTTCCCATCCGGCGAAAGGCGCGCGACGGCGTTGTGCTCCACATCGCTCAAGTAAAGATTACGGCTCTTATCCATCCACAACCCATCTGTCGGAAATGTCTTGGCGACTTTCTCGACCGCTGCGGCGACCTGTTCAGAACTCGCGGCAGGATCGCGCAGCACATCGGTCTTCACACGGTATAAGTTCACCGCAGTTACCGGCTTGTAGTAGAGATACGCGCCGTCGGGTGAAAGCGCGATACCGTCCGCGTTGAACTGGGGAGGTTTGCCGTTCGCGAGCAGTGGTTTTCCATCCACCACGACCTGTACGCCCGGCTCGACCAGCACGGAAGGATTTCCGTCGAGCGCGCGATGCGCCTTCCCGCTTGCAAGGTCAAGAATCACCAGGCCGCCGTGCCCGCTATCTGTCATGTACGCAGCGTGGCGCGGCAGATCGAAACGCACATCGTTCAAGTAGCTATCGGCCTTCGCGACATCCGACCCAAACTTGATCACCCGGCTAACTTGGTTTGTCTTCAGATCGACCTTGACGATTTTGGCGCCGCCCGGCACCACGCTGGCCAGGGCGGGGGCGGCCGGATCGAGAATCCAGAGCGCGTCGGAATCATCCACCACAACGCTCTGGACGCAGACAAAGTGGTCGCCCGCGGTGGCGGGTTTCAAATTCCATTGATTCCACTCCTGATTGGGGAACGGCTTGGTAGATCCGTCGGGCATCACTTCTACTACCGCATTTAGATAACGATCTGACCAGCGCGGGAAATTGACAAACAGCCGGCCCGTTTTGGAAACGCTGATGCCGGTAAGTTGAAAATCGTTATTCTCGTAAACCTTGGTCAAGGAAACCGTCGGGCCGGACTGCGCTATCGCCAGACTGCTGACGAGAAACAAAACTGCAAAGCTGCGGCTTTTCATAATGTGTAGATACTCTTTCAAGCTGAAGCTGCACTCTCCTGAGAGGGTCTAATCTTTTCTGCGCTCGCTGGGGCTGAAAGATAGTGGAATTTGGCGGTCGGTCCCAAGACCGCGTCGAGAAACCAATCCGAAAGAACACGGATGCGCTGAGTCATAGAGGGCAACTTCGCAAAATAAACCATGCGCCACAAAACGTAAGCCGTGAATCCGCAGAAATTGTGGTTATAGATGCGCGCCACGCCTCGCCGGCGACCCACCAGCGCCAGTTCTCCGACGGGCTTGTAGCGGAACGGCTGCAACGGCTGATCACGCAGCAGCCTCACGATATTGCGTGCTGCCTGCTTCCCTTCCCGGGTTGCGTTCTGCGCCGTCGCCCCGTAGGTGCCCCGGCCACTCGGCCGCGGCACTTCTGCACAGTCACCTATCGCCCAGACACCTTGAAATTCTTTGAGCGCAAGCTCTGCGGTCACTCTGAGGCCCTTGCTCTTGCCTTTTGGCGCGTCCAGTTCGCTTACCAGTTCATTGGCTTCCACACCAGCTGACCAGATGAAGGTGCGCGCCCTGATCTTCTCGCCGTTCGTGAGTTCGATCAGATCGCCTTGCGCGCTTTGCACGCCGGTCTTAAGCAGCACTTGGACGCCAGCCGCCTCAAGTTGCTCTTGCGAGTAGGCGGCCAAATCTTCAGTCACTTCGGACATCAACCTTCCGAGTGGCTCGACTATCATCATGCGGATCCGGGCGTGCGCCAGGTTCGGGTAGCGAGCGGCGGCTTCGCGCACCAATTCGTTCAGCGCAGCCATGGTTTCAACGCCGGTGTACCCCCCGCCCGCCACCAGAAACGTAAGCATGGCATCTTTTTCCGCTGGATCGTTCTCGCGTGCTGCGGCTTTTACCAGCGCCAGCGCGTTTTGCCGAACGCGATACGCATCTTCGAGCGTCTTCATCTGAACGGCGCCCTGTTCCACGCCAGGTACATGATGGAAGTTCGAAGTCGCGCCGAGAGAAATAACGAGCTGGTCCGCGCGAAGCGTTTGCCCGTCGAGACCACTTACCGACACCGTACGATTCTTCAGATCGATGCTTTCGACTTGGCCAACAACAAGCTTCGTGCGGCGAGTATAAGACTTGAGTGGAACGATGATGTGATGCGGCGCGATATCCCCGCCGACAGCTTCGGTCAGCATCGGCGTAAATAGCAGGTATTCATTCTGATTGACCAGGACGATCTCGCCGTTGTCCGATTGCGGCAGCAGTCGCTCTAGTTCGCGGCTTGCTTCCATTCCGGCAAATCCCCCGCCCAGGATGACGAAGCGCTTTCCTTTTGCGATTCCCCGGTTGTGCCTGATAGAAATGCGCTTGATCAAATCCCAGCCTAAGCACGCGGCTGCAGTTGCCGCGATTCCAAGTACCTTTCGGTTCATCCCACGTCCTCGTCATTGGACTCAGACGAAGGCTGACGGTTTCCATTGGCTGCACTCAGCCCGCCTGAGTTGTGTGACCCCTCCAAAGCGGATAAGGTAATCCAGCCCATCCGATCGATCACTAGTGCCTGCGCTGCAAGCAGAAAAACAGCAGCCTCGATGATGACGAGTTCTTCGGGCTGCCTCGCCTCGTACGGCTTTCAGTCCCCTTCGCAAAGGGGAATACTTCGTAGCCGGCAGCCCAAGGTCGGCGGGCTCTATCGAGAGCAATATTTCAGTCCCCTTCGCAAAGGGGAATACTTCGTAGCGCTGCGTACGAAGAGAGCGGATGATCTAAAGCTAACATTTCAGCGGGCGCCGTAACCGGCCTGCAGACTGCGAAAGCAGTATTTCAGTCCCCTTCGCAAAGGGGAATACTTCGTAGCGTCGCGCTCCGATACCTGGCATTTCGCCACATGGCTATTTCAGTCCCCTTCGCAAAGGGGAATACTTCGTAGCGCCGAGAATAATGGACGGGTCTAGAGGCATGTTTTTTATTTCAGTCCCCTTCGCAAAGGGGAATACTTCGTAGCTCGCCTCCGCGCTCGCAACCAAAGGCTACTCGGTCTATTTCAGTCCCCTTCGCAAAGGGGAATACTTCGTAGCAGTGGCCGGGTGTAGTCATTCCCGGCCCCCTCCAATTATTTCAGTCCCCTTCGCAAAGGGGAATACTTCGTAGCGAGTCATCTGACCGACGCCTCCGGCAATGCCGTCACATTTCAGTCCCCTTCGCAAAGGGGAATACTTCGTAGCTCTTATGCGGCTCAAGCAGAATCGCGTCGATTGAGATTTCAGTCCCCTTCGCAAAGGGGAATACTTCGTAGCGGCACCTGTAGGTCCCGTCGGTCCGGCAGGGCCTTGATTTCAGTCCCCTTCGCAAAGGGGAATACTTCGTAGCTCCCGTACTTCGCTAATTGCTCATTAATCCACTGAATATTTCAGTCCCCTTCGCAAAGGGGAATACTTCGTAGCGCTTCGGCGTCCGGTACTAGAGTATCGTCACCCGAGAATTTCAGTCCCCTTCGCAAAGGGGAATACTTCGTAGCACGCGCGTCTGTACGCCAGTGCGGGGCAATCTAAATCATTTCAGTCCCCTTCGCAAAGGGGAATACTTCGTAGCGGGTTATCCCACTTGTACGCGCCGTTCTCCGTTTCAGAATTTCAGTCCCCTTCGCAAAGGGGAATACTTCGTAGCTCTGAGTTCTCAACACGACACCTACCGGCCCGCCTAATTTCAGTCCCCTTCGCAAAGGGGAATACTTCGTAGCGCCGCGATCGCGGGCTGGATGCAGTCCATCACTCCGCAATTTCAGTCCCCTTCGCAAAGGGGAATACTTCGTAGCCCGGTACGTTCAGCATCCCGACCGCCATTTGAATCGATTTCAGTCCCCTTCGCAAAGGGGAATACTTCGTAGCACAGCTTGCACCCGTTTCGCCCAACTTGGATTCCCGCATTTCAGTCCCCTTCGCAAAGGGGAATACTTCGTAGCGACGCCGAAGATGTCAAGCATACATAGATGTTAACGATTTCAGTCCCCTTCGCAAAGGGGAATACTTCGTAGCTTCAAATGAGGTTGTGTCTGTGAGTATTGTTGTATATTTCAGTCCCCTTCGCAAAGGGGAATACTTCGTAGCCAGCTCAACGCAAACAAGCCTCTTGCAAAATGTTCCGATTTCAGTCCCCTTCGCAAAGGGGAATACTTCGTAGCTCGGCGGGTGTTCAGCAGTGGGTTACAGACAACATTTCATTTCAGTCCCATTCGCAAAGGGGAATACTTCGTAGCTAATCCGGTGTCCCCTATTCGGTCCACCTCCAAGCTCATTTCAGTCCCCTTCGCAAAGGGGAATACTTCGTAGCGTAAGCAGATCTCTGTGATGAACGGCACTTCATTCCATTTCAGTCCCCTTCGCAAAGGGGAATACTTCGTAGCGCGGCTTGCCAGCTCATCGCGGCATCCATATGCTGCATTTCAGTCCCCTTCGCAAAGGGGAATACTTCGTAGCGTAAGCAGATCTCTGTGATGAACGGCACTTCATTCCATTTCAGTCCCCTTCGCAAAGGGGAATACTTCGTAGCAATTTCTATGTCATGTTCAGCAGCATAGGTTTCAAATTTCAGTCCCCTTCGCAAAGGGGAATACTTCGTAGCGCCCGGATAACACGCGCATCGCTTCGCAGCTCAAGGATTTCAGTCCCCTTCGCAAAGGGGAATACTTCGTAGCCTGTCAAAGCGTTACAGACGTGGGACAGACTAATATTTCAGTCCCCTTCGCAAAGGGGAATACTTCGTAGCCCCGACGAAACTGAAGCCAATCGTCGATTCCCTCATCGATTTCAGTCCCCTTCGCAAAGGGGAATACTTCGTAGCCCGACACCGGCAAAGTGGCGAAGATGCTCGTCGAAGATTTCAGTCCCCTTCGCAAAGGGGAATACTTCGTAGCTGCGCACTTGGCAGTGTTACACGGGCTGGTACCGGCAGATTTCAGTCCCCTTCGCAAAGGGGAATACTTCGTAGCTTGAGCACTGAGCGGTCCTCGGGCGGCAAGCGCTTATTTCAGTCCCCTTCGCAAAGGGGAATACTTCGTAGCTGTGCATGACGATGCGAGCTATACGCTCCAATCGCTAAAATTTCAGTCCCCTTCGCAAAGGGGAATACTTCGTAGCGCTTAGGCCGCTTTTTATAGGCCGCTTTCTTAGAAAATTTCAGTCCCCTTCGCAAAGGGGAATACTTCGTAGCTCCCGGCGAAGGTTACGAACGATATCGTATTTTCTGCATTTCAGTCCCCTTCGCAAAGGGGAATACTTCGTAGCTCGAATCGATGTGGCGGAGCGCGAGTATCGCTGGATATTTCAGTCCCCTTCGCAAAGGGGAATACTTCGTAGCGAGTCGGCAGTGCCCCGAAAATCGACAGTTCGTTGATTTCAGTCCCCTTCGCAAAGGGGAATACTTCGTAGCCTGTCACAGGTGGGGCCGAAGACGCCAACGGTTACGTATTTCAGTCCCCTTCGCAAAGGGGAATACTTCGTAGCCCGGGTTTTACTTGCTCCTCTGCGTTTATTGATCATTTCAGTCCCCTTCGCAAAGGGGAATACTTCGTAGCGCAGAAACGCAAGGCGCTCAGCTGCGCCCGTTACGAAATTTCAGTCCCCTTCGCAAAGGGGAATACTTCGTAGCAACCGTTCGGGACACTCCCCGGAGAATCACCGACCTATTTCAGTCCCCTTCGCAAAGGGGAATACTTCGTAGCCTGGAGCAGGGAAGCGGCCCGCGGCGGCGGGCGAGCATTTCAGTCCCCTTCGCAAAGGGGAATACTTCGTAGCTCCGTTAAGGTGGCAATACGTAGTCCTCACAGTCGATATTTCAGTCCCCTTCGCAAAGGGGAATACTTCGTAGCGCGCAGAGCGGCGAACGCTTCGGCGAGCGAAAACGTCTATTTCAGTCCCCTTCGCAAAGGGGAATACTTCGTAGCAGGCGACATAGCGGGGCTCCTCTTCTTTGGCTTCGGATTTCAGTCCCCTTCGCAAAGGGGAATACTTCGTAGCACGTGAATGTCTATACAATAGTGTATAGATGAAGCCGTATTTCAGTCCCCTTCGCAAAGGGGAATACTTCGTAGCCGCTCCATAAATCGCACACGGCAAACCTATTTACCATCACCTCCCGCGCGCGATTTCGCTCGGATCGCTCGATTGCTCCAAATCGCCTCCAATCCGCGAACTTACCACTATCGCTACCACACATCCGCGCAATAATTCGCATACTCGCATTCCACACACCGTCCGCGCACCGTAGTCGGCTCTGGACACCACTGCGTCTCTCCAACTTGCCTGATCTGCGCTATCGCCCCCACGACCGCCACGCGCAACTCCTGTGTCACCTCCACCGCGAACACCTGATTATCCGGAATCCGGTACAAAAATCCTCGTCTCGCGCGCAAACCTGTGGCGATTTCCGCCAAAACGCTATATCCCGCCAGTTGCATCCGGTGATTCTCGCCCACCGTCCCCGACGTAAGCTTGAAATCCACCACCGCCACTTCCTCTGGCCCTTCCAGCAGTAAATCCGCCTTGCCCGACAACCCCAACCGCTCATCTGCCATCCACACGTTGAAGCGCCGTACCGCACCCTCCAGCCTGTACTCCCGCAGAGTCCGCCGCATCTCCAGACCCTCGATTAGCTCTTGCGCCGCCACCGCCTCCTTCATCTTGTAAGTCGGTTTCCCGACCGCCGGCATGGCCCGGTGATAATACACAATCCGTTGACAATAGGCCCACTGCTTCAGCTCCGTCACGGGAAGCAAATCCACCTCACTCCTCCGCCGCCAGGATCCGCAACCGCGGTCGAGGCGCCTTTGCGATCACCTCCGTCCTGGCCTTCAACTCGTCCGCGTCCAGTCGATACTGGTCCAGCACCCACATATCTTTTAAATCCTGCTCGCATACCGGAATGATGCGGATTCGCCCCGACTCGCCCCCAATCTCCCGCTGCAACCGCAGCGCCAACTCCTGCCGCCGGTTCCGGTTCAATTTCCCGAAAAACGCGCTGAACTGGATGCGCCCCAGGCCGTAATTCAAGCAGATGTCCGCCACCCGCGTCCGCAATCTGTCGTTCTCGATGTCATAGATCAGCACTACCGAAACTTCTGGGCTTCCCTTACCCACCGCCAGCGGCTGCAAAACCCCCGTATATCGGTTCTTTCGCGCCACCGCCGCTCACCATTTGAACGAAAAGGAACGATACGGCCGCAAACCCCGCACCGCGCTCGCCGCCAAGCGCGCCTGCATCTGCACAATCGACCGCACCTGGTGCTCTTTCCCCCGATGCTGTTCCACCGCAATGAGCCGAAGTAGCACCCGCGACGCCACGCTCTCCCGTGAACCCGCATCGAGCAACCCCTTTTCCAGCTTCAGCACGCCTCCCTTGTTCAGCCACGACAAAATCGCCCGGTCCACTACCGGCTGCCGGAACTCCTCGACCAAATCCAGCACCAGCGACGGCTTCCCGCTGCGGTCCACATGCAGAAATCCCGCGAACGGCTCCAGCCCTGCATTCATCACCGCGCCCCACACATGCGCTTGCAGAATGCCATAGCCGTAATTCAGTGCCGCATTCACCGCATCTGTCGCCCCCTGGTGACTCCTCCCAGAGAATCCCAAGTGCTCCGGCAGCATGTTGCCGACCTGTTTCCAATACAGCCGGCCGCCCGTGCCCTCGAGCCCCATCAGCTCTCCCCTGACCTCATCGGCGCTCGACCCCATGGCCTTCAATGCACTCCGTCTTAAACGCCGTAGAGAAGCGGCCGCCCCGTCGAGCGCCAATTTCCGCGCGCCTTCCCGGCTCTTTCCGAAATAACGCAGCAGTTTTTCTTGGTTGCGCAGCTTGCCCGCCACGATCCACCTGCAGAGCTCGGCGCCCCGCTCACTATGGTAGGCCGCGAACTGCGAGCGTCGCGTCTCGACCGTTGCCGTCAGCATCGGCGACGTCAGTAGCGCGAACGGCTTCCCGCTCGAGGTCAGGCACGCAATGCGGATGCCCCGTTCGCACAGCTCCTCGATCAGGTCGGAAGAGAAACTGACCCCGCGCGAGGCGATCACGATCTCCTGCAACCGCATCAACGGCACCTGCGCGCAAATTTGTTTTCCCTGCCTCACCACTACGCGTTCGCTCTTCTTGCCGACGAAGAGACCGAATCCTGAAACAAACAACTGCGACCCGTTCTCGGTAGCGAGCAGGACGACACGATCATCCGCCGGCAGCACAATGTCATCGATTGGCGGCAGAGCCAGCTCGAGCTGCTCGGGCGCGATATCGAGACTTTCGGTGACCCAGTTGTACTGCGCCGCAGCGGGTGGCTTACGAGGAAGTTGTACGACCGGCGTTATCGGCGATGCGGACATGGAACTCCATAATTATCTTGTGAATTCAAGGCCATCTCGGCCATATCGAAGATTTACAATCCAAGGGTCAGACGTCTTATCGTCAATGAACTTGGCGATGCTCGGATAATAAACGTTGCTGACGAGAAGCGCATCCGCATCCAGCCATCGCTTCTCCTTCACCAGATTTTGATACTCATGCTTCAAGCTTTCAGGCAGAACGTCCACGCGGCCATCGCTCCGGTTGATTACATCCTCTATCCAATTCTGATGTTGTCCTGCGATCAACTCCTCTGAGAACCGCGAAAGGAATCTGTGGTTGAGTCGCTCTTCGAACCTTTGCCTTTCATCGGCGTCGTACCCGTGTTCATAAACAGTGTCACAGATTTGAACTAAGTCCTGCTCTGAAAGTGGCCCGGTAAACGCTCTCAGCAAGTTGAGAGTTGTCTCAGTCCTCCCAGAACTGTAAAGCCTATGTCCGTTTATCGGCCTTGCTATCGTAATCGGAACCGGCGTGTTGCCCTTCCTGTTCACCCGCCCCATGCGCTGCACGAGCGCGTCAATGGGTGCAGCCTCCAGAAATCCTGTGTCATAGCTGATGTCGAGACTAACTTCCACCACTTGAGTAGCCACCAGAACTGTAGGTAGCGAACCGGAGGAGAGCGCGGTTTCCTTGGCTCTCCTGTCGCGCATGTTGAATCGGCCGTGGAACAGGCACACCTTCTCATCTCCAATCGAACGCCGGAGCGAACTCGCGATGATTTGCGAAGACCTGACGTGATTGCAAACGACCAACACTCGTAAACCATCTCTTACGCTTTGCTCGATGCGTGGCAGAAGATCCACGAGTGTGCATGCTACGACCTGCACCACGTGCCGCTTCCTGTCGATAATCTCGCGATCGGATTCTGACCTCGGATCGGGCGACACCCGCGTGCAGTGGACCAGATTGCTAATAATCTCTTCGAGAAAACGGGGCAGGGTAGCAGAGGCGAACATCAGTCGTGCCCCCATGTTGGCAAAAAGTCGCGCCGTGCCGAGCGTTAAGCCAGCTAGTGCCGGATCATAGCTATGCACCTCGTCAAAAACAACACAAGAACCAGGAATCTCCGCCAGCATCTGTTCCCAGCCTTTACCCCGCAGTGTGAACCGCAATAGTTGATGTGGCGTACAGACCCGCACTGGATGATACATCTCTCGTGCTAAACGAGCCCTCGCAAGCGCCTCAGCGGTTGCTCTCTGCTTATCCGCCGGAAAATCGTTTTGCGCCGCTTCGTACAAGTGCTGAGATGCTCGGCCGTGCAAGAGCCCTATCGAGTTTCTCTGTGCAGGAAACTCCTTTTCAAGCCGGGCGTGCATCGCATTGAGCGCTGCGGTGTATGGCAATGTGTAAAACAGTCGCCCGTTGTCCGGCTGATTCGCAGCAGCCCAAATTAAGGCGGCCTCTGTTTTCCCGCTGCCGGTAGGCGCGCGAAGAATGACATGATCCACCACAGAGCATCGTCTTTGGAAATCTCTGGTCTCGAACGACGGAGAGAATGTCTTCAGATCGATGAGTTCCGGCAAGCTCTCAACTCCGCCCGAAGCAAGGTGGTCGGCGGAGACCAGCAATCCGCGCAGAAGGGAGGCTCTCATCCGCCGCTCTGGCGCTAAGGTCTTTGCCTGGCGGCGTGTCAGCTTGCAATCTAGCCACGCAGCATCGAGGGCGATCGAGAAGTCACGGACGGCTTCCTGGCCGAGCAAGTCATGACGTTCCAGTCCCTCGCACAACTCCCTCCAAACCTGTCGCGCCAATGCTTCGCTTTCTGACCATTCGGCAAGTATGGACGGCCAGTCTTCTGGCGCGCCGTTCAGCCAGTGTAATCGGCCGCCGCCTTCCGCAGGGACCTGTCCAGGAATATCTCGGTGGTGGGTCAGAACCGCTAGAACGACCTCTTCGCTAAGCCCAATCTGAGAAGCGAATGCCGCAGAAAGGGTCTCGTGCCGCCATCCATTCCAATTTCGCCTCTCGCCCAAGAGCATCGCCTGGAAGCCGTTCGCAGCCTTCCCGATGTCGTGAACCGCGGCCGCCGCCTCCAGCTCTAGTTCCAGATCTGAATACGACCGGGCGGCAGCCGTAAGCCGGCCGAAAAGCGTGCGCGCCATTAATGCGACTTTGTGCGAGTGCTCAAGCAGCGTCTCGGCATGCCCCCCGATATCGGCGCTTTTCGCGAGTAACATTTAGGCCGAGAGATTGTGGAGAACTATGCCATGCGATGCGTTCCCGCCATCGCTTGGATGATAAAGCTGGAATCCCTCGACAGATCGGACGTTCGCCCCGCGCCGCACGAATTGGTACCGCGAATATCGCCCCGCCTCGCGCACAAAGCCGGTCTGATTGTTCACGTAATAATCCGCTAGGGGCGGCAAGATCATGCCGCCAACCTGCGCGTTGGGGAAGCGGACCAACGTCGACCCCAGTTCCCCGGCTTCCATCGGCAGGAGATCAATTCGGCGAACGAATCTGATCCACGCGATGTCTTGCGATCTGCCGAGGCAAGGGGTGGCAACAGGCTCACGGAAAACTTTCTCAAATGCGATTTCGCTCAAGTATAGGTCCAGGCGAGGCCCTACGTGAAACTCGCGCTTTGCAATTCCTCGTTCCGGGTTTTCACTTAGTCGTCCGTGTTTCTTCTCGGTCTGGAGGCGGCGCGTTCGCTCCAAATCGATTGCCCGCCCACCCGATTCGAACTCGATACCGATCAGCGTCTCCTGCGGGCCCACCGCGCGGCCCGCGCAGGCACTGAGATTCCCCAACACACTGGAAAAAGGCGGCGCCGGCAAGGTTAGTTGGGTACCGCTCTTTAGGAATGGATAGCTGTACGACGCGCTTATTCCTTCGAGCAGGACATGCAGTGCCTCCATCGCGTTTAGAGAAGTGGCGCGATAGATTCCGCGGCTTCTATCGGCGTCGACACCTTCACTTCGACCGTCCCGCGCTCGGAACCGTGGCTTGCTGCGAGATCTCGCACCTCATTCTCGTTGGAGATGTACCCCGACCGCATGCCGATGAAGACTGGAGTCGTGATTCGATCCGCATAGTCCCTGAGCAGTTCTTTGAAAAGAGCCGTTTTGAACATCAGCCCAATAGCAGGCTCGTCGTCGAATAAGTGGTTGAAGATTGGGTTACCGCAGGAAAGTCCAGCCAGGATCAAGAATTTCGGCGCGACGTCAGCGCCGAAAGCCGCCTGTTTGGCTCCGCCACGCAGCACCGCCAACGCCCTGAGGAGAGCAGCCGTTCTATCCCGGCGCACCCGAGGCGCGTCGGCCAATTCATACACGCTTCCGTTAGCTTTGAGCTTCTCGTCTGCCACATACTTCTTGGCTTTGCTTTCCTCCAGCTCGATGCGGTCGCCCGCATTCTCAAAACGCCCGACCCGGTAATGCGCTAGACAGAAAATTCCTTGCAGATGAGTCGTGTAGAATTCTGTCGTGTAGGGCAGCGGCGTGCCTTCCTTCAGATGTACGAAACCTTCGTCGCGTCCGCGCCAACCCTTTTTCCGAATAGAGACGAGTAGGGACGCACTGAACGGAGAAGCCCGGACAAGGGCCTTAGTCTTGAGCGCTTTCTTGCCACCGGTATCCTCGTCTGAGGTCTCTTCTTCGTCATCGGCTCCCAGTTCCTGCTTGGCTGTCTTCCCCTGCCCTTCCTGAGCTCTCATATACCCAAAAAGATCGTCTTCCGGATACGTGACAGGATCGAGCTTGCCGGCGATTTTTGCTGTTGAGCCTTTTCCACTTTCCTTGATTGAGACGAGCTCACTTGCAGGCCAGCCTGTTTCCTCGATCAACGTATTCCGCAACCAGCGCTTCCACGCTTGGGAGGAAACATAAGGAACGTCATTGTTTTGGTCGCGCAGTGTCTTAGGCACGGTTACGTTCCGGTTCTCTCCTTCTCCCAGGCCAGCGCCATTGAGAAAAGCTGCATCAGCGTGCACTAGAAAGGTTCCGGCTATGTGTGTGAGCGGTTTCAAGCTACTCCTCTTTGCTCTGAATTCATCTCGCGATACAAATTCGAAAGATACAAGCGCAATTGGAAAAAGAGCTCGAAGGCGACATTCTTCCCATCCTCGTCGCGCACGAACTCGTCCCAGGCGCCGAAATCCCAGTCTTTGTGCTCCTCCGCCATTCTGCAAAAGACATCTTCCAACCAGTCAATGCCAACTTTGCGCTGAGCCATTCGATCTAATAGATTCTTGATTTTTCTCGGATCTCGATTCTTAACGTAAGCTTCCGCAATCTGCACAATTTTAGGGTGAGTGGTCTTCATATCGAATGCTTTGTCGGTGAACGGACGCGCATCTTCTTCTTGACGCGAAAGGTAGTACCGGAGAAACTGCCAGCCGGACTGGTCAACCTTGATCGGATGCTGCTGAATGGTCGGAAAGAGCGAGTCGTATTCGTTGGCAGTCAAATTTTCGATCATCATTCTGCGAACGGAATTCTTTCCGGAAAATGAATTCAGAAACTCCGGCTTCCTGACTTCCTTCAAGCGCTTCTTGTCGAGGCCTGAAACCATACCCGAGCTAAGTTTACGGGCAACCGAGAGCGCGGCGCGAGATTTTCCGCAAACTCGCGTTTGGTATAGCTCATAAAACTGCGGCGAAGCGCCTGGCCAGTTCTTAAAAGAATAGAGACCTCGATAGTCCCTACTTCCGCGGATGCACTCGAACAACTGAAAGCGCGAGTCCTTTCCCTCATTAGCGATCAGATTACGAACTTCTGACCCGAAACCGCCGACCATGATCTCGTATACAAACGCCAGCGCTCTCTCGGGGACTTGTTCCACATCACAATCGGCGCCAGTGCCCGAGTTGGAGAAGAGCCATAGCATAAGCTCGGATCCAGCAGGAAGCGATTCCTCTTTGAGCAGTTCGAAGCGCCGGATCAGAAAATCGAGCACAATACCGGTACCCGATCCTTTGCCCAAAATTTCCGAGTTGCCTAAACTGAGCCGATTTAGGTTGTCAGCAACCACGTCGCTGACAAGCGCCTGAGTAAGATCATTCGCGCTCGACTGATAGCAGGTCAGCTTGCCCCTAAAAAGGAACAGCCCCAGAGGAAGATACTGTAGTGCCAAGAGCGCCAGAGCACTTACGTGGAGCGGGCGCGAGGCTACGGGCAACGCTTGAGCGTCGTTCCCAAGACTACCTCCGAGGGGTACCCAATCCCGTCCTATCCATTTCTTTTCCGGTACCGGAACACCCCCATCAGAAAGGGCCTTTGCGCAAGCTGCGTGAAAATCAAAAGCCGTTCGAATACCGGTAATGTCACAACGAGGCCCCGATTTCCCCTCTTTATCCGCGCAGTCGAGGAGTTGCTTCAATATTCCGAGATAGATCTCCTCATTTTTGCCGGATTTGTTGTAAGCAGGTTGGGTCAACGGTCCATTTGTGCCGAAGACCATCGTGAAACACTTCAGACCTCTGTTATTACGCGCAAGCTGCCTACCATCGCCAAAAACCCGGCGAATGTCAGCCAACGATAAATCTGAAACGTGATCCTTCTCTGCCAGCGCAGCCAAGACCATGAGCCCCGTATCGACGAACGGGTTTCCGCTTAGGTCCATTCTGTGGATGAAACTACATACTACGGTAGTCGCCCCTCTTTCGCAACAACGATCTCCCCCTTCCCCCAAACCGTCTGCCGCCCTACCCCGGTCCACTTCGCCACTTTCAAATACGGCACAAACTCCGCCAACTCGCCCTCATACTCGGCCTCGCCCACAAATCCCCCGATCGAATGAACCTGCCCGGTCCGGCTGCTTCGCCGTGCCACATTCACCTGCTCCAGATCACAGTGCGTCATTCGCACTTGCGCCGCCCGCTCCCCGAAGCCCCTAAAATCGATCGCCAGCGGTCCGCCCCCGTACAAACTCCGCAGCGTGCTCACCCGGTCTCGCACCCGCGCCGCCAATACGCCGAACTCGGGCCGCTCCGCCAACCGGTGTCCCGCCTTCAATTCCGTCGGCGTTACGAAACGAACTCTCACCCGCTCAACTGGCTCGGCCCCCCGAGCTAGGCTCAGCTCCAGCGGCGGACCCGCCTGCCGCAGTACAGCCGACCTCGCTTCGTAAATTTGCGAAACGAACTCCCCCCGCTCTCCGAGCTGCGTCACTTCCACCAATTCGGCCCGCCCACGCCCCGGTCCCAAGCCCTCTTGCACAAGTTGCACGAACGTCAGCACCAGGTAGGCAATCGCCGGGCGTGACATATCGAACAGATTCAGATCAAAGTAAAATCGCTCACCCGCCCTTACCGTGCGCCCTTCCAGGTGTGTTGCCCGGAATACAAACGGGCGCGGCCAGTCCGTCAGCCCACTAGGTCCGTCCGCTGCCGCCGACGGTTCGAACATGCGGGCATACGCACAGACTGACCCTAGATCGCACCTGGACGCCCCAGGACACTGCGGAACGCACGCCAAGCGCCGGAAGATCAGGCCGAAAGCTCCGCGCAGCAGATTAGCCGGCTTACCTGGGGGAAAGTGAATCGGGTCTTTGGCCAGGAAGGAGAATCGCAACGGGTAAAGCCTGAACTCCAGCCCGGGAGCCGCTTGGCTTCGTTCCTTCAGATTTGGATCTGGCGTTTGGGCGAGTTCGTTTGGCAAAAATCGGCCGCCTTCTGGCCGCCCGAGTTCGTTTGGCAAAAATCGCCCGCCTTCTGGCCGCCCGAGTTCGTTCGGCAAAATTAGCTCTGGAGCACCGGTTGTTGGTTCGCCGCGCGAACCGCCCCGGCCGGCAGCGTGACTTGGAAGCGCGATCCTTGGCCAATCTTGCTCTCAACCCGGATCTCGCCTCCGTGCGCCTTCACGATCGCGGCCACGAAGCTCAATCCCAGCCCCAGCCCCTTCTCCGGATTCGGATCGGGTACGCGATAGAACCGGTCGAAGATGTGCGGCAAATGGTTCTGCGGAATGCCTACGCCTGAATCCTCCACCGTCAGGCGCACATTCGGCCCCAGCGACTCTACCTTCGTCCTAACCCACCCGCCCGACGGCGTGTACTTGAGTGCATTAGAAAGCAGGTTGGTGATCACCCGCTCGATCTGCGTGCGGTCTCCCTCGCAGAGCCCTGGCCCTTGCGTGGCGTGAGTCAG
Source organism: Terriglobia bacterium (assembly GCA_963835255.1). Taxonomy (GTDB): domain Bacteria; phylum Acidobacteriota; class Terriglobia; order Bryobacterales; family Bryobacteraceae; genus Bog-105. Next base: position 34,802 of record CAWIFY010000028.1, on the reverse strand, counting down.
CGTAACCTGACAAGCTTCGGCGGGAATCTGGAACTGATCCACCAGATCCCGGACCAGCGCGCCCAATTCAAGCACAGTCTTCTTAATTGGAATTTGCCCCGACTCGGATTGCGAAAGCAGCAGCAGCGCCCTGACCAGATTCGCCAGCCGCTCCACGTCCTGCAGCGCGTTCTCGACCGCCTCCTGCAGCTGCTCCTTCCGGGTGGCCGTGAAAAGCGCCACTTCGAGCTGCCCTTGAATAGCGGTCAGAGGTGTCCGAAGCTCGTGCGAGACATCGGTCGAAAATTGTCGGATCTGCTCAAAGGAAGATTTCAAGCGGCCGCTCATAGCGTTGAAGGAATCGATCAGCCGGTCTAACTCGTCGTCCGCGCCGCGCTTGCCGATCTGCAAGCCGAGGTTCGAGCCGGTAATCTCCTGAGCCGCCTTCTCGACAGCTTGCAAGCCCTTCAGGACTCCGCCGGCCGAATACCAGCTAACGGCCGCGCACGCCAGCAGCGCGATCGGGAAAAAGATAATGCCGTTCCGCTGAAACTTCCTCAATACCAGCCGGTCTTCAGCCAGGCTGCGTCCTTCCGCGACATACCAGCGCCGTCCGTGCTTGGTATCGAGCATGGTGCTGCTGAGCACCTGGTACGGCGTATTGTCGGTGTCCCGAATTGTCTTCAGCACCGGCCTATGTGTTTGTTGGATCTGGGCCAGTTCGGCGAGAATCGTCTGGCGATTCCAAAGCGCGCTCAACTTTGGATCCGTAGACGCTTTCTCTAAATGCCCCTGGTCGTCGGCGATCACGTAAACTGCCTGCAAACGCACTAGCTCGGCCAATTCCTCGGGATCGCTCTGGTCTACTTCGTCCCACAACGGTTGCCCGGTATGGTCGTCAAAGCTGAACCAGCCTTTCAAGGCGCCCAGCTGTCCGTTCAGTTGGGCTTCGCTTTGGTTCTCGAGGATCTCGTTAAGGTTCTTCGTGGCGAGGAAGCCCATGATGGCCAGCACAGCGGCCAGCAGAAGCAGGAACGTCGCAGCCAGGCGGAACCGAAGGGTTCGAAAGAACCGGATGAAACGAATTCGTCGCGACGCCATGGAAGCACTCTGCTATGCGGACCCGCTCTCCGGCAGCGAAGAGTGGCTTTCCGGGATATCCAGCATGTAGCCGATTCCCCGCACCGTATGTATCATCTTCATGGGAAATCTGTCGTCGATCTTGCTACGCAGATGACGAATATAGACATCGACTATATTTGTCAAACCGTCATAATCCATATCCCAGACGTGTTCGACGATCATGGTCCTGCTCAGCGGCCTGCCTCTGTTCCGCATCATGTATTCGAGAATGCTGAACTCTTTGGGCGCGAGCTCGATGTTCTCGTTGCTTCGCGTTACTTTACGCCGAATGCAGTCGAGACTCAGCTCTCCGACTTGCAAGCGCTCGGGCGTCGGCTGCCCGCGCCGTAAGAGTACTCGCGCCCGCGCCAGCAGCTCGACAAAAGCAAATGGCTTGACCAGGTAATCGTCCGCCCCTTGTTCGAGGCCTTTTACCCGATCATCCACCGAATCGCGAGCGCTCAGAATCAGCACCGGCGGAATCGTTTTGCGATTCTTAATCTTCTGCAAGACCTGCAGCCCGTCTATATCCGGCAGCCCCAAATCTAAAACGACCAGGTCGTATTCGGTGGCATGTACGCGTTCGATTGCATCGCCGCCGGTATGCACGACATCAACGGCGTAGCCGGCGCTTTGCAGGCCGCGCGAAAGGAAATCTGCAATCCGCTTCTCATCTTCGACTACGAGTACACGCATAGTTTGGCTGCTGAATAAAGTCTAACTGAATAAGCAGGTGCCCCCGTTAGTCGGCGGAGGCACGGCGGGGCTCGGGAACAGGGCTCATATTGAAGAAAGATCCAACTGACTTGAGCCGCGTTCGTGTAACTGAAAGAACTGTCATCAATGCCAGCAACAGAATCGTGAACACGATCACTTGCTTCACTGAAAAAGCTTCTTTCCAAATACCTAGCCAGCGCCCGTAGACGATCTCAATGTGAACCCAGTAGACCAGGAGCGAGGTTGTCCCGAGCTGCCGGAACATGCTCCACTTCTCCAGGGCACCCAGATTGACCCACAAGTACGCCACTGCCAGCATGGCGAGCGTGACGCCCAGCTTAATCAGGATCATGGCCGGACTATTCAGCCAGAACTCGCTCTTTGGATAAACGGAATAGGGCAGGTTGGAGAAATAGTACGCGGCGAGGGTCAGCCCGATTCCTATTCCAAGCGTCCATCCCATGGCGTGCCCCATCACTTCCTGCTTGACCAGCCGTAGCACGCTTCCCATCGCCAATCCGAATGCAAGGAAGGCCGCCCAGGGGAAGAAACCGAAGTAGTTATAGCTAGGGAAAAAGTAGGAGCGCACGATTCCCGGCACGTTCGAAGCTGGAATCAGACTGATGACGGGCGCCAAGCCCGCGATCACCAACCCCAATATGATGCAGAGCCGAACCCGCTCGAGGGTGGTAAAGACGGCCATGGGGGCCAGAATCAGCATCGCCATTCCCATGCAATTCAGGATGTCCACGCGTAACAGCTCTCCCGCCGGACTGGTCGGGAACCCAAACACGTAAAGTTGGATACGAAATAGAAACGCAATCAGAAAGAGGTAACGAGATCTCTTGAGCGCGGCCAAGACGCGCGCCCAGGGTTTTGCCCCTCGCCGGTCCTGGCTGTCCATGAGAAAGGCGAACGTGATGCCGGTCAGAAAAAGGAAGATCGCGGGGGGCATGCCGCCGAGGAACTGCGACAGAATGAAAGGCCCTTGGTTGCGCAGCTCGGTTCGGGTAAAGGAATCGAAGACGTGACCCTGGAGCATGATCACCGCCGCGAATCCGCGTGTCCAATCTATAAACGCCAGGCGCCCGGATGATTTCGTCTGATCTGCCATGCAGCGGATTTCTTTCAGCAAAGTCGCCGAAGGGCCTCACGAACTCTGTTTCTTGACTCCGGACGGCAGTTTCAATTCCAGCTTCCCTCTTATCGGCGGATTCAGCTTGATGTCGCTGTAAGTAACGATCCGGTAGTTGCCGGAAGGTTCAGTAAACTCCTGCTGAACCGGGTAAGCCGCGTCGTTCGGGACCCACATCTGGATTTTGCTGAGGCGTCTTGCGACTTCAGGGTTCTTGGGGACAAGCGCCAATTTAGTAGTGTCACGGCCCTCCACTTTCTCTTCACCCTCAGAGGTGATTTGATAGGCGCGGGCCAGATCCCTGCCGTACGATCCAAACCCGAGCAGCAGGAACTGATTTAGCACATCGGTGCTCTTGCCCAGATCGTAATCCTGGTAAGTCTTGAGTTTAGGGTAGTAAATTCTGACGATCTTGCCTAAGAACCCAATCTCACGGGCGTCTCTTTCTGCCGAAAAATCGAGCACTGCGCGGACTTCCTGCCCGCCGAGGCGTTGCATCTTGAAGGTGCCGCTTTCCACTTGAGTGTCATCGATGATCGCCGTGTGAGTGGTCATTTTCACGTTTGCCGACATCGCGTGGAAGCCCAGCGCAGCCTTGTCCATTCGCGAAAGCACCGCTTCTACGCTTTGTCCATGCAGGCCAACGTTCGACGACGCCCCCAGGCACAGCGCAAGTATAAGGTTTCTCATGTCCTTCTAGGTAAATGACTCCGGAAACTAGGGCGTGGTGTACGCGATAAAGCCTTTAATCTCGCCTTCGGCTTCATCGCGGATAGGTTCGATGCGCGCCACCCGCCACTTCTTTCCGGTCCGTTTATGAATCAGTGTTTCCGCCCTCTGTACCCGTAGCTGCTCCGGAACGTCTCTCAGCAATCCTGGAGCAATGAAGACGTTGTTTGCGCCGTTTAGAGAGGACATGAGAATGACACTCGAGGCTTTCGGCTGATCGTGAAACCACTCTCTGGGTGTGGCGAATATGAAGATAAGAATAAGACCGACAACGATGTCATACTGCCACGATGCTCTGGGGAAATCCCACAAGATCAGGCGTCGTCCAAGACTCGCACTCAGAGTTTTGCCTTCCGCCACTGACGCAATTTTACCATTCGCAACGCGGTGGCGCGCGGGCTGGTTAATACTTTCTAAGTACGCCAAGTACCCGTCCCTGGATCTGTAGATTGGCCGGATCCAGGTAGATAGGCGCCATGGAGGAGTTGGCCGGCTGTAGCCGCACTCTGCCGTCGGGCTCATGATAATAGCGCTTCAATGTGGCTTCCGTGTTATCGACCAGCGCCACAACAATCTCGCCATTTCTCGCTTGAGAGCCCTTTTCGATCAGGACGAAATCTCCGCTGCAGATGTGGTCGTCGATCATGGAATCGCCGCGCACCTCGAGCGCAAAGATGTTTTCGCCGCGGGCAAAGTCGGAAAAGTGCAGCATCTCGGGGTTCGAGATCGCTTCAACCGGCGCGCCCGCCGCGATTCTTCCGAGCAGAGGCACGCTATTGGCTGCCGACCCCTCCCTAGCGGCGCCTTGTTCCTTGAAAAATCGCTCGCCTACCTCCAGCGAGCGGCTGTGGTTGTAATTGCGCCGCAGATACTGCTTTGTTTCGAGCGCCTGAATATGCTTGTGGACGGTCGCCAGCGAAGCCAGCCCTAAACCACCGGCAATCTCTTCGTAACTGGGGCTGTAACCGTGCTGCCGGATAAACTGCGCGAGGAAATCCATCAGCTCTTTCTGTCTTCGTGTAAGCGCCATTTATTCTCCCGTAGTATTTAGTTTTGGCGAATAAACAACGAAAGTCAACTCCCATTACGAGCCGTCATCTAAAGCCTCTCGCTCCTATGAACTCGAGAGACACTCACCGGGTTCATACAGCGTCTATTTCAGCAATGGGAGCAAGGGTGTTGTTGTATGTCGAAGATGAAGATGCGGCGTTCCTCCTTTTTCAAACAGCACTGAAGACCGCCAATATAGAGGTTCAACTGCATCGGGCTTCCGATGGAGAGCAGGCGCTAGCGTTTCTGCGCAGGGATGGATGCTTCAATCAGCGGCCCCGACCGGATTTGGTGATATTGGATTTGAATCTACCTCGAAAAGACGGTCTAGACGTCTTATCTGAAATCCGGCGCGATGATGAGCTGGGAGCGCTCACGGTAGTGGTATTTACTTCGTCTTCGCTCTCGGCGGATAAGCGAAGGTCCCTGGCGCTGGGCGCCCGGGACTACATCACGAAGCCCTTCACGTACGACAGTTTCGTAGAAGCGGTTAAGGCAGCTTGCTCCTACTTGCCGATCGCTTAGGAAGTCACTTCAGTTCATGTTCATGCCGCACATGCCACTGCCGCAGAAATCGGCCCCACACATGCCGCTGCCACAGGCAGCAGGCGCTTGCTCGGCAGACGCCTTCCCTGCTCGCGCAGCAAATGTGGAGTATTGAGTGGTCAGGTGGTCCTGCCCACAGGACGGGCAGCGGACAGATTCAGCCTCGGCGCTGCGGCGGACCAATTTCTCGAATTTGCTCCCGCAGTCGTCACAAGAGTACTCAAAGATGGGCATAGTTCAAGGTACCAACTTCAGAGAGCAAATTTTCGCACCGTAACTAAGCGAGTGTAAATCAAGAATAATAGGCTATATGGAACGTAGATCGTTTCTCAAACAGAGTTTTGGGATGGCCGCGGGTCTGGCCTGCGCAGGTTTCTTTGCCAAGTCTGCCGCCGCGTCCTCAGGCAAGTTGATTAAGCTGGTCCAGTTTTCGGATGCCGGCAAACGTGAGGGAGTCATGGAAGTGGAGAAGGTTGTGAAAACAGATGCTGAGTGGCGCGCGCAGTTGACGCCGGAGCAGTATGAGGTTACCCGGCACGCGGGCACGGAGCCGGCGTTCAGAAACGAGTATTGGAACAACCACGCACACGGTCTTTATCGTTGCGTGTGTTGCGGGAACGCGCTTTTTTCTTCAGACACGAAGTTTGAATCCGGAACGGGTTGGCCAAGTTTCTGGGCTCCTATTGCTCGCGAGAACGTGAAGGACCAGGCGGACCTCAGTTTAGGGATCATGCGCACGGAAGTGCATTGCGCGAAATGCGAAGCACACCTAGGCCATTTGTTCAATGACGGACCGCGGCCGACAGGCATGCGCTATTGCATGAATTCGGCATCGCTTAACTTCGTCAAGGATTAGGACCCGCAGTTCTTGAGCAGCATTTTAGCGAAGATAAAACTGCACAAAGCGGAAGGCCTCTCTTTCCTTCGCGGCCCGCGCGACGTCGTCGTGTACTTGCCTCCCGATTACGAGTCAGACCGGAACCGGCAGTATCCGGTTCTGTATTTGCACGACGGCCAGAATTTGTTCGATCCAGCCACGGCCTTTCTCGGCAACCACTGGCGCTTAGACGAAGTCGCGGAAGAGATGATCCAGGGCGGCCACATAGAGCCGTTAATTATTGTGGGAGTGTATAACGCGGGAATCGAGCGCATGGCGGAATATACGCCGGTACGAGACCGCAGGGGCCGTGGAGGGCGTGCCCGCTCTTACGGCAAAATGTTGGTTGAGGAGCTGAAGCCTTTTATTGATCGCGAGTACCGCACGCTGAGGGACTCCCAAAACACTGGATTAGGCGGATCATCGCTTGGCGGCCTTGCAACGCTCTACCTCGGGCTCCACTACCCAAAAGTTTTCGGCAAGTTGATTGTCATGTCGCCTTCACTATGGTGGGCGAATCGAGCCATCTTCCGCGAGGTCTCCAAACTGCGTCCTAAGCTGCCGCCGAAGATTTGGCTCGACATTGGAACCTGCGAAGGCCAGGATCCTCAAGACTGCATCAGGAACACTGCCGAGCTTTGCCAAGCTCTGGTCGGTAAAGGCTGGCAACTCGGTCGCGACCTCGCCTACGTGGAAGACGAAGGCGCCGGGCATGACGAAAAAGCCTGGGGCTCGCGCATGCGCGATGCGCTCAGATTTCTCTTTCCCGCACCGGCTTAGTGGCGCAACCGAGCGCGAGGATGACCGCAATCCCCAAAATCGCTGTCGGCTGATTCCGCAGCAGCAGAAGTTGTTCTATCGATTCGACCGTCGCCTGGGTTCCCATCCATCTCGCCAAGATGGATTGCACGGGAAGGGCCAGCAATAGCAGGCATCCGCAGATCACGGCAAAGCTCAGTGAACGTCGGCCCCATATTCCGGCGAGCAGCGGAATGAGGAGCAGAAGAAGCTGGGCATCATAATACCTGTGATAGGTGATCATCAACGTGGCGGTCGAGAAGAATGCTACGTCATGCCAGTAAGGCATAACGGTACTTTGCCTGCGCGTGCGCCGGAATAGAAAGGCCAAAACTGCTACTAGAAGCCATACTGCCGCGGCGGATGCGTGCCGGTCGTGAATAAGGTAGGACAAGAGAGCCTGCGTGTTTAGCATCTGCCAGGCAACCGGGCTGGCAGGCGCCGGATCGCTTTGGCCGCCGGGCTGGAAGCTGAGGGTAACGTTATCTTGCTCGGCATGCCACCAGCTCCAGTTATGACCGAAGCTGGAGACAACAACGACACCGATCGCGAGAGAGACAACGAAGACCGCAATTCCGAGAGCAAGCGCCTTCCAATTTTTCCAAACCGCCAACACACATAAAGCGGAAATTGCAAGCTGGGGTTTAAAGCAAAGTGCGATCCCGAGCAAGACTCCGCTTGTCATGGAGGATTGCTGCGCGCCGAAACAGATAGCGAGCGAAATAAGACTGATTACGATGACGCCGGGATTTCCGTCGTAGATGCCGACGTAAGTGGGGGAGAAGGCAAGCGCGGCGGACGCGGTAAGCCATTTGCCAGGTGATGATAATCCGGCGCGAAAGAGAATCGCCAGGAGGGAAGCCGCGAATAGAATCAGCGAGAGCAGGCACCAGGAAACGTTAGCGGCGCGCCAGCGCAGGCTTGCGAAAACGGCGGTCCAGGGCATGGCTGCTGGAAGGTACACTGACGGATTGATGTCCTGATTGTGTTGAATATCCGGGGGAGCGCCGGCGTTTGCAAGCTCCGCTTTCAGGGCCGCGCGATCATATGGATTTTCGCCGTGAAGCCAGCAGAGTGCTGCACCGTACACCGTCGAGAAGTCACCTGTGGTGGAGTACCGAATTGCGCGATAAGGTCCGCGGTCGATGAAAAAAAGCAGGCAGGCAAGGAACAGGACGCCGAGCCACAGATCACGCCGTGATTTGGGCAGTAGCACCTAAAGACCCAGCGCAATCGAGACCGCACGCAGTCGATCGAGCGATGGCAATTTGTGGTCTCTCGAAGCCACCGACAATGCGAGAATAACATGCGTATCCAAGAGCTTTGTTGAAGACTCCCGAACACCCGAAGACGGCAGGCGAAAGCGCCTACCCACACCAAAGGTCAAGCGTTTGCAACTCGGGCTGGCGCGGACTTCAGTCTGCAAAAGAGTTTTCAACAACTCCTAAATGAAGGGAGCACCATGGTCTTTTGCACGAACTGCGGAAGTCAACTCGCCGACAACGCGAAGTTCTGTCCAAATTGCGGGCAGCCGCTGGCTGCGAACGCGGGGAGCTTCAACCCTGCGGTTCTACCCGTTGCACCGCTCAAATATGACATCGAGGGGCACAATCTTCAGATCGCACGAGTACACCTCGAACCCGGGCAGGAGATTTATGCCGAAGCCGGAAAGATGATTTACAAATCGGTAAACGTCGATTGGGCCACTCGCATGACAGGCCAGTCGTTCGGGCAGAAAATCATCGGCGCAATCAAGCGCAAGCTGATGGGCGAGTCTCTGTTTTTCACGTACTTTCGCGCTGGTAGTGGGCACGGTGAAGTCGGCTTCGCAGGGCATTATCCTGGGAAAATTCAGGTGTTCGAGCTTGCGCCAGGCCAGACCATCATGGTGCAGCGCGACGGTTTTCTTTTTGCGCAAGCATCGGTCACGCTTGACATCGCGATGGTGCGAAGACTGGGCGCGGGCTTATTGGGAGGCGAAGGATTTATTCTGCAGAAGCTCACTGGGCCGGGTGCTGTCTTTGTTCACGCGGGCGGCGATCACGTCGATTTCACGCTTGCTGCGGGAGAAGTGTTGCAGGTGCAGACGGGCCATCTGGTCGCCTTTGAGCCAACCGTCAACTACGACGTGCAATTAGTTGGCAGCATTCGCACCGCGATCTTTGGGGGCGAAGGACTCTTCCTGACAACTTTGACCGGGCCAGGTCGCGTGATCCTGCAGAGCCTGACGCTGGAACGCCTCCGCCACGAACTGTCGCCTGGCGAGCATCGCAACAACGGGGAAGAAAAAAATCCGATTGGTGCAATCGCTAGGGGAGATCTGGGAAGCTTCTTCCGGTCAGACGATTAGTGCACCGGCCTTGCGGGACAATGTTTGCGGCAGCGCCGAAAGCTGGCTTGTGCAATCGGCGCAGTTTGACATTGCACAGGTCCGGGCCGATCACATGAACTCATAACTTGCAGGCCATCCATGAAAGGCATCATCAAGTCCAGCACAATGATGTCGAACGCGGACGTCTCAGCCAAACGCAAGGCTGAAGCGCCGTCGTGCGCTACGACGATGTTGAACGATTCCTCTTCAAGCTCCCGTCGTACATACTCGGCTAATTCACGGTCATCATCAACAAGCAGAACGCGCATCTGACCTCGGAATCATTGCATCAGATTGTGCTCGTGGTTGGAAGTGTGGCGACAAATTTTCAGGCAATTTTAAGGGATGCCGCTCATGCTGGAGTCGCTACTAAAACGAGGGGAAATGATGATTCGCAAGGTTATCTTTTGGCTGCATCTTTCGCTTGGCGTCGTGGCGGGTGTGTTCATTTTCATCATGGCCGCAACGGGCGTGGTGCTCTCTTTCGAAAGGCAGATCACCGAATTCGTGGATCGGGACATTAGGTCTGTTTCTGTTCCACAACATGCCCAGCAACGGGGTATCAATGGACTGCTCGAGACGGTTCGCGCGTCGGTAGGCTCTTCGGAATTATCTTTGGGATCGAATGCGGCCTCATAGCGCTCTGCTCGATGCTGCTTGCGAGCCGCGACCTCGGGCTGTGGATTCCGATTGCAATCGCGATTATCGTCGGCGTGCATTTATTTCGCTGGCGCACGTCTTTGAGGTGCCGCTCTATTACACTGGACGGGATCTCTCTCCGTCCTCGGCGTACTCGGATGTTTGCTGATCCGCGATGTTTACGCTCGGTTGCTGTGGGTGGGATTGGTTATGGCTGCGGTGCTCTGGTGAGCGTCGTGCTGTTACTCCTGCAAACGCGCCCACACGGTCCGAGCGGGGTGGCAACTCCGGTGGGATCTAAGTCCCGGTTATCGCGGTAACCGGAAGTTGGCCTGCAAGCGATCTAATGCGAACCGCACACCAGAGTTTTTCAACAGCATCCTTCGTTTGTGCAAGGGTTTTAACGGGAAAGGGGCGGCCGCCCTTATCGCCTCAACGCTGAAGCAGCCGGGGCGCGCAGCGCTCTGAATCGTATCCGCCAAAACGCATCGCGCGATGCATCCCGCATCCCGACGGAAACCGTTACGGGAGCCCTTGCCTTTATATACCTTGACACGCATATGCTTTATGGAGCATATTAAAGGGGTGGAATCCGTGTTCGAAATCATTGCGGAGCCGAACCGCCGCGCGATATTGAGCCTCCTGGCCTCGTCACAGCAGTCGGTGGGAGAGATCGAGCGTCAACTTCGTATGCCGCAGCCGACCGTGTCAAAGCACCTGCGAGTGCTGCGCGAGGCCGGTTTCGTAGAATCCACTGTGGACGCACAGCGCCGTCTCTACCGGCTGAAACCTGAACCATTTCAGGTGGTGGATGCCTGGCTGGCTCCGTTCCGTCGCTTCTGGTCCGCTCACGTGGATGCTCTCGAACGCCACCTCGATCGCATGGATCAATCCACATCAGCGAAAAGCACACCAACGAAAAGGAAGACAAGGAGAAGAAGATGACCGATCGCGAGCAGTACACACCGGGTCCGGCCGGCGGGGCGCAGGTACGAAAGGACGGAGAGAAGTGGACGCTCATTCTCGTCAGAGAACTGCACCACCCGCCGGAAAAAGTCTGGCAGGCGCTCACCGACCCAGCGCATCTGCGCGAGTGGGCGCCCTTCGACGCCGAGGGGAACCTGGGGACGGTTGGAACGACAGTCAAGCTCACCTGGGTGGGAACGCCCACGCAGTTCGAAACAACAGTGATGCGAGCCGACCCTGCCAAGGTGCTTGAGTATAACGATATCCGGTGGGAACTCGAAGCCTTTGGCGGCGGCACGCGCCTCAGGCTGTGGCACAACATCGATCGCCGCTTTATTTCGTGGGGCGCCGCGGGCTGGCACATTTGTTTCGATGTGCTGGATCGCCTTCTCAGCGGAACTCCCCTCGGCCGCATCGCTGGTGGAGAGGCCATGAAATTCAGCGGCTGGCAGCGCTTGAATGCCGAGTACGCACAGCAGTTCGGTATTGAAATGCCCAACTGGTCGCCTAAGGCGCCTGAAAAGTTGTGAATGAGGAGGCCCATTGAACTGGAACAAATGGGTTCGGCAGACCCACCGCTGGCTGTCTATTGTATTTACGCTGGCTGTCATCATCAACGGCGTCGCCGTGGGACTGAAGAAGTACACCGGCTGGGTGGGCCTCTTGGCGCTGCTCCCGCTCGCCTTGCTCCTGTTCACCGGTCTGTACTTGTTCGTGCTGCCACATGCTGCTAAATGGCGCCGTCCGCGACGCACAGGATGAACGCGCGGCCGGAGCACGATGAAACGCCTCGTGGCCGACACACGAATGGCATGCAGGTTATGCTGACCGTAGCTAAGTAAAGTGCGTTGGAGCTATATATATGGAGGCCCGTCCCGGCGAAATCTGCCTCCGCATCAATCGACCGGAAGAGGCGACAGGTGTGAACGACCAGCCGCTGGAAAGAGGAATGGAGTATATCGCGTGCATAGCACAAGTGAAGGAACTCCGCTTGCCGTCGGCGCTATGATTCCTCCCCGGAACCGGTGCGCCAAACACTTGAGGCACTATACCGGTCCGATTCGGGCAGAATCCTCGCGAGTCTGGTCCGCCTGCTCCGGGATCTCGATCTCGCAGAGGACGCCATGCAGGAGGCTTTTTCCGCTGCGCTGAACGTATAGCAGGAGAGCGGCATTCCCGAAAATCCGAGGCCCTGGTTGATTTCGACGGCCCGCTTCAAAGCCATCGACGCGCTGCGCCGACGATCGCGCTCCGATGCTGCGCAACAGGGCCTTGTCCTTCATCGAACCGCAACAATTCGCGAGCTCCCGAGGTGAGGAAGACATCGAGGATGACCGGCTGCGGCTGATTTTCATTTGCTGCCATCCTTCTCTTCCGCCGGAAGCGCAGATTTCTCGAGGAAAGGCTTCGCAGGCTGGAAAAAAACTCGAAGCAACTGTCGATTTTCTGTCTCTGCACCGACTATAGGGTGAGCGAGCCGATTCGTTGAGTTTCTGGCTCTAATTGCATCCGATACGGAGGTCTGTCATGAAATACATCTGTTTGGGATATATCCAGCCGGGGAAATTCGAGAACATGAGCGAGAACGAGCGCCACACCATGCTGGACGAATGCTTTGACTACGACGACAAGCTGCGGGCGAACGGGCATTTTGCCGCGGGCGAGGCTCTTCAGCCTCCCGACGCTGCGATGACCTTGTACTGGAAGAACGGCAAAGTCGCGGTGACCGACGGTCCTTACGCCGAGACCAAGGAACAACTGGGGGGAATCCTGGTACTTGAGGCGCGCGATCTGAATCACGCCGTCCAGCTTATCTCGCAGCATCCAGGGGTAAAGTATGGACCCTGGGAGATACGTCCTGCGGCGGATCTGAACGAGATGATTCGCCAGAGCGAACGCCGCCGAGGAACCGTGCCGCAGTTCCTAGGGAATGGGATTTGACCCGTGGAGCACTCGAAACTGCGGAGCTGAATCTCCTCCGCACACACACAGAAGCACGATTCGCCGCCTTCCCTCTTATGTGGCGGCCCTGTGGATTTCCGCAGGCATTTACCTGGTTGGCCTTCTCTTGACTTATTCGCTTGGACCGACTTTGCGCCATGCAGGAGACAACTATGAAGCAAGGCGAAAATATCCGCTCACAAAAAGAACGCCAAGCTCGTGGCCCTGAGTATGATCGTTTGGAAGTATCAATCGGCAAGTGGATCAACGTTGGCAAAACCGAACCGATGGGCGATGAGCTGCCGCTCGATATTACGACCGGCGACATCTACGAATGGCTGCCGCGCAAGTATTGGCTTCTGCACACGGCATACGGCCGGCTCGGATCGCGAGTCCGTTGTGCTGCGAAGTTCCCCAGAAGAGGCTCTCACTGGAGAAGGTTGCAGGTTATGCTGAGCCCAGCTAAATTAGATGCGAGAGTTGGAGCTATATATGAAAAGGCCCGTCGCGGTGGAATCTGCGTCTGCATCGATTGACCACAGAATCGAGGAACTTGGGGACTGGCGCGGGAAGATACTCGCGAAAGTGCGCAAAATCATACACCAGGCAGACCCTGAGATCGTCGAAGAGTGGAAGTGGGTCAAGCCGACAACGCCGGGAACTCCCGTCTGGTCCCGTGGCGGCATCGTCTGCACGGGAGAGACGTACAAGATGGTCGTCAAGTTGACCTTTGCCAAGGGAGCTGCGTTGAAGGACCCTTCAGGTCTATTCAACTCCAGCCTCGACGGGAATGCCAGGCGCGCCATCGACATCCACGAAGGCGACAAGCTCGATGAGGTGGCCTTGAAGGATCTCATCCGCGCTGCAGTGACGCTCAATCTATTGAAGAACCCGCGCAAAACGGCCGCGGTGTCAAGCGTGCCCGGCCAAGAGCAGCGGGTTTCTTCCCCTGCCGCCGGGCGCGCATCCGCGTCCTTTGCGCTCAAGGGCAAGAGCAAGCCGAAGCCCCGGCGAGCGAGCAGCATGCGGGCCGACTAGCTTCATCGCAGGTCCCGGCCATATCTCCTCTCATAGAGGAAGAGCTTCGGCACCTGCCTCATACGCCAAGCACTTCAGCATGGAACTACTGCTCCCAGGCAAGTTCGCGGTCATCTCCAGGCCGCCATCCTGGCGATTTATATGCACCTTCGGAATTGCGTACTGTCGCCCTAATCACGGATAAAGTAACCTTTACGGGTGACATCCCAAGCAAACCTCAGTCACGGTCGCCCGTCTGATGGCCCGCTTTCGGTCCGGAGATCGCGAAGCGGCGGACCAGTGCGCGTAACCATCTTCCAAAAAGCCGTTCCCACTTTCCACAGAAAAATTTTGCTCAATCCGCTGAATGACTTGCGTCCGATTTCTCCCGTTCGCGCTTCAGACCCGCCTGCCGGCTCTGCTATTTTCCGGGCAGGTTCATCATCCCTATGTCTCTAGACCAAACCACCGTCGACGCCGCCGAGCCCGTCAAGACTTGTCGCGCGGAAATCAATCGCGCCAACGCGCAACACAGTACCGGCCCTAAGAGCGCCCGGGGTAAGCTCCGTTCCTCACAAAACTCTTTCCAACACGGTCTCTACTCCAAGCAGCTCATCATGCCCAATGAAGACCCCGCCGAATTCGATCACCTCCGAGCCACACTTCGCAACGAGCACCAACCCGCCAACTCGATTGAAGAGATTCTGGTCGACGAGCTCGCCCAGCACTTCTGGCGCATGCGCCGCTTCCGCGAACTCGAAGCTCGCGCCTTTCATCCCGAGAATCTGGACGCCTGGTGCAACAACGGCTTGATGGCTCTCATTCAGCGCTCCATGGCTTCCGCCGAACGTTCCTTTCACAAATCTCTTACTGCTCTGCAAAAACTTCAGAAGGCCCGTGGCTTCGTTCCTCAAATTAACGTCTACCAAGCCCACTCCGCTACCCGCTACATCGAATACGAAGAAGATGGCGACGACGAAACTGGCTTTGTTCCCTCCGATTCCATCGATGCGCTCCTTCAACCCGATCAAGAGGAGGATTTCGAACCCCTCGCCGCCTAGCAGAGCCGTGACCTGAGGGAGCAGAGAGTCTTTAAACGAACATCGATCTACAATTGGCTGGATGAATGAGCTCGCCTATACCAGCTTTCCAACCCGGCTTGCCCGCATTTTCAAGCGGACAAACGATCTCGGCTTCGATATGGCGTCCGATCCTCGCACAGGAGCGCTGTTGAGAACTCTTGCCGCTTCCAAACCGAGCGGCTATTTTCTGGAATTGGGCCCGGCACTGGTATAGCTACGGCCTGGCTCTTGGATGGCATGGATCCAACCTCAAGGCTGACCAGTGTGGATACGGATGCACGGGTGCAGGATGTCGCCCGGAGTTCTCTCGGAGACGACGAGCGCCTGACCTTAATCCAACAGGACGGACTCGAGTTTCTGAAGCGGCAACCGGCTGAGAGTTTCGATTTCATTTTCGCCGACGCAATGCCGGGCAAGTATGAGGGTTGCCGGAATGCTTGAGGGTCGTGAAGCGGGGCGGCTTTTACGTGATCGATGACATGCTTCCGCAACCGAACTGGCCAGCGGGACACGCAGAGAAAGTGCCAGTCCTGCTCGAAGCACTGGCCGCCAATGAAAGCTTCTCGATATCTCCGCTGGCATGGGCCACCGGGCTAGTTGTCGCTGTTAAGGTTACCGGATGGGCGGCATGGAGGGCCGACTTTTAGTCCGTAGGGAGCTTCAGCTCCGCTTCGCCCCTCCCGTATACCCTTCGCACCAAGTATTGCGGCCTCGACTTTGCCTCGCTGAAGATCTTGCCGACATACATCCCGATCACGCCAAGCACGCTGATGATGGTTCCTCCCAGAAACCACAGAGAAACCATGATGGAAGTGAACCCCGAGAGGATGTAGTCCGGCTGCAGCAATTTCTGAATGACCAGCTTGGAGGCAAATGCCAGCGACAGAAGAGTAATCACCATGCCGCCCGCAAAAATTACGGTGAGCGGGTAACTCGAAAATGACGTAACGGCATTTACCGAGAGCGCGACTAGTTTGAACGGCGTGTAGCTGGAGGCGCTTGCCCGCCGCCTCCTCGTGACGGGACGGGGCCGCTGCACGAAACCCGTCCAACTGAAGAGGCCCATCATGAAGACGTGCGTCTCGGTTAGCTGGTTGATCGCGTCCACGTAGGGGCGCCGCATCAGGCGCACGGTGCATCCATTCGCCGGTATGGCCGTATCTGAAGCCAGGTTGAAGAAGCGATAGAACAGCGTCCCGGTATGCCGCTTCATCATCGATCCCGCGCGAAGCGTTTGCACTCCATAGACCATGTCGGCCCGATTATCGTGTAGGTCTCGCCAGAAATCGCCGAGCCATTCCGGCTGCTCCTCGAGATCGATGTCGATGAGAAAGATGAGTTCGCCTCGGGCATGCCGCAAGCCCGCCAGTATCGCTGGATGATGGCCGAAGTTTCTGGATAATTCGACGATGCGCACTCGTGTATCGCGTTCCGCGAGCGTAATCGCCAACGCGAGCGAATCGTCGGGCGACCCATCGTCGACCAGCACAATCTCGTATGAGTTCGTCAGGCTCTGCGCGGCGGCGCTGATTCTCCGGTAAAACTCTTCGACGAAGGTGGACGAGCGGTACATCGTGCTGACAATCGACAACTCAGGTGTATTGCCGTTCATTGCTTTAGCCGACCGCTCTTCATAAATTCAAAGTCGCACTTGCGCAACCGGCGCCCTTCCTTTCATGTAGGCGCGAAGGGAAGCGGCGCGCCCATGATCCTGATACCGGGGCTCGCCTCGTCCGGCGCGACATGGGATTCGGCCGTGGCGCCCTCGTCCTCTATGATGTTAGTTCGAGGGATCGCGCAGGGCCGTCGCCCTGGCGCCATTCACATGAAAGTTTCTGTTATCATTCCAGCCGCCGGACTCGGAACGCGCATGGGCCGGAGCGCGCCCGAAAAGGAAGGGATCAGCCGTAAGCAGTTTATGCTTCTGAATGGTTCGCCCATCCTCGTCCACACGATCCGCAAATTTGTAAGCTCGCCGCCGGTCGACGAAATCGTGGTTGCGCTTCGTCATGACGACATTGCTTGGGCCGACGAACTCTTTCAAAGCCAGCATTTCGGCAAATCGGTCCGGACAATAGAAGGCGGCGAATCTCGACAGCAGTCGGTTGAAAACGCCCTCGCAACCATTGCCGACGACACAGAGCTGGTGGCCGTTCACGACGCCGTTCGGCCTTTTATCGAGCGCGAGGCAATCGAAAAGGTCATTCATGAGGCGGCAGAAACTGGGGCGGCAATTGTAGGAATCGTTCCTGTCGACACCGTAAAACAAGTACACCGCAACAAAGTTCGCGCCACCTTGCCGCGTGAGCGGCTGATCCTCACACAAACTCCGCAGGTCTTTCGCTTGAATCTCCTCCGGCAAGCCTTCGAAAAAGCGCGCCAGGACCTATTCATCGGCACCGACGAGTCTTCACTGGTTGAGCGTCTTGAGCAGGTGGAAGTTTCTGTGGTGTTGGGAACCGATCGCAACATCAAGATCACCAAACCCAGCGATATGGAGCTGGCCCGGCTCTACCTGACACTCGAAAGCTCGGCTTTCGAACTGCGCCGTGAATGATGATGATGTCGAGTGCAGCAGCTTTTCGCATCGGCCAGGGCTGGGATACCCATCGTCTTGAAGCGAGCCGCCCGCTGATCCTCGGAGGCATTGTAATTCCGTCGGAGGTCGGTCTGGCGGGACATTCAGACGCGGATGTCCTTTTCCACGCCGTGACTGACGCAATTCTGGGGGCGCTTGCGCTGGGGGATATCGGGATGCATTTCCCGGACACCGCCGCCGAATGGCGGGATGCAGACAGCCGCCAATTTCTCCAGCACGCGTTGCAGCTTGCCGCCGGCCAGGGATACCGCCCAGTGAACGTTGACAGCACGATCATTTTGCAGCGTCCGAAGCTGAAAGATTTCCGCGAAGCCATTCGTGACAGTCTCGCGAGTGGCGTCGGGATCGCCACTGAGTCGGTGAGTGTGAAGTTCAAGACCGCGGAGGGCGTGGGCCCAGTAGGCGAGGGCAGGTCTTGTGAAGCTCAGGCAGTGGTGCTGCTGGTTGCCGGTTCCGGGTAAGCCCTTGCAAGCGGTTCTTCCCTCCTTTTTCAGATATCTGCTCGTAGCCTTAGCGTTGGCAGCAGCTATTTATTCTTTCGTGCTGGCACGCGCCAAGTGGCTATTTCAGCAGGACACGGCCATTTCTGTGCCCGCTGCGGTGGAGTTGGTCCCTTTCGATTCGGCGTACCTGGCGCGTTTGGCTGCCTGGAGGCCGGCGCAAAAAATTGCGCTTCTACGGCGCGCTGTCGAGCTGAATCCATTCGATTCTGAATCGTGGATTCAACTCGGATTCGTCAGCGAGTTTCAGCAGCATGACCGGGCAGGTGCCGAACGCTTCTACCTAAAGGCCGCTGAAGTAAATAAAACGTTCCTACCAAGGTGGACGCTCACGAATTTCTACTTCCGGAACGACCAGCCAAAAGAATTCTTCCGCTGGGCCACTGCGACTTTGGCGATCACTCCCTATTCGCCTGAGCCGATATTCGTGCAGATGTGGCTTATCAGCCAGGACGCCGTTAGAATCGCTCAGAGCATACCGGATCGGCCACGTGTACTGCTTCCCTATGCCTGGTTCCTATCCAATAGCCACCAGGATTCCTCCATCGCTCTAATAGTTCAGCGCTTAATTGCGGCTGCGGGCAAGACCGATCCGCGCGCCTGGAGCCGCGACGATCTAATCGCCGCGATAGAAGACCGGCTAATAGCGGAAGGCGATCGCGATCCTGCATTGCAAATTTGGACGAGTATGGTGAAAGCGGGCTGGCTGCATGAACCGGTACCTACGACAGCGCATCCGCTAACAAACGGTGACTTCCGGGCGCCTCTCTTTGGCCACGGCTTCGACTGGAGACCTGCCGGCATAGAGGGATTGCGTATCGACCAGTCTCCGTCCGATGGCTTGGTCCGACTCCACTTCTCGGGCAACCAACCTGAGCACTGCGTAGTGCTTCAGCAATACATGCCAATGCAAGCTGGGCGGAACTATAGCTTCGAGTGGCAGGCCAACCCGATCCCGGGCGACCCGCTAAGCGGACTGACTTGGCATCTCAGACCGGTGGGCGCTGGCGCAGAATTCGGCCTCTCATCGAGTGACTTGAGCCTTTCGCAACGGGGCAAGTGGGAGGTGCGCACCCCGCAAAATTCGGGACTGTATATTCTGACCCTCGAGTACGCGCGTCCGCTGGGTAGCTTGCGGGCAAGAGGCACTTTCATACTGAAATCCGTTTTTTCGAGCGCCGAATGACAAGCGGTACTGCTCAAATCTAAACTTAGCCTTGCGGGCGGCCGGTTGCAGAGGGGTTAAAGATTGAAATCGGCGGAGCTACGGGAAGCGGTTACTTAGCTCCCACCGCCGCGTATTCCTCGTAAGATCCGACGAAATCCTCGATCCGGCCGTGATCGAAGTGCCAAACGCGTGTGGCGACTTCATCCACCAAGTCTTCGTCGTGCGTTACGAGCAACACCGTGCCCTCGAACTTCTGCAACGCAATATTCAGAGCGTTGATTGCTTCAAGATCCAGGTGGTTTGTGGGCTCGTCGAACACCAGTACGTTCGGCTTCTGGAGCATCAGCTTGCAGAACATCAAGCGCGCCGCTTCGCCGCCTGACAAGGCATCGGTGGGCTTGAGTCCTTCTTCACCACTGAACAGCATCTGACCGAGGAGGCCGCGAATTTCTTCTTTTGAAGCCTGAGGATCCCAGTCGTGCAGCCAGTCGGAAACGGTGGTGCCGTTGCGGATACTGCCGCGATGATCCTGGGCGAAATAGCCGATCTGAACTTCGTGGCCCCACGTCACCACGCCTGAATCTAGACCCACGTCAGGATCGTCCACGCCAGGGCCGTTAGCCAGCAGAGCCTTCAAAAGCGTGGTCTTGCCCGCCCCGTTACGCCCCATCAAGGCGATTTTCTCGCCGCGTTGAACGGAGGCCGAGAAACCTTTAATCACTTCGACTTCGCCGTACGCCCTTCGGATATCTTTAAATTCGAGAGCGTGGCGCCCAGACGGCCGCTTCATCTCGAAGCGAATAAATGGCCGCTGAATATTCGAACGGGCCAGATCGGAAGTTTGCAGCCGCTCCACTTCTTTTTTGCGAGACGTGACCTGGCTTGCTCGCGTACCGGCTGAGAAGCGGGCGATGAACTCGTTCAATTGGGCGATTTTCTTCTCGCGCTGAGCGTTTTCCGCTTCAATGCGAGAACGAATCTGCGTTTTCTGCAGGACCATGTCGTCGTAACCGCCAGGGTAGGTGATGATGGTTTGGTAATCGATATCGGCTGTATGGGTCGAGACGCCATTTAAAAAGTGGCGATCGTGCGAAATGACAATGAGCGTACCCTCATAACGGGAGAGAAAGTTCTGCAACCAGTGAATCGATTCCAGATCCAGATAATTCGTTGGCTCGTCCAGCAGAAGCCCTTCGGGATGTCCGAATAATGCCTGCGCAAGCAGTACACGCACTTTTTGGCCGCCCTGCAACTCGCCCATTTTACGGTCATGTAGCGACTCGGGAATATCCAGGCCGTCGAGCAAAACGGCGGCATCGCTCTCGGCTGTATAGCCGTCCTCTTCGGCGATGACGCCCTCCAGTTCACCTAGGCGCATGCCGTCCTCATCGGTTAACTCGGCTTTCGCGTATAGCTCTTCGCGCTCTTCCAGAGCCTTCCAAAGCGGCAGATTGCCCATGATTACGGTATCGATGACGCGGTAAGCATCGAAAGCAAACTGATCCTGGCGAAGGATCCCTATTTTCTTCGGGCGCACGACGGCGCCTTTCTGCGGGTCGAGTTCGCCGGAAAGCAACTTCATGAACGTAGATTTGCCAGCGCCGTTCGGTCCTGTCAAGCCATAGCGTCTGCCGGACAGAAATGCTGCGGCAACATCTTCGAACAAGACCTTGCCGCCATAACGCATGCTCACGTTGCTAACTGAGATCATGGGAACAAACAGGTGGGAATTACCAGTTTAGCGCAGACCCGAGGGCTTATGCGGAGGCGCCGCGCTGTGCAGCGGTCAGCTTGGGACTTTTCGGGACAGGGGTAGAGCTATTGCGCGTTGAATGCGATCCCACGGTATTGGCATAGACCTGAGTGAACACCGCGCCGAAGAAAAAGATCTGGGCGGAGTAGTAGACCCAAACCACGAAAGCGACGAGCGAACCGGCGGCCCCGTAAGTAGATCCCACAGCGGCGGTCGCGAGATAGAGGGCGAGCAGCGCCTTTCCTATTTCAAACAAGATGGCAGTGGCGACCGCCCCAATCACGACATCTCGCCAGTGGATAGGGACCTCTGGAACGAACTTGAAGATTAGCGCGAAGAGAACCGAAATGGCAAGTAAGGGGACGATGAAGTTCGCCACCTCTCCCCAGATGGCCGCGCTCAACGGCAGATAGCCTTGAAAAAATTTGGTAACGACGGCTAACGTGGCGCTCAGGACGAGTGAGACGAGCAGCAGAAAGCCGAGAGCCAGCACCATGCCGAACGACACGATACGCTGCCAAATAAGGTTGCGCCAAGTCGAGGATGGGCTTGGCGGAGCATCCCAGATCGTGTTCAGCGAATCTCGCAATTCTACGAAGACCCCCGAAGCGCCGAACATCAGCGTGACTAGCGCGATAATACTTGCGATGATTCCGCTGCTCTTCTGCTGAGCATTCTCCAAGACCGATTGAATCGCCTTAGCAGCCGACGGGCCTACCATCGATTGCACCTGGCTCAGCAGATGATGTTCGGTGGTATTTTTGTCGAAAAGCAGTCCGCAGATAGCCACAATCAGGATCAACAGAGGGGCTATAGACAGTAGAGTGTAATAAGCAAGAGCTGCACCGAGGCGAGGAGCGTTGTGGTCACTCCACTGCGATGCCGTCCTTTTCAATAACTCGAAAACCTCATTTCGGGTAAGCGCGGGCATCACTGCTCCTTTCGTTTATTAGAACGTAGCAGATGAGACACTTGAAACAGCTTTTTGTAGAAGGGCGTCAAGGTAAGTACTACCGCCATGGAAATGACCGTTTTAATACGATCAGGGAGTGAGGAGTTTCAGCGGAAAAAATGAAGCAGCCGGGCTCTTTTTGCCGCCTTTGCCTTTGTCTGTTAACGCTTTTGGCTTTAGGAACGACGCTTCGCGGTCAGGATTTTGCCGGCAAAACCATTCTTGCCATTCACTACCAGCCT
The DNA here is from genome assembly GCA_963835255.1 of Terriglobia bacterium. Classification (GTDB taxonomy): domain Bacteria; phylum Acidobacteriota; class Terriglobia; order Bryobacterales; family Bryobacteraceae; genus Bog-105. The sequence continues at coordinate 12,619 of CAWIFY010000028.1, read as the reverse complement.
GCAGAACAGCCGATCGACTCCCGCGACCTGGATCGAATGCTGATGGTCGAAGCCGGGCGGCCGCTCGAGACGAATCAACTCGCTGCGACTATTGACCGGTTGTGGCGCAGCGGCCTGTACGAAGACATCCAGGTTGATGCCGAGCCGAATGGCAGCGGAATCGACATGACGTTTATCACACGAGCGAGGCGGTTCATAGGTCACGTGGGAGCAGGTGGAGATATCAAAAATCCTCCGAGCCGCGCTGTATTGATTGGCGACGCCCAGCTTTATCTGGGTCAGCCCTTTGACGAGGAAGAACTTGTTCTCGCGAGAAAAAATCTGGAACAACAACTTCAGGACAACGGGCTATTTCTTGGGCGGGTGGATTCTTCGACGATTGAAGATCCAGCAACGCATCAAGTCACAATTCGATTTCTAGTCCAGGCCGGAAAGCGTTCAAGGTATGAAACTCCGGTCATACGCGGCGACACTAAGCTTTCGGACTCGACGATTCTAAAAGCCACCGGGTGGCGCTGGCCTCTAATTCACAAATGGCGTCAAGTAACGGCTGTTTTGACAGATAAGGGTGTCCAGGGTGTCGAGAATAAGTACGGAAAAAAAGAACGACTGACGGCCTCGGTAAATCTGGCCTCGCTCGAGTACGATCCAGCGACGGGAAATGCCAAGCCGACTTTCGAGATTAATGCAGGACCTAAGGTCACTGTTAAAGCATTGGAAGCGAAGGTATCGAAGAGCAAGTTAAGACAATATGTCCCGATCTATGAGGAAGGATCGGTCGATAACGACTTGCTTGCAGAGGGGGCTCGCAACCTTCACGATTATTTTCAGTCAGGAGGTTATCCCGACGTGGACGTGACGTTCCACCAGGAACCGCCAAAGAATGATGAAGAAGTGATCAATTACTACATCGCAACGGGTCCACGGCGCAAGCTCGTAAAGGTCGGCATCGAAGGTAATACATATTTCCTGGAAGAAACACTCAGGGAGCGTATGTTCCTTCAGCCGCGGTCCCTCCTCATGAGATATGGACGATACAGTGAAACTTACCGGCAAAAAGATCAGGAAGCTATAACGAACCTCTATGTAGCGAATGGGTTCCAGGACGCCAAGGTGACCTCGAGAGTCGAAAACAACTATAAAGGCAAACAGTCCGATATCGCCGTTACCTACACAATCAATGAGGGAAAGCAGTGGAGAGTAGCGAGCCTGAAAGTCGTTGGAACGGCTCGGCTCGATCTGGCTTCAATCCGGCGAGACTTCGCTTCGATCAAAGGTCAGCCTTACGCGGAAGTCAATATCGCCACTGACCGCAATCGGATCTTGGAATACTACTATTCGCAAGGATTTCCCTCCGCATCGTTCCGGTACACCAGGGAGCCGGGCCCGGATCCGGCGACGGTGAATCTCATTTACGAGATCAGGGAGGGTCCGCGCGATTTTGTCCGTCAGGTGATTCTATCGGGTCTGAACCGTACGAGACCTTCCCTTGTTGAACGTTATGTAAAGATTCGCCAGGACGAGCCAATTTCATTGCTAAAGGTTAACGAGGATGCAAGAGAACTAAATGGACTAGGAGTATTTGCCAGTGTAAACACGGCTCTTCAGAATCCGGACGGCTCGACGCGTTACAAGGATGTACTCTACGACTTCGATGAAGCGGCGCGGTATAACTTCAGCATCGGATTGGGCTTGATTATTGGTCAATTTGGCGGAACAACCAACAATTACACGAATTCCGGGGGTGCCAAAGGCGCATCCCCTATCGTCTCTTTCAACGTCAATCGCATTAACCTTTTTGGCATCGGGCAAACTCTCTCGTTGCAAACAACTTACTCAACCCTGCAACAGCGGGAATCATTGAACTACATTGTCCCGAGATTTCTGGGTTCAGCCAACCGCACGGTGACGTTTTCCGCGCTTTACGACACGACGCAAGATGTCCAGACTTTCTCTTCACGCAGGTTGGAGGCCTCCATACAGACATCGCAGAGGTTCAGCCGGGCGTCCACTCTTCTATTACGCTTCGCATACCGGCGCGTGAGTACGGGTAACATCAACATTCCCGCTCTGCTTATTCCACAGTTTTCGCAACCGGTGCGCATCGGAATGCTTTCGACAAGTTATATTCAGGACCATCGTGACAATCCAGCCGACGCGCACCGCGGGTTCTGGAACACTCTCGATACAGGGATAGCAGGCAATTTCTTCGGTTCACAACGTAACTTTGTCCGGATCTTGGGCCGGAACGCAACCTATACCTCGATTGGCAGAAACCTGGTTCTGGCACGTCAGACGCAATTCGGAGCCATTGTGCCCTTCAACATAGAACCGGGCCTATCTCATTTCGAGGCGATTCCGCTACCTGAGCGTTTTTTTGGCGGAGGCGGCGTTTCCATGCGCGGATTTGGAGACAATCAGGCCGGCCCGCGCGACATAGGTACCGCAAATGAGCTGCCCGGAACCGTAATAACTCCGGCGACGGGTTTTCCGATTGGCGGCAACGCGCTGTTTTTCAACAATGTGGAGCTGCGCTTTCCGATGCTAGGTCCAAACATAAGCGGTGTGTTCTTCGAAGACATGGGGAATATCTACACCACGTTCAGTAGTCTTTCATTTAGCTCTAGCCAAAGAAGCATTCAGGACCTGAACTACGCGGTTCAAGCTCCTGGCTTCGGAATACGTTACAGGACGCCATTTGGTCCAGTAAGAATCGATTTGGCATATGCGCTCAATCCCTCACGCTATACGGGATTCAGCGTAAATGAGAGTTTTCAAGATCTGCTTGCTTGCACCCCATACGACATCAAGGAGCATAAGCCAGGTTGCAATCCTGGCCCGCAGAGACTAGGGCACTTTCAATTCTTCTTTTCTATCGGGCAGGCTTTCTAATGCTGCGGGTATTGCTAGTGTTGGCACTTACACCATGTGGTGTATCGGCAGTGATTGTCGACCGTATTGCAATCGTAGTTGGGAGCTCGATTGTTAAGGACAGCGATATCAGCCGTGATCTCCGCGTGACCGATTTTCTGAATGGCGATCCGCTGAATCTAGGCGAAAAGATGCGTAAGGTGGCGGCCAGCAGACTAATCGATCAGATTTTCATACGTAAGGAAATCGAACTTGGAGATTACCCGGTCGCTACGCCGCAACAAGCAGACCAGGAGCTTGACCGATTAGTGCAGGCGCGGTTCAAAAGCGAAGCAGCACTGCAAAACACGCTCCGGAAATATGGCATCGTAGCACCCGATCTTAAAAGCCATTTTCTCTGGCAACTAACCGTGCTACGTTTCATCGACGCCCGCTTTAAGCCGGCCGCCTTGGTTACGGACGAACAGATAGCGGAGTATTACAAAGAACACGAGGCCGGGTTTGCCAAAGAGCATCCTGGTAAGTCCTCTCTTGACGAGGTCCGTGCTGAAATTAACAACATTCTTTCTGCCCAACAAGTGAACAAGATGTTCTTTGCATGGCTAGATGAGCAACGCAAGGATACGAGGATCAAGTATTTCGAGGCGACATTGCAGTGACAAGGCGAAAGAAAATTCTCGCGATCGTCGCGAGTTCCCTCGTAGGCTTGCTCGCACTGGTGATCATCGCTGGGGTCATCACTATCCAGACGCCTTGGTTCGCCAATTTCGCGCGTGAGAAGCTCATCGGGGTTGTGCAAGCCTCAACCGGAGGCCGGGTTGAGATCGGCTCCTTCCAGCTTGACCTTTGGCATCTTACCGTTCGCGTCCGGAATTGCGTGCTGCACGGTACCGAGCCTCAGGGAAGTGACCCGTTAGCTCGGATCAGGCTTCTTGAGCTGAAGCTGAAGCTGTTCTCCGGCTTAAAGAAGGCGATCGACTTGCGTTACCTCGGCATCGAAGAACCGCAAGTAAACCTGATGTTGCTGCCCGACGGCTCCACAAATATTCCCCAGCCGAAAGTTCCCCAGCAATCGAGCCAGACATCTGGATTGCAGACGGTCGTAGATCTGGCTGTTAATAAATTCCAACTCGAGAATGGGCTGATCAAAGTGGTTCAACAGAAGACTGCCTTCAGCGGCCGGGGAGAAAATCTTCGAATTCTCTTGAATTACAATACGCTCAATCCGAGTTATACAGGCAACGTGGCGATCGATCCACTGGTAATCGCCTCAAGGAATAATCCGCCGCTCAATTTACACGTGAATGTACCCGTGACGCTAGAGCGTGATGCGATAAGGATCGCAGGAGCCAGGATAAACAGCGCACAATCGCAGCTTGTACTGAGCGGATCCCTGGAAAATATGAATGCGCCTGTCATAGCGGCTCAATTGAACGTGAATGTGTCTATGCCGGAACTGCAAAAGAGCTTCGCTCTGCCGATGGACGCCAGCGTAAGCGGCGCGCCCAAGGAACTGACGGCCGAATTGTCAGTGAGGATGAATCAAAAGACGAATGCGATCGTGATCCAGACGGCGCACATGGCTTTGGGCCGGACGACATTCCAAGCCTCCGGTGATTTGAACCGTAATACACAAGGCTCGGTGCGGTTCAATGCCGACTTTTCCATAGAGGAACTATCGCGGCTTTTCGAGGTATCGACAGTGCAGCTCAAGGGCGATCTGCTGGCCAATGGCACGGCCACGCTCGACAAGCAAAACAATTATGCAGTAAACGGGACACTAAACTCTCGCGATCTCTCTGTGAAAAGCGGGACAACCCGCATTCCGGATATAACAATCTATTCCCCTTTTCACGCGGACCCTTACCTAGTGAGTTTGGACGGACTCAAGCTAGGAGCGCTGGGCGGATCTCTTGCCGCGAAGATCTTTATCGAAAAAATGCAGGACTTGAGCGTCGAGGGCCACCTTCGGAATTTCTCGATACCCATTTTGACGGCGGCGTTTACTGGGAAGCAGCTTGGATATGAGGGGTTTCTGAATGGTTCTTTGCTGGCTAGAGGCAACCTGAATGCGAAGGGGGCGAGCGGGTATACGGCCGAGACCCACTTAGCAATTGAACCCGGGCGGCGCGGGGTCCCGGTTAGTGGCAACGTGAATGCGAAGTATATTGGACCGACCGGGGCTCTTGATCTAGCAGAGTCTTATATTGCCCTTCCGAACTCACGGCTTAGCTTAGCGGGATCGCTTAATCGCCGCATAGACATCAATCTAACTTCACGCAATCTCAATGACTTCCTACCCGTGGCGAACTTTGGCGTCGTTCAGCCTGAGACATCGCTGCCTGTGACGCTTCAAGGCGGTGTGGCACGCATAACCGCGCAAGTAACCGGTAACAGCACCTCTCCACATATTGGCGGACACTTAGAAATATCTGATTTCGCGGTAGAACAACGGCCTTTCAATTCGCTGGCTCTGGACGTTGTGGCGTCTCACTCCGGCGCTGCTGTTCAGAATGGAAGTCTGACCGGGGCCGGTCTGAATAGCAAGTTTGACGGTTCCATTGGGCTGGTGAAGTGGTCGCCACATCCAAACTCGCCTGTTGCCGCAAACCTCACGTTGCGCAACGGAGACTTGGCGGATCTTGCCAGCCTCGCCAGCGAGTCCTCTCTAAAGGCGTCTGGAGCAGCGACGGCTGACGTTCACCTGAACGGTACATATGGCGATCCTCTGGGGTCGGCAACTGCACAAGTGCTAAACGGAAGCGTATACGACCAGCCTTTCAGTAAATTCTATGCGCAAGTCAAGCTGGCTCACGAATTAGTAACCATTTCCCAGCTCGAGCTGGATGTGGCGGGAGGAAAGATCTCTGCAAACGGCACTCTCCGGCATCCGGCAGACAGTTTCGCGAGTGGTCACATCCAAGCGCAAGTCAATACAGATCACCTTCAACTCGCCGGTGTAAACATGCTTTCAAAGCAGAATGCCGGAGTGGCTGGGGTCATTCAATTGGCAGCTAACGTCGGGGCCGAGTTAGAAAGTAAAAACAATCAAACAAACATAGAAGTTTCAAATGTTACGGCTGACCTGGCGGCGCACAGTCTTCGCGTTCAGAACCAAGAGGCGGGCAGCCTTGCGGCGAGCGCCCGCACAAGTGCCGGGAATGTGGATTATCATTTGGATTCCGACTTTGCGGGATCGAACATCAAAGTGCAAGGCCGTACTGCGCTTGCCAGGAATTACGCAACGGACGCGAGCGCATCCATTCACGGTTTATCGGTTGCTAAGGTGCTGCAGTTGGCTGGGCAGGGTGCTGTTCCAGCAAGTGGGCAATTGACAGCGGATGCCCATGTGAGTGGTACACTTACCGATCCGAATGCGGATCTGAGATTTACGCTGGCTAAAGCAAATATCTACCAAGAGCCGATCGACAGTTTCAATGGTGACATTCATTATTCGAAGAATTTGGCTGAGGTTCGGTCCCTCAATCTCACGGCCCCCGCAGGAGAACTGACCTTAAACGGTAGTTTCAATCATCCCGCTAATTCTTTTCAAACCGGTTCGCTCAAAGTAAACCTCAACAGCAGCGATATACAGCTTGGCCGCATCGAACATGTTGTACAAGAGAAGCCTGGCTTCGGTGGAACTCTGAAACTGGCTATGGATCTTTCAGCGAATTTGCATGACGTGCGCGGAAAAACCGAGTTGCTGATCGGAAAGTTAAACGCAGATGCATTAGCAGCTGGGCTCCGTCTGAACAACAGGAGCCTGGGCGGATTGAATTTCACCGCTCGTACCGACGGATCGAATTTGAAATTTCGTCTAGACTCAGATATCGCTCAGAGCCGGATTGTAGGCTCGGGCCAGGCACAGCTGACAGGCGAGTATAGCGTAAACGGAAACTTTTCTTTCAACAACATCCGGTATTCCAATTTAGCGCCATTTCTGGCGACGGAGACCACAGGTCCTCCACCTTTCGACGCGCTGGTGGAGGGGCGGGCCTCGATCAGCGGCCCGATGCTAAACTCCGATGCGCTGACCGCTCGCCTGCAATTAGACCGTGCCGATTTGCGAACAAACTCCCAAACTTCGGCGACGGGCGCGCCTGCGGTTAGAGCAGTTGAGCTCCAAAATAAAGGGCCGATTTTGGTTGCACTTAGTCATGAGGTGGTTCAAGTTGAACACTTCGAGATTAGCGGGAGAGACACTTCTATTAAAGCCGCTGGTTCAATAAATCTCAAGAATCCGAATGAGCCGCTCGCGCTGAAACTGGATGCGAATCTGGATCTCGGCCTTTTACAGGACGCGGACCGTGACTTCTATTCATCCGGCTCTGTAGTAGTAGACACAAACATAAGGGGCAGCTTTAGCGATCCGCGCGCGAATGGGCACGTCGAACTTAAGAATGCAAACGTAAATTATGCGGGTGCGCCGAACGGCTTATCGAACGCAAATGGCACGATTTTATTGAACGGCACGAATGCTACGATCCAGAGCCTAACCGGCGAAAGTGGGGGAGGCAAAGTTACTCTGGGCGGGTTTTTTGGACTGGGCGCAGGCGTTCCGACTTTCAATTTGCGGGCGAACGCTACCAGAGTGCGGGTGCGCTACTCCGGAATTAGCGCTACCTCGAATGCGGCGATTACCCTGGCCGGCAATTTGAAGCGGTCGTTAATGTCGGGCACGGTCTCGATCGAGCGCATCACCTATGCTGGTTCGACCGACACAGGTTCGCTCTTATCTGTAGCCTCCACTCCGCCCAGTGAGCCCTCATCGCCGTCACCGCTGCTTTCAGGCATGAGATTGGACGTGCATGTCCTAACAGCACCTGATATTCAGGTGATTTCAACTTATGCTAATCGCTTTTCCATAATTGCGAACCTAACGCTGAGGGGGACAGCAGAGATACCCGGCATGTTGGGCCGAATTACAGTTACCGACGGACAACTGGTCTTTTTTGGAAATACCTACACAGTGACCACGGGTACGATCAATTTCTATGACCCGACCTCAATCTCCCCGATTCTGAACGTTTCGTTGGATACCATAGCACAAGGTGTGAATGTAACGATTGGTGTAACAGGGGCCATGGACGACCTTAAACTGAGCTATCGCTCTGATCCCCCACTTACCTTTGAGCAGATCGTCCAATTACTTGCGACGAATACCACTCCGGCGAACCCGGTTATCGCCGCGCACCAGCCCACTCCGCCTCAACAGTCATTCAGTCAAATGGGAGAATCGGCTGTTTTGGGGCAGGCGGTTGCTAACCCACTCGCAAGCAGGGTTCAGAGGGTATTTGGCTTGACTCAGCTAAAGATCGACCCGTCTTTCTCAGGAAACAACGGGCAGCCATCGGCACAAGTTACTTTGCAGCAGAAGGTTACAAGTAACATAACGTTCACCTACATTACCGATGTCAGGCAAACTAATGGGCAGATTGTGCGTATTGAGTGGGATTTAACTAATAGCTTATCCGCGGTAGCTTTGCGGGATTACAACGGCAATGTCAGTGTGGAGTTCTTTTATAAGTTTACTCGCAGATAAGCTAAGACTTAGACCATGAGAATACTAGTATTTGGCCTATCAATTAGTTCGGCATGGGGGAACGGTCACGCAACACTCCTGCGAGGCCTCTTTCGAGCACTCTATGCACAAGGGCACAAGATTGACTTTCTTGAGCGGGACACTTCTTATTATGCTGCCTATCGCGATGCGCCCAACCTGCCTTATGTCAATATCCGCCTATACTCAGACTGGAACAATAGCCTGTCTCTTATAAAAGGGCTGCTGGCTGATTCGGACGTTTGCGTAGTTACATCTTACTGCCCAGACGGGGCGGCGGCTTGCGAGCTCGCGCTAAACGCGGACGATACGCGAAGTGTGTTCTACGATCTGGATACACCGGTGACGTTGAGCCAGCTCGCGAAAGGCGAGACCCCACCCTATCTTCCCGCCCAAGGACTAGCTGACTTCGATCTTGTCCTAAGTTATACGGGTGGTGAAGCGCTAAACCAGTTAAGGAGCAGATTGGGAGCGAGAACCGTCGCCAGCTTGTATGGGTGGGTGGATCCGGAGAGCCACTCTCGTGTTCCGGCTTGCCTGGAATTTAGCAGCGACTTGTCTTATCTGGGAACCTACGCCGTAGACCGGCAGAGATCTTTAGAAGAGTTGCTGATAACGCCAGCCTGCGAGCTATCGAAGTACCGCTTTGTCATTGCGGGTCCTATGTTTCCGAAGCCGGAGGAATGGCCCAGCAATGTCCGGTATTTCTCGCATATTTCGCCGCCCCAGCACTCGTCGTTTTACTCGTCTTCTCCGCTTACTTTGAGTGTCACGCGAGGCACGATGGCCGCCATGGGCTACTGTCCTTCAGGGCGGCTGTTCGAGGCGTCCGCCTGCGGCACTGCCGTCTTGAGCGATTGGTGGGAGGGTCTGGACCAGTTCTTTACACCTGGAGAGGAGATCTTGATCGCGAGATCGACATCGGAAGCAGTCACCGCCTTGACCGCGGACCCAGGATTACTGGCGCAAGTGGGAGCGCGCGCAAGGGAACGTACACTGGACTGCCATACCGCGGCGCACCGGGCTCAACGCCTAATTAGTCTCATCGAACGCTCGCCTGAAACGGGCGAGCAGTTGAAAGAGCCCGTGACTGGATTACTGGGCTTGCCCAGGGCGAGGGCCGGCGCTTCGCTTTCGGCGGCAAAGACCTAAGCATGTGGGGGATTGTTCCAGCGGCCGGTATGGGAAGCCGAATTCAGCCGCTTGCGTTTTCCAAGGAGTTGCTGCCGGTCGGTACTTACTTAGTGGGTTTTCAGGAGCGGCCTCGAGCTGTAAGTGAGTACCTGATTGAGCGTATGGTGGAGGCTGGCGTCGAGAAGATTTGTTTTGTGATATCGCCTGGCAAGTCGGATATCATGAACTACTTTGGTGGCAATGCGCTCTCTGCAAAGATCTTTTATGCAGTACAGCCAAAGCCTGACGGTCTGTGTGATGCGATCTTCCATGCACTGCCCCTGGTTCCCCCTGGGGAACACGTGTGCATAGGGCTGCCGGACACAGTCTGGTTCCCGCAAGGCGCTCTTCGGAGCTTGCCAGATGGCGTCCTCTCGTTGCTACTCTTTCCGGTTGAGCATCCAGAACGCTTTGACGCAGTCGTAACTTCTCCAGATAACAGGGTGAGCGAAATCCAGGTGAAAAGAGAGAGTGCTTCTACTAAGTGGGTGTGGGGAGCTCTAAAAATGCCCGGATCGGTGCTAGCTGAGCTATATCAGATCTGGCTAGAGGCTAAGGACGAGTATCTGGGTACTCTAATCAATAGATATGTTGCCCGCGGCGGCACCGCCATGGGTCTAAAAACAGGTGAATGTTACGTAGATGTCGGTACGCTGAACGGCTACCGCGAGGCTCTTCGCGTGCTTGACGCAAATTGCGCTGTGCGCCAGCAAAGTTGAATAATCCACCGACTGTGGCAGTGCTCGAAGTCGTTGACAAACTCTCGCCCTGGGTTGAGATCGCCTCCGAGTGGCCGCTTTTGGAGGCAAACGCGCCATATGTAACTCCTTTTCAGACTCCTCAATGGCAGCTCACCTGGTGGCGTCATTTCGGAAGCGGCGATCTGCGAATATTCGTCTTCAGAGACGGCGAGGGAAGAATGATCGGCCTTGTGCCTTGCTTTCTCCACTATTGGGCAGGCCGCCGGCAACTTACTCTCATCGGCTCGGGCATTTCAGATTATTTGGAGCCAGCCATAGCTCCAGGATTCTATCAAGAGATTATAGTCTGTTTGCGCGATTACCTTGCTGCGAACGGCGATTGGGATCTTTGTGATTGGCAAGATCTGTCATCAGGTACGCCGTTAAATGCGCTCGGATTGGCTGAACGCCTAAATGTGCAATGCGAGCCTGATTCGCCCTGCTCGGCAATTGCTCTTGAGGACGGTTTTTCAGAGTTCTGGGCTAGTCGGCCGAGCGGACTTCGACGGAACCTGCGGCGTTATCGCGATAAAGCTGAGCAACTCGCTGCCATTGACTTCGCTGCAGCAGAATACGAACCGGAGTGTTTGGAAGCGCTTATCCGATTGCACTCGGCGCGCTGGCGAGAGCAAGGCCAGCCGGGGATGATCGCCGCTAACCGCTCTACCACTTTCTTGTGGGACGTTGCCGAAGCGTTTAGCGGACGACAAATGCTGCGTTTCTTTTCCGTGCGCTTTAAAGGCGAAATCGTGGCCGTGATCATGGCCTTCGAGTATCGAAAGGTACTCTATGGGTATCTAAGCGCCTTTGACCCCTCCTATGCTGACCTCGGTTTTGGAAGAATGATTCTCTTTGAGACGATTCGTTATGCTTTTGAAAGCGGATGCAAATACTGGAACTTCCTCCGGGGGAATGAATTTTACAAGTCGGACTGGGGCGCAGTTGTCATTCCGAAGTCACGTCTGTTAATTAAGCCGACGGAGGGGCGAGAAGACAAGATTAGATTGTAGAGCTTTACGTAATCCTCGCACATGCGGCTTGCCGCGAAATGCGTCTCTGCCATCGTGCGACAGGTCTCGGAAGAGATGTGGCCCGTATTCAAAACAGCCTTGGCCATCTCTTCCTCGGATTCAACTATGAAGCCTGTTAGCCCATCGTTGACAACCTCCGGTAAGGCTCCTGAACGAAACGCTATCACGGGAGTTCCCGAGCTGATGGCTTCCATTGCCACCAGCGAACTCGTCTCAGAAACGAGACTGGGAACGAGTAAACTGTGCGCATGTGCAAGGAGATCGGCTTTGCGCTTAGTATCTACCGGGCCGAGGTAACAGCGTCGATCATCTAGGAGCGGCTTAATTTGTTCATTGAAATACGTCTTATGTGCGCTGAAGGGATGTACAGGGCCCGCAACAATAAGCGGAAAATTGAGGCGATGTGCGACTCGAAGAGCAACATGCGCACCCTTCTCCGGGCAGACCCGGCCTAACCAGAGTAGATACTTCTGGCGATGGCGGCAGATATAAAACTTCTCGAGATCGATCCCATTGGGAACGATCGGGAGCGCTTCAGCACCGGCACGAGAACCAGCCTGGTTCCTGGAAACGCAATTTAGAATAAGGTCGGGCTCTTCGAACAGAGTAGGCGGATACCAGGTAAGCGGCAGGTGCAGGGTAGCAAGTTGCGGGGTACTGTAACATCGAGGCCGGTAAACATGAAAATCGAGTCCGTGAAAGTGAATCAGATCTATGCGGTTGTTCTCAAGCACTGCCTCGATCGCGCGCCCGTGTGCTTTCTGGGCATCCTCGCGCAGTGAATCCGTAATTTCCGTAGGTGCAGCAGGCGTTTCGATAAGTTTTCCATGTATCGCCGAACCTTTCGCCGCGACGATGATGGAACGGTAGCCCGCCTCCACCAGGCCGTGATCGAGCGCATAAAGGATTTGCTCGGAGCCGCCCGCCGAACTGGAACTTACGGGAAAAAGTGGGTAGGCAACGCTCAGAATGCTGAATGGCGCGGAATCTGATTGCAAGTGCATCGTGCTGCTCAGAAGTATGGAGGCGCCACCGCTTGTTTTCGCTACAATTAGAGGAAACCAATGCCTCTACTCAGGTGGCTTTGCGTTGATTGAGGTCTTTGGATTCAAATTAGAATGATTGAGTTATTTACCGATACGGTACGCTACCGGCAGTTGATTTGGGCGCTTGCGCTCAAGGAGTTGAAGATTCGCTATAAACGCTCCGTCTTGGGGTTCCTATGGGCGCTCTTGAACCCC
>CAWIFY010000027.1:0-101230 GCA_963835255.1 Terriglobia bacterium | reverse complement strand
GTAAGTTCGCCCAAAGCCCAGTTCCGACGTTACGCCGGCGTCGCGCGCGGCAATCGCTTCGATTTGTTGGAATCCGACGCCAGACAGCGCAGACAAAATCTCAGCTTGCGGATAACATCGCTGTTTGACGACGCTGCGCTGTTGATGCCAGCAGTCGCCTGTGGGGGCTTTGACGAACCAGATTAGTTCGGTAGATGCCATTTTGCTGAGGGTGTCAAACTTTCCACGAACCAAGCCGACGCTCTCCTCCCGCAGGTCGACCGACCATTCCTGCAGATCTGCCGAGTATGCTTCGGCGAGATTCATATCGAAGACAAAGAGGCCGCCAGGATCGAGAGACCGGTAGACGCCGGCGAAGGCCTGCTCGAGAGCGTCCAAGGTGAGGATGTGGTTCAAGGAATCGAAGGTTGACACAACAGCCCGGAATTTGCGGGGAAGGGACAGCTGGGTAGCGTCTTGCACGAGGAAGTGTACGTGAGGCAACTCGCGCCGGGCGAGCGCGATGAGCTCTTGTGAATTGTCCACTCCTGTCACGACATACCCGCGGGTGACGAGTTCCCTCGTGACGTGACCTGAGCCGCAACATAGATCGAGGATTCGCGCGCCGGTTGGTACTTGAGAGAAGAGCAGGAGTTCGAGAGCCGGCATGGAGGCCGGGAGGTACCAATCGGCCCAGAGTGCGTGATACATGCCGGCCACATTGTCGTAAGAAGATGGCGGATCGTCGGGCATGAGAGAGCTTCGGAGACAGATTCGCACATCCGTTGCTAAACTGCTGGTTTGAAGCATTGTGATCTAACCCGGCGGGGAATGATTTGGCTGCTCGGGGTCCCCGCTCTGCAGGCTTTCGGGCAGGGCGTTTCGACGCGCGCAGTAAAGGCCCAGCCGCGCGGAAAACCATCCGGGTTGCCGTTCAACGCATGCTTTTCAGACATTGCCGCCCAAGCGGGACTGCATGCTCCGTTGATCTACGGGCCAGAAGATAAAAAGACTTACATTGTCGAGACGACGGGCTGCGGGTGCGCCTTCATCGACTTCGATAATGACGGCTGGCTCGATATTTTCACGCTCAGTGGGACGCGTTTCGAAGGAGCGCCGGAAGGAACTACCAACCGGCTCTATAAGAACAACCGTGACGGAACTTTCACCGATGTGACCGAGAAATCCGGCCTGACGAAAGCCGGCTGGGCCTCTGCAGTAGCGGTCGGCGATTACAACAACGATGGGTTCGACGACATGTTCGTCACCTACTATGGCCAAAATGTGCTGTATCGCAACAACGGTGATGGCACGTTTACTGACGTTACCGAGAAAGCTGGCCTACTGCACGACGGCACTCGGTGGGGCGCGGGTTGTACGTTTATCGACTATGACCGTGACGGTCACCTTGACCTCGCGATCTCTAATTATCTTCAGTTCGATCCGAACAAGATCCCGAAGCCGGGCGAGAGTTCATTCTGCAACTGGAAAGGCATTCCGGTGAATTGCGGGCCCCGCGGCTTGCCGCCAGGCGACATGATGCTGTATCACAACAACGGGGATGGAACCTTCACGGATGTGAGCCTCAAGTCAGGCATTTCGAAGGCGAAGGGCAGTTACTGCATGACAACGGTCGCAGCCGACTTCGATAACGATGGCTGGCCCGACCTTTACGTCGCCTGCGATTCCACTCCGAGTTTTCTCTTCAAGAACAACCGCGATGGGACGTTTACCGATATTGGATTGGAAGCTGGCGTCGCGCTGAATGAGGACGGCATGGAGCAGGCGGGCATGGGCCTGGGCATAGGGGACTACAATCTCGATGGTAATCTTGACATTCTGAAAACGCATTTCGCGGATGACACCGCCGTGCTCTATCGTAATGACGGGAAGGGCAATTTCGAAGACGTAACCAACGCGGCCGGGCTGGGTGTCGAGACGAGATTTATCAGTTGGGGCGCTGGCATGTTCGATCTCGACAACGACGGGTATCCGGACTTGTTCTGGGTGACCGGGAGCGTATATCCGGAGATCGAGAAGGTGTTGCCGAATTATCCTTTCAAGAGTCCGCGGATAGTCTTCCGGAACTTGAAGAACAATAAATTCGAGGAGTTACTCGATCAGGCAGGCCCTGGGATTGCGGCCGCGCATGCCAGCCGAGGTTGCGCGTTCGGCGACTTCGATAACGATGGCGACATCGACGTTTTGATTATGAATTTGAATGAGCCGCCATCGCTGTTGCGCAATGATGTGAAGGGCGAGAGCCACTGGGTGAAGGTCAAGCTGATTGGAACAAAGTCGAACCGGAGCGCCATCGGAGGGCGGGTGACGGCGCGTTATGGCGGTAAAGTGCAGGCGCAGGAAGTATTGAGCCAAGCGAGCTACTACTCAGCGAACGATCTCCGGCTTCATTTTGGTTTGGGCGAGAGCAGTAAAGTGGATCTCGAGGTGCGGTGGCCGAACGGCGGCACGGAGCACTTTGCAAATGTCGCGGCCAATCATTTGATTACTATTCGCGAGGGTGGTGGCGTCGTGAAGACTGAAGCATTCGCAAAAAAGACTGTCTAGCGCGGAGCTTTTGATAAATCGCGCACAACAACTCGCGGCATGTCCGCCTGTGGAACAATAATAGAGCCGGCCCGGGCGGACGGCTCGTATGCGGACCTTGTCTTTTGCGCTGTGGCTCAGCTCAATTACCGGTTGTGCTCTCGGCGGGCAAACTAGTGCGATCGATGAATCGGCGATGCAGCCCTATGAGGCGCATGCGACAGCGGTGACCGGGAAAGTTTCGCGGGTACGTGATCAGCAACCATGGGCGGTTAGCTCGGGAGAGCGGGTTCCGGTTCGGCAGGTGATTTCGACTGGCAGTGACGGCTATGCGCACTTCACCGTGGCGGGTGGAGCGAACTTCGACATCTTCAGCAACTCGCGAATCGTGTTCAGGCAAAACACCGCCAGCGCGGGTGACTTGTTGGATGTGATCTCCGGCAGAGTGCGCGTGCATTTGCAGCCGCTGATGAGCCAGCCGCAGCAGCGCATTTTCACGCCGGCGGCAGTTATTACCGCAAACCGTTCGGCTACTGTGGCCTTGGCTTTGGATCAGGACGATACGCTTCGCATCGACGTGCTGGAAGGTGAAATACGGGTGCAGCACACCAAATTGCCTAACTCGGAACCGACTCTGGTGCGAGCGCTCGATGCAATTCTGGTGCGGCCGGACGAACCGATCTCCCGGCGCGTTGATCGCGGCTCACTCTACAGATATACGATCAAACCATTCAAGGATATCTGGTCCGCGGTAACGCCCGGCCACTCAGGTTCGCATAATGGAGATGTGATTGAAGGCGACAAGGTGCTGGCGAGAATGCTGCCCTCGCAATTTTTTCCTGAATGGTAATTAGACCGGTTCTAAGCTTGATTTCTCTTTCTATCACTATGGCAATGGGCTGCTACGGTCAACAGCCCGCTGGGCTTGAGAATTCCTGGGATGTGCGAACAATCCTCTCAAACCTGGACAAAGACGCCGGCCAGCTCAAGCCTGTAATCGAGAATCTTAAGCCGCAGCAATGGTATGACCAGAGGGGCGCCCCCAGCACTTACATTCTGCAATGGCAAGTGGCCCAGCGGCAGTTGAACGACATCTCGATAACAAATAAATTGCTCGCGCAAAAAACCGAAAGCCTCACGCTGGCGTTAGACGATTACTTCCGGCTGGAAGCGCTCGACGTAACGATGCGCACACTTGAAGAAGGGACGCGCAAGTACGGAACCCGCGCGGCGGCGGACCAGCTCAGCCAGTTAATTGCGCGAAACTTCAATGACCGGGAGAGGCTTCGCGACTATCTTCGAGAGCTGGCCACGAGCACGGAAGAGAATTTCAAAATAGCGGACGAGGAAGCGCAGCGTTGCCGCGGTATGATCAGCAGGGAGCCGGCGCCTGCTTCGAAAAAGCTGCGCAAATGACTGCTAGCGAACATGCTTAGAGAATCATGGAAGTAAGCACATTCACCTGTTCAATTTGCGGAGAGACCTCGCGCGATATTTGCATATATTGCACGAAGGATGCTTGCAGCAATCATCTCTGCGATCGCTGCCACCGGTGCAGCGACTGCTGCGTTTGCGAGATGCAGATCTTTGCGCAGCAGGCAAATGGGCACGTGTTTAACAGCCACGTGGAACGCGAGCAGGCATCTCCCAAATCCGAAGGCTAACGGCCGAGATGAATCACTTCTCGGTTTTACTGGCGCTTTTGTGCAGAACCGAGGAGAAGCCGGAGCGCTTTGCGTTGGGGTTTACCTTGCTCAGCACCGCTTCTCGGTCGCCGTTTACCCAGGCAGTTTTGATTGCCACGTCATCCAAGCCGGCTAGCCGCCCGGCAAGGATAAATGCCGGCAGCGCGTGCTCGAGGTCATGCCAGCGCGCCATCTCGATAACGGACGGAAGCGCACGCTCGCGCAGCAAATCGAGAGTAGCGGGATTGCGGCTGTCGGTCAGGTTGACGAGAGCTTCACTTGCATCGCGCCGATCAGACCAGACTACTGAATTCATCAGTTCCACAAACCAGGTCGGCTCCAGGCGAATCTGTTGCTCTGGATGAAGCTTTGCTTCAACCGCCACCGCCTTCAGAGCGCGCGCGGCATTTTCACGCACCGTGTCGTCGCTATCGCGCAAGGCGTATTGAAGACCGTTCACAACGATCTCGGTACTGTGTGGACCGCGAGGGCCATATTGCATCAAGTACGTTGCGGCGGCGCGCTGCTCAGGGTCGGCCGATTCACGAATGACGCGATCCACCAGCGCGAGATTGGTAGCGACAGCCGGAATAAAGGATTGCTGGATGCGCCGGCACTCCGGGTCCGCCATCAACGAATAACCTTGAGTGAGATCTTCATCGGCATTGCGTCCACGAAGGCTGCCGGCGACTTCGTCGAGAAAGCTGCGATAAGCGGCGAACAGCTCAGGAGGTAACGTGATGTCTCCAGTAGGATTCGCGTGATAGTCGATATGTGGCGCATCGCGCTCCTCTACGCCCACGTAGAGCACCATATTGCGGCCATCGCAGCAAGCCGCTTCGACGCGGGAAACAACTACGCCCGAAACTTTATCGATGCGCTCCTCGGCGTCTTCGCGAGAAGGAAGCGGATCGCCAGGCGCCGCTCTGAGCGCTGCTCGGATTTTTTGCGGAGACACTTTACGGGCGCCATAAATCTCGACCAAGCCGACTCGGGGACTGATGTCGGTTACGGTGGCTTGTAGACCGAAAGAAAAAAGCACGAGAAGAGGGGTAAAGCGATAAATCACAATCCTAGTATCGGACGTGAGGCGCAGGCGCGCGGTTTACGCCTGCTTTTCGGCCAGGTCGCCTACCAGAGGCAGCTTCACCTTGCGGTTGTTGTACGCGGAGTACATCATGTAAAGCCAGAGCAGAAGGCCGAGTAGCCAGAATAAATGAAACAGCGCAAAGCCTAATCCGTGTGTAACTATAAGAAACAGAATCCAGAGTACGATGAGAGCTACGTGCGTGAAGATCGATTGGAAGGCATGGAAACGAATCGTTTTGTTGTGGTTATAGGGGGCCAGAACCAGAAAAATGATGCCGGTGACGAGGCCGAAAAGGTAACAGAGCGCACTGGCTACGTTCTCGGTCAGCCCTGGCGCTTGCACGCTTGAAGGAGAGCCAGGCGGCACGTAGCCACCACTAGCGGGTCCGGCAGCGGGATTTGCTGCGCCGACGGCCGTTCCGCAATTCGGGCAGAAAGCACCGCCTGTTTGAGTTCCACAGTTTGGACAAAATGGCATTACAAACCTCCTGGCCCTTAGCCGATCTTAATGAGTGTATTGCAGTTTCGCGTGAATAGCTACGGGGTTATAGGGAGGCGGCACTGGTTTGGCCAACGCATTGGGAGCGAAAGGTGGCGGACTCAACCGCGGGAAGATTCCAATTAGCAACCCCGTATCTTTAACTTGCTTCCTGACGACAGAGCGCATTTCAGAGCGACTCGGGTTGGCCTCGACTCCGGGAATGAAGAGGGGGCGGCGGAAGCGCTAAACCGCTACAGGACGGCGCATTACTGGCCGTAGCGCCAGGTTTACCAGGATCATCAAAATCGAAAAGATCGGGATGAGCATGAGCGCGCGGCGGTATGTGCCGCCTTCGGCTAGCGCGCCTATGATGGGTGAGCTGACGGCCAACCCGATCCAGCCAAATGTGACCACTATGCCCATGGCAGTAGCGGTGCCGCGTGGGAAAGCGTCCTGGGCCATTGCCAGGGTAGTTGGAAACACTGGAGCCATGCTCAGACCGGCGCAGAAAACCGCCGCCGTGATGGCCGCATTCGACGTAAGGTGGAGCATCGTATATGTCGTGATCGCCATTAAGGCGCTTACCACGAGAGTAACTGTGAGGGCCGGCACCTTGATCAGGATGCGAGAGACGACCACGCGTCCCAGGAGAATCCCGAATGCGAAACCGTAGCTGACCACATGCCCGGCCGACCTTGGGTCGAAGTGGACGGTATCGACGAGATAAGTTTTGAGCCAGTTCCAGACACCGACCTCGCAAGCAACGTACAAAAACAAGAACAGCGAAAGTAGGAGCAGTGGAGCCTTTGTCAGCAGGGGCGGCACTTCGCTGAGCTGGAAGCTGGCCTTACCCGAGGGAGACGGCATTCGAGTGATAGCGTTCACCACCAGGCCGACCGCCGCGAGAGCAGCGATTACGTAGCAGACCAGCGCGGGATCGATATGTTCGCTCGCGATGTAGGTGGTTATGATGCTGCCGAGACCAAAGAATAAATTAAGAAAGTTGAGCACGGAACCGCGCCGCGCCGGATCGACGGCTCCTGCCAAGGTATTCGAGCCCGTAACCACGATTCCGCCGCCCAGCCCTAATACGAAATAGACGGCTAACAAGCCGTGATAGCCGCCGGCGTTGGGCGCAGCAGCCAGCGAGGCCACAACCAGCGCGAGGCCCGTTATGAGCGCAAGCTTGTTCCCTTTAATATCGATGAACGGGCCTGCGGACAGCGAGGCTACGACCAGGCCGAGAGCGTAAAGTGTCGCAAGGGTGCCCTGTTGACCGGCGGAAAGAGCATAGCCGGGAAGCAAAGCGCCGAGAATAGGCGCAATCAGGCCGTACGCGAAGATGGCCAGGATCGCCGAAAGGATAAGCACCGAAGAATGGTATCAAACAGATACGCTTAAGGCCGCTTCTTGCGCTATAACTTCGGCGAGAACTGCGGCGGCGCGCTCACAATCCTGGCGCGAGATATCGAGATGAGTGACTATGCGCATACGCTTATCGTCCACTCCATTCGCCAGTACGCCCCTGGACTTAAGTTCGCGGCTCAATTCGGATGTAGCGATACCAAGCGCGGAGATGTCGAAGATCACAATATTCGTGCGGACCTTTGGAGGATCGATCTCCATGCCGGGTAGAAGCGCAAGTTTTTCAGCAAGAAAGCGGGCGTTCTCGTGATCGCGCTTAAGACGGCCCGGCGACTCTTCGAGCGCGATCAAGCCGGCCGCCGCCAGCACGCCTGCCTGCCGCATGCCACCGCCGAGACGTTTGCGGTAGAGGCGGCCTTGTTCCATGGCGGCGTGAGCGCCTACCAGCAGCGAACCGACTGGCGCCCCAAGTCCTTTAGAGAGGCAGAACATGACGGAATCGACGTTCCGAGCAATGCGCGAGACAGGCGTATCGATAGCGGTGGCGGCGTTGAAGACGCGAGCCCCGTCCATGTGAACTTTGAGTCCGCCAGCATGGGCGTGTTCGCAAATATCATCGATAACTGAGATCGGGTAGATAGTTCCGCCCGCCATATTGTGAGTGTTCTCGAGCGAGATCAGAGCCGTAGGCGCGTTGTGCGGACCGAACGAGCGCAGGGCCGGTTTGATGTGTTCCCAACTCAGAATGCCGTCTTCGGTTTCGACCGGGCGCACGAGGCAGCCTGCAAACCAGGCGAGCATCGAGAGTTCCCAATCGAGAATGTGCGAGCGGGCGTCGCAAACGACTTCCTCGCCGTGCCGGGTGTGGCACTTTATGGCGATGGTGTTGCCCATTGTTCCGGTCGGTACAAACAGCGCGGCTTCTTTGCCGAACAACTCGGCTGCTCGCTGCTCCAGGTGATTTACGGTAGGGTCTTCCCGGTAGACGTCATCACCGACTTCCGCGTCCGCCATGGCGGCGCGCATCTCCGCACTGGGGCGCGTAACGGTATCGCTACGCAGATCGATTATTGGACGGACCTCGGGCATCAAACAAACTCCGGAGACTGGACAAAGTCCTGGAAAATTTCGTTGGAGAGCAGTACGCCTGCTGAAGACAAGCGCAAGCGTGAGCCGGCGCGCTCGAGCATTCCAGCGTTTATCCATCGTTCAACCGGTTGGGCGAAACGGCTCCATTCGGCTGCGGTCGGCTCGATTCCGCGCATCAGCCTCAGACCTACGAAGAAGTGCTCTTCAGCGGGGTCAATTGCAGTAGATTCCGCTCCGAGGAGCGGCGAGTTCAGATACTGGGCAAGGGCGTCCGGATTGCTCCAGCGACGCACGCCGTCGAACGAATGCGCGTCGAGGCCAAAGCCGGTATAGGACTCGAGCTGCCAGTATTTCAGATTGTGACGGGATTCGAATCCTGAGCGAGCGAAATTGGAAATTTCATAGCGTTCAATCCCGAGTCGAGCCAAGCGCGCGACCGCTTGCTCGTACAGATCCGCCATCGCGTCTTCGTCGGGCATGCGGGCCGCACCGTAACGTACGCCACCTATCGAAAGTTCCTTGCCGAGCCGGCTCTCTTCGTCCTGCTCGAAGATGTACACCGAGACGTGCGGAGGCTGCAAACGTTCGAGCCAATCGAGTGATACATTCCACGAGCGGGACGTTTGCTCGGGTAAACCGGCGATCAGATCGAGATTGAGGTTCTGGAGGCCCTGATCGCGCAAGACCTGGATATCCTGGCGAATGGTTTCGGCAGAGTGGCGGCGGCCCGTGAGGCGTAGTTCTTCGGATACGAAAGATTGCACGCCCAAACTGACGCGGTTAACTCCGTGTTCGAGCCACGCCTGGACGGCTTCCTTGGTGAGCGTGCCCGGCGCGCACTCCAGCGTAACCTCGGAAAGCTTCTCTCGCGGAATTTCGTGCATGATCTGCGCAAGCAGAGTCTCCGGCATCAGGCTCGGCGTGCCGCCCCCGAAGTAAACCGTTTGGGGCACTTGATGCCAAACATGCGATCGTATTTCCGCGAGCAATGCTGCGTGATATAGTTCGCGAGCCTCCAAGGATTCGACATCTGATGCGAAATTGCAAAAACTGCACTTCTGCTGGCAGAAAGGGTAGGAGATGTAAACGCCACACATTGAAGGTTAGAGTGTTACCTCATCACCGATCTGCTGGCTAACGGCGGAGGCCATCAGTTCGTCGAGGGTTTGTCCCGTACCGGGAAGAACAAATGAGCTTTTTCCCGGGTTCCAGTCGAGCTTGAAGCTTTTCGAGTGTGCAGAAACCCAGATCTGGCGCACGGGAGCGTTCGGACTAACCACGAAACGTGCCTTCGACTCCTCAAACTCGATAGAAAGCGCCCCCGAATTGAAGTCGGGCTCAAAATCGTAGCGATCGGAGGCAGCCGACAACTTACGGTAAAGTGAGTCGAGAGCTTCGTTCGAACGCGTTCTGAATTCTTGTTCGTCCATTGGCTTTTACTCTATTGTGACTGGACGGGCAAAGTTTGGTAACTTTGACGGCAACGCGCTCATCTGCTAAATGCCATCCTATGGAGCCTTCGTGTGTCCGCCAAGACCAAATCCCGGGCACGAGTAGGCTCTTTGCCGATTACTTGTACCATTTCGACCACGTAAGGCGATTTTATCCCCACGGGTTTTGCGATCCCGCCAGTTTCTCCGCAGCAGCAACCCAGCTCGATTATCCGGAGTCACGGCGGGAGCAGTTGATTTCGGCTCTCCGGGAACAGAATGGAGATTCGGCTGCCCTGGGTGAGCTCTCACGACCCGGAACTGTGGCGGTTGTCACGGGCCAGCAAGTAGGCTTGCTTTCAGGACCTTCTTACACGATTTTCAAAGCGCTAACGGCGGTCAGGCTGGCGCATGAATTACGCCAGCTTGACATCCGGGCGGTTCCGGTTTTCTGGCTGGCTTCGGAAGATCACGACCTAGCGGAGGTCGACCATGCGTGGCTATTCAACCATGACGCCACGCCGGCTAAGGTGGGGGTGACCAGCGCCGTCACAAATGGCGGACCGGTCGGGGAGGTGGTCCTGAGCGACATGCCTCTCGAAGCGATTCGAGCGGCGCTTGGGGAACTGCCATTTGCTGACGAAGTGTTGAGCAAGCTCGAGCGGGCCTACGTTCCAGGAGCGACGTTCACGGCGGCATTCAAGACATTTCTACAGGATGTGCTGCGCGAGTTCGGTCTGCTTTTTCTCGATCCACTGGCTCCCGCCGTGCGCGCAATTGCCCGGCCGTTTCTAGCCGGAGCAGCGGGCCGGGTACCGGAGCTTCTTGCGGCATTGAAAGCTCGTGACCGGGAACTATCGGACGCCGGATATCATTCGCAGGTACACCTGGACGAAGGGTCATCGCTCTTCTTTATGCTCGGCGACGGCAAACGGACCGCGCTGCGTTGGAAGGATGGACAGTTCTCCGCGCGAGATCGGGTTTACCGCCTCGAAGAATTGCAGGAAGGAGTGGACCGGCTTTCGCCTAACGCGCTGCTCCGGCCTGTGATGCAGGATTATTTGCTGCCCACGGCGGCGTACGTTGGGGGGCCGGCGGAGATCGCCTACATGGCGCAAAGTCAAGTTCTGTACGAAAAGCTTCTGGGCCGGATGCCGGTCATTTTTCCGCGCAACAGTTTTACACTGCTCGACAACCGGGCCGAAAAGTTGATTGCTCGTTACGGTATTCAGATGCCGGATCTGTTTGAGCACCAGGACAAGGTGAAGGGCCAAATGGCGGGGCAACTGGTACCCGCTGGACTGGCCGATGAATTCAGTTCGATCGAATCATCTATTTCTTCTGCAATCTCGGGGCTGGAAAGCCGCCTGCGCAGTTTTGATCCGACCCTCGAGGCGGCAGCAAAAAAAAGCGCCGCTAAGATGATTTATCAGCTCAGGCATTTGGCGCAGAAGACAGCACGCGAAACCTTGCGGCGGGACGAACGCAGTGCGTACGAAGCCAACTACCTAGTCAACTTGACTTATCCGCACCGTCGGCTGCAGGAGCGATTTTATTCGATCGTGCCATTTCTCGCGAGACACGGTTTGGATCTTCCGCAGCGACTCTACGAGATGACTCAGGTAACCTGTCCGGACCACATGGTTCGCACACTGTAAGTGGATTCAAGTCAAACCGACTTTCCTGAGACCGTGGGACTGTGGGATGATACTGACCAGCACCGAAGCGCCTCCTCCGGAGTCCACGGCTCGCCTTGTAAGTCTTCAAAGAAGAACTCAAAAAAGTCACTCAGCCGCTTGAGTAAGTCGCTTACTTCCTGATCGGTGCCGGCAAACGGTGTTGCGCCAGGCATTATTACGGGGCTGTGTAGACTTATCACGAAAAGACGAACTCCGCGCTTGAGCAGCGATCGAGTAAGTGAAATCATCTCCGAAGGGCTAAACGATTCCGGGCTCAGCCAAAGCCGCCGGAGCGCGCCGGAACGGTAGAAAACGGTGTTTGCATGAAGCCTGTTGCGCCAGGAAGTTGTAGCCCAGTGGTGTATGGCGGCAGCGTCGCCGGGCCACCAGCCGAGGAAAGCTCCGGTTCCTGGAATCACTAAAAGTCCCGTGGCGGGATCCTGGAAGGGCTCGGGTTGAACGCACGAGAAGTCCGGTCCGCCCTCAGCGGAGAAATTCAAGGGGGGAGCTGGACTCAGATCGACCTTGTATCCCAATTCAGAAAGTAGGGCAAAGGTATTCGGGCCGATCCCGTAACGGCCTGCCCTGAAGACCGTTGGCCTAACGCCGAAGCTTTCTTCAATCTGTTCTGTCAGATTCAGCAGCTTTACGCGCTCCAGCTCCTTTTTCAGATTGCCGTGATAGGAATTACGCGCCGACAGTTCTTCCTTGTGAGGCGGCGTGACCCAGGGGTGAAGATGAGCGCCTATCGAGGCCCGCCCCTCCTCGAGTAATTGGCACAACGGGCCCCAGCCGTCGCGCTGCGAGGCTACTGGATAATCCACCACATAGACAGGCCGAATAGTAAAGCAGTCGTATACCTCTTGCAGCCGCCCTATATGGCGCATGTGGTGCACCGAAGTCGCTTCCCGCGAGAAGGGCTTGGACCAGTCAAATTCCTCCTCAGTATCTACTACGGCTATTAGGCGAGGCTTATCGTCCGTCGGCCAAGATAAGTGGCTGCTGCTCATCAACAATTTAGTTCCGAAAGTTAGTTCCGATAAAACGATCCGCCTTTACTGTGATCGCAAAACAACCGGATTTAGAACGGCTTATACTGCCCTAATTAGCGCAATAGGGGTACGGTGCGTTCTATACGGGAATTCCCAACTTATCAACTGTTTCAGTTTACACTTAATATTTCGTAGACTGAAGCTAGCACGATGCAGACAGATACGTCACTGAACGTCAATGATTTGTACCGGAAAATAGAAGGACTTCTGAATGCGCCAGCGGGCTCAGTGAACGGTGACCAGGAGCTACAAACACTGAAGGGCTGGGATTCACTTGCGATACTTGAATTCATGGCTCTGGCGGATACCGATTTCAAGAGCGATGTGCAGCCGGTGGATATTACGAACTGCAGAACAGTGGACGACCTGGCACAACTTACCATCGCCCATAGCGCGTTAAATCATGCAAGCATTCATTCGGGGCATTGAGACTTACCTACCTTCTAAAGTTGTCAGTAATGAAGACTTGGCCCGGGACTTCCCAGATTGGTCAGTGGAGCGCATCGAGAACAAGACTGGCGTAAATCGGCGCCATATTGCTTCAGACGCTGAATGTGCCTCAGATCTTGCCTTTGCGGCGGCTAAGAAGCTGTTTGAACGCGGAGTCTGCTTACCGCCTGACATAAACTACATTCTGCTATGTACCCAGAGTGCGGACTATTTTCTTCCCACTACCGCCTGTCTTCTACAGCAGCGGCTTGGTATCCCGAAACATGCCGGAGCACTCGATTTCAACCTTGGCTGTTCCGGTTATGTCTATGGATTAGGTATGGCGCAGGGGCTCATCGCTACCGGTCAAGCTACTAACATCCTGCTCCTTACAGCTGAGACTTACAGCAAACACCTCGACCCGCAGGACAGAAGTTCAATCGTGATATTCGGGGATGCGGCAGCGGCTACTCTGATCAGCGGCCAACCTGGAGCTGGCCAGGCCGCCCAGCCTGCCTACGTCTACGGCACCGATGGCAGCGGATCTGGTCATCTAATCGTCAGGGGCGGCGGAATGCGCGAGCGTTGCTCATCGTCCGAAGGCCAAACCACAGGCATGGAAAGCGAACAGCGGAAATCCCTGTGGATGAACGGGCCAGAGATTTTTCACTTTACTCTGCAAGTCGTTCCCGCCTGCGTTCGGGAGCTGCTGCAGAAAGCGGGGAAGCAAATGGAAGACATCGATCTATTCGTGTTCCATCAAGCCAACCGTTATATGCTCGAACACCTCCGCAAGAAGCTCGATATTCCTGAGGAAAGGTTCTATCTTTCAATGGCTTCTTGCGGGAACACGGTTTCTTCAACTATTCCTATCGCGCTCAAAGACGCGCTGGAACAGCGACGGCTCAGGCCCGGCCAGCTGGTCATGCTGGTAGGTTTTGGAGTGGGGCTGTCTTGGGCCGCAACACTGCTCTGCTGGCCATACCTCGGCGCGACTTAACGTTCCTGTCAGGCGGCAGCCAGCTCTGACACCTCTGAGTCGTCGCTAACCGCCTCTCCCGCAGCGCGCAGTCGATCAATAGCTTCTTGGCAAGGAACGCAATAGGCCGCCCAAGGGAGAGCCTTTAGCCGCTTTTCGGGAATCTCTTCCTCGCATCTCAAGCAAGTCCCGAAGTTTCCCTGGTCCATATGTTTGAGCGCTGCTTGCACCTCCTTCAGCAGTTTAGATCCCCGGTCGAGGTTGCGAATCGCAACCTCACGGTTCAATTGTTGCTGCAGCCGGTCAAATTCCTCTGCGGCGTTTTCGATCAGGATCTCTTCGCGGTCGGAAGTTCCAGCCAGCAGCTCATTTCTTTTTGTTTCGAGCAGGCGCCGAAACTCGTTTAATTTTTTCTTGTCTGTCATTCTTTTTCTCCAACTTGCAGATGCGCTACGTACCTCTTTGGCCTAATAAAATTGAGCTTTGTGGGTTTGCGCTCACCGACCCAAAGCCGGCGAGCTGCCAGGCGTTACTCCGTATAACGTGATCAGATGCGCGGCCTCCTGCTAAAGTTGCAATACGAGTGGCGGATTCTGGCAACGTGCGTCTCACACGATCGGTCCAAGAGATATATACGAGGGTTGATGCGAGCGGGAGGCATGTTTAGCCGGACTTTTTCAAAGTTGTCTGCGCCAGTGCTGTTCATGACCCTTTGTTGGGCGGCCGGCGCTCAGAATGCACCGCCTACAAGCGGTAAGGTCAAAGTTCCTTTAAGTGTGGATGCCGGGACTCCTCTCAGGCTCTATTTGACACAGCGCGCCGGGTACCACCTCGCGCAGGTGGTGCGGGGCAAGTTCGCCGAGCCGGTCTGGGCATTCGACCGGATCGTAATCCCGGCGGGAACTCCCGTTCAGGGCACTATTAGCCGTCTAAAGCCCGTCTCCACGTATGCCCATGCCATGGCCATCGTGCGCGGGGATTTCACTCCGCTGAAGCAGGCAGAGGTCTCGTTTGGTGAGATCACTCCGCCCGGCCAGAAGCCGCTTGCAGTAGATACTACCCCGTCACTGGGCCTGGCTTCAATTTATGTTCCGCCCCGGCCCGGCAAAAACGGCAAACCGAAGAACGCCGCAGCCCCGTCAAATTCGCGCTCCGCAAGGATCAAAGCATTCATCAGGCAGCAGGCTCAGTCCGAGGCTAATTCTCGGAGCCACGGATTTCTCGACTTTGTGCGCGGGCCGAATAAGCGCGAGTGGCTGGAGAACTTTCTTTGGTCGAAGCTTCCGTATCATCCCCAGTGGTACCGTTCGGGCACCCGGTTCGATGCGGTGCTCAACAAACCGATTGACTTTGGTGAAATCGAGGTGCCTGCGGACTCGCTGCACGAGATCGGTACCGTGCTCCCTTCCGAGCAGCCCGCGCTTGTACGTCTTATCTCGACCGTGAGTTCAGGTGACGCCAAGGTTGGCGATCCGGTCCTGGGCGTCTTGTCGGAGCCCGTTTTCTCCCCTAGTCACGTTCTGGTCTTTCCGCAAGGTACCAAGCTGAGCGGAAAGGTAACGCTGGTTCGTGCAGCAAGGATGTTTCACCGTGGTGGCCAGCTTCGTTTCGCCTTCAATCGGATCGAGCCGAACCTCCCCCTCCCCGCATCGGCTCCGCTTGCCGAGCAGCCGACGTTTGGTCAGCTAACGGCGGGCGAATCGTCAACCGGCAACGTGAAGATCGACGAGGAGGGTACGGCCAAAGCCACAGAATCCAAGACGCGCTTCCTGCGGCCAGTCATTGCCGGTCTGGTCGCCGCCAAGTCCATGGACAATGACGCCGGCAAACAGAATGCGTCAGCCGGGGCGAATGCCAACTACTCGGGACGCGGGCTGGGCGGGTTCTCGGGCTTTGGGTTATTCGGCACAGCCGCCAGCTTCGGACCCCGGCCGATCGGCGCAGCCTTGGGTTTTTATGGGCTCGCATGGTCAGCTTACTCGACCATCGTTTCTCGCGGCCAGGAAGTCACATTTGAGAAAAACAGCGCTCTTGGCATACGTTTCACCCCGCCTTCGCACTGAGACGATTACTAACGGCAGAAGGTCGGGTCGACAGAGAGTACTACTTTATATAGGGCTTCTTCACAGATAATCCACAAGATAATGTGTACTGGTCACCTTGACGATTGTCAGAAATTGCGGTTCAATAGCACTGTCCCCGATTTACACTTGCTGTGTAAATCTGGGCCGGAAAGAGACGTTCTTTATGCTCACCGCTACCGCAACCGGGCTTAAACAAAGAATTTACAGATCGCTACCCAAAGAGGAGCGCACCGGCGTGTCGTTCCCGCGCTTCTTTACCGCGAAGCTGGAATCGGGTGCTAGCCCGTATAGCCAGGTGAATTGGGAGCTTCGTACTGCGACGATCGGCAATGACAAGGGCTCGGTCATTTTCGAGCAACGGGACATTGAAGTACCAGCCGAATGGTCGCAGACAGCGACCAATATAGTAGCAAGCAAGTACTTTCACGGGCGGATTGGTTCACCTGACCGGGAATCGAGCGTGGCTCAGCTTGTACACCGGGTGGTGGACACGATTGCGGACTGGGGTCTCTCGAGCAACTACTTCAAATCCAAAGAAGACGGCGAAAACTTTCGGAATGAACTGGCGCATTTGATGCTCGCGCAGAAGGCCTGCTTCAATTCGCCCGTTTGGTTCAACGTTGGAGTCCGCGAATCTCGCGGATACGGCTTCTACTTTGATGAAGCCACTCAGGTAGCAAAGAAGCTAATGCCCGGCGAGAACCATCCGCAGTGCTCTGCCTGTTTCATCAACTCGGTAGGCGATACGCTCGAGTCGATTCTCGATCTGGCAAAAACGGAGGGCATGTTGTTCAAGTGGGGATCCGGTACTGGTACCAACCTGTCGGCAATCCGCGAAGAAGATGCTCACCTTTGGGGTGGCGGCCGCGCTTCCGGCCCGCTCAGCTTTATGAAGGGATTTGACGCCTTTGCCGGGGTTATCAAGTCGGGCGGCAAGACGCGCCGGGCGGCAAAGATGGTGATTCTCAACTCCGATCATCCCGATATCGAGAGTTTCATCTGGTGCAAGGCAAGGGAGGAAAAGAAGGCTCACACGCTCATCGATGCCGGGTATGATTCGTCGCTTGATGGCGAAGCGTATGGCTCCATCTTTTTCCAGAACGCAAATAATTCTGTCCGCGCTACGGACGAGTTCATGGAGGCTGTCACGGAGGACGCCGAGTGGTGGACCAAGAGCGTAGTGAACGGACAGCCGGTAAACCGCTACAAAGCGCGTGAAATCATGCGCCAGATTGCGGACGCAACTCATCAGTGCGGCGATCCCGGTATGCAATTCGACACCACGATCAACCGCTGGCATACTTCCAAAAAGGCAGCCCGCATCAATGCATCGAATCCGTGCTCGGAGTACATGTTCCTCGACGATTCAGCCTGCAATCTGGCATCGCTGAACCTGATGAAGTTTGTGGGTCCAGATGGCACGTTCGATGTGGAAGCGTTCCGTCACGCAGTGGATACGGTGATTCTTGCCCAGGAGATCCTGGTCGACAACGCGTCCTATCCGACTGAAAAGATCGCCCGGAACTCGCACGATTTCCGTCCGCTCGGCTTGGGTTACGCAAACCTGGGGGCCATGCTCATGTCGTTGGGATTACCTTACGACAGCGATAAAGGCCGCGACTTTGCCGCTGCCATTACGGCCATCATGTGCGGGCAGGCCTATCTAACAAGTGCTCGTATCGCTGGTGCCGTGGGGCCTTGCCCAGGCTACGGAGAGAACGTTGAAGCTTTCCTCGAAGTCATTCGCATGCACCGGAATGCAGTTAATGGGATAGAAAGCAAGCGCGTTCCGGGGCCCATGTTTAAAGCTGCAGAGGAGTGCTGGCGGCAGGCGTTTGAAGCCGGCTCGAAAGACGGCTTCCGTAATGCGCAGGTCACTGTTTTAGCTCCTACCGGGACCATCGGCTTCATGATGGATTGCGATACCACCGGGATCGAGCCGGATCTGGCGCTCGTCAAGTATAAGAAGCTGGTCGGCGGTGGTGTGATCAAAATCGTCAACAATACCGTGCCGCAAGCTCTTATCAAGCTGGGCTATACGGCTGAACAGGCCGAGCAGATTGTGGCTCACATCGATGCGACGGGCACAATCGAAGGAGCTCCCAACCTCAAGCCGGAGCATCTTCCGGTCTTCGATTGCAGCTTCCGGCCGCAGAACGGAAGCCGGTCTATCCACTTCATGGGCCACGTGCGCATGATGGCTGCGGCTCAGCCCTTCATTTCGGGCGCGATTTCTAAAACCATTAACATGCCCGAGGAATCCACGGTGGAAGACATTATGGAGGCTTATACAGAAAGCTGGAGGCTGGGCTTAAAAGCTGTCGCGATCTACCGCGATGGATCGAAACGCGTGCAGCCGCTCAGCTCTGGTACAGGCAAAGGCGAGAAGAAGGGCTTAGCTGCACCTGCCACGCTGGCGGCAGTACCTCAGACGATCGAAAAAATTGTCTACCGACCTGTCCGCCGCAAGTTGCCCGATGAGCGCCATTCGCTCACTCACAAGTTTTCAATAGGCGGTCATGAAGGTTATATTACGGTCGGACTTTACGAGGACGGAACGCCTGGCGAAGTTTTCATTTCCATGGCGAAAGAAGGGTCGACCATTTCCGGCCTGATGGACACGCTTGCTACTTCCATCAGCTATGGACTGCAATATGGTGTTCCGCTGAAATTCTTTGTTGATAAGTTCAGCCACGTTCGGTTCGAGCCGAGCGGCTGGACTGGCAACCAGCAGGTCCCCTATGCAAAATCGATCATCGATTACATTTTCCGCTGGTTGGGTGCACGCTTTCTCGGCATCACCGAGGCGAACGAAGCAGGTGACACAATGAAGCTTCGTCCAACGGTCGCTGATCCCCAAACTGCTCTGCCGTTTGACGCGAGCGCTGTAAGCGATGCCCCGCTCTGCTCGGAGTGCGGCAGCATGATGACCCGCAACGGTTCCTGTTACAAGTGCGAGAACTGCGGCGGAACGAGCGGGTGCAGTTAGCATTTGGCTCGTGTCTAACCAGCGCCAAGCTACCTCAGTAGTGTAGAAACAAGCACACCGCAAGCGATAAAGTGTCGCAACCTTGATCGCAATGATTGGACTGATCTCACGGCGCGAGCGGGAATTCGAAATACAAAAGTCCCTCGCCAGATCTCGCGTCGCGCATTCCGTTCAGATACAGCCTATCGCCGGCCTCGGGCTGCGCTTCGAAGTACAGGAAACCGCTCGCTGAATCGCCCGGCGCGAGCATTTTCGCTGAAAACGCCCTAGAGACGATCT
This sequence comes from Terriglobia bacterium, assembly GCA_963835255.1. Lineage (GTDB taxonomy): Bacteria > Acidobacteriota > Terriglobia > Bryobacterales > Bryobacteraceae > Bog-105. The sequence continues at coordinate 82,074 of CAWIFY010000027.1, read as the reverse complement.
CCGGATTATTCAGCGGATTCTTCTTCTTAGGTAGCGGCACCGGAACGCGGACGCCGGTCTGCGAAGGATGTTTCCCCGCCGTTGCCAAAAATGGTAGTTCCTCCGGCGCTACGGCCTTCGCGTGACGTCCATCGGCAGCAACCAGACTGGCCTCCAGATCGCGCAGGTCCAAAGCTTTCTCGCGTTTGTTTTCGATTACCACTAGGATCGGCACCACGCCGTATTTCGAGAAGTCGATCTTTTTGCCGAAAGCGCTGCTGACCAGCTCTTCGCTCGTAAACGGCTTCGCTCCGACGGTCACGTTTTCCGACTGCTGGTGCGCGTATGTGCTAGGCGGACCGGCCTGAAAAGGCTTATTATCGCTCGCCAGAACGGTAGTTACCCGAGCCGTAACCAACGTTATACTCAAAATCACGAATCGATTCTTTCGGGTCAAGTTCGCTCTGCTCCTATACCGGCTCATCCAGCTTGTCCTTCTGCCTTTCGTCGTTTTCTATTTTCTCGGTCGGCTTGTTAGCAGCCGGTCTTACTGGCATCACTTCGCCGAGCGTTTCGGCTTCCTGGCTCAATCCCTCTCACCGACGAAATCGGGTGCTATCTGGTTGCATGCAGTGTCAGTCGGAGAGATTGCTTCGGCGATTCCACTCATTCGAATCCTCAAAGCAGAGAGACCCGGCATTCCTGTTTATCTCTCAACTTCTACGGTCGCGGGCCGCAGAGCTGCGCGGCACCAAGCCGCTAATCTCGCCGACGGCGTTTTCTATAGCCCCTTCGATTATCCTTCCTGCGTTCGGAGAGTCTTGCGCAGGCTCAGGCCGGCGCTGCTGGTGGTATTCGAAACCGAAATCTGGCCCAATCTTTATGCGGAGACGAAGCGCTCCGGGGCTCAGCTTGCGGTTGTCAACGGTCGAATTTCCAATCGAACTTGGCCCCGGTATCGCGCCTGGAAGGGATGGTTCTGCCCGATCCTGCAGTTTCCTGATTTGATCCTGGTGCAAAGTTCTGTGGATTATGCGCGTTACAGCGAACTCGGCGTTCCCCCGGCGAAGCTTGCTGTTGCTCCCAACTTAAAATACGACGCTCCGCAATCAGTTGCGGAACTTGAGATCAAAACCTTCGGAGCGCAGCAAGTCTGGATTGCGGCAAGCACGGTCGGGCCCAACGAACGCGGCAGCTCCCGCAAGCATTCGATTGATGAGGACGAGATCGTCATAGACTCGTTCGAAATGCTCGCGCAGGAGTTCCCGCGGCTTTTACTTATTCTTGCTCCGCGGCAGCCGACGAGGTTCGACGAAGTTGCGCGGAAGCTGGCAACGCGCAATCTTCCGTTCTTGCGCCGCACCACGTCCAAAACAGATCCAGCTCCTTCGCTAAACCTGCCTGGCGTGTTGCTGCTCGATACGGTGGGCGAGCTCTCCGGAATTTACCAACTCGCTGATGTTGCCTTTGTAGGCGGCTCGCTGGCTCCTCGCGGCGGCCACAATATTCTTGAACCTGCGGCGGCTGCTTTGCCGGTCATTGTTGGGCCGCATATGGAAAATTTCGAGTCCATCGCGCGGGACTTCCTGGAAGCTGAAGCGCTTCTCCAGGTCCAGACTGGCGCTGAGCTGGGGCCCGCAGTCCGGGGCCTCTTAAACGACCGCGCCCGCGCGCGCCAGATCGGCAGTCGCGCCCTGCGTCTGGTCAAAGCTCGCGCTGGAGCTTCTGCCCAAATAGCGCAGCGACTTTGGCCGCTTTACTTTAACTCATCGTTGCGCAATAATCACCATCCGCTCGCTCGATTGTTGCTCACCCCGTTAGCCGGACTTTGGAAGGAAGGTGGAGCGCTAAAGCGCCAGCACTCCGAAAACTTTACGCTCATTTCGCCCCCGCTCTCGGCGCTGGTAATCAGCGTCGGCGGCATCACCGCGGGCGGGGCGGGTAAGACGCCGTTTGCAGTCTACCTCGTCAGCCGCCTCAAAGCGCACGGATATTCTCCTGCCATTCTGACGCGGGGCTACGGACGCCGCTCGCCTGAGGAAACGCTCGTCTTTGCTCCTCACGCAAAGGTGCCGTCGGCGGCTACCGGCGATGAATCTCAAATCTTTCTTCGGTCGACCGATGCCCCTATCGGCATCGGCACAAAGCGCTACGAGACGGCGCAGATTCTGCTCCGGCAGTTCCCGTCCACGGACGTTTTAGTGCTCGACGATGGCTTTCAGCATGCTCGTCTTCAGCGCGACGTGGACGTCGTTCTGATCGATGGTTTGGACCCCTTTGGCGGCGAAGAAGTGGTCCCGCTGGGCCGCTTGCGCGAGCCGCTTGACGCCCTGTGCCGCGCCCACATTTTCGTCGTCACCCGAGCCGAGGAAACTCTTCGCTTCCAGGCAATCGCCCGGCGTCTGGCCGAACTCAATCCAAATGCACCCACCTTTCGTACTCGCCTGATCGCCCGTTCCTGGCACGACTATCGCAATGGGAGAGTGCTAGCCAACCTGGCCGGCCGCCGCGTCGGAGCTTTCTGCGCTTTAGGCAATCCTGAAAACTTCTGGCAAACCCTTGCTGCGCTCGGTCTTGAAGTTGTCTTCCGCTGGCAATTCCCCGACCATCATTCTTACAATCCCACGGAAATGCAGCGCGTTGCACACCAAGCTCGAATCCATGGCGCGGGCATTCTGGTCACGACAGAGAAGGACCTCATAAATTGTCCGAGTCATCTGGAGCGCGCCATCGCGCCCCTCGATCTCGCGTGGCTCAAAATTGAGTTGGAGCTGGAAGACGAATCGGGTTTCTTTACCGTCCTCGAAAAAGCTCTTCTCAGATCCCGCCCGCGGCACTTCGCCTCGTAAGTCTGGTTTTGGCTTCGCAGCCGTCTGCTATCGTGGCGGTTTCACCCCCGTAATGCGATTCTCAAACCTGGAAATCCCCTATGAACAGTTTGCTTTAGACAACGGTCTGAAGGTCTTGATACATGAAGATCATAAGACGCCCGTTGTAGCTCTGAACGTCTGGTATCACGTCGGTTCCAAGAACGAAAAGCCGCGCAAAACGGGGCTCGCTCACCTCTTTGAGCACCTGATGTTCGGCGGCAGCGAGCACCTGCAGGGCAGCTACATCGACGCGATGGAACGGATCGGCGCTACCGACCTCAATGGCACCACCAGCGAGGACCGCACCAACTACTTTGAGAACGTTCCCACCTCCGCGCTCGATTACGCGCTTTTTGCTGAGTCGGACCGCATGGGATATTTCTACAACACCCTCAGCCAGGAGATTCTCGACTTGCAGCGCGGCGTTGTCGAAAACGAAAAGCGCCAGGGTGAAAATCAACCTTACGCTGTGGTAGAAGATCTGGTGGTCAAGAGCACGTATCCGGCCGGCCATCCGTACGCGCACACCGTGATCGGGTCAATGGAGGACCTGGATTCCGCTTCGCTTGAGGACGTTCGCGAGTGGTTCAAGACCTACTACACACCATCGAACGCCGTGCTCGTGCTGGCGGGCGACATCACGGCGGAACAGGCGCGCGAAAAAGTTCAGCGTTACTTCGCCGGCATCCCCGCTGGCCCACCAGTCGCGCATCAACGTTCCTGGATCGAAAAAATGACCGGAGAACGCCGCGAGACTGTTCAGGATCGGGTGCCACAAGCCCGAATATATAAGATCTGGAACGTTCCCGGTTACGGCACTGTGGCTGCCGATCATCTCCGGCTGGCCGCGGGCGTGCTCTCCGCCGGCCGCAGTTCCAGACTCTACAAAAGGCTGGTCTATGATGACCAAATTGCCACTCAAATTGGCGCCTATTTGGACGAACGCGAGATCGGAAGCCAGTTCGTAGTTGTGGCCACTGCGAAACAAGATGTCGATCTGCGTAGGGTCGAGAAGGCGCTCGATGAAGAGCTCACACGCTTTCTCGAAGACGGTCCGGCGGCTCACGAATTAAGCCGTCTGAAGACGCAACATTACGCCGGCTTTGTCAGAGGTATCGAGCGAATAGGAGGCTTTGGAGGCAAATCGGATATCCTCGCTACCAATCAGACCTATTTGAGTAATCCACACGGCTACAAAAAACGGCTCGAAAATCTCGATCGAGCATCAAGCGCGGACGTGCTTGGAACCGCCCGCGCCTGGCTCTCCGATGGGGTGTATTCGCTGGAGGTCCTGCCCTTTCAGGCCGCCTCTCAATCGACGGTAGCGCCTAATCGAACAACCATCCCGGCCCTAGGCGCTCCGCATGATCTCCAGCTCCCGTCCTTGCGCGAGGACCGTCTCGCGAACGGGCTGAGGCTCCTAGTCGCCGAGCGGCATGAAGTGCCGATGATAAACTTCTGGCTCGATCTGAATGCTGGGTTCGCCGCCGATCACTTCACCACCCCCGGGATCGCCCGTCTGACCTCTTCGCTCCTGACGTGCGGGACAAGCCGGCGCACCGCGCTCGATGTGAGCGATGAGTTGCAGATGCTTGGCGCCCAGCTAAACAGCGGCTGTAATCTCGACACTTCGACGGTATTTCTCTCAACCTTAAAGTCCACCCTCGACGAAGCTCTGGATCTCTACGCTGATGTGATCCTCGATCCTGTCTTCCCGGAAAGCGACTTCCATCGCCAGCAGCACCTTCAACTCGCTGCCATCGCAAACGAAAAGGCAACTCCTCTTCAGATGGCGCTGCGCGCCTTACCGCCGCTCCTTTTCGGTCCCGACCACGCTTATGGCGCTCCCCTAACTGGCTCGGGTACGGAGCATAGCGTTCAAAAACTCACTCGCGAAGAAGCCGTGACGTTTCACCGTACGTGGTTCAGGCCAAATAACGGAACCCTGATCGTGGTTGGCGACACCACGCTCGCTGAGATCAAACCGAAGCTCGAACGGCTTTTCGATGCATGGACTCCGGGAGAATTGCCAGCCAAGAAACTGAACCATGTCGCGCCTCCTCCTAAGCCATGTATTTATCTGGTCGATAAGCCGGGCGCGTTGCATTCGGTGGTGATAGCTGGGACGATCGGCCCCGCTGCGGATGCTCGGACCGAGATCGCGCTTGAAACGATGAACAACGTCTTTGGAGGAACCTTCGGGGCGCGCCTCAACATGAATCTTCGGGAGGACAAGCACTGGTCCTATGGTGCCGGTTCCGTGCTCTATGCCGCTCGCGCACAACGTCCGTTTCTGGCCTACGCTTCCGTTCAAAGCGATAAGACCGCCGATTCAATTCGTGAAATATTGAGCGAACTCTCGGGGATTACGGGCGCCAAGCCGATCACTCCCGAGGAGCTGGAGAAAGTTAAGCAACAGGAGATATTTGAGTTGCCGGGAGCCTACGAAACGATGAACGCTATCGGCAATCTGTTCGGCGATTTGCTGCAATTGGGTTTGCCGTTGAACTTCTATGACAACTACGTTCGCCGCGTGTCCGCCCTGACTATTCCTGACGTCGAGCAAGCGGCCCGACCTCTGCTCCGTCCGCAAAATATGGTCTGGATGGTGGTTGGGGACCGTTCCGTTATTGAGCAGCCTTTGCGTGATCTTGCAATTGGCGAGATCGTGGTTACGGCGGTGTGAAGATTCGTTTTGACCGGATTGCTTTCAGCGGGCCGGCTATCGGGAAATCTCCAGGGCAAAGATGCTGTCCCGTTCTTGCAATAGCGCTGCCAAGTTTCGTTCCGCGGCTGATGTTTTCTCTTATCTGTCATAATCCTCCGCAGAAGCGGTCATGAATTTTCGTTTTGGTGCATGGAGGTTAGTGCGACGGTTGGTGGATGGTGCGGCTCGCACGCGTGCTCCGGCAAAGAGGCGTGGAAGTCTCACCCCAACATAATGGCCAGAGCACGGCGGATCTGCGACCTACTCCGGCGCTTCCGGCCCGATGGTCGCCTGCTCTCCGGTTCCCTTTTTCTCCCAATATTTGCGCACCCAGGCTTCCCAGCTCTTTCCTGCCGCCGCATCACGTCCGCTAAAAACCAGACTTGCAATTTCGGAAAAGGGAATGCTCTGCCGCGGACTTCCATCGGCCGGCAAAATCCGTACCAGCGATGCCGCGAGTGTCTTGCCTTCCCGGCGATCGTAGACATAGCCTTCTATCTTGCGGCCGTCCGTCCGCGTAATCGACACGTCGCCCCGGTAATCGAAAGCCCTTTCGAGTGCCTGTCGGATCTCGCGTTCGTCCGCCAGCGTTGGGACCCAGCCCTGTAGCTTTTCATGCGCAAAGCCAGGGACAACTTCCAGCTCATCGGGGTTTAATGCAGCTTCGTTCGACGTAGCTTCCGTCATGCCCGCGTTTCTTCGCCCGCTTTGATCTGCACCAGCGGATTGTAGGAATGTACCGGCTTATAGCGTTCATTCAATAGCGCTTTTGCGTCTTCATCCTTGTAGCGGCTAAAGAGAGATGCCTTCGCCATTGCGAAGAATCCGCGTACGGAACCGAACCCGTAATCCACCGACGAAGCTTCGTAGCCGCTGTGAACCATGCAGTTCGCGCACTTTGGATTGCCCGATTCCGTGCCGTATTGTGCCCAAGCAGTTTCGGCCATCAATTCCTCGAATGTGTCCGCATAGCCGTCCTGCAATAGGTAGCAGGGCTTTTGCCAGCCGAAAACATTGTAGGTCGGCATGCCCCAGGGGGTGCAGGAAAAATTCCGCTTGCCCATCAGAAACTCGCCGAAGAGCGGAGACATATTGAACTTCCAGCTCGATTTGCGGTTTGACAGAATCGCCCGGAACAGCCTTCGCGTGCGAGCCCTGCCCAGAAAATGCGATTGGTCCGGAGCCTTGTCGTACGAGTAGCCGGGAGCGATCATCATTCGCTCCACGCCCAACTCCATCATTTCGTCGAAAAATTCGCGCACGCTGTTGGGATCGGCCCCGTCGAACAGTGTTGTGTTTGTGGTTACTCTGAAACCGCGAGCCAGAGCCGCTTTGATTCCGCCTATCGCCGCATCGTACCCGCCCTCTCTGCATACCGAGAAGTCGTGGTGCTCCCGCTGGCCGTCGACATGCACTGAAAAAGCGAGATACTTGCTGGGGGTAAACAGGTCCAGCTTTTCTTCCAGCAATAAGGCATTCGTGCAAAGATAGATGTATTTCTTGCGCGCGACCAGCCCTTCGACTATTTCCTTGATTTGTGGATGCATCAACGGCTCGCCGCCAGGGATGGACACCGCTGGCGCGCCGCACTCGTCAACCGCCTTAAAGCATTCCTCCGGGGTTAACTGACGCTTCAATACGTGGGCCGGATACTGAATCTTGCCGCAACCCGCGCAAGCCAAGTTGCAGCGGAACAGCGGCTCTAACATGAGCACTAGGGGATACTGCTTACGGCCGGCAGCCTTCTGCCGAAGCACATAGCTCGCCATGGTCCACATCTCGGAAGCAGAGACACTCATATAATTAAGAATGCAAGGCAAGGCGAGGAAGTCCCAGCTTCCTCGGGCTATGCCAAGATACCTCTATCCTAGCCGATCCAAACGTTTGCTTTGGCGATTTGGCGGATCGGTTCTGCATCTCATTGTTATAATTTCGGCTATAAGTCTTCCTATGTCATTTACTGGTCTCGCTGATGACGTCTCGGAAATTTCTCCGCTCTCGACGAGCGGGGCCACCAAGAAGATCATTCTTCTAAAGCCCCGTGGTTTCTGCGCCGGCGTAGTGCGGGCTATCGACGTAGTCCGCATCTCGCTCGATCTGTATGGCGGTCCCATTTACGTTCGCAAGGAGATCGTTCACAACCGGCACGTAGTTGACGAGCTCCGTAGCGCGGGGGCCATTTTCGTAGAAGAATTAAGCGAGGTGCCTGCGGGCGCCCGTGTCATTTTCAGCGCCCATGGAGTTTCGCCGGCCGTCAGGACGGAAGCGAAAGACCGCCGGCTCCAGGTGATCGACGCGACTTGCCCGTTGGTCACGAAGGTTCACCTTGAGGCGGTTCGTTTCGCAAAACAGGGTTACACAATTGTCCTAATCGGACATCGTGATCACGATGAGGTGATCGGAACCCTGGGCGAAGCGCCGGATAATACTTTTCTGGTCTCTGATGTCGCCGACGTAGACTGTCTTCGGATCCATGATCCCGAGCGGGTCGTGTACTTGACTCAAACTACTCTTTCGCTCGATGAAACCCGTGACATCGTGAAGCGGCTCAAGGAACGTTTCCCGAGCATCATTGGTCCAAAGACTCAGGATATTTGCTATGCAACCGAGAATCGCCAATTGGCCGTCAAAGCAGTAGCTCCTCTTTGCCAAGCCCTTTTGGTGGTGGGCTCGCAAAACAGCTCCAATTCGCGTCGTCTGGTGGAGGTCTGCGAAAAAGCTGGGGTACCCGCATACCTGCTTGACGATTGCAGTGAGGTCCAGCCCGAAATGCTGGCAGGAGTCGATACTGTTGCATTGACTGCCGGAGCTTCCGCACCAGAGCATCTGGTACTCGAGTTGATCGATCACTTAAAAGATCAAGGCTACGCCACTCTGGAAGAAGCCGAAATTAAAGAGGAAGACGTCCGGTTCACGCTTCCTCCGGATTTGGAAAGTTTTACCCCGCGGCTGCATAGGGTGCGAACCTAGCGTCGCGCTTTGAAAACGATGAAGTCTAGCGTTCAACTAGAAGATTTCCTCACCCTTGCCGCTTCTCGCGCTGCTAAGAAGGCGTCCGTAGCGCTTATCAAGGAGCAGGACGAAGCGGGGTATTGGTGGGCCGATCTCCGCGCGGACACAACACTTGAATCTGATTACATTTTGATGGAGTTGTGGCTCAACCCGCCAGTCGACGGTGCTTGGAATCCTCCTACCAGCGCCAAAGTAGATCGTGCGGTTGAATCCATCCTGGCCAGGCAGCTTCCTGATGGCGGCTTCAACATTTATCTGAATGGGCCATCTGAAATCAATGCGTCTATCAAGGCTTATTTCGCGCTGAAGGTGGCTGGCGTGTCCGCGTCTGCCGAACGAATGGAGCGGCTTCGGAACAGGATTCTCGATCTCGGGGGCTTGCAGGCCTCGAATAGCTACGTCCGCACGAACCTGAGTCTCTTTAATCTATTCCCGCGCGATGCGTGCCCCTCAATTCCGCCAGAGATCATCCTGCTTCCGTTCAACTTCATTTACCAGATGTCCTCCTGGACGAGAGCGATCGTCCTTTCGCTATCCATCGTTCATGCTGCGAATCCGGGCCGCCCGGTACCAGCGGGATTTACTCTAGATGAACTCTTTGTTCCCGGCGCTTCGCTGATCCCCGAGCACGATGTAAAACTCTTTAGCTGGCAGAATTTCTTTTTGCTGATCGACCGCTTTTTGAAGCGTTGGGAAAAGTTCGGCTTTCACTTTGTTCGCAAGCAGGCAATTAAGAAGTGCTGCAAATGGATGATTGAGCACTTTGAAGCTTCCGATGGGCTCGGCGCTATTTACCCATCCATGCAATACGCCATCATGGCTTTGGACGTACTAGGCTATGCCCCGGACCATCCGCTTCGGGCGCAAGCGGAACAGCACTTCAACTACTTGATGGTTGATGATCAGCGCGGCTTCTACATGCAGCCCTGCTTCTCGCCGGTTTGGGATACGGCCATCGCCGCCCATTCGCTGGCCGAGACTGGGGACGCGCCCGCCGGCTCGTTGCAGCGCTCCGCGGATTGGCTCATCTCAAAGGAAATCCGTCGCAAAGGCGATTGGTCCGTCAAGCGCCCACGTGCCGAACCATCAGGTTGGGCTTTCGAGTTTAACAACGGGTTTTATCCCGACGTCGACGACACCGCCATGGTTCTGCTTGCTCTCGAAAAGGCGCAAGGCTCTGACGGGGCCGCTCAGCAGGCCTGTGTGAAGCGCGCGCTGGACTGGTTGCTCGTCATGCAAGGCAAAGACGGCGGCTGGGCCGCTTTCGACGTTGATAACAACTGGACCGTTCTTAGGCACGTGCCTTTCGCCGATCACAACGCCATGCTCGACCCCTCCTGCCCAGACATTACCGGGCGGGTCCTGGAGGCGCTCATTCGTTCCGGTCTTTCCTCCGACCACCCGGCAATCGAGCGCGGAGTGGAATATCTACTTCGGGTGCAGGAGCAGGATGGCAGTTGGTACGGACGTTGGGGAGTAAATTACCTCTACGGAACTTTCCTCGCCTTGCGCGGGCTGCGTGCCGCTGGTATTAGCGAGAACGAGCCGAGCATTCAGCGTGGCATTGAATTCGTCAGGGCCTATCAGAATCGAGACGGCGGGTGGGGCGAAAGCTGCGCGAGTTACGATGAAGGCCGCTTCATGCCCAACCCAAGTACGCCCTCGCAAACTGCATGGGCGATTTTGGCGCTCCTCGCGGGAGGCGATACTCGCAGTGAGAGTCTTCACAACGGGGTCGATTTTTTGGTTCGAACCCAGCGTCTGGATGGCACCTGGAACGAAGAGTACTGCACCGGCACCGGATTTCCGCGCGTGTTCTACCTCGCTTATACCGACTATCGAAACACGTTCCCACTGCTGGCGCTCTCAACTTATCGGAAAGCGATGGCTACATTGGATGCAACTCCAAGAACTGAATCCCGTCGATCTCAAACCGTTGAACCCGATGGCGTCCGTGCTCACCGAAGCGCGAGTGCCACTTATGCGCGCAGCTTCGAGGCTCAAACTCGTGACATCTCTACACCGGGCTTCCCACCGCTCTCGAAGTCAGCCTCGAGCCTATGAACCCAAGGCGGTGCATAATCTGGATCCCCTGCTAAATCATCCTTGAGATCCGCATCTACGTTAGTCACTGGCGCCAGCGGATTTATCGGCTGGCACGTGGCTCGCTTGCTCACCGAAAGGGGTCACCGGGTTCGTGCCCTCTGTCGGCCCACCAGCAAAGTTCATGAGCTTGATGTCGAGCGAGTTATTGGCGACCTGCGCGATCCTGCTTCCCTCACGGCAGCCGTAAAGGGCTGCGACTTTGTGTTCCATCTGGCGGCCGACTATCGCCTTTGGTCCCGCGATCCACAGGAGATGTATCAATCCAATGTGGATGGGACTCGCAACATACTCGAAGCTGCCTGCTGCGCGGAGGTTGGACGGATTGTTTACACCAGCACCGTAGGATGCATTGGCATGTCTAATGGGAACGCCGGTAACGAGAATAGCCCGGTCTCGATGAGCGACATGAGCGGTCACTACAAGCGCTCGAAATGGCTGGCCGAACAAATTGCATTAGAAAAGGCCCGCGCGGGCCACCCCATTGTGATCGTCAATCCTACGGCTCCCGTCGGCGATCACGACTGGAGGCCGACGCCCACCGGCAATATCATCCTCAATTTCCTGCGCGACAAGTTGCCCGCTTTCGTTGATACCGGCCTTAATCTGGTAGACGTCCGCGACATCGCTGAAGGCCATCTCCTGGCTGCCGAAAAAGGTATCCCCGGCGAGCGCTACATACTTGGCTGCCAAAATTTAACGCTGCAGCAGATCTTTTATCACTTAGCTGCACTCTCCGGCAAACGCGCGCCCACCACGCGGATCCCGTATGGCTTGGCCTACGTTACCGGCCTAATAAACACCGCTTGGGCAAATATCACCGGCCAAGAACCCATGGCTCCGCTCGAGGCCGTGAGAATGGCTCGCACCAAGATGTTCGTCAGCCATGCAAAAGCTTCCACAGACCTGGGATTTTCGCCTGGCCCAGTCGATGACGCTCTCGGACGAGCGATCGGCTGGTTTCGTGCGAACGGATATTGTTAGCGGTCGATGGCGATCCTCTACGTGGCCTCTGAAGCCGCCGAATTAGCGCCCTTAGCTCAAGTTCTGACTGGCTTGCGCAAAGTGAAATGGCCCGTCGATTACGCCTGGGAAGGCATCTGGGAGGGCCGTCGCATTCTTCTGGCGGCCAACGGGGCCGGCCCTAAGCTGGCCGCGCATGTGGTGGAAATTGCGATTCGTGCGGCTATGGCGGCCGAACTTTCTTCCTCGAAACTTGAAGCTGTGATTAGTACTGGTTTCTGCGGGGCGCTCGACCCCGTTCTGCAAGAGTTGCAGATTGTGGTAGCGACCCAAGTGCAATCTGCGGAAACGGGAGAAACCTATGAATGTGCGAGAGTTTCGGCCGAAAAGGCCTTCGTTTCAGGTCCCATTCTCTCGCAAGACCGTATCGCAAACGACGCTGTTCAAAAAAAGCGATTGTGTTCGGGCGGCTGCATCGCGGTCGATATGGAATCGGCGGGCGTGGCGGCTCGCACAAAACGCGCCGGATTGCCCTTTGGCTGCATCAAAGTAATTTCGGACCGGGCCGACGAGTCTTTCCCTTTCGACCTAAACACCATGCGTTCTAAAGAAGGGCGAATCGAACGTGGGAAAATCGTAGTACAGGCGCTTACGCATCCGAACGTGATTCCAGCTCTGCTTCGATTGAAGCGGCGCACCGAGGATGCGGCAAATTCTCTGGGGGAGTTCCTTGTCAGCAGTAGAATTGTTACCGAATCAACCAGCGCTCAGCCCGAATCATAGCTCCCTTGATTCCGTTCCCGCGTCCATGCGTGCGGCTGTGTATCTCGGGAACGGCCGGGTTGAAGTGCAATCGATTCCTACTCCTTCGCTCGGGTCTGGCGAGATTCTTATTCGTGTAGAGAGTTGCGGCATCTGTCACACAGACCTTAAAAAGATCGAGTACGATCTCCTTCCAGCACCTCGTATTTTCGGACATGAAACTGCCGGTGTGATAGCCGAAGTGGGCGAATGTGTTACACGCTACACTCCGGGCGACCGTGTGGTTGTATTTCACCACATTCCTTGCGGAGATTGTTTTTACTGCCATCGCAGGCTGTACGCGCAGTGCCCGGTCTATAAAAAGGTGGGCGTCACGGCCGGCTTTGAAGCGGCGGGCGGCGGCTTCTCCCAATACGTTCGAGTGATGGATTGGATCGTGGAGCGCGGAGTCGAACACATTCCCGCTGGCGTCTTATTCGATCAAGCCTGCTGGGTAGAACCCGTCAATACGTGCCTTAAAGCGACTGAGCTCCTCAACTTGCGTCGCGGCGATGTCGTCGCCGTTCTCGGTCAAGGGCCCATCGGCCTGATCTTCACCATGCTTGTTCACCGGACCGGCGCGCGCGTGCTTGCGACTGATACGATCGAGTTTCGCCGCAACCTCTCCCGGCGCTTCGGTGCCGACGCTTTCAATCCACATGAATCTGAATTTGAGCATGCTGTTAGAAGTTCCACTCAAGGCCGCGGCGCCGACGCTGTGATTCTCGCCACCAGTGCTCATCGTTTAGTGGAACAAGCGCTGCGCATTTCGCGTCCTGGTGCAAAGATCCTGCTCTTCGCCCAAACCTCGGCGGCTGAACGTATCGAATGTGCGGGTGCGGACGTCTGTGTGGGTGAGCGTATGCTTTTCGGCTCCTACAGTGCCGATGTCGATCTGCAAGCCGAGTCTGCGCGGCTGGTATTCAGTCGCGAGCTGCCGCTCGACGAGTTGATCTCCGATCGTCTGCCGCTCGATGCGATCAATCGTGGAATAGCGATTGCGCAAAAGCCAACTGAGCAATCACTCAAAGTGGTCATCCATCCTCAGGAGCGAAGCTGATGGCATCCACTCTGGTCAGACCAGACTTGCATTCGCGGTTGGATCAATCGGCCGACGTACATATGCAGGCTGCGGTCCTTTATGGGGCGGAAGATGTGCGGCTGGAAACCGTTCCGGTGCCTTTAGTGGGTCGCGGCGAGTTGCTGGTAAGAGTCCGTACTGCGCTCACCTGCGGCACGGATGTTAAGGTCTATCGCCGCGGTTATCACGCTCGCATGATCCAGCCGCCCGCGCTTTTTGGTCATGAACTCGCAGGTGATATTGTTGCGGTAGGCGAGGGGGTGACGGCTTTTCATGCCGGCGAGCGCGTGGTAGCCGCCAACTCGGCTCCCTGTGACAAGTGTTTTTATTGCCGCCGCCGCCAGCCAAATCTCTGTGAAGACCTCCTCTTCAACAACGGTGCGTACGCCGAGTACATTCGCATTCCGGAGCGCATTGTCCGTAAAAATACTTACCGCATTCCCGACGCCATCTCATATAAGGACGCCGCCCTTGTTGAACCTTTAGCCTGTGCGCTTCGCGGCTTGGATGAAAGCAATCTCCTGCCCGGCGACACCCTTGCCGTGATGGGGCTGGGGCCTATTGGCCTCATGTTTATTCGTCTCGCCAAGCGGGTATACGGCGCTCGCGTGATCGCGATTGCGCGGCGTATCGAACAGGTCGATCGCGCTATCTTGCTGGGTGCCGATGAGGGCATTCTGATCAACCGCAACCTCGAATTGAAGAACGATTCGGCTCTCGTATCGCAGGTAAAAGCACGTACTTCGGGCCGCGGCGCCGATGTGGTCTTCGAAGCCATCGGTCGTCCGGACGCCTGGGAATTAGCCACGCTGCTCGTCCGCAAAGGCGGCACCATCAATTTCTTCGGTGGCTGTCCGGCTGGTACCAAAGTAGGGCTCGACACCTCCCTACTTCACTATGGCGAGATCACCTGCAAAGCGAGCTTTCACCACACTCCGGCTCACGTTCGCCGCGCGCTCGAGCACTTGGCAGAAGGCCAGATCAACGCCACTCACTTGGTAAATCACGAGCAGCCCTTGAGCGAACTGCCGCAAGTGCTGCATAATCTCGCTCACCACCAAAACGGCCATATCAAAACGGCCATCATCCCCTAAGAGGCAGCCGTTTGTCAGTCGCTCACCTGCAACCGAAAGACTACGTTCAGAACTTGGCCCTGAACACCACGGCTTACTCGGAGCTTGAGGCGCTCGAGTACACTCGCTGGCTAGCGACACATCGTTACGAAAATTTCCAGGTAGTCAGTTTTCTGCTTCCCAAGAAGCTGCACCAGGACTTCTTCAACGTGTATTCTTTCTGCCGGTGGGCCGACGATCTCGGCGACGAAATCGGTGATCCTGCGGAAAGCTTGCGCCTGCTCGCCTGGTGGCGCAGCGAACTGCTGGCTATGTACCGTGGCGAGACGTCTCATCCTGTTTTCGTTGCCTTGCGTCAGACCGTTGAACGCCATAACATTCCCGTCGAGCCATTCGACCGCTTGATCCGCGCCTTTGAGCAGGATCAGACGACTACGCGCTACCAGAAATTCGAGGATGTGTTTGCTTACTGCGTCGACTCAGCGAACCCGGTTGGGCATTTAGTCCTCTATCTCTGCGGCTATCGCGACGCCGAGCGCCAGCGCCTTTCCGATTTCACCTGTACCGCGCTTCAGCTCGCGAATTTCTGGCAGGATGTCACCGTCGATCTCATGAAAGACCGCGTATACCTTCCGCTCGACCTCCTTGCTACTCATGGCTATTCGCTTGCCGAACTCTTCGCGCACAAATACAACCCTGCCTTCCGGAATGTAATGGGTGAAGCTGTCGAGGTTGCCGAGCAAATCTTCCAGCGGGGTCTTCCTCTCGTTGAGATGGTCGACCGGCGTCTCTCGCTCGACCTCGATCTGTTTAGCAAGGGCGGCTTGGCAATCCTGCAAAAGATCCGGCTGGCTGGATACAACGTTCTGAAACAACGTCCGCAGATCTCAAAAGTGGAGCGAGCGGGCATTCTGCTGCGCTGCCTTCCGCGCCTGCTCTCTTGAAAACTCCCTCGGCCGGCATTTCGCGCGCTTATCTCGAGACGTCCTACCGCCATTGCCGCCGCGTGGCGAAAGAACGCGCCAAGAACTTTTATTATTCCTTCCTGCTTTTGGAACCAGCGCAGCGCGATGCCATGTGCGCTGTCTACGCCTTCATGCGCCGCTGCGACGATCTGAGTGACGAGCCGGCAACCAGCGACAAAGCAGTGCTGCGGCGCGCGATAGCGGACTGGCGCATGTATCTCGACCGCGCTCTCATGGGCGATGTGGAGGGCGATCCAATCTGGCCCGCATTTGCCGATTCTGTAGCTCGCTATCGCATCCCGCACCGCTACTTCCACGAAATGATCGATGGCATTCTGTCCGATATAGAGCCATGCGAGATGCAAACCTTCGATCAGCTCTACCGCTACTGCTATCACGTCGCTTCGGTCGTCGGCCTGACGGTCATTCACATCTTCGGCTTCCGCTCTCCGCGGGCGCTGCTGCTTGCCGAAAAGTGCGGCATCGCCTTTCAGCTCACGAACATTCTCCGCGACGTGCGCGAAGACGCCTCGATGGACCGCATCTACCTTCCTCGCGAAGATCTCCATCGCTTTGGCGTTCCCGCTGCTCAACTGCGCTCCGGCATGGAAGATGATCGCTTCCGCACGCTGATGAGTTTCGAAGCGGCTCGCGCCCACGCTTTCTACAATGAGTCCGCTGCGCTCATGGACCTCATAGAACCCAAGAGCCGTCGCTCTCTCTGGGCTCTCCGCGCCATCTACCTGCGCCTGCTCTCAAAAATCGAGGCGAGTCGGTACGCAGTTTTAAGCCGTCGCATCCAGGTCGCGACACCGATGAAAGTCGGGCTCCTGCTGTGGGCCTTCCTGCCGAAGTAAGCGGCTCTACTTAGGCTGCGGATCAGACAGCGGTTCTTCGCTTCCAAACGTGACGGTCGATTCCGCGCCGAATCGTTTATAGTTCAAGTAGCGAATCTCTATGCGAATGCGTTGCGGCCAGTCGCGAAAGTAGAGCGTGTCGTCGGCATAGGTTTGCGTTGGAAAGAACCATTTGCCGTCGACCAGCTTGCGAAGGGTAGTAAAATGCGGCGTGAGATTCTGCTCGCGCAAGGTTTCGATCTGCGGGACGGCTTGTCCTTCGCTCTGTATCACTGCTAAATCGGTCTGCCGAACCCAAAGCAGTCCCTCAAAGAATCTTTGCCCCGATAATATCTGACGCGGGCGAACATACTCGACGAAACACGGCGTCCCGCTGAGCGTCTCTTCTCCCTTGTACTGGCCTTCGTAGAGAGAGACCTTTTCGCTCGTCAGCAGAAACGGTTCGATATCGCGAATATCGGCGAAGTCGACCGGAGTAAGGCGGATACGTGTGAGCGTGTTGCGCGGCTGCTCGGTCACTTGCTCATAGCGCACGTGACTGGGAGAAAAAGTGATGTCACGCACTTCGCGATATTGTCCTGTTACCGCGCCGTGGTCGTTGAATTCCTGGATCGTAACCGATTGCCGGTAGGTATAGTTACTCATGGCCTGAGCATTCGCCGTCTCGCGCTCGGCGATTTTGCGCAGCAGCCCCGGTGGCGGATCGGCGGCCTGTAAAGAGGGAGCCGGCAACCCGATCGCCGATGCTACGATGATGGCGATGTTAAGGACGATGCGTCCATTTTTCACAGCTTTGGCCTGTACGTGGATAGCTTTGTTTGCCGCTGCTCTGTTCTACGCGAAGCAGCATCCTCAACTTCATTGGATCATGACTGCTGCTCTACCCGCATTCCTGGTGGAAGCAGTTTTTTATTTGTGCTCGGTATTCGCAGCGCCACGAGCATGGTTCAGCCGAATGGGGTCATTGCTCTGGCGGGGCTTCGTGCTTTGGCTGAGCGCGCTCGTTCCTTACTTGATTTTCGCTTCGCTTGCGGGCACATTGCAGAAAAATGCAATCGAGGTGCTTGCATTACTAACCGGAGTGGTGGCCTTCTGGTACGTTTTGCTCCCACGGCGCCCGGCTTACGACATCGGCTTTCTGCTAGTGGCGGCTGCGCCGATGGTCCTGCGAGTTTTTCCCCGGCTTTATGTCGCCCCCGATCCACGCCCGCAAGTCGACGTTCTGGGCCACCTCATGTTGATTCGACTCGGCGTTGTTGCGCTGTTAGTTTTTCGCGAGTGGGATCCGGGCGCATTTGGCTTGTGGCCGAAAGTGCAGGAGTGGCGCGTTGGTTTCGCCTGCTACGCGGCCGCTCTCATTCCGCTGGTACTGGTGGCCGTGCCTTTGCATCAACTTCGATTTGCGCCTATGCGAGGCGAATGGTGGCAAGTCACGGGGCTTGCGATTGCAACCTTCTTTGGCGTTCTGTGGGTGCTCGCTCTGGGAGAAGAGCTATTTTTTCGAGGTGTCATCGAACACGCCTTTTTAGCAGAATGGCGCTCGCGATGGCTGGCCATCATTCTTTCGGCAGTGTTGTTTGGAAGCGCTCATCTCTGGTTTCATCATTTCCCCAATTGGCAGCGCGGACTAGTGGCTACCGTTTTGGGAATCGCCTGCGGTGTCGCGTACGCGCAAAACCATAGTGTACGGGCGCCAATGGTGACCCACGCGCTGGTTGTGACAACCGGCAAGCTTCTTTTTAAATAGCTACGCCGTTTCCAGCGCCTGCTCGAAGTCGGCTAATAAGTCTTCCCAATCTTCGATGCCGCAAGATACCCGCACCAAGCCTTCGCCGATACCTGCTTCGTCCAAATCTCGCGCGCTCCAGGCCGAGTGCGTGGTACTGCGCGGATGGCAGGCGAGCGTCTCCACACCCCCGAGAGAAACGGCGTTGCGAGCCAGTCGCAAGTTGCGCAGCAGATTGAAAGCGGCCGGCTTTCCGCCTTTCAAGTCGATCGATACCAGACCTCCCGGACGGTCGCACTGCTCACGGTAGATTCGCGATTGCTCAGGGTCATCGAAAAGCGTCGGATAGTAGACTTTCTGGATCTTCGGATTCGCGGCAAGCTTCTCGGCGATGCGCTGCGCGTTCTTGCTCTGGCGGTTCATGCGCAAGGTGACGGTAGGCAGGCGCGTATTTAGAATCCAGCACTCATCCGGCTGCAGGATGTTGCCAAACAGGCTGCGCTTGCTGCGGATCTTATGCATCAGGGCGGCGTCTTTGGCAAGCGCAACGCCGCCGATGATGTCGCTATAGCCGCCCAGGTACTTGGTTGCGGAATAGAGTGAAACATCGGCGCCAAGAGCCAGTGGATGCTGGAAGGCCGGCCCCAAAAAGGTGTTGTCGATCATAACCAACGGACGCTCGGCCGTGCCGTGGCCGTTACTGCCGGCGAGCGGCAATCGGGCGACGGTCTCGCAGGCTCGCTTAATCTCCGTCATAATGACCGTGGGATTGGCGGGGCTCTCGATTAGAACGACGCGAAGGTTTCGCGTTGTTCGGATGGCCTGATCGATCACCTCCGCCTGACCTGCCTGGACCGCGATTCCTTCGATTCCGAAAGGCTGAAGGAAGCCTTGGATTAGGGTCTGGGTCCCGCCGTAAATGGGCACCGTGTAGATCATCGAATCGCCCGGTTTCAGAACGGCTAGCAGCGCAGTCATTACCGCGGCCATGCCAGAGTTAAAAGCAGCGGCGACAGTTGCTCCGGGCTCGAGCGGCAGAATCTGGTCCTCCAGAATCTGAGCGTTCGGATGGTTAAACCGGGAGTAAACCAGGTCGACGTTCTCGCCTGCGCTGCGCTGGCCGCGACCGCCCATAATGTCGAAAGCGCGTTCGGCCGCTTCCGGGCTGGAGAAGACGTAAGTAGAGCTACGAAAGACTGCTGGGCGAGCGGAACCTACCGAAAGCGTTGGATCGAAGCCACGGGTGAGGATATCGGTTTCAGGACGGAGTTGAGTTGGGTGATCTTTTTGAGCCACTGGACACTCCCGCCTTGAGTGTAACGGCTAGGAGGTGCTTTGGGGATGGGAATTTACTAAACGAACTGGGTTACGGCTATTTTGCCGAACGAACTGCGGGCCTATGATTGGTTGATGCTGATTGGTTTCTGAAGCTCGAGACAGGCCCTTTCGGGCGCCAGGGAGGTGTTGCTTCAGGGGTCTTTCTATGAGGTTAGTCTCGCTTTGGTGGGAGTTGCCTCCCTGGCTTACTTCCAATATTAGAATATGAATTTATGGAACGCAAGCTTTTTCTCTACGAAAATCAAAATTTTTTTCAGTTGAGTACGAAGCTCTCCCATCCAGAGCTTCGAAAAAGGACGTTCAGGTGAAGTTAACTCTACTAGGATCAACTGGTTCAATCGGATTGAGCACGCTCGATGTAGTGCGCAAGAATCCGGACAAATTCGAGATATATGCTTTAGTAGCAGGACGGAACATTGAGGAGCTCGCATCCCAGATTTTGGAGTTCCGCCCCGTTGTTGCCGTATTAGCGGATGAAAGCGGTTTAGGACGGCTTAAAGAGCGATTGCTGGAAGCTGGCTTGGCGAAGAGGAAATGGCCGGAACTAGCGACGGGTCCTGCGGCCAGAGTGGCGGCCGCGACAGCAGCCGAAGCTGGGTTTGTGATGTCCGCTATTGTAGGCGTGGCGGGCTTGCAAGCTACTTACGAGGCAATCAGGGGACGGAAGCGAATCGGACTGGCGAACAAAGAAGTCCTGGTGGCGAGCGGAAGGCTAGTGATGGAAGCCGCTCGAGAAGCCGGAACGGAACTGATCCCGGTCGATAGTGAACACAACGGGGCTCACCAGTGTTTTCGTGCCGGTGCCCGCAGTGAGGTGACGAGATTACTCCTGACCGCCTCGGGCGGCCCATTTCGAGATACGCCTGCCGATGCTCTCTGGGAGGTGACGCCGGAGCAAGCGCTACAGCATCCAACCTGGAAGATGGGACGCCGGATTACGATCGATTCGGCAACCATGATGAACAAGGGCTTTGAGGTAATCGAGGCCTGCTGGCTGTTCGACTTGCCTGCTGAACAGGTGGAGGTGATAGTACACCCGCAGTCTTCCATCCATGCCATGGTGGAATACAACGACGGGAGCATTATCGCGCAGGTTTCCGCGACTGACATGCGGATGCCGATTCAATACGCTTTGACTTATCCAGACAGGCACAGCGCGCCGGTGCCCCGGTTGGACTGGACTCAGCCGCGGACGTGGCAGTTCTCGGCGCCTGATCTAGCAAAATTCAGGCTTTTGGCGCTGGCTTATCAAGCGCAAAAGCAAGGCGGGTCGGCTACTTGTACGCTAAATGCAGCCGATGAGATAGCCGTCGAGGCGTTCTTGGAGAGACGGATCTCGTTCCCGGCGATTGCCACCACGGTAGAGGAAACTCTGACCCGGCAAACCGGGCGCGAACCGGGCACAATAGAAGAAGTCCTCGCGATCGACGCTGAATCGCGCGAGCTGGCAAGGAAAATAATAGCGGAATCCCGTACGGCCGTGACGTTCCACGAGGTGAGCGGCCGGCAAGGAGGTTCTGAACCGGAACTGGCTCGGATACGTCGAATGTAGTACGGTTCTGTTGAAAGTGGATCCCTCAAGGGATATGGCATCGAAGTTGAGAACGAAGGATATCAAGGCGTGAGTTTCTTGCAGCCGGTTTTTTGGGTCGTGATTCTGCTGGGAGTCATGATTCTGATCCATGAGCTTGGGCATTTCTGGGCGGCACTGGCGGTCGGAGTGAGGGTAGATACCTTCAGCGTCGGGTTCGGACCGCGGCTGTTCGGATTCAAGCGGGGAGATACCGATTTTCGCGTTTCGGCTATCCTGTTCGGCGGCTATGTGCGGATGTTCGGTGAGCAGCCTGGCGATTCGCAAGCCGCGGATCCCCGCTCGTTTCAAGCCAAATCGCGGTGGCAGCGAGCCATTGTGATTGCGGCCGGACCGCTGATGAATGTTTTGCTCGCGATCGCCTTGGTTATGGGTCTCTACATGTTTGCTTACCCCAAAGAGGTAGACACGACGGACCCGACCATCACGGCTATCGCGCCTAACTCAGCGGCTGCGCAGGCGGGACTGCAAGCGGGCGACAAAATTGTGGAGATTAGCGGGAAGCAGGACCCCAACTGGGAATATGTTCTGACCCAAGAGGCTCTGAACGCGAACCACACGATCCCGGTAACAGTATTGCGGAGTGGCCGCAGAATCTCGACCCATGTCACGCCCCGCATGGACCAGAAACAGGGAGTCGGGGAGGCGGGCTGGAGCGGCGAGCTCGATGTGCAGGTGGGCACGGTCCAGAAAGGATCGCCAGCGGAGGCAGCGGGCTTGCAGCAAGGCGACGTATTCATGAGAGTCAATGGCCAGCCAGTAGCGTCCGCGATCACGATTCGGCAGGCGGTATTTCACTCCGATGGCAAGCCCGTTCAATTCCAGATCGTGCGGCGCGGCGAAATGCGGACCTTTTCAGTTGCAGCAAGAGCTACCGGCGATCCGAAGACGCCGTGGCTGATCGGAATCACGTTCCGCATGCCAGTACAGTTTGTGAAGCTAGGGGCGGGACCGGCGCTGGTGGAATCCTTGCGCTTCAACCGGCAGAATGCGCTGATGCTGTTCCAGGTGCTTGGCAGCCTCATTGAGCGGCGAGTCTCGACGAAATCGGTATCCGGACCAATCGGAATGTCGCAGATGGCGAGCGAAGCGGCGCAACAAGGCGTCTGGAGTTATCTCTTCCTCATGGCGATCGTCAGCTTACAGCTCGCGATTTTCAACCTGCTGCCTATACCAATTCTCGACGGCGGAACGCTGCTGATGCTGATAATCGAGATGCTGATGCAGCGGGAGTTGAGCCTACAACTCAGAGAAAACATCTTAAAGCTCGGCTTCGTGTTCCTGATGATGGTGGTGGTGTTTGTGATCTACAATGACATCAGCCGAATTCTGACGAAGGGGTGAAAGCGCGTGGACCTCTGAAGAGCTTCCGTACGCCTTAGTATTCGACGCGAAGGTATTATGCTGCGCTTGGCGATGATGAAGGAGCGCCGGAGGTGCGCGGCGAATGACCTCATTTGGCTTTCGTCGATCCCCTTCATCGCAAAATTCGTATCGCGTCAATAGATGGTCTGGCGGAAAAAGAGATTGCGGTGAAGTCCTCCGCCAGATTGAGTGGATTGACGTGGGCAGCCGATAGCAAAGGGTGGTACGTCGCTACCCAAACCAACGTAGGATGTTCTCTTTTCTATGTTTCTTTGGCGGGTGAAGTGCGCGTCCTGCGGAACTTTGCCGGCGGCGGGACCTGGGCGGTACCATCGCCCGATCAGCGGCAGCTTGCTTTTGTCGATCGAACTGTCAATAGTAACGTTTGGCTTCACAAGTAAGGCGTATACTGCCGCATATGCCAAATGTTGAGATTCACACACCCGGATCTTTTTGCTGGTTCGAACTCGGTACCACCGATCAGAATGCCGCGAAGCAATTCTATGGCTCCTTGTTGGGCTGGACCGGAACCGATTCCCCTATGGGGCCGAACGAGTTCTACACGATGTTCAGTCTGGGGGGCCGTTACACGGGGGCCGCTTACGCTCTGAACCCCGGAATGCGAGCGTAAGGCGTACCGCCGAACTGGCTGGTCTATGTTGCAGTAGCCGATCCGGATGAGACTGCAGCCAAAGTCGAGGCCTCCGGAGGCAAGATTGTGGCTACGCCCTTCGACGTATTGGGCTTCGGGCGCATGGCAGTTTGCCAGGATCCTGCAGGCGCCACTTTCGCTATCTGGCAGTCGAAGACCCACCATGGCATAGGTATTGAGGGTGTGCCAGGCACGTTTTGTTGGGCCGACCTCATGACACCCGATGTGGCGGCCGCTGCAAAGTCTTACCAGGCAGTCTTCGGCTGGCAAACGGAGCCCGGCAGTACCGGCTACCTGCATGTCAAGAATGGCAGTGAGTACATTGGAGGCATTCCACCTGCCGAACATCGCAACCCTGATGCGCCTCCGCACTGGTTGCTGTACGTTCTGGTGCAGGATTGCGATGCAGCAACCGCTAAGGCTAAGGAAGCTGGTGCGAATGTCTATGTAAATCCTATGAGCATGGAAGGAGTCGGGCGCTGGTCGGTGATCGCCGACCCACAGAGCGCGGTCTTCGCGTTGTTTCAAGCGGCCCGGTGATCCATTTGGATCTTGGCTAGCGCTTTGTGCTCTGCAACTCGGAGCCGTCGCGAATTTCGTCCGTGCCGCGTTCGACGATTTCATCGCCGGGCTTGAGATCGCCATAGACCTCCACCAGATTTCCGGTTGCGGAACCTCGGCGTACATTCACCCACTGCGCACGCCCGTTGTGGTTGCGGATCACGAAAACTCGTTCGGTGGTTATCACGATGCTGCTCGGCGGAACCAGCAGCGATGCTCCGGACTGCTCGACAGGCCATAGAACAGAAGGATACATGCCTGGCGCGAGCAATCGTTGCTCGTTTGCTACATCGAGTTCAACCGGCATGGTGCGCGTCTTCATATCCAGGGCGTAAGCAGGCCGCGCAATCACTCCGGAGAAGATACGGTCGGGAAAGGCCGGCACCTTGAATTCAACTTTCAATCCTTTGACCAGGCCGGCTACATCGGACTCCGGCACGGCGACAGCGAGCCGCAAGTGGGAGATCTGATCGAGCTGCAGCAATGGGACATCGGAGCCGGGTCCCACCAGTGCTCCGGGATGCACGTAGCGGGTAGAGATCACGCCATCGAAGGGGGCCGTGACACGGAGGTAAGCGGCTAAATCCTGCTGAGATTTCAGATTGCCTTTTAACGATTCCACGGTCCGCTGCCGGGAATGCACTAAGGCCTGTGCTGCTTCGGTCTGCTGCTTGGCTTGAACAATGTCGTTCTCCGCCACTGCTCCTGGCGTTTTCGAAGCTTCCTCAATGCGGGAATAAGTACTTTCTGCCGCGGCTAGCTGTGCTTGAGCTTGGGCGACATCTGATTCAGCCGACGTCAATCGAGCCTCAGCCTGACTGATGGCGGCCATCATTTCCGGCGCGCTCAACTGCACAAGCACTTCGCCCGCTTTGACAAAGCTTCCGCGATCGACCAGCACCTTCTCCACGTAGCTTGGTACTTTGGCATGGAGTTGCACGGTTAAAAAGGCGTAGAACTCGCCGGGTAACTCAGTCGTGCGCGTGATCTTTTTTGAAATAACCTTTACCAACTTCACCGATTGAGCGGCTGATGGCAAGTGCGCCATCAACAGCACCGCGATCGCAGCAATCAATTCAGGAACTTTGAGGCTGTTCATAGTAGCGGCTCGACGGATCGTCCGGGTTCAAGGACGGCGAATGTGTGGATGCTTTCTGCTGCAGGATGGAGTAAGTCGCTGGCAGAAATGTGAGAGTGGCAAAGGTGGAAAACAGCAGCCCTCCGATCACAGTGCGACCGAGCGGAGCGGTTTGACTACCGCCCTCGCCGAAGCCGAGCGCCATCGGCAGCATGCCAGAAATCATGGCGCTGGCCGTCATCAGAATGGCACGTAAACGGCTGGTTGCGCCTTCCCCGGCAGCCTCCAATGAAGACCTATGCTGCTCCAACCGGCTGCGCTCCGCAAATGAAAGTAGCAGAATCGAGTTCGCAACAGCGATTCCAATCGCCATGATGGCTCCGATGAAGGACTGCACGTTGAGGGTTGTTCCCGTTATCCAGAGCATGATCAGAACGCCACACAGCACGGCGGGAGTAGTCAGAATCACGGCGAGCGAGAGGCGGAACGACTGAAAATTGGCCGCCAGCAGAAGAAAAATCGCCACGATGGCAAGCAGCAGCCCGATCCGCAATCCACGCAATGTTTGCTCCAGCCCAGGAGCCTCGCCGCGCATGTGAACACTGACGCCGCGTGGGGGACTGCCCACTCTCTCTAGCGCCTGTTTGATGGGCGCAATCGCTTTCCCTAACGGCACATCATGCAGATTCGCTGTCAGAGTAATCACCCGCTGACCGTTATAGCGGTCGATCTCGCCGGCCATCCTAGGAGTCGTGATGGTTGCAACATCACCGAGAAACGGCTGAGTCTGGTCTGGCATCATGACTGGAATTGACCGAACGTCACGTAGGCTCTGCATACGGTGCTGTGGGTACTGCACCTGAATTTGAAACGCATTGCCCGATTTCGGATCGCGCCAGTAATTCGGCGTAGTGAAGCGAGACGAGGCGGTAGCCGCTACATAGGATTGCACGATGTTCGACATAGTCAGTCCGAATTGCCCTGCGCGATCGCGATTGATATCCGCGTGTACAGTCGGATAATCCATTGCCTGAGCAAATTGCAGATCGCGCAAGAATGGCAGTGTGTTCAACTCCGCCTGCACTTTTTGGGCAAACGCATAATCATCTTCCAGGCCCGGACCTTGCACGGCGATGTTGACAGGAGTCGGTGAGCCGAAGCTCATTACCTGACTGATGATGTCTCCGGCTTCAAACGAGACCTGCATTTGAGGAAGCGATCGGTGAAGCGCGGACCGGATGTGCTCGCGCAGCGTCTCATCTCCCTTAATGCCGCCCTTCAAGGCAACTCGTACGACTGCCTCCTGTGGGCCAGCGGTGAACAGATAGATCAGATCCACCGGATAGCTAGCGGGCTGCGTTCCCACGTAGTCGCTGGTAATCGTGACGTTATCGGAACCGGCAGTCTGTTTGATGACATCGATCGCCCTCAGAACCAGCGGTTCCGTTTGTTCGATCCGCGTCCCTGTGGGAGCGCGCAGCCGGATCTGCAGAAGCGGCGCTTTCACGTCGGGAAAGATTTCCGTTCCCATGCGCGGCAAGACGAGCCAGATGAAAAGAATCGAGAGCGCCAGATACGTAATCGCCAACGGCCATCGAAAACGCAACGTGGCATTCAGGTAACGGCTGTACCCGCTGTGAAGTTTTCCAAATAGCCCAGCTTTCTCTTCCTCTTCACGTTTTTCCTTCATGATCCAGGCGGAGAGCACTGGAACCAAGCTGCTCGAGAGAAGAAAGGACGCAATCATGGCGAACGCGACGGCCAGCGAGAGAGGCACGAACAGTTGCCGCCCCACGCCCGCCAGGAAGAACGATGGCAGGAAGACGGCCAGAATGCAGAGCATCGAGAGCAAGCGCGGTACGACTGTCAGCCGAGTTGCTTCCACAACGGCTCGTGCACGAGGAGCGCCGGAAGCCATGTGTGTGTGCAGGTTTTCGATTTCGACCGTTGATTCGTCAACCAGAACGCCGACGGCCAAAGCTAAGCCGCCAAGCGTCATGATGTTGATGGTCTGGCCGGCAGCCCACAGCAACACCACCGAGCCGAGAATGGCGAACGGAATGTTGACCACGACAATGATGGCGCTGCGCCAGTCGCGCAGAAACAGCAGCACCATCACTCCTGTCAGGAGAGCGCCGAGTATACCTTCGAACCGCAGCCCCCTGAGCGAGTTGGTTACATATGGCGATTGGTCGAAGTCGAGCCGGATGTCGATATCGGACGGAACCAGTTTTTTTAAATCTGGTATGGCGGCCTTGATTTCGTCGATAACCGAAAGCGTGGATGCGTTGGAGCGCTTGGTCACCGGTATGTAGACCGTGCGGCGACCATTCACATGGGCATAAGCGGTCAGGATATCCGTCGAGTCTGCGATCGCGCCGATATCGCGGAGATACACGGTTGGCCCAGCCACGGTACGGATCGGAGTGCCCAGCAGAGCGTCGAGATCGCCGCCCAAAGTTGCGTTGCTGGTAGCAAACAGATTAAGGTCTCCTATGCGCACGTTCCCGGAAGGCATGACGAGCGTTGCTTTGTTTACCGCAAAAGTAGCTTCCTCCGGGGAGACCTGATACTCGCGCAACTTGTCCGGGTCGAGCGTAATGACAATCGTGCGCTGATTGCCTCCAAATGGTGGCGGCGCCGATACACCGGGCAAAGTGGCGAATACTGGGCGCACTCGATTAAGTGCCAGATTTTGAATTTCCGCCTGTGTGCGGTTTGGGCCCACGAAAGTCAACTGACCCACCGGCACGCTGCCCGCATCGAAACGAGTGATGAACGGCGGCACGGTTCCCGGCGGCATAAAGGAACGCGCCCGGTTGACGTATCCGACTGTTTGCGCCATTGCATCCGCCATGTCAGTATCCGGCTGAAAGACCAGCTTCATCAGCGAGGCGCCTTGAATATTCCTGCTCTCGATGTATTGAATGCCAGCGATGTAGAGGAAGTGATATTCGAAGTAGTAGTTCAGAAACCCTTCCATTTGGGCCGGGTCCATTCCGCTATAGGGCTGTGCAACGTAGATCGCCCGTTCACCAACCACGGGGAAGATGTCGACGCGCATGCGCTCGATCGCGAGGATTGAGCACAAGGCAAGCGCAATTACAACAACAATGACGGTTAATGGTCGTGTGAGCGCTGCAAGTACGAGTCGCATTCGCGGGCTTCCCTCCTATCTGCTGGCCTGGGCGAGAAACACGGAGATGTCTCCTTGCGCTATCTGGATTTGCATAAGCGCTCGCCATACCGCGAGTTTTGCCAGCGAATCATCGATTTCCGCCTGAGTTAGTAAGCGCTGTGCCTCCGCCACGGCAACAATTGTGGCGAGACCTGCCCGGTATTGCGCGTTCGACTGAGCGAAGCCTGTGCGAGCGTCGGCTACTTCCTTCGGTGTTTCATCGGCAACTCGGCGGGCTTGCTCGAATGTCGCTTCAGCCGCGTCCAATTGAGCTTGGGTGTCAGCTAATACCTGGCGATAGGTGGCGGATGCTGAACGCCCGATCGCGCTTTCCTGCGCTTGTTGGGCGCGAATGGAAGGCAGAGCTAATAGCGGAAAGTTGATCGTGAATCCTGCTGCCACATTGAAGTAGTTAGGACCGAGACCCTTCCATGTGCCCAGGGTGGCACCGTTCGTCAATGCTCCCGTGCCGCGCGCATACGCGCTCGCTTGCAGGTCAAAAGTGGGCCGGTAAGTACGCTGCAATGCTCTCAACCGAGCTTCCGATTCCTGCATGACCGCGGCTTGTTCTTTCGCTGCTGGATTGTTCACCAGGTCTGGAGACGTGGTCTTGAAATCTGGCGGAAGTTGCAGAAGTCCCGCTGGCGCGGCGTCGATCGTCTTAATGCTCATTCCTGTGTACTCCGCAAGCGCCGCCTTGGCGACGCTTACCGATTGCTCGGCTTGCAGTAATTGGGTCTCAGCGGCATCCAGTTCCGTATCGGCTCGGGACAGATCCGCGCCGGGCCGGAGCCGGGCATCTACTGAGGCCTTAACAGAACGAATCAGAACCTGAGCACGGTCAACAGCGGACTCCGCCGCACGAACCGTCTGCTGACTTGCCAGCAACGTCAGAAACGCCGCAGCCGTTGCTGTTTCTAAGTCGAACTGCGTTCGTTTGGTGGTCAGCTCAGCGCGATGCTGGGCGGCTATTGCCGATTCCACCAGTGCGTGGCGGCGGCCGAAGTCGAATGGTTCCCATGAAACCAGCACTCCCGCCGCGCTGCCCCATACGGTGCTGCTGTTATCAGTGCCGAGTACCGGTCCGGAGATATTCGGAATCACGGTTTGCGGCAAAAGCAATCCAAATACGTTGTTGCGTGTGGCGCGATTTACCTGTCCTAGCGCGTTCACGCTAGGCAAATAGTTCGTGCGCGCGATGCGAATGCCCGCTGCCGCCGCATTCACCTGCTCCTCGGAAGCTTCGACGGAGGGAAATTTTCGCGCGCGCTCGACAGCCTCTGAGATTGTTAACCGTCTGGTGTTGGTTTCCTGGGCCCATGCCGTGCAGGCCAAGAGAAAGAATCCGAAAAGGCTGAACGATCTTGTCGCAGTCATTTGCCCTCGATCAATTCGCCAAATAACTCGCGAACCTTCTGCCTGGCCGCTTTCAAAGCTCGGCGGCCTGACGGCGTCGCTTTGTAAACGCGCCGCCGCACTCTTCCGGAGCGGAACGCAGAGGACTTGAGATAACCCCTCTTCTCCAAGCCGTGCAGGACCGGGTACATGGTGCCTGGACTGAGCCGGTAACCATGCCGGCCAAGTTCTTCGATCATGTCCAGACCGAAGATTTCACCCTCGCAGGCGTGATGCAGAACATGCAATCGGATTAGCCCCGAATATAGATCCTTATCTTGCACGTAATCGGCTCTCGTTGACGAGACCCGATAGTATCACTGCTGAAATGACGTACGCCTGAGCGCTTACGCTTACGCCACCCGAATCGCGAGTAGCTCGCACAACTGCAGGTAGCTCGACAGCCAGCCCTGCGCCTGGCTCTCGCCGCGCGCGGCCTTTCTGCGCGCGCGAGCGTAGACACTACCTCCGAGGGCGTAAATGTCGTTTTGCACCGACCAGAGGTTTATCGGAAAAGGCATTTGCTTCACGATGCTCAAAGCCCTCCGCAGATTCTCCAAAGCTTCGAGACTCAAGCAATCGGCCATGAACCGCCGGGCAAGCGATTCTATTTTATGCCGCAAAATGAATTCGAGCGTTGTTTTATCCAGGCTCGTTTGACTGGCCTGGGCTTCGCGCAACAGATTCCGGATGCGTTCAGCATCGAGCTCTTCAGCGGAACAGGCCCGGCGCAAGAGGCTGTTGAGCGCGTATTCAACGGCGGCCGTAAACTCGCGCGGCATGGGAGTTCCCAAACTGGCGAGAAAGCGCATGAGCGATGCGTGATGCTCATATAACTGCAGATACGCGGCCTCGGCTTCGGCGACCGTGCTCGAGAGAATGATGCGTACAATACGCCGCTGCTCGTCGCGAAATAGCGAACGCAGCGAATACGTCTTTTCAGCGAAGCGCCGGTCTAACATGCGCACTACTTCAGGAATATCTACTTGTGAAAACGACTCGCTAATCGATTCGAGCAGCTCCTGGTAGGCCGATTCTCCGCCAAACTTTTTGACTCCTCCCGCTACGTTGTGATCGCCGAAGTGGACCACCCAGAAGGTAAGCACTTCCGATTCCTGCGTGACCTTGGAGGTGAAGCTGGCCTGCCCGAGGGCCATGCGCATCCGGCCGGAGTCGCGAGTGTGGTAATCAAGGCGTTTAACCGCGTAGGAGAAGATGTCAGTGCGATCGCCATAAGGAGCGAACAGAGAGCTGATCGAGTAATGCGCGCCTACTTTTTCGAGGTCGACAATCGAAGGTTTCACATAGCGCTGATAAACGTCCGCGCCGTTGCCGTACTCCGAAAGGTTGCTCTTGGCGAGCGCGAGGCGCTCGAGAAACTGCGTTTCGATCGACTCGGTGAAGAGCTGCTCGGCCAATTGCACAACGCGGCCGGCGTACTGGATAACCTGCACGGTTTCGATGCCGGAGAGATCGTCGAAAAACCAGCCGCAGCTGGTGTACATGAGCATGGCATGACGCTGCAGTTCCATCAGTTTCCAGATGAGGACCTGCTCCGAGGCGTCCAAGGGGCGAAGGAAATGCTCTTTGCCGAAACGCTCGCGCACTTCCGGGTGGCGATCAAGGACGATCTGGATATAGGCGTCGCGAGCGGCCCAGGGGTCGCGTAGCAGGGTCGCTCCTACGGTTTCAAAGCGCGGATTGACCCAGTCTCGCAGCCAATCGAGCGCTTCACGCAAAGGTTTTCGCCACTCCTGGTTCCACCCGGGCCGCCCGGAATTGCACCCGCAGTTGCTGCGCCAGCGCTCAACCCCGTGCACGCAGCTCCAAGCCGTGCGTTCGTAAATCTTGACTTCCCATGCCGGCGGCGAAAGCTGAAGAAATTCGCCGTAGTTCGTAATGCGTGCGGACTTCTTCGTTTCGATGTAATCGAGAGCGTAAGCGAGAGCCATCTCACCGTGCTTGTGATGATGCCCATAGGTTTCGCCATCGGTGGCGATGTGGACCATCTGCGAGTTAGCGCGCGCATCGGAGAAGCCTCCGAGCAGGCGGCTGGCGAACTTCTCTCCGTTGACGAGCAGCCCCTCGAAGGCGACCGCCTGCGATATCGGCCCATCATAAAAGAAAAGCGCGATGCTTTGTCCACCCGGCGCTTTGAACAAATAAGCACGAGTGGGATCGATTTTGGAGTTGGTGACGTCTTCCCAATCACCGCCACTGAGAGGGCGGATGGCTTTGGCCTGGTGGGGAGCGAGAATGGCGAACGACATGCCGGCTTCCGCCATCAGGTTGAGGGATTCGTCGTCCACCGCAGTTTCGGGCAGCCACATGCCTTCCGGCGGCCGGCCGAAGCGGCTCACAAAATCCTGAATGCCCCAGCGGATTTGTGTCCGCTTGTCGCGGCTGTTGGCGAGCGGCATGATGATGTGGTTGTAAGCCTGCGCCATGGCCGAGCCGTGACCTGAAAACTGCTTCTGGCTCCTGCGATCGGCTTCGACGATTCCCCTATACATTTCGGAGTCGTGCTCGGCTGCCCAGGAGAGGAGGGTCGGTCCGAAATTGAAGCTGATCCGTGAATAGTTGTTCACGATGCGCGTGATTCGCTGCTGATCGTCAAGGATGCGAGCGGCCAAATTCGGGCCATAGCACTCGGCCGAGATGCGTTCGTTCCAATCGTGATAGGGGTAAGCAGAGTCTTGCAACTCGATCTGCTCGAGCCAGGGATTCTCACGCGGAGGCTGATAAAAATGGCAATGTATGCAGAGATATTTCATCGATTAGTTTGCTGCGGCTGCGTCTTCAGAAACGAAAAATGCAGACAAAAAACGTAGACACGCCCTCTTAGGTGGACGTGACGAAATATCAGCGCGAATCTCAGCTCTCCGGAAGAAAAATACTGAAGATGGCCCCGGTGCCGCGCTCCTTATTGGCCGCGCTGACCTGGCCCGAGTACCTTCCCACGATAGATGCAACGATGTGAAGGCCAAGACCGGAACGCGCAGAGGTTCCGGTTTTGGTCGATACGTTAGGGCGAAAGAGCCGGGGGAGAAGGTCCGCCGGAATGCCTGGCCCATTGTCCGAAACAGTGATGGACAAGCTGTCGCCGGCGATTTCAGATTCGATTTCGATGCGTCCGGGGCCGTGCATGATTTCAACGGCATTCAGGAAGAGATTGACAAAGACCCGCTCCCAATCCTTGGATGAACCGGGCAGGCGCACGCCGGAGGGAATGCGCCGTATCCAGCGCATGCGTGGCTTACGGGCTGCCGCGCAATAGTCGGTCACCGATTGAATCGCGTCGTCCACGATGGCGGCGAGATTGGGCGTCTTGTCCGGTATGGCGCCGAGCAGCCGCTTACCGCGCTTGACACTGCGGCAGAGCGTCGCAGCAAGGGGCTTCCAGCGCCGGTCGGAGTTCAGCAACTCGGCGGCTTCCGTGATGGTTTCGAAAACGTTATTGAGATCGTGAATCAGGCTCTCATGGCTAAGATCGGCTTCAACTGAATCGTCCATAACAGACACTATTGCGTGATACCGCGGAGTGTATCGTAGAACCCCGGAAACGAAATCGATGCGGCTTGCGCGTCGTGAATCACAGAAGACGCATCCGCGAGCAGAGCCGCAACCGAGAAGGCCATGGCGATACGGTGATCTCCGCGGGATTCGATTTCGGCAGCGCGAAACTGCTGCTGTCCAGGGATCTCGAGACTGTCTTCCGTGGTGTTCACTGTGATGTTCATGACGCGAAGGTTTCGGGCGATGGTTTCGATGCGATCGGTTTCCTTTACGCGCAACTCGCCGGCATCACGCACGCGCAGGCCATCTTGGCTTGCCGCCCCAAGAACCGCCAGAATAGGAATTTCGTCGATGACTGCTGCCGTGGTTGCACCTTCGATTACGCCGCCCTTCATGCGCGAGGCTTTGATCTGAAGGTTGCCGATGAGTTCACCGTTGATCTCCTCCATTTGCAGAAGCTTGATTGAAGCGCCCATACTGCCGAGAATGTCGAGCAGCGCGGTGCGGGTGGGGTTTAGGCCGACTCCGGTAATGATGAGATCGGCATCGGGGATTAGTAAAGCAGCCACGATAAAAAATGCGGCGCTCGAGAGGTCGCCCGGGACTACAAGTGTCTTGGCCGAAAGATGAGCAGGTCCGCGTAGCCGGACAAAGCGCGGGTGGAGCGAGACATCGGCGCCGAGCTCCCGCAAAGCGATTTCGGTGTGATCGCGCGTGGCGACAGGCTCGCGAACCGTAGTTTCGCCGCCGGCATACAGGCCTGCAAGCAGAACACAACTCTTCACTTGCGCGCTGGCCACTGGCATTTCAAAAGCAATCGGACGCAGCGGCGAACCGTGAATGGTGACAGGCGGGAACTGGTCTTCGTGAGCTTCGAGGCGCGCGCCCATCTGCGCGAGGGGAGTCATAATACGGCGCATAGGGCGCTTCGAAAGCGATTCGTCGCCCGCGATTGTGGTGGTGAAGGGCTGCGCGGCGAGAATACCGGACAGCATGCGTATGGTAGAGCCGGAGTTGCCCGCGTCAAGCACGAAAGAGGGCGCAGTGAGTCCGTGGACACCTTTTCCGTGCACGGTGAGAACCTGACGGCCGTCTTCGGAGGTGAATTCGTGTTGTACCCCAAGGGCGCTCATGCAGGCGAGAGTGGAGTGGCAGTCGGCTCCAGTCGAATAGTTATAGATCTTGGAATCGCCTTCCGCAATTGCCGTCAGCATGGCGTAGCGGTGTGAAATAGACTTATCACCCGGCACCCCGATGACACCGTGAAGGGCTCGCGCAGGCGGGACTTGCTCTGTCATGAGACTCTTTATCGTACGACTGAGCGAGTCTCCGCCTTTCTAGCGCAGACTTTCGGGTGGGATGCGATCGATGAGCTTGTGGGGATCTTTGAGCAAATTCTGAACGTCCGCATGCAGCCGGAGGTCTGGGTCGCGCCGCATCTCGATAGAGGCGCGCAACTCTGCGAATGATACGCGGAGCGGGTTGTGATCTTCCCAGTTGCGGCGCATTTCCTCGCGCCAGTCGTAGTCGCCGTTTCCCTCGTTAGCCATTCCTGCCTTGTAGTTTAGCTCCAAATTCGGCCAACCCGCCCGCGGCGCTATGGTAAAACCAACAGATCATGATGAACCGGCGCGAATGGATAGCTGGGACGGCCGCGATAGCTGCCAGTGCGAGAGCGGCAGAGGCCAAACAGGGCGGCGCAGGCAAAAAGCCTGTCGTCATCTCGAGCGCGAATGGCCTGGCCGCTTGCCAGAAGGCAAGAGAGATGTTATCGAGCGGCGCGGACACGCTCGACGCCGTGATTGCCGGCGTCAATATAGTCGAGCTGGATCCGAATGACACATCCGTTGGTTATGGAGGATTACCGAATGAGGACGGAGTGGTGGAGCTGGATGCCTCCGTAATGCATGGTCCCACGCGGCGCGCCGGATCGGTAGCCGCGATTCAAGGCATCAAGACGCCCTCAAAAATCGCCAAGCTAGTGATGGATCACACTACGCACGTGATGATTGTGGGCGAGGGGGCGACGCGCTTTGCGGAAGCACAGGGGTACCAACGCGAAGACCTGATGACGGAGAAATCACGGACGGCATGGCTGGTATGGAAGGAGAGCCTGCGGTCGCCGGGCGCGTTCAATAACTGGATCTCGATGAAAGATAATCTGACGGCCGAGGCAAGGCCGCCACTAGATCAGCTTCAAGAGAGATTTCCGCGCGCGGATAGAGAGACGCTGGCATGGGCCTGGGAGATGGCCATGCATCCGACGTACGGCACGATCAATTGCCTCGGGCTGAATGCCAATGGAGAGATTTCGGGCGTGACTACCACCAGCGGGCTGGCGTGGAAAATCCCAGGACGGATCGGAGACTCGCCGATCATCGGGGCAGGATTATTTGTGGACCCGGATGTGGGCGGCGCGGGATCTACGGGCGTGGGCGAGTTGAATATCCGTGTGGCCGGGGGGCACACAATTGTCGAGAGCATGCGGCGCGGCATGTCCCCCAAAGATTCCGTGCTCGAGACATTGAAGCGGGTTTCGAAGCTCTATAACGACGACAAAGCGATTTTAGACAAGCTCGATATCGAATTTTATGCGCTGCGGGTCGATGGCGAGCACGCGGCGGGATCTCTGTGGGGCAACCACAAGAGCTACAAGTTGTACGCGGTGAATGACGGTGGCGAGAGCCGGCACGAACCGTGCGTGTTCTTGTACGGCCGGTAGCGATTGCCGCTAACGGCTTTAGCTCCGGTAGCTGAGCTTATCGCCCGCGAATGACACATTGCCTTTCTTCTCGCGGAGCACGGCAAAAACGGTGACAGCGATTTGGGCGGCGAAGAGGATCAACCAGAAGTTCATGCCCTGGTTAAGGCATGCGGGAAACCAAGCTGAAACTTTCGTTAAGTACTTGAAAGGATTAGCAAGTCAGGCGCGTTGCGGGCCCCAGGTGCCATGGTGGGTTCCAAAGCCGGTCCCGTTTCGGTACGGGCATTCCCTTTCAGAAATTTTGATAAGATTCCGTAAGCTACCGACTAAGTTTCCAGCGCAGGCAGTTTAAGACCTATGGTTTTCTCGTTGTTCCAAGTGTTACTGGCAGTTCTGCTGCTGACCTGTTTTGCGAGCTTCGCCTGGGCCGTTCGCAATTTTTTTGTGAAGCCGGAACGGATGACTGTAGGGCTGAAAATCATCTTCCTAACCGGCAGCATCTTTGCCCTGCTGCATTTCGTAACCGTCCTGAGTACGCCCGTGCTTCGTTTGCCGGCCGTGATCGCCGGCGCGGTGCTCTACTGCCTTGCCTTAGCAATTTTCTGGTGGACCATTACGGCGCACCGGCTCAAACCGCTGGCGGCCTGCTTCTCGCAAAGCGAGCAGTTGCACCTCGTGCAGCATGGACCGTACCGCTTCGTGCGGCATCCGTTCTATTGCTCGTATCTGCTCGCCTGGCTGGCTGGCGCGGTGGCGACGCTGAACATCCGGCTGGCGCTAACGTTTGTAGTGATGTTCGTGCTTTACCTGATCGCTGCGCGCACCGAGGAAAATAAATTCGCTTCGAGTCCGCTGGCGCAGGCTTACGCGCAATATCGTAGTGCCACGGGCAGGTTTCTCCCTAGTCCCTTGAAACTGATGGCAAATCGGCACGCGCGTTAGCATGCGGCTGGCGTGGTACAACATCGCGCATGACCGGATGCGTTTCACAGTCACCGTGCTTGGCATTATGTGCGCGGTGTTCCTGATGGTATTCCAAGGCAGTATTCTGCTCGGTTTCATGCGAGCGGCTTCGAAGATCATCGATTCTACGGATGCCGATATCTGGATTACCGGGCGCGGCGTGCCCTGTTTCGAATTTCCGGTGCCGATTGAGCGCCGGCTGGTAGAGATCACACGCGGTATTCCAGGCGTGGTGGAAGCGAGCCGGATCTCAACGGGGCAAATTCAGATCCGGAAGGCGAACGGAGCGCGCCAGGAAGTGGTACTGGTAGGCGCCGATTCGGAAGTGGGCCCCAGATTTCCGATGCCTCACCTGGCAGGGGACTCGGGTCCGGTCGCGCCCGATGGCCTCATCATCGATGAGAGCAATGCCGCCCTCCTCGACGTCCGGCACGTGCCTTCCGAGGTGGAAGCGAACAACTTGCATGCCGAAGTAATTGGCGTGACATCCGGCTTTAGCTCGTTCCTTGGCAGTCCCTACGTTTTCACGTCCTATGACGATGCCGCGAAGTACATTCAGCTCGGACGCGACGAGACGATGTTTCTGCTGCTGAAGCTGAGGCGGGGCGTGCGGGTGAACGGTGTGAAGCGACTGCTCCGGTCGCGTTTTCCAAATGTAGATGTCTGGACGCGCGTTGAGTTTTCGCGCAAGGCGCGCTGGTACTGGCTCACTCAGACGGGGGCGGGGGGAGCGATCCTGATGGCTGCGTTGCTTGGATTCTTTATCGGGCTGGCCATTGTGTCGCAAGCGATCTACGCAACCACCATGGAGAACATCGAAGAATTTGCCACGCTAAAGGCGATCGGTGGATCCCGCGCGTTTATCACAGGTGTGATTGTTGCACAGGCGGTAATGTGCGGGCTCGGTGGATATATTTTGGGCACGCTGATTACGGCCCCCATAGTGAGGGTGGCGCTGGCGAGCATCCCGTGGGTTTACACTCCGTGGTGGCTGCCCCTGGGGGCGCTCGTTCCGACGCTGGGAATGTGCGTGCTGGCCTCGATTCTCTCGGTGAAAGCCGCTCTTCGCGTGGAGCCTGCCAGGGTATTTCGTGCCTGAACGTCGACTGGCGGTTGAAAAAGTGAGCGTTTTATACGGACCGGCCAATGCGCGGATGGCTGCCGTCGATGAGGTGTCACTGGAATTCGAGCCTGGCACGCTGACCTTAGTTATGGGGCCGTCCGGCAGCGGAAAAACGACGCTGCTCTCGGTGCTCGGAGCGCTATTGCGACCGAACAGCGGGAAAGTTTTTTTGAACGGGGAAGACATCAGCAGGTTGGGAGAAGACGAGCGCACGCGCCTAAGACGGGATCATATCGGGTTCGTATTTCAGGCGTTTCGTTTGTTGCACGCGTTATCGGCCGTGGATAACGTTCTGATCGCAAAAGATGTACGGGGCGCGCGGGACACCCAGGATCGCGAAGATGCGTGCCGGGTACTGACGGAACTGGGCCTAGGGAGTAAGCTGAATCTAAAGCCTAAAGAGCTTAGCGGCGGCGAGAAGCAGCGGGTGGCGATTGCGCGCGCGCTGCTGGCGAGCCCCCAAGTGTTGCTGGCCGATGAACCCACTGCTTCACTTGATTCGCATTCGGGGAAACAAATCTGCGAGCTGCTTAGAAAATTATCGGACGAGCGGCGCTATACGACCGTGGTGGTTTCGCACGATCCGCGATGGAGTAATTTTGCCGACCGGGTAATAACGCTGGAAGACGGTCGCGTAGCGGGAGAAGGAAGAAAGACGAAATGAAGAAGAGCGCGGTTCGCATGTCGATTGGTTTGCTTGGCTTGTGCCTGATCGGATTGCTGGTCCGGATGCTGACCTCGAGTCCAACGGTGTCCGCCATGCATTTCACGTCCGCGGAAAAACGCGCCGATGCCGATTCGGTGGTGGTGGCATGTCCGGGACGCATCGAGGGCCGCACCGACACGACCGAGGTAGGCGCCGCAACCGACGGTGTAGTGCAGGCGATTCACGTGCGCGAAGGTGAGACAGTGGAGCAAGGCGCAGTGCTGGCCGAAATTGGATGCAGCGATTTGCGATCGGGCTTGTCGGTAGCCCAGGCAGAAGCGGAGAGCGTGAAACAGGCGCGGGCGCGTCTGCTGCGCGGAAGCCGCCCAGAGGAACGTGAAGCGGCGGCTCAGAAGACCGAGGCGGCGCGAGCGGAAGTGGAGCATAGGTCGGCCGAACTGAATCGGGCGACGCAACTAACCGAGGCGGCAGCGATTTCGAAGTCGGCTTATGATCAGGCAAGGCGTGACTACGATGTCGCCGAAGCTCAATTGAAAGAAGCGTCACGCAACGAAGAGTTGGTGAATGCCGGACCGACCGAGGAAGAGGTAGCTAAGGCCGACGCAGACTTGGCGGCAGCCGAAGATCGCGTCAAGCTGGCCGGTGAGAAGGTCGGAAAATGCACGGTGGTGGCTCCGGTGGGAGGAACCATCCTGCGCGTCGATCTGCGGGAGGGCGAGTCGTTTTCAACGGTCGCTCCGCATCCGCTGTTTACGATTGCCGATCTTTCTGGCAGGCGCGTCAGGGCGGAAGTGGACGAACGCGACATCGGTAAAGTACACGTGGGGCAAAGGGCTGTTTTAACTTCGGAAGCTTACCCCGGGCGGCGCTTCGACGGCACGCTCGAGCGCATTGCTTCGATTATGGGCCGCAAGACAGTGCAGACCGGAAATCCGGCAGATAAGAGCGATCGCGACATTCTGGAGGCGTTAATCGATCTACAGCCCGATGCCGCGAGTTTGCCGATGGGGTTGCGCGTGACCGTGCAGTTCGTGAAGTAAGGGCACTATCTCGGGATCCCGTGACGGCTGGGAAAATCGGCCTTCCGAGCCGCCCCGTTTACTCCGTTCGATCTGGATCTCAAAAACTCATACCACTGCACGATCCTCCAATTTGCGGGCTTAGACGGCTTTCGTGTTTCTGCGGTGCTGTTTAATACTCGCCCGAGTCGCCCTGATCCGGCGTGTCTGGAGGTTTTACACCTTCTGAGAGCCGTTTCAATCGATCAAGGATTTCGCTTTCACGCTGCCGGTAGCTGCTGATGCCTGTGAGGGGCGCCTCGACCAGTGTCTTGCCGGATGGATCCTGGTAGAGAACCTTAAACTCCCCGGGCATGCTCGTGCTGAAGATGTCCGCTTTATACTCGCCATGTTTTAAGGTGCCCACTAGCTGCTCATCCATAATTCCCGGCCCTCTTCTCCAAGATTACTTGTCATCCTTTGCCTGCTTTCGCACCTGTTCCATGTATTCGCGAACGTATTTCTGTAAAGCTACCGGAACCTGATCGCGATCGATCTCTCCGCCCGCATCCGAATGCCGTGCTACCCGTCCCGAGTACTGTGTCTGCAATTGCTGATGGCTCGACTGCGTTTCCATAGTAACGTCACCGGTAAGATTAGCGGAACGCTTGCCGATGATTTCGTCCAACTTACCCATCGCCCGCAATTGGTCCGCTTCTTTTAAACTCTTTTCGCCGTCCTGCCGCCCGATGCCCGATTGCGCGTCCGATCCTTTCCTCTTCGTGCCGTCCTCCGAAGAATGGCCCCGTGTTCCTGCCGACTTCTCTGAGGCCTCCGCTCCGGGTTGACTTTGCGTGCTCTGCTCGCGGCCGTTGGCCTGATTCTCCTGTGAGCTCCGCTCCTCCTGCTGCATTTGCTCATTCTGCCCGTTGTTTTCAGCCGATTGCTCGCCGGGCCTAGAATCCCGCTGGCGCTCTACGTTTCTCGGGGCGCCATCCTGCGGGCGCATCTTAGCCATAAGCCCGGAGAGCGCGTCCTTCATGCGGTCGAGTAATCCGGATGCCGGCTGATGCGCTTCATTGTTCCGTGCATCTCTGTCCTCGGTCTGATCGCCTTGAGAAGGCCGGCCGGAGTTGACCGCAGCGTCTCGTTGTGGCGTTGTGTTCGCTGACGGTGCGCCGCTTTCTTTGCTCCGCTCGAGTGATGCCGAATCCTTCTTTTCAGTATTCGGCGAAGCCCCCAGCTGTTGCGAACTCTTATCGCCTGACGCAGCGCCAGCGCCGTTCGACAGTTGCCCAGGAGTCCTCGCGCGTTGGCCACGCTTCTCATTCTGCTCCGGCCCCGCTCCTCGCCTTAGCCCTTGCTGATCTCCTTTGACACCCGCTTGTTTCAGCGTACTATCTCGATGCGTGAGCTTCTCGATTCTCTCCAGAACCTCAGCCATCGACGAGAAGGGAACTGGAATGAGTGGCCGCGTGAGATCCAGGCTGCTCGTCACCAAGTAGCGCAAAACAAACAGGCCGGATGCAACAGCAATCAATGCTGCGGCCAAAGCCCACGTTCGCTTCCACACAAAGGGAAATACCAACGCATTGTCAACGCCTCGCACAGCTTGCTCCGCCGAGCGTATCTGGGCCTTCGCCAGCATGTTCTCGCGCTGCGCAGAATCTTCGAGCAGAAACCACGCTGTCGAAAGCGAATCACTTAAGTGAAGGCGCTTATCGACTATTTGCGCCACGCGGTACCTGCTAGATATTCCTTTTCGAAGACGAATGTATGTGATCGTGAGCCCCGCCGCCGCCAGCAAAACCAGCGATAGCCAGTTCAGAATATCCGTGCCGAGCAGCAGCATGAGCGTCGCGCCGCCACCCATCGCAGCTACTGCGAACGCCGAGTGTTCTACTGTGAGCACCAGGCTTCTGCGCCGGAAGGCGCTCTCGATAACTGTGCGGACCCGGCTCTGGCCTCCATCTATCGAATCGCGCAAGGGTCGTCTGCCTGGATGGATTATCCCACGCGGATGGGCCGCCACTCCGACATGCAGCCCTTCACGGTGAGCCCCAACCTGGTTGGGGAGCCACCGGTGATCCATCGAACTATTCCGCACAAAGCTCGCACTGAATTAGGTTTTTGCGACTGCTCGATAGGAATTACGCTAGCGAACGGCTTTCTGCAAATTATCCCGCTTCCGTTACCATAAAAACTTCCGATGCTCCGTTTCGAAACGGCAGGGGAGTCTCATGGAGAGTGCCTCGTCGCCACACTCACCGGTATTCCTGCTGGCGTACCTTTGCCTATAGATTACCTGAACCGGCAGCTTTGGCGCCGCCAGCAAGGGTATGGCCGGGGAGGTCGCATGAAAATCGAAACGGATCAGGCGCGTATCGTCTCCGGCGTTCGGCATTCGCAGACAATTGGCTCACCCATCGCCATCCTCATAGAGAACAAAGATTGGAAAAATTGGAGCGGCATTCTTCCAGTGGAGGCCGCCGATGCCGTCCCCGGCAAATCGAAGCCAGTTCACCGTCCCCGTCCGGGTCACGCGGACTTGGCTGGCGCCATCAAGTACAACTTCAACGATGCGCGTTACATCCTGGAGCGCGCGAGCGCCCGCGAGACTACCGCCCGGGTAGCGGTCGGCGCAATTGCAAAGATCTTCTTGAGTCAGTTCGGCATAGAAGTACTTAGCCACGTAGTCGGCGTGGGTCCGATCCGGCTCGAGCGTGAGGCGCTCTGGGAAGAACTCGTGATACTCAGTCACCGTGATGAAGTGCTGCTCGGTTGCGTCGATGGTCCGACGGAGCAGCGCATGAAAGAAGCCGTCGATCACGCTTATCGCACGGGAGACACCATCGGCGGCATCTTTGAAGTAGTGGCGCATGGCTTGCCGGCGGGTTTAGGCTCACACATTACTTGGGACAGCCGTCTTGACGGCCGTCTCGCCCAGGCAATCGTCTCGATCCAGGCGGTAAAAGGCGTGGAGATCGGCTTTGCCGAGGAGGGGGCGATGTCGTATGGGTCGGCCGTGCAGGACACCATTCAGTACGATAAAGCGCAGCAGGAGTTCAAGCGCGGCTCCAATCGCGCTGGCGGATTGGAGGGTGGCATCACGAACGGGCAGGACGTCGTCGTGCGCGGTCTCTTGAAGCCGATCTCGACCTTGCGCCGCCCGCTTGAATCGGTTGACCTGCTGACGCGGGACCCCGCGCTTGCGGCGTATGAGCGCAGCGATGTGACCGTTGTGCCCGCTGCGGGCGTCATCGGCGAGGCGATGACGGCTATCACGCTTACTTCGGCTTTCCTCGAAAAATTCGGGGGAGATTCGCTCAGTGAGACACGGCGCAATTACCAGGCTTACCTGGCGCAAGTAAAAAGTTTTTAGGATTTCTCGATCGCTAGATGGTTAGAACAATTTTGAAGTACGGCGAGCCCATGCTGGAGCAAGCCGCGGAGCCCGTGACTGAGTTCGACACGCCCGATCTGAAGGACCTCATTGCAGATATGTGGGAGACCATGTACGCAGCTAAGGGCGTAGGCTTGGCGGCTCCTCAGATCGGCCACGGAAAACGCGTTTCCGTGATTGACATCAGCGTGGGTGAAGACGAAACGAAAAAGATCGTCATCATCAATCCCGAGATTATTTCTCGTGAAGGCAAACAGACCGGCGAAGAAGGCTGTCTGAGCATCCCGGGCTTTCGCGAGGCAGTCACGCGCGCCAGTAAGGTGGCGATACGGGCTCAGAATGAACAAGGTGAGCGGCTCGAACTGAATGGTGAAGAGCTACTTGCGCGCGCTTTCGAGCACGAGATCGATCACCTGAACGGCATCTTGTTTATCAACCACCTGAGTGGGTTGAAACGCGATATCATCCGGCGCAAGATCAGAAAGCTGCAAAAAGCCGGTGAGTGGGAGTAGCGCGGTAAGGGATCCATGCGCGTTGTTTTCCTGGGCACGCCCGAATTTGCGGTCCCCTCGCTGCGGGCTCTCGCCGTCGAACATGACGTGGCCGCGGTCTTCACACAGCCTGATCGTCCAAAAGGGCGCGGAAATAAAGTCGCTGAATCACCCATCAAGATTTCCGCCAAAGCTCTTGGGCTTCCAATCCACCAGCCTGACCGAATTCGCCACGCGCCAGTACCCGAGCTGCTTCGCAGTTTCGCTCCTGAGCTCATGGTGGTGGTCGGTTATGGGCAGATTATTCCTCAAAGTATTATCGATATCCCGCAGCATGGCATTCTGAATGTGCACGCTTCGTTGCTGCCCAAGTACCGTGGCGCAGCTCCTATTCAATGGGCGATTGCGAATGGCGAAACGAGAACTGGTGTGACGATCATGCAAATCGATGCTGGCCTCGATACAGGTGATATGCTTCTCGCCCAGCTGGTCGGCATCGAACCGGATGAGACCGCACCGCAATTGAGCGCCAGGCTCGCACCGATTGGCGCGGAACTCCTTCTCGAAGCCATGCTTCAGATCGAAGGGGGTAGAATCTGCCCGACGAAGCAGAACGAAGCCGATACGACGCTCGCGCCTATCTTGAAAAAGCAAGACGGGCTGATCGACTGGTCACGACCGGCCTACCAAATCTATAACCGGCTGCGGGGCTTTACTCCGTGGCCTGGCGCCTATACTGTTTTCCGAGGCGCCCAGTTATCGATTCTGCGAGCGCGTCCAGCCGAAAGCCGCGGCTTTGCTCCTGGCCTGCTGAGAGTTGAGAATCGGCGCTTGTTCGCCGGATGCGGCGCGCATACGAGTCTTGAATTGATTGCAGTTCAACCTGCCGGCAAGAATCCCATGGATGCCGAAGCATTCCTAAACGGCCACAAAATACGTGATAACCACTCGCTCGGAGAACCGGTTTGAAGCTTCCAACTGGCTTCCGCTACGCTGCGACCTATGCCGGCATCCGGAAGCAGCAGCAGGACGATGTCGCCCTGATTGTTTCAGATACTCCTGCTCAGGCGGCCGCTCTCTTCACGCAAAATGTCGTCCAGGCCGCACCCGTTCGCCTGGCCCGCCAGCATCTGAAATCGGCCAGGGGCCAGGTCGCCGCCGTCCTTATAAACGCTGGCAACGCAAACTGCGCAACCCGTACCGGAGATCAAGTTGCTCTCGCAGCCTGCAAAGCTGTCGCAAAGGCGCTCAGGTCTAAGCCA
This sequence comes from Terriglobia bacterium, assembly GCA_963835255.1. Classification (GTDB taxonomy): domain Bacteria; phylum Acidobacteriota; class Terriglobia; order Bryobacterales; family Bryobacteraceae; genus Bog-105. The sequence continues at coordinate 37,652 of CAWIFY010000027.1, read as the reverse complement.
AAATATGTTTTGCCCGCATCCACCGGCGTGATCGGAGTCGAGCTGGATGGCAAGCTGCTCACCGACGCGGTTCCCGAATTGGTGGCCCGGCTTTCACCCGACAACTTCGACGCTGTTGCCCGCGCCATCTTGACCACCGATACACGCGTGAAAGTCGCCTTCGAAGAGGTTCCGTTACGCGGTAGTACAGTGCGCGTCGCTGGGATGACGAAAGGCTCCGGCATGATTCAGCCGAACATGGCCACCACCCTCGGCTTCGTCATGATGGACGCCTCTGTATCTGCCCGGTATTTGCGCGAGATTCTGCTCTGTGCCAACGAGCGATCCTATAATTCGCTCACCGTCGACGGTGACACTTCGACCAACGACACCGTCGTCCTACTGGCGAATGGCGCCACGAGAGTGAAGCCCAATGAAAGAGAACGTAAGGTAATGGCCGAAGTAGTCACCTGGGTGATGGAGAGCTTAGCCGAGCAGATCGCAGCCGATGGCGAAGGCGCTCACAAGCTCGTCATCGTGCGCGCTCTTGGATTTTCAACCTCGGAAGATGCTCGCAAGATAGCGCGTTCGATCGCCAACTCTCCTCTGGTGAAGACGGCCATTGCGGGAAGTGATCCGAACTGGGGCCGCATTCTGTGCGCTGCCGGCTACTCCGGCGTCGCATTCGATCCGCGCAAGATCGACATTTATCTGCAGCGCGTCCTAGTCTGCAAAGGCGGTGTCGCGGCGGACTTTGACGAAGCAGCGCTCAAAGCCAAACTAGACGAGCCCGAGGTCCGCGTCCGTATGGTGCTAAACGGCAGGGCGGAAGGCGAAGCCCGCTTTTTCACCTGCGATCTCACCGAAGGCTATATTCAGATCAATGGCAGCTACCGGACCTAAACGGCTCCGCAGACGACGGTTCTACCATGCGGTGCAAGTCATGCTGTTGCTTACCATAGCCACTGGCGTGAGCGCAGATCAAACCGCTGATATACGCTCGCGGCTTCGCGAAATAGCCTCTTCCCTGACTGCGGGCGATCCTGCTGGCGCAATCGCGCCATTCTCCAAGTCGTTCGCGAGCTACGAAAAAATCCGAGACTATTTTTACGGCCTGACAAACGCGTTCTCAATCGTGAACGAAGTCGATGTGCTTGATGAAGCGGATTCGAAAACAGAATCGACGGCCACAATCAGCTGGGCCATCACCCTCAGCAACCCGCAAAACAACTTCAACAGCCAGCGCTCTGCCGAGATTCACGTGCGCTTCATCCGCGAGAACGGCAAGTGGAGAATCAGCGAGTTTTCTCCCATCGGCATCTTCGATCCATCACAAGCCCAGACGCCAACTCCTCCGGCCCAATCCGGCTCGTAATCACGCCCGTCCGCTCACAGCATTTCGCGCAGTTTTGCGTAGGTGCTTTGCGTTACCAATTGTAAGTCCACCGGTAATTCAGCTATCTTCTTGATTTCATCTAACGCGCTCTCTGGTGGTACGCTCGCGCTTGCCACCAGCAACCTCCCTGCCTTCACATCAAAGGGCAGCAATCCGTATCTTTTCTCGACGTGCGCCGGAAGATTTCGCATGAAGTGTGTTTTCACGTCTCTCGCATCTACCCGGGCCGTTGCCAGTCCCGATTGCAGGCTCATCGCTCTGCATAGCTCTTCTTCGTTTACGAGTTTGTTCGCCAGAAGCAGCAGATCGAGTGTCGAGTCCGCAGCCAGTTCCTCTTGCGCTCGCGCCATCTGATCTTCAGAAACGTAACCGCAGCCAATCAGCACATCCACCAGCTCGCGCCTCCGTGCATGCAGGGCTTCGCGGTCCGGATAGGCATGCTCCGTCTTCCGCCACGTAAGTGCGCGCTTCTCTCGGCGAGCGCCAAAGAAATCGCGCATAGCGCAGAGCCCAGCCGTGCAATTTATTAAATTTGCATGGAAACATCTCAAGGGAACGGTTAAAGCTGCTGCCACTCCGAATATCTTCCCGACGCATATCGCCCGTATACTCAGTCGGCAGCCTTGCAGAACCATCGTCGCCGCACACAATGCTGCAACCGCGTGACTTCTTATTTCGAACAGCCACGCCCGATGAAAAATTGAGTTCGCGAGATAGTCAAGCAAGCCCGCGATAAAGAGCGCATTCGCGGCCACGCTCAAGGGATTTGTCATTAGCCCCTTCCGGTCGCGCCAGAACCAATAGCGCGTTCGCCACGATCCTCTCCATCCCTGGCGCTCCCAGCATTGCAAGGCGATTCCCGTAATCCAGCGTGTTCTCTGGCGAATGGCGGCCTGCATGTCACGTGGAAAGAACTCCCGCGTCGCTACGAAGTCATCGCCGCTGCGGGAAAGCGGCGAAAAACATTGCCTGTAGCCACGCGCGTGAATGTAAACGCCTATTTCGTAGTCCTCCGTCAGGCTCGATGGATCGAAGACTTGCCCTTCACGCTCGTTGGCCAGACCGGCCAGAACTTCCCGCGCGAAGCCCGTCCCCACCCCGTTCGACGGTACAAACGAACCGCTCATCTGCCTCGCGCGCATGTCAATCGTCTGGTATTCCGCGAACTCGTCGCTATACACGCCATGCGTGACGTCGGCGATGCCGGTCGGCAACGGCAAGACCGGCACCTGCACCATTTCGTACCGGGCTCTCTCGCGGTTGATAAGCGAGAGCGCTTGCGGATGGATCAGATCTTCCGCGTCGTGCAAGACAACGGTATCGAAAGTGACCTTGCGCTCGTCTTCAAACAACCTCATCCGGCGGTAGGCCCAGTTCAGGCAGTCTGCCTTTGACGTGGGGCCTGGATGCGGGCACTCGGCCACGTGCACATTCGGAAATTCGCTGGCCAGTTGGCCAGCCGTGTTCAATGTTTCTTGGTCGTTCGGATAAACGCCCAGAAAAAAATCGAAACTCCGGTAACGTATCGCCGAAAGGTTATGGCGCACCATGCTGCCAATCACCGCCGATTCACGCCAGCAAGGCACGAAGATGGCAGTCCGCCGCTCTGGAATCTCGATGTCTCTGCCTTCCGTCTCATCTCTCCGCCGCAGCACGCCTCGCACCAAGATCAATAGCGGAATGAGATCGTCCAGCCCGCTCAATAGCAGCACCAACGCCAGGCCACCCAATAGACCCGGCCACAGGCCTAAGCCCGCAACTTCGGAAGCTACATGGAGCAGAAATGCTTGCACTATCCTTTACGAAGTGCCTTGCCGACAGACCAAATTGCAGAAATTTCCTAGAATTTTCTGCCCGAACCCACACTCTCTGAAGAGTGACTGAGTTACCGGTACCAAATCCTGAGTGGACATCTTTCTGCCTGCTTTTGCAGCAGTTGATCGCAGGCAATATCCGCCGCAACACTTTTACGCAATGGGAAATCGAGTTGCTTCTAGACGTCGAGATGGCCCACATGCGCAAGTCCTCGCGCCCTGAAATGCTGCGCCGCTATTTCAAAGCTGTGCAGCGGCAGCATGCCTCTGGACGCCCCGCGCCAGTGCGGTTCTCCCACTTTTTTGAGCAGGAGAGCCGACTGCGCAAAGCATCGATTGTCACCGAACCTGAAATCGTCCTGCCTCGCGCCAGCTAATCCCCAGCGATTTACCTTCCTTCGCTGGGCTATCCTCGAAATATACCGATCTTGGAGAATAATGTGATGGCGACCACTTCCGGGCCGGCCCCGAAGACAGACCGTACCGTTTTCTGCGTCAAACTGCAAAAAGAGCTTCCTGGGCTCGATGAAGTCCCTTTCGACGGCCATCCATTAGGCCAGCGTATCTATGAGAACGTCTCGAAGCAGGCTTGGGGCATGTGGGTGGAGCAGATGAAAATGATCATGAACGAGTATCGTTTAAATCTTGGTACTACGGAAGCTCAGGAGTTCCTGCTCAAGCAGATGGAAGAGTATTTCTTCGGCGAAGGCGCGGCTCTTCCCCCTGGCTATGTTGCCCCGGGTCACTGATCTTTCCTAAAAGTGCCTCATTGTTGCACGCCTGAAGCCCGGCAAACGTCCAGAAAGTTTTGAAGCAGCTAATCGCACTCTACTTAGCTCTTGCCGCGGCCTGCTGGGCCGCCGACACCCATGTGGTAGCTGCCCGCTTGGCGCGTCTTGCCCGCAAAGCTGAAGATTCAGGTCAAACCGTACGTGCTTATCTGCTCTATGCGCAAGCGGCTGCTCGCGACCCTCAAAACTCGTCTTACCGCGCCAACCGCGATGCTTTAGCTTCGGCGGCCAAGCTACTGAGCGAAGCCAAAATCGAAACACCCAATATTGCGGACGACGTCTTTTCCGCCGAGAATGAGGCCGCTCACCCCGAACCCCCGATCGAGCGCATCTCACAGACCGATTGGCGAGCTCTTCAACCTGTCCCTCATGTGCAGGCTGATCCGGCGAAGCACGATTTCGATATCCGTGCCAACGCAAAGTCTCTCCTTGAGCAGGTCGCAATCGCATATGGTGTTCGTGCAGTCACAGACGTCGATCTCAAATCGGATCCTCTCATTCACTTCGAACTGCAGGCGGCTGATTTCCGTACCGCTCTCGAAGCAGCAACTGCTGCAACCCACACCTTCGTCTTCCCGATTTCCAGCAAGATAATCGATTTCGCAGTCGATACCGAGGCTAAACGGAACCAACTCGAGCCAGTTGTCGTGCTTACTTTCCCCTTGCAGGAGGCTCTCACCGAGAAAGATCTGATCGATGCCGCCAATGCTGTTCGTGGCCTGTTAAGCCTCCGTACCATCGGCTGGGACAGCTTTAACCGCATGGTCGTAATTCGTGACCGCGCTACTCGGGCGGGGATAGCCCGCTCGCTGATGGAAGCCTTGCTGCTGCCGCGCGCCCAGGTCTCCTTCGACGTGCAGTTCTTAACCGTCGACACTGACAAGAGCTATCACTACGGCGCTACTCTGCAGACCCTCTTTCAGTTCATCGATTTCGGCAAGCTTGGAGGCTTGAAGAGCGTTCTTCCCGCCGCCATCGGCCCTACCCAGTTCCTTACTTTTGGTGGAGGTGCCAGCCTTTTTGGCGTCGGCGTGGCAGATGCGACGGCCTTCGCCAGCTATTCCAACAGCATCGCAAAGATCATCTATGACGCGACCGTCGTAATAGCCGACCGGCAAACCGCGAATTTCCACATCGGCGACAAGTACCCCATTGCGAGTTCGATCTACACCGGCTTTAGCCAAGGCGAAGGTTCGATCTATAACCCTGCCCCGCAGATCACTCTTGAGGATCTCGGGCTGGTCCTGAAGATGACTCCGCACGTTGCTGGCGACGGGGATATCGACCTCGATATCGAGGCTGATTTCAAAGCGCTTGGCAACGAAACGTTCAACACAGTTCCCTCTATCGCGGAGCGAGCCTTCAAGGGCACCGTAAGCATGCGGCAAGGAGAATGGGCCGTTTTGGCAGGGCTCGATTCTTCCATGAACACGTTCTCGCGAGATGGATTGGCCGGTCTTGCCCAAATCCCAGGATTGAATCAGTTCTTGAGCGAAACGACTCGCGACACGCAGACGAGCAACACGCTGCTGGTCATTAAGCCAACCATCACCCGTCTGCCCATGACCGGCATCATCAGCCCCCAGTTCCTGCTCGGCGCGCGTCAGGGTGAACGCGTATTGATTTAGCCGCCAGAGGCAATTCGGCGAGCGCGGGTCGAGTACCCTAAAGACCCCGCCTCTAACCTTCTGATGCCTGAATTGCACAAATTTATTGCCAATCTAACTGCTAATGCAATACCTTTTTGCAACGCAAAAATCACCGTAAACCAAGCTCCTCGATTTGTTGCAAAACCGCTTGTTTGCGCAGGCCTGCAAATCTGAACACGATTTGTAAACCCTTCGCGACTAGAACGAAGCCGCTGGCGCGGCGGCCGGACGAGCGTTTCGGACGATTGAAGAATTAGCGTTGGTTGCAGAGAAAGGAGTTCTCTGTGACCATACTTCTGCAGCGGATGCGCGAGGAACTCGTGCGCCGCACCTATTCGGAAACAACGATCCGTTCTTATCTGCATGCGGTGGAGGCGTTCCGCCAACACGTGCAGAAGCGGCTCGATCATCTCGGACCTGACGATCTTCGCCGCTATCAGGTGTATCTGCTCGAAGACAGGAAACTGGCGAACGGCACCGTCGTCATCCAGATTTCTGCGCTTCGGTTCTTCTACATCAAGGTTCTGAAGCGCCGGGATATGAAGGAGGATCTGCCCTACCCCAAGCGCCTGAAGCAACTACCGGTCGTCCTCAGCCAAGAGGAAGTTTCCCGGCTGATCGACTGTGCTCGGAACCTGTTCCATCGAGCGATGCTCCTGACGATGTACGCAGCCGGACTCAGGCGCAGCGAACTATGTCGCCTGAAGGTCAGCAACCTCGATAGCCAGCGCATGATGCTACGGATCGAGCGGAGCAAGAACGGCGTGGATCGTGATGTTCCCTTAAGTGCGAAGTTACTCGAGACACTGCGCGAGTATTGGCGGTGGATGCGGCCCAAGACTTATTTGTTTCCGGGCACACAAAACGGCTGGCGTGCCGATAAGCCGATTACTCCGAAGGTCATCTGGGAAGCTGTTCAGCAAGCCGCCAGGCGCGCCGGCATTCAGAAACACGTCACGCCTCACACGCTACGCCACAGCTACGCGACTCATCTGCTCGAAGCGGGCGCGGACATTCGCACCATTCAGATGCTGCTCGGTCACGCCGATCTCACGCACACTACGGTGTATCTGCACCTTTCACAGAAGCATCTGCAGGCAGCGCCGAATCCACTCGACCATGTTCAGGTTTCCAGTACCGCAAAACTGCAACGGTCGCGGAGGCTGCATAAGCCCGAATGAGCCGCCCCGCCGTGGAGGTGGCGGATATCCTTCGCGCGCACGAGGCCCGCTTTCTGGATAAGAATCGATCTTGGCTGAGCTTCCAGCAACTGACCGTGCTGCGAGCGATCGCCCGTTGCCGCACAGCGACCTTGGGCGGCCATCTCGATTCCTGCTCCCAATGCGGCCATCAGGCCATCTCTTATAACTCCTGTCGTAACCGGCACTGCCCGAAGTGCCAGACGCAAGCGCGCCAACGCTGGCTAGCCGCCCGTGAGCAGGAAGTGCTCGGCGTACCTTATTTTCACGTTGTGTTCACTCTGCCGCATGAACTGAATCCGCTTTGCCAACGGAACCAGACGGTGCTTTACAACCTGCTGTTTCGTTCGAGCGCCGACGCAATGCTCGAAGTCGCTGCGGACCCGAAGCACTTGGGAGCCGAGATTGGCTTCCTCAGCATTCTGCATATCTGGGGTCAGAACTTGCTCCTGCATCCGCACCTTCACTGCGTGGTTCCCGCTGGCGGGCTCGCACCGGATCACCAGCGCTGGATTCACCCCAAGTATGCTTTCTTCCTACCCGTCAAGGTCCTCGGCAGGGTCTGCCGGCGCAAGTTTATCCGAGGACTTCGCCGCGCTTTCCGACTTAAGAAGCTACACTTCAGTGGCGCGGCTGCCGCCCTCGCCGCACCAAAGAAGTTTGCGGCCTTTGTACAGAAACTCCGCCGCCAGGACTGGGTGGTTTACGCCAAGGCCGCCTTCGGCGGCGCGGGGGCGGTCCTCCGCTATCTCGGCCGCTACACTCATCGCGTTGCCATTAGCAACCATCGGATCGTGGCTCACGAAGCCGACCAAGTCACCTTTCGCTGGAAAGATTACGCGCGCGGCAACAAGCAACGGCTGATGACTCTGAGTGCCGAAGAGTTCCTGCGACGCTTCGTCCAGCACGTACTTCCTCGCGGCTTCGTTCGCATTCGACAGTTTGGATTCTTAGCCAATGCTCGTCGGACTAAACTCATCGCGCTCAGCCGCCAGCTACTCGCCTTCACCCCAGATATTCCCGCACCCGCTCACGAACTCTCGACGAAGGTTGTTTGGAAGTGTCCCCATTGTGGCGCTCCCATGCACATCCGCGAGAAGCTTTCGGCCCTTCAACTCGAAAGACGATGCAGACCCATCGACACCTCTTAGCAACTCGCCATCACAACTCGACGCCACGACGTGCTCACGCACGCCTTCGTATCAGTGCGCGCTCTTTGAGGTATCTATCGGGCCTGCTTCGATTGCATCCAGTCCACAGCCGGTTCAGCGGCTTCGTTCGGCCTCTTCGGCTTCTCGTTCCTAAGCTATCGAGCCGCTTTCACGCCGGTCCACGCTTCCAGTAACTACCAAACCACGCTAGTAGCTCCATACTCGGCCCGCCCCGCCAGCGGCTTCCTTCAAGTCTCGTTATCGAAAGTGCCTCGGCATCCACTTTGCCGCGTATCCCCACTCTCCTCGCCGAGGCACTCCCGATGAACGCTAACGACCAGGGTGGATCTACCGCCGTTTTCCGGTTAGTTGCTCAGTTCAGTTTTCCGAACATGGATCACAGGGTTAGGCGAAAAGGGAGCCTGGTCCTCGGAAGGTTAAGACGTAAGGTGTCTCTGTTTCGATACGGCTGCCTAGCTTGGGCGCTAGTGCCCGGCAGGTTTACGCCAATCGCAAGCCCTGATGCGCCGTACTCAGGTGACATCTATGGATATGCCAAAGGAGACATGCTAATCTTCTATGTAATGTCCAGAGGAAGAGCCGGCGAAGTCAAGAGATCGGAAGTCCTGCAAGGCACGCTCGATCTTATGACTTTAAAAACCCTGCACGCTATGGGCCCCCTACATGGCTTCCGGATTGCGCGCCGTATCGAGCAAGTGAGCGAAGACGTACTGCAGCTGAATGAAGGTACGGTGTATACCTCTTTGCTGCGACTCCAGCAACAGGGCTGGATCGATTCCGATTGGGGCACGTCGGAAAACAATCGCAAAGCCCGGTTTTACTCAATTACGAGAAGCGGTATGAAGCAGTTGGCGCGCGAAACCGAAAATTGGAATCGCATCTCGGGCGTGATTGGTCGCGTATTAAGTCTTGAAGGGCAGAAGTAACGTGATTAAGCAGATAGGCATTCTGGTGGCTAAACTGAAGCGTCTGTTCGGTAAAAGAAATCCGGACTTCGAATTCGATCATGAGATGCACGAGCACTTGCGTCTGTTGACAGAACGATTCATTCGCGCTGGCATGACGCCCAACGATGCCGATTCGGCAGCACGGCGCCAATTTGGCAATACGACTTTATTACGGGAGGAGCGCACGAAAATGCAAACCATCCCGTCACTTGAGACGCTCTGGCGCGATGTACGATACGGGGCCCGGCAATTCCGCTTGAATCCGTTGTTCACGACGGTTGCGGTCTTATCGCTTGCACTTGGCATTGGAGCGAATACGGCAGTTTTCACATTGCTTGACCAGCTTGTGCTTCGCTTGCTTCCGGTGCACGATCCCGAGCAACTGGTCATGATCTGGTCAACCGGTCCACACTTCGGCGGCAACGCTGGCGCACGTACAGCTTCTTATCCGATGTACCAGGATTTCCAGCGAAACGCCAAGGCTTTCGACTTTGTGTTCTGCCGATTTGAGACTTCGTCTTCTATTTCCATCGACGGCGACACGGAACGAGTCAATGCGGAATTGATCTCGGGTAATTACTTTCAGGCCCTCGGCGTTGGTCCAGCGGTGGGCCGGGTGTTCGCACCGGAGGCGGACGATCGGATCTACAAAGGGCAGCCTTCGGTTGTGCTCAGCTACCAATACTGGATGCGGCGTTTCGCCGGCGATCCGAGGGTGGTGGGCAGGAAGATTCTGGTCAATGATTATCCGATGGAAATCGTGGGCGTATCGGCGGCAGGCTTTGTGGGACTAGACCCAGCCCGTTCGCCGGACATCCGTGTTCCGATTCTGATGACGCCGGTGATGACTCCCGGACGAGATGACCTGGGAAACCGGCGCAGCCAGTGGGTTCAGATCTTCACCCGCTTAAAGCCGGGGTACACAGTTGAATCAGCCCGTGCCTCGCTGCAACCGTTGTTTCACCAGATCCTGCGGGAAGAGGCGGAAGAACCAGCTATCAGCAGGCGTTCCCAGCATGATCGAGACCAGTTCCTCAGCCGGGCAGCATTGGTTGAGACCGCCGCCAATGGCTACTCGGGTCTACGCCAGCAATATTCGACGGCACTCACGGTTCTGATGTGCATGGCGGGTCTGATCCTCGTGGTCGCGTGCTCGAATGTGGCGAGCCTGCTCATCGCACGGGCCATGGCGCGGCAGAAAGAAACGGCAGTGCGTCTGGCAATTGGGGCGGGACGCAGCGCGCTGATCAGACAACTGCTGGTGGAAAGCATCTTGTTGTCCCTGACAGGGGCCGTGCTCGGACTGGGGCTATCGGTAGCGGCTACGCGCGGGCTACTGCATATGCTGCCGGCGAATGGCGCGAGCCTCATGCTACACGCTGAGCCGGATGGGCGAATCTTGCTGTTTAGTGTTGGCGTGGCTTTCGCGACTGCCTTGCTGTTCGGAGTAGCTCCCGCGCTGCACGCGACGAAGTTGGACCTAGCGACCACACTGAAAGACATGGCCAGCGCGGTGACAGGAGGTAGTGGCTCGGCGAGATTCCGAAAAGCGCTTGTTATGGCACAGCTTGCACTGTCTTTCGTACTGCTGGTGGGGGCGGGACTATTTACCAGGACACTCATCAATCTGAAAGACACTCACACGGGCTTTGAGAGCGCCCAAGATCTAGTTTCATTTCAGGTGGACCCGGCGAAGAATGGTTACTCGGCTGCGCGGACTCGTGACTTCTACACCAATGCCCTGCGCAACATTCGGGCGCTACCAGGTGTGACGTCCGCCGCCTACGCGATGTGGCCGCTACTGAATGGACGTGAGTGGGACTTGACCGTTGTCGTGGAGGGCCACCAAGCAGAACAGGGAGAAGATATGCAGGTGTACTATAACCTCACATCTCCTGGATATTGGCACGCCATGGGAATACCGTTGGTCCAGGGCCGGGATTTCGATGAGCGAGATCGGGTTGACGGTGGAGACGATCCGCAACCGTGGAACGTGGCTATCGTCAATCGCGAGTTTGCGGAACACTTCTTTGGCGGGCAAGATCCGATTGGCCGGCGCATTGGATGTTGTCACGGCCCGGGTACGAAGCCCTCCATTCGGATTGTTGGGGTGGTCGAGAATTCGCTCTTCGCCGGTCCTCGTGCGGGCGTGCCCCGGCAGGTGTTTCTGCCTTACCTGGAATCGGCGAGCCCGGCGGCAGTGACTTTTTACGTCCGCAGCGCCAAACCAGCGGCGGCCCTGTTCACGACGGTTGGGCGGGTTGTGGCGAAGCTCGACAGCTCAGTCCCTGTTTATGACTTGAAGACACTGGAGGAACAGCTGGATGAAACGCTAAGCACCGAACGGCTGATCGCCTTTTTATCAACGGTGTTTAGTTTGCTTGCCACGGTGCTGGCTGCGCTTGGGCTTTATGGCGTGATGGCGTTCCTGGTTACTCGACGGGCCGGAGAGATCGGCTTGCGAATGGCATTGGGCGCGCCGAGGTCGGGCGTGTTATGGCTGCTGCTGCGCGAGATGCTGATCCTCTTGGGAGGCGGCCTCATGGTGGGCGTCCCGAGCGCATACATCTTAAGCCGGTACGTTTCTTCTCAGTTGTTCGGCGTAACCCCGACAGACGTCTGGACCGGCGTTGCCGCTACTGCATTACTGGGACTCATAGCGTTGTTTTCGGGCCTTGTCCCGGGATGGCGGGCGAGCGCCATTGATCCGATGACGGCTCTGCGATACGAATGAGTTGGTGGCGGCTGCCGTGGGAGTCTCCGCGCGATTTCTACGAATTATCGCAAGATTACCGAACCCGAATGAAATTCACGGATCAATCCAGAATGATGACGCAACCCGAAACTGACCACGTGAAGAGCCGTCCCGGTTCAAATAGATCCGCCCTGACGGCGCGGTGGCGATCTAAAGCGGGCCCTGGCCCATTGCGGATTACTCCGATGTAAACGCGTTTGGCGGGGTTACCTAAGTGTGCGCGCTATTTGTCGAGCGGCGTCGAGTAGTGCTCATGGTCGATCAACCACCGACCGCCAATCTTCCGGTAGACCTGACTGGTGCGCATAAACGGCTTCGGGAAGTCGCCGCTCTTAAGGTTGATTTCTTCGACTTTCGTGTAGCGGACAATAGCGACATCGTTGATCACGGTGATTGCCACTTCATGAGGTTCAGCGCGAAACGACTTCAAAATTGAGAAGAAGTGCTTCCAGTCTTGTCGAATTGCTACCTTGCCGATGATTGCTTGATGTGGGCCCGGACTGAAAACTGAGACCTCAGGCGTGTCCGCGTAGCAGTCCATTGTCTGATTCAGATTCATTGCTTCGATGGCATGGGTGTAGTTCATCAGCGCGGCGCGAACATCAGCCTCATCGCTGGCGAATAATGGGACAGAAAATAAGGCGGCGACGTTAAGGCAGATGGTGAGGCGAAGTAGAGTTGGTTTGATTCGCATGCGATTATGCCCGGATGACGACAATATCACCAACAAAGTGAAGAGGCGTCAACCGGCAACGCGCAAACCGTAGATGTGGGCCTGGCGACGGATAAATCGCCGGTAACGGCCATGTGTTTAGCGATGTGTGAAACGGAGTAGTGCAAAGCAGGCTGCTCCAGCGATAATGTTAGGTGGTTCAGCCCGTATGTAGGCGATGACAGCCCCGCTCGCTGCCAGGCATAGCATTCCGCCTCTAAATACGCGCTCGGCCACTCGATGCCATCACCCGCCCTTGCGCACCGCCATTGCGCCGGTTCCCGCCACCAGTCCCACGCTTCCACCAGAAATATGAAGGATTAACAAAGGCGAAAGTTGCATACAGATCCATTCCCTCCGGCTTCGACCTTGGCATAGACTCTGGTGGCGGCTGTGGAGACATGCCCTATATGATCCCAACCTCCTCGAGTGAGAACCCTTCCGCCAATAAATGTGTGGCGCACGAGTGCCGAGCATCCCGCATACGGCAGCTGTGGCAGTGCTAGATTGGTCGTAAAATGATCGCCGATATCGAGCAGATCGAAGCACATCGCCCGGCGCTGACGGGCCACTGCTACCGGATGCTCGGCTCAGCAGTCGACGCCGATGACGCCGCGCAGGAAACCATCATCCGAGCATGGAAGAATGCCGATCAGTTTGAAGGACGGGCAGCTTTACTGACCTGGTTGTATCGCATTGCAACCAACGTTTGCATTGCTGAACTGTCCGATCGCAGGCGTCGGGCGCGCCCAATTGAAGAGCGCCCGGCTGGTGCCCCTACCGATGCGTTGGTCCAGCTTCCGCGCACGCATTGGATCGAGCCCGTCCCGGATGCGCGTGCAATACCAGCAGACGCCGACCCCTCCGAACGCGCGATGCTGCGCCAAAGCATCCGGCTCGCGTTCGTCGCTGCTCTCCAGAGTCTCGCCCCAAAACAGCGCGCGGCGTTACTCCTCGTCGAAGTGCTCGGCTGGTCTGTCGCCGAAGTGGCGGAAACACTGGGCACGTCCATTGCTTCTGTCAACAGCGCACTTCAGAGGGCCCGCGCTACTCTCGCGGGCCGGAATTGGCGCGCCGTCCCGTCCGCACTGACGGAATCCCAGGAACAGATGCTGAATCGATACGTCGCCGCTTTTGAAAGGTATGACGTCGATCAACTGGTAGCGCTGTTGCGGGACGACGCGACGTTCTCCATGCCCCCTTACGCTCTTTGGCTGCAAGGCCCGGAATCCGTCCGCACCTGGCTTCTGGGTATGGGCTCCGGCTGTCGGGGTTCTCGGCTGTTGGGAACTGCGGCATGCGGTTCGCCCGCTTTTGGTCAATACAAGGTAGACCCCGATGGCTGGCATAAGCCGTTCGCTTTAGTTGTTCTCGAACTCTCCGGCGACCACATTGCAGGCTGGAACTCGTTTCTGGACACGGAGAGGCTCTTCCCCAAGTTCGAATTGCCGCCACACCTTCCTGCTTAACCATTGGGCCCGCTTAGGCATTGAGTCCGCCTAACCATTGAGCGCTGCGCGATCGGCAATTTTTCCCGCCGGTACCGATGAGTTTAGCGAAATCCGTCAATCTAACAGTCTATAAGGGGAAAAATGAACGGTTAGCGACGCGATGAAGGGGACAGCCTTGCCAGTCGCGGCTCGGTAAGGCACAACGGTAAATCAGCTCGTTGGGCAGGCACAAGGAGCACGCAAGTCCAACTACTGCGCCGTCTCACCCTGATGCGCCTTGGAATGGAAACAATTTATGAACCTTTTACACTTGCGGATTAGTGCCGTGTTGTTGGTTTTCTTTTCACTCGGTGGCCCGCTTTTCGGCCAGCTAACGAGCGGGAACATTCAGGGAACGGTATATGACCAGTCAGGTGCCACTGTGCCTGGTGCGGCTGTGGTTGCCAAGAACATCGCCACAGGCGTGGAAAATTCGACGGTGTCCACCTCAGCCGGTGAATATCGGATTCAGAACCTGCTCGCTGGTAAGTACTCGGTTGTTGTCGACGCAAGCGGATTCACTAAGTCAGTCGTAAATGACGTCATGATCGACATCAACCAAACTGTGACGGCTAACGTGACGATGCAAATCGGCCAGACTGCCACGACCGTTGAAGTGAATACGTCAGCTGCCAACATCGACACCACAACTGCTCAGGTTCAAACTACCTTCCAGGCTAAACAGGCCGCCGACTTACCTTCGGCCAGCAGCGGCAGTGGGGTGATCAACCTTTCCCTGCTGAGTGCCGGTGTTACCACCAGCGGCGGGACGGGATACGGTACGGGGCCGTCGGTAGGCGGTCAGCGTCCGACCAACAATAATTTCACGATCGAAGGCGTGGACAATAACCTTTTATCAGTCACAGGACCGGCCGTCACGGTGCCAAACGACGCAGTATCTGAGTTCAGCGTTCTTCAAAACCAGTTTTCGCCGGACTTCGGCCATTCTTCCGGTGGCCAGTTCAATCAGGTAGTGAAAAGCGGAACCGATACGTTTCACGGGGCGCTTTACGAGTACTTCCAGAACCGGAATCTCGACGCCGCTGATAACTTGAGCTTCGTCGAAGGTAATCCTTTGCATCCCCGCTTCGATGAGAATCGATTTGGCGGCAACTTCAGTGGTCCGATCAAGCACGACAAGTTATTCTTCTTTGGCGATTACGAATATAACCCGATCGGCGGAACCGGCTCCACTTACTACTACGCCCCCACCGCTGCCGGATACTCCACGCTCGCCGGATTGCCCGGTATCAATCAGAACAATCTGGCGCAGTTTCAGAAGTACCTAGGTACGGCGACAACGGCGGCCAACACTTCCACACTGCCTAACCAGGCGCCGATTCTGGTTGCGCCCGGCCCGGGGAGTAACGAAAGTCTCGGAACGGGTGTGTTCGCCGTTACCGGGGCTCCTGGCGCGCTTACAATCCCGGTAGGAGAAATCTCTTCGTCGCTCCCGGCATTCACAAACAACGAATTAGGTGTAGGCTCGGTCGACTACAACATCTCCGATAAAGATTCCCTGCGCGGACGGTTTATCCTAAACCGAACTGGAAACATAGATAACGCTGGCTTCCCTTCCGTTTTCTTCGCGGTTGAACCCGTGAACGCGTATCTCGCGACGCTCTCGGAATACCACACCTTCACGCCCACTCTCCTCAATGAATTCCGCCTTGGTTTCAATCGTTTCAACCAGACTGTTCCGGTCGGTGGGAATCAAACCTTCCCTGGCCTGGACCAATTTCCCAACATAAACGTCTATGAGCTAAATGCAGCCTTTGGCCCGGATTCGAGCGCGCCCCAATACACGATCCAGAATCTGTATCAGGCTACCGACAACCTCAGCTGGACTAAAGGGACCCACAGTTTCAAATTCGGCTTCGATGGCTGGAGTTCCATCTCGCCTTCCAGCTTCACCCAACGGTCGCGGGGTGATTATGAGTGGAGTTTCCTCTCAGATTACCTGTATGACACCAACCCGGACGCAGTTGCGGAGCGTTCGCTGGGACATCCGACCTACTATCAGAACCAGGCTTACCTCAGTTTCTACGGCAACGATAATTGGAAGGTGACACCCAATCTGACTGTCAATCTTGGATTGCGCTATGAGTATCTTTCGATTCCGTTGGGCGAGAACAGTCAGAGTTTGAACTCGAGCGCCAGTGTTCCCGGCTTGATTACCTTCCATTCGCCGATCGCCCAGAAGAAAAACTTCATGCCTCGCGTCGGCCTTGCTTACTCACCCGGAAGCAGCGGCAAAACGTCCATCCGCGCTGGGTTCGGCATCACCGATGACGTGCTGTACAACAATCTTGGTACCACCACTTTACCTCCCCAGCTAAGTACGACGGTCGATGTGCCCGGCTTAGATAAGACGGGCTTCCTGGCAGGCGGAGGAATTCCTTCTAATACCTCCGTTGCCGTTCCAGAGGGCGCTGCCGCGATCGCCCAAACCGCCGGTTTCATTCCGGATCAGAAACGACCCCAAGCCTACAACTGGAATTTCGGTATTCAGCATGTCTTCGCAGGCAACTATGTCTTTGAAAGCCGCTATGTCGGTACGCGTGGTCTGTTCCTCCCGATGCAGGTCCAACTAAACAGACAACCCACCGTGAATTCAGCGAACGCTTTGCCGGTTTATTTCGCGATGCCGAGCGTAGCCACCCTGAACTCCCTTACCAGTTCTTTGCCGGCCCTCCAGACTGCGTATGCCAACGGCGGAAACATCGTGCCTGCGTACGCCAATGCCGGTTTCGTAAGTTCCATTACGGCTTTTATGCCGGTCGGGAACTCCACCTATCATGGTTGGTCCAATCAGTTAACCCGGCGCCTGTCGAGTGGCTTGCAATTTCAGGGTTCCTACACCTGGAGCCACGCCATAGACGATTCCACCTCTGCGCTCGATTCGACGGTGCTGGCGCCACGCCGCCCGCAGGATTTTCAGGATCTCGCCACGGAGAAGGCTTCGTCGCTGCTGGACCATCGGAACCGCGTGGTGTTTTCAATGATCTACGACGTGCCTTATTTCAAGAACAGAAGCTGGTTCATGAAAAATATCGTCGGCAACTGGGAACTCGCGCCGGTCTACCAATACCAGACCGGCCAGTTAGTCACGCCCCAGAGCGCTGTTGATTCGAATCTGAACGGGGACAGCGCGCCGGATCGTGTGATGATCAACCCGAACGGAACGAACAATGTCGGAACCGGCGCCACGCCCCTCTGCTCCGGTCCAACCGCCCCCGTCTGTCCGGCGGAGCCCTCTGGCGTGACGGCTCCCATCGTTGCTTACATGGCGAACAATCCCAACGCGCGGTTTGTTGCTTCACCGGAAGGCACCCTGCCGAACGGCGGAAGGAGTCTTCTGACCATGAATCCGATCGACAACATCGACATCACGGCCCTGAAACGGTTCAGCTTAACCGAGCGCTTCAACCTAGAATTCTCGGTCCGTGCACTTAATATCTTCAACCATCCCCAGTACGTCGGCGGGAATCTCAGCGACGTCGCAGGTGTGGCTTTTGGCGCAGGAACCATTGCCGGCGATTTAGCCCGGACCACTGCTGAACCCACCTCGGCGAATTTCGCGCAGTGGAGTCAGGCATTCTCGAGCAATCCGCGGCAGTTGCAACTGGCTCTCAAACTCACCTTCTAAAACTTGCCGTTCATAAACGGAGACATTGCAACTACCGAGTAAGATAAATGCTCTTTTCCCTAGTGCAAGGATTTCGGTGTCCCTAGAACCACTCCGAAGGATCGTGATAACAGCCTTCGTTCAGGCGTTTCTGTTAGGTTTTGTACCGAAGGCGCAAGTGCTGGGCGCGAATACACCATATCCCAGCATGGCCCGTCTTGAGCGATACTTGATTACCGATCGAGAGGCCGAAATAGCGATGGCTCGCAGTGCAGCTCCAAAATCCATTTCGGACGGAGCCGAGGTGATGGTACTCGGCCCGAAGGGATACACGACCGCAGCAAAGGGCACGAATGGCTTTCTCTGCATAGTGGAACGATCATGGGCAAAAAACACCGATGATCCGGACTTCTGGAATCCCAAAGTGCGTGCTCCCAATTGCTTCAATCCGGCCGCCGCAAGGACCTTTGTGCCCATCTACGTGATGAAGACCAAATTGGTGCTGGCGGGAAAATCGAAGGCCCAGATTGTACAGGTAACCGCATCGGCAATGGATAAAAAGGAACTGCCGGCGCTGGAGTCCGGAGCGATGTGCTACATGATGTCGAAGCAGCAGTACTTAAGCGATCAAGATATGGGCTGGCATCCACATTGGATGTTTTTTGTTCCAGGGCATGCGGCGAAGAGCTGGGGAGCCAATCTGCGCGGCTCGCCTGTTATGGCGGCGAATGACCCCGAAGAGCGGGTCACTATTTTCCTTGTCTGGGTCGGCGAATGGTCGAATGGGACACCGGCTCCGCCTAGTCCGTGAAAAAGTCGGGGGTTAGGCAAGCGTTCCACCTCGCCGAGTCGAAACGTTCGTGGGTTGCCAGCATAGCCACGAGTGCACTGAGCCAACGGTCAGCTAGCGTCCGCAAAGCTCTTCCGTGAGAATGTCCTTGAGCTCTCAAGTTCGCGTAATGGGTTCGGCTGCGCTCATCGCACATGGCTGCGCTCCGAGACCAGTGATAAACAGCGTTCCGAAATCTGTTGTTGCAACCGCGGCTGTCTGACAAATCCACGATGAAGCTTGACTGGCATCCTGCGAAAGATATCGCGCAAAGTTCGCCAAATAATTTGTAAAGTGACAGCATGCTAGCGGGTTCTTTCATTCACGGTTCGCACGGTGGCCGCCGAAGGCGTGGATCGTTCTTGTTCCAGCCAGAACCTCACCGCTGTGAGGGGTTCCGTTTGGAATGAAGTATTCTTCTCCGGCCCTCACCGGAATTCGGTTGCCATCGATGACCAACGTATAACAGCCTTGCACTACGACCATGTACTCATCGAATTCGTGAGTATGCGTCGCCGATTCCGCCGCCTCCGCGCAGGTCCAGAAAGCCATTTGGCTCCCTTCCACGCCGTCGAAAACATACCCCTCGACTCCCGGAGTTGCTTGATTACTTTTGGCAATTCTGTTCGCTGGCTCTTTCATGAATTTTGGAAAAGCATCCATTTTGAACATCATCGCTCGCAATATGCCTGAAGGCGACCGTTAACTGGACGGAATCAGCCACCCACCTCGGTTCGGCTCTGGCGAATCATGGAAACTTAGAAAGGTTGGTTATGCCTGTCGCTGCCCTATACGATATTCACGGAAATCTCCCGGCTTTACAGGCCGTGCTCAAAGAGATCTGCCAACTAGGAGTGGACGAAGTCATTGTTGGAGGCGATGTAATTCCTGGCCCGATGCCGCGTGAAACGCTCACGTGCTTACTCGACCTCGGCATCGCGACTCAGTTTATCTATGGCAACGGAGAGGTCGCCGTCTTGGGACAAATGGCCGGCAGCGATCTAGTTGGCGTCCCGGAACAGTATCGACCCATCATCCGTTGGACGGCCCAGCAGCTTAATTCAGAAAATGAGCGGCTTTTAAGAGATTGGCCTCAAACAATCCGTGTGGAAATTTCTGGGTTAGGTGAAGTGCTCTTTTGCCATGCCACACCACGGAATGAAAACGAGTGTTTCACTCGCCTGACCCCCGAAGACCGGCTCTTACCGGTTTTTGGAGGACTTAACGTACCTGTCGTCGTCTGCGGTCACACACACATGCAATTTGATCGAATGATTGGAACAGTTCGCGTTGTGAACGCTGGCAGCATCGGAATGCCGTTCGGAGAGCCTGGTGCTGATTGGCTCTTACTCGGGCCGGATATAAAACTTCGGCACACACACTATGATCTTGCGACTGCGGCGAAGCGTGTCCGAGCAACGGACTATCCGCAGGCAGACGATTTTGCCGCCAACAACGTGCTGCAGCCGCCCACAGAAACAAAGATGCTTGAGCTCTTCACGCGCGCGGAATTGAAGTAAGCGCTCGGGGGCGGCTGTCTCTTTCAGAATTATTTTTCGCACCAGGTTCGGGGAAAGCCCGTTCTGTGTGGAGCGATCAAAGCGGGTTGGCCATATACGAGAGGCGACCAAAACGGCGGATGGTAAAGCCGCCGTCTCGCAAAATCGCTGGCGGCACGGCCCCACCGGCGAGTTTATGATCTTGGCCTGGGAGCGCGAGGAGACCTCAGCAGCTCGCCGCCGATCTGCGCTCCGAACACCAGCCCTCGACCCAACCGAAAAACTGCTCGTTGACCGCATGGCCCAACACCACTGGCTCATGCAGCGCCCCCTCTCTTTGCAAAATCTCTGCTTCAAATCCGACCTCCCGCTCTGCCGCGACGAACGGGACCTCCCCTCTACCTGCGCTACCAAACCACCACGAGCGCGCCTTCCACAAATGCCTGCGGGAGCTCGCAAAGTTAAGAGCCGAAAGAAAGTTAGCCGAGGTTGGCTTTGAATCGCAAAAACGCGCACAAGCCGCCGAAGAACGAAAAAACCTCGACGAATCCCGCAAACAAACCGCCGAAATACGCCGCCAGGAACTGCACGCCGCTCGCCTCGCCCAATTCGAAATGAAAATCGCCGCTCAAGAATCCCGTGTCGTTACTCGCAGCGCGACCTACGCGCCCGATCTCGAAGTCCAACAAGCCGCCTGAGCCGCTCCAATCGGAAACATGTGCACTGGCCAGCCATCCCTATAATGAAAGCGAGGTAGACGAAAGGACACGAATATTGCACTTAGTGCTGTTGCCCGCCGACCTAAGTCTGTGGGATCTTATCCAAAACCTACGACCGGTTCCTCTCGCTGTCATCGCAATTCTGATTCTTTTTTCCTTGTTCTCGTGGACGATCGTTTTCGCAAAGAGCAGTATCTTCAGCCGCGCGCGGCGGGATAACCGGAAATTCTTGCGTGCGTTCCGCAAGGCGCAGAGTTTGCAATCGGTGGCAGTCGCGAGCGAGCAATTCGGTTCCGCGCCGCTGGTCGCGGTCTTCGATTTCGGCTACGGCGAGATCGAGCGACAGATCAAACAGCGCGGCGCGCTGGTGAATAAAGCGGCTATTGAGCGCAGTCTGCAACTGGGAATTAGCGAAGAAGTGACCAAGCTCGAGATGAACATGAACTGGCTGGCCACGGTCGCTTCTGTTTCGCCGTTTATCGGTCTATTTGGCACGGTGTGGGGCATCATCGATGCCTTTGAAGGCTTGGGCACAGCAGGAAGCGCAAGTCTGCGCGCGGTCGCGCCAGGCATCTCGGAAGCTCTGGTAACCACTGCGATAGGCCTGGCCGCAGCCATTCCGGCTGCGATTTTTTATAACATCTTCGGAACACGTATCAAGGAGATCGGTACGCGGATGGAAGATTTCGCGATCGAATTCCAGAACTTCGCAGATCGGGATTTTGGCGGCTGACAAGGAAGAATCAGTATGGCTTTTTCTTTTGGCGAGAGTGGAGGGGGAAGACGAGGCCGGCGCTTCGGCGCACCCACGGCACTTTCCGAGATCAACGTTGTTCCACTGGTGGATGTAGTGCTGGTCTTGCTGATCATCTTCATGATCACGGCGAACGTGATGGAGTTTGGGCTTGACATAAAAGTTCCGACGGTGAAGCGCGTGCAAAACACGGCTCAAGATCTGCCGGTGGTAAGCATCACGAAGAACGGTGAATCGTTTTTGAACGACAAGCCGGTGAATATCAATTTGCTGGCACAAGGGGTGCGGCAGCGCTTTCGCGGCGCTACGGCGGTGTATGTCCGGGCCGATAAGGAGACGCCGTGGGACCCGATCGCACAGATCGTGGCGGAACTGGGCGAGGCTAAGTTCGAAGTGAAGATGGTGACCGCACCGATCGATTCCGCGGCGAGACAGCAACGCTAAATATGGCAGGCCACGTGGACGTCCTTGACGAGCGCGATCCGGTGGCGTTGCCGTTTTTCGGTGCGATTCTGCTGCATGTGGGCGTGGTTGCAGTGCTGTTCTTTGGATGGTTCTGGATGAATCGCACGCGCGAGACCTTCGGCGAAGCTCATCCGGCTGGCGGCCCGGCATATTCGGTTTCTTCGGTCCACAATATTCCGATTCCTCAACGAGAGGCTCCTCCGAATCCGGTTGCCAACGATACGCAGTCTATGGTCCCGAGTGTTCCTTCGAAACAGGAATTAGCAAAGAAGCCGCCTCCGCCCGACAAGAATGCAGTAGAGATTCCGGACAAGATGAAACGTGAAGCTCCGAAGCCGCTGCCGAAGCAGCAATACACGCCACCAGCTCCGCAGAACCAAGTCTATAGCCGATCACCGCAGGCGCTCTCGAATCCGATGTACGCGCAGCAGAGCGGCGCGGGACAGGTGGGCATTGGGCCCAATTCTCCGTTAGGAAATCGCTTGGGCTGGTATGCGGAACTGGTCCGGCAACGCATCGCGCAGAACTGGCTGACGAACGGTCTGGATGCGCGCTCGCAATCACAGCCGGCAATTGTGAGCTTCTATATCATGCGGGATGGAACCATCCGCAGTCCGCAGGTCGTGCAGTCGAGCGGCAATCCCTCGGTGGATAACACGGCTCTGCGAGCAGTGTATGGGTCGAGTCCGTTGCCGCAGCTTCCGGCGCAGATTACAGAGAGTTACATCTCGGCTCAGTTTACGTTCAACCTACGCTAATGCGCATCCTAGTTACGTTTCTTCTTTTATGGCTGAGTTCTCAATGGATATCTGCCGGTCAGCAGATTACCGGCCAAATTGTAAAGAATCCTGGCAAGCCGCTAATTGCGGTGGCGGATTTTCGGGCATCGGGTGGGGCGGCCGGATTGATTGGGGCTTTCAACCGAACGGTGCAGAGCGATTTGCAAGGGTCGCCGCTTATCAACTTCGTTCCGAAAACGCTTTATCCGCTGCAGGTTCCTCAGCAGCCGAGCGATCTGCAAGCTGGGGTCGCCCCGCCCTCACCACGCGCTACTAACCCGCAGGGCAACCGGCTCACTGATTGGAGTTTGCCGCCCGTTGCGGCCAATTACTTGGGGATCGGTTATGGGGCCGAAGACCACGCCATGTTTATTGCGTTCGGCTGGTTTTATACAACCGCGCCTAACATGCCTTCCTTGCAGCAAGCGCAGGTCTTCGGGAAGATCTATACAGCGGCCTTGACTCAGGAAGGAGCCGTGGACGCCGGGCATCGCTATGCGGCCGACATCCTGGCCCAGTTCGGCGGTAAGAGCCTTGTAGGAACGCGCATCGTCTTCGTGTCAAACCGGACCGGCGCGAAAGAGATCTGGGTCATGAACTGGGACGGTACCGATGAGCGCCAGCTCACCCGTTATAGGTCCATCAGCACGTTTCCCTCGGCTTCGCCCGACGGGCGGGTGACTGCCTTCACCACGTATGCCTCGGGTTATCCGGCCATTCAGATGTTTTCCCTTGACACTGGACGCAAATTGCCGTTTTATAACCAGCGGGCATCCATGAACGCATTTGTCAGTTTTACGCCCGATTCGAAGCGCATCATTTTTTCGTCAACGGCCGCGGGAGGGCCGGCGCAGTTGTATATGGCAAACACAGATGGAAGCGGGTTGCACCGGATTACATCATCGACTTCGATAGAAGTGGAGGCTAAGATCAATCCGGTCACGGGAACGGATATGGTGGATGTATCCGGACGTTCGGGCTTTCCACAGATCTATCAAATGAATCTGGAAGGCGCAAATGTGCGACGGGTGAGCGCGGGCACGGGAGAAGCGACTAATCCTGCCTGGAGCCCGGACGGCGCCCATATCGCCTTTGCCTGGACGAAGGGATTTGAGCCTGGAAACTATAACATCTTTGTGATGGATGTAGCTTCGGGGCAAACTACGCAATTGACTGCCAACGAAGGACGCAACGAAAACCCCAGTTGGGCTCCCGACGGAGCGCATATCGTGTATGCTTCAAAGCGCGGCATTCAGTCTCAGATCTGGGAGATGAATGCCGACGGAACAGGAAAGCATGCTTTGACTAAATCGGGAAGTAACGAGAAACCGGTTTGGGTAAATGCCGAGAAGTAAGCCAGCAGTAAGTAAGATAAGCAATTGGACAATGCGGGAGAACTTGGAAACGACCATGAAAAGACGCAGGCTATCGCTGACACTTAGTTCGGCGGTACTTTTGGTATTGACAGCCGCAGGCTGTCACAAGAAAGCGCCACCACCGCCTCCACCACCGCCGCCGGCGGCTGTTACGCCTCCGGCAAATAAGCCGGTAATCGAGTACTTTACGGCGGAACCAGCGACAGTGAGCAGCGGACAGCCCTCTTCGCTACGCTGGTCGGTCACGGGCGCGACCAGCGTGCAGATTGACAACAATATTGGAAGCGTAAGCCCGAACGGGCGGCGCGCTGTTTATCCAACTGCCACGACGACGTACCACTTGGCTGCTATGGGCCCAGGGGGTGAAAGTGACGGAGACGCCACGATCACGGTGAGCACGCCGCCTCCTCCGGCTCCGGTACAGAACAATAATCAGTCCTCGATTCAGGACATACTGGCTCACCAGGTGCAGGACATCCATTTCGACTACGACAAGAGCGAAGTGCGTCCGGAGGATCAGTCAATTTTGCAGGCTGATGCGGGCGCTTTGAAGCAGATCTTCTCGATAGACAGCAACTTCATCGTGACGGTCGAGGGGCATTGCGATGAGCGCGGTTCGGCTGAATACAACCTGGCATTGGGAGACCGGCGAGCGGCCGCGACCAGAGATGCATTAGTTGCACTCGGCGTTCCCGGTGACAAGCTGAAGACCATTAGCTACGGCAAAGAACGCCCATTATGCACAGACGCTACGGAAGAGTGCTACGCGCGCAATCGGCGGGCGCATTTCTCAGCGACGCAATAATCGTACTGCCTTCGCCGGCGCTGGCCCAGAGCTCGCGCTTCTCTTACACTTGAAATAGCTAGAGAGCGGGGATAGATTCGATCTGTCCCCTTTTGTTTAGGAGTTGATTCCAATGAAATTCTTGCGTCTGGCAGCACTGCTGCTGGCTTGTTCGAGCTTTTCGTTCGCGGTTAACAAAGATCTGGTCCAGCTGCAAAGGGATCTGGAAGATCGCATCAATGCCATGCAGCAATCGATCAATTCGAAGCTCGACACGTTGAACGGCATGCTGCAAGCCATGCAAAACGACACCCGGCGTACAGCGGATCAGGTCGCGACTTTGCAGGACTCCGTGACTAACGGAGTCGCGAAATCGCTTGCTCCTGTCGGAGGCATGAACAATAAGGTCGACGCGATGGGTGATGACGTGCGTGCGCTGAAAGATTCGATGGCCGACGTCAGTTCGAGGCTCGAGCGCATGGACGCAAAGATCACAGATTTAAAGAATCAGCTCCAGGTAATTCAGAATCCGCCGGCTGCTCCGGGGCCGAATGGACCGGGGACGTCTCCGGCGAGTGCTCCATCGGGCACTCCAGGGACGCCTTTGGGCCAAAACGCAGGGCCACCGGCAGGGATGAGCGCCAACGACAGTTATACGGCAGCCGTCCGCGATTTGCAAACGGGCAAAACGGAACTTGCTTACACGGAGTTCGCGCAATATCTGCAATACTTTCCGAATACCGAACTGGCCGCGAATGCGCAGTATTATCTGGGCGAGATCAGCTTCAACCGCGGCGACTATCCGGGCGCGATAAAAGCTTTCGATGCGGTGCTCGAGCGTTATCCCGATAATCCGAAGACGCCGGATGCGCACTACATGAAAGCAATGGCGTTATTGAAATCAAATCAGCGCAACCGGGCGGCGGGCGAGTTTCGGCTGCTAGTCCAGAATTACCCTCATACGGAAGACGCGCGTAAGGCGCTGGCTCAGTTGCGGGCGCTCGGGGTTTCGGCGGGGACGACGACCACCGCCAAGCACGTTAGTAAATAGATTTAACAGGCTGTTCGATAGCGAGTACTGGGCCGCCGATGTTCTTGCTCCCATAGGCCTCCGGAGGTGGAAAGACGAGGTTAGTGCTCACTACCCGGCCGCCGTCTGCGAAAACTTCGATGGAGCACCGATCGACCAACACTTTGATCTCGAGGCGCTTCTCGCCGGTCGTGAGCGGGGCTTCGATGCGGGCCGAGAAGTCAGGACTGAAGCTGGTCAGACCTGAGTGAGTGCGGTCGACGAACAACACCTTCTTCGCAGGATCGTATCCGACTGAGGTATAGTTTGCGGCATTCGAGAGAAGCTTCAGGCCAACTACCTTTCCCTGATCGGTGTTGAGTGAGAAGGCAAGCATAAAAGAGTGCGTTGGGCGGGAGTCGTCGGAAGAGCCGGCGAGCTGTTCGATTTGTTCGACCGGTTGCTGATACAGGCGAATACCTTCGAACGTTTTGCGGAGCGATAGCTCACGCGGGAACGTCATCTGGCCGCGCCAAGGGCTGGTCGGGAGCTTGGCGGCGTATTGCCAGTTATCCATCCAGCCGATCATGACGGGTTTTTGTCCGTGTGGCAATCCATTGAAGGTTAGGGCGCAGTAACAATCTTTGCCGTAATCGGTCCAGAGTGTCAGAGAAGAAGGGTTTTCATTCGTGAAACGCGAGCCATCGAAGCGGCCTACGAAGTATTGTTCTCCAGAGCCGCCGAGCCGTGCGCCGGGATTGAGGCCGACTTTCATCACCCAGCGCGTTTCGCCGGCCTGACCCTCGACGGGCAATTCAAATAATTCGGGGCACTCCCATTGGCCGCCAGTTGCACCCGCCGGGCCAAATTCGCTGACCGCGTTCCAGTGTTTCAGGTCGGAAGAAGCATAAAGCCGCACCTTGTGATCGTTGGGCAGCGAAACGGCCATAACCCAGTGTTTGGCCTGGGTCGACCAGAACACCTTGGGATCGCGGAAATCGGACATATTGAGGTTCAGAACGGGGTTGCGGGAGTATTTTGTCCAGGTCCGTCCCCGGTCGTTGCTGTAGGCAAGATTCTGCGTCTGCAGCGCCGTTTTTGGGCCGCTCTCCGGCGTATGACCGGTATAAATGGCAACCAGGCAAGGCTTGCCCTGTGCGCAAAAACCACTCGAATTGTGCTCATCGACCACGGTGCTGCCGGTGAAGATCATGACTCCGTTTTCTTCGGGGAGCGCGACCGGCAACTCCTGCCAGTGCAGCAGATCGCGGCTCACAGCGTGCCCCCAACTCATATGACCCCACTCGTCGCCGAAGGGATTGTACTGAAAGAACAGATGGTACTCGCCTTCGAAGTAGACCAAGCCATTCGGATCGTTTGTCCAGTGTTCGCGCGGAGAGAAGTGATATTGCGGGCGATACGCCTGATCGTACGCTGGAGGGATAGCTTGCCGTGCCGAGACGGCCAGCAACCCAAGACCCATCAACAAAGCGGTTCGAATAATCTGCACTCAGAAAGCATACGCCAGCAGCGTCGGGTTCGGGCCGTCACTCGTGAGGATTTGCTGCTGTTGACGGTATGGCCTTGCTTGCGCTCGCATACTTAAGGCAGTTCGAAAGAGCGTAGCTCGGAAACTGCGGACTCATGGAATCGATCAACTCGCGATCACTGACAAGCGGGTCTCCTTGACGTATCGTTCGATTTACGGGCTGAGTTACTTCTTGGAATTAACGTGGTTGAGGAGCGATCATGATCGAATCCCCGCATCCAGATCCTGATGCGCTGGCGGCTTTCGCCGGCGGGGTAATAGCAGCCCATGAACGCCGGGATCTGCTTATTCACTTTGCGGAGTGCCGCACTTGCCGCGAGTGCCTGGACTTCATAGCGGATGCAGCGGTACCGGTCGCGAAAGGAACCGGCTCAGGTTACTTTCGGGCATTTGCGGGCCGGGCTGCCGCGGCGCTCTTTGCCTGCGCCGTATTGATGACGGCCTGGCAACTCCGCCATGCAAGGTTCTTGAGCGAAAGGAACCCGCCTAGTGCATACAACGTAAACGGGAATCGCTACGACTTCAAACACGTTCGGCTTTTTTCTTTAGGCCAGGCAGTACCATTGCGCTTTAACTCTGTATCAGTACTTCCTCTCAATCTGAAGCCTCAGACAAATCAAATTGTTGTAAACAGCCAACATGGAGAGAGGTGGATCACATTCAAGCGGCCCTGGGGCCAGATTGATACTAAGGGGACGGAACCGGCTGGTACTGCGAACTGAAAAAAGGCCTTGCTATGCTAACCACCACACCGTTGCCGCATGCCGTCGCTGCCAAAAGTTCTTCCTCGCTTGTGCGTAGCCCTGGGGTTTCCGAGCGCGGCTGAATTAGGACAGGCGGCGGAGCGGGAGTATAAAGACGGCACAACGTTTCTAGAATTCCGCCTCGATTATCTGCCCGATCCGGCGAGCGGATTAGAGCTAATACGAAAATTCCACCGCGTGCACGCCGACACTCACATTCTGGCGACCTGCCGTCATCGCCACGCGCAAGGCCGCTTTACAGGTAGTGCTGAGAAGCAAATAGCCATCTTGAAGGCAAGCGCCGAGGCGGGGGCGTCCTTCGTCGATCTCGAGATTGAGACAGCGGAGAAGGCGAAGGCGCAGTTAATACCATTGAGAAAACTGGCGCTGCTGATCATCTCGTATCACAACTTTCAGAACACGCCCGCGCTGGACGCGGT
The DNA here is from genome assembly GCA_963835255.1 of Terriglobia bacterium. Taxonomy (GTDB): domain Bacteria; phylum Acidobacteriota; class Terriglobia; order Bryobacterales; family Bryobacteraceae; genus Bog-105. Next base: position 9,174 of record CAWIFY010000027.1, on the reverse strand, counting down.
ATTGAGGCGACTGCGCAAGGTGTCGGCCGACATCTACAAGATTGCGACGACGGCGCGCAAACCGACGGATAATCTGCGGGTGATCCAATTAATCAGAGACAATGAGCACTCAGCGCTGGTAGCGGTAGCGATGTCGGAAACAGGAGCTGCGAGCCGGATTCTGTTGCCCTCGCTAGGTTCCATATTCACTTATGCCGCGCCGTGCAACGAGGCGGGAACAGCGCCGGGCCAGATCGCAGCCAAGACACTGCGCTCGCTTTACCGTTCGGAAAAGCTCAGCAAACAGAGCCGGGTTTACGGCGTAGTCGCGGACCCTGTCTCGCATTCGAAATCACCCTTCATTCATAACCGGGCGTTTCAGGCTCGCCGTTTGGATGCGGTGTATGTACCCTTTCTCGTGAGTCAGGCGAACCTCGGCGATTGGATGAATTTCGCCGGTAACCTGCCGGTGGCTGGTTTCAGCGTGACGATTCCGCATAAGCGCAAAATTTTGCGCTATCTGGACGCGGTGGATCCGCTGGCGCGGCGCATTGGCGCGGTAAATACGGTCTGGCGCAAAGGGGGTAAATGGCGCGGCGCGAATACCGATACGGAGGGCATGCTGAAGCCGTTGAGCCGGCATCTCCGGCTGGCGAATGCGTCGGTGCTCATCGCGGGCTATGGGGGCGCCGCGCGAGCGGCCGCAGTAGCGTTACATGACGCGCGTGCCAAAGTTATCATCACCGGGCGTGATCTCGGGCAGGCGCAAGCGCTGGCAAGAGTAGTGAAGGGAGAAGCATGCACGCTCAAGCAGGCACAGAGCCGGGAGTTCGATGCGCTGGTGCATGCAACGCCGGTGGGCATGCTGCCAAACGTGAACGAATCTCTTTTTGCGGATCGCGTACCGGGGCAAGTGGTGCTCGACATGGTATACAACCCGCATGAGACGCTTTTGCTGAAGCGCGCGAAGGCGCAAGGCTCGGTGGTCATTCCGGGAGCGGAGATGCTGCTGGAGCAGGCGGTGTCGCAATTTGAGATCTGGACGGGCGAAAGCGCGCCGCGTGAAGTAATGCGGAGCGCGCTGGAGATGCATCTGTAAAGGAGGCCGTCCCAGTTTCTATAATGTGCGCATGATCCCCCTCATCACGCGGCGCAGATGGACCGCTTTCCTGATGGCCACGCCGCTCGCCGCCCAGGTCACCTCAACCGTTCCGCCAGTGGGCGCGCCGGCCCCTCCGAAGCCGCAAGCGACGCCAGAACAACGTATCCAGAAAGCTTATGCAGACGTTCGCCAGGTGAGCGACCGGTTGTCGAAGATCGAGGTGCCGATGAACGTCGAGCCGGCTTTCTCTTTTCGGGCGTGAGCAGAGATGCCGAAGCTCGACCAGGCGGCCGTACCGTTTGCGACAATCACGGAACTGAACGCGGCGCTGCGCGCTCGCCAAATTTCGTCGATCGAGCTTACAAAGATCTTAGGCAAGCGACTCGAAAAGCTTGGTCCCGAATACAACGCTTTGGCGTACTCGCTGGTAAAACAAGGCAAGAAGCAGGCCAAGGACGCCGATAGCGAGTTCAAGCGCGAGCGCTTTCGCGGACCGCTGCAGGGGATCCCATACGCGGCAAAAGACTTGATTGCAGTGGCGAAGCATCCCACCACGTGGGGCGCAAAACCATTCGCCGATCAGGTTTTCGAGGAAGATGCGACTGTGATTCAGCGGCTCAACGACCAGACGGCAGTGCTGATTGGAAAGCTTTCGATGGTGGAGCTGGCCGGCGGCGGAGGTTACAGCTCTGCGTCGGCTTCGTTGCAGGGCCCGGGTTTGAATCCGTGGAACAAAATGTATTGGTCGGGCGGTTCATCGAGCGGTTCCGGAGCGGCGGTTGCGGCGGGGCTCGTGCCCTATGCGCTCGGGTCCGAAACTTCAGGCTCGATTCTCACACCAGCATCCTACTGCGGCGTAAGCGGGCTACGACCGACCTATGGCTTAGTGAGCCGGCATGGCGCAATGACGCTCTCTTGGACGCTGGACAAAGTCGGCATCCTGGCGCGCTCGGCCGACGATTGCGGTTGGGTGCTCCGCACAATTGCCGGCCGGGACGATAATGATCCCGGATCCGCCCGCAAGAGTTTCTATTACACGCCTCAGTCTTACGAGCGCTTTGCAGATACGAAGGTCGGCTATGCGGAAATCGATTTTGCCGAGTGGCCCGACGAGCCATTGCGGTCAGCGTTTCGAGATGCTCTAGGGGTGTTCAAGTCTATCGGCGGAAACATGATCGAGAGCAAGCTCCCTGATTTTCCGTACGGGACCGTGATCGGAACGATTATCGATGCCGAAGCTGCGTCGGTTTTCGAGCGCTTTATCCGCAGCAGCCGCGTCGATCAACTCGCTGATCAGAGCCAGATCGACGGATTGAAGGCTTCGCTAACCTACTCGGCCCTCGATTATTTGAAGGCAATGAGAGTGCGAACCCAGATCCAGGCGGCCTTCCGCGACCTATTCGCTAATTTGGATCTGCTGGTAGCGCCTTCGCACTTCAGTCCGCCTGACAGGGCCGACCAGCCGTTCGACGAAACGCAACCCAAGCGGCCTGAGCAGCGCGGAGTAGGTGCTGGGCTCATACCGGCATCGAATCTGTGCGGGCTGCCGGCGATTACCATTCCTTGCGGCTTCGTAAATGGACTGCCGATCGGACTGCAAATTGTGGGAGCGCCGTTTTCGGAAAACCGGATCCTGGCATTTGCCCGGGAATTCCAGAACCGATCGGACTTCCACAAACAGCACCCGCCGGCAGCGGCTTAGGTGTTGCCCGATTTCATGAGGCCGATCGTGGCGACGAGCAGTAGGGTGGCGGTGAACACCAGCACGACGCCCGCGCGGCGCCTGTTCGGCAAAATGGCGTGCACACCGAAGAACAGAAAGCTCCCACTAACGATGGCGACAACGGCAGAAGTCCACCAGGTCCCAAAGACGGCCGAGCCCGACCGGCTGGCGAAAGGCTCTACGAATGCTCCAACCAGCGTAATCAGTTCTACCGCGATTGCAGCAGCGGCTGCTTGGCCGGCCGAACCGATACTTTGACGGGCAATCCAGCCGATTGCGACTCCTTCAGGAATTTTGTGCAGAGCCAGCCCGAGCGGCGCCGTGATGCTCGCTATTTGGAGGCTCCCAATCGCGCGCACGCTCCAGCCATCGAGAAAGCTATGGACCGCAGTTGCCGTCAGTATGGGAGCCAAGGCCTCGCGTCCGGGACCGTGATCCGAGTGAATGAAGAGCCGGTCGATCAATGCCAAGGCGAGGCAGGCCCCAAGGGTGAGGGCCGAGGCGGGAAGCCAGCCGGAGGCGGCCGCTATTTCCGGAACGAGCCAAAACAGCGAAATGCCAAACAGGAGGCCCCCGCCCGCGGCAGCCAAGTAGCAGGAAATCTTCTGCGATTCTCCAAGTAACACACCAGCGATTACGCCGGTGATCGCCAGAAATGTCAGAAGAGACGCTACGGCCATTTACTGGCCAGAGACCTTGATGACGAAATAAGTAAACGGCTTGGCTTTATCGAGCAGGAGCTGATGAGGCGTCCCTGCCGGGATATGGATGATGTCACCGGCAGCCAAAACATGGCGCTCGCCCCCTTCGATGCCGGAACCGCGGATTTCCCCGGCCTTGATACTGTGCCCGTTTGCCAGCTTGCCACCGGTGATGATCGTCGCGGCGCCGCCCTCGACGATGAAAATATCGGCTTCACTCTGGTGCAGTTCGGAGGAACCGGTTTCCTCGCGATAAGCAAGCATGAGGTAATGATTGCCGTAGCGGGCCAGATCGCGACTGGCTGAAGCTCGTGCGCTTAACAGCCAGAGCTTCCGACATGGCCTGAATCTCCTTGACGGAGTAGATATCGACATCAGCGGCCGAAGCAGCTGAGGAAAAAGACAGCGGCGAGAGCACCTACAAGTAATTTCACGTCGATAGACCTCCATTTGGGAATGAACTACACAGGCGCGGAAACGGCGGCCGCTTCACCTGTTTTCGCACGGCGCGAATCTAGTGAGGCGAGACGGCCTTCTGGGCGATAAAATGCCCCTCTTTCGCTGAGGAAAAACTTAATGGACGCGAAACGCGTACGAACGCCCGATTGTAATCTTACTGTCATTGGCTTTAAAGATCCGTGATTTTGAGGTAGTATAAGTACGGTTTCGTGCCGAAGCACAAAATCATCAACTTCCCGGGATAGCTACCTGCATGCTGAGACACTCTGCCACGTTGCTACTGCCCCTCACCTTCCTGCTGCTTATTCCGGTTTCCTCCAGAGCTGAAATTCTGCCTGCGGGCACAGGTCTGGAAGTACGATTTTCCGCCGCGACGGGATCGCGCATTTCACATCCAGGCGATCCAATCAAGGCGGTGGTGATCGCACCGGTATTTGCAGGCGGAAGGCTTGTGATTGGACAAGGAGCCGAGATTTCTGGGGTAGTGGAAAACGTGGAGCGCGTTGGATTAGGGCTCAAGCGCCTTACCTCTCGCATTGAATACCGCTTCGATTCAGTGCAAAATCCGGGAAGCCCGGCCACCCTCTTACAAGCGCGTGTGGCGGAGGTTGAGACTGCAAAGGAGCGGGTAAACGCGCAGGGCATGATAAGCGGCATTTATCCCACGGCGAATGTCTCTTCGGGCGTGGCGTTTTACGCGCTACCTTTGCTATGCACCCAGCCGGGAGTTGGTGCGCTGGTACTGGGAATCAAAACGATCATCGCGCGATCGCCAGATCCCGAGATCTACTTCCCCGCGGGCACGGAGATGATCCTGGAACTCACCTCAGCGGCGGAGATTCCGAGCTCGGGAGTTTCACAGAGCGGTTTCGAGCCGCTCACGACAGCCGAGACTGCCGAAGCGCGACGAATACTTGCAAAATTGCCCGAGCAGCGGACCGACCGGGGAAGCAAACACCCTTCCGACCTTGTGAACATTCTTTTTCTAGGGAGCCGCGGACGCCATTGACCGAGCATTTGAGGCGGCAGGATGGTCGGGCGCGCAAGAGAGATCGCTCAGGTCCATCTACCGGATGTATCACTGCATGGTGCAACGCATCGGTTACAGCATGGCCCCGATGGGAAACCTGACGCTGAATGGGGTCGCTGCCGATGCGGATTATCAAAAGAGTCTGAATACATTCTCGAAGCGCCACCATTTACGCTTGTGGAAACAGGCGCAGCAAGACGCTTGGCTCAGCGCGGCGACCGAGGATGTCGGCTACACCGTGCGCAGGATGCACCTGACGCACGCAACAGACTCGCTCATCGACAACGAGCGGTCGAAGGTGCTGAACGACCTGGCATTGACAGGATGTGTGGCTGCCGCGACGCTAATGGAGCGGGGCTCTTCTGCATTCGCCGATGAGGGTGAGCATTCTATTCAGACGGATGCGAAAGTGGCTGTTATTCAAATGAACGACTGCACAAACCCGCGAACGAGTCAAAAGGAGTTTGCGAACCCGGGCCAGCGCGGACGCGGAGTTCAAGCGCTTGTGGCCATGCGGAACGATCTTATTCGCACCAATCCCATTTCGCTCGCCTACAACACCAGCAGGATGCTCCGGGATCACGAGCGGGCGCTGGCAAGCGAATCGATGTTTTCCACTGGCGCGAACCAGCGCAAAGCAGGCTCACGGGAAAGCGCTACGCAACTGAGATGGGTGCGGGCGAGTGTGCTCGACGGTACGAGTGCGACCGAGCGCTGATGTCCGGGGAAACCTGGCAGGCGAGTAAGCAACGACGGCTCGTGAAACTTGAATCCGGAACCCTGGAATTTCTCGTTTGATGCTGATGAGTAAGACGAAAGAGTGATTGTAATTGACTGTTCATCTCATTAATCCGAGTGACAAGTCGTTCGGGACAGCGGTGATCACGCCGCGCTGGCTCTATGTCCTGGCAGCCGCTACGCCTGATTCTTCGGGGATGCTCATATTGCGACGAGAGCCTCGAGCAAATCGATCCTTTGTGTATGACCCGGGCGACGTAGTGGGAATCGGTATCCACACGGGAAATGCATTGCGCGGTTATGAAATCGGCCGGATGGTCCGCGAGCGCGGCGCGTGGGTGGTTTTTGGCGGAATCCACGCTACGCTTTACCCCGAAGAAGCGCTCGAATTTGGGAGCGCTCATTCGGTCGTGAAGGGCGATGGCGATGTCGTGTGGGCGGAAGCGTTGAAAGCTTGCATGAGTGGCCGGCCAGCCTCGATCTATGAGGGTGGAAGAATTGAGGCAGACCGCTTCTTAGCGGCGCGTTGGGATCTCCTCCCGGAAGGCAGCTACATGTGGGCTTCTGTGCAGACTCTGCGCGGCTGTCCCAAGCACTGCTCTTTCTGCTCGGTGTGGCGTACCGATGGCCAGCGCCCAAGGCAACGCGCGTCTGACGGGGTAATCGGAGAAATCGTACAACTTCGCCGTAAGGGCTTCCGTTTTATTGCGCTGGCGGACGATAACTTTTATCCCGTTACCTTGACGGATCTTCGACTGGCGGAACGGCAGAATAACCAGCACAAGCTGAATGAACTTCGCTCGATACGGGAAGACAGATTCGAGCTGATGGAAAGACTGGCTGAACTTCCTTCCGATATGGTCTTTTATACGCAGATCACCATGGAGGCAGCGGAAGATCCAGAGTTCCTCGAAGCCATGCGGAAAGCTCATATTAAGGGAGCATTGGTTGGGGTGGAAGCCGTGACTCCCGAGGGACTCAAGGCCGTCTTCAAGGACTTCAATTGCTCGGGCGAGACCCTGGTTCAGCGGCTGCAGACTTTCCGGGAACATGGCGTGCACGTGCTGGGATCGTTCATTTTCGGCTTGCCTACCGACCGGCCAGATACCTTCGACGCCACGGCCGAACTTGCACAGCGGGCGGGAATTACCTTCGCGCAGTTCGTGATGCTAACCCCTTTCCCAGGAACTGTGGACTTCGAGCGTTGGGAGAAAGCCCAGCAACAAGAGGGAGCCAACGTCAACGGTACCCCGCTTACCCGGTATTGGCTGATCCCTCCCGCAGAGCGGCCGAAGATGTTTACGCCGCATCCGTCAATGAGTTCAGAAGAGATCGGCGCGCGCACCCAGCAGGTCTGGGATGTGTTCTACAGCGTCGGTTCGATTTGGAAACGATCAGGCTGCGTAAAAACTATCCGGGCACGATTGGCGTTTGTGTTCGTCTCGAAGCTGTACCGGCAGATGTATGCGGGCACCGGGATTGCGACCGACAGCGCCAGGCAGAGCCGGGCGCAATTTTGGGCGCGTCTGCTTGCCAAGCCTTGCCGGCGGCTGTTTCAGGCCAAGCCTTTGCCGAATTTGGAAATACCTGCGAGGAAGCGAGTAATCGACCAGACGCAGGCCTGCGCGGAAAACAAAGCTAGCGAAACTGCCTTTCGCGTCTTATAAAGAATTTTGAGATTGTCGCGACAACTCACGCTGGGTAAGAAGAGCCAGTCCCAAGCACAGGGATGGTTTTGTAAGAGTTCTTAAGGCTGCAAAAAAGATTGAATTTGAGGATGTACCAAATGCCGCAAAGCCGTCCTTGAGACCAATTTTCTTGCCTTCATCATAGGTGCGCCCGCTATACGAAATGGGGAACCTCGTAAATGGCACATTTGAGTTTGGCCGCTTTAGCGGTGACCTCGATTTCGAAGCCGAATCCCGAACTGGTGATAATCATGTTGCGGATGATTTTGCCCCGGAAAGCTTTATAGCCGGTCTCCACATCGGTCATGTTGACGTTGTGAGCAGATTCGAGAGGAACGTCAGGCTTTTGTTGGCCAGGTAATGATAGAAGTAGAGGACGCGAGAGGCTTTCCGCACCAGAAAGCGCGAGCCGTAAACGACGTTGGCTCGGCCTTCGAGAATTGGCGAGATACCTCGATGATTTCCGCCGGATCGTATTCGAGATCCGCATCCTGCACAATCACGATCTCACCGCGGGTCATGGCAAAGCCGGTCTTGAGCGCTTCTGTTTTGCCCCGGTTCACCGAGTGATGAGCCACTTTGACGCGCGAGTCCAAGCGTGCCAGCTCGTCCGCAATTCTGCCGGTTTCGTCGCGTGAACAGTCATTTACAATCACGATCTCTTGCAGGTGCGGCTGCATCAAAACCCGGCGCGTCACAGCCAATAGCGTGGCTTGTTCGTTGTACGCGGGGATGACCACCGAAAGGCATTCTTGCATTTACAAATAGGATCTCAGGTTTCAAATCTCCCACGCGCCTTTTCAGGGCCATCGTCGGGCTCGTCGATCGGTTTTCCTGCATGGACTCTTGGGCTTCCTATAGCGTTATGGCCGACCGGAATTCCAGGGGGCGCCCATCGGAGGGCTGGGCGAGTCCGGAATCAACTCCATGGCCTTACGCTATGGCGACGACATTATCGTCATCGACGCCGGCGATGATGTTCCCGGGATCGGCACCGGTCCGCGTGGATATTGTCACCCCAGATTTCAGCTACTTAGAGCAGCATTCCAGCATGGTTCGGGGTCTGATACTCACGCACGGCCATGAGGATCATATTGGCGGCGTCCCTTTCCTGCTTTCTCAGTTGAATCTGCCGGTCTACGGCACCGAATTCACGCTGGCTTTGGTTGAGCGTCGGCTCGACGAGCACGAGATGCTCGACCAGGCAAAGCTCCACATCGTCAAACCCGGGGATCGGCGTCGCGCTCGGTCCTTTGAAATCGAATTCGTTCGCGTCACTCACTCATCGTAAGCGCGGTCGCGCTGGCGATTACCACCCCTCTGGGTGTTGTGATCCACACTGGAGATTTCAAAGTCGATCCCACCCCGACAAACAACCAGCCTTTCCATCTTCACACCTTCGCCGATTATGGCAAGCGCGGTGTTCTTCTCCTGCTTTCGGATTCGACCAATGTCGACCGTCCAGGTTATACAGAGAGTGAGCGGGCAGTCCGGCCGCGCCTGTAGATTGGTCGCGCGCAGCGAACGCCGCCCTGATCATCTCTGTGTTTCAGCAGTTCAATCCACCGTCTTCAGCAAATTCTCGATCTGGCAGACCGAGTACGGAGGAGGTTGCCCTCCCTTGGGCGAAGCATGCTGAATGTCACTGAAATCGCGCACAATCTTGGCCTGCTCTGTATTTCTTGTAATTTCGACGTTGCTGCGCCCTCAGGAAGATCACGCAGATGGCTCCTGAGAAGGTCGCTGTCGTCGCG
>CAWIFY010000026.1:0-217259 GCA_963835255.1 Terriglobia bacterium | reverse complement strand
TAACAGCTTCGCAAATTTTACTCCTACCGGCCCCTGGTACCCGGTCAGAACTCTTGGTGGTGCCGAGCAGTATTTCTGGTACCAGTAAGCGGTAAAGTCTCGCTGAAGTAGCGAGCGATGCATTTTACGGGCGTCATTCCCGCAGGAAGTGGCGCCCAAAACGAGGTACTTTCCGTCGGGGCCGCGAACAAAGCGGTACGGTCCAGAGCAGTCCCTATTTGAAATTCTCGGCCAGCATGATATTGCGGGTGTCCCGATCCAAGTGGACATATAGGAGTGATTTTTCATCGCGTGATACTGCGAGCGCGGCGGGGCCGACGGTAACGAGCCGGCCCACCGTGGCTACCCGAACGATTCTCCGGGTCGCGAAATCGAAGAACCGGACAGTCGCATCCTTGCTCAACGCCTCGTCATTGGGCACAAAAAAGATGCCGGTCCTGCCGAGCGCCCATTGCCGGTAGTCTCCGGCTCCTCCGGGTCCCGACAGCTCAGGAATCGGTGCTTCGTTTCCGTTACCCAGGTCGATTCTCCAGATTCCCAAAGGTGCCTGGGTCTTGGAATAGTAAAAAGACCTGCCATCCATGGATTCAAACCCTTCGGCTCCTCGGTGGTGGGTCACCTGAACAGGCTTACCGCCCTCGCTTGGAACCTTCCAGATCTGATCCTCGAATCCGGCGTGGAAATAGATCCAGCGACCGTCGTTTGACCAGGTCGGTAGATCGGCGCCGCCCGTATTCGTGGCGAGCTGGCGAGTCTCTCCTCCTGCAACGCGGACAACCCAAATGTCGGGTTGCGAGGATGGCGGCCGCAAGTCAAAGACGATCTGTTCTCCGTCCGGAGACCAACGCGGCGTTCCCGCGAAGCCCTCGAGAAACGTCAACCGCCGCAGGCCGGAGCCGTCGCTTCGTCCGATCCAGATATCTGTCGAGCCCGCGCGGTCCGATGAAAACGCAATCCACTGTCCGTCCGGCGAGAACTGAGGGGAATCTTCGCGCATGGTGGATGCGATCAGCTGCACTCCCGGCGCTGCCGAGATCTCCGGCGTTGGCCCGTCGCCGGTTCGATGCAAGGTGAGCTGCCAAATGCTGTGCTCAAGCGCCCAGTGCACATACGCCATCCGGTTTCCCCGAATGGTGATGTCGCTAATATCGGGCCCTAATGCCATAGCAACAGCAGGCTGTGTAATCGAGCCGCTCTCCACATTGACTTCGACTAATCGGCCAAACCAGGAATAGGCGAGCGAACGGGCATCTGCTGTCCAAGTCAAACCGGGCCACGATATTCGTGCCGGCAGTTTACGCACGCGTTCGCCTCTTTCGTGTATGACGACGATCTCGTTGCCGTTGCGCCGGAAGGCTAATCGCTCCCCTCTCGGATCGTACTGCGGACAGGAATCGGTTTGACCGGCTGCTGGAAAAGATCGCTGGCGAATCTTGTGGTCAGAAAGAGACAATTCGAAAATGGCGATCTGGTCCTTCCCAACCGAACGAGCGAATGCCAGTGTGCGCCCATTCGGACTCCAGGCGAGCATTCCGGGAGAGATAACTTTGCCCATGCCGAGATCCGTTTCGCTACCGCCCAGCGCCGATATCGTCAGAATCCTCGCGAAGGGCTCGCCGGTTCGGCTTCGAAGGACAGCGATCCTGGTTGAGCTCGGATCCCAGACTGGATAGCGATCCTCTGTACCGGCAGGAACGTTTGTCAGGCGCAGCGGATCGGTTGAGCCGATGAGTTGCACGTAGACTTCAAGCGGGTTGTTGCCATCCTTTCCTTGCCCAACGAATGCGATTTCCTTGCCATCAGGCGAAATCGCGGGGTCTTGCTCGTAGCCGGGATAATACGTAAACGGAACGATTCTCAGCTTATCCGCCGGATGCAGTCTGTTCTGATGAACGAGCATGAATATCGAGAGAGCGATCAGCCCGGCGATCGCGCTGATTCCCGCAGCCCTACGAATTGCGGGGCCGCGCGCGATGCGTGCGATCGGGCCCAGCGCAACTGCGTGCCGGACACTCTCAAGTGCGGAGATCAGCGCGCTGGCTGTTTGATACCGTCTCACAGGCTCTTTCTCGAGCATCTTCCGCAGGATGGAAACAACTTCGGGAGGCGCCACCTGGCGAACCGGCGTGAGGTCCGCCGCCTGCGGGCCTGCAATAGCCGCGAGCGTTTCGCGCAATGTACTTGCCTCAAACGGCACCCGGCCCGAGAGCATCTGGTAAAGCACCACGCCGAGCGACCAGATATCGGCGCGCTGATCTACCCGCGATCCGGCGACCTGTTCCGGTGCCATATACAGCACTGTTCCGATCCTTAGGCCCTCCTGAGTCAGAACGGTCTTCTCGGTCCATTGCGCGACTCCGAAATCGAGAATGCGAACCAGGGGCTCGGCGGACTCCCTGTCGATCAGCATCAGGTTCGCCGGCTTGATATCGCGATGCACGACACCTTTGGCGTGGGCGGCCTGCAGACCATGCGCGGCCTGGATTGCGATGCTGATGGCCCGCTGAATAGGAATCGGCCCGGTCCGAATCTCTTCCTCGAGCGACGTGCCCTCGAGACAGGCCATCGCGATAAAGATGAATCCATCCGCTTCCTCGATTTCATAGACCGGACACACGTTCTGATGATCGATGGAGGCGATGACGCGCGCTTCACGGATGAAACGCTCGCGGCTGGCGGAATCGTCTCTGAGAAACGGCGGCAGAAATTTCAGCGCGACGGTTCGTTGGAGCCGCGTTTCCGTTGCGCGATAAACGATTCCCATTCCACCGGCTCCCATCGGCCGAAGAATCTGGTAATGCGATAAGGTTCGTCCGCTGAGGTCTTCGTGAATGACCGGTATCGAGCGATCTGCCGTAAGCTCCGGCTCAATCGGTCCCTCCCGGTCTTCGTCCAAAAGGTTTTGTACCAGCCGGAGTAAGTCGGTATCACTCCCGCATTTAGCTCGAAGGAGCGCGGCTTGATCTTGTACCGGCAACTCGGCTGCTTGCGAGAAAAGCTCCGATGCGCGCTTATAGACAGCCGGATCGGTTATTGCGTTAAGGCCGGAGCGCGGCTTTGAGCCATGCACTGCAGAATCTCCAGTCTTTCTCGATGGTACTGACGCTCAGGCCGAGGACGCCGGCCACTTCGGGAACACTCAAGCCCCCAAAGAAGCGTAATTCGACAAGTTTGGCGTGCCGCTGGTCCAGTTTCGCCAGGGCGTCGATAGCCTGATCCACGGCGAGCACGTCGAGGTTCTGCTCGACGCCGATGAGATCCTCGTTCAGTGTGACTCTGGCCGCCGCGCCGCCTCGCTTGTCGCGTTTCGCGGCGATGGCATGGTTCACCAGGATACGTCGCATCGCGATGGCGCCGACCGCAAGCAGATGGCTGCGATTCTTCCAATCGACTTGTGCTTGCTCGGCAAGCCTAAGATAGGCTTCATTGACCAAAGCCGTGGCCTGCAGTGTGTCGGCATGTGCTTCGCGAGCAATATAACTCTTCGCAAGGCCGCGGAAGTCGTTGTAGATCAGTGTGAATAGGCGGTCGAAAGAGGAGCGGTCACCTTTGCTTGATTTTTTAAAAACCCCAGAGAGCCTGGCGATTTGAGCCGAGCTGTTCAGGCCTTCTTGATGCTTTCGTGCCACCTGCATCCACCTCAGTCACCCATCACTGCAATCTGCGTAGCGTTGTTACGGGAGCAGTCTTTCGGTCGGGTTAACTCGATTGGCGTAAGCACGAGCAGCGGCTTACCTCCCGGCTTGCTTAGTTTACAACGAGCTCGGCAGGCACGGCCCAGGCGGCGGCCCCCTCGAACCCCTTGTATCGTACGTTTGCACCGGGTGGCGGCGAGTTATGCTCAAACTCTCGCTGCTGGAGAACATGCAAGCGCGTGGATACCCTGCTCTTCTGTCGAATGCAATGGGTGTTGCCGTTCCGCTTTTTTCGACACGTCGGTGATCCGGCCAGAACTTGTGTACTCGCGTACGGTTCAGTAATCAACCACGGTTCGGGGCGGAGACACTTTGACGGGAAATGCGCGAATGTTCGATGTCAGCAACGCCAACGTTTTGGAGATCTGAACGGCTCATCGCGTTAGACTGCCGGCCGCTAGCCAGAACTCCGTGGGCCAATCCCGGTGTCGATCCAAGGGCCAGTGGCTTAAAAGCCCGTCCCAGCGCTGCTTTGCGTGCCGAGAGTGATAGGAATTTCCAAACTCCTTCAGCCATTTGCTGGCAGAGCCTTAGCCAAAGATCCCAGTGATCGACAGCATTTGCACCCATAACTCCCAGCGAGAGCGCGGCCATAGGGTATCTAGCGATTGCTATTAATGCTCGTTCAATCGCACGACGGCCGCAGCGTCCCGAACGACGACAACGCTTCATGGCTGAAACCCGCCTTTGCCGAGATGTACCGCGTGCTTGCACCGGACAGCTTTGCCGTGAGCTTCTACCGCTGGCCATAGGCAGACCGCTTCATGCGGGCCTACCCTGACGCCGGATTTCGTCTTGTAGGGCACTTCGTTTTTCCGAAGCGCTACACGTCCAACAGCAAATTCGTGCGCTATCAGCATGAATGCGCCCACCTGCTTGCCAAAGGGCAACCCGAAGCAGCCGGATTATGCCATCGGCGACGTTATCGACTGGACGTACAGCGGCAACAAGCTGCACCCGACGCAAAAGCCGCTTTCGGTGCTTCTGCCACTGGTGGACACGTTTTCACCCGCGCAAGGGAGGGTATTAGATCCCTTCGCCGGTTCCGGCTCCGCCCTGCTTGCCGCGAAAACCCTGGGCCGTGAGTATATCGGTATCGAGCTTAACGCCAACTATCACGCCATCACGCAACAGCGGCTTGAGCGAGCCGGCCGCAACTAAAGCCTTCACCGGGGCGGTGCTACAGCGCCGCCCCCATCCCCTCGATTCTGACATTTCACATTTCGGCATTACGGCATTTCGGCATTGCATTACTCACCGAAACGGGCGGGCCGATCGCCGATTCGGCCCTATGTGTCACTCGTGCAGCCCTGCCCTCGAATCAGAGCCATGAGCGGAAGCGATTGGTGCCTTCCCGCCAACCCTGCCGCATGACTTTCAACGGAGTCGCTCTTCGATCGGCTCGACATATAACTGACTTCGCGCTCGGCTCAATCTGCGCCGCCTGCGGACTCTCGCCGCCATGCCCGCCAACCCGAGACTCGCGAATGCCCAGGTCCCCAGCTCCGGAACAGAACTAAATTCGGCTCCGGTCCAGGCGAACGGTGTTATCGCCCCTGGATTCGTCAACGTGAATTGATACGTGGCGCGTACTTGGATGTCGAATAATTGTGGAGTTTACAGTTAGTCCCGCCTAAAACAACACCGTAATCACACGTGGTATCCCCATAGGTGAAGCTTCCTCCGTTGGTGCCGATTGAAAAGTCAATTACTGGTGGTCCGCGCCAGGCTCGAATGGGTCGGAGAACCCTGGGAAAGGTCCTTCAAAACTGAACGAGAATCCCCCTCCGGCGCATCCGCCGTTTTCGCATGTGGCTTCAAAACTGTCGAGCGAGCCCGCGCTAATCAGCGGCGCGGTCACTAAGAATAGCCAAAGAATATTTCGGTTCATCTATTTCTCCTGTGCGCATGTCAATGCGTACTGCGCGATCCGGTTTGCGCCCTGCCCGGTCGTATCACGTTGTTGTCGAAATACCGACCGCGACTCGTCGAGCAGTTTATCGGCGAGCGTGCGCCAGAACGTCCAACGAGTTGAACCACGAAACCTTACTAAGAAGGGTCAAGCAACGGATTTCAGTCAAGTTGACGGAAAACGCTAGATCTCTATCGGGAGGTGCCCCGGCGGATCGCTGAGCAGAGAAGAAGATCGAGGCCGGGGTGCCTTCGATAGAGCCGTTTCAAGTGAGCGGCTGGCGTGGCGTCCGGAATGGTGCTAGCTATGGGTTTTCAATGTTCTTGTTCGGCGGACGGCCCCCGGAAGCGGACGTTGTGAGATAGGAAATTCCCAGGAAGGCAGCGGAAAAGCAGCCACAAGAGACGAGTTGAAGTGAGAAATTGCTCTGCAAGGGAAGGGTAAAAGGGGGGTTTGATAACGCACGGACACACTTCCACTGAGCAGACGCAACGGCATGCTGAGGGCGTCGGGTGGCTGGAACTACGAACTGTCAAGAGCACATACACAATCAGTTCCTTGGCGCCGGATCTGAAATGCGGTTAGCCGTTCGACGATCCGCATCGGGCCATGGCAACGAGGACATCGGAAGATTGTATCCTCACCGTCAACAACAGCTGGCAGCGCTGGCGGCTGGCAGGCAAGGCGCTTCCGACAGACAGGTAACAGGCGGCCCCGTTTTCGATTCGCGAGCCAGCCGAAATAGCGGATGCGTGGAAATCCCCTGGGCAATATGTGCTGTAGAAAGCGTCGCAGGAACTCCTCATTCGACAACGTCATGGTGCGTCGCTTGTTGTGATGAGCATAATCCTTCCAGCGGAAGCGCACTCCGTTGTCATCGACCGAGAGCAATCGATGGTTCGAGATAGCAACGCGGTGCGTGTAGCGCGCCAAGTATTGTAGAACATGCTCGGGCCCGCCAAACGGGGGCTTGGCGTACACCACCCAATCCTGCCGGAACAAGGTGCGCAGGAAAGCCGCAAAAGCTTTCTCCTGTGCCAACGGCAGACAGTCTCCATGGAAGACAAGCTTGTTTCGGCGGAAGGCCTGCCGTAAGCCAGCGACGAACTTGCCGCGAAACACGCGGCTTAACACCCTCACCGGCAGAAAGAAACGGGAGCATGAAGAAATCCACTGCGTGCCATCTGGCGACAATCCGCCGCCGGGTACAACGCAGTGAATATGAGGATGCCTTTGTAGAGTCTGGCCCCACGTATGCAGGATGCTGAGAAAGCCGATAGCAGCGCCGAGATGTTTCGGGTCGGCGGCCACTTCGAGCAGTGTCATGGCGGTGGCCTCGAACAATAAGGTGAACAGGACCTTCTTGTTCTGCCAGATCAGCGGCACCAATGCATGTGGCACGCTGAAGACGAGGTGATAGTAACCGACGGGAAGGAGTTCGCGCTCACGGGCGCGGAGCCACTTCTCGCGGGCATTGGTCTGGCATTTTGGACAGTGGCGATTGCGGCAGGAGCAGTACGAGATGGCTTCATACCCGCAGCGAGCGCATTGATCGCGATGGCCGCCGAGTGCAGCAGTTCGGCAACGTGCGATCGCGGTGAGTACTTTGAGCTGCGCCCAGCTTAGTGACTCACGATAATGCTCGATGAATCGGGTTCCTGCTTTGCGTATAACATCAGCCACCTCGAAGGGTGGCCGCGTCACGACTTATCGATCTCCGCCGCGGGACGAGCTTCACCATAGCTGCGGATGGTGACCTGATCGAGCGGGTTGATCGCTGTGTGAAGTTGCTGCTGCGACAGATGGAGATAAATCGTGGTGTCTTCCAGGTGCGTATGACCCAACAGAAGCTGAATCGTGCGGAGATCCGTGCCGGCTTCCAGCAGGTGCGTGGCATACGTATGGCGCAAAGTGTGCGGGCCAATCCGCTTGCGTAAGCCGGCTCGCTTAGCAGCCGCCTGGCAGGCATGCCAGACAGTTTTGTCGGAAGTCGGTTGCTCCAGGCCGCGATGGCCAGGCGAACTCGGGAATAGAAAGTCCTTCGGCTTATTCCAGCGCCAATAGTCCCGTAAGGCTGCGAGCAGTTTGGGACTCATAGGCACATCCCGATCGCGCGCCCCTTTGCCCTGGTGCACACGAATCACCATGCGTTGACTGTCGACATCATCGACTTTGAGACGAACCACCTCCGCCCGGCGCAAGCCGGTGCCGTAGAGAATCATCAGAATCGTTCGATACAGCAGGTTCGGTGCTGCCTCGATCAGTTGAGTAACTTCCTCATGACTCAGTACGGCCGGCAGTTTTTTCGGAGTCTTTGGAAACGCCAGATCGTCGAAGGTGAGATCGCGCCGCTTCAACACCTTCCTGTACAGAAAGCGCAAAGCCGAAATCCGACCCTCCACCGTGCCGGGCGCCAGCTTCCTCTTTTGCAGAAGATGGACTTGATAATGACGCAGCTCTTCGGCACCCATGCCCTCGGGTGACTTGCCATAATGTTCGGCGAACTCGCGCACAGCAAAGATGTACCCGCGAATCGTCTCGCAAGAATAGTTTCGCCGCTGGAGTTCCTCCAGCATGCGTTGACGTAGTGTAGTCACAGAAATCTCCTTTCCTGTGATCCCGACATTACCGCCCCCTTACGCTGTTGCTGACACCACGCTGCTGCGTCTGCCGCGCCAGCGGCTTACTTGTAACGCGCTAGTCGGAAATGTGGTCGACACAGATAGGTCCCAAATAAACACCCTTCACTCCGCCAACCAGAGCTCAGACATACGGCAACAGGAGCATTCGAAAGCTCACGATGACAAACGCTTGCGAGGACGATAGCCTTGATGCCAGTTCTCGCTCGCACTTGGGGAACTTTGGCTCATAAAGTCGCATCCGCCATGAATCGTGAAATCGAAGAAGGCTAGGAAAGGTAAACGAGCGCAAACCCCCTTACGCCGCCCGCGCCTCCAATATCGCCCGATTGTGCGAACACACCGGACAATCGCAACTGCCCCGCTCTTCCGGCCTCGGCAAGTTCCCGCCGCATGGCAGCAGATGCTCCGTCCCCAATGCTTTCTCTTTCTCGATCAACTCCAGCCACGTATCGACCGTCATCCGCTGAATCCCCATCCCGGATACAGCGTCGTCACCGTCTTGCCCGCCGATGATTATTTGGGCATGGCGCTGCCCATCGTCGCATACAATCTCACCCAGGGCAGAGATCGATGACCTCTCTCGGAAACCCTTCGGGCACTCTCATTCATTCGTGGCCGCTATCACGCGACGAAACCGAAATTCACTGGACTGAGGCCGGCATATCGGGAGCCACCTACCGGCATACTCAAGCGAAGTTCGAAGGTAGGTCCGCAATGAGAAAAATCCGTGCCGCTAAATGCTGGCCCAGGCGGATGTTTCCACGTTGTCCGTCGACCCGCATGAGGAGCGAAGCGTTGCGAACTCCGGCCTCAACAACAACCGAAACGCCGGGTCGCAATCCCAAGCGATCGATTTCTCTTAGCTCTGAGGCATTGTGGTCCGAAACGCTGCTCACGACCGCCGGAACGCCACAGGCCCAGTTCAGCAAGTTCACTTCTTTCCTCGACGACACTGCGCCGTTTCGTTCGGGAATCACATGTCCGTGCGGGTCCAACTGCGGATCGCCCAGCTTCGCCGCGATCCGGTCTTCGAGGTTCTCGGATATGAAATGTTCCAGCCGCTCCGCTTCCTCGTGAACTTCATCCCAGCCGTAATCCAGTACATCGTGCAGAAAACGTTCCAGCAATCGATGATGCCGCAAAACCTCGAGCGCTCGTTTCGTTCCCGCCGCTGTTAAGCGCGCCCCGTGGTGCTTCTCATATTTCACCAGCGATGGCTTGCTCGCCGACAGCTTCTGGAGCATCCCGGTCACCGACGCAGCACGGACCCCCAAACGCTCCGCCAGTCCGTTGCTCGTAACTTGCTTGTCATCCGGGCCACTCAGTTCCAGAATGGCCTTCAGGTAGTCGTCAACCGACTCTGTGCTGGTTGAAGCCTGGGATCTAACTCGCACTAAATCGAACTCTATCATGCAGTCACACCCTCAAATAGCTGAAATCTTCCGTTGCTGAATGTTGTCAGGCATGCTATCGTCTGTTTTTAGGAATGCCTAAATCAATATTCAGCACAATACTGACTCTGCAGGCCATTTCGATTTTCTGTCCCACCCTTTGCCGCGCACAGGGTGAAACCACCAGCGCCATCACGGGCCAAGTCAGCGACCCTAGCGGCAGCGCCGTGCCTCAGGCTCGTGTTTCGGTTTTCAATAACGAAACCGGACTGAAGCGCGCTGTTCAGACCGACACAGCAGGCCGTTTTCATTTTCCACAACTGACACCTGGCGTCTACACCGTGCAAGTCACCGCGCCGGGCTTTGAGGGGCAGCAGAACAACTCTGTCACGGCGCCGCTCGGCCATGCCCAAACCATTGACTTCGTTTTGCAGTTGCAAAAAATGAAGCAGGAGGTCACTGTAGGTGAGCAGCCTCCCCTGCTCAACACCGAAAACGCAAACACCTCAACAACCTTAAGTGCGCATACGCTCGAGAATCTTCCGAACCCCGGCGGCGATCTCACTTATCCGCTCCAATTCGCTGCGGGAGCCCTGATGAATACCGCCGGCAGCGGGAACGATTTCGTAGGCGGCACAAACGGCTACGGCAACGTCGAGTTCAACGGCCTTCCAGCGCTTTCAAACGGCTATATCGTCGACGGCCTGGAGACCAACGACCCACTGACAAATCTAAACAGCGGCCTCTCGACAAATCTCGTCCTCGGCTTGAATTCCATCGCCGAAGTTACGGTAAACACGCTATCCTACTCCGTCGATCAGGGCCGCTATGGCGCGTCTCAGATTAACTACGTCACTAAGTCCGGCACGAATCAGTTCCACGGCAACCTCTACCAACTCTGGAACGGCTCGTTGCTCAACGCAGCCGATTTCTTTACCAACGCCACGCCCTTAAATCACAAACCCCGCTCTATAGTCAATCACTTCGGCGCCAGCTTCGGCGGTCCGATTCTTCACAACAAGCTCTTTTTCTTTTTCGATTCCGAATGGGTGCGCATTGCGCTGCCCATTGTTACCGGGACAACCGTCCCGACACCCGCTCTCGAAAGCTACATCCTTAGCCAGCTTCCCGTAGGTGGACGCGACGTGCTGACTGGAGCGCTCTATCCGGCCCAACCGCAGCTCGTGCCTTTTTACAAAAAACTGTTTTCCCTCTACACCAACACGGCCGGTACGCCGCTTGCGATGCTCGGTTGTCCTTTTAACAACAACGGAACGGCCGTTGCCGAGGACCCGCCGAACGGTAATGGCTGCGCCAATCGCCAAAGTGTCTCCCATTCCAGCGATGATCGCGAGCAGGTCCAGACCGCGCGCATCGATTACAACATCAACGACAGCAACATGACGTGGTATCGGTTTCAAGCTGATACGGGTTTGCAGGCGGCCTGGACAGATCCCATAAACCCGCTGTTCAACGCCCTTTCGCCTCAGCCACTTTATTCATTTGCGTCCGGCTACACGCACGTTTTCTCTTCGACTCTGGTGAATTACTTCAATCCGGCTTTCTCCTGGTATCAGAGCCTGTTCGGCCCTACGAACTTTCCGCAGACACTTTCGGCGTTCCCGATTGTCCTTACACCCAAGGGCTCCAGCGCGCCATTCACCACTCTTGGCGGTCTTGACAACACTTGGGTGCAGGGCCGGCGCGCAAGCCGTTTCTTCATCAACGACAATCTTGCTTGGACCATTGGCGCTCACGAACTCCGCTTCGGCACAAACACGCGTATCTTCCGCCTGAACGACTACGATTTCGGCGAAGGAACCGTTCCCGCGGTCACCTACACGGATCTTCCTCAGTTCATTTATGGAATCGCATCCACCGCAACTGCCACTTACCCACTCGCTGACTCGCAACCGTTCAATTTCCTCAATGCGGATTTCTATGTCCAGGACAAATGGCAAATCACGCCGGCCGTGACATGGACCTTCGGTCTCCGGGCCACTCACAATTCGAATCCACTGAACCCTCACGACCTCGTGGCGCGCCTTCCCGGCTCATTCGCCTCCATCTCGCATGACGTGAACCAGCCTCTCAACTCCGCTATTCAGACCCATCTCGGAAGTTTATTTCAATCGACGCCGCTCGCCATTCTGCAGCCGAGAACAGCCGTCGCATGGCAGATCAGACCCAAAACTGTTCTGCGAACCGGCTTCGGTCTGTTTAGCGATCTTCTTCCAGGCAGTATCGCCGACTTGGTCGGAGCGAATCCACCGTATGTGAACACGTTTCAAGGAGGTCTGCTGGGCACCCTAGGTGGCATTGGCATCGCCCCCGGCGTTCCCGGCAGTGCTGTCGATGCAACCGCAGCCGCCGCTCAAAACTTTCTGAATGGTTTCCGCGTGGGTGAACTCTCGTGCGCATCGCCTCTGGCGAATCGAAACGCCTGTCTTCCACCTGTCTCTATCACCGCCGTGCCCGATGGCAAGCTGCATGGGCCGTATTTTCTGCAATGGAGCTTTGCGCTCGAACATCAGGTTGGCAATACCGTCAATCTGCGAGCGCAGTATGTGGGAACACGCGCAGTGAATCAGCCATACACGATGCAAGTGAACGGATACCAAACCACATGCTCGGGTTGCTTCGCGCCGTTTCCTTATGGTCACCCAACCGACCCGCGCTTCGCCGCCGTCACGCAATTCGATACAGGCGCAAACAGCCACTACAACGGATTGCAGCTCACTGCCGAAAAGCGGCTCGGCCATGGTCTTCAGGCCCAGCTCAATTACACCTGGAGCCATTGCCTCGATACTGTCTCAAACGGCGGATTCCTTCAGTTTTCGTCCGGCGGCATTCTTTCGCCTCTGCCTTACAATCTTGCCCGCGATGAGGGACCCTGCGACTATGATATTCGCCATAACCTCACGGCCAACTACCTGTACCAGCTCCCCGTGAAAGTCAACAATCGCCTGCTCGGATACGCCTTGAACGGCTGGCAAGTATCCGGCTCCGTGTTCCGCCACAGCGGCATCCCGTTCTCGGTGTTGAGCGCGCCTTATAGCGCAGACGGAAACGGGATCGTCAACGGAAGCGGACCTGAGTTTGCTAGTGTCATCCCGGACGTGCCGCTGTATGAGCACAATTCCATTCCCGGCGTAACACAACTCGGAACCCTTCAGTGGCTGAACCCGAACGCATTCGTTTCTGCAGTGGATCCAAGCACCGGCGCTTGCCTAAGCGGAGATAGTCCACACAACTGCCAGTTCGGCAACCTCGGCCGCAATGCGTTGCGCGGTCCGGACTTTGTATGGAGCGATTTTTACGTCACTAAATGGTTCACTTTGAGCGAGCGCGTGAAACTACGAATCGAGGGGCAATTCTTCAACCTTTTCAATCATCCAAATTTCGCGCTGCCCTCCCTCGTGATTGCCGGGATTCCCGGCAATCCGGCCACCCAGACGGGCTTCGGCGCTCTCACCTCTACCACCTCGCCACCTACCGGACTTCTTGGCGTCGGTCTGGGCGGCGACAGTTCCCCTCGCATGATTGCCTTTCAGGCCAGGTTGGAATTCTAGCACCCTGAGCAGCAAGACAAACTCTCTCCACTTGCGAAAAGTAAGACCTGATTGACGAAGTAGACCGTCCCGACCTCCGTTATCGAGAAGTTCAAGGGGTCGGCCACCGGCCCCATCGAGAACAGCAAACATCGTCGCGTTGACTATTCTGAGAAAAAAATCACAGGTTCGGGTTAAATATCAACCGCCTCTCTCTTCCGGCCTCGGCAAGTTCCCGCCGCATGGCAGCAGATGCCCCGTCCCCAAGGCTTTCTCTTTCTCGATCACTTCCAGCCATGTATCGACAGTCATCCGCTGAATCCCCATCCCGCCAGCCGCGCGAATCCGCTCATCGCTCGTTGTCCACGCATACTCATGCGGCACGCCATGCACAAAGTGCATCCGCCGGTACACCATCTCCGGCGGCGGCCACTTCTTCTGCCCATCCTGAATCAGGATCTCGTTCGAGGAATGCAGCGTCGTCACCGTTTTGCCAGTCGAAGGCGCACGTAGCCACCGTACTGGCCCTGTTCACAGTACAATTTCAGCCGGGGCAAAGGTCGATGACCTCTCTCTGAAACAGTTCGGACGCTCTCGTTCATTCCGGCCCGCTATCGCGCTATGAACCGAATTTCACCGGACCGAATCTGACTCTAGGGAGTAATCGAAAATCACGGATTTGCATATTCAACATAGAGGGCGACCGGGTTGACGATTAAGTGCTCACGCCCTTGAAGTCGCTACTATATGCAGTCCAGCGATTGGGACTACAACAACCGTTCCTATATTGCGGGCGGTGCGAATGCTTTCGACTTCACCCACTCTTCGAGAAAAGCGTCTCGCTTGGAAGAAAGGAAGGCGTCGAGCATTCCCGGTTTATCAGCGATGTGACGCACGACGGTACGAACGATGGCCTCGGTGGTGTACATATGCACGGCATGGAATTTTTCGCTGTCTTCCCAGCGGCCGTGAACGATCGCAGAGCGTTCCGCATAGCAATCCTTCACTCGGTTGTGGAGCTGCACTTGAGTGTTGTGGTTATCTGCTAGAAAATAAGAGATGCGGTCCCGAAGACGCTTGCTCACGCCGTTGGTGCCGGTTTCGGAGCCGAAGAGGGACTCGAGGCCCTGCCAGAAGAGCGGATATCGGAGGTCGCCCGGATACGCAGTAAGGGCCGCCCAGAAAGCCCGTAGCGCGGGCCACACCGAATTCTTCCGGGAGACGGTCGAGAGCGTCTCGAAGAGTTTGCCGGCTTTTTTGAGGTCGTTGGCCGTCGGAGCATGGTCTGCATCACGCTCATGACAAAACAGTTTCGCGGTCGACACGATTAATAACAGGCGCATCGAGTTGAAGCCCTCCCAAGGCGGTGAGCGCGTGAAAGCCGCACGTGAGACAGACGGTTGACGGCATCACCATCCACATCGACATGTTGGCAAGCAACGCGGATTGCCAACGAAGGTCTTGAATGCCCTTTGGCTGTATTCCTGTCAATTCAGCATCAGGATGCCCATAGGAGTCGGCCTCGTACTCGGACACGAGGGCCTGTTGAGCTCGATGTACACCGTCTCGATCGTGCTTGCTCAGCTCTTCGAGTATTGGCTCTATGCACAACCACTCAGGGACATCCTGGATGGTGAACTTGCCGAACGGAATCACCGTGCCAGGAGCCAGATGGAGATTGTGAAGTGGAACTACGGTGAAAGACACGATGCCGCTCTACCCGCCAATGTAATAGGCTCGACTTGGTCTGACATTTCTGATAGACTGCGCGAAAGCGCGAAAAAGGAGATGTCAAGTGAACACCGATCAAAAGATCATCAAGAATAAAGTGGGTCTGCTGAACCTGGCCGACATGCTGGGCAGTGTTTCAGAGGCTTGCAAGGTAATGGGCTACTCGCGCGACAGCTTTTACCGTTTCAAGGAGCTGTATGAGAAGGGCGGCGAGTTGGCTTTGAAGGAGATCAGCCGGCGCAAGCCGTGTGTGAAGAACCGGGTGGAGGCGCACATCGAGCAGGCCGTAGTGGAGATGGCGATCGAGCAGCCCGCGTACGGACAGGTGCGGGTGGCGAATGAGCTGACCAAACGCGGGCTCTTTGTTTCACCCACCGGGGTGCGCAGCGTTTGGCTGCGGCACGATCTGCAGACCTTCGCCCGGCGGCTCAAGGCGCTCGAGGCGAAGCTGGCGCAGCAGCCCGGGCAAGTGCTCACCGAAGCACAGGTGCGTGCCATGGAGAAAGCGAAGCAGGAAAAGGAAGCGCACGGCGAGATCGAAACGGCACATCCCGGCTATCTGGGCGCACAGGATACCTATTATGTGGGTACGATCAAGAGCATCGGCCGGATCTATCAGCAAACCTTCATCGATACCTATACGAAAGTGGCATTCGCCAAACTGTATGATCGCAAGAACGCGTTAGTCGCGGCCGACATGCTGAATGATCGCGTTTTACCTTTCTTTGAAGAGCAGGACGTTCCTTTGCTGCGCATCCTGACGGACCGCGGAACGGAGTACTGCGGCCAGCGCGAACATCATGAATACCAGCTCTATCTGGCAGTGGAGAACATTGACCACAGCCGGACGAGAGCGAAATCACCGCAGACTAACGGTATCTGCGAGCGATTTCATCGCACCATGCAGGACGAATTTTATAGTGTGGCCTTTCGCAAGAAGCTGTATTCTTCGCTCGAGCAGCTGCAAGCCGATCTGGACTTGTGGCTGGAAGAGTACAATCGAAGTCGCCCGCATTCGGGTAAGTATTGTTTTGGGAAAACGCCGATGCAGACTTTCTCGGATTCCCGGCACTTGGCGGACGAGAAACAACTCGACCGTTTTGTGGTCCTGACTTCACCGGACCAGCTTTCTCCGCGCGCTGCCCGCGCGGCTACTGTGTCCTAGTGGCTTTGTCAGATCAGGTCTGAACTATTACATTCCAGCCGTGCACCACTTTGGCGTACTCTTCCTCGCTCTCGCCCTCCAGAATCACTACGCTCTTCGCCCGCACCCCATGCTGGGTGCTGTTCTGGCTCGAGTTCGCCTTCCCATTCGCAGACTTCGGCCCGCCCCCACGCTTCTTTTCGCACATGCTCGTGCCACAAGTCTCCCCAGACCCCATTCTCCCAGGCTCTTTCCATCGCACCCAACTCTATGCAGCTCTAGTACAAACAAAATTTCGGCTCTCCGTCACCCGAGGGCTTCAGCCCGCTTGCGCTGGTGGCGCGGCCACTCTTTAGCCGGCCGCGGCCCGACTCATCGGGCCGCTTGCGAGTTCGTTCGGCAGAAATCGCCTCTGCTTACACGTGCTCAATCCCGTGCCCGGCTTGCCAGCGCACCCCCCTCACTAGGCGCGTCCACTTCCCATCGTCCTTTGCTCTGTGATTCTCGTTACCATGGTCTCGATCACGCTCGCTGAGGCCAACCAGGAGGCAAACAGAATGCCAAGAGCCATAGCCGAGATTCTCAGTGTCATCGTGCTCGCCCTCATTCTGCACGATGCCTTTGAGGTCATGCTTCTTCCCCGCCGAATCAAGAGTCCCCTTCGCCTGGTCCGATTCTTCTTCCATTTCACCTGGCTGTCCTGGTCGCACATCGCGCGACGCATCCAGTCTGCCGACCGCCGCCACAATTTCTTAAGTCTTTATGGGCCCCTCTCGCTGGTCTTGCTTCTTATGCTGTGGGCTGCTGGCCTGATTGCGGCCTTCGGAACTTTATACTGGTCGCTCGATGCGAGTTCCTCCACTCGCTCCTGGCTAGACCAGCTCTATTTCAGCGGAGTCACCTTCTTTACCCTGGGATATGGCGACATCGTGCCGCGTTCGCCGGTAACGAGAATTCTGGCCGTCCTGCAGGCAGGAACAGGTCTCGGCTTCATTGCTACTGTCATTGGCTATTTGCCGGTTCTTTACCAGCTCTTTTCGAGACGGGAGGCACAGGTCCTTATGCTCGATGCAGCAGCCGGATCACCGCCTTCCGCCACGACGCTGTTGACCCGCCACGCCGAAGGCGAGAGTCTCGACAATCTGGAGGACCTGCTCCGGGATTGGCAAAAATGGTCTGCCGAACTCCTGGAAAGCCAGCTCTCCTATCCGATGTTGGCCTACTACCGCTCGCAGCATGATAATCAGTCTTGGTTGGCTGCGCTCACCGCCATCATGGATACCTGTGCGTTGTTGATGGTCGGCTTCAAAGGAGTACGCACCTTCCGCCCGCGCCTGACCTTTTCGACAGCTCGTCAAGCCGTGATAGAAATGGGCAGAGTCTTCCAAGTCGGAGCCCGCCCTCTAGTCGAGGACCGGCTCTCGTCGCCAGCCTTCGATCGATTAAGCAGAAGCCTCGCTGAAGCCGGACTGCGCCTCGCCGACGAGGATGAAGCCGAGCAGAGGCTGATTGCTTTTCGGAACACATACGAGCCCTTTCTGAACGGGTTGGCTCATCATCTGGTACTGCCGCTACCGGCCTGGCTTCCAACTGATACTCAATTGGACAACTGGCAGAACAATCCGCGAGGCAAGACCGCCAAACAACTGATCGAGTCCATGCCTGCCAATCCAGAATAGAAGTTTGAAGGGCGGCAGCTACCCCCTAGTAAGAAATTTTCATCCAGCGGCGGTGCCACCAATCGAGGCGCTTATAATCGAACCTAGTACGAGAAAGGCGGTCGAGCAATGCGGCTTTCTGACGATAAC
Source organism: Terriglobia bacterium (assembly GCA_963835255.1). Classification (GTDB taxonomy): domain Bacteria; phylum Acidobacteriota; class Terriglobia; order Bryobacterales; family Bryobacteraceae; genus Bog-105. The sequence goes on along the minus strand of CAWIFY010000026.1, from coordinate 199,385 downwards.
CTTCGAGGGCGAACCGTCATTTCGGCGGACGGCCAGGCTGTAGGCGAAATCGCTGCTCTCTTCCTGGACAGCAACGGGTGGCATGTGGAGTCGCTGCAAATCAAGCTACGCAGCCAGGCAGCCGACCAGCTCGGAGCCACACGGAACATCTTTCACGCTGGAACGCTCGAGATCCCTACCCGCCTGGTTCAATCCGTCGGCGACGCCGTGCTCCTCTCGGTATCCACAAATGAGCTTCGTCAGGTTGCGCCGGCCGAGGCCGACACCTCCACCACGCCCTAATGACAGCCCCTACGGTTCTCCATCACAAGCATTCACCGAAATCGCTCCACTGCCCGGCAATGGCGCGCCGCTCCTTTGCCCGAGCAGCCCGTTCAAACGTCCAAGCTCTTCCGAATTCAACTGCCGCCACTTAGTCAAATCCTTTTCTAGCGCGCTGCAATTCTCCTCCACTGCGGCCTTCGCCGTTTCCGAAGGCCGAACATCGGCGCTCTGCGCGGAAGCCGCCAGCCGCCCCAGCTCTCGATTCACCGGACCGAACCCCGGAGCTTTCGGTTCCCCCTTTCCTATCCCGTCCAGCTTCTTTCTGAACGCGGCAACGGCCTCCGTCAGATCTTTGCTCCAGCCAGCCTTGCCGGCTTTCTCCCGTTCTTCCAGCGCCTTCCGCAACTCCTCCACCTGATGAAACGATCTGTAGCTCACGTTCATCCCGCGATCGATCTTCCGCTCCAGCTCGAGTTGCTGCTGTAAATCCGGGGCGGCCGCTTTCACCCGTAGGTCGAGCTCCACCTTCACGCTCTTGCGATAAGTCTTCCCCCCCGCCATCAGCTCAACCGTGTAGTCGCCCGGCACCGCCACCGGACCCTGCGGCTGCAGCTTTGGCGTATCGCCTGGCACGGCATCGCTCGGCAGAGTGTATTCGGTATATTCGAGCAAACCGCCAAAATACCCGTACGGCAGCGCGAGCGGAGCGGGATAGCGCAGGTCCCACACAAAGCGGTTTAAACCCGCAGCCTTAGGCAACGCTTCGGGCGGGGCAAACCAGTAGCTCGGGACATTGGGCGGCGGCAACTCCCGCGCCTCCGGTGTGCTCGAGAAGCGCCGCACTTCCTTTCCCTGCGCGTCGTAGACAGTCATGCCGATTTCGCCGCTGCTTCCCGTTTTCAAAAAATAGTTCAGAATCGCCCCGTTCGGCGGATTCTTTCCAGCCGGAGTTTCCGGCGGATAAGGCGTATCCGGATTGGTGTCCCACCGCACGCGCACGGCGGTTTCCGGAGAAAACAAATGCGCATCGGACGATAAAACCTCCGAATTCATCTCGCGCAACGGCGTCAGATCGTCCAATATCCAAAGCGCGCGGCCGAACGTCGAAGCCACCAGATCGTTCTCGTGCACGTCAAGATCCGTAACCGTGGCGGCCGGCAGATTCAGTTGCAGCGATTGCCAGTTGTCTCCATCATCGAAAGACACAAACACTCCCGTTTGCGTCCCGGCGTAGAGCAGTCCTTTGCGTACCGGATCTTCGCGCACCACCCGTACCGTCTCATCCGCCGGCAAGCCCGCCACGATGGTCTTCCAGGTCCTGCCAAAGTCATACGTTCGCTCTATCAGTGGCGCAAACTTGTCGCGTGTGTTCCCCACCATGTACGCCGTGCCGGGATCGCGATGCGAAGCCTCGAGCCCGACAACCTGCGTGTCCTGCATTTCAGGAGGTGAAACGTTCTGCCAGCTTCCCCCGCCATTTCGTGTCAGTTGAACCAGTCCCGTCCCCGTCCCCACCCAGATTTCCACGCCATCCATTGTCGAAAGCGAGAAGCTCGTGATCGCCTTCCGCCGCTGTTGAGCCAGATCCACCGCCGCCTCTGGCTTAACCGTCTGCCTCTCGTTGACCTTTTCCGGGCCAGCAGTGAGATCGGGACTGATCTGTTGCCAACTCGCCCCCGCGTCGCCGGTTTTTAGCAGAAACTGCGTGCCGAGATAAAGCGTATGCGGGTCGTGCGGAGCCCAGGCGAGTGGCGCCATGTTCGCCGTCCGGTATTTCTCGCCTTTCTCAAACACCGTCGCGTATTGCCCTGTGCGCTTGTCGAAGCGAACCACGCTCCCGTACCATCCCCCGCTATACACCAGATCGGGATTGAGCGGGTCCGGCGCGATGAAGCAGTATTCGAAACCGCCCACCGGGTACCAGTCGTGACTTGTGATTTGGCCATAGTCGCTGCGGCTCACAATTGCCGCTGTGCCGCTGTCTTGCTGTGCTGCGTATGCACGGTATGGGAAAAAGCGATCCGTTGACACGTGATAGAACTGCCCCGTCGGCTGGTTGTACCAGGATGTCCAGCTTGTGCCGCCATCCAGGCTCACCACCGCTCCTTGATCTACGCCGAGGAGCATGCGCGCGGAGTTTTGCGGATCGATCCAGAGCACATGGTAATCGTCCCCTCCCGGCGCGCCACGAAACGCCTCGAATGTGTGCCCGCCATCGGTCGAGCGATAAAGCGAAGTCTGCGCCGCATAGATCACATCCGCATTCAGCGGATCGACGAAGATCCGGCTGAAGTATTCACTTCCGATCACGCGCGTGTCGGTCGTGGATCGCTGCCAGTTTGCGCCGCCATCGTCCGAGCGAAAGAAACCCTGGTTCACGATCGCATAGATCCTCCTGCCCTCATTACCCGGCGCGACCACGATGCCCAGCCGCCCGCGGCCCTTCTCCGGCAGTCCCTTACTCGCCAGCGCCTTCCACGTTGAGCCCTCATCCGTTGACTTCCATATCTCCGAAGTGGACGGCTTCGCCGCTTCGCCCGTACCCGAGGCGGGATAATACACCGACGCATAAAGCGTCTGCGGATTACCAGGATCCGCGCACAGATCCACCACGCCCGCGCTCTCGTCTTTGGTCAAAACCTTGCTCCAGCTCTTCCCGCCATCCGTCGTCTTGTATATGCCGCGATCAAGCGATGAAGCCAGTTTGGGAACGGGCCGTGCGATTACCGACGCGCCCAACGAATTACCAGCCACCACGATGATGCGCGGATCATGCTGGTCAACCGCGATCGCCTGAATGTAGCGCATGTCGCGCAGTCCGATGTTTGTCCATGTTGCGCCGCCATCGCTCGACCGGTACACCCCATGTCCCGGCGTCTGCTCTCCCGTCCCAGCAAAAATGATGTTGGCGTCGGAGGGCGCCACCACCAGCGCTCCGATCGACGCGACGTGCTCCTGGTCAAAGATCGGCTTCCATACACGTCCGGCGTCGGTGCTCTTCCAGATACCTCCTCCCGGCGTTCCGAAGTAGTAGACACTTGGCTGCCCGGGCACGCCAGCCACGGCCGTCACTCGACCTGCCCGAAAAGGGCCAATTAATCGCCAGTGCATGGCAGCGAAAACGCCCGCTTCCATCTCTTCGCCCATTGCACATGACACTACTGCCGAAACAGTGATACAGGTCAGCAATATCGCAATAGGAACGGGTCCGAATCTCATTGAGGCGCACCCGATTTTATCTCAGGGTCGTTTTGGACACCCGCTAAACTTTTTCCGCGAACCTGTCGACGGATTAATCACTATATGACGTCTGCCCTTCACGTGGCCGACGCAGCACGGAAACTAGCTTGCCATTGTTTAAGATCTCAGCGTCGAAAGTACTACCCGTCAGGTCGGCTGCTCACGCCATCCCGACCTTCCTGGTGGCCTCGCTCGCCATTTCGGCCTACTCCGCCGGCTTGCCCGTCCTTACCTCCGTCAGGCAAGTCCGATCACTTTCCCGCGAAGAAGCAAACCGTCACTACCCCGTTCACATCCGTGGGGTTGTCACGTTCTTTCATCTGGCTTCAAAAGACTTCAAGCCCAACCCTAATGTAGATACCGATCTCGCAACGGACATGTTCATCCAGGATTCTTCTGGAGGGAATTGGGTCGACCTCGGCAAGGATCGACCGCCGCCTCTTCACGCCGGAGACCTGATCGAACTCGATGCGGTCACCACTCAGGCCGACTTTGCTCCCGATCTCGCCAACCCCCGCTGGCGCGTCGTAGGCACCGCACCCTTTCCCACTCCGCGACACTCGGAATTCGGGCGCTTGGCCTCCACCCAGGAAGATAGCCGCTGGGTCGAACTGGAGGGGATTGTCCGCTCTGCCGGGGTGAGCCAGGAAGGCCTTCACCTGGAACTAGCCATGGACGGGGGACGAGTACTAGCATTTATTCCGGATTTTCACTCGCCCGTTCCGCCAGGGTTGATCGACGCGAAAATACGGGCGCGCGGCGTCTGCGGAGCCCTGTTCAATACCAAAAATCAGCTCCGCGGCGTGCTCCTTTATGTGCCTGGGTTGAGCCAGGTCAAGATGATTCAGCCTGGCGTGGCCGATCCCTTCGCTATCCCAGCCCAATCGATAGACAGCGTGCTGCGCTTTACCGTCGGCGGAGCGGCGGGACACCTGGTTAAGCTGCAAGGCTTTGTGACGCTTCAGCGCCCTGGCCGCTTCGCCTTCATAAAGGGCGATGGCGGCAACATTCGTGCCGACTCGAATCAACCTATTCAGCTCTCCCCCGGGCAGCACGTCGAAGTGGTGGGATTCCCCGCCGTCGGTGAGTACGGTCCCACTCTCCAAGAGGCGAAGTTCCGGGTGATTGGCTCTCCCGCATTGCTTTCTCCTGAACGCGTAACCGCCCAAGACCTCCTTACAAACACGAAAGACGGCGAACTCGTCCAGATCGAAACTCAATTACTCGATCGTGCCCTTACGCCGCACGAGCAGATCCTGATTGCGGAAAGCGGCCGGGTCATGGTGCAGGCGCAACTGGAAGATCCCAAACCAGACTCTCGCTTAGCCTCGATCGAGCCCGGCAGCCGTCTTCGTTTGACCGGCATCTGTTCCATAAAAGCCGAAGCGGGCGCAGGACCGGCCGCTCTTCGCATTCTCTTGCGGTCTCCTCGCGATGTCATCGTCCTGTCGCGCCCATCCTGGTGGACCTTCCGTCATGGGCTTTGGCTCTTTTGCGCCCTCGCCGGGTTGTTCTTGGCTACCATGGCCTGGGTGACGGTCTTGCGCCGCAGAATACGTGTCCAGACCGAACTCATCAAGCAACGCTATGAAGCCGAGGCGGCTCTCGAACAGCGCTTAATCGGAGAACTCCAACAGACCGTTAGCACGCTCGTGAAAGCCGAAGCAGAGTTGCTCGCAGCCAAGGACGCCGCCGAAGCAGCCAATCGCGCTAAGAGCGAATTTCTCGCCAACATGAGCCATGAGATCCGCACGCCAATGAATGGCGTGTTGCTGGCCGCCGAGCTTGCCTCCGCGGAAAACCCCACGCCCTTGCAGAAGGAGTATCTCGACACGATCCGCAGCTGCGGCGAATCGCTGCTGGTGCTCTTGAACGATCTGCTCGACCTCTCAAAAGTGGAAGCCGGCAAGATGGAGCTTCACTCTACCGATTTTTCCATCCAAAACTGCCTGCGCGATTGCCTGACCCTGCTCGACACGCGCGCCCGTCAGAAATGCCTTGATCTGGTTCTGGACGTCTCCGATGATTTCCCAGCTCTCGTCTCGGGCGATGCGCTGCGTCTGCGACAGGTCGTCCTGAACTTAGCGGGGAACGCCGTCAAATTCACCCAAAATGGGTCCGTTTCGGTGAAAGCCAACTATATCGGGATGAATAACGGTAAGCTCCTCTGCCAGTTCTCCGTAGCCGATACCGGGATCGGCATTACTCGCGACAAGCACTCTTCCATATTCCGCGAATTCGAGCAAGCGGATGCCTCCACCACGCGCCGCTTCGGGGGAACCGGCCTCGGTTTAGCCATTAGCAAGAAGCTCATTCAGTTGATGGGCGGAAGAATTTGGCTGGAGAGCGAGGTGGGCCGAGGCAGTATTTTCTACTTCACCGCGTCATTCCTCCCCGCCGTAACGCCTGAGAACACCAAATACGAAACCCCGCTCAAGCAAGTTCGGGAGCACCGCGACAGCCTTCGCGTACTGTTAGCCGAAGACAACGCCATCAACAAGCGCTTGGCAATCCGTCTGCTTGAAAAATCCGGACATTCGGTGGCTGCCGTCGGCGACGGAGCAGCCGCTGTGAAAGCTTGGCAGGAAAACTCCTACGACGTCATCTTGATGGACGTCCACATGCCCGAAATGGATGGAATTACCGCCACCAAGCAAATCCGCCTCGCCCAAAAAAAGCTTGGCGCCTGGCACACCCCGATAATCGCCATGACGGCGAGCGCCATGAAAGAGGACCGGGAGGCCTGTCTCGCCGCCGGTATGGACGCCTACTTGTCTAAGCCAATCTGCGCAGAAGAGTTGCTCGCGACCCTGAAAGAGGTCACAGCCAAATGCCCGCTCGCCGCCTGATAAGACCTTAGACCGTTCGTCCCCGGCCTCGCACAAAATGGAGGATTAGAAAGATGACCGCAACTACTACCAGCAGGTGGATCAATCCTCCCGCCACGTGGAAGGCGAGCCAAGACACCAGCCAGATAATTAGAAAAACAAAGAACAGCAGCAGAAATAGCGAATCTCTGAGCATAGTTGAAACTCCTCATCGGGGCTGAAAAAGCACCCAGGCACTTCGGAGACGCTGATGGAATGTTCTAGTTTCGTTTTGCTCCGCTTATCTCCCTTTCCGAGATACCGTTTCTCGCCATCCGAGTCCAACGAGTGGAGGTTTCATGGCTGAAAACAAGAAATGCGCGCATCCCTCATGTAATTGCCAAGCAAAGGAAGGAAGCGACTTCTGCTCTTCTTATTGCGAAGGCGCTGGTAAGTCGCCCGACATTCACTGTACTTGTGGTCATCCGGAATGTTCGGCAGGGGCTACCAAACTCTGAGGTCTATCTATCTGGACCGGCTATACTCGCCGAATACGATTTCCAGGCTTTTGCCGCAGAAGAGGCAAAAGCCTCGAGTTGTGTATAGTCGTCCCGCCAGCTCACGTACATAATCCCCTGAATGCCAGGGATTCCTCGTGCAACAGCGAAATCCTCAGCCGCGTTTGCGCCTTTTCCGCCATCGTAATAGCCTGCGATGATCTGGTGGTGAGGTGTTGGCTGATGCCGGTCCACTCCGGCAAACCATTCAAGCGAAGTGCGGAGATGTCCGTGATTCCAGTTCAGTACCCCGACTTGGCTTGGCAAACCCTTCCACGACTCGGCTAAATCTCCTTCCACGTAATAGTAATGATTCCTGGCGTTATGGTTCGGGTCGAACATGTCGCTCCAGACATATAACTTCGCATAGGGCATTATCGTCTGATACAAGCCGGTCGTTTTCTGCACATTCCACGCGAGCAGTTCCCCGGCGCTCATTTGTTTCGCCCGGCAGCTCGCGCACGAGTTCGCCTGCCGTATCTCGTCGTACGAAAGCAGCACTTCGCCCCCGAGCGGCATGATCGCCTTAAGCGCGGAGGCGTTTTGGTTCAACCACCGGAACACTGCAGGTTCTGTCAGGCACATGCCCGCCTGCTCGTCCTGCGGAATTGGAAACACGGCATAGAAATCCATCGCGACGGTTTGCCCCGCCCGCAAACGCGTCCCACTCGGCAAGCTAACGCGTACCGGCGGATGATACACGTCTCTGAAAACCGCCTTCGCCGCTCCGAGCACCGGATCTGACACAGGGTTGAAATCTCGACCCTCCCGGTAGACAATCCGGGGGTCATTCGGATCGTAGACTCGCAGCGGAGCGCCCGGCCGCCGCACTACGTAAACCGGCGCGGTTTCCTCCAACTGAACATCGTCAAACCACAACACGCCCGAGCTCTGGCCCCAAACGCCGAAGTACAAGTACGCCCAGCTCGTGTCCCGGCTATCGAACATGTAGTCGAGCTTTGTCCACTCGTGTGTTCCGCTGGCCGCAATTTCTGTATAGAATCGATTCTGCTTACGATGCCAGAAATCGAGCACCTCCACCGCGGCCGGCCCGCGAAATTTCTCCGACTTGAACCACAAGCTGAGGTGATACTGCCGCCACGGTGTCAAGCTGATCCTCTGTCGAAAACGCGCGTTCGCCGGGGTGTCGACAATTGCCGCTGAGTTCTTTCCATCGTGTGCAACGTGGCTGATGCCGATCGCCGCGTCGCCTGTATCGAACCAGCCTGCTCGGCCTTCCTCGAATCCGGAATTCTTCAGCGGCTCCAGAGTATTCAAGAAATCGAGTTCTTTGCCGCTGCGATCGACTCGAAAACTCGCGCCGATGACGCGCTGCCCTTCCGCGAGGTTCCCATTCGCGACCAGCGCCGGATTCGACCAGCCGAAAGGAGCGCCGAGCGCCATCACGCGCAACCCTTTCTCTGTGGCGTATTGCATTGCTTCCCGCAAACGTTCCACGTTCGCCGGTGGCCAGAACGAGTCGGAACGAAGGAAAAAGCTGTTATCCCAAAACGCAACGCCCGTATACCCGCACTGTGCCGCGCGATCAATCAGCGCCTTGCTGGAAAGCAGTGCTTGGTTGTTTGTAAGGTTCGAGTGATGCCAATACCAGAGCTGTAAAGCCGGCGTTGCAACAGGCGAGCAATATGCTGTCAGTCCTGCTAGCAGCAGTACGGCTGCGCTCGCTAGCTTTGCGAAGCGCTGCCCCAAGGTTTCGCTTCGAGGATGCCTTTGTAGCCGTTCTTCAGCCGCGTCTCAATCACTGCCCATACCTTCGGATCGCAGCCTTGCCAGTGCGCCACGGCTGTGTTGCCCAGGTAAGGCAAATCCGCCACGCCCACTTTGCTCGAGAAGAAGCCGCCCACAGTAAGACTGCGAAACTCGCTGAAGAACCGCACCCAAGCCTGGTCCGCCTTGGCTGCCCGTTTCGGGTAGGCGATACGATCGAGCAACTGCTTCTGCTGCTCGGGCGTTGCCTGCGCGAAATCTTTTTGGAATTGCTGGTTCGATTCCCGGTCGAGCCACATCAGGCCGCCGAAAAGCTGAGCTTTCAAATTCTCGTTCCCGTCCTGCTGGGTCCGGTACGCGATCCAGTCATCGAGAAATTCAGGAACACCCGCCTGCGTCGCGCTTCCGCTGCGCTCATCCGCCGGAATAATGAGATCGCATAGCACTTTCACGGTCTCCCATTGATGATCGTCGAATGTCTGCCGCGTATACGGACCGGCAGTGCTCTGCGCTTTCCCCGCCATGTGCGCATGATCGTGCGTCTGCGCCTTTGCGGGCCCAGCGCCGAAAGCCGCAACCGCCGGCGCTGTTCCGATGATCTGTAACAAACCCCTGCGGCTGACGTTAGTTTCCGACATGTTGTCTTCTCCGCCTCGCTAGACCTTCACGTTTAACTTCTTCACTTGATCGGCGATGTACTCCGATGTTCGCCAGCCCAGCGCGCTAATGGTGAGCGTGGGGTTCTTGTCCGCGTTACTAACGAACGGAGCCGCATCTGTGATAAACAAGTTTTTCACGTCCCACGCCTGGCAATATTGGTTCAGCACAGACTTCTTCGGGTTATCGCCCATTTGGGTCGCCCCGACCTCATGAATGATTTCTCCGCCTCGCGAGATTCCCCAGTTTCGATCCTCGCCTTGTTTGCTGGTAACGATCCCGCCCATAGTGTGAATGATCTCCTGAAACGTCTCCTGCATGTGCTTGGCCTGCAGGATTTCGTCCTCGCTCCACTTGAAGTGGAAGCGCAGCACCGGGATACCCCACTCATCCACTACGCTCGGGTCGATCTCGCAATAGCTGTCTTCATTCGGGATCATCTCGCCGCGCCCTGAGAAGGATACTCCACAGCCATACAGTTTGCGGAGATTGTTCTTCAGCTCGGCTCCGTAGCCGCCATCCAGAAATTCGGTCGCGTATCCGCCCAGCGCGCCCGCCCCGGGCTGCTCGCGGCCGCCGCCAATCTCGATGTGGTAGCCCCGCGCAAACGGCATCTTATTCGCCTTCTGCTCTTTATAGAGCCACCACGGCATGTAAAGATGCATGCCTCCCACGCCGTCTTCATTTTGCGGGGGCAGATCCTGCAAGAGCGGCAGGAAGCCGTCGACGGCGGACCCCACCGTATCCATAATGTATTTGCCGACCAACCCGCTCGAGTTGGCTATCCCGTTCGGAAACTGGCTGCTCTTCGAATTGAGCATGATGCGCGCCGTCTCGCAGCAACTGGCAGCCAGTACCACCACTTTGGCCCGCACTTCCACTTCGTCGCGCGTCTTCTTATCGACATAAGATACTCCCGCCGCCAGCCCATCGCTCCCGACAAGCACTTGCCGCACCATGGCATTCGTCCGCACTTCAAAAGTGTTCGGAAATTTCTTCTGAGTCGGAATGATGTGGACGCCCGGCGAATTGAAGTTTGCATTCACCCCGCAGGATCGTCCGCATTGCGCGCAGTAGTGGCAAGCTGGACGCCCGTTGAGCGGCTGCGTCAAAATAGCCAGTCGCGAGGGGATGCAAGGGATATTCAGCTTGTCGCACCCCATCTTGATCAGCCGCTCATAACCACGCGGCGCGGGGGGCGGCTGAAAATTCCCGTCCGGCGTATTCTCGAGACCTTCCTTCGATCCGAAGACGCCGATCAGTCCCTCGGCTTTGTCGTAATACGGCGCCAGATCCTCGTAAGTGATCGGCCAATCGAAGCCTTTGCCGTCACGGCTGTAAGGCTTGAAGTCGTATGGCCCCATGCGCAGCGAAATACGGCCGTAGTGATTGGTCCTCCCGCCGAGCATACGGGCCCGCCACCATAGCCAGTCTGAACCGGGCGCATTTGTGTAGGGCTCGCCGGGAACTTGCCAGCCGCCGAGGGTCGTCGCATCGAAGTAGCCCCAAGGTTTGTATTTGGTTCCTTCACCGCGATGCGGAACCTGGTACGGCCACCCGAACATCTTCGAGTCTTTGGTACAGTCGAACCACGCGCCAGCTTCCAACATGCAAATGTTTGCGCCTGCATTTGCGAGCACGTGGGCCGCTACCCCACCGCCGGCTCCGGAGCCGACAATCACAACGTCGTATGTCTTGGGGCTGGCCTTTACCTGGGGCATAACTTGTATAGTTTTACCTTACTCCTAATCTGAATTGGCTTTTTCGCCACAAAAGCCTCAGGAGCGCCCCTAATCAAGCCAAGATTGTTAAGCCTCGGCTCCAGCCATTACATCCTCCGAATAGGCGGGCAGACCGAATTCTGGAACGTCGAGACCTTGCTTTTCCACTTCAGGCGAAACGCGCATAGACCGGACCTTATTGACTCCCCAGAAGACCGCGTAGGTTGCCCCGAAGGCCCATATAGCGCTAACGGTGGCGCCGAGCAACTGGCACCCGAACTGCCGCACATCGCCGTGAAGCAAACCGGTGACACCCTGCCCAGCATGTCCGAGATACGTAGTGGCACCGACGCCATTCCAGCCTGCACCATACGTGCCGTCCGCGAATATCCCGACGCATACCGCACCCAACCAGCCGCAGAAGCCATGCACGGAAATGGCGCCGCACGGGTCATCGATCTTCGTTACGCGCTCGTTAAACAGAACACCTGCGCAAACTACGACGCCAGCGAGAATGCCAATAATTATCGCCGAGGTTGGCGAAACGAACGCGCAAGGAGCGGTGATGGCCACGAGACCGGCAAGCATTCCATTGCAGGCCATCGTAATATCAGGCTTGCCGAACGCGAAGTACCAGATAAGCATGGCAACCGCCGAGCCTGCGACCGCCGCAAGGTTCGTGTTCACAGCGATGACCGAAATGCGCAGATCGGTCGCGCCCAGGGTAGACCCCGGATTAAAGCCCATCCAGCCGAACAGGAGGATAAAGGTTCCTGTGACAACGAACACGATATTGTGTGCCGGGAAGGCGCGAGGCTTACCATCTGGGCCGTACTTACCGAGACGCGGTCCCAAGATAATGGCAAGCGCCATAGCGCAAAAACCGCCCACCGCATGCACCACAGTGGATCCCGCGAAATCTACATATCCGTGGCCTAGATTCATGCTCGAACCGAGTTGAGACAGCCAGCCGCCTCCCCACACCCAGCATCCGAAGATTGGATACAGGATCGCGCCTACAAAAAGTTCGCAAAGAAGAAACGCCCAGAATGTGATGCGCTCACAGATGGCGCCCACAATGATGTAGCCAGCCGTCTCCATGAACACAACCTCGAAGAGTGTCAGACAGTTGCTGGCGGAATCGTAGGCAGGACCCGTCAGGAAAAATCCTTTGCCCCCCAAAAAACCCCAAGCGCCGCTACCAATGAGGAACTTGTTGAGCGTCGGGATACCACCTAAATTGGTAGGCGCCGCATTGATTGCCACCGCGCCGAACTGAAAGGCGTAACCGAGTGCGTAGTAGGCAAGAAAGGCAAAGACGTAGGCCGCAAAGTTCAACATCATGAGATGCGCAGCGTTCTTTTTCCGGACGAGCCCGCACGTGAGCAACGCGAAACCAGCTTGCATGAACAATACGAGATAGCCCGTGTTGAGCGTCCATGCAAAGTTGGTTGCGATGCGAAGGTGCCCCACTGAATCGGCCAGTTTTAAGGTCAGGGGCTCTTTCGCAGTTTGCTGCTGGTATTCATCGAAAGCCTTCAGGTTCTTGCTGTAGTCTGGAGCATTTTTGTCGCTCGGAGCAGTAACCACGAACGAATTACCGCCAGCATCGACGACCGCGGTTTTATCCCCGGTCGCTACGCCGGCGGGATCTGGAGCAGGCGCCTGGTCTGCTAAACAGATTCTTGTCGAGAGCCCTAGCGCCAGAAGAAGCGTCACCCATCCTCTTACCAGCGGAATTGCTTTCATGCTTGCCACTTCCTTCTCCTTGGGATAAATTACTTGCGACTGAGGCGGTACGAGTGCTGGAGTGCTAAAGCACCCCTTCGCCACGCTCGCCATTTCTTATTCGAATCGCATCAACGACGTCGTAAACAAATACCTTGCCGTCACCAATTTTCCCGGTTCGGGCGGCAGCTATCAGGCTCGAGACAACTTGCTCCAGGCTCGCTGAAGGAACCACGATCTCCAGCTTCAGCTTGGGCAATAGATCTACCGTGTACTCTTGGCCGCGATAAACCTCTGTATGGCCCTTTTGCCGTCCGTGGCCGCGCACCTCCACGACCGTGATGCCCTCCACTCCCACATCATGAAGAGCTTGTTTCACTTCGTCGAGTTTAAAAGGCTGTATGATCGCTTCGATCTTCTTCATGCTTCCTTCCGTAAACACAGATCTCGAGCCGCAGAGACATGGGCGCGAGAGTGAATCGGAAACGGGTCAACTAGCTCCGGTTTCGAGGCTAGTTACTGAATGTCAGGTGAGTAGCTCGCCCTCTCGTCTCAAAACGCCAGACATTAGCAGCGCCACGACTGAGTGACGGTAATCTCAGACGCACTTAGACGGCGGGCCTTTGTGGTCTGGACTTTCAAACAATTGTGCATCACGCGTACCCTGGCGGGAAGCAAATAATTTCTATGGATGAAATACGAAATTTCTATTTGAGCAAAAAATGAAGGCAATCCAAATTTTTGATTAGGCTTCCGCAGCTCGCTGCCTGTAAAGTAGTCATTACCATTCCGATGTTTACCCCGTCCGTAATCTGACACAACGTTGGGTGCCGCATTCTAATCTATTGCACGCTGGAGTTCGAATGAAGCGGGTAAACTGCAGGGTATCTGTTCTTACGCTATGCACTTATTCGCTTGCCTGGGGACAGGCGAGCGACACTTCCCCGTCGCAGGCCCCGGCCTCGAGCCAAGTCCCGGCTGCGATTCCAGCTCCAGCATCGTCGGAGCCGCCTATGACCTTCGGCAAAATCGATTTTGCCCTGACACTGGACGGATACTACAGCTTCAACAACAATCATCCGATCTCCGGATTCAATGAGCTTTACAACTTCGACGATAAGACGGATCAGATCGGGCTCAATTTAGGCAAGCTTACGATGAGCCACGATCCGGATCCGATCGGGTTCAGGGTAGATGTGGGAGCTGGCCGCGCGATGGACATCATACATACGCCGACCCCGGATCCGGCCGGCTTTCGGTATCTGGAGCAAGCTTATGTCAGCTTCAAGCCGACGAGTTTGAAAGGGTTCGAGGCTGACTTCGGCGATTTCGCAACATCGGCTGGCGCTGAAGTTATCGATACCAAGGACAATTGGAATTACTCACGTTCCTTGCTCTTTGCCCTTGCTACTCCCTATTATCATTTCGGAATTCGCACATCGATGCCGATCGGCAGCAGTTTCAACGTTGGCGTTCAGGTGGTGGATGGTTGGAACGCGATTGTAGACCCCCACGGGAACAATATGAAAACTGTAGGTATAACTGCCGCTATTACGCGCAAGAAATTTACTTGGAACCACAACTACTATGTCGGCCCGCAATATACCGGGACGAACAATCGGAATCGCAATCTCTATGACACGACTCTGCTGCTAACGCCGAACGGCACAGTGAATGCTTATCTGAATTTTGATTATGGCGCGCAAAATCGCGCGACTGCCGGATCAGACCACTGGATCGGCTTTGCAGGCGCCTTGCATTTCCAGTTGAACAAATACTTCGCGATCAGTCCGCGCGCTGAGTACTACAACGACCCGTCGGGTTTTGTGACCGGCGCTCGGCAGAAACTCCACGAGGTTACTGTCACGGGCGAATACAAGCTCAGCGATGGATTTTTTACCCGTCTGGAGTACAGACACGACGGATCAAATGTTCCGTTCTTCGATCATGGACTTGAGACAGCAGTTTCGAAGAGTCAATCGACTGTCACGCTTGGCCTGATAGCGTGGGTCGGGCCTAAACACCGGTAGGTGTCGTAGTTCACAACTACGGTACATACTGCGCTAGATAGCGCTTGGCCATGATGAAACCCATTTGGAAGTCGGGGCTGAAGTCCGGCCCGTGATTTGTCTCACCGCCGTACAGCGGATCTTCTTGCTCGATGCTCATCGCTCCCGTGTACCCCACGCTCTGCAGAACGCTGAAGAAGTCGCGCCACACGATAATCCCCATGCCCGGAATGCGATAGCGCCACCAGCGCGCGTGATTGACCGGATTGATTCCGCCGGCGCGCAGCACGGGCCACATGATCTCAGTATCTTTCAAATGCACATCGTAGATTTTGTCGACGAAATCCCGGGCAGTCTGAATCGGATCCATGAATTGCCGGACCAGATGCGAAGGGTCATATTGCAGCCCCACATAGGGCGAGTCGCCGAAACCCTTGAATAGAGCCTCGAATCCGACCGGGCTGGTTGCAATGTTCGGACTCTCGGGATAAGGCTCCCACAGGATGCGCACGTTGTTCCGCTGGCAAGCCGGAAAGTATTTTTCGTTGTACACGCGAACGATCTCGTCCACTTGCTCCTGGAGTGATCTCGACGCGTCCTTGCCCGATTGCGTGCCGATGTTTCGTACGCCCAGCTTCCCGGCCAGGTCGATAGCCTTCACGAAATACTCGTTTTCCTGCGCGCGCTTCTGGGGATCGGGATCGATATGGTTGCCGTCGATCTGGAAAGCCGAAACGTGCATGCTGTACTTTTCGAGCGTGCCCTTCACATCTTGCACTTGCGCGTCGGTCATGGTCATGGCATCTAGCGTGGAGTGCCGGCCTGCGCTCAGGATCATGTTGGTGAAGCCTTGCGTTTTCGCAAACTCTACGTTGGCCGGCGTGTAAGGCCCTAGAGTGCCGAGCAATGGCTTCCACTCCTTGTGCTCCTCGCGCTCGTGACGAGCCTGCGCGGTTTGTGTGGTCTGGGACCGGAGCGTGGCGCCAGCGGCAAGCGAGCCTATGAGAGTTCTGCGAGTCATGATGCGAACAAGTTTATATCTCTGCCGCTTAAGAAAGCTCGACACCGCCTGTCTCCGGTATCAAGCAGGCGCTCAATGCTGCCCCGACAAACGCTAGCCCGCAGGCGGCGAAACCCCAGGAGAGGCCGCGATTCTCGCCGATCGCCCCAATGATAAAAGGGGCAAAAGCGCTGAGACCCCGGGCTGCGTTATAGGAGATGCCGAGCGCTGTCGCGCGAATTGCGGTGGAGAACAATTCGCTACCGAGAATGCCCGACCCCGTGAAGAAGCCCGTACCAAAAAACGCAGTGATCGAAGCAGCGACCAGAATGAACCCAGGCTGACGAGCAACCGCGAAGAGAGGAACCGAAATTGCCGCCAGCACCAGATAAGAAATGAGCGTGGGTTTACGTCCGAATTTATCGGCAAAAATGCCGAACAGCAAGTAACCCGGCAGCATCCCGCACAAGTTGAGCACAACGAGGAATGTGGTGAAGCCGAGCGCGCTGAAGGCTCTGCCGCCCTTTGCTTCAGGCAGCGAAAGATAAGCGGGAATCCAGGTAAACAGCCCCCACCAGGCGAACATTCCGAACGTGTTCATAGCGAACAGAGCAAGCAAGCGGGGTGCAGCGGCCTGCCACTCGCCGCTAGCTTTTCCAGAAATACTTTGCTGCTTCCAGACCGCCGGCTCCGGAACATCGTGCTGAATCCAAAACGTGATGAGCGCCGGCAAGACTCCGACAAAAAACACCCATCGCCAGCTCGCGTGAGACAGTATCACCTGAGCGACGACCGCTGCACAGGCGTAGCCAATCGCCCAACTGCTCTGCACAATTCCTAATGCGCGCCCCCGCCAGGCGCTAGGCCATGTTTCGGCTACTAGCGTTACGCCCGAGTTCCACTCGCCTCCCATCCCGAGTCCCAGCAAAAAGCGAAATATCGCGAGCACCGCAATGCTTGTCGAAAAGCCACAGGCAAATGTGAAAAGCGAGTAAGTCAATATGCTGAGGCTCAGCATGCGGCGTCGCCCGTAGCGGTCAGCCAGCAGCCCGAAAACCAAACTGCCCAGCGCCGAAGCAATCAGCGTGAGCGTATTGAGTAGTCCTGCAGTCGACTTGCTCATCCCGAACTCGCGCATCATGGTGGCGAGGACGATCGAATAGAGCATCACGTCGAAGGCGTCGAGCATCCAGCCAAGGCCGGCTGCAATCAGCGTTCGGCGCTGCGCGCGAGTCGTGTTCCGCCAGCGAAAGGGAGGCATGTGCTCTTCGATGACTGCTTTCTCCAAACGTTAGGATAAGCATGTACTGGGCCATGCGCATCGCAGTCGACACGGGCGGCACATTTACTGATTGTGTTTACGCGAGTGATGATTGCCTGCAAATTCTAAAGATTCCGTCGACGCCGGCTGATCCAGGCGAAGCTCTGTTGCGCGCAGTTTCGGCCATTGTGCCGGACGGCACATCAGAAATTCGTCACGGCACAACAGTGGGAACCAATGCGCTACTCGAACGAAAGGGCGCGCGCGTAGCATTCGTAACTACCGAGGGTTTTGAAGACACAATAGCTATCGGCAGGCAAGCTCGCCCCAAGCTCTATGACTTGTTCTGGACGAAAGAGCCGGCGTTGGCTGACGACGATCTTCGCTTTGGAGTCGCGGAACGAATCGCAAGCAACGGCACGATTTTGCGTCCGCTCCTCGAAGCCGAGTTGGAACGCCTCAAAGCTGCGGTGCGCACTGCTCAACCCGAAGCGATCGCGATTTCTTTAATCTTCTCGTTCGTCAACCCTTCGCACGAGCGCTTAGTTGCGGAGGCGCTGCGCGAGCTAGAGGTTCCCATTTCCGTATCGCATGAGATCCTACCCGAGTTCCGCGAGTATGAGCGCGGCTCGACCGTGCTGATCAATGCTTACCTTGCGCCCATAATGCAGCGCTATCTCGAGCGCATTGATTGCGCTCTTCATTCGGGTGGGTCAACTCTAAGCGTTATGCAATCCTCTGGCGGCATCGTGCCGGCGGCTTTGGCGGCGCGCGAGCCTGTTCGCACGATTCTCTCGGGACCGGCGGGCGGCGTTGTCGGAGCCATGGCTGTAGCCAAGGCTGCCGGGTACCAGCGCATCTTGACTTTCGACATGGGAGGAACTTCGACGGATGTTGCGTTGGTAGACGGTGAGGCGGAACTTCCGACGACCAAAGAGTCCCTAATTATGGGCATTCCGGTAGCCGTGCCGATCCTGAACATTCACACCGTCGGCGCCGGCGGGGGATCCATTGCACGTTTCGATGACGGCGGCGCGCTTCGAGTAGGGCCCCAATCGGCGGGGGCGAATCCCGGCCCAATCTGTTGCGGCCAGGGCGAGCTTCCGACGGTCACAGACGCCAACCTGCTGCTCGGTCGCCTCAATGCGCAATGGTTTCTGGGTGGCGGAATGCGATTGGATGAGAATCGCGCCCGCGAATATTTCTTCCGCAGTAAGGGGCCGCTTGCGTCCGTTGAGCAATTCGCGGAAGGGATTGTTCGTGTTGTCGATGCTCATATGGAAAAAGCGCTGCGCCGCATCTCGGTGGAGCAAGGTTACGACCCGCGCGATTTCGTTCTGGTCAGCTTTGGTGGGGCCGGCCCCTTGCATGCTGTCGAACTGGCGCGCGCTCTGCGCATCTCAAAAGTGCTGGTCCCGAATTTTCCCGGCGCTCTCTCCGCTTACGGCATTCTGATATCACACGCGGTGCGCGATTACTCACGAACGATCATGTTGCGCGCGGACGATTCCAATATTGAACAACATTTCTTAGAGCTGGAAAAGGATCGGGAGGGCCTGGCGGTCCGTTCGCTCGACATCCGGTATGCAGGGCAGGGCTACGAAATTGCCGTGCCGTGGTCGGCTGACTTCGTCGAGCAATTTCACCGGCTGCATGAACAGCACTACGGCTATGCAGACAGACAACGGCCGCTCGAAATCGTAAATGCACGAGTTCGAATGATCAATCGGACCGATCCCATTCCCGCGAATACAGTTCAGCCGAGCGGCTCGCAGGATCCAGTTCTGATGCGCAAACCGATTTACTACGGCGGCGCGTGGCTCGAAGGAATAGTCTATGATCGTGACCGCTTGGCGCCCGGAGCGCGGGTGGGCGGACCCGCAGTGGTGGTTGAATATAGCGCAACTACGTTCTTGCCACCGCGCTCGCTCGCATCCGTCGACCAGCTCAACAACTTGCTCATCGAGGTGGAGGTGTGACCGGTTCTGTTGATCCGGTCGAACTGGCCATCTTCGCCAGCGCATTTCATTCGATTGCGGAGGAGATGGGATTAGCGCTGCGACGTACAGCTTTCTCGCCGAATATCAAGGAACGGCGCGATTACTCGAGTGCTGTTTTCGACGCGGGCGGAAACGTGATCGCCATGGGCGACGATATGCCCGTGCACTTAGGATCCATGCCGATGTCGGTGCGAGCGGCTCTCAATAAGCTTTCGCTCGAATCCGGTGACATCGCGATTCTGAACGATCCCTTCGACGGCGGCACGCACTTGCCCGACATCACGCTCGTGATGCCGGTCTTTGCCGGCGAGCGAAAGACTGCCGGATTGTACGTTGCGAATCGTGCTCACCACGCGGATGTCGGCGGCACGTATCCCGGATCCATGGGCTTATGCCGGGAGATTTGGCAGGAGGGCATTCGTATTCCGCCCGTAAAGCTCGCGGTCGGCGGAGTGATCAATCAAGCATTGCTGCAACTGATCCTCAACAATGTGCGGACACCACGAGAACGGGAAGGCGATCTCACTGCGCAGATCGGCGCGTGCCGGATTGGCGTGGAGCGTTTGACTGAGCTAGTCGCGAAGTACGGCCTGACACGCGTCGGTGCAAATATCCAAGCGCTGCTGGACTACTCGGAGCGCTTGACCCGCGCGCAGCTCGCGCAATTGCCGGAAGGCGAGTTCAGCGCCGAAGATTATCTCGATAACGACGGGATAATGGACAAGCCAGTAAAGATCGCGGTCACTATTCGCACAATCCCGGGCGAAGGACGCCTGCTTGTGGACTTTACTGCATCAGACAACCAAGTCTCGGGCAGTCTGAACGCGGTTTATGCGATTACTTATTCCGCTGTCTTTTATGTCGTCCGCTGCCTGCTTCCCGAGGATGCGGCTGCGACGGCCGGTCTGATGCGCGCGGTAGAGGTCATTACACGTCCGGGTTCGGTAGTAGCAGCTAAACTCCCGGCAGCCGTTGCGGGCGGCAACGTGGAAACTTCGCAGCGCATTGTGGATGTTCTTCTGCGCGCTTCCGCACAGATTCTGCCTGAACGCATTCCCGCTGCCAGCTCCGGCAGCATGAGTAATGTGACTGTCGGCGGTATCGATAGTCGCAATGGACAGCCATACGCATATTACGAGACCATCGCGGGCGGTTCCGGTGCGCGTCCACATGCGAACGGCATTTCAGGCGTCCATACGCACATGACAAATTCGCTCAATACACCGGTTGAGGCTCTCGAATATGCTTATCCGTTTCGCGTTCTCCGATATGCCTACCGGCACAACTCGGGCGGCGCAGGCAGATATCGCGGAGGCGACGGGTTGATCCGCGAAATTGAACTCGTGGAGCCGGCGCAGATCACAATTTTGTCCGATCGCCGCGTGTTCGGTCCGTACGGCTTGCAAGGCGGATCGGAAGGCGCGAAAGGGCGGAACGTGCTTGTCGAAAACGGGATCGAATCCGAGCTGCCAGGCAAGTGCAATCGGCAGGTCGATGCGGGAGCGGTGCTAAGAATCGAAACTCCCGGCGGCGGCGGCTGGGGCAGTTAGCCTCCTCAGCAGCGAGACAGCTTTGCGGATATCCGCCGCGCGCTTTCGCTCATCCGGCTCTTCGCGTTCAATGCAAAGTACGCCTCGATAGCCGATGTCCTTCAGCTTGGAGAGAAATGCCGGAAAATCGACGCTGCCTTCGCCTAACGGCCTCTCAACTCCGAGCGCTTTCGGCTGATCTATCGGAGGCCAGTCGCCATCTTTGCAATGCACCGAGATCACGTGCTTCCCGAGCACGCCCAGCGCTTCGATCGGATCGCCTGTGCCGTAAAGGATCATGTTCGCAGGGTCGAAATTGATCTTCAAATTCTTGCGCTTCACATCGGCGATGAACTGCAAGAGCACCTTAGCCGGCTCCTGGCCGGTCTCGAGTGTGAAGGACTGGCCGTTCTTGCCGCAGTGATCGCAAATATTGCGCGCTACATCGCGGATTTCCGCATAGCTCTGACTTCCGAAATCGTGCGAGATGAAACCGATGTGGCATGCCACGCTGTCTATCCCTAGCTGGCGAGCGACATCCGACACGGCCTTGGTCCGCGCCACTCGTTGCGCGCGAGTTTCTTCGGGCACTAAACCCACAGTTCTCTGAACCGTTGGGATGTCTTGATAATCTTCGCCCTCATAGCTGCACACAGCGGTAATAGCGGTAAAGTGCTCGGCGGTAAGAGCCGCGTCCCACTTCTCGGCGGCTCCATCGAGCGACAGCTCGCCCGGGAACCCCAGTTGTCCCGCGCGAATGCCGAACTGTTTAACCTGCTGCAGCGTCTTTTGGGCATCGTCCGTAGCCCAAAACATGAGACCGATTTCCAAGTCCTCTAGACCGAGCATTTGATTGGTTCTCCTCCACTGCGGCGCGATTCTTTCAACAACAAAGCGAGTTTCACGGCTTCGGCCGATTGTTGCGGGGGGCAAACCTCGGGCTTGTTCCCGCTGCGGCAGCAATCGACAAAGTATGCCACTTCCGTCTCGTAAGCGTCGCGCCTCGGTGACTGTATTTGGTGTCGCCCTGTTTCATCGTTGAGAAACAGTCCGTCCGGAGCCAGCTCGAGCAAAGCGTGCTCCGATTTCACCTGAAAGCCCATTGAGAACGGCGCGCCCGGCAATAGCCAGCCGCCCTCAATCTGCACGTTCAAGCCGTGATCGTAATTGAGCGTCGCCGTAATCGCGTCCGCATAGGGCAGTTGCGTGGCAGCCACTCGTTCAGGCATACCGAACAACTTTAGGGCCTGATCCACATCGTGAACCAGCAAATCGATTACTGCTCCCCCGCTGCGCGCCTCCACCGGCAACCAACTGCTCCAATCGGGTAGTCCGCAGCTGCGCACAAATCTCGCGGAGAGTATCGCGCCGTGATGCCCGGAGCTGACAAACTCGCCCAAGATTTCGTATTCGGGCCAGAACCGTAACACGTGCCCGATCATAAGCACGCGCTTTTGCTCGTCGGCGGTCGCAAGCATGCGATCGCATTCGGCCACCGTTAAAGCCATCGGCTTTTCGCAAAGTACGTGCTTGCCGGCGGTGAGCGCCGCGATCGCAACCGTCGCATGCAAATCGGTTGGAAGGCAGATATCGATGGCATCTATTTCGGGATCGAGCACCAGTTCCCGCCAGTGTGTCCAATGACGTACTCCAGCAAAATCGAAGTTAACCGCCGGCCGGTCTAGATTGCCACCTGCCTGCGACAAGTGTTCATCCAAGCTGCGCTCGCTCTGTGTACAGATGCCGGTTACTTGCACATTTGGAACTTTGCTGAAAGCGGCCAGGTGCATCGTGCCCATAAATCCCAGGCCAACCATTCCGATCTTCACGACTGTATTGTACGAGGGCTGGCTTATCTTAAATGAATGCGCTTCGTCTTCGGATTGATATGCGGCGTTCTGCTGGTAGTTGCGGGCGTGTACTCTTATTTTCGTTTCGGCTACGCTCCGGTTGCAACGTCTTCTCCGCCGATACCCTTCGAGATCAAACTGGCTCACATGGCGCTGGATGCGCGCATCGGAAAGGACGCACCGAAGAACGTACCATTTCAGGCAAGCGAGGCCGATCTCGAGAATGGCGGGCACCTCTACCGAGAGCACTGCTCGATGTGCCACGGCTTGATGGATCAGCCAAAAACGCCGACCGCTAACGGAATGTTTCCGAAGCCTCCGCAGCTGCTGCACGGAAAAGGCGTCACGGACGATCCTCCTGGCGAGACTTACTGGAAGGTCGAGAACGGCATCCGCTTGACAGGAATGCCAGCCTATGGCAAATCGCTTTCAAACAAGGAAATGTGGCAGATAAGCTTGCTGCTCGCGGGCGCCGACAAACTTCCTGAGCAAGTCAAGACGGTACTGCAGCAACCGGCACAGTCGCAGTAAGCGGGCTGAGCAAAACGGATCGCTGCCCGAAAGCAAACAAATGGGCCACTCCGATCGCTTTCAGTTCAGCTGTGCGTTATTCTCTGAGGAACCGGCGCTGCCATTAAGAAGGCCTTCGATCGAAAAATGAAATGCAGAACGGGCAGGTATGGAGATAAATCTCTTTTACCAATCAATTCTCTTCAATCCCGGGACGAACTCAAAATGCTGGTCTCGGCTAAGTAAAGGTAAGGCGTGCTGCCGGGTAAGTGCCGCGATCCAGAGGTCGTTTGCCGGTATAGGACGGCCTCTCCGCTTCAGTTCATCTCGAATATCCGCATAGTGCTCGGCGGTCTCGTTGTCAACGACCAACACTCGGTAGCTGGAAATCGCCTCCGCCAGCCAAGCCTCATAACGCGCACGATCTCGGGATTGCCGAATGCCATAGCGGTATTCCCCCAACACAATAGCAGGTACGGCGATTTCCGCAGCCTCGAGGAGGATTGGCTCCAATGCGAAGTTCCCGTCCGCTATAGCCGAGAGCCCATTGGTGTCCAGGATCACTCGCTGTCCTCGGGCTCCAGGCGCCCGAATTCCTGCTCGATGATGCGATCGATCCTAAGCGTTTCCGTGTGCAATCGGCGCAGCTTTCCGAACGTCTTCATCCACCCCTTATCCTCAGGATTGGCGTCTCGTACTTTGTCTAGTAAAGCTTCCGATACCAAGGCTCGCAGCGGAATGCCCCGCTGCGCGGCAACCGACTTGGCACGGCGAAAGAGCGCGTCGGGGACTTCAATCGTCGTCTTCACCATTCTATGTTCCCATATTTACGGGTTGGAGAAGTGCGTCGCTTTTTGCAGGTGTCCCGACGTGCCTCGTTGGCGAGTAATGCTGCCCGGAGCGGGTGTTTCCGATCGGCGGCATGAAGGAAAAGGTGCTGTCTGCGAAACGCTCCGGCACTCGCTGCCAAGCCCATTAACTATCAATCACGCGTGAGGCCAGCCGACGATTACCAAATCAACTTAGCGGCTACCTGTAACTGGCGTGAACTTGTCGAGGTGCTGGTAATCACACCGGCCGACCCGGAGGGCGGCGCAGTAGCCGAGGAAAAAACGACCAGGTTGGGCGTGTTGAAATTAGCGTGATTCACGATGTTGAACGCCTCGCCGCGCAACTGCAACGACAACCGCTCGCTCAGGCGAGTTGTTTTCATCAATGAAACATCGAGGGTCGTGAGACCAGGACCAGTAAAAGAATCGCGCCCGATGTTGCCGTACGTGCCATTCGGCGGAACGATAAAGGCGGTTGGGTTGAAGAACTGATTGGGATTACCGGTAATGATCTGCCCCGAAAAGCTTGGGTTCAATGAAGGGCGCACGGGGTTGGTGGTGTTGCCGTTGTTCGACGGATTGAAACTCAGTTGCGGGGTGAAGGGGAAGCCAGTGTTGTAACTCGCGATGCCGTTCAAAGACCAGCCTGCAAGCAAGATACCCGCGAATCCGTGAACATCCGCCAGCCAGTGCTTGCCAGGTCCGAACGGCAGTTCATAAATTCCGGTCACGGCAAGCGTTTGGCGAAGATCGAATGTGGAAGGTCCCCAATCGTTGCGTAGATCGTCAGTATTTTGCGCGAGCCCAGGAGCGTTTGCGGCGGCGCTGGCATTCAACGTGTCACCGTTATCGAGCGACTTCGACCAGGTGTAAGCGGCGCGGAAATCGAGGCCCGCGGCAAAGCGATGGCGAAGATCTACTTCCATCGCGTTGAATGAACTGTCTCCCTCCGAGATCCATGTCCAAGTGCTGGCGAGCGCCGGATTTCTGAGTTTTGCGTTGAGTGGATAGTAAATCGTGCCACTTGGATAGCCGGCGGGGCACGGTGCGGCGGGACAAATAGTCTGGAACGGCTGGTTCAAATCGGCGCTCAGCGTTTCGTGATACCCGTGCGAACCGATGTAACCGATCGAGAACGAAGTGTTCGGCGTAAGCTGCTGCTGGATCTTCAGCGTCCAGGAAATCACGGTGGGAGTATAGAGATCCTGCTGCACGCCCGCGGGCGCAATCTTCGAAGTTGCCGGTATCTGCCCTGGGAAAATTGGGAAACTCGAAAGCGGAACATTGGCGAAAGTGAGACTTGTATTGAATGGTGCGTTTTGATCTAGCCGGTAGCTCAACGCGTCTTGCAGATCGTTGTAAACGCCGAAACCTCCACGGATGACGGTTTTGCCGAGACCGGCAGGATCCCATGCGAATCCTACTCTCGGTTGAGGCAGGAACTTGGCGTTATTCTTCGTGAAGGCCGAGTGCGAAATTGTTGGCTGCGTCTCAAGTGCATCGCCGGGACCTAAGATAAACGTGGCTGCGCGCGCCTTTACTTCGTTCCAGCCATTGGTGGACTCGGCCCGAAAGCCCAGCGAGAGAGTAAAGCGCGAGGATAGCCGAATCTGGTCCTCGGCGAACCCTGCGCCTTCCCACGATCGCCAGCCTAAGGGCGTAGGCGAGGGCACAGCCGTAAATGTGGTCACGACACCTCGCAGGAAATTGGTCAAGTTAGAAAAAGTTGCCTGCCCATACTGACCGAGAGCTAATTCGTCGTTCGATTGCACCCGCTGAAACCAGCCACCCAAGCTGATTTGGTGAATTCCCTTTATGATCGAGAGCTGGTCCTGATAAGTGAAGAGATTCCGGGTCGCGAACAGATGACTGCCATTGTTGCTTCCCGCCATAGTTATCGAGCTGGAAGTGTTAGGCGTAGCGCTGCCGCCGATCACAATGGCGCCCACCTGATCATTTCCAATGAACCCGGGCACATCGATGGCCGGCTCACCAGTATAGAAATAGCTGGCTCGCGAGAATCCAGCCCGAGCGGTGTTGATCACGTTAGCCGAAAAGATATGCGTTTCGCGAATCGTGGTGGCCTGCTCTCGCAAGCTTTCAATATCCAAGGCGAGGGGATTGGCCGTGGGAGTGTTGTCCGCGCTATCGTCCACCGTGTAGCTGGCAGCTAAGCTGTCGCGCTCGGAAAAGACTTGATCCAGGCGCGTCGTGCCGAAGTCTTCTCGAATATTTTGTCTCGGCGTGCTGAAAGCCTCGGCAATTCCTCCGCTATTCAAGGGTGAATCAGGGCTCTGCACCGGCCACAAAGAGAGAAGCTGCTGCACTCGAGGCGAGAGCGCGATGGGCTGGCCGCTGGGAAGAATGCCCGCTCGTGAATTGTTGTTCGGGACCAGAGTCACATCGCTCAAACGAAGAGTTTGCCGCAGCCCTTCATAATCGCCAAACAGGAACGTGTGATTCGGAACAAGCGCTCCGCCAAGCGATCCACCGAACTGGTTGCGCTGGAACTGTGGAACAGAGGCGCGGTCGAAGAAGTTACGCGCATCGAAGTAGCTGTTGCGCAGAAACTCGGATGCTGAGCCGTGAAACTCGTTGCTGCCGGCGCGATCTACGATAAGCACCTGCGCTCCCGGCCGCTTACCATATTCGGCTGGGTAGTAATCCGTCATAACGTTGAACTCTCGAATCGCGTCGACGCCCAGCAGTTCTCCGCTGGTACCGCCTGGCGTCATGTTGATTTCGGCCGAACCGGTGTACTCGATGCCATCGATCAAGAACAGATTCTCCTGCGGCCGCCGTCCCGAGACTGCGAACATGTTGCCTACCGCGGAGTTTGAAATACCGGGCGTATTGTTGTTCTTCTCGTATGAATAATTTGCTACTCCGGGGTTCAAAGTAAGCAACTGATCGTAACTGCGGCCGTTAAGCGGTAGATCGCGGATCTGCGCGCCATCTACCAGCCCGGCCGTCTGATCGACAACGGGCGCAACCATTGGGGCCTCCTCAGTCACCTCAACCGTATCGGTCAAGTTTCCAAGCGTTAGATGCAAAGAGACCACTACCGACTGATTGACGGCGAGTGCCATGCCGCGCTGCAGTTCTCTCTTAAACCCAGCCTTGGCCGCGGCGATATCGTAGTTACCCGAAGGCAATTGGACGAACGTGTAGTAGCCAGAACCGTTGCTCATCGTCTTTCGGACGGATTGGGAATCCGGATTTGTGAGCGTGATATCTGCCCCGGCCACTACGGCGCCCGATGGATCGAGCACTGTGCCGGAGATAGAAGCAGCTTCTTGGGCCGCCAGGTGAGTGACCAGCCAAAGCTGCAAAAGAATGATGATGGCAAAGCGAAGTCGAACGCTCATAAGTAATTTATCCTAGACTAGTTCCAGGATAAGTGACACACAAAGTAGCTGACCGTGAACCGAAGTCGTCGCGGCTGAAGACCATTCGCGGCGAACGCGCGTTAAGCGTTGCGAAACTCGCGATGGAAGCTGGTATCGCCCGGCAGACCGTCTACGCGATTGAAAACGGCAGCTTCGTGCCGAACACGCTCGTGGCCCTCAAACTTGCCCGTGCACTGAACGTTTCCGTAGAAGATCTGTTCTCACTTCAGGAGAAGGCGTCCGTTCCGACACATGTCCGTGCCGAGTTGCTGGCAAATGGACCCGACCTGCCGGTCGATCGGGAACTGGTGCGCGTGATCGAAACCCGTAAAGGGAGAATCGCCGTCAGAGCGCAAGCCGCCTTCAGCTACTTGCCAATCGTAAACGGGGTAGTCGAAGGCAGATCCGGCCGCAAACTGCAGATGGCTGCTTGGGAAGCGTTCGCGCCAGCCCAAGGGAATCAAGCGGCTCCGGTGTTGGTAGCCGGTTGTGATCCGGCCTTATCGCTGCTGGCGGAATTGGCAAAGTCGCAACATCTGAATGTGATCCCCATTCCTGCCTCTAGCCGCCAAGCCCTAAAGTGGTTATCGGAAGGCAAGGTTCACATTGCGGGATCGCATCTGCTTGACAGCGCGAGCGGCGAATACAACGGCCCGGCGATTCGTCAGGCATTGCCCAGAGCTCAAGTGAGTGTGTTGACTTTCGCCGAGTGGGAAACGGGGCTGATCACGAAGCCAGGGAATCCCAAAAAGCTTCGTTCTATCGCCGATCTGGCATCGCGCCAGGTCGCGATAGCCAATCGGGAGAAGGGCTCCGGTGTCCGCCTTCAACTCGATGCGGCACTCAAGTCCGCGGGCATTCCGGCTTCAAAGGTGCAGGGTTATGAGCGGATCGCGTACGGGCATTTGCCGGCTGCTTATGGTGTCGCGAGCGGTTGGGCCGATTGCTGCATCGCAACCCGTTCTGCGGCTCTTTGTTTTGGACTCCATTTCGTTCCGCTGCGCATGGAACGCTTCGATCTCGTATTTGCCGCGCAATGCATCCGGGCGAAATCAGGCGAAGCGATCGCCGATTTGCTAACTCGCTCCAGCTTGCGACAGGAACTTACTAGACTTGCCGGCTATGAGACCACTCATACTGGAGAAGCCGCACTCTGACTGAACGCTCCGGAGGGTTCGGCTTTCACTTCATCCGAGACAACCGTGAATTGAGTCAAGCGCGTAATTCCGAATGACGTAGTAATTGCAACGTCGGCGGCATCGCGTCCTGTCGCCATCACCACCCGGCCGATACGGGGCTGATTGTGCCGCGCGTCAAATGTCCACCAGCGGTCTTCCAGGTAGGCTTCGAACCAGGCGCTGAAATCCATGGGAGAGGGCGCAACAGGCACGCCGATATCGCCAAGATAGCCGGTCACATATCTCGCTGGAATGTTGAGGCTGCGGCAAAAAGCGATCGAGAGATGTTGAAAGTCACGGCAGACTCCTAGCCGCTCGGTATAGACGTCGAGCGCGGTTTTCGTGGAGCGGGCAAAGCTGTAGCCGAATGTGACCTTCTGGTGCACCCAGGTGCAAATCGCCTGCACTCGTCCATATCCCGGTGAAAGGTGTCCAAAAAGTTCGGCGGCCGTATTAGAAAGCAGATCTACTTCGCAGTAACGGCTAGCCAGCAAGAAGCGTAGCGTCTCCGGCGGCAGTTCCCCGACCGGTACTTCGCGCGCGGAAAAGTTCTGCACATCCGGTTGACCCGAATCCTCGATCAAAGTTGAATTTTCGAGTTGAAGCGTACCCGGTCGAGCTACGAAACGGCAGCATTGATTCCCGAAGCTGTCGATGTATTTGTCGATTTCGATTTGCGGCTTAATGCGCAATTCATCCGGCTCGCGAAGATCTGCTGCGCGCAAGGGATGTACGTTCAGCAAAGCCACAATCGGCACCGGGGAGGGAATATCGAAGCGGATGTCATAGCCAAGGCGGATCAGCATGCTTATTTTTTGCTCCAGGGTTTCGTGATGCTGATCTGCGTACGCGGCAGGAGACTGTATAACAGTCCATCAGCGTATTTCGACAGTGTAACTAAAGCGGGAGTGGAGAATTAAAACTGCGACTTGCCACAATAGGGCATCAGGATTAACTCTCGGGGAGGCACATGACTTATTGTCTGGGCATTGTGACGGACGACGGGCTGGTGATGGCATCGGATTCCCGCACGAATGCCGGGTATGACCAGGTAAATGTATGCAGGAAAATGCACTACTTCGTGCAGCCGGGAGAGCGCGTCTTCGTGCTGCTGTCGAGCGGCAGTTTATCCATTAGCCAGTCTGTTACGACCATTCTGCGCAGCGATTTCGACCATGGCGAGGGCTTGGCGAAAGCCGAATCGCTGTATCACGCGGCGCGGATCGTCGGCGATTGTGTTCGCCGGGTTTCAGATATCGACCGCGCCTCGCTCGAGCGCGATCAGTTCAGCTTTAACGTGCATCTGCTTTTAGGAGGCCAGGTGAAAGGCGAGCCGCCCAGCCTCTATTTGATTTATCCCCAAGGGAATCCGCTCCGTGCAACGCGAGATTCTCCGTACTTGCAACTCGGTGAGTGCAAATATGGACGGCCGATTCTCGATCGCGGAATCGAAGCGGATACTTCGCTAGAGGTAGCCGCCAAATACGCGCTGTTATCGTTCGACGCCACCATTCGCTCGAACGTCACCGTAGGTCCGCCCATCGAGATCGTTCTTTACCGGAAAGACAGTTTCACGCTGGAGAAATACCGCCGCTTTGCCGCCGCTGACCAGGACCTGCTTACGATCCACTCATCATGGGAACAATCGCTGAGACGAGCCGTGGAGCAACTGCCTGAGATCGACTTTGAAAAACCGCCTCCGCATCTTCCTATCTGAGCGCTATCCCGGAGACCTCAGCACGAGCGGAAGGGTTGTAGGGCTGCGCGAACGGTATACTCAATTTATTCAACACCCGGGCCCATTCCCAGTCTGAAGAGTTTCCGGATTCGCGATCTCTCGTGAAATATGGCAACGCCTTCATCCATCGCCCAACGAACCATACCTGAGCCGTTTTCCGAATACCAGTTGGGGCTCGCATATGACGAGATGTTCCGGACAAACGGACGTCCACGCTCACACTACCGGGCTCTCTTTTCGAGACTTCTCAGCCTGCCGGCGCACGAACTACGCCGCTTCAAGCAGGAAGCGGATGTTTCCTTTTTCAATCAAGGGATCACGTTTACTGTCTACGGACGGAACGAGGGAACCGAGCGCATTTTTCCCCACGACCTTCTGCCGCGCATTATTCCTTGCGCGGAGTGGGAGACGATCGAGCGCGGGCTCACCCAGCGCATTACCGCTCTCAATCTCTTTCTGAAGGACATTTATCACGAGAGAAAGATCCTGAAAGACGGGGTGATTCCCGGCGAGGTCATTTACACGTGCAAACACTTTCGTCGCCAGATGCGCGGCGTGAAAGTGCCCCGCGACGTCTATGTGAGCGTCTGTGGAACGGATCTCATTCGCATGCCCAGTGGCGAGTTTGTTGTTCTCGAAGATAATCTGCGCGTGCCGAGCGGAGTGTCGTACATGCTGACCAGCCGCAAAGTAATGAAGCAGATTTTCCCGATTCTCTTTCGCAAATACGGCGTAAAGCCGATCGAGCATTACAGTCAGGCCCTGCTGGCTACACTGCGCTCGCTAGCGCCCGAGGGCCGATCAAATCCAACGATTGTGCTGCTGACGCCCGGCGTTTACAACTCAGCCTATTTCGAGCACACTTACCTGGCGCGGCAAATGGGAATCGAGATGGTAGAGGGGCGCGACTTGGTGGTGCACGATAATTTCGTGTACATGCGAACAACTTCGGGCCTGCAGCGCGTCGACGTAATTTACCGGCGCGTGGACGATGATTTCCTCGATCCGCTCGCTTTCCGGCCCGACTCTTCACTTGGCTCGGCGGGCATCTTTAACGCTTATCGCGCCGGCAATGTGGTTTTGGCGAATGCGCTCGGCACGGGCGTTGCGGACGACAAGGCCATTTACGCGTACGTGCCGAGAATCATCAAGTATTATCTCGGCGAAGATCCGATTTTAAACAACGTGGAGACGCTACTGATGACGGAGGACTTGGCGCGAGAGCACGTTTGCGGCAACCTTCAAGAATACGTAGTGAAGGCAGTTGGCGAGTCTGGCGGATATGGAATGCTCATTGGGCCGCACAGCACGGCGGAGGAGCGCGAGGACTTCCGCTGTCGCATCTTGCAAGAGCCCCGAAACTATATCGCTCAGCCGACGCTCGCGCTCTCGACAGCTCCCTGCTTTATCGACGAGAGCCGGGTTGAGCCGAGGCATATCGACCTGCGTCCGTACGTGCTTTTTGGGGAAAAGATCACGATCGTGCCGGGCGGATTGACGCGAGTAGCGCTTCAGAGAGGTTCGCTGGTGGTGAATTCGTCGCAGGGCGGCGGCTCGAAAGATACATGGGTTCTGCAGAACTAAATAGCAATCGATTTGGCCATCCGAGGAGACCCGGTGCTCTCGCGAGTAGCTGACAGTTTGTATTGGATGAGCCGCTACTTCGAGCGTGCAGACCACAGCGCGCGCGTGCTGGATGCCAATTACAACCTGATGCTTAACCCATCCAAGGTGTCCACCGAGCAGCGCTGGCAAAGAATAACAGCCATTCTCGGTCTTGGGCCGGCGGCGTCCGAAGTCGATCCACTTACCGCGATGATCAAGCTGATTTCCGACGGCCAGAATCGCTCCTCGATCGTTTCATGCATTACAAGCGCGCGGGAAAACGCCAGTCAGGTTCGCGAGCAGATCAGCTCAGAGATGTGGGAGCGGCTGAACCAGCTCTATCACGAGGTGACGCAATCCAGATCCAGCATGCAATTCCATGCAGAACCGCAGCGCTTCATAACCGTGATTCGTGAGGGCTCTTACAACTTCCACGGCGTGACGCACGCCACAATGAACCACGGCGAAGCGTGGCAATTTATTAGATTGGGCCGCTATATGGAGCGCGCGGGCGCCTTGCCAAAGCTGCTCGACGCCGTGTTCTGCGCATCGAGCGGGGCCGATGATCTGGACTGGGTAGGGCTCCTCGCGAGCTGTTCCGCTTTTGAAGCATACTGCAAGGTTTATACCGCCGATTTGAAGCCCGAGCGCGTCGCCGAGTTTCTGCTGCTAAATCCCGAGTTCCCTTACACGGTCCGCTTCTCCGCCGAGCAGATGCAGATGGCGCTCGAGGCCATTGCCCGAGCTTCTTCCACCCGCAAGGGAGCGCATATCGAGAAGATCGTCGGCCGGCTGCGGTCATCACTGGCCTACGCGCAGATCGACGACATTATGTCGAAAGATTTTCAGCGGTTTCTCCGAAGCATCACCGAGCAGTGCCAGGGTTTGCATTCGGCCCTGCATGATGTCTACATCGAATATCCTGTGGAGTCCGCCTTCGAAGCCTGATGTTTTACGCAGTCCGCCATTTCACGCGTTACCGGTACAGCCGCCCTGTTTGGCAGAGCTACATGGAAGTGCGCATGCATCCGAGGAGTGAGAATGCACAGCGCTGCTTTACGTTCCAGCTCTCTGTTAGCCCGCGCGCTCGGATTTTTTCAGTGACCGATCACATCGGTAACATCGTTCATCACTTTGACATTCCGGAGCAGCACAATCAGCTGACCATCATTGCCGATGCGCTGGTCGATATTGACGCCCCGCAGGATCTGCCCTCGTCTTTAGGATCCAATTCCTGGAGCGAATTAGATCAGTTGATCGAACACGAGGATTATTGGGACATGCTCATGCCCAGTTATTTCGCCAGGAGCTCACCGGAATTAGAGGCCTTCGCGCGCGAGCTAGGCGTTGATAAGCGCCACGAAGATCCGCTTGTGTTGCTGCGCAACCTTAACGAAAAGCTCTACGAAACCTTTTCGTACGTAAAGCAGAGCACTTCAGTCGATTCGCCGATTGAGGACGCGCTGCGCTCCCGTCAGGGCGTGTGTCAGGATTTCGCGCATATCATGATTTCCCTGCTGCGCAATTTGCACATTCCTTGCCGCTACGTGAGCGGTTACTTGCACCATGACTCGCTGCATGAAGATCGATCGGCGGAAGGCGCGACTCACGCCTGGGTGGAGGCGTTGCTGCCCGGCCTGGGGTGGGTGGGTTTCGATCCAACGAATTGCCTGATCGCAGGCGAGCGACACATCCGTACAGCTATCGGGCGAGATTATGCCGACGTGCCCCCTACGCTCGGCACTATGAAAGGCCGCGCGGATACTGAACTGCAGGTCCGCGTCAGAGTTACGCCTTCGGAAGCCGTATTGCCGCCCGACCAGGAGTTCGCCTCTGATCACGAATGGTCTCGCTTCCTCGCGAAAGACCAGGAAGCCGAGCTCATCCATGCCCAGCAACAACAGCAGCAGTAACTCCCAGCCGATCGCTTACAGCCGTCCCATGCGGTAATACGCCCTGTATTCGGCATCGATCGCATCAAGTAACGTGCGTTCGCGCCGGCTCTCACGTCTTCGCTCGAGCGATTCGAATACGACGATGAGCGTGCCGAAAAGCAGTGCCACTCCGAGAAGCAGATTCCCCAAATCCAGGAACTCCAGTCTCATCAGCCCGATTGAACCTTTCAGACCATGCGTGCGTCTCTATGGGATTCAGAGCTCCCGATGCCCACGCACGTTTACACCATATCACCTTCTCCTGACTCCACTCTTGCCGTCGAAATCAGCAGAAGCGGCCTGCAAAAACGGAAACATTTGTTCGTGTTTGAGCAGTACACAGGAGAGCTGGAGTACGATCCGGATCAACCGCTCGGCTCCCGGCTGAAGCTCGCTATCGAAACAGATAGTCTGGCAATCCGCGGGGCTCAGGAGAAGAGGCGAACCCGCGAAAAACTTACGCGTTTTGCTCTCACCCAAGTGTTGCGTCCGCAAGATCACCCGGCGCTTCGCATCGAGTCTCACCGCTTTATCGCCAAACCCTTAAGAGGCTTCGTTCTCGAAGGTGTCTTACATTTCCGCGGCATCGATCGAAACTTCAAAGCGAATATTGGATTCGGGGTTGAGAAGAACAGGCGTTTGCAGATCGATGCCGACGCCACACTGCGCTTAAGTGAACTCAATCTCCCGCGCCCTTCCTCATTGTGTGGGCTAATCCGCACGGTAGACGAAATCGTTCTGCATGCTCTGATTTGGGGGGT
This sequence comes from Terriglobia bacterium, assembly GCA_963835255.1. Taxonomy (GTDB): domain Bacteria; phylum Acidobacteriota; class Terriglobia; order Bryobacterales; family Bryobacteraceae; genus Bog-105. The sequence continues at coordinate 165,089 of CAWIFY010000026.1, read as the reverse complement.
CTATTCAAGCCAGGGTTGAATCCCCGCTAAGACTTTCGCGACGGATTCGGCCAGCGACTCGCGATCCGTGCGGCACTCGATCTCGGCTTCTGTCGGCGGTTCGTAGGGATCGTCGATACCGGTCATGCCGTGTAAGTCGCCAGCACGGGCTCTCTTATAAAGCCCTTTTACATCCCGGCTTTCGCAAACGGCGAGCGGCGCATTGACGTAGACCTCGATAAAATTTTCGATTTGCTTGCGAGCCTTCCGCCGCGCCTCGCCATAGGGCGAGATAGCGGAAACCAGAACGATCACTCCGTTCCTCGCGAGCAAACTCGCCACGTAAGCAATGCGCCGAATGTTCTCGTCGCGATCCTCTTTACTGAAGCCGAGATCCTTGCACAGGTTGTGCCGGATCTCATCGCCATCTAAGAGCTCGACGCGAAGTCTTCGGGCGCGCAATTCTTCGTAAATCGCGCGAGCTATGGTGGTCTTTCCCGCGGAGCTGAGCCCTGTTAGCCAAACTGCCACGCCTTTCAAAGGCATTTTCAAGTATGCTACAGTCCACCTAAATCCTATGAACAGAAGATCGTTCTCTAAGCAGCTAGGAGCAGCGGCTTTGGGAGGAGCAGCCGCACTCTCGGAGTCAAGAGCACACCAGACTACCGGCGACTCGGGTGCGCCCCCGTATAAGCTCTCCGTAATGCTCTGGACCGTATTCACGAAATTGCCCTTCGAGCAGCGCCTGGAGAAGGTGGTCGAAGCCGGCTATAAGAACGTGCAACTGATTGGCGAATACCAAAAGTGGTCCGAGGAAGAATGGACGCGAGCTTTAGCCAAAAGTAAAGAGCTTGGCATCACTTTTGACGTGACTGCCGGCTTGCGTCATGGAGTTGGCAATCCGAACGATCGGGAGGGATTGCTGGCGGATGTGCGGAACGAACTGCCCATCATGCAACGCCTGAATTGCCCGGCGGTGATTATCATGTCGGGTAACGTGGTTCAGGATATGCCGCGCGAAGTGCAACACCAAAGCTGCATTGATGGCCTCAAACAAGCCGCAGCTCTTGTTGAAGGGAAACAAATTAACGGAGAGCCGGTCCGTCTTCTGCTCGAAAATATCGATCCTGAAGAGAATCCGAAATATTACTTGACCTCGGTGGCCGAAGGCTTCGAGATTATCCGCGCCGTGAATCATCCCCAGGTTCGGCTGCTGTACGATTTCTTCCATGAGCAAATTTCGGAGGGCAATCTCATCGAGAAGCTGGAGAAGAATATCGAGTACACCGGCCTTGTCCACATCGCCGACGTGCCAGGTCGCCACATCCCAGGCACCGGCGAGATCAATTACGACAACATTTACCGAAAGCTCGCGGGCTTGAATTACAGGCACACCGTGGCCATGGAGTTTTTGCCCATTCACGACGGAGTAGCTGAGTTGCGCCGCGCGAAAGAACAGGCGCTGCGAGCCGGCCGGGTATAATCGCCCAGAGTAAATTCACGCACGATGGAATGCCTTAGGCAGGCCAAAGCCCTACAAACAGTTGATACTTGGCGTGGAGTAGGCGTTTTCGCCGGCGCTTGCCTGAGAGAGCAATTCGAGGAATTCGGGGACAGGCTACGCTTTCATCAATTCGGCGCTCCTCTACCGGGCCTCCCGAACGCTAATCGCAATCAAATCGGCCTGCTGGTCTTTCGTCCTCGCATGACAACTCGGCAGCGGCCCGGTGAGCGGCTAGCGTGCTCTCTCGTAATAAGTAGAGTCGAACCATTGTTTCCCGTCCGCTGTTAGACCGGAAGCGTAGATCACGAGCGCATTGCCGCCCGGCACAGCAGCAGTCACGACCCGCATCGTTTCCTTACCTGTACCTTTGTCACATACACGCACGTCAGATAGATCGGGATTTCCGGTCGGCTCGTATTTGATGCTGATCTTGTCGTCACCGGATAGGTTGTTGGCCTGCTTGTCAAAGCGAAGATCCGTTTTCTTGCCTGAACGATCAGTGGCCACATAGGTCCAGCCGTTGTCGGTAATGGCTAGGGTTGCTTCGCGGGGCGGGCCGCTCGGGTTATTCGAGAAATCGCTCTTGCTTACGTCGAGTTTCCAGGTTCCCTGCTGAGCTTTGAACGAGTCTGCTGCGTAGGCTGCCGAGAATGCAATCAGGGCCGCCAGAAAAAGCCTCATACGAATTACTCCTTTCAAGCGTGAGCACTACCGTGCTTCGACTGTGCCGAGTATATACCCGTTTGCCGGTGTGTGACCGCTCTTCGGCGGTATGGCTCGTGCATTCATGCACGCCGCCCTGGCACTCAGGCCAGTCCACCGATGATCTGCCGATACTCATCCTCGGTGAAGGCGCGGCAGGTCTCGGACGTAACACTCCCCTGGGAGGTTGCATTCAGGATCGCTCTCGCCAGTGCAGCGTCATCGGGAGCTTCCAGGATAACCACCATATCGTGCTGGCCCGTGACCATGTAGAAGTCCTTCATTCTGACGCCAGCGGCTTCAAAGCCCTTTCGAGCCTTATCAAGCCGTGATGGACCCTGTTTGATGTTTTGAAGTCCTTGTGGAGTCCACTTGAGCAGTGCGATATAACTGGGCCTAGCTGCCTCCTATACCGTCACATTCTATTGCAACCAAGACTCGGGATGGCTGAATTACGCCGCGCCAAGGAGCAGGCGTTGTTGAAGGCCGGGCGGGTCTGACAAAAGCCTCCGTCCATTGCCGTAGTGATTAAATATTCGGGTACATGCGCAGATATCGCCCGGTCACATCCCTACTGCTGTTGTTCGCTCTCGCGCTCCCGGCTGCCTGGCCGGCCGTCGATCCCGCTTGGTTCCCGAAGAAAGACATGCTCACAATCGGGGTCTACTACTATCCGGAAGCGTGGCCGGAGGCGCAGTGGGCGCGTGATATGGAGAACATTCGCAAACTGGGGATGGAATACGTCCACATGGGCGAATTCGCGTGGTATTTTATGGAGCCCACAGAAGGGCATTATCAGTTCGACTGGCTCCAAAAGGCGGTATCGCTGGCCGCGGCGAATGGCCTAAAGGTGATTCTCTGCACTCCGAGCGCCACCCCGCCGATCTGGCTCGAGCGCGCGCATCCGGAGATCCTGATGGTAGATGCACAAGGCCGGACCATGGAGCACGGCAGCCGCGAGCAGGCCGATTGGAGCTCGCCCGTTTATCGCGATTACGTCACGAAGATCGATACCGAACTGGCAAAAAAGTTTGGCCATGACCGGCGGGTTTGGGGCTGGCAAATCGATAACGAATTGAGCCATTATGGGCGGCGGTTCTCGTATTCACGCGCTTCCACGGCAAAGTTTCGCGAGTGGTTGCGCGAAAAATATGGCACCATTGACCGGCTAAATACTGATTGGGGCGGAGCATTCTGGTCCGAGATGTACCAGAACTTCGAGCAGATTGCGATTCCGAATCCTGACACGTTAGTCGCCGATCCAAGTCCCCACGCCGTACTCGATTTGGAGCGCTGGTTTGCGCAGGAAGCCGCGAACTATATCGCCATGCAGGCGAACGTTCTGCGCAAATACTCCACCGGCCAGTGGATCACTACTAACTTCATGAGCATGCATGAAGATGTCGATCCTTCGCTTTCGGAGAAAACTCTCGACGCGTTTACCTGGACGCATTATCCTGTCCACGGCGAGCAGAATGAAGGGCCACTCGGTTTTCGTCTAGGCAGTGCCGAGGAGATGTCATTCATGCACGACTTCATGCGGTCCTTCAACGGGCTCTCCGGCCCCATGGAACTTCAGCCGGGTCAGGTGAATTGGGGCCAAGTGAATCCCTGGCCGCTGCCTGGCGCGATTCACATGTGGATCATCCGTGCGTTCGGTGCCGGCGCCCGCCTGGTGTGCACCTATCGCTATCGCCAGCCGCTCTACGGCTCGGAGTTGTATCACAAAGGATTAGCCGAGACCGATGGCGTCACTCCCTCACCCGGCGGTCGTGAATACGCGCAAGCCGCGCGTGAGATGGTCGAGCTACGCAAGCACTACGATCCAAATGCTCGCGAACCGCAGGACTACGCCGCTCGCCACACCGCGTTCTTGATTCATTACGATAATCGCTGGGATATCTCGAATCATCCCCAAACTAAACGCTGGAACACGGTTGGCCACTGGATGCGTTACTATCGCGCGCTCAAGAGCATGATGGCGCCGGTAGACGTGCTCACGCCAGAACGTGACTTCGATCGTTATCCATTCGTGGTAGCGCCTGCTTATCAGCTGGTAGATAACGATCTAATCACTCGCTTCAATAAGTACGTGCAGAGCGGCGGCCACCTGATTCTGACCTGCCGAACGGGTCAAAAAGACATGCGCGGTCACCTCTGGGAAGCGCCATGGGCCGCGCCTATTCTCCCGCTCATCGGCGCAAAAATATCGCTCTACGACGACTTGCCCCTGGGTGTAAACGGGCAGGTCACTGCGAATGGCAAAAACTATGCCTGGGGCGCCTGGGGCGACGTGCTCGAACCGGATAGCGGAACAGAAGTGCTTGCCAGCTACGCCGATCAGTTCTACGCGGGCCGCGCTGCTGCGACCACTCGCAAGCTCGGTAAGGGGACTGTTACATATATCGGTGTTGACACTCTTGATGGTGAGCTAGAACGCGCGCTCCTCCATCACGTCTACCAGGCAGCCGGCGCCGCGCCCGCGAATCTCGATCCAAACTTCCTGGTCGATTGGCGCGATGGTTTCTGGGTCGCAACCAATTTCGCCAGCCGTTCCGAGCGCATACCGGCTGCGGCGAATGCGCAACTCTTGATCGGTGAGCGCGATCTTCCTCCCGGCGGCGCCGCAGTTTGGATCGAGCGCTAGAGGGCGGTTGTTTTAAGGATGCCGGTGCAGTACGTGCACAGCAATGTCAGGCCAGAATTCTCGGAAGGTATTTGTTAGCGCATCCCGCATGATTGCGTATCCCAATTTAGTCGCAAGTTCTCCCACTGTTCGATCCTGGCTTGGATAGTACGTCGTAGAAATTCCTTGTGCGACGCCACGCCCTAAGAGCTCTGAAATGTTGAAGCTGTTACGCCCGTGATAGTTGGGCGTGATTAAAACGCGACTCGCCGCATAGGCTGCACGCTTACAGATGGGACCTTTGCCCATCGCGAAATAGCGCTCATCCTGATGAAAAATCGTGGGCAGCGCAAAAATCACCAGATAATTTCCGTCCGTCTTGTCCACAAATCCGCGCCAGTAGTATCCCCAGAACCCGGGCACACCATGTCCTAGCTGCGGGTGCGCGTCCTGCGCTTCGGCAATCAGCGAAGTAAAACCCGTGAAAACAAATGCCGAATAATCGAAGCTGTTACTCGTGGCGATCTTAAACGCCTGCCCCGGTGTCGGCGGCGGCGGAATGGCGCCCGCGCTGACCGCCCGATAATTCGGCATCACTCCAAGGATACGTTTCGGTTGCTGTTGCGAAGGCGGAATGACCTGACCATTCGGAGTGATTTCGTTCGATGGTTTTGTATTGGCGCTGGTACCGGGTACATTGGGCGGATTCTGTTGCGGCTGGTTTCCAGGCCAGCCTTGAACGCCATCAGCGGTGGTGATTGCGCCGAAAAGCGCGTCCGCTCTCGATTGCAAATCGGCCTGCTGTCCAAATGCAGGTGATGCCAAGAGAATGATTACTATTGAGAAAAACGAGCGCAAACTAGTCTTCCTGAGAAGCATTTGTTGAAATGATGCCGGAAGAAGAGAAAGGGTTCCTATTAACGTACTCCTCCTCTGCTTACAATCGGAGCAATGGCTCTGAAGAACTCCAAAACAGTGAAAGTGGCCGGTCTTAGCCTCGCCGGTCTCTGCGCCGTGTCGATTAGGGTGGATCGCGCGGATGTCGGCCCGCTCGCCTCCCAGTTAGCCGGCTTCTGCGGCGCTTTCCTCAGCGGATGGGTCGGAGCCAGGCAAAGGCGATCCACCCGCGCGGTGTCTGCAACCCCGCTGTTACCGGACTGCGAAGTGGCGCGATAGAATTGCTTCGTCCAAAGACAGCTGGAAGGAGCATTATTCATGTCCAACGTAAAGCCGATCCCAGACGGATGCCATTCGGTCACACCGTACCTCTCCTATAAGAGCGCGGATGCCGCAATAGAATTCTACGAGCGTGCGTTCGGTGCCAAAGAAATGTTGCGCTTGAGCATGCCGGACGGAGGTGTGGCCCACGCCGAAATTCAAATCGGAGACTCACGCGTCATGTTGGCCGATGAAATGCCGGCTTATGGAAACAAAAGCGCGGAGACCATCGGTGGATCACCCGTCTCCTTTCTTTTCTATGTAGAAGACGTCGATTCAGCCTTTGAGCGAGCTCTTAAAGAAGGAGCGACGGTGAAGAGACCGGTGGAAAATCAGTTTTATGGCGATCGTGTCGGAACGCTAATCGATCCATTCGGGATTCAGTGGAGCATTGGAACTCACAAAGAGGATATCCCACCCCATGAAATGCAGCAGCGGATGGAGAAGATGTTCAGCGCGCAGTAAACACTTCTGTCGAGACCTTTTCAACAGACATCCATGATAACCGCATTGCCCCGCCACCTCCGGAAATGGCCTTTGATCTTCTTAGCAGGCGTGCTGCCCTTGTGGTCGGCAGATCTCAGACCACCCGCCGTGCCTCTCGTGCCGCACGATCCTTATTTCAGCATCTGGTCTATGGCCGACCATCTGACGGATGAGCCTACCAAGCATTGGACTGGGACCGTCCAGTCACTTTGCGGGCTTTTGCGCGTGGACGGAAAAATCTATCGCGTAATTGGGAGAGAGCCGCGCACCGCACCGGCCCTCCAACAGAGCAGTTTGAAAGTTCTGCCTACGCATACGGTTTACCAATTTCAGGGTGCGGGCATTGCGCTTACTCTCACCTTTTTGACGCCTGCTCTGCCGGATGACTTGGATGTCTTATCGCGTCCCGTCACTTATGTCACCTGGAGCATTCGTTCCACAGACAGTGGAATTCATAGGATCGAAGTGTATTTCGATGCGGGCGCGCAGATTGCGGTCGACTCGATCTTGACCGAGCGAGTTGCCTGGTCGCGATATCGCCTCGGCGACATGCAAGTGCTGCGTATGGGCACGCAGAAGCAACCGATCTTAGAAAAATCGGGAGACGATTTGCGAATCGATTGGGGCTACCTCTACGTAGTTGCCCCTCCCGTAACCGGCAGCTTCGCAGCAGCCACAGTGCGGCCTGAAGCAATCGAAACGTTCAGCAAATCCGGACGTGTGCCGGAATCCGATGATCTCCAGATCGATCAGCCTTACGCGCAAGCGCTTCCCGTCTTGGCGGAATCGTTTGACTTCGGCGATGTCACCGGCACTCCTGCCTCGCATCACGTCGTTCTAGCCTATGATGACCTCTACTCGGTCGCCTATTTCCAAAGAAGATTGAGGCCCTACTGGCGTCGCAACGGAATGGATATTGAAGAGCTGTTGCGGGCAGCCCTCAAGGACTATTCCTCTCTCGAGCAGCGTTCAAATACGTTCGACACACAACTGCTCTCTGATCTGGGACACGCAGGCGGCGAGGAATACGCCCAGCTTGCAGCGCTCGCCTACAGCCAGACGATCGCAGCTCATAAGCTTACTGTCGATTTCGACAATACGCCTCTCTTCTTTTCCAAAGAAGACTTCAGCAATGGCTCAATCGATACTGTCGATGTGACTTACCCGAGCTCGCCGTTTTTTCTTTTATTCAACACAGCTCTGCTCAAGGCGCAGTTGCAGCCGATCTTGGTCTATGCGGATCTTCCACGCTGGAAATTTCCTTTTGCGCCACACGATCTCGGGCGCTATCCGTTAGCCAACGGGCAACAATACGGTGCCGGAGAAGTTTCGGAACGCGACCAAATGCCTGTCGAAGAAAGCGGCAACATGCTGCTCATGATCGCCGGGATCGCGCAAGTGGAAGGTAATGCCAATTTCGCCAAGACATACTGGCCGACACTTACGAAATGGGCCGAGTATCTGAAAGAGAAGGGCCTGGATCCCGAAAATCAGCTATGTACGGATGATTTCGCAGGGCATCTCGCTCACAATGCAAACCTGTCGATCAAGGCAATCCTCGCGCTCGGCGCTTACGGCAAACTGGCTGGGGACTTGGGGCAGCAGGATGTCGCCTCGCAGTACGCTTCAATGGCTCGGGATTTTGCCAAGCGCTGGATCAGCTTGGCGAATGATGGCGACCACTTCCGCCTCGCTTTCGACCGTCCGGGCACCTGGAGCCAAAAATACAATCTGGTCTGGGATCACCTGCTTGGGCTGAACCTGTTCCCACCGGAAGTGGTGAACAAGGAACTGGCGTTCTACAAAACTCACGAAAAATAAATACGGCCTGCCACTCGACAACCGCGCCGATTACACAAAGCTCGACTGGCTCGCCTGGACGGCCTCTTTGAGCAACTCACCGGCTGGTTTTCAGGCGCTCTTCGATCCTGCTTACCAATTCGCGACCGAATCGCAGAGTAGAGTTCCCTTGACCGACTGGTACGACACCAAGACGGGCAAGCAGGTCGGCTTCCAAGCCCGGTCCGTGGTGGGCGGAATCTTCATCCAGATGCTCTACGACCCCGCAATCTGGAAGAAGTACTCGACCGCCGCGCGCACCCGATAACTTGCACGTTGCCCAACATTCATCTCAATTTTGCGGACGATCTGATCGTCGCAGCCTATTTCGCGCTTCTCATCGTGATCGGCCTGCTGCTGCGGCGACGGATGGCCACGAGCTCTGAATATTTTCAAGCTGGACGATCCCTTCCGGCGATCGTTACCGGACTTGCATTTGTCGCTGCAAATTCGGGCGCCCTCGAGGTAATGGGGGTTGTCTCGACCAGCGCTAAGTATGGCGCCAGAGCCAACCAGTTCTATTGGATGGGAGCGATCCCGGCGATGGTGTTCCTAGGCATTTTTATGATGCCGATTTACTATTGCAGCCGCACCCGAAGCGTGCCTGAGTTTCTGAAGCTGAGATACAACGAGGCAACCAGAGCGCTGAATGCAATCTCATTCGCGATCATGATGATTCTCGTCTCGGGCATCAGCCTTTATGCTATGGCGATTATCATGCGCTCGTTTCTCGGCTGGAGTTTCGAGCTCAGCATCCTCTGCGCCGCGGCGATTGTGCTCGTTTATGTAGTGCTGGGTGGACTAACCGCAACCATTTACAACGAAGTACTTCAGTTCGCGCTCATCGTAGCCGGCTTGAGTCCTTTGGCATATTACATTCTGAAACAGTTTAACGGTTGGAGAAGGCTGGCGGCAGCACTGCCGGCCGGACTCGATCATACCTGGCAAGGCATTCCGCTCTTCAATCCTGCCCATTCGAGCATGGATATAGTCGGTATCGTGTTTGGGCTGGGATTTGTGCTGAGTTTCGGATACTGGTGTACAGATTTTCTGCTCGTGCAACGGGCTCTTGCCGCGCGCGACGTCACGGCAGCCTCGCAGACGCCGATCATTGCCGCTGTCGCCAAACTCTTCTTTCCCGCTCTAGTGGTTCTGCCTGGCCTCGCCGCGCTCGCGTTATTCCCCACCGGCCTGGCACAGCGCTACGATCTCGCGCTCCCCATGCTGATGGCGCGCTACTACGGGCACGGACTCCTCGGACTGGGAGTTGTCGCGATGTTCTCGAGCTTCATGTCGGGTATGGCCGGCAACATCACGGCTTTCAACACCGTTTGGACCTATGACATCTATCAGTCGTATTTCGCCCCCAACAAAAGCGATTCGCATTACCTGCTCATGGGACGAATGGCGACAGTCGGCGCAACGCTTGTCAGCATTGGAACTGCCTTCATCGTGCTTCAATTCAATAGCCTGATGGACTATGTTCAGTTGCTGTTTTCGTTTTTCAACGCACCGGTGTTCGCGACGTTTCTGCTCGGGATGTTCACCCGCTGGGCGACGCCGTGGGGCGGTTTTTGGGGGCTGCTGGCCGGTACCGCGGCATCTCTGCTCCACCGGTTGGCGTATAGCACTCACCTGCTCAGTTACGGCAGCGATATGACGGCGAACTTCTATGGAGCGATGACCGCGTGGTCCGTTTGTTTCCTGATTACCTGTGCGGTTAGTGCCGTTACGACGAAGAAGACATCAGAGGAACTGGCGGGCCTGGTGTATAGTCCGCCCAGCGCCCAAGCGGTTGGGCAAAGGCACGCAGGCGCGTGGGTCTTGGCCGGTGTGGTCATCGTGACAAGTGTCGCGCTCAACTGGCTGTTTCGTTGATGTACTTTCTCGGCTGTTGAAAGGAACAACTTCATGCTGCTCTCGATCTCGCGTCTGGTGCTTCTCGTTGCAGCCGTGTTCTCGCTTTCTTTGGAACAGCCAGCAGTCGTAACCATCGGCACGCTACAGGGTGGCGCGCAATTTGCTTCCTTCAAATCCAGCGGCGGTTGGGGCCTCGAAGTCCGGAACGCCGGGTCGGCTTCGGTCCGGCAGCCAGCGGCCGTCCAGTTGGAATTCTATTCGGCTGCCGAAGATATCCGGCAAAAGAGTAGCGGCTATGCGGAGCTGACGGCGTCAGCGGGTAAAGCGACCGGCACCGCCGAAGTCGCAGGCCCCAATGGGTCGCTTTTTACGATCGAAGATGACTGGTCGACAGAACGCGATTTCATCGAGCTATCAAGAACAGTAAAGATCGCGGGAGCTAGTTCCGATGGTTTCCTGTCGTCGATCACCTTCCCACACCCGGAGGAGCACGCCAGGTCCGATGTAGATTACTTCGCTCCCGGAATGATCTACGGCAGTCCGGCTCATCTGAGCGCGAATGCAATTGGCGGTTCCGCAAGTTACGGGGGTACCGGCAGTGGTCAGGTGCGCATTCGTGAAGACCGCCTGCCTGCCCCGATGGTGGGCATTCGTTTCATGGAGGGGTCGGCGCTGACGGTTCTAGATCCTGCGCCCAAGGGCTATACCACGCGTGCCGATTCGCACGACACGGAAGTTCACACTATGCTCGACGAGCGATTCCAGTTTGGCGCAATCGGTGCGGATCTGGACGCCGGTCATCACAGCCAGGGCTTTTGGTTTCCAGGCGCCGAAGGAGAAGTAACGTATCGCGGCAACACGTATCCCGGCGGCCAGTTGCATGAATGGCGGCGTCGTTACCATCCCATCCGCGATGGGCTGATCCAGCGATATCAGGTTCGATTCCGGTTTACGAAAGCAGAATCGTTTCCAAACTATCTCAAAGAGGCTTGGAGATGGGCGTACAGCACGCTCAAACCGCCCGTGGACTTTGAGGACATACTCCAGGTTCGGCGTAGCATAGTTGACGTGCTCGCGAGCCAGGTCGAGCTCCATGGAGATCGCGCCGGCATTCCGAACTCCATTCCTGCCGTGCCCGTTTCGGACCGCAAACCAGACGTTAAGGCGATCATGGGATTCACGGGGAAGAATCTTGAATCCGCCGAATACCTGCTGGCCGATGCCGAGATTGACTCCGATAAGAGCCGCGCCCAGCATGATAGAAAGCTCGGGCTAGCCATTTTCGCGTCTTTTTATAAAACTCCGCATGAATCCGCCCGCTGGAGAAGGATTCAACATCGAAACCGGTGAGACTGCTCTCGCCATTCCGCGCGATCATTGCGTCTTCTTGCGCTCATTTGGCGACGGCATGAAAGCTGCGCTGCGCGCCTATCGCCGGGAGCGCGCACACGGCAGCATTCACCGAGAGTGGCTGCTGTGGGCTCAAGCTTTTGGGGACTGGCTGCTCACCCAGCAAAACGCTCAAGGGGGATTCCCTCGATCCTGGAAGCCTGGTACGGGCGAAGTGCTGGACGCCTCTCCTCAATCGAGCTACAACGCCGTTTCTTTTCTCGTTCTGCTGGCGCAAGAGATCGGACAATCGAAGTATCTGAACGCGGCGGTGAGGGCTGCTGATTTCGTCTGGACCGCTGGACAATCCGCTGGCAAGTTTGTCGGCGGCACGATCGATAATCCTGACGTGATGGATAAAGAAGCAGGAACCCTTTCGCTCGAAAGTTATCTAGCGCTATATGAAGCTACACGCGATGCAAAGTGGCTCGCCCGTGCGCGTCATGCCGCCGATTACGCCGAGACATGGATTTACCTTTGGAACGTGCCGATGCCCAAAGACGAAGATAACCGCCTGTTGCACTGGAAAAAGGGAGTGTCTACTTATGGAACCCAGCTCATTGCAACGGGTCACTCGCTGGTTGACGAATACATGTCCTTCGATGTAGATGAATACGCGAAGCTCGGGCGATCGACCGCCGACAAGCACTACCTGGAAATCGGCAAGCTGCTGCTGCACGACACCAAAGCCATGGTTGCCGTGCCTGGCCGCACTTACGATTTAAAAGGACCTGGATGGCAGCAGGAACATTTCAGTTTCGCGCCGGTCCGCGGATTTGGCTTGCACCGTCTCTGGCTACCCTGGGTTGCCACCAGCCAGTTGAACGGAATATTTGAATTGATGGAATCCGATCCACCCTTGTTTCGCGAGTGGACCCGCGCAGAGGCACAGCAGCCGCAATGACAATCGTGAAAGGCTCGCTACTCGTCTGCACTTGGGCTTGGTTCTCCTTCACGACGCCAATATACGTCTGCAGTCAACCAGTCAACATTCAATCACCTGACCTCACGTCACCCGTTACGCGAGCCGAATTGATGTCCGAAATAGACATAAAACTGCGGCGCGTTCATAATTTCCTTGTCGAGCAGCATCTCGCCGGCGTCCTTCTCAACCGCGTCGATAAATTCTCCTGGGTGACTGCGGGAATCGGCGACGATCACATCGTCATCACCAGCGAGATCGGGACCGCCTCGCTGCTTATCATGCAAGACGAGCGGAAATACGTCGTCGCAAACAACAGTGAGATGCCGCGTCTGCTTCGGGAAGATCTGGAAGGACTTGGCTATGAGCCGAAAGACTATGAATGGTATCAGGACAAGATCGTGCCGGACCGCAAGCTCGCGATCATTCACGAGATCGCACGCCGAGAGATCATTGGCACCGACGTACCCTACGCCGATCTGAAAACAATTTCCGGCGATTTTGCTCCTTTGCGTTATCGACTCACTCAATCCGAAATTAAGAAATATCGCTGGGTCGGTAAGGCCACTGCTGACGCCGTAATAGCGGTCTGCAAACAGTTGCAGCCGGGCATTAGCGAACGCGAGATGGAGACGCTCGCCTCGAACGAACTGATGAAGGTGGATTGCGGCCTACCGTCCTGCTGATGGGCGTCGATCATCGCGTCTACGATTACCATCACCACACCCCGACCGGACTTCGCCTTTCCAAATATGCGATCGTCAACGTCTGTGCCCGGCGCTGGGGACTCGTTGCTTCTGTTGCGCGTTTCGTACACTTCGGGCCACTTGAGCCCGAACTGAAACGGAAGTTAGAGGCCGCGATGAAGATCAGCGCCGAATTTGAGGCGCACTCCAAACCGGGCGTTAGCGGTGGCCAAATGTTCGAATGGGCAAAGGCCTGGTACGCGGAAGCCGGATTTGGCGGCTATTGGCGCGATCATCACCAGGGAGGTGCCATCGGTTATGCTGAGCGCGAGTGGCTAGCCGTTCCAGGATCGCGGGAGCTGATTCACGATCACCAGGCATTTGCCTGGAATCCAATCATCCGCGGCGCGCTCTCTTTCGACACCATCCTTGTCTACGCCGACCATATAGAGAACATTACCGGGACGCCAGACTGGCCAACTGTTCCGATCCAGATCGATGGCGGGACTTACCGTATGCCGGACATCCTCCTGCGCTGAACCAGCCTGCTTACGCCGCCGCGCCAACAGCGGGTTGTCCCACGACATCCACAATCCTGTATTCAGGCGAGAGAGCGCCTCCCGCGAAGTTCAGGTTTTCCGGCCGCCAGGAGGCATCCCCGTTGTAGCGCGCCACGACGCTATTTGCGATCGAAGCGGTCCTGTCAATTGATCGCCTCTTAGGCACGCCGCACAGCGCACTCCAAGAGGCATGTAATCTGTTGAGCGCATAGCGGGAATCCAGTGGAAGCGCGTATTGCTTAGCAACTGCGGGATCGATCTGCATGCCCAGAGCCCTTGCCTTGTCGATCATCCAGGTCAGCGTGATGTCGGACAAAGCGCTTCCGCCATCCTCCGTATCGGGCTCTCCCCCGCCCACATCGCTGTGGACGCCGCAGAACCACACCTGCTCCAGAGTCTGGCCGGGAGCTGGCGGGGAAGTCCACAGGGTTGGCGGGAACTCACAACGCATTTCGTCGATCGCCAGCGCGTGATAAGCATTCAGAACGTCCGGGTGCAGGCCCGTATCCAAAAATCCGTAGAGCATTGGATCCACCCCGCCCAAAAGCGACGGAATCCCGAGTGAGCCTACCGTGTCCCAGACTCCCACCATGGTTATCGTTGCGTCGTACATGTCCGACTCGGATAGCTTCGCCAGTAACTGCGCCCGGTTGGCCTTATTTCGGTATGCGTCGAAAGCAGTGTTAACAAGATCCTGCGTAAAATTCTTTGTGGGCAGGCCGCACGCGGCAATCATGCCCGCTAGACTGCGCGCCGTGTAAGCGCCGCGGCTGAATCCAAAGATGAAGATCGAGTCGCCGGCTTCGTAAACATGGGCGATTTTGGTGTATCCTTCTTTGATCTTTTGCCATAGGCCAAGACCAAATGCACCCCCAAGCAACTTGATAATCGGGTTTCCGTCCGCGCCGACACCATCGTCATAGAAAGGCATCTGACTTGAACTTACAATCAGCGACTTATAAAGTTTGTAAACGTTGGTGTGCTTATCGGCGGTGTCCCAAGTGCCGTCCGCGCAGAAAGCGATGGTCTTACTCATTGAACTGCCTCCTGGAAGTTTCTTTATTAAGTGAGAGGCCGTGCAATTTACAGACCACTTGCGCGGCGTCGATACCCGCGTTGAACTCCTCAGGTCCGATCGTCCGATGCTATAGCCGCTGCCGCCGTGGCCGCGGCAGTTGGCAAAGAGAGTTGCCTTTCTCGCCGCTGCTGATCGTCTTTAGAAGCTACTAGCGAGCGCAAGCGAATCAGGTTCTGCAGCGCCGTGTACCAGAAAGGCGCGCCAAGGCTCAGCAAAACCGCCGAGAGCAATATGCCGATGACTTTCATCACCGCGTTATCCCCCGACCATCGATTTCTCCAGTCGGACCAGCTAGTTGGCACGCCGACCAGGTTATTGGTCATCAAGTCGTGGATATTTTGGATCTCAGCATCCGTCAGTTGAAGTTTTTGTCTTTCAGGCTGCTGCACCTTTTCTGCTTGCGCGACCAGCGAGTTGCGAACCGCGTCGTCGCTTGCGAGCCGGCTGACTAGCGCCGCGGTATCCAATTGGATAATGATCGCCAGTAGCAGTCCGGCGGTGAACGTTATGTAGCGCGTGTGAAGCGTAAATCGGTCGGAAACTCGGTCCATGGTCTGATCGAACCAGAGATTTATCTTCGCCAAGAATCCGCTGTTCGCCTCTTTCAGAATGGCGATGCGAGCGCGCTCGTTATTGGTTAGCTCCGGATGCGAAAGCTCTAGTTGTAAAGCAAGCGAGCCGACATTCTTTATAATGCTCTTGATTTGCTCGTCGATTTCGGCAGGAGTGCCACTCCGGCAGACTCCTGTATTCACCAGCGCTGTTTGCAGCGCGTCCTTCAAATCCTTTCCCAGCTCTTGCGGCCCATCACTCGAGGCGAGCTCTAACAGCAATTTGGTCAACTCTTCACGATGAATCACGCTCCCGAGCCGCCCGCTCGCATCGACGATTAGAGGATGGAATAGGACTGAGCGCGAAATCCCCAAGGCTATCTCCCGTTTCATCGTTGGGTCGACCTGTTGCAGAATGTCGGCGATGCCCTGCAGCAGGTGCTTTCCACGAGCGCTCAGCACTGTTGTCACGAATTGCGTAACCACCGTGACAATCATGCTCATCAGCAGCATGACGACCGACAATCCGATCAATACATCGATGGTTTTGAGCATACAGGCGAGTCGCGGTTAAGCGATTCTTTCAAGTCCGGCCCAGAATGTCAACGCATTCAGTAACGGGATGTGTTCGGCTACTCGGCGACAACGCCACCGAGAGTTAGAGTTCATGCTCAGTGAAGCATCGGGAACAGATGGCGGATCCGTGCTTCGTTTGGCTGTGCACCATACTCGCAGATTTCGAAGGCTTCATAATACCTGGCGGCATTTCCTTTTTGCGGACCATACCATTTCACGAGTGACGCGCGGACGGAAGGGCGGATTTCACCGGTCCACTTTTGCTTCAGCCAGATCTTCCGCTTTTCCTGATCTTTGGGAACTTCTTGCAACTTCCCATCTACCCACGGCAGCCATTCGTAAAATTGCGAAACGTGTGCGTCCAGTGCGCTGATCTTCTGATCGATAGCGTCGTCGATGTCTACGGCAATATCCGGCCGGAACGGATTGGGCCGCTGGAAGCGGTCTTCATAGTAAAGAAACACAGGATTCTTACGAATCGCCGGCGTGTCGGGGGTCACGCTCGGCACCACTACCATGTAAGCAGCGTCTTGCACCAAAACTCCCGTGTATCGATGATCAGGATGATAGTCGTTTGGGCGCGGCGCGAGTACGACATCCGCATTCCATTGCCGGATCTGGCGAATGATCTGTTCCCGTACCGGTAACGTCGGCAGCAGTTCTCCGTCGTGATTATTTAGGACCTCATACTCGATACCCAAACGCCGCGCTGATTCTTTCGCCTCGGCAAGTCTACGCTTTGCCAATTCGCTGCGATGCATCGTTTGATGCCCTGCGTCGCCGTTGGTTACAGACACAAACTTCACCGCGTTGCCCGTCTTTGCCCAAAGCGCCGCGGTACCTCCCGCACGAATATCACAATCATCTGGATGAGCGCCGAAAGCGATGATGCGAATCTTGTCACCTTGCGCAGTGAGGACGGCAGCCGCCGCCAGCATAAGCAGCAACCCTTTCACTGCTCAACGCCTCCTGCGATCTCTCTATATCCCCTTGACACCTCACCCTCGAACCAATTGGCAGATGCGAAGACACTCAATCGATGTGAGATCATCATCAAAGAGATCATACCCCTCAGCGCATTTGCCCGATTGTCACTTGGATGAAACGGTACATAACATTCCTGATCCTTGGAAGTGGTGCGAAGGCGATTTGGAGTTGCGACTCATTTGGGCGGCACCCATTTTGGCGGCTCATGATTCAAAATTAAGGTCAGCGCTTTGATCGGCCGTTCAGTGGCTAGTTCAACCTGGCCTGCATTCATCCACACCCCAGCTGCATTCGGCACCTGTACCCAAAGCATGGTTCGCAGGTTTGTAAGCACCTGGGCTGAAAATTTTCCCTGGGCGTCCGGTCCCGGACTCGAGTCTGTGCGCCACGGGTAGTCTGGGTAAGCAAGCGAAATGCTCGCGTTCGAAGCAGGTTTGCCATCCGGCGCCGTTGTCCGTTTCGGCTCGAAGTTCGCCCAAGCCATTTCCCTCTGGATCCGCCAACTCTACCCGCTGATGCGGGAGCGGATTTCCGCTGGCAGACGTGTTGCACGCCTTGGGGCCCCTTAAGTCGAATATCGGCCCCAGCGAGATTCTCCCGTGATGCCTGGGTCCTCAACCTACTCGCCGTATAATCGAGCACGCTGCCAAAGAATCGAGTACCGGCGGGCTCGGTCGATAAAACGCTAATGTACTCGAGATCCTCCTTGGCGTCACTCAGAAGCTTCGTTAGCGTGCAGATCGACGTGCCGAGCTTTTCGGTTTCTTCATTCGTATGGGCGTAGACGAGATAGCGCTCTCCGAGGCGGAATGGATATCGGGCAATCCCCGCCGCCCAGGCCGGTGGAAACCTGGACTTCCGCGCCCAGACTGTCCCTGTAGTTTCTCTCAACGGTGAAACGGACGAGCAGTTCGGAGCGGATTCGTTTTTCATGCTCGCCAGCTTGCATCTCAGCTGGAATGGATGAGATCTGCGTAACAACGCCGGCGAAGACGGCTTGTAGCATCCCAGTATCCCTGGCAGCTCGGCGTATGTTCGGCGCACACACAGCCTTGCGCGATCCCCCTGAACAAGCTGTTTCAGTGTATGGCTAAGGATGCGCTCGTGCTCTGAAAGCAGCTTTACCGCGACACCACCCACCAATTCTCGCCGGAACCAGACGGGGATCGGCCGCACGCTGTCTTCAGAATCAGACGCGTAAGGAAGCCATCTCACTCGCCACCGGCAGGAAGACTGAGAAAATGCAGCCCCGCCCGGTCTTCGTCTCCACTTCAATCGAGGCGTGATGCTGCTGAACGATGGCCTGCGCAATCGCTAAACCCAGCCCATAGCCTCCCGTCTCTTTATTTCTCGACGGGTCCACTCGAAAAAATCTCTGGAACAGGCGCGCTTTCGCCTCCTCCGGAATACCAATCCCGGTGTCCTCAACCCGCAAAACGGCCTGTCCGTCTGCCTGCTCTATGGCGACCGATACGCGTCCTCCTTTCGGCGTGTATTTGATCGCGTTGTCGAGTAGGATCAGAAGCATTCTGCGCAACCCAGAAAAATCTCCTAGAACTGTGATCGGCGAATGCGGCAGCTTCCGCGTGAGCGCAATCCCTTTCTGCGCGGCCAGCGGCGTAAGATCCAAACAGGCGCTCTCAACCAGGGATTCGAGCTCAACCGATTCATGTTCTGCCAGCGTCTCTTGCACGTCGGCCCGCGCCAGAAATAGCAGATCTTCTATCAGCTGTGTCATGTTCTCCGATTCACTCTGAATGCGTTGCAGCGCAGCCCGGTACTCGGCTTCGGGGCGCATCCTTCGTAACGCATTTTCGGCCGCGAAGCGAATGATTGCCACCGGGGTTCTAAGCTCATGAGAAGCGTCCGCCGTAAAGCGCGAGATTCTCGAGACCGCGGTTTCAATTCTTTCGAGCATGCCGTTCCAAGTCTCCGCTAGCCGCTGCAATTCGTCATGGGTATTCGGAATCGCCAGCCGCTCGGAAAGGTTACTGACGCCTATGGTGCGCGCCCGCTCAGTGATTTTGTCGACCGGAACCAGCGCTCTCCGGCTCAACCAGTAGCCTCCGCCAATCGCGCACAACACGAACACCGGCACTGTCGCGGCCAGTAGTAAACCCAGCAGCTCCACGGTCCGGTCAGTAGCTTCGCACGAGATTGCAAGAAACGTGCGAACCGCGCCGTTCTTCAGAGCTACTGTCCGGCTTACGCCAAGGTACGGCCGGTGGTTCCAGTGAATTCTTTGTGGTTTCGCGGAGTCCCTCAGCTTGAACCGGGTTGTCACAGCGGCTGCTGCCCCGGCATTGCTGTAAAGCGCCCGCCCCGCCGCGTCAAAAACCGCTAGCACATGATCCTGCGGCAGGGATTGCGAATACTCGTCGATCTCGTGAGCCAGACCCGGCAACTGGTCCGAATCCTCAATGCGCAGATACTTGTCCAATCCCCGCGAGTGGTCCACCAGAGTCGCTGAAAGATCCGCAAACACGGTGTGGCGCAAAGCCAGCCAGACGGTGCAGCTAAAAAGAACAAGACCAAGCGAGAGCACCGCCGCATACCATACGGCCAATTGCGTGCGAATGGAAAAACTCCTCAAGGCCCATCATCCTGCAGGCAGTAGCCTATCCCCCGCACTGTGCGTATCAGCCTCGGCGCACCGGGCAATTCAATTTTGTTGCGTAGCAGCTTCATGAAAACGTCGAGCGTATTCTCTTCGATCTCGGCATCGAAACCCCAGATGGCCTCCACGATAGAGGATCTTGATAATACCCGTCCCTTGTGCCGCATCAGCACCTCCAATAAGCTGTATTCTCGCGGAGTAAGAGAAATGTGTTTGCCATCCCGGGTTATCGCGCGCGTTGCCGTGTTCAGGTTCAGAGTTCCCGCACTGAGAGAAACCGCCTGAGGAATCTCGCCGCGGCGGCTTACCGCCCTCACTCGTGCCAGAAAGACCTCCAGCGAGAAGGGCTTCGTCAAATAATCGTCTGCTCCGCCGTCGAGCGCTCTTACGATGTCGACCGCTGAATCGCGCGCCGTCAAAATCAGCACTGGCGTCCGGACCCGCGCCTGCCTGAGTTGTCTCGCAACCTCAAAGCCGTCCACGCGCGGCAGCATCAAATCAAGCACGATCAGGTCGAACCGGCTGGCTTTCGCAAGCTGAAGCGCATGCTGCCCATCGGCCGCCGGCGTGACGATGTGGCCTTCTTCTGAGAGCGCCGATTGCAAGAGTTCCGCCATGGCCGGTTCATCTTCAACCGTCAGAATATGCATACCCGGTTACATCGTAGCTCCGGAAGCTGAAGATTGGCTGAACGCTCCTCGTCAGCCATCCACCCCCGTTTCAGACTTTCTTCAGGAACTATTGTTTCAATAAGACATTGCGGGAGCGTCTCCTATTTGCGTGAAAAGTTCAAATCTGTTTCGCTAGCACTCGCGGTGGCTCTCGCCGCGCGTCTATTTGCCCAGGAACCCGGAAGCCCTGGCGGTTCCGACACTGTTGCGAACCTGACCATCACACTCGTGGATGCCATCGTTCGCGCGCAGAAGTACGGCCTGCAGATACAGACCGCGAACATTGCCGCCCAGTTAGCACGCGAAGACAAAGCTCAGGCCAACGCGGCGACGCTTCCCTCACTGAACGCCTTGAACCAATTCATTTACACCGAAGGCAACGGCACTCCCTCGGGCGTCTTTGTCGCCAATGACGGCGTACACGTCTATAACGAACAGGCCGTTGTTCACGAAGAGCTCTTATCTTTCGTCCGTCGTGGTGAGATCCGGTTGGCGGCCGCCGCCGAAGCGGTCGCTCGAGCCAAGGTGGACGTTGCCGCGCGTGGCCTGCGGGCTACCGTGATTCAGGATTATTATGCGATTGCCGCTGCCGCCCGCAAGCTGAAGAACGCCCAGCGTAGCCTGGATGAGGCTCAGCAGTTTCTGGACATCACGCAAAAGCAGGAGCATGGTGGCGAGGCTGCTCACTCGGATGTAATCAAAGCACAGCTTCAAGTGCAGCAGCGACAGCGCGACGTACAGGATGCTCAACTCGCGATTCAGAAAGCAAAGATCGCGCTCGCGGTGCTAATGTTTCCAACCCTCCAGCTCAATTATTCGATTGTCGATGATCTCGCTCAGCTTGGAGCATTGCCTCCGCTGCCTGAATCTCTGTCGCAGGCCAGCACCAGCAGTCCAGACCTGCGCGCTGCTCAACAAACGGTAACTGAATCCCGCCTCGGCGTCAGCGTCGCGAAATACGCCTACCTTCCCTCATTGGGCCTCGATTTCTGGTACGGCATCGATGCCAATCAATTTGCCGCTCGAACAAATTATCCGACTCCCGAGTCTGGCCGCAGCACGCTGCCGAACTATCTAGTTCGCAATCGCCAGAACCTCGGTTATTCGGCGGCTGCTACGCTCAACGTCCCCATCTGGAATTGGGGATCGATCCGTAGCAAAGTGAAGCAGGCGAGTCTCAGGCAGCGCCAGGCTGAATTGGACCTCACGACTGCAAAGAAGCAGCTCCAGGCAGACGTAGGCTCCGCTTATCGCGAGGCGCAAACCGCCCTCTCTCAAGTGGATTCCCTTCGCTCTTCCTCTGAGCTGTCGGGCGAGAGCTTGCGCCTCACCATCCTCCGGTATAAGGCCGGCGAAGCCACCGCTCTTGAAGTAGTAGATGCGCAAACCACTGCCAGTCTGGCTCGCAGCGCCTACGATGACGGCTTGCTCCGTTACCGCGTGGCACTCGCCTCTCTTCAGACGTTGACAGGAAACTTTTGAACCATGAAAATTGACGCGCATTTGCTGCTCGCGCTGTTGCTGCTTACCGTGAGCTGTTCGAAAAAGGATGCCGCGGGCGGCGCCGATGAAGCGGCTCCCGCCGCGCCTGTGCAGGTGGCCGCCGCACAGCGCACCGCCATACACTCTTTGATCGCGGCCGAGGCCATTCTCTATCCGCTTAAGCAGGCCAACATTACTCCCAAAATCAGCGCGCCGGTGGCTCGCTTTTATGTGCAGCGCGGCGATCACGTTCGCGAAGGACAGCTCCTGGCAACTCTGGAAGACCGCGACCTAGTAGCAGCAGCTCAAGAAAGCAAGCAGCTATACGAGCAAGCCCAGGCCGCTTACATGAATACTTCTGGAGCGACCATGCCGGATGACCTGACCAAGGCCAAAACCGACCTCCAATCCTTTCAGGAGGCATTCGATGCTGCACAAAAGCTTTATAAAAACCGCGTGTCTCTCTTCCGGCAGGGCGCCCTTGCTCAAAAGCTCGTCGACGACGCCAAAGTCTCCATGGTCGCAGCACAGAGCCAGCTTGAAACAGCTCGCCAGCATCTGAAATCGCTTGAAACGGTCGGCCGCACTCAACAATTGAAGGGCGCCGAGGCGCAGGTTGCCGCAGCAAAAGCGCACTACGAAAGCGCGCAGGCTCAGGTCTCCTACGCTGAGGTGCGCAGTCCAATGAATGGCGCCATCTCTGACCGTCCTGTGAACGTCGGCGAAATGGCAAGCAGCGGCTCTTCCCTGTTCTCCATTGTCGATCTCTCTCGCGTGGTCGCGCGCGCCAATGTTCCGGTACATGAAGCCGCTCTGATTTCGCCCAGCCGCCCCGCTACCATCTCGAGCGGCCCCACCCAGCTCGCTGGCAAGGTAACCGTCGTCAGTCCCGCTGTCGACCCGAACACGACCACCGTCCAGGTCTGGGTCGAAGCTCCAAACCCGGGTGAGCGTTTGAAGCTTGGGTCGACAGTCCAGATCTCTATCGACGCCGGTGAGATTCCGGACGCCACCGTTATCCCCGTTTCCGCGCTACTCTCTTCCGAAGAAGGGGGCGAAAAAGTCATGGTCGCCGGCCCGGACGGTCTCGCGCACGATCACCCAGTCAAGGTAGGCGTTCGTTCCGGTGATGACGTGCAGATCCTCAACGGCGTCAATCCGGGTGAACAGGTAATCACGGAAGGCGCGCTGGGGCTCGACGACAAAGTAAAAATTCAGGTGACCAAGCCCGAGGCTCCGACCGAAACCGGTTCCAAAAGTGAGGACGCCGGCAAGTGAGCGTTCTCTCACCTGTCGCTACACCGCCGCAGACCAGCGATTCGCCCGATCACTGGACCGAGCGTTTCCTCAAGCCGATCCTCTTCATCATCGTCGCGCTAGCCATCTTTGGCGCTTATCTTGCTTTCACCATTCCCATCGCCGTCTTTCCCTCTACCAACTTCCCTCGGATCGTGATCGGAGTCGATAACGGCGTCATGCCGATCGATCAGATGCAAGTCGTGATCACCCGGCCAATTGAAGAGGCGGTGAACTCCGTTCCTGGCCTCGATCACGTCGTCTCTATCACTAGCCGTGGCTCTGCCGAAGTCGACCTCTTCTTTACCTGGACCGTAGACATGTTCCAGACGCTGCAATATGTGAACGCAGCCGTCTCTCGCGTCCAAGCCACTCTCCCTGCCACTGCTGTTATAAACACCAATCGCCTAACGTTCGCCGCCTTCCCGATCATGGGCTACAGCCTGACTTCGCAGAACATCCCGCAAACCGAGCTGTGGCAATTGGCGACCTACACCATTAAACTCCAATTGAACCGGCTGCTCGGTGTTTCCACCATTGTTGTGCAAGGCGGCCAGGAGCCTGAATTTCAGATTCAGCCCGATCCCGAGAAACTGATCGAATCTCAAATCACCGTTCCCAATCTGCTCGATGCAATTGCGAAAAGCAATCTCATCGACTCGCCAGGTCTGCTCGAACAAAATCACCAGCTCGTGCTCGGATTGGTTAGCGGCCAGGTGCACAATACGGCAGAAATCGGCGGCATCGTGGCTAAAACCACTTCGGGCGGTTCGCCCATCAAGCTTCGCGATGTTGCTTCCATCGCCACTTCGGTGAAGCCCGTTTACACCGTGGTCACGGCGAATGGCAAACCGGCTGTTCTCCTGAATATCTATCGCCAGCCGGACAGCAACACCGTTTCCGTTGCCGACGAGGTCCACCGAGCAATCGACACGCTGCGCCGCACGCTTCCCAGTGGCATATCGATTGAACCCTTCTACGATCAGTCTGATCTTGTGAGCGCTTCGATGACGAGCGTGCGAGACGCCATCCTCATCGGTGTGCTGCTCGCCGCGATTATTCTGGTCCTGTTCCTGCGTGATTGGGGAACCTCCATCGTCGCAGGTCTTGTCATACCGGTTACTATGGCCGTCACGTTCATTGCCTTACGGCTCATGGGCCAAAGCTTCAATCTGATGACATTAGGCGGTCTCGCGGCTGCCGTAGGCTTGGTGATCGACGATGCGATCGTGGTGGTCGAAAACATCATCATCCACCGCGAAGCCGGGCAGAGCCGCGCCGAAGCCATCCGTAGCGCCATTCGCGAAATCCGTGTGCCCCTCGTCGGTTCGACCGTTACGCCCATCGTCGTGTTCCTGCCGCTCGTGACCATTACCGGTGTTACCGGAACTTTCTTCCGCGCACTGGCCGTCACCGTAGCCATTGCGCTCTTAACGTCTCTCGGACTCGCACTCACCTGGACACCCACGCTCAGCCATCTGCTCCTGCGAAGACCCAGATCAAATGCGGAGCTCTCAGGAGAGCAATCTGTCCAGCATGAGAAGGCCACCCGAGGAATCATGGGCCGCCTCACTCGGTTTTACGAGCGCGCCATGCGAGCTACTCTCGCCCATCCGTTCATTCTGGCCGGGCTCTCACTCCTGCTGATCGCCGTTTCCTTCGTCTGCTATCGCTCGCTCGGTTCGGATTTGCTTCCCGCCATGGATGAAGGCGGTTTTGTACTGGACTACCTGATGCCTGCCGGAGCTTCTCTCGCTGAAACGAATCGCGTCCTGGTAGGCGTCGAGAAAATGCTCCACACGATTCCTGAAGTTCAGAGCACTTCGCGCCGCACTGGCCTTCAGCTCGGGCTCGCTGCCGTGACAGAGGCCAACACAGGAGATATCTCCGTCCTGCTAAAATCCCATCGCAGCCGTGGCGTCGAAGAGGTCATTTCAGAAGTGCGTAACAAAATCAACGCCAGTTACCCGCAACTCGACACCGATTTTCACCAGGTCCTCGAAGACATGATCGGCGATCTCACGAGCTCGCCCAACCCCATCGAGATCAAGCTCTTCTCCGAAAATTTCGACTTGCTGAAAACCTGGGGCCCTAAGGTGGGCGACGCCATCAAGACCATCAGTAGCGTGAAGGATGTCAAGAACGGCATTGAAGATACAATCAGTGGTCCCGCCATCACTTTCAATGTTGACCAGGGCATAGCCGCCCGCGCCGGATTCACACCGCAAGAGATCGAATTGGACGCCAGCGCTATCTTCCAGGGCGAGCCCGCGCCCGTTCCCGTGATCGTCAACAATCGCCCATATACTCTGCGCGTCACCTTCCCTCCAACCACTCGTTCGTCTCTCGACTCGATCAGAAATACGCTGCTCGTTAGTGGTACCGGAAAAATCGCCACGCTCGGGACCCTTGCCACTATCGAGAATGACCCAGGCCAGTCGGAAATCCGCCGCGAAAACCTTCAGCGCGATATCACCGTAACGGGCCGCTTTGAAGGTGTCAGCCTGGGCACCGGGATTGCTTTAGTCCAGAAGAAAGTAGCCGGCCTGCACATACCTTCTTCCATCCGCGTCGTTTACGGCGGTCTTTATCAGCAGCAGCAGCAGTCGTTCCACGATCTTCTTTTTGTGCTGGCCGCGGCTATCGTTCTCGTTTTCATCGTGTTGCTTCTCGAATTCGGAGGCTTTGCCGCACCCATTGCTATCCTATCCTCGGCGCTGCTTTCCACCTCCGGCGTTCTTTTCGCGCTCTTCATCACCAACACTACTTTCAACATCTCTTCTTTTATGGGACTCATTATGGTCATCGGCATCGTTGCCAAGAATGGAATCCTTCTGCTAGACGCCGACCAGAAGTTTCGCGCA
This sequence comes from Terriglobia bacterium, assembly GCA_963835255.1. Classification (GTDB taxonomy): domain Bacteria; phylum Acidobacteriota; class Terriglobia; order Bryobacterales; family Bryobacteraceae; genus Bog-105. The sequence goes on along the minus strand of CAWIFY010000026.1, from coordinate 139,196 downwards.
GAAGGCTCTTCTCCTCGCGATGCCATGCTCGAAGCGGGTGAAAGGCGTCTTCGGCCCATCGTTATGACTGCCCTGGCCACCGTGGCCGGTATGATCCCGCTCTCGCTTGCTATTGGAGCGGGCTCTCAAATGTTGCAGCCGCTCGCTATTGCTGTAATCGGCGGAATCCTCGCTTCGATGGTGTTATCCCTGTTAGTAACTCCCGCGGTTCACTACTTTCTGGCCAGGGACTAACTCAGAATACCGTGCGCCTCTTTAAACTCCTTCTCTGCGCTCTGCCTGCCGTTGCTCTTGCCCAGCCGCCCGTTACCATTCAGGTCGATGCCTCCCAGAATCAGAGTCCATTCAAGCCGGTCTGGAGCTACTTCGGCTATGACGAGCCGAATTACACTTATTCGAAGAACGGAACTAAGTTAATCCGGGAGTTAGCAGCTCTAAGTTACACGCCGGTTCATATCCGCACGCATTTCCTCCTCGTCACCGGCAATGGCGCTCCGGCTCTGAAATGGGGTTCTACCAACGTTTATACCGAAGACGCGTCTGGAAAACCCGTTTATGATTGGACGACCGTCGATAAGATCCTCAGCACCTATGTCGATGCCGGTGCTACGCCGTTTGTAGAAATCGGCTTCATGCCGAAAGCTCTTTCGACGCATCCCGAGCCGTACACCCCCGTCTGGAAGCCTCACAGCAGCGCTGCCGATTATAATCTCGGCTGGACATATCCGCCCAACGACTACCGCAAATGGAGCGAGCTCATCTTTCAATGGGTAACTCACTGCATTCAAAAGTACGGCCAAGTCGCGGTCGAGACATGGGATTGGGAAGTATGGAACGAGCCGAACATCGGCTACTGGCATGGCACGCCCGAAGAATACGACAAGCTCTACGACTACACCGCAGCCGCTGTGAAGCGCGCCCTGCCCACCGCTCGTGTCGGCGGACCCGCTTCTACCGGACCCGCTAGCGACAAAGCTGCCGCGTTCCTAAAACAATTTCTCGAGCACTGCTCTTCCGGCAGGAACGATGCCACCAGCAAGGAAGGCGCGCCGCTCGACTTCATCAGCTTTCATGCCAAGGGCCGCCCCGAAGTCGTCGACGGCCACGTCCGCATGGGCCTTTCGCAAGAGCTGACAGACGTCTCTCAAGGCTTTGCGATCGTTCGCTCCTTCCAAGAATTTCAGAACTTGCCAATCATATTGAGTGAGGCCGATCCAGAAGGGTGCGCCGCCTGTTCCGCTCGAGTTTATCCTCCCAACGCTTATCGCAACGGAACGCTGTATCCTTCTTACACCGCTGCCGCCCTCAAAGCCATCATGGATTTAGCTGGCCGCGATCACGCCAATCTCGCAGGCATTCTCACCTGGGCTTTCGAATTCGAAGATCAGCCTTACTTCGACGGTCTCCGTACCCTCGCCACACGCGGTATCGACAAACCGGTGTTAAACCTGTTTAGGATGGCGGGGCTCATGCGCGGCGATCTACTGGAAGTAAAAAGTAGCGGCACAGTCGACGCTCTTGCCTCTCGTTCCGATCATCAAATCACTGTATTGGTCTGGAACTATCAAGCCGATGACGTCGAGGGGCCGTCCACCAACATCGATCTCCGCCTATCCGGCTTCACCTCAAATGCACGGCGTGCGCTGCTTCAGCACTTTCGCGTCGACGCCGATCACAGCAATTCCTACGCCGTCTGGAAAAAAATGGGCTCACCGCAAAATCCCACGCCCGATCAATACAAGGCGCTCGAAGCCGCCGGGCAATTGCAGTTACTCGAATCGCCGAGCTGGATCGGCGCTTCCAATAACACCGCAGAAGTGAGATTCTCTCTCCCTTTACAGGGACTCTCGTTGGTGGAGCTAACCTGGTAAACGTACCCCGATCGCGCTTGCCTCTTCGCTGGCAGATCGCCCTGCTCATCGCCTGCGCCATTACGCTCAGTTACTTTGATCGGCAGACCCTGCCCGTCGCGATCGCGGCGATCCAGCGCGATATTCCCATCTCGAACACGCGTTTCTCCGATATGCAAGCCGCCTTCCTCCTCGCCTACGCAGCAATGTATGCCGGCGGCGGCAAGCTCATCGACATCTTAGGCACGCGAACCGGATTCCTGCTCATCATGCTCTGGTGGTCGCTTGCTTGCGCCAGCCATGGTTTCGCCACCGGCTTCGGCATGTTGATGATCAGCCGCTTCCTGCTAGGCATGGGCGAAGGCGGCGCTTTCCCGGCTGCCACTAAGGCCGTCTCCGAATGGTTCCCGGTCGTCGAGCGCTCTCTCGCCATGGGCGTCATCAACGCCGGAAGCGCCGTCGGCGCCGTCATCGCTCCTCCCTTTATCGCCGCTGTGCTCGCTTTCACCACTTGGCGTTGGGTGTTTTTTCTTCCTGGCGCATTTGGCTTGTTCTGGGCTCTCTGGTGGTGGAAGGGTTACTGGTCTCCTGCGCTGCATCCGCGCCTGTCGCCTGGCGAACGCACCGAACTCGCTGCTCTGGCTCGCGAAGACGCCTCCGCCCCTAACGCGTCTGCGCCCTCCTGGCTTCAACTTCTCGCACGATCAGACGTCTGGGGCATCATTGGCGCAAAATTCCTCAGCGATGCAGCTTGGTATTTTTATCTCTTCTGGTTTCCCAAATATCTTTATGATGTGCGCCACTTCGATATCAAACAGGTCGGCTACTCCGCCTGGATTCCCTACGCCGCTTCAGGCATCGGCTGTCTCGCAGGCGGCTGGTTCTCGGGCTGGCTCATCCGGCGCCGCCACTCGCTCAACTTTTCCCGCAAACTGTCCCTCGGTTTGAGTGCCGCTTTGATGCCGTGCATCGTTCTTGTTACTCATCTTCCGGTCTCGCTTTCGATTGTCCTCTTTAGCATCGCTTTCTTCGGACACCAGGCGTGGTCCACGCTCGTCATCGTTCTTCCTGCCGATCTGTTTCCGCGCTCCGTCGTTGGCTCGGTGGCCGGGCTGGTCGGATTTGGGGGCGCTATCGGCGGCACGATTTTCGGGCTGCTTGTCGGCTACTTGCTCGATCATGGCTTTGGCTATGGCGTGGTCTTCGCCATCGTGAGCACATTGCACGTCCTCGCCTTCGCTCTCATTCTGCTGACCGTCCCCGCAGCGCGCTTTGCCCGCGCTCGCCTTTTGCCGGTGTGATAAGAAACAGTCTTGCTGAAATCTTATTCACATGTCGCTTGAACTCTTCGATCTCACCGGCCGCGTCGCCGTCGTCATGGGCGGCACTTCCGGCATTGGACGCACTCTCGCCCTCGGCCTGGCTGCTGCGGGAGCCGATGTTGTGGCCGCAGGGCGCCGAGAGCCGCTCGTTATCGAAGCTGCTGAGGCCATCGAGAAACTGGGCCGCAAAACTCTGCGCCGCACTGTCGACGCGTCCGATCGCAACTCTATCGACCAACTGCGCGACGAGGTTCTCAATCGCCTCGGCCGCGCCGACGTTCTGGTCAACTCCGCTGGCCAGATCTTTAGAAAACCCACCACCGATATCGGCGAGCCCGAGTGGAATAAGCTGCTCGATATCAATCTAACCGGCACTCTGCGCGCTTGCCAGAGCTTCTATGGGCCTCTTGTGCAAAGCGGACACGGACGCATCGTGAACATCGCCTCGCTGACTTCTTTCGCTAGCTTTTTTGAGGTTACTGCTTACGCCGCGTCCAAAGCAGGAGTCCTGGGGCTTACGCGCAGCCTCGCCGTGGAATGGGCCGGCAAGGGAATTAACGTGAACGCCATCGCTCCTGGCGTTTTTCGCACCGAGTTGAACTCCGCTCTTCTCGATGGCACCGGTCGCGGCCGCGAACTCCTCACTCGCACGCCGATGAAGCGCTTCGGGAACGTCTCTGAACTCGTCGGCGCCGCGCTCCTGCTTGCCTCTGATGCCGCCAGCTTCATCACTGGACAGTGCCTTGTCGTGGACGGCGGCTTTCTCGCGAGCGGTGTGAATCAGTAATCTTGGAAATGCGAGTCACGCCTGTTTTTCACGATCGCGCCGAAGCCGGACGTCTGCTTGCCAAACAACTTGCACGATTGGCCTTTGATGCTAAACCTCTGGTTCTGGCTCTCCCGCGCGGCGGTGTGCCGGTAGCTCTCGAAGTCGCCCGCGAACTGCCTTCCGAGCTCGACATCTTTCTGGTTCGCAAGCTTGGACTTCCAGGGGAAGAAGAATTAGCCATCGGAGCCATTGCCAGCGGCGGTACGCGCATCCTCAATCAAGCCCTTGTCGAGGAGCTGACAATCTCGGCCGAAACTATCAACCTCATTACCGTCCGCGAACAGACCGAATTACAACGCCGCGAACAGCTCTATCGGCGAGGGCTCCCAGCCATCCCCGCCGCGGGCCGGAGCGTCATTTTGGTCGACGACGGCATGGCTACTGGTTCCACCATGAGGGCCGCCGTCCAGGCGTTACGCTCTCAACATCCTTCGCAAATCGTCGTTGCCGTTCCCATCGCCTGCCCCCCGACCTGCCGCGATCTCCGTCCCGAGGTCGATGAAATAATCTGTGCGGTAACCCGCGATCCGTTTATCGCTGTCGGGATCTGGTACGAATATTTCCAACAGGTCACTGACCGCGAAGTGCAGCTGCTGCTGAAGGAAGCCCGCAGCCGGATAGTCGCCTGAGTTATTCAGCTAAATACTAATGTGATCGCGCCCGCCGCAATCATCATCCCGCCCGCTATCTTAGCTATCGAGAGATTCTCGCCCAGAAAGCCCGCCGCGAACAGAATCACAAATACCACGCTTAGCTTATCAACCGGAGCCACTTTCGAAGCTGGACCGAGTTGCAGTGCCCGGAAGTAACACAGCCACGACAACCCGGTCGCCACTCCCGATAAGATCAGAAACAGCCAACCCTTTTGTGTAACGCCCGCTAGCTCACCGGATTCATAAGTAACTCCGACGATTGCCCATGCAAACACCAAAATCACGACGGTGCGAATCGCTGTTGCCAGGTTCGAACTGATGCCGCTCACCCCCACCTTGGCCAGGACTGCGGTAGCCGCGGCGAACACGGCTGACAACAACGACCAGAGAAGCCAGTTCATCTCTCCAGCATCGCGCAGTGCTGGGCAAATGAGTTCTAAATTGCTGTGCGTCGCCTGAAGAGTAGTCTGTAGATGATCAGCAGAATGATCGCGCCAATTACCGACATAATAAAGCCGGCGCTCGAACCATCCTGGTAGTGCCCGAATAGCCGTCCCAGGTAAGTTCCTACAAACGAGCCGGCGATGCCGAGGAGAATCGTCACGATAATCCCGCCTGGGTCTTTGCCGGGCATCAGAAGTTTGGCGACCGCGCCTACGATGAGCCCAATAATCAACGTCCAAAGGATGTGCATTGCTAACTCCCCTTCCTGTTGCTTAGAGATAGAGATTACTCTATCATCTTTGTCGTTAGCGCGTTAAACCGCCTTCCAGGCTAACGCGACTAGCTGAATTTCAATGTTAGTCTTCTTCAGCCTGATGCTTACCGTCTCCAGTTGCTCGGTCGCCGGATCTACTTTTGCTTGTTGATTGGCCAGCTCCGTTTCGAACTCCGTCTGCAACTCCTTGGCTTGCTGCTCGAGTTGCTCCACGTTCTCGTGCGCTTGTCCGACAACCTGCATCTGCTGCCACGAGCGTCCTGCTTGCCGCGCCGTAGTAGCGGCACGGGAGATGGTTGTCGCGCTCAGTGTTTTTCTCCCCATAAACGCGCTGAGCAGCCCGCTCCCCACCGAAACCGCGGTCTGCAGAAACGCCTGGTTCTGCTGACTTTTCTTCTGCTCCGCTGCTATCTCGGCGCCCCGCTTGCGTTCTGCTAAGGCCGCCAGTTTCGGCGCGTATTTCTGCTTCAGCACCGCCGCTAAGCGGTCCCGCTCCTCGCGCGCGGCCTGCTGCAAACGAATCCGAAAATCCCGCTCCGATTCGTCTGGCCCTGAAGTCTTTTCTAGGCTGGGACTCTTGAAAATCTTTAGCTGTTGTGTCTGGAACAGCCAGTTTGAAAACGCTTTGTTCCAAGCCGCATAACTCTTCGACTTGCTTGCCTCCGCCGGCAAGCTCGCGAACGCAATTCCCGGCTCCGCGCTTTTCTCGAGCTCATTAATCGAGAGTTCCGTTTCCGCTGCTTCCGCCCAATCGGCAACCACAGGTCCGTCGTGAATGGGCGTAGTCCAAACCGCCTCCTTCGTCTCATTCAGATTCCGCTTTTCATCTACAAAATGCAGCTTCGCCGCTCCCACCAGCACCGGCTGATACGTTGCCGCCGATGCTTTATAGACCGGCAGAAAATAGTGCGGCACATCCGGTGGCAAAACAGGCACCACAGCCGAATCCGCCACCTGTGGCTTTGTGCTGCTCACCTCGGGCCCGGCAGCGCTCTTTTTGCTCTGCATTAATACCTTGATCTGTTCGCGCGTAATCGGCCCGCTCAGATACGACAGCGTCCATCGTGTTTTGAAGAGCTGCGGCCTATCCTCGTGTACGTTGTTCAACAGGAACATCCGGCTGCCCAGCCCCGCTATCAACTGCTCCATGGTCCGCCGGTCGAATGCGGCATGCGCTTCGCTCGCCGCGCCTTCCAGCCCTTCCATCACGCGCATTTTGTCGCGTTCTGTTTGCAGTCGGCCGATGAACCACGTTCCCGTGTTCGACAACCCTTTATAATCCAGATCCACCGGATTTTGCGTCGCCAGCACGATGCCCAAGCCGTACGCTCGCGCTTGCTTCAGCAGCGTGAGAAGCGCCTTCTTCGAAGGCGGATTGGCTACCGGCGGGAAATAACCGAAAATCTCGTCCATGTAAAGCAAAGCTCGCAAGCTGGTTGTGCCCGGCTGCGTGCGCACCCAGCTCAAAACCTGGTTCAGCAGCAGCGAAACAAAAAACATCCGTTCCGAATCGCTCAAATGCGCAATGGAAAAAATGGAAATACGCGGCTTTCCCTGCGCCGTGTGCAGCAGCGACGCGATATCGAGCGGATCGCCCGTGAGCCATGCTTTAAACCCCGGCGACGCTAGCAAATTGTTGAAACTCATCGCCAATGCGAAGCGATCTTTCGCTGGATAAAACGTCTCCAGGTCCATCACGCCGGCCTTTTCAATTGGCGGCTTCTGGATTTGCGTGATAATGCTCGGCAGATCCAGGTCGCGCTCCTGTTTCCAGTTCGCCTCGAAGATATTCGCCAGCAAAACGTGTTCGCGGCTCTGGATTGGATCGGCCGCTATTCCAACCAGCCCCAGCAGGCTCGTCGCCGTCGCACTGATCAGATCGCGCAGCATCTCGGCGTCGTTCAGTACGCTTTCATCCGGCGCGGCAAACGACTTCAGAATTGAGATCGATACGCCCGCCTCGCTTCCGGGCGTGTAAATCGTCACATCTGCGGCATTCTTCAGCCGCTCGATTCGCGCTCCATCTTGTCCGAATGAGGCGATTCCCCGCTTCCACAGATCCGCTTGCTGTGACGCAAACTCGTCAACACTCACGCCCTTCACTCCGGCTTCGGCCTCGCTGACCCAAGGACGAAAGTCCTCCGGCCGTAGCTCGGGAAACGTCAGCAGCAGATTTGCGATGTCGCCCTTCGGATCGATCGCGATCGCCGGTATTGCGTCGATCGCCGCTTCCTCCAGTAACCCTATACACAAGCCAGTTTTGCCGCTACCCGTCATCCCGACGCATACGGCATGCGTCACTAAGTCCTTAGATTCGTAAAGCAGGGGCGTATCCGATTCCTGCTTCGTCGCCAAATCTACTGGCTTCCCCAGGTAGAAAACCCCCAGCTTCTCGAAATCCCGCATTCCTAGATTCTAGTGTCCTGCGCTTTCCGCCATTGACAACTCGCCCGATAAGATCCATTCTTTGATCAAGGGGTTCCCTTTATGCGCTTACCGGGCGTGCTGTCTCCGTGGCTCCTGATCCTGACCGCCTGTTCCCAGCTCTCCGCTCAGGCCGTGATTTCTACTCACTCAGGTCTTGTCAACTATCACGAAGGTTCCGTTTTCGTCGACGATCAGCCTTTAGATCAAAAGTTTGGAACTTTTTCGAGCTTGAAAGAGGGCTCGACCATGCGTACCGAAAAAGGCCGTGTCGAGATCCTACTCACTCCCGGCGTCTTCCTGCGCCTGGATGAGAACAGTGCCGTCCGCATGGTCTCGAACGCGCTCACTGATACCCGTGTCGAATTTCTGCGCGGAGCCGCAATACTCGATTCAAATGCCGCCACGCCTGGGAACTCCTTGGTTCTCGTTTATAAGACTTACCAGCTTCGCTTCCCGAAGCCAGGCGTCTACCGGCTGGATTCCGAACCGGAAGTATTCGAAACCTATACGGGGGAAGCCGAGATTTCCTCCGCTGGCCAGCCCGCCAAGACCATCGACGAGTCCCATCAGTTCTTCTTCGGCATAGGCGCTGAAACAAATAAGTACGGCGACGGAGCCGTCGACAACTTCTCTGAATGGGCAAGAAACCGCGCCGAGACCATTGCTGCTGACAATCGTGCGGCTGCCCAAAGTACCGCTCCTCTGCCCGACCCGAGCGCCGACCCCACTGGCTCTCTTTACGGCGCTATCGTCCCCGCGCCCTCGTATGGCGTCCCCGCTTACGGTCCGTTTGGCGGCACGGTTCTGGTTGACAACGGTTTCTATGGCGGCGGGTACAGTCCGTTCGGTGGGCCTTGGTTTCAGCAGCCTCTCGTGATCTATGTCTTCCCCCGCTTCTATGGCGGCAATCCAAGGTACGGAACGACTCCGCGCAGACCGGGCTATCCGACCATGCCTCCGGCGCGCACCGGCTATCCTCTGCCGTACCGCCCAACCCTCACTCCCCTCCGCACCACAATGGTGAGCCCTGTCTCGTCTCGCCCTACGGTCTCAACGCCCCGCTACGCCGCTCCAATCGCAGTGCACTCCCCCGGAATCGGCGCGATTCATCATCGTTGAGAATGTAATTGTTCTGAACTCGACCCTACGGACGACTCCGACTCTTCGTCAGTCTTGCAGCCGAGCAGCGGACTGGGCCGAAATTCGCATCTGCCGGATCGCCGACAAGAACAAAGCCGCTGGGCAGCAACGTCCTAAAGGCAAATCCCAGCACTTGGCTGTTCGATCATTGGCTCGCGCCGGATTTAGCAAGCTTTCTCGCGCGAGCTCTTGACTGACAGCCTTCAGTGTCTAGCGACCATCCCGACACAATTCGCGAGCGAAGCTGATCACCTCGGCGAGATACGCGTTAGACCGCAAATGGAATTCGGTCAGCGGACGTGATCGGCCACCATGATGTTGCTGCCGGATCGATCGAGCTGCGAGTACAGTACCCATTGCGAGTCCGGCGAGACCGAGACTCCGATATCGCTTCTATCCGGGAACAGTTCAGTGAGCGCTAAGATCCAGCGAATTTGCTTTGTCGCAATATTGTACGCGCGAATCGCCGCCCGTTGGGTACTTGTGGCGCGATCGATGAACACTATCTCGGTGGGAGTTATCGTCCAGCCTTCGCTCTGCACCTTATAAGGTGGACCGATCACCAGGGTCTCCCCGGGAACAGGTCCGCTGCCGGAGTTGGAAGCTGACATTCGCCAGATTCCGTCGCTGGGATCCCTGGAAAAATACAGCCATTTGCCATCGTGCGATTCGCGGAAGAGGTGGGCTCCGTTATGTGTAACCTGCAGAGGCGAGCCGCCGGACGCCGACATCTTCCATATCTCCTGGCTTCCCGTTCGATCCGAGGCGAAGTAAATAAACTTACCGTTGGCGGACCAACTGGGCGCTTCCCCCGATATCAGGCGTTTCGGCTCTCCGCAACGCATTGCGCTCGAGTCACAGCGCATGGTGAGGATATCGGAGTTTCCATACGGCCGGCCATCAAAAGCAAGGCTCCGCCCGTCCGGCGACCACTGGAGATGATCCAGCTGGGGACCGTTGAAGCGGGTGACCTGCACCTGACTGGAACCATCACCCTTGGCGATCCAGATTTCTCTACTGCCAGATCGATCGCTGACAAACGCGATTCGCCCGTCACGTGAGTAGGTAGCACCTTGATCGCGAAGAGTGGAGGCTATGAGTCTCATTGGAGCGCCAACTCCCGTAGCCGAAATGCGATAGATGTTAAGATCCCAGAGCTGGTTTACCCAAGCCAGACGGTTCGTTTTTCGGGCAGTAGATGGGGTGATCGAATCAACGCCTCCCTGGGCGATAGATTCCGGCCGGGCCGGCGCGTTCAGCGGGATTCGCCATATCCCGAAAACAGTGCTGCTTCGCTGCCAGGAGACGATCAGGCTTTTACCATCCGCCGTCCAGGCATGTCCCCAAATACCGCGTCTCCTGTCAGTTATTCGCCTGAGCGGACCCCCTGCGGCGGGCACCTCGTAGATGTCGTCGGCCCAGAACCCGATCACTCTCTTAAAGGCCACCATCAAGCCATCCGTTGAAAATTTGGGATTCCAATCACCCCATAACTCTGGCGGCGAGGAGGTGAGTTGCCGCTTTTCGCCCGTCCGTAGATTGAACAAATAGATTACGAAATGAGTGCGCCCGGCTTCTGCATCCGCAAACGCCAACTTAGTTCCATCGGGAGACCAGTCAATGGCCGAGCTAAGATTCGCATTCACCAGATCAATAACCTTGTGCTCATCGCCTCCCGCGCTCGCGATCGAGTAAATCGCGCCCGGTATTCCGTACTGCCGCTTGAATGCGATCTGCCTGCCATCAGGGGACCAGGCAAGATACCCGATATTGCCCTCGGATTCGGAGTTAGTGAGCTTGACTGGCTCGGTATCATCGAGCCGCTTGACATAGATCTGTTTCGGCCCGTCCAGCTTCTCTGTCCAGGTAAAAGCGACTGATTGGCCGTCCGGGGACAGTGCTGGAGCTGCTTCCCAACCAGCCTGGGAAGTAAGAGGATGGATTCGTAGATCTGTGAATTCCGGTGAGTTTTTCCTACCAAATACGGTCCACCGCATAGCCCACGCGAGGCATAGCACCACAAGGCAACCCGCTAGCGCGGCCAGCCACACGTGCCGCCTTGACCACTGTTTTCGCTCCTCCGATTTTGCAGCCGGGAGCTGACCCTCTGCGAGCACGGGAATCTCGGCTAACTTGCTTGCAATCTCCTCTGCCGAAGGGCGCGCGGTAGGATTTCCGGCGAGCATTGCGAGAATGAGAGAGTCGAGACACGTAGGCGCCAGCGGGTTTGCAGCCGATGGAGCAACCAGCTCATCGGTCGCTGTTGTGTGCACGGCATTGACGAACGATTTCCCCTGAAAGGCATGCCGGCCTGCAGCCAACTCGTAAAGAACCAAGCCTAAAGAGAAGATGTCGCTGGAGGGCGAAACGGATTCGCCCCGCATTTGTTCCGGCGACATGTAACGAGGTGTTCCTGCAAAACTGGTCGCCGTCGATTCGCGGCCAATGCGGCAAGCCAGACCGAAATCCAGCACCTTTATATAGCCATCGCTCCGAACGAGAATGTTCTCCGGTTTAATGTCGCAATGGACAATTCCGTGAACATGAGCGGCAGCGAGCGCCCGTGCCACTTGCAGTCCGTATTGGATTGTATGTGCGATTGGTTGCGGAGCTCCGGTGATAGATCGGAGCGATTGGCCCTCAACCAGTTCCATCACAATGATGGGCGTCTCCTCATGCCGGATAACCTCGTGAATCGTCACGATATTGGGGTGGTTTAACGCTGAGGCGGCCCTGGCTTCGTGCGTTAAACGTTCCGCGAGCCGGCTGGAATCGACGATGGAAAACAGGAACTTCAGCGCGACAGGACGATCCAGTTCGGTATCGTGGCCTTTCCAGACCTCGCCCATTCCTCCGCGGCCGATCAGAGCGACGATTTCATAGCGTCCGAATCTCGCCCCGGCCATTGCGGGAATGGTTCGAGATTGTGGCGCGCCTGGTAGCCTTGCGACGGCAGGCCGATCAAGCAAGCTGCACGCAGCCTCGTCATCTCTCAGCATCTGCTCGAGCGCCAACCGCAGCTCCCGATCACCGGAACACGCTGAGTCGAGCAAAGCGACTCGTTCTTCGCCGCTCTTCTCACAGATGACGTGGAACAGCTCCACCATCCTGTTCCATTGCTCGGGGGACATCGAGTTCAACCAGTGTAACGCCGAAAACGCTTACCCGGGAAGCGACTTTTTGCCTCAAAAGGTTTCGCTAGATGAGCCGTTTTTTCCATCTCGTACGCTTTATCAATGAAAGCGAAGAAAGAGCCCGGCTGGCGTCCTTCGTGAGTTCACCTTGATCTCGCGCTGCGGAGCCGGCAAGCACTTAGTTCGGCAAGTACCTGGAGGGATGAAATCCGCATGTCATCAGCATCAACAGCTGCCATTGCATCGCTAACACTAACTTTCTGCTTCATGGGCGCTCCGTATTCCGCTTATGGGCGGCCCGAGCTTTCCACGCCCGACGTGACACTTACTTCAAGCCCGAACCCCTCCAACATTGGAGAGTCCGTGACCTTCACCGCCACGGTAAGCTCCAACGGCAGTCCGACGCCTCAAGGCAGCATCACCATAGCCGAATATCCCCCCAACAGCCCGGTCATAATTTATGGAACGGTGACATTGAGTAACGGTGTAGGCGCGGTGACTACCGACAAGTTGACAGAAGGGACGCACGTAATCTGGGCTACTTACGGTGGCGAGCCTGACGTATACAATGGGGCCCAATCAAAGATTAGTCAGGTTGTTAATCAGGTTGTGAATAACGTTTCGGCCGAACCGCTGAAAACGGTCATTCCCGTTCATCTCGATGTCACCACCGGGACATCACCGTCGGAAGCACGGCCTACAAGGGCGCTAATCCCGGCATGCATCTCCTGGCCTTCAGCCGTCAACCCGATTCCAAGCATCTGGATGCGCCAGACGTGATCAAGGACGGAACGTTTCACGATGCATCTTCCGTCAACCAATTTCTTACAGAGGTCTTGGCCGATACCCCAGATGCATTCGTGATCGTAAATGCCGTCGGGAACTACGATTTCGGACTGAACGCCATCGCTAAAAATCTTGAGAAGCTTGGGGCTTGGCCTGACATAGAGGCAGTGACCGGAGCGATACCGTTTGTTCTTCTTGGCAACGGAGGACGGAACATGGGGCAGGCGTTGCAGAGAGGATATTCAAACCTTAACGTCGATGGCTATTTGGCAGTGGATTCCAACGGCAATTACACATTTATTCAAACAGACTACATTCAATACGACATGACCACCGACGGCACGATCAAAATCGGGGCTAAAACCTACAAGGTGGCGGATTCCTATAAACCGGGATGCAACGGCGACACATCCAACTCGTTTCACCTGGTGATTGTGGACCGGGAATCGCTTCAATTTGGACCCGTACCCGTAGACAACACCTATTGCACAGCACGATCTGATAACGAAATTAATCGCCTTTTCTATGACATCCGGAACGTGATAGGCAACAATGAGGGGCTCTTGGTCTTTATCGCCAGCAACGGGCATCCGATTCCGGCGAATTGGAATTTTGGCACCGACGGGGATGCCCGAATATACTCCCTTGCTCAGGAGATCGCGCAACTGGGCGGTTATTTCGAAACGATGGTGTATCTCACGCCGCAAGATACGTATTCATTGGTGGGCGCGGCCGCGCCGCCGATCGGGACGCCCGATGCAGGCAATCTGGCGCGGGAATCGAGTTCCGTGTATCCGGATCATCCGGCAGGCGAGTTGCATGGCGTGCTGGCGCGAGGTGCCCGCGGAAACTGGTACAGTCCGCTGGATGCCGATCCGACCGGGCAGGCTAATCTCGGCTTTTACCAGATTCTGGCCCAGACTCCCGTGCCCTTCCCTGTTCCGGCTTCGAACAATAACGCGCAATTGGGCGCATTTCAATACATTTCCAGCCAGCTTTGCGGCACGGACTGCAACGTAAGGAACAAATACCCAGACACGAACACCTCCATCAATTCGTATCTAACCGAGTTGACCGAGTTGACCGGGATGAACGATCCGAGTACCAACGCCGCATGCCCCCAACAGAACCCTACCTCGGCCTTCTGCATCGTCCGGCAACAGCTCCTGAGCGAATTTAAGTATGTTGTGAACATTCGCGCCTTTGGTGACAACCTGACAACTCTTTGGGCTACCTCGGGAACTATCAGCATTTTTGAGTTGCTGAAGGCGTCTAACGATATCACCTCCACTCTGAAGCCCCCGCCCCAGGCTTCGGCTCCGAACCTGGTCGAACCCATTGTTAGTTTTTTTCTGGGCCTGGCAAGTGAGCTACCGGTTGTTGGGAAGATTGCCGGTATTGCCGAGACTACCTTCAGATTCGCAACCAACTTGACAACCGACAAAGAAGGAAATGAGCAAATATCGTTGACCTCGACCGTCGCTAAAGTCGCGCAGCAAGCGGCCGATCAGTTTACCGCGCAGGGTACGACCAGCGGCACACAGCTCGATTTCATCTATCAGGATTGGGGCAAGATAAGCGCGCTGGGAACGGCCCTGGCGCAGGCGCAGCCGGGATCGGCCTGGTACTGGGACACCTCCGCGACAGGTCGAATTCTTCAAGGGATGAGCCCCGCCATTGAGGAGTCGTATTACCGAAGCCTGATGGCAGCTCTGTACGCCGTCGGCCGATATGTCCCTAGCCGTTGGGGTAGCACGTCTATTTATATCTGGCAGCAGCCCCAATCTTATTACGTTTTTGACCCGGGAGGCCCCTTCCCTCCGGGTCAAAACCCAGCCGCTATCCCTTTTAATTATCCGTGGTACCCGCCGTACACGTTCCCGACCGATCCAACCAATCCTATCGAGGTTCCGTCCGATCCGGCGTATACACAGGCAACTCCAACGCTTCTGGCCGACAGCTCCTGGTTGGGCATCAGCCTCCAAGCGAGTCCGGCCGACAGCGGTCGCAATGGACTTTACGATCCACCGGCAGCGTCGGTTTTGACTCACTTATTCACGCCTCTATCCCAAGGGGGATTGGGTGTTTACCGGCCTGCGTTCTTTGAAGGTTGGCCATTCCCACGCGTTACCTGCGGATACTCGCAAACTTCCGGTGGCAGCCCCGGTCCGGGCTGTAACTGGGGTGCTGCCGCGCCATCGCCCGATGCGGTTCCCGGTCCAGTTACGAACGTTTCCATTGGACCGGGAACTTCTAACGAAAAGTTTGCGAGTAAAGGCCAGATTCAGGTCCCGCTCACCATCATCAATAGCGGAACCCAGGAGATTCAGTCTATCGAGATCGATGACGTTTCGCTGCGCACGCTCGCCGGTTCGGGTGAAGCCGTGCTGGCAGATCCTCTTTTGCCCATTAAACTTGGCAGCCTGGCGCCAGGTAACCTGATTTATTTAAACTTAGTTATTTCGGTTGATCCTGGTATTAAGAAGCTCGCCGTCACGGAGCAGGGCACGGCAAGTAATGGCGCGGTCGCGCCGCCCTATCAGTTCAGCTACGGGCAAGCTGTCTTTCCTGGCAAAGAATAATAGTTCAACTAAAATCGAAGATACCTATGCGAACACTACTTTTGAGGAACTCGCGCAAAACGGGCGCGGACGCATGCCTGGAATCGAGCACAACGGCCTGCAAACCGGCCTGTGCTCTCGACGCGCCACCCAAAGGGCTAGCGAGTTCGTCTGCTGTATGGCGGCGCGCATCCGCGCCCTTTGCGCTTTTAGCGATCTGTCTTTCCGCGCTGCCGGGCATGGCTGCGCAGGTATATACGTTCAGCATTTCGGGGCCGGAAAATGTAACCGGCCCCATCGGTCTACCCGAGGTATCGGGCTGGGGCTACACCATTCATAACGAGAGCAGCTCCGACTGGCTGGTGACAACCAATCTGATGGCCGGAGCGTTTCTTTACGCTACGCCGAAGCTGCTGTTCGATTTTCCGGATATCGCGCCCGGGGCGACGGTCGATCTGCCATATGACCCGGTTACGCCGTCCGGACTGTACCAGATTCTTTGGAGTAGCGATACGCCACCTGGATTTGTCAATTCGGGCACGTTCGCTCTAAACGCTCAATGGTGGAATGGCAACCCGCTTTCGGGCGGCAGTTTTCTGTCGAACGCACCCGACACCAGCCAGCCGTACTCGGCGAGTTTCACTACTACACCGGAGCCCGCAACAGTTGGGCTGGAAGGTTTGGCTTTGCTGGTTATAAGCGTTTTGGTGTCGATCCGCCGCTTGAGTTTGAATGCGGCATCTCTGCTCCCGCTTGCGGGGCTTGCCTCCAGTCTCAGCGGATCTGCGCTTCCGCAGCACGTAGAGCCACTGCAGACGGGGGCCAGACAGCTCATTTATCGGAGCGCTTCAGGACGAACCTGACCTTTGAGCCAGGCCCGTGCCGCTCTCCAGTCGCGCTTCACAGTAACTAGCGAGACGTTTAGCGCCTCAGCGGTTTCTTCCAACGACAGAGCGCCAAAATAGCGCAGCTCCACAATCTGCCGTTGGCGAGAATTCACCTTTTCCAGGCGTTCCAGCGCTGCATCCAGCGTGATGAGTTCGGCAGCTTGCTCGGACGAAAGAGCGTTCTGTTCTTCGGGCAGTTCGATTGCGCCCCGAAGAGCGGCGCGTTTGAGAACTTGCTTTCGGCGGGCATAATCAATCAGAATGCGGCGCATGATGCCTGCGGTGACACCGACAAAATGGGCCCGATTTCTCCAGTCGCGCGCCTGATCGCCAACCAGCCGCAAATACGCTTCATTGACTAAAGCGGTAGGCTGCAAGGTGTGGCCGGGTTGCTCCGCGCTCAAGTAGTACCGGGCCAGTTCGTGCAATTCGTGAAGGACAATCGGGAAAAGGCGCTCCGGAGCCTGAGTGTCTCCGCTCTTCATCTGTTGGAGGAGGATTGTCACCTTGCTTGGGATGCTCGATTCCATTCGCGCACTTGTTCAGTGCATTACGGGAGTATACCGCTTTGCGCGCACCGGAGAGTGGCGTTCGGCCCTGAGCCCGGGAAACGGCAGTTATGAGCAGGTCGCTGCATCCGATATGCCCGACCGTAATCCTCCCGGGACCCCGTGCCAAATCTAGTCTGACCTATCACCACAAAGTAAACCGCGATAACGCAATCAATCCTTAGGCGCGTAATACCCGAGCCTCCAGCGCGCCTTTAGACCCGTAAGCCCCGACGGTACCTTCACCTTCACTTCAACTCCCCGGTACTTGCCATCCTTCTTCTTATTCGAGGGCGAATACGCGAGCACATACTGGTTGCGCAACTCGATCCCGATCCGCGCCGCAATCGCCGGCAAATCGCTCGAGGACGATGCTGAAAATGCCCTCCCGCCAGTCTGCTCCGAGAGCTCCGTCAACAGCTTGGGCCCGGAGAGTTCGGCCGCGCTCAATGCGAAAGCAGGAAATCGCTCGAACACGCCCATCGAATAGACCTGCACATCAGCCTGCCGCACCAGCTCTTTGATTTCTGCCGCGCTATACCGGCTGTTGTTATCGCCGCCATCCGATATGATCAGCAGGGCTTTGCGCGCGTTCTTTGCCTTCCGCATCTCCTCGAGCCCCACGGAAACCGCATCGAGCAATGCCGTCAAGCCTTCCGGCTCTACATGAGAGAGCTTGTCTTCAATGCTGTCCGCGCTATTCGTGAACGCCACGGCAACCTGCGCCCGATCGCCAAACTCGATCAGACACGCCTCGTCCTCCCGATCCATCGTTTTTAGAAATTGCCCGACGGCATCTCTGGAAAGCTCGATCTTCGTTCCCATGCTGCCGCTGGTATCCACCAGCAAACCGGCCGAAATCGGCGCATTCTCCCCGGCAAACTGTGTCACCTTCTGCTCCACGCCGTCTTCCAAAAGCGTGAAGTCCTTCTTCTCGAGACCCAGCACAAACCGGTTCTGGGAATCCGTAACCGTTACGGGTATCACCACCAGCGTCGTGCCGACCCGGATATTGACGTCCTGAGCAAGCGCGCTCCAGCCCGCCAAAAGCGCACAAACTACAAATCTGCGGAACACGAGACTAACCAGGCAGCTTTGATGCCAGCACGTCGATTTTCTGTATGTCCGGCGCTTGCGCAAAGAGCTCGGCACCTTTTTCCTTCAATGCCGCGGCTACCTGTCCGGTAAGGTGCGCTTGCCGGCCCGACTCATCCGGGAAAACATCGAAAATGCCGAACGTAGAGGGCCCCATCCGAATCGCGAACCAGGCTGTTGTAGCGGATTCGCCCTGCACAACCGGCAACGCGCCGCGCAGAAACTCCGCCACCGCCTCCTCTTTTCCAGGATTCGCCTCGAGCCGCGCAAGTAAGGCTACGGTAACCATGACTTTTCCTCCAAAACTTTCTTTCTAAGTGAAGCTCGGCTTGCCTCAGGCAAGCACTCCATCTATAGCACCGGAATTCCAAGCGCACAGGGCGGCTGGCTGGCGAGAAGCAGCGCGATGAGAACAAGCGCTTCCGCTGCTGGGTGAAGAGCCATAACTTCGTCGAGCGCCGACTCAAATCAATTGCTCAGGATGTCGAGGAGTCGATCGATTGCACCCAATGCGCCAACTGCTGCCGCGTCGCAACCACTCAGCTCACTGACCGTGACGCCGATCATCTGGCCCGCTTTCTCGGCTTGCGGCTCGCGGATTTTCTGCGCGATTACACCCTCACATCGCCTGACGCACATCCCCATTGCAAAGCTCATCCAGACGGCGGTATCCTGTTCGTCACTAGAGACCCGGGCTAGCCGATCAGCATTGCACAAACGTATCGCCAATCGAATTTCTAATGCAATACGGTTTCGCAACTCTCTGAACCCTAGGAAATGAGCAACTGCCAGTTTGTTGCACAAATCCTGGTTTGGGCAATGCGCATCTTCGCCGGTGATGTGCGCGGCTGAGACGCATCCGATTTGGGCTTGCAAAGTCCAACCTCCGGATCGCCGACGATTTAGATCGATGTGCAGACATCGGCGGCAATGATCAGGCAGGCCGAACCAAGTAGAATTTGGTCGGAGTGCGTATGGTAGGTACAGAGCCCCCACCTCAAGAAGTACAAAAGTGAGACACAGGGCCTGGTGAGGTCACTTAAGCTCATCGAGACGAAGCCCATTCTGTTGGGTGCAAAAAAGGTCAGCATTAAATGAAGCGCCTACCGGGCGGCGTATAGGCGTGCGGATCGGGTTTCTCGGCCAAGCTCAACTGGCAGAGCGTGTGCGCGACCGCACCGTCAGCGCAAACGACGCTGCCATCTGAATGATCAAACGCCTCGCGAACTATGGCAAGCGCACTTCAGACTAAAGCTACAATCCACAGCACCTCCCGAGTATCATGAATTTGCTTGCCCAACACGCTACTTCGGTTGGCGTCTTTTGCGAGCTCTTCGGCAGCTTGTGCTAGTGACGGAGCCCTCCGGTGGCCGCTAGACTGGGTTCAGAGGACAGCAAGAGAGCACGGATCGTCCTCGATTCTGGTTGTACAAATGGCAGATCGTTTTCGAGTTCTCTCGGTCATGGGGCGGCAGCTTAAGAGTATGGGCATCTCAACGAATGCCGTGTTGAGGCTTGCGGGATTGCCATCCGAGTTGTTCCAGCAAACGCGTATTTGGCTCACGACCGAGGAGATGCGCGCCCTATACGACGCTATCGCCGAGTTCAGTGATGATCAGGCGATCGGCCTAAGGCTGGGCTCCGAGGAGCGACCTGAGAACTACAGCCCCATTGCTATTGCGGCGCTATTTACTCGCTCATTTCGCGACGCACTGAACCGCGTCGCTCGATACAAACGACTGACCTCACCGCAAGAGATCCGGGTGTTGGAGCGCGGCAAGGAGTGTGCAGTTGAGTTTGTGTGGCTCCTGGCGGAGGTCGCAGAGTCCCCCATTTGGATTGATGCTTGCTTTGCGTGGACGGTCACGATTGGCCGACGTGGAATCGGCCGCAACATCCATCCATCGCGCGTGGAATTGCGCCGCCCGATTACAAACAAGCAGGCCTATGAGAATTTCTTTGTGTGTCCGGTAAAGTTCGGAGCGCGCCACAATCGCCTTTTCTTCCGAGTAGAAGACCTCGATCAGCCGTTCATAACGTCCAACCCGGATCTGCTGGAAGCAATTGCCCCTCAATTGGAAACCGAATTAAGGCAGTATCTGGCGAACAGGTCTCTTCAAGAGCAGGCGAAAGGGATCTTGAAGCGGTCTCTCGCGGGGCAGCGGCCGCGACTGGGAGACGTGGCGGTGGAGTTGCGCATGGGCACCCGCACATTGCAGCGGAAGCTGCTTGAACAAGGAACTACGTTTCACGCCTTGATGGAGCAGGCGCGACACGAAATGGCGCAGCACTATCTGCGGCAGCCCTTGCTCGAACTAAACGAAACAGCATACCTACTTGGATATGAGGATCCCAACTCCTTCATCCGAGCCTTTCACAAGTGGGAAGGGACCTCCCCAGGCGAGTGGAGATGTGCCCACTCGCAAAGAATCCAGTAAGCAGGTCCGTGCAACTTGCTGCATCGCATTCCGCCGTCTATAGGGCACCGTTGCACATGGCGCGTACACCCGCGCAGTGGGCACAGGTTGTGATGCACATGGCCTCGGTCAAGGCGGGACGGTCTTAGTAAAGAGGACAGATACAAGCATGAGTAACAATGCATTAGATTTCACTGGCAAGGTGGCACTCGTGACCGGAGCAAGCTCGGGCATGGGACTGGGGACGGCTCAGGCGTTCGCAGAGGCGCTGTCGTGTTGGCCGACATCCGAGAGGACTTGGTAAAGGCGGAAGCCGAAAAGCTTACGGCCATCGGTCAGAAGGCAATTGCGGTCAGGTGCGACGTGAGTGACGACGCTCAAGTAGCCGCGATGATCGACCGCACCGTTGCCGAGTTCGGCCGACTCGACGCCGCGTTTAACAACGCCGGCGTTATGGCCCGCATTGCTCCAACCGCCGACAGTACCCGCGAAGATTGGGAGCGCGTGATCGGGGTCAACTTGCGCGGCGTTTGGAGCTGCATGAAGTACGAACTGGCGCAGATGGAACGCCAGGGCAGTGGCGCAATTGTCAACAACGCGTCCGTTGGCGCGTTGACTGGCAACCCCGGTATCGGTTCCTATATCGCTTCCAAGCACGGCGTCGTTGGATTAACGCGGACGGCCGCTCTGGAATACATCAAACACGGCATTCGCGTGAACGCAATCAATCCCGGCCTGATCGATACGCAGATTGCCCGCGATGTCGTCAGTGGGGACGAGGAGGCCTACGCGGACATAGCGAAGCACGTTCCTATCAACCGGGCGGGCAGGCCTGAGGAGATCGCCTCCGCCGTCCTTTGGCTTTGCAGCCCCGGCGCGAGCTACGTCGTCGGGCACGCCCTGACGGTGGATGGTGGAATGACTGTGGCTTAATGCACTCAGCAAAAGCGTCTAAAGAAGGAGACTACAAAATGCAAGGAACTATGCTCTACGGCCCGCGCGACATTCGTTACGAGAATCGCCCGGACCCTACAATCACTAATCCGACAGATGCAATCCTCCGCCTCTCGGCCACCTGTATCTGCGGATCGGACCTATGGCCCTACCGAGGGATCGGTAACTTCTCAGAACCGCCGACCCCCATGGGGCACGAGTACTGCGGCATTGTCGAAGAAGTTGGTAAGGACGTCAGAAATATCAAGCCTGGCCAGTTCGTGGTCGGCTCGTTTGCAACATCCGACAACACCTGCGTTATCTGTCACGACGGCTATCAGTCCTCCTGCGTTCAACGCGAGTTCATGAGTGCCGCGCAGGCTCCGCTGTTGCGGGTTCCTCTTGCTGACGGCACGCTGGTACCCACACGGGATGTCCCTTCGAAAGAACTGATCCCAAGTCTGCTCGCCACCTCCGACGTGTTGGGCACCGGCTGGTTTGCTGCGGATGCGGCGAATGTAAAGCCCGGGAAAACGGCTGTGGTTGTGGGCGATGGCGCGGTCGGTTTGCTTGGTGTGCTTTCAGCGAAGCAGATGGGAGCTGAGCGCATCGTCGCGATGAGTCGTCACCCATCGCGTCAGAAACTCGCAAGAGAGTTTGGCGCCACCGACATCGTGACCGAGCGCGGCGAGGAAGGCATCGCGCGAATCAAGGAGATGACAAAAGGGCTCGGAGCCGATTCCGTGCTGGAATGTGTTGGCACGCAGGAATCCATGCTGCAGGCGATCCGTTCCACCTGTCCTGGCGGGTACGTCAGCTACGTAGGCGTTCCGCACGAGGTGAAACTCGACGGGACAGAGTTGTTCTTTGGTGAGGTCCATCTACACGGCGGTCCAGCCCCCGTGCGCAGGTACCTCCCTGATCTGATCGATCTTGTCCTGAACGAGAAGATCAATCCTGGGAAAGTGTTCGATCTAGTGCTGCCGCTCGATCAGGTTGCCGAAGGGTATCGGGCAATGGACGAACGCCGGGCAATTAAGACACTTCTTCGCACGACCTGAGCCTAAGATCTGGACACGAATCACTGGAAAAAGAGGAGACAAGACGGTATGGTACAGACCATCGGATTTATTGGAAGCGGCGCAATCGCGAGTGCATTGGCTCGTCTTTCCATCGCTGCCGGACTGAAGGTGGTGTTGAGCAACTCTCGCGGACCTGAGGCGCTCGCTGGTCTGGTCCGCGAACTTGGAAATCATGCACGCGCCGCTACTCCTGAAGAGGCTGCGCGAGCAGCGGATTTAGTTGTGTTGGCAACTCCGTTCAACGCGTATGACAAACTTCCGATCGAGCCCTTCGAAAGCAAGATCGTGATCGACACAACGAATTACTATCCGATTCGCGACGGTCAAATCCCGGTTCTCGATTCGGCCGAGCTGACAGCAAGCGAATTGGTTCAACAACATTTGAAAGGCGCGCGGGTTGTTAAAGCACTGAATCACCTGGATTCATCACATTTGTTCATCGATGCTCGCCCCCACGAGAAATTGAACCGGACCACTCTTCCTGTTGCTGGCGACGATTCCCAAGCTAAGCAAACGGTGATGAAGTTCATGGACAAAATTGGGTACAACGCCATCGAGATTGGCTCCCTTTCGGAGGGCTGGCGAATGGAACCAGGCACGCCAATTCATGTGTGGCCTTACGCTCCGAAAGTACCGGAGGGATTAGCCGACGAAGAAGCGCAGGACTGGTTTCAGCGGACTCCTGGCACTCCGGTTTCCGTGGATCAGGCAAAAGATCTCATCGCAAAGGCGGTCCGCAAGTTTCCGGTAGGTGGCTTCCCAGAGGATCTACCGCCGGTTTTGCTCGCGATTTCAAGAAAACACGGACGGCTGCCGAAATGATCGAAGATTTTCAGCATGTATGCATCACGTGTCGGGATCTCGAAAGAAGCGTCCGCTTTTACGAAAAACTTGGTCTGGAGGTCATCAGGCCTGTCAGTGAACTCAACGAAGAGGCGATTGCGCGAGCGTTTCAAACCCCGAGAGGCCACATCAAGGTTTTGCATTTAGCACCGCCTGAGGCGTCCAGCAAGATGTTTATTGACTTGGTGCAGTGGCTGGAGCCTTCCTCGACCGGCGAGGCTTATCGTGCAGCGAACCACGTCGGTATTAATCGCCTCGCGTTTCGCGTATCCAACATCGATTCGACAACGGCGGCTCTGCGAGAGCGCGGCATCACTTTCCTGACCGAGGAACCGCAATCCATTGGATCTGTTCGAACGATCCTCGCTACCGATCCTGATGGGGTGTTCATTCAACTTCTCGAATGGTTATGAAATCAGGACCCTGCTCTCTACCTGGATCTTCCGCGGAGACGAATAGCAATGGAGCGCAGATCGTTCTGTCTGCTGCTGCCACAAATGATGGCGCAAATAATGTCTGCAAAAACCGGCAAAGAGAACAGGAGCAACGACATGGAAATTAAACGAGTTGGCTCGCAACCTTCTGCAAAGGGACCTTCGGACTGGTTCACTGGAACCGTGCGGATTGACCCTCTGATTCAAACACCCGATCCGGCACTGTTATCGGGCGCCAGTGTGACCTTCGAACCGGGTGCGCGAACGGCCTGGCACACGCATCCGCTCGGACAAACGCTCATCGTCACTGCTGGCTGTGGTTGGGCACAGCGCGAAGGCGGTCCGGTCGAGGAGATTCGGCCCGGTGATGTTGTGTGGTTCTCACCGCGTGAAAAGCACTGGCACGGAGCCACTTCGACGACCGGCATGACGCACATCGCTCTTCAGGAGAAGCTCAACGGAAAGGTCGTTGATTGGATGGAACATGTCAGCGACGAGCAATACCGGAAGTGATGGTGCGCAGGCCCGACTCGCGATAGACCGCGTTTAAAGGACAAGATCATGACAGCGAATCGAAGTCAACGTTTTACAGGCAAAGTTGCATTTGTCACTGGCGCTACAAGCGGGATCGGACGGGCGACCGCGATTGCGTTTGCGCAGGAAGGTGCGAGCGTGGTCGTGGCAGACATAGCTGAAGAGGGCGTGCAGGAAACAGCACGTCTAGTCCAGGAAACCGGGAGTCGGGCGCTTGCCGTCGTTTGCGATGTCAGGAAGGCCGATGATGTAAAGGCGGCGGTGGACAAGGCCGTCGAGGCCTTTGGCCGCATCGATGTGGCCTTCCACAATGCGGGAGTGGAGCAGCCGTATGGCGCGATTGCCGATATAACGGAAGACGATTGGGATCGTATCGTCGCCGTCAACCTGCGCGGCGTTTTCCTGTGCATGAAGTATGTAGTGCCTGTGATGCTCAAGCAGGGCGGCGGCTCCATTGTGAACGCCTCTTCGGGTGCTGGTTTGGTTGGTTTTACTGGGCAGGGGGCATATGCAGCAACCAAGTTTGGTGTTATCGGTCTCACCAAGTGTGCTGCGCTCGATTATGCGAAAAGCAATATTCGCGTGAACGCTATCTGCCCAGGAATTATCGACACGCCGATGATTCAACGTGTCGCCGCAGGCGCACCCGATGGCTACGCCAGCATGATTGCGCAAGAGCCGATTGGCCGTTTAGGTAAGCCTGAGGAGATTGCTTCAGCAGTTTTGTGGCTCAGCTCAACCGATGGCGCTTTTGCGACAGGCCTTGCCATGGTGGTCGATGGCGGACAGACCATTGGCATCAGCGTGAAATAGCATTCGACCATGACAACCTGCTTCGCGCCATGACAAAAGCCTGCTTCGCCGTGTTTACTGTGTTCGCGTGTCTTGCGGGCGGCGCACATGGTCAACAGAACGGAGGGGTTCGCGCGCTCGCTTATGACGCGCAAACTCGCGGACCGGTTCCGATCCCCCGTCCGAACGCGGCTTACAGACCGTTGTGGCCGAGACGTGGTTCAAGGTGTCCCACGAGGGGATCGTCCTTGAGGGCGCAGCATTCGAGCGCAATGCCAATCTGCTCTTCTGTGATGTATCGGGTCGGCGTGTGCTGCGCCTCACGTCGGATAGACGCCTCTCCACTGTTGTGTCGTTGAATGATGTCAGTCCAGGAGGCCTGGCGATACACAAGGATGGACGGATCTTCATCGCTGCCATGAATATCCCAAAGGGAACTGGTTTAATCGCCGCTGTCAAGCCAGACGGAACGGGTATGCAGACGGTCGTTCCCGCGACGGCCGGCTATATGCCGAATGATTTGGTCTTCGACGCACATGGCGGCTTTTACTTCAGTGACTTTCGAGGGATCTCGACCGAGGCGAAGGGCGGCGCTTACTACGTGTCCCCTGACTTCAAGACAATCACGTCAGTGCTGCCACACCTTGCAATGGCAAACGGGATCGCGCTCAGCCCGGATGGAAAGGAATTGTGGATCACCGAATTCGCCAGAAATCTCCTGCACCGGGTCGTGTTGGCGAGCCCGACCGACATCGCACCGGTCGGGACGTCAATCCCTTATCATTTCATCGGTCCGGCTCCGGATTCGATGCGCGCCGATAGCGACGGCAACCTGTATGTCGCGATGTATAGCCAAGGCCGGGTGCTGGCGTTCAACAAGAACGGTATCCCAATCGGACAGATACTGTTGCCTGGCAGGGATGACGGGCATAACCTGCAGTCGACCAGTATGGCCGTCAAGCCCGGCACGAACGATCTCTACATCGTAACGAGCGACGGCAACGGCGGACAAGGCGCGACGATTTTTCACGCCAAGGTGTTCGCGAAGGCCCTGCCGCTCTACTCGCACCAGTGAATTATACGTGTCGAGGTGCTTCGTACGGCGCAGCTCGACGGCGGCGGCCTTCCCGGCGAAACGAAAAGGAATTACGAATGATTGATAATTTTCAGCATGTGAGTATTACGTGCCGGGACCTGGAACGCCAGCGTTGGTTTTTACGAAAAACTCGGGCTCAAGGTTATCAAGCATATTGGTGAAGTCAAAACAGACGGCATAGCCCAAGCATTCCGATTGCCGACGGGCTCTGTCAGCCTGGTGTGTCTGGCCTTCCCCGAACGCAAGCAGCAGAATGTTTATCGACCTAGTGCAATGGCTGGAAAGTCCCTGCACCGGTGAGGATTATGAGTCCTTGAACCACGTGGGAATCAACCGCCTCGCGTTCGAGTATCGAATCTGGATGCGACAATAGCAGTTCTGCGGGACCATGGCACCCTCACCGGACTTTGTTTGCCATCGATGACCAACGCGTAACAGCCTTGAATTACGACCAGGTACTCATCGAACTCGTGGGTATGTGTCGCCGAGGCTGCCGTCTCTGCGCAGGTCCAGAAAACCATTTGGCTCCCTTCCAGTCCGTCGAAAACATAACCCTCGACTCCCGGAGTTGCTTGATTACCTTTGGCAATTCTGTTCGCTCGCTGCTTCCTGAATTCTGGAAAACATCTATTTTTAACGTCATCGCTCCCAACGTATATGAAGGCGATCGCTAACGGACGAAGACTGCCACCTATTCCACTTCGGCGCTGACGAATTACGGCAAGTAACAAGAGGTTGGTCGATGCCTCTCGCTGCCCTCTACGATATTCACGCACACAGCCCACTTCCCCACGCCATAATGGTCTATCAGCCACTTTGTCGAAACAACTCACCACCGACCTCGTGCAGATCAAGAGGTTCGGCGAGAAGCAGCGCGATGAGAACAAGCGCTTCCGCTGCTGGGTGAAGAGCCATAACTTCGTCGAGCGCCGACTCAAATCAATTGCTCAGGATGTCGAGGAGTCGATCGATTGCACCCAATGCGCCAACTGCTGCCGCGTCGCAACCACTCAGCTCACTGACCGTGACGCCGATCATCTGGCCCGCTTTCTCGGCTTGCGGCTCGCGGATTTTCTGCGCGATTACACCCTCACATCGCCTGACGCACATCCCCATTGCAAAGCTCATCCAGACGGCGGTATCCTGTTCGTCACTAGAGACCCGGGCTAGCCGATCAGCATTGCACAAACGTATCGCCAATCGAATTTCTAATGCAATACGGTTTCGCAACTCTCTGAACCCTAGGAAATGAGCAACTGCCAGTTTGTTGCATAAACCCTGGTTTGGGCAAGGCCGCTCAGTTAAACCTCAGATCATAGGGTTTTACCCTTTAGGTCGATCATCTATGGGATACTAATGACGAAATGCCAAGCCGCAATGCACATCCTCTGGATGGCGAGATGCTCCAAGGCACTCTCGATCTGCTCATTCTGCAAAGTCTAGTCCTCGGTCCAGCTCACGGTCACACCATCGCTCATGTGATCGAGCAGCGCTCGGATGAAGTGCTCCAAATCGAACACGGCTCGCTATATCCCGCCTTGCACCGTTTAGAGGACCGGGCCTGGGTGTCTTCCTTCTGGGGGACTTCGGAAAACAACCGCAAGGCCCGCTATTACAGACTCACTGCTGCTGGACGTAAACAGCTCCTCGAACATACGAGCCGTTGGGATCGGTTGGTTCGCGCTGTAAATCGGGTTTTGCGGCCCGCTGAATAGCAGGTCTGATATGGGATGGAGCCGTTTTCTTCACCGCAGGCACTGGGACGAAGTGCGGGCGCGTGAAATTGAGGCTTATCTCGAAATCGAAACGGAAGAAAACATGGCCCGCGGGATGCCTCTTGAACAGGCACGCCAAGCCGCGCACTGCAAGCTCGGAAACGCGACTCTCATTCGCGAGGAGATCTATCAGATGAACAGCGTCAAAGTTTTTGAAATCGTTTATCAGCACATGCGCCAGGCTTCGCGAACGCTCGCGAAAAGCCCAACCTTTACGATCACAGTTCTCGCCACGCTGAGCCTCTGTATCGGCGCCAATACGGCCATTTATACGATCGTGGACGCGCTTTTCTTCAAGTCGCTTCCCTATCCCGATCCCAGCCGCCTGGTTTTGCTTTCCACTGTCTTCAGCAAAGGAGGAGCCTTCGACGTGGATACCAGCCAGGACGGTTTCCAATGGGAACTGGTGCGGGATCATGCATCGCTGCTGGATAGCGCCGTTTATAGTGGCGCCGCCGGCGTCAATTTAGTTGCCGCTGGGCGGGTCGAATATGTCATTGATCAGCGAGTGAGTGCCAACTACTTTCACGTCCTTGGGATCGAGCCCTTCATCGGCCGTGAATTCACTCGCCAGGAGGATGTGCCCAATGGTCCACCGCTCGTAATCCTCAGCTACGGCCTTTGGCAGCGCGTCTTCCAGGGAGATTCAACCATCGTAGGCCGCACCATTGATCTGCGTGGTTCTCCCTATACGGTTGTCGGCATTGCGCCGCCCGGTTTTCGCAGCCTGCCCGCCGGCCTTGGAGACATCGGGACCAGCGCGCCGCCGGATATCTGGACGCCGCTCCGACCCACCCATTCCGGCGAGGGATCGGGTGACAACTATGGAGTCGTAGGTCGGCTGAAACCCGGCGTGACAGCGGCGCAGGCTGAAGGCCAGCTCAACTCGATCATGCACGACTATTTCGCCCGGAAACATCTTCCAACGGGCTCGTCAGCCGAAGAACAAGCCCTCGCGCTGCAAAATGGTCTGACGCACGATATCCGATCTAGCGTTTATCTCATGTGGGGAGCGGTGCTGTTGGTTTTAATCATCGGCTGCGTGAACATCGCGGGTATCCTGCTCGCCCGCTCTGCAACGCGCTCCAGGGAAATCGCCACGCGCATGGCACTAGGGGCCGGCCGCGCGCGAGTGAGTTCGGAGTTGTTCGTCGAAGCGCTCCTCCTCTCGGTGTGCGGCGGGATGCTCGGTCTGGGGATAGGCTACGGCGTGCTCGAAGGCCTCATTCGTCTCAATCCGGACGAGTTCAACATGTTCGGTCCGGTGCGTCTAGATTTGCGTGTCATGGGGATCATGCTCGCGATATCGCTCGCGACCAGTATTTTGTTCGGTCTCTTTCCGGCCTTCGAGGCTGGCACGGTAGATCTCCGATCTGCTCTCGCTGAAGCGGGCCGCGGCAGCAGCGGTAGCCGCCGGCAATGGAAGCGGCAACTGCTGGTTTTCGCCGAAGTCACGCTGGCGGTCGTACTTGTAGTGGCTGCCGGTCTGCTCGTTCGCACGTTCAGCGTTCTCGTCAACGCCAGTCCCGGCTTCGATCTCAATCACGTCGTAACCGCGACCGCCTCACTGCAAGATGCGCGATATGCGACTTCCGCAGCCGGGGCGCGCCTCTTCCGCGAAAGCCTGGACCGCATCCGGCAGATCCCCGGCGTCGAATCCGCAGCGGTTGCCTTAACTCCACCCTATGCGCGAGCACTCAACAATGGTGTCCAAATTGTGGGATCCAGCAAGAGCGGAGTCACCAACTGCACCTACGCCACGCCCGGTCTGTTCGAAACGCTGCGCATGCATCTGCTGCGCGGACGTCTCTTCACCAATGCTGACAATGCCAACGCCGAACGAGTCGCGGTAGTGAATGAAAGTTTCGTGAAGCGATATCTACGCGATCAGGCCGATCCGCTCGGCAGGTCCATCCAGATCGAAAACAAAACTTGGCAGATCGTCGGGGTCGTCAAGGATGTCCAAGTGAAAATCGGCTGGGGCGGTCTAGGGCCGATTGACCGATTCGCCGGCGTCTTTGTTCCGGCCGATCAATTTCCAGACGGCATCTTCGCTATGGCGAATGTCTGGTTTTCGCCGGTCTGGATTGTCAGGACACACGGGGATATACCCTCGTTACCCGAATCCATGCGGCATGCACTGCAAGCTGTCGATCCCAAGCTTCCGTTCTCCTCGTTCCAGAGTATGTCTGGGGTTCGCGCCGCATCGCTCAAAGAGCAGCGTTATCAAGCGACGGTTTTTTCCGCACTGGCAACCCTCGCCCTTCTCCTGGCCGCCCTCGGCGTCTACGGTCTCATCGCCTACTCGGTAGCCCAACGTACCCGCGAAATGGGGATCCGTCTGGCACTCGGTGCTACACCAAGACAAGTCGTGCGCGCCGCGGCCCTACCCGGAATCACTCTCGCACTAGCTGGAATCGCTTGCGGTGTGGTGCTAGCCCTATTCTCGATGCGTCTCTTAAAAGGGCTGATTTGGGGCATCACTGGCACCGACCCCCTGACTTTTAGCTCCGTAGCCATACTGTTAATTCTCGTCGCGACGGTCTCGAGCGCCCTCCCGGCCCTACGCCTTACCCGTTTAGACCCGGCTCAAACGCTCCGGGACGAATAGACCAGTCGGTGTAGTAGTCACATCCAGTGTGTTTATTAAGCCTGGCAAATGCTGCTTAGGACCGCAACCGCGTCTCGTGCGCAAACCTTTTTGCGCACGGCAGGCTGGCGGGTGTTTCATTCACGGTTCGCGCGGTGACCGCCGAGGGCGTGTATCGTTCTTGTCCCAGCCAGGACCTCGCCGCTGTGAGTGGTTCCTTTTGGAATGAAGTATTCTTCTCCGGCCCTCACCGGACTTTGTTTGCCATCGATGACCAACGCGTAACAGCCTTGAATTACGACCATGTACTCATCGAACTCGTGGGTATGTGTCGCCGAGGCTGCCGTCTCTGCGCAGGTCCAGAAAACCATTGGCTCCCTTCCAGCCCGTCGAAAACATAACCCTCGACTCCCCGAGTTGCTTGATTACCTTTGGCAATTCTGTTCGCTCGCTGCTTTACGGCAAGTAAGAAGAGGTTGGTCGATGCCTCTCGCTGCTCTCTACGATATCCACGCACACAGCCCACTTCCCCACGCCATAATGGTCTATCAGCCACTTTGTCGAAACAACTCACCACCGACCTCGTGCAGATCAAGAGGTTCGGCGAGAAGCAGCGCGATGAGAACCAGCGCTTCCGCTCCTGGATGAAGAGCCATAACTTCGTCGAGCGCCGACTCAAATCACTTGCTCAGGATGTCGAGGAGTCGATCGATTGCACCCAATGCGCCAACTGCTGCCGCGTCGCAACCACTCAGCTCACTGACCGTGACGCCGATCATCTGGCCCGCTTTCTCGGCTTGCGGCTCGCGGATTTTCTGCGCGATTACACCCTCGCATCGCCTGACGAAGGCCGCATCCTCCAGCGCAATGAGAATGGCTGCGTATTTCTCGAAGGGAATCTCTGCTCGGTCTACGAGGCGCGGCCGCAAACTTGCCAGCTTTTTCCCCACTTAGTCAAGGGTAACGGCTCGCTCGTGAGCCGCATGTGGCACATGCCTGATCGCGCGGTGTATTGCCCGATTGTGTTCAATACGCTCGATGAATGGAAGTCCGAAACCGGATTCCGCAAATGACCGTACTGGTCCTCTCTTTGCTGTTTTGTTTGCTCGGCGCAGTAGCCTTTGCCGCGTACGAGCTCGCAGAAGCCAAGCGCTGGCAGCGTTCGGCAGGCGACCTGCGCTTCGAAAACGAAAAGCTTAGAACGCAGTGCGAGGGAGCGGAACGGGCATCCATCCGGCATGAGGCTGAGATGGCCAAAACGCGTGAGCTGGCTGAAATGCAGCTGAAGCTTCTGACGCATACGCAGGCCCAGCTCGAAGAAAGATTTCAGGCTCTAGCAGCCAACGCGCTGCAGAAAAATAGTCAGCTCTTTCTCGATCGCAGCCGCGAGCAGTTTCAGCATGTCGTAGAGCCGGTCAGTCAGTCCTTGCGCCGCTTCGAAGAAAAGGTCCAGGAAGTCGAGCGGGCGCGCGCTGGAGCTTACCAGGGCATCACGGCGCAAGTGCAGGCGTTGACCGAGCTGCAGGAGCGTGTGCGCCAATCGACCGATCAGCTCAAAACGGCTTTGCGTTCTCCGATTCAGAGAGGCCGCTGGGGCGAGATGCAACTCCGGCGGGTAGTCGAAATCGCTGGCATGCTTGAGCATTGCGATTTTGCGGAACAAGAGACCCTGTTCGGCGAAAGGCGTCAGCGGCCGGATCTGATCGTTCGCTTGCCCAACGGGTGTCAGGTTGTGGTCGATGCGAAAGTTTCGCTCGAAGGCTATCTCCGCGCTATCGAGTGTGGCGATGAAGCCGAGCGCGTCAATCATCTCACAATTCATGCCCGACAGGTGAGAACGCACGTAAAAGCGCTCAGCGAGAAAAGCTACTGGCAGCAGCTCCCGTGCTCACCGGAATTCGTGGTCGCATTCCTGCCGCTTGAATCGCTCTTCAGCGCGGCCCTTGAACACGATCCCGATTTGCTCGCGTTTGCCGCTCAAAATCGCGTCGTCATCGCCAGCCCTATCACGCTGATCACCCTTCTGCTCACCGTGGCTCACGGCTGGCGTCAACAGCGCATCGCCGACGATCTCAAGAGCGTCGCTCAAACCGGCGCTGAATTGTATGAACGTCTGCTCTCTATGACCGAGAATTTCGCAAAGCTCGGCGACGTAATCGAAAAAACGGTCTCCACCTACAACAGCACGGTACACTCCATGGAGCGCCGGGTGTTGGTCTCCGCCCGTCGGCTCAAACATTTACATTCGGCAACGGCCGGCGACATCACGGAAGTACGCGAAGTGGAACTTACGCCCCGCGCATTGGATGCCCGAAAGTCAGGCTCCAGCTAATGATTCAGTTTTTCCGTTATCGTCACCGGGCTCACGAGCTGGAAAACTAGCCGCGCTTCATTGGGGAGAATTGCCGCCTTGCCCCGGGTAGCCAGCACGACGCCAGTTCCCGCCGCACCGCCTGCGCCAGCCCCAATCGCTGCTCCCTTACCGCCTCCGCCCAAGGCGCCGATAAGTGCCCCTAGGGCAGCTCCTCCCCCGATCTTCGCAGCGTCCGTGCCGGTACTCTTCGAACCTTCCTTCTCGACTGAGTTGGTCTGCACCTTGATCCGCTGCCCGTCCGTCGTGTTGATCTCGGTTAATGTCACATTCAGGTTCGATACGCCGCGCACCCGCCCCGCCTGCGTTGCGTTCACAATCCGGCCCAGGACTTTCGAGCCTTTCTCTGCAATGATAAAGCCGTTCCGGATGATCGGCTCCTCGAGCGCGCCCCGGAACGCATCGCCCGTGTAGTTGTGTTCACTCGAAATCGTTTCGCCTAGACGAATCGCTAGATAGGTGCCCTCTGCCAGCTCTACCACGTGTGGCTGCGCGGGAGGCGTCGCAACAGCCGCCGGAACTGCTTCCTCCTGAACTGGTTGGCTCAACGCCGGGTACCCAGGGGCAGGAGCAGGAACTGCGGGCAGTGCCGGCGGGGTATTCTGCACCACCTGTACTGGCGGCAAAATCGGGGACTGGCTACCCTTTCCCCAATTTCGCGGAGCACTTCGTTTCGCAATTTTCGGCTTCACAGCGGCGGCTTCAGGCTGCGATGGTTCGGCGTGGGACGGTTCGGTCCGAGATGGTTCGGCCTGAGATCGTTCAGGGTGTGATGGTTCGGCGGTTTCAGTCTTCTGTGCCGCCTCAGGCGGAGTCTTCTGCTCGGGCTCGGCAGCCGGGGGTTGCTGCTGCTCAATCTCCGTCACAGGAACTGCAGTCTGCGGCTGGCGCGCCTGGACAAAGATCAGAGCGCTCCCCAGGGCCACAACCAGACCCGCCACGAACGCGAGCACAAGTTTCATCAGACTGGAACGCGCCATACTCCCCCTGCTTCTTCAAACGCGGGAACAAACTAAAACGTTGCGCTGACCACTAGTTAAAATAGACTCACCAGCCCAGCTCCCAGCACATTGGGTTCGTTTTTTCATGTCAGACAGACTCATCTGTGATTTCCCCTCGGAATTTCACGTCGGCTCGACACCGATTCGCCCGGCGACCGTCCTCGCTCCGATGGCTGGCGTTACCGACACTGTCTTTCGCCGTCTCATCCGTCACCAGGGCGGCTGCGGCCTGCTGATGACCGAGTTTACCAGTTCTCATGGCGTAGTCAGTACCCGCAAGGCTAAGAAACCAAACAGGAACTTCCGCTACCTTTACTTCGAGCCTGAAGAACGCCCGATCACTTGCCAGCTCTTCGGCTCCGACCCCGAGGTCATGGCTGAAGCCGCCAAAGTGTGCGAGGATCGCGGCTTCGATATTGTCGATATTAATTTCGGCTGCCCGGTCAATAAAATTGTTAAATGCAACGGTGGCTCGGGCCTTCTCCGTGACCTCCCTCTACTTGAAACCATTCTCCGCCGAGTTCGTTCGGCAATTTCTATCCCGCTGACCTGCAAGTTCCGCGCCGGCTGGAACGACCGTGAGCTGGTGGCAGTTCGTTTGGCAAAAATCGCCGAGGATTGTGGGCTGGCTGCCATCGCCCTCCACCCCCGCACCCGTGAGCAGGGTTACAGCGGCCGGGCGGACTGGTCCCGCATCGGGGAGGTAAAGGCAGCGGTACGAATCCCGGTTGTCGGGAACGGCGACATCGTCTCTCCTGAGGACGCGGTCCGGATGCAGCGCGAAACCGGCTGCGACGCGGTCATGATCGGCCGTACAGCCTCTTACAACCCCTGGATCTTCCGGCAGCTCCAGGAGTACCTGGCAACGGGCTCCTACCGCGTTCCTGGCGACTGCGACCGCTACGACATGATGAAGACCTACTACCTCATGCTCGAAGATCATGGTGAATCCGACGCGGTCGGCAAAATGAAACAGTTTGCCACCTATTTCACGCACGGCGTCCGGAATGGATCAAAGCTTCGCACCGAGATCTACCGGGCCGCCGATGTGACGCAAATCCTCTCGAAGGTCGACGCTTTCTTCACCAGCGAACTCGAGCCTGCTTTGGACTCCGCTGAGGTTGCTTGAAGCAGGTCCGCCTGATTACTGACGGCGCCTGTAAGGGCAACCCGGGCCGGGGAGGCTGGGCCTGTATCCTCCGTTTCGGCGAGTTCAATCGCGAAGCTTTTGGCTACAGCTCACATACAACCAACAACCGGATGGAACTCGCGGCCGCGATTGAAGGCCTGGAACGTCTGAAAGAGACTTGCGTGGTCGAGATCATTACCGATTCCGAGTATGTGAAAAACGGGATCACAAAATGGATACATGGCTGGAAGCGCAACAACTGGCGCAAAGCAGACAAGCAGCCGGTCAACAACCAGGATCTTTGGATAGCTCTCGATGAACTGGTAAACGCTCATCAGACCCTGTGGAAATGGACCAAGGGGCACGCTTTTCACGAGGACAATAACCGCTGTGACGAACTCGCCAGCCGCGCGGCTCAGGAACAGATAGCGAGCGATCCCAAGACCGGGCTTGACCGTTACGCCTTACATGCCGGAATCGAATCATAGCGGGGCTAGAATTTGTCTCTTCGGAGGCACTTTCGATCCCATTCACTCCGCTCACCTGCGCATCGCAGAGGAAGCGGTCAGAAGGTTTCAACTGGACAGAGTTGTATTTGTGCCGGCCGGTACGCCTCCCCACAAAACGGGAGTCGTGGTAACGCCGTACAAGGATCGGTTTCGAATGGTCGAGCTGGCCTGCGAGCCGTATCCGAAATTCGAAGCTTCCGGGCTGGAAGCAGGCGAGAGACCAAGCTACACGATCGATACCGTTCTTCGTTTCAGGCAACTTGTGGACCTGGATGATCGATTATCTTTCCTAATTGGCGCTGACGCTTTCGACGATCTCGAAAGCTGGAAAGACTGGCGCAAGCTGATCGAGCTGATTGAGTTTATTGTGGTCACTCGCCCGGGACGCACATACAACACTCCGGATGGAGCCAGAGTGCAACCGCTCGAGGGCCT
The DNA here is from genome assembly GCA_963835255.1 of Terriglobia bacterium. GTDB lineage: Bacteria > Acidobacteriota > Terriglobia > Bryobacterales > Bryobacteraceae > Bog-105. Next base: position 103,305 of record CAWIFY010000026.1, on the reverse strand, counting down.
GGAATTGCCGGTATCCAGCTCTTCCATTCGAGGAAAATTGTCGGTGGGCGCGCCGACCCCGGAACTGCCGGCGGCGGTCCGCGCCTATATCGATGAGCGCGGACTCTATCGCTTCGTTGGAAACTCTAGCGTTTCGCGGTAACGCAGTATTGATCGAAAGCTTGCGTAAGCAGGCTGGCAATCTCGGGAGCCTCGCGGCTCTCGATCTGATGACGGTGCAAAACAAACACGGGCTTACCATCGCGAAAGAGCGCCATCGAAGGTGAAGATGGCGGAACGCCCGGAAGTAGTTCCCGGACGCGGGCTACTGCTTCGAGGTCTGCGCCGGCAAATACGGTTGCCACGACATCCGGATGGCTAGGATGCTTCAAAGCTAAACCCACAGCGGGCCTTGCCTTTCCCGCGGCGCACCCGCAAACTGAGTTGGTGACCATCAGCACGGTCCCACTATCAGGGCCGAGCGTCTGATTAACCTCTTCCGGTGTTCTTGTTTCAGCGACGCCAAACCGCGTCAGGTCTTCGCGCATACGCGCAGTGAGTTGTTCGGGATATCTCATGGGTTTCTTAGAAGACGTTATGTACCGGCTCTTCCATTTTGCACTTTGGGAGTAGCCAAGTAGCCAACAATCGTATTTTTGCCGACCTTATTGACAACCAGCTCATCCGGTTGATGGGCCTTTGATGTATAGAACTGGATAGGTTCGTTGATAGTCCGGTCCTTCTTCTCGACCGTTTTATCGTCAGCCGTGATCGCGATGGTGAACTTATTGCGCTTAACGTCGACCTTCCTCAGTTCCACCATCACGTCGCCCACACGCGTGGGCTTCTTTGATTTTTCAATAGTGAATTCAGAGTAGTTGCGCTCGCCAAGTTCACGTAGGGCATCAAGCTCTTTACCGTTGGTGGCGATTAAGCTTGCATGATTATCTAGCTCGCCTGTCGCATGCTTCAGGTTAGCGACCGTCTGCTCCAGCTGAGTCTTGGTATTTCCGAGATCGGTTGACACCGTACTGATCTGAGTGGTAGCCGTATCGGCAGTCTGCTTTACCTGACTGATAGCCGCCTGCTGAGCTGCCTGTTCCTGGGTGACTTTCTCCTGTAGACTCTGGACTTTCTGCTCGGCATCGATTTTGGCCTGTCCGACGGCCTGTTCAGCCGCTCGGCGTTGCTGGGCTAGGCGTACCTGCAGTTGATCCAAACTGTGGCGTGAACGCTGAATCTGCTCGTTCGAATCGATCCGCATCTTTTCCATCGCACCGTTGAACTCGGCAGATAACTTGGCGGTTTCGTTGCGGTTGTCCGTCTTAACACGATCCAACTGCACAAACAGGAATACGTTGGCAGCGGCCAGGAGTACAAGTGCTCCTATCAGCAGCGGTGTTTTCCAGTTCGGTCCAGATGGTGGCGGAATGATGTAAGTGGGCTGCTGTGGTGCGCTACTCATTTCTTCTATTATGTTTCAATCTAATCCAGAGAGGGTGAGACGTGTTTAGCCACCGACGGATAGAGCCCGAGCTGTTGGACCATGTGCCGCCCGAAGAAGCGCGTCCGAACCTAGCTGATCTGGTCGTCATCAACAGGAAGTTTGGAGGACACTCGGTACTCCGCAAAACGCTCGCACATGCCATCAGTCCCGATCTTCAAACGTTCGATTTGTTAGATGTGGGCGCAGCGTCCGGCGATGCGGCGCGCATCGCGAAAGAGCTTTATCCGGGTGTCACCGTCACGAGCCTGGATTATAACTGGACCAATCTCGAAAAAGCTCCGCGTCCAAAACTCCTCGCGAATGCTTTCAGTCTGCCATTCGGAAACGAGAGCTTCGATTACGTTCTTTGCTCGCTCTTTCTGCATCACTTTAATGATGCAGACGTCATGACACTACTGAGCGGATTCTATGGCATCGTTAAAAGAGCACTGGTCGTATGCGATCTGGAGCGGCACATTCTACCTTACGTGTTCCTTCCCGCCACGAAAGCGCTGTTTGGCTGGAACAAGATCACGGTAAGCGATGGTGTCAAATCCGTCAGGGCCTCGTTTCGGGCCGGCGAACTCGAAAAATTGGCGAGAGTAGCTGGATTGCAAAATCCAGAGGTTCGGGTTTATCGGCCAGCGTTTCGACTATCGATGGTTGCAAAGAAGTAAGGCACCGGTGGGCACTCGGAGGAAATACCCACCGGAATGTGTGCGGCCCAAAGGCTGCACACTTGTCTTGCCGTTAAGCTTATCACGGACACTACGACGTTGAACCCGCACCGTATCAGGGTAAGTACTTAGTACCTTGGGCTTTCTTTCGTTAACGCAAAGCCGGTTTCAGTACTGTCTCTGCTCTCCACTGTTCTTCTTGCGGGTGGCCGACAATAAAGAAATACCCGAACACTCCTATCAGCAGCACCGAGCAGGAAATGGCAAAGGGGGCAAAGAAGGAATGAGTCGCTTGCAGAGCGTATCCACTCACGATTTGTCCGACTACGCCGGCGAAATTGCCGAGACAGTTCTGAAGACCTGTCCAGGTGCCGGCCGCCGGCGGTCCCGCAAGCAACTGAGTGAGGGCCCAGTGATTGGAGGACCAAGCTCCAAGGGAGGCGCAAGCTAACAGCAGCAGTCCATTGGCTAACGATGGATCAGAAACCACCACCGCCGGGAGCATCAAGCCGCAACAGCCAATCAGGCCGAAACAGGCAAAGGCCTGCCGCACTCGTCCCGCCTCCGAACCGCGGCGGATAAGTGCGTCTGCCAGTGCCCCGAACAGCAGAGACGACACACCAGCGGTCCAGAACGGTAGCGATCCGAAAAGAGCCAGCCGGTCGTGCCTGTAATGGCGCTCCGTCTCAAAGTAATAAGGAAGCCAGTTCAGGAAAAAAAACCAGGTGTAGTTCCCGCCGAACAATCCGAGGGCGGTGCCCCAAAAAGGGCGGCGCGACAGAATCTGCTCCAGTGCGGGAACGCGGTTGTCGGTTGCCGAGGCATTCTGTGATTTGGTAGGGAGCTTCGAAGCGACAGAGCACCAGGGTACTAGCCACAGCAAACTTGCGCCACCCATAACGAGGAACATGCCCCGCCAAGTGAACCACTGGATCATCTTCACTCCCAGGAGCACGCCGATAGCAGGGCCGAGTTTCGAGCCTGCGTCGATCAGAGCATTGGCAGTGCCACGCAGTTGTTCAGGAAAGCTGATGACGATCATTTTGGAATAGGCAGGGTAAGCGATGGATTCGCTGACGCCGAGTAACAAGCGGAGTATAAGGATAGCACTAAAAGTGCGGGCCAAGCCGGTTAACGCAGTAGCCGCCGACCACAGCAAGAAGCCAGCGGCGTAAACCCAGTTGACGTTCCACTGATCAATGATTTTGCCCGCGAAGACCTGCGAAAAAGAGTACGTCAGCGAGAAGGCCGCCAGCAGATATCCGAGCTGCTCGGGCGCGAGATGAAGCTCGACCGAAAGGCTCTTGGCCGCGACGCCAAGATTGCCGCGATCGGCATAGTTAATACATACCGAAAGGACGAGCAGCAGGAGAGCAAACCAGTCCAGAACTCGCGGCTTCAGCACCTCGCGCGTCATGTGCGCCAAATGTATCAGATAACAATCGGATCTGAGTTGACGTGATGCGGTTAGCGGGAACTTAGCTCCTGGCCGCGATGGTTTCCAATACGTTGCGCGTCAGCATGGAAAACGGTGAGTCCCGGAAAACCATTGTCCTGATGATAGGTCCCTTTTATGATGCGCAGGAATGGCAGCGAATAATAAGTGTAGTCGTCCTTTAGAAAAATCAAAGTCGCAAAATGATGAGCTCGCCAAGCCGCGAGAAGTTCAGGCTCGTCTGCCGCTCTAAAGGAAGTACCAGGATGCCACCACACAGGCAGGCGTCGCGGAGAGCTAAGCTCGAACACGGCGTAAGCAAACTCAAGCCGCGGTCCAAAGAAGACCGGCGACGGATTGTCTTTGAGTACTTGTCCAATCTGCCCGAGTACGGAACGGAACTGAGAACTGGAGGTCAGATTCTGGAAGAAAGGCTTACCTGGCGAAACAGTGGCGTCATTCCACTCAAAAAACGTATGCCGACCAATACCGGCAACTCGGATGCGTACCGCGCCCAAGTACAAAGTCGAGACCGCCAAGGCGCAGAGAAAAGCAACATAGAAGCGGCGAAGTCGCCAATGATGACCGAAATATTCGAACAGCAAGATGCTAGCCGCGGCGATGAACAAGGGCCACTCTACTTCCTTCAGCTCGCCATTAGTAAACATGGCGAAGAGGCTGATTAGCGGGGCAAGCACAAACAGAAGCAGGTAAGCAATCTTCTGCAGATTTGCGTCTCGAACTGCCGTCGCGAAACGTGAGAGCCAAGGAAGAAATGGCAGTGACATTCCAATGAGGCAAACTGCAATTCGCGTCAAATATAGCTCCGAATAACCTCTAAATCCGAAAGTGCTGAGAGCTCCTCTGCCAGCCGCGGCCGCCGCGTAGCTGGCTAGCATTCCCTTGAGACTTATTCCATTGAAGGCGAGGAAGGCGATTGCTAATAAGAACCCAGTGAGAGTAAGAACTGCAAACCTGGTCCGATGCCGTGTTGCTAAAAGTGCCAGTAACACGCTTCCAGCCGCGAGGAGGCCGGCAACATTGGGCTTCATGAGGCACAACAACGCAAACGAAACTACCCATGAGACCTGTGTTGTCGCCCTTAGAGGCCGTTTGAGAAAGGCGAGACAGGAGAGGAAGGAGACGGTAGCAGCGACGGAAGTGACATTGTTGTACCACCAAAAATCGAGTGTCAGGATAGCCGCGCACACGATTGTGAGCGACAGCAGGAACGATGCCAGGCGACTTTCGACGAGTAGGCTGAAAAGCCAAAAAATCCAGAAGAACGCGGCAACGGCAAGGATCGCTGTGGCATAGAGTTGGGCATCCCAGTTCACGCCGAAGATTCCGAAAGCGTATTTCAGGCCCAAATAGAATCCCGGCGGAACAGTGCAAACGAAATCGATGTAAGGCTTCTGGCCGCTTACAAGCCGCCAGCCCGTATCGATGAGTATGCTGAAGTCGTACCCGCCGAATTGTTGGTTTCCGAAATGAAGAATGAAGAGGGTCACCGCAAGCGCGGTTACAACGCTCGCCACTATCGTGTACGAGCTCCGCCACTGTATCTTCAGTTTCGAAATCGATCGATCAATGGATGGCAGCAGGAGATACAACGTCAGAAAGAGCAGGAGATCGATTGGGCCAATCAAAAGGTTGGACTCTCGCGCTGTAATTCGGTCGGCCAAATCCGCGCCCGGTGGAGTTTGATAGCGAGCGAGTTTGGGGGCGAGCCAAATTAGAGCAATTGTGAGAACAAGCCCGGAAACTCCGGCGATAAGTTCTCGCCTCGGCAGTTCGGCTTCAGATCTATCCATGGTGAGATTCTTTATCTTAAATAGAAGAGACTTAAACGGGGCATCTGAGCGCGTTCGAGCAGAGCGGTAGCCAGGTAGCGGCTCTCGAGCATTGAGAGCTGATCGGCGGTCATCTTGCCGCGGTACGGTTTTAATTCACGATTAAGCGTTTCGCGTAACGCATACAGTTCTTCATCGGATTGGAGCGTGCGGACAGTCGCGATGAGTTTCTCCTCGAGAGCGGTGAGGCGAGATTCCAGACCCTCTAAATTGTTCAGGTAGGACTCCACTTCGAGCGCCAGATTCTCGAGTGAAGAGGAGATGGATTGAAATGCTTGCCCTGGCTTTTGCCTGAGGGATTCAGCCGCGCCTGTGAGATAAGAGCGAAGTTCTTCGACAGCAAAAGGGGACGGACTGGCCGTGGCACCACGCTGTTGTGAGGACGTAGCGCGCTGAGCTGCTTCCATGACAGCCTGAGTACAATAGGCAACGGAGTTTACGAGCCGGCGCTTCTGTTTGCGGCTACGCCACTTCTCGAAAGCATCGTCTATACCCTTCAGCACGGCTTCGAGCGGAATGCCGGCATCTTTCCAATTTTCTATAAGCGCCCAGTCAAGTGGCGACAGCAGAAAGAGGCCTGTGCCGCGCGCCCGCTGAAAGTGTTCTTCGGTTTCAGTGAAGTAGTTGAAGTAATTGCGGGGCCAGTCGGATTCCGCTTCGGAGAAGGCTGGAGCCTCACTCATGCGGGAACTCCTGAATCGGGGCGAACGCCGCCAGAAGAGACGCGCTGGGTGCTGCCCGCCTCAGAGCGAACGAGGAGAAAGCCGTGCTCATCGAGCCCTTGTGTGACTCCGTGCGATCCGTTCTCTTCCACTATCACGCGGCGATTCATCACGTAACTAGATGCGGCGGCGAAGGCACGCAGAATAGCCTGGGAACCCTGGCCAGTGAGGAGCGTAGAGAAGGTGTCAAGCGAGTCAAGCAGATGGACCAGAAGATTCTCGCGTGATTGCCGGCGCCCACTGCTCGAAAGAAGCAACGAAGTGGCGGGCGTACGCAGACCAGACGGGAAAGCAGTATTATTCACGTTGATCCCGATGCCGGCAACAACGTAGTCATCAACGAGCTGAGTGAGAATACCGGCTACTTTGCGTTCTCCGATGAGTACATCGTTCGGCCAGCGGAGATCGCACGCGAGAGAAGTGGATTTTTCTATAGCCTCGGCAGCCGCGAGACCGGCTAAGAGACTTGCAATTGGGAGTCGGGATGGCGGCAAAGGAAGCTTGAGGAGGACGGAGCTATAGATTCCAGCGTCTATTTCGGAAATCCAGGAGCGGCCCAGACGTCCGATCCCATTTGTCTGCTCGTCGGCGATTACAACTGTGCCCGGATCCGCTCCCAAAGACGCTAACTGGCAGGCCTCGATCATTGTCGAGCAGATCGTGTGCAAGTAATGGAATTTATTTTGAGGCCGGAGCTCGCGAACTTTTTCGATGTCGAGCGGCATCAGTAATCGGTGGCCAATTCCAGCCGGAAGCTGATATCAACAGCTATCGCGGAATGAGTTATTGCGCCGCAGGAGATGTAATCAGGACCTGCGTCAGCGTAGGAGCGGATATTTGATAGATCGATATTTCCTGAAAGCTCGGTCGTCGCGCGGCCACCGATGTACTCGATCCATTGTCGAGCTTCAGCCGGAGTGAGGTTGTCGAGTAACAAGTGCTTTGCGCCGCAAGCGAGCGCTTCATCGAGTTCCGCGCGGCTGCGCACTTCGATTTCGATGGGGCCTGAGAAAGAGTGTGTCTTGACGAGTGCATTGCGCACGCCACCCGCTGCGGTGATGTGGTTATTCTTGATGAGAACGGCGTCGAATAGACCTCGACGGTGATTGGTTGCGCCGCCGGCAGCCGCGGCATATTTCTCGAGAAGCCTAAGACCTGGCGTGGTCTTGCGGGTATCGAGAACTCGCGCTTTCGTGCCTGCTATTGCTTCTACGTGCTTGCGGGCGAGGGTGGCGACACCGCTTAAACGTTGTAAGAAGTTCAGAGCGACGCGTTCGCATTCGAGTAAAGTGCGGGCCGGGCCGGAAACGGTAGCGAGAATATCGCGCGAGGCCACCGGTGAGCCGCTAGAACTCAGGGTTTCAATTTGAACGTTTCCGCGAAGTCGGTAGATGAGAGGCAGAAGTTCAACCCCGGCGAGAGTAAACGATTGCTTGGCGATAAACCTGCCGCAAGCCTGTAGGTCGGCGGGCACGGTGAGTTCGGACGTGATGTCTCCGGAGCCTATATCTTCAGCAAGGGCGCGCTCGACTGCGTTACGCACCTCCGGTTGAGTGATGTCGAACATCCGCTATTCGCCACTTTCGAGAAGTTTCTTATTCTTCTCCAGTTGGTCGCGATACTCTGCCAGCTTTAAGCGAAGACTTGCCACCACCTTTTCCGGCGCGCGGCTCAGGAAGCTTTCGTCACAGAGCTGGCGCTCCGAATTGGCAATGGCGCGCTCCAAACCTGCATTCTCTTTTTCAATCCGGTTCCGTGCTTCCGCGGAGAGCGCACCGTTCTGCTGTACGGGTAAGTCATGGATCTGAAATGAGTACTGGACAGGGTGGTGATGAGGTTCGGCATGTTGTTCGAGGCGCAATTTCGCGAGAGCGCTGATCGCGGCGAGGTCTTCTTCTGCAAACTCAGTGCCTGAGATCGCCAGTGTTGCCCGGAGAGTCGCTTTGGGATCGAGCTTATTATCGGCCCGCATTTCGCGAGTGGTGGTGACTATCGATTGCAGAATCGCGAACTGATCGGTCCGCTTACCTTTCTCTGCCTCGCCCATCGCGGTTGGATAAGCCGCCAAAGAAATCGATTTCGGCTGTCCGAGGTCCCGGGATGAGCCGTGGATCAAACGCTGCCAGAGTTCCTCCGTGATAAACGGCATCACGGGGTGCAATAGCCGCAGTGCAGTTTCATACACGGCGAGCGTCGATTGCCAGTGCGCATCTAGGCCGGAATTTTCTCGGAACCGCAGCTTCTTGATCTCGAGATACCAATCGCAGAAATCTTTCCAGATAAAATCCCAGAGCGTCTGGGCCGCTTCATGATAGCGGTGCGCCTCGAGAGCGCGGTTGACACTCGCAATTGTGCGATGCAGGCGGTCAAAGATCCAGGAGTCTTCGAGCGTACCGGTAGCAGTGGCCGGCGTGTCGACCGGAGCCCAGTTGCTAATACCTGATCGCTCCATATTTATAAAAATGAGGCGCGACGCGTTCCAGAGTTTATTCGCAAATGCGCGGCCGGATTCCATGCGATCTTCTTTGAGCGCGATGTCCGAGCCAGAGGCGGCGGACAAGAGCAAGGCAATGCGGCAAGCGTCGGTACCATAGCGATCCATGATGAGGAGAGGGTCGATGACGTTGCCTTTAGTCTTCGACATTTTCTGCTTATCAGCATCACGCACGAGACCGTGGATATGAACTTCGCGGAACGGAACATCGCCGGTCATCTCTAGTCCCAGCATGATCATCCGAGAAAGCCAGAAAAACAGGATGTCAAAGCCGGTGATCAGCAGCGATGTCGGATAGAACGCTCGCAGATCGGGCGTGTCGTCGGGCCAACCTAGCGTAGAAAAGGGCCAGAGACCAGAGCTGAACCAGGTATCGAGAACATCGGGCACCTGCGCGAGTTGAGTCGAGTGGCAGTGCGGGCAGGTAGCGGGGGGTTCACGAGCGACGGTCATTTGTTGACAATTGCCGCAGACCCAAGCCGGGATGCGGTGGCCCCACCAGAGCTGGCGAGAGATGCACCAATCACGGATGTTCTCCATCCATCGGAAAAACAGAGCTTCGCGTTCCGTAGGCACAAAGCGAATGCGCCCGCCGCGCACCGCTTCCATCGCTTTAGAGGCGAGCGGCTTCATGCGCATGAACCATTGCGTGGAGACGAGCGGTTCGATAACTGTATTGCTGCGCTCGCACTTGCTGATGCTCACGGTGTAAGGTTCAGTCTTGATGAGCTCGCCGGATTTCTGCAGTGCGGCCAGGATTCTTTTGCGAGCTTCGAAGCGGTCGAGTCCGGCGTATGGTCCAGCGGCGGCGGTCATGCGCGCGTCCTCGCCAATGACTCTTATAAAAGGGAGACTGTGGCGCTTGCCGACTTCGAAATCGTTCGGATCGTGAGCGGGAGTGACCTTCACTACGCCTGTGCCGAATTTGGGGTCGACCATCGGATCCCCAATCACCGGAATCTCGCGGCCGAGGAGTGGCAACTTGACGCTCTTCCCGTGCAGATGCTGATATCGCGGATCATCGGGATGAACAGCTATGGCGGTATCGCCGAGCATGGTCTCGGGCCGCGTGGTCGCGACGGTTAAGAATTCGCTGCTTCCGGTGAGTGCGTAGCGCACGTGCCAGAGGTGACCTTCGATGGCCTCATGCACGGTTTCGAGATCGGATATGGCAGTCTGGCACTGAGGGCACCAGTTGACCATGTACTCGCCGCGGTAGATGAGCCCCTTGTCCCAGAGGCGAACGAAGGCCTCGCGAACGGCATGCGATAAGCCCGGATCCATGGTGAACCGCTCACGGGACCAATCGACGCTTGCGCCTTCGCGGCGGATTTGAGAGTTGATGCGGCCGCCATACTCTTCTTTCCACCGCCAGACCCGGCGCTCGAATTCTTCGCGGCCGAGCTGTTGACGCGTCAGTCCTTCGCTTGCAAGCTGCCGTTCGACAACCATCTGAGTGGCAATACCGGCGTGATCCATCCCAGGCAACCAGAGAGTAACTTCACCTCTCATGCGATGCCAACGGACCGCCACATCCATCATGGTGTGTTCGAACATGTGACCAATGTGGAGCGAGCCGGTGACGTTGGGCGGGGGAATGACAATAGAGAAGATGCGGTGGTATTGAGCTTCGGCCGCATCCGCATGATAGATGCCGGACTCGATCCACCATTGAGCCCAGTGCGGTTCGAAGCGCTGAGGCTCGTAGACCTTCTCAAGTTGCATGGGAAATTTCAGCGTAGCATCCGAAAATCGTTTGAAAGTAGATGAAGTGTGGCATTTCCCGGAGCAAATGTCGGTTGTGTTTTAATGGGTGTGGCCCGCTTTGCATAGGCCAGAGAAGTGGCCGGTGCAATGTGGAGCGAGATGCTCCTCAGTAGCTCAACGGTAGAGCATTCGGCTGTTAACCGAAGGGTTGTAGGTTCGAATCCTACCTGAGGAGCCAAACTTTCTCTGTCCGGACCGGACACACAGGTAACAGATTGTTCCTAAGACATAGGTAACACTTTTGGCCCGAACGGATTTTCGAGGGGCTGCAAAGTTTTCTCCTCCAGATCGATATAGCCGAGGTTGTAATCCATAAAGCTGACGAGCCAGATGCCGTCGTCGACTTCTTTGATTCCCACTGCCTGACCAGCCAGGCAGCTGCTGAGATTGATCTTCTTCCGATACAGGCAGAGACGACCGCAGTTGGTGATGACGACGGTCTTGTCGTGGAACGGATACTGCGGCTCGCCGATGCCGCGATACGGCTGGGTGGAAGCCGTATAGACCTCCGAGGGACACTTCATCTCCAGCGCCTCGTGCGGCCGTTCGTGATTGAACTCATCGAGGAAGGCGTCGAACTTGGCTTGTTGCTGCAACAGATTCGCCCCAGCCGGCCGCGTCGCTTCTTTCTTGAGCGTTAAGTGCATGCGTTCGTGCCGCCCGTTCTGCTGCGGATGTCCGGGCCGAATGCGTTCGATGCTGATGCCCAGACGCAGCCACCAGACCGATAGCTTGGAGAGATTGAACAGTCCATTGGGCGAAGCAAAGGGGACGCCATTATCGGAGCGGATCGCTTGTGGCAACCCGCGTTCTTTGAACAGGCGCTCAAAGGCAGTAAACGCGAACTGTTCCTGGTTGGATTCCAGCGCCTCGCACAGCAGCAGGTAGCGCGAGGCGTAATCGGTCACGGTCAGCGGATAGCAGTAGCGCTGATTGCCGAGCTTGAACTCGCCTTTGTAATCGGTACACCACAAAGCATTCGGGCTCAGGCCCGAGGACAGAGGCGTGCCTTCTGCGTGGGTCCTGGAGCGCTTGGCGCGGGTCACCAGACCATGGCGGTCCAAGATGGCGTGGATGGTGCTGCAGGCCGGCACCTTCACCTCGTGCGGCAGCCGCCGTAGGAGGGGTTCACGGATCTTGCGCGCGCCCCAGCTCGGCTTTTCGTGCTTGGCAGCTACGATGGCTGCCTCCAGCTGCTCAGGCAAGCTGTTGGCATAGCGGTGCGGGCGCCGCGCCCGATCCGTGAGCCCCTCCAGTCCGCATTCCCGATAGCGGTCCACGAGCTTGTAACCGGTCTTCCGCGAGATCCCGAATTCTCTGCACAGGGAAGCCATACTCTCCCCATCCTTCAGCCGAATTACGAACCGCATTCTCTCGCCCATCACAGAACATTTCCTCCATGGCATGTTCTATCCTGCCTCGCGGCAGGCAGCATGTGTTACCCATGTCTTAGGAACGTTCTGTTACCTATGTCTCGGGTCGCACACTCCCACTCCTCAAGGGCTTAGCGGCATTAGCTCGACTTGATCTGACATTTTCTCCGGACTCTTCGGAGACGTTTGTAACCTGCTTCAATTTGCCGCGTATCTGTGGGTACTGGCGATTGGTTCTGCACGATTGCTTCGAGCGCGGCGCGCTTCGCTTTCCGTGTGTATGTGGCTGTAATGCTTCAGCATCTGCTTCGAGACGTGCCCGCCAGGTCGGTGATGAGGGTGTGCCGGTTGTCGTGCCGACGGCCCTGAACCCCAGCTTTCTCCCGCAAGTTGCGCCACGCGGTTTTCAGGGTGGTCACGGGACGTGTTGGGTCGTTCGGAGAGGTTTGCCGAAGGGAAATATACCAGTTGGGGCGGAGTTCACCAAAACGGAGCTGATAGCATTCCGCGTACGACGCAAGAGCCTTGAGGAGAACCGAATTCAACGGAATCGTGCGGCCTTCCCGGCTTGCGTTTTGCTCTGGCCAACAGCGAGATATGGTTTTTCGATATTGATCTGAGCCCAGGTGAGCGTTTTCATCTCCGCATCGCGCATGCCTGCGTTCAGGGCGAGCATCAGCGCGGGAAGGATATGCGGTGAGCGGGCTTCATCCGCCGCCTGAACCAATCGAGTCTTTTCATCTGGCGTGTATGCCTTCCCGATCCGCGCTCCGGTCTTGAGTTTCAGCAGTTTCTTCTTCCGAAGCCGGACACGCAGAATCTCGCCCGCCACGTCCATCAAGCGGAGGAGAAAACCAATCTCTTCATTGATCGATTTGGGCGCAGGGTTCTCACTCAGTCGGGCATCCTGATAGTGCTTGATCGTGTGTTCGTTGATGTCCACCAGCGTCTTGTCGCGGAGAATGCGCTTCACATGCCCGACGGCATATTCGGCGAATGTGGCCGAGCGGGGATTGCGAAGCCGATAGCTGGCGAGATAGTCCTCAGCAATCTCGCGGATCGTGCGCACGCGTTCTTCGCGAGCATCTTCAAGATTTGTTGAAGCCCGTTTCTAGCTCGCGCCGGCGCTTTTGTTCGGCGGTCTTGGCCAGAGTTTTTGAAGTGGTCTTGGCGGATTCACGCACGCGCCGGTTGGCGAACCAAAACTCGTACCACCAAACATTGCCTCGTTTGAGCAGTGACATGGCTCTCAATCTCCCCTATTTACTCCGACCGGATCGTGAAGCTCAAGCGACGGAAACAGTTTACGGTAGAAACCCCGGTCACGCGAAAGCAGACGTGTCGCCTGCTTCTGGGCGTGGGCTCCGATCAGAAAATCCGCCAAGATCCTGGTTCGCTTTCCTCCCTGTTGCCGGTAGGTTCGCCATGCGCGGCTTGCGAGGAAATGCGCTTCGCGTGTCAATGCCTGTACACGGATCTCGTTACTTTCGAGGAATGCGTCGCACTCCCGCTGGATTTCGAAATGAATACAAAGTTCCGCGTATACAATGTCGCTGATCACGAGAGAGCCTTCGCCAGCCGCCTCCTGCAGCGCATTGGCCGATGCTTCGTAGAACTGCTCATTCGGCACGAGAATATCGAGCAGGATATTGGTATCGACTGCGGTGATCATCGGCCGCGCACGTCATCAATGAATTTGTCCACGGAGGAGTAACCCAGCTTGGCGAAGGCATCTCCGCAACGGCCCTTCCACTTTGCGAGATTGAGTTTTTTGGGAGCTTTCTTAAGCACGATAGAGCCGCCAACCACGCGGAACTCGACTTCTGTTTCAGGTCCCAGGCCAAATTGCTCGCGAATATCCTTCGGGATTGTCACCTGACCGCGCTCGCCAATTCTCATATATTCGAGTATGAATCTATATTCATACCAAGTCAAGAGCGAGATTCTTGGTGCTATGCGCCCGCGACGAGTCGTCGGCTTTGCACCCATCGCGCGAGCCGCCAGTGGGCAGCGCCGCCAACCAGAATTCGAGATCCTCGGGCCGGTAACGAACTAGCCACCCCACTTTGATGAACAACGGCCCTCGCTTTTCAAGTCTCCATCGGCGAAGTGAAACGATACTGACGTTCAGCCGCTTCGAAACGTCGTCTTCCGTCATGAGAGATTCGACATGATGCTCCTCAGATAGTGTCGTGCAACCATTGCGATCAGTGGTTCGCAGCGCCTCTCAATAGAAAGGGAGTGGCAGCGGATTTTCCGAACAGTTGAATCCACGACGGCAAAATACGGCTGATTACGACAGAACATAACAGAACGCGGCAAATCGTGACAGTTCGAGACAGCGAACAAGCATCCCGCGTCGGCTGCGAGCACGATTCAAATCCGCAAAGTATCGGTAGAGGAACATAAAGGGTGTCGAACGTCGGGAGGCAGCTTTCTGCGTTTCTTTTTTGCTTGCAGGGTTTATCGCGTGGGACAAGTCGGCACTTGTGTTCGACAGATGTTCGACGCCGATTTATTTCATCCTTTCCTGTTCGGAAACACGTCTTCCCACACCCTCGAGCTTTAGAGGGACGGTTTTCAATGGCGGGAGGACTTCGAGGATCGCTGTTCGGTTGAGCGCGGGAGAGCGGCAGCAGGATGACCGAACAGCGAAGGACCTGGGCAAGCTAAGCCGCAGCGCTTTTATACGCAGCGCTATTCGAAACGAGATTAACGGACGTGATGGCGAACTGATTGAAGCCGAGCAGCGCATCGCGGCGAGCCTCGACCGCGTGGCGCGAGATATCTTTCGAGTGCATCGTGGCCAGCAAGCTCTATTCGCCGTTGTGGACACGCTCGTGAAGACGTTCCTTACTTGTGTTCCAGAACCGCCGCGAGATGCGGTTAATCAAGCCGTCGCTCGAGCGAAAGGACGTTACGACCGCTTCGTCAAATCTGCCGGTCAAGCGATGGTCGGTGACTCGCACGCAGCTATGCAGGATCTGATAGAAGAGATCACAGATGAAGAGAGCAAAGGTGGACATTCTCGACCTCGATAGCGCCGCCCTCACGTGGCCCAATAAAATAACCGAAGCCAACTTTAGCATTTGGATCGAGGAGCGGCTCGAAGTTTATGAACTCGTGGGACCCTCATTACGAAGTGCTGCTTGAAACGGACGAAGCGAGTTTCACTGTAAGCCGACCTGCAAGGTAGTAGCATGTCTCAAATGAAGTCGTTCATATTCCACCTCTCGGCAGTGCTTTGGATCGGGAGCTTTTTTTCAGCTCGAATCGCCGCCACCCAGTGGTACGATAACGCCGCCATTTACGAGATATATCCGCGAAGCTTTCAGGACGTCAACGGAGACGGGATCGGCGACTTAAGTGGAATCACCGCAAGACTGGATTATCTGAAGCAGTTGGGTGTCGATGCAATTTGGATCACGCCGTTTTTTCCCTCTCCAAATGCCGACTTCGGGTACGACATTTCCGATTACGTGAGCGTAGCTCCGGAATACGGAACGCTCCAGGATTGGGACAAGCTGGTTTCGGAGGCCAACAAACGAGGAATTCGCATTCTTGTTGATTTCGTTCTTAATCACACATCCGACCAGCATCCTTGGTTCAAGGAGTCGCGGTCGTTACGTACGAACCCCAAGCGCGATTGGTATGTTTGGCGAAGCGGCGGCGGCCCTACGCAGCCTCCCACGCACTGGACGTCGATTTTTGGCGGGTACACCTGGACGTGGGATGCGCCTACTCAGCAGTGGTACTACCACATTTTTTTGCCGCAGCAACCCGACGTGAACTGGCGGAACCCCGCATTGCGCAAGGCGATGTATGACGTTGTTCGCTTCTGGTTGAACCATGGCGCAAGCGGTTTCCGGCTGGATGCCACCCCATACCTGTTTGAGGATCCAGCATTCCCGGAAGATCCGAATCCTCCGCAAGCCGGCGGCGCAGCGGCGCTGGAGCCCTACAACTCAGGCCGGCCAGAGAATCATGAAGTGTTGCGGGAAATGCGAAAGATCTTGGACGGCTATCCTGGCAATCCCGTGCTTTTGGGTGAGTCCTCGACGGCCACCATTCAAGACCTGGCAAAGGTGTATGGGAAAAATCACGACGAAATTCAGCTTCCAATGGATTTTCTATTTGGAAATCTTACGACGTTGGACGCCGCACTCTTTAAGAAACAGGTTGATGCAGCGCAACTTCAGCTAGGCGGAGGAACACCGGTTTTCTTTCTCAGCAGTCACGATCATCCCCGCCAATGGAGCACGTTCGGAGATGGAATCCATAACGACCAGATCGCGAAACTGACTGCCACGCTTACGCTGACTCAGCGTGGCTGCGTGCTGCTGTATTACGGCGAGGAGATCGGCATGGGAACAATGCCTGCTGCTCAACTAAAGCAAGTCCCCACGGGACCAAAACGTCCTCGGGCAGATGATCGCGACGGAGAACGGACCCCCATGCAGTGGAATTCGGGATTGAACGCCGGCTTCAGCAAGGGCTCTCCGTGGCTGCCGGTCGAATCGGGAGCTCAGCGATATAACGTCGAGAACGAGAAGGGGAATCCCGACTCCATATATGCCTGGTATTCCAAACTTCTAAAGCTTCGTCATGAACACGCAGCTTTTCGCGACGGCGCCTATATACCGCTCGAATCCGGTAATCGAGACGTTTTCGCATTCGGCCGGAAGGCTGGCCAAAAGAACGTTGCTCTAGTCGTCTTGAATACCAGCCCCAAAGAGCAGCAGGTCAGCGTCACGGGATTTCCAGGCGATTGGCCGAGTTTCCGCGTGTTACTAATGGCCAGTCCGATAACAGGCGTTCCGCTATCGAAAGCCTTAACGATTGCTCCATATGGAGTGTTAGTCGCCGCTACGGAATAGAAGGAGCCGACAGCCTGAGATCTGCGAGTTCGGTCAAGAAATGCAAAAACCTTGCGCGCAAAGCAGCACGCGCTAGTGAATGGGCGAGAGTGGTTACGGCTACTGAACTACGAGCTTCTGAACAGAGTACCTGACCAGTTCAGGAACGCCATCGTGCAGGAGCATGCTCTTGACGCTTTCGCAACCGGACCTAACCAAATCGCCGGTTGTGTTCAGGTGCCGCGCGATCTCTTGCTCATCGTAACCTGCCGCGAGCAAACAAAGCATCTCCACCGCATGCTCCGGAATCGGATCGTTCGCGGCCCGCTGCTTTCTCGCATACTCACCGAGGAGTTGCGAAGTAATACTGGGACTGAGGAACGTGCCACCCCCGGCGACAACCCGAATAGCACGGATGAGATCGTTTTGAGCTGAATCGGCACGCACGTAGCCACGCGCTCCCGCTTTGAAGGCCTCCGAAACGTACTCTTCGTCGATGTGCTCGGTAAGAAAGACGATTCCCGCATCTTGCGATTTCGATGTTATTTGCCGGGCCGCGGCTATCCCGCTTAGGTGCGGCAGCTTGACGTCCAGCAGGATTACATGTGGCCGCTTATACTCGGCGAGAACCACCGCTTCCTGTCCATTCGCCGCCTCAGCAACGACCCGGAACTCTGGCTCATGTTCAAGTATGAGGCGGAGCGTGCTCCGGATTATCGGATGATCACTGCCAAGAACAATGTTTATAAACCCCATGCGGCCAAAGAATGACAACAGGAGCATAGCTGTTTTTGGAGACGGAAGGAATCGCGTCCGCAGGGTATTCTTGATAGCCTTCACACCGTAGAAAGCTGAATTGTGCGGCATCTACGGTGCCGGTAATGACAAAAATCCTCTGCGCAGGGTATGGTTTCTCTTCTGCAATAGTCCTACATTGGTGCTTGAGTTGACGGAGTTATGAACTTATATGCCTCCTATTAGGACGATTCCAGACGAGGCGCTTCGGGCTTTGGAGCAGTTTGACACCTGTACGGTTTCAAACGCCATTGAACAGTTCCGCGTCAGAACCCGGAATGAGGGATTTGTCAATGGCTCCGTGCACTGCATCTCTCCGGAGTTGCCTCCCAAGGCTGGCTATGCTGCGACAGCTCGCATTCGCACTTCATCGACTCCAATCGCCGGCCGCTGTTATTACGACCGCCTGGACTGGTGGTCGTACGTGCAAACGATACCCGCTCCTCGATTCATTGTCGCGGAAGATGTTGACCATATTCCCGGCTTGGGGGCTTTGTTCGGGGAAATCCATGCGTACATATCGCAAGCGCTTCGCTGCGCCGCGTACTTGACGAATGGAGCCGTACGCGATGTGCCCGGGATCAAGGAGGCGGGGATTCAGGCATTCGCCAGAAGCGTGGCTGTATCGCACGCTTACGCTCACGTGATTGAGTTTGGCGAGCCCGTTGAAATCGGCGGCCTGCAGATTAGACCCGGCGACCTCCTTCATGGGGATCAGCACGGAGTCGTTTCTATTCCTGTTGCTATTGCGGAAGAAGTCCCACGGATGGCAACTGAGATGGCTGCATCGGAAAAGGAGCTGATCGATTTTTGCCGGTCGCCCGATTTCTCGTTCCAGAAACTATCGGCAAAGATTCAGCGCGTATCGCAGAGGTTCGCAGTACCTGACAAGGATCAAAGATCATGATTTTCGAGCAACGTCCCATTACGCAGGGCAAGGACGCGGGCTGCTTCTGGCCTACCAGGAGAATGCTGCCTTGTGCTCTCAGCGCTTTTGCGGCAATGGCCACACTCATTTCATGTGGCAAGAGCCAGCAGGCGGAGGCTGGCGCGACACCCCAGAATACGGCGCCCGCGGTCGCTGTGGCGAAGGTGAGTAGGAAGGCGATGGCGCGTCATCTGACCATTTCGTCCGAGCTGGTGCCGTTTCAGGAGATCGATGTATACGCGAAAGAGTCCGGCTACATTTCGAAGCTCTATGTCGATTACGGGACTCACGTGAGGAAGGGACAGTTGATGGCCGTCCTGGAGATCCCAGAATTGCAAGCTTTGCTGCAGGAAGATAAGGCGGCGATCAAAAGCGCTTCGGATCAAGTGACAAATGCCGAGCACCAATTGAGCCGCATTCAAGCTCAGCATAATGTCCTGCACTTGCAATACGAGCGACTGAACAACGTAGCCAAAAGCAAGCCAGGTTTAGTGGCTCAACAGGAGGTTGACGATACGCAGGCGAGAGACTTAGCGGCGGAGGCACAGGTAGAAGGAGGAAAGGCCACCTTGCAGGTCGCCCAGAGTCAAATGGCCATGTCTCAATCGAAGCTAGCGCACGATCAAGCCCTCTTTGATTACGCAAGAATAACGGCGCCCTTCGCCGGCGTTGTTACCCAAAGATACGCCAACCTCGGCACACTGATGCAAGGAGGTACGAATTCGCCTCAGGCGCTTCCGCTGGTAAAACTCTCGCAAGAGGACCTTTTCCGCCTTGTAATTCCCGTTCCTGAATCGTATGTCCGCTACATCAAGATCGGTGATGAGATTACGGTACGCGTTCCCGCTCTGAACCGGAACTTCCCTGGGAAGGTCGCACGATTCTCCGTAGACGTCAAGCAGGAAACACGCACGATGCACACGGAAGTTGACGTTCCAAACCCGCAAGGGCTGCTCATCCCCGGAGTTTATGCGGAGGCGACACTCGCCCTCGATAGCAAGGGGGACGCGCTTGTTGTTCCGTTACAAGCGGTAAACCTGGAGAGTGATAGTGCCAGCGTACTGGTCGTCAATGGATCCAATCAGATTGAGCAGCGCAACATCACGTTAGGCATTCAAACCGAGAACGAGGCGGAGGTTCTTTCGGGCTTGAATGAAGGGGAGCAGGTTGTTATCAGCGACCGGGGCAGTTTGCGACCCGGCGAAGTTGTCCGTCCCAAACTGACACAAGCGGCCACCTACCAAAGCCAAAGCTGAGACGCTTTTCAATCCCGATTCACTGATGTCACGTTTCTCAATCCGAAATCCGTACCTCATCGTGGTTGTCTGCCTTGTGCTTTCACTCATCGGTGTAGTGAGCGTGGCACGCATGCCGGTTGACCTCTTTCCAGAGATAAACCTGCCCGAGGTGGTGGTCGCAACCTTTTACTCTGGTATGCCACCCGGAGACATTGAGACCGATATCACCAATCCTCTTGAACGTTTCTTCACTCTCGCCGCCGGGATCGATCATATGGAGTCCCGGTCAATGCTCGGCGTGAGCTTGATTCGAGTCTTTTTTCAGCCCGGCACTAGCGCCGATACCGATGTCACGGAGCTGTCCAATCTGGCTCTGGCAGATCTCAAGCGCCTACCGCCTGGAACTTTGCCGCCAGTTGTCCTGAAATTTGACGCCTCGAGCCAGCCCGTCTGCCTGGTGACGGTGAAAGGTCAGGGCTTGAGCGAGACGCAGCTTCACGATCTGGCGCAGTTCACCATTCGCAACCAGATTGCCGTAGTCAAGGGAGCCGAGATCCCGCCCCCCTTTGGGGGGAAATACCGGCAGATCATGGTCTACGTCGATCCGTATAAATTGATGTCCCGTGATATGAGCCCGATGGACGTTGTCAGTGCCGTCAACAAATCCAATTTGATCCTGCCGGCCGGCGACGTCAAAGTGGGGCCGTTCGACTACTACGTCTACTCAAACAGCCTTGTAAACAACATGAAGGAGATGAACGAGATCCCTCTCAAGACCTCGGGCGCTTCATGGGTGTCGGTGAAAGACGTTGGTGACGCGAAGGATGCCAGCCAGATCCAGTACAACATCGTGCGAGTGGACGGCCAGCGTTCCGTTTACATCCCGATCATGAAACAAGGCGGCGACACCAATACCATTCAGGTGGTGGAAGGCGTTCGTAACCTGACGAAGCACCTCTATGATCTTCCCAAGCAGCTAAAAACGGACCTTTTGTTTGACCAGTCTGTGTTCGTAAAGGAAGCGATCAAAACGGTGCTTCACGAAGGAATGATCGGCCTTGTGCTCACTAGCATCATGATCCTTCTTTTCCTGGGTAGTCTTCGTGCAACCGCGGCCGTTCTGCTGTCCATCCCGTTATCCGCGCTTGCGACCTTCGTCATCCTTTTCATTGGTGGAAGTACAGTCAACACAATGATCCTGGCGGGCCTCGCGCTCGCCTTCTCGCGTGTCATCGATAATTCCGTCATCTCGCTCGAGAACATATTCAGACACCTTGAGATGGGGGAAATGCCTCGTATCGCGGCGGAACTGGGTGGTTCCGAGGTTACGCTCGCCGTGCTCGCGGCGACGCTCGTCGATGTGGTCGATTTCTTTCCGGTGACGTTTCTGTACGGCGTCAGTAAATTCCTCTTCTCGGCGCTCGCTTTGGCGTTTTGTATCTCCCTCCTTATTTCATTTGTAGTCGCGATGACGGTCATTCCGCTCTTCTGCTCCCGGTTCCTGAAGAGCGTCCCGCACGCAGAGCACGGCGAACCGTCGGGGGCCGCGCATGGTGATCAAGTAGCCAAGGCCGATGGCCAGCGTCGAGGTTGGTGGGACAGATTCAACGCCGCCTTCAACCGGGGCTTTAACAAGTTTCTGGATCTCTACGAACGTTGGGTGAGGCGCACCCTTGAGCGGCCCGGCCTCACGGTAGCTGGGCTCGCAGGCTTGTTCATCCTCAGCCTCGGCATTTATCCGCTGCTTGGGCTTGCTTTTTTTCCTAGAACCGATGCCGGGCAGTTCACGATCAATCTGAAGGCTCCAACCGGGTCTCGTATCGAACTGACTGAAGATTACGTGAGCAAGGTGGAGAACTTGATCCGGCATGTGGTCCGGCCCGGGGACTTTAAGATGACCGTTTCGAACATCGGCGTAGTGGACGATTTTTCCTCGCTTTACACCAGCAACTCTGGCGCTTACACCGCAACCGTACAAGCCGCTCTTTCTGACGATCACAAAATTAGCAGCTTCGACTACATGGATCGGGTGCGCCGGGCAATTGCAAGCCAGTACCCGGACATTCGAACCTTCTTCCAAACAGGCTCCATGGTGGACGCCACCTTGAACATGGGCATGCCCGCGCCAATCGATGTGCAGGTCACGGGCAAAGATACCGATCAGGATTACGGCTTCGCACAGCAACTCGCGGAAAAGATCCGGACCTTGCCTGGTGTCGATGAGGTCTATATCCCCCAAGATATGAACTACCCGGCCTTACGCCTGAATGTTGATCGTGTCCACGCGGGCGAACTGGGACTGACGCAAAAGGACGTTGTCGATAACGTCATCACGGCTCTCAATTCAAACTCGATGATCGCTCCTAATTACTGGGTTGATTACAAGACCGGCAACGACTATTACTTGACCGTACAGTATTACGAGCATGGAAGGCCGGCCATTCACAACACCATCGACCTACGGAATATACCGCTCAAGGCGCCAAAGACGTCAGCTCCCACGACACTCGACACGGTAGTGGCTCTATCGCAGGTCGAGACTCCTACCGAAATCGACCACTACCAGATTCAACGATCCACTGATCTCTATGTAACTCCGAAGGGCGAGGATCTGGGCAAGATATCGAGCCAGATCGAAAAGATCATCAAGGATATGAAGCCCCCCGCCAACATGCGCATAACGCTGCGGGGGATGGTCCAAGGGATGCGTCAATCCTTCACGAGTTTCGGCTTCGGCTTCGTGCTCTCCTTTATTCTCCTGTATCTCATTCTGATCGCCCAGTTCCGGTCATTCGTTGATCCATTTCTCATCATGCTCGCCATCCCCATGGGTTTTGTCGGCGTCTTTCTTATTCTGCTTCTGACCGGCACAACCCTGAATGTCATGTCGCTGATGGGCATTTTGATGCTGATCGGAATCGCGGATTCGAATAGCATCCTGATTGTCGATTTCGCCCACCGTCTCGAAGAGCAGGGATTGTCCGTGCGCGATGCCGTCATTACTGCGTGTCGTGTTCGCCTGCGGCCAATCCTGATGACCTCACTGGCGACCATTATCGGCATGATCCCTATGGCACTCAAACTCGGAACCGGTTCGGAACAATACGCGCCGATGGCTCGCACCATTATCGGTGGACTTACTTCCTCCGTCATTCTTACCGTGTTCATCGTCCCAGCCGCCTACCTGCTCGTATACGGGAGAAAAGACCGGGAGCGCAGCCAACCGCAATCGCAGATGGCCTAAAACTCTCAAGAAACGGTCACTTCAAATGTCAAGATTTTCCATTAACAATCCATATTTCATCGTTGTGATCTGCTTGGCGCTCTCGCTCATTGGAGTGGTGAGCGTGGCGAGAATGCCTGTTGATCTCTTCCCCTTCATCAATCTCCCAGAAGTGGTTGTGGCGACCTTCTACTCGGGTATGCCTCCCGAAGATATTGAGACCGATATTACAAATCCCTTGGAGCGGTTCTTTACTCTGGCCGCGGGAATCGACCATATGGAATCGCGCTCCATGCTTGGAGTCAGTCTGATCAAAGTATTCTTCCAACCGGGAACGAGCGCCGACACAGACGTGACGGAGTTGTCGAATCTCGCCCTGGCGGATTTGAAACGTCTGCCGCCGGGGACCCTTCCTCCGGTCGTGCTTAAGTTCGATGCTTCTAGCTTGCCGGTATGCCTGGTCACCGTCTCAGGCCGCGGCCTCGGTGAAACTGAGCTTCATGATCTGGCGCAGTTCACAATACGCAATCAAATAGCAGTCGTACAGGGGGCCACCATCCCGCCTCCCTTTGGCGGTAAGTATCGCCAGGTGATGGTCTATGTCGATCCTTACAAACTGATGTCTAGGCAATTGAGCCCCATGGACGTGGTGCACGCCGTCAATCGGGCGAACCTGATTCTGCCGGCCGGCGATGTTAAACTCGGGCCCTTCGATTATTACGTCTATTCCAACAGCTTGGTCAGTAACATGACCGAACTGAACAACGTTCCGATTAAGACGGTAGGCGATTCGTGGGTCTCCGTCAAAGATATAGGCAAGGCCGAAGACGCCAATGCCATTCAGTACAACATTGTCCGCGTGGACGGCCAACGATCGACCTACATTCCGATCATGAAGCAGGGCGGAAACACGAACACGATACAGGTGGTCAACGGGGTCCGAAAGTTGCTCAGCAATTTGTACGATATCCCGAAGCAGTTGAAGACAACTCTGCTGTTCGACCAATCTGTCTTCGTAAAGGAGGCGATCAACACAGTTCTTCACGAAGGGTTGATCGGGCTCGTTCTTACAAGCGTGATGATTCTGCTATTTCTTGGCAGCTTACGCGCCACTTCTGCTGTTCTCCTCTCAATTCCAATATCTGCCCTCGCGACCTTTGTGATTCTCTACACGATGGGCAGCACAGTAAACACCATGATCCTTGGCGGCATGGCACTGGCCTTCTCCCGCGTAATCGATAACTCGGTCATCTCGCTTGAGAACATCTACCGTCACCTCGAAATGGGCGAGCCGCCGATGACGGCCGCCGAAGTGGGTGGCTCCGAAGTTACGTTAGCCGTACTCGCGGCTACCCTGGTCGGCGTAGTCGACTTCTTTCCGGTGACTTTCCTCTATGGGGTCAGTAAGTTCTTATTTACCGCGCTGGCGCTGTCCTTCTGTTTATCTCTTCTCATATCGTTTGTGGTCGCCATGACGGTAATCCCGCTGTTTTGCTCGCGGTTTCTCAAAGTTGTACCGCACGCGTCACACGAGGGCCGTAATGCTGCTCCCCCCGCGCATCTCTCCTGGTCAGGCAGGTTCAATGCCGCTTTCAACCGCGGCTTCAACAAGCTCCTCGATCGCTATGAAGCGTCGGTGAGGCGCGCCTTGGTCCGCCCCGCGCTCACAGTTCTCGCACTCATTGCGTTGTTCATCGTCAGTCTGGCGATCTACCCCTTCCTCGGCGTCTCGTTTTTCCCCCGAACGGATGCGGGGCAGTTTACAATCAACTTGAAATCACCGACCGGATCGCGCATTGAGCTCTCAGAAAACTATGTAGCCAAAGTCGAGAATCTGATTCATAAATCGGTTGACAAAGATTTCAAAATGGTTGTCTCGAATATCGGCATGGTGCCTGACTTTTCGGCGCTCTACACAAGTAACTCCGGACCTTACACAGCCACTGTTCAGACTGCTTTGCAGGACAACCACAAGATCAGCAGCTTTGAATACATGGACCGGGTCCGGGCTGCCATTGCGAAAGACTTTCCCGATGTCCGTACCTTCTTCCAGAGCGGCTCCATGGTCGACGCCACACTCAACTCTGGAATGCCTGCGCCGATCGACGTGCAAATTACAGGGCGAAGTCTAAGGCAAGACTACGCACTAGCCCAGCAACTTGCCGTCAAGATTCGCGGATTGTCTGGCGTAGACGAAGTTTATGTCCCGCAGGATATGAACTATCCTGCCGTGCGCTTAAACGTGGATCGCGTCCATGCCGCGGAACTCGGACTCTCACAAGAAAATATCGTCAATAATGTGATCACCGCCTTGAACTCGAACGCGATGATTGCTCCGAATTACTGGGTCGACTACAAAACGGGAAACGACTATTTCTTGACAGTTCAATATTACGAACATGGCAAGCCAGCCATTCACAGTTTCATTGATCTGAAAAACATACCGCTGAAAGCCCCGAATCTGCCCGAGCCCACCACGCTAGACACTGTCGTTCATCTGGATCATTCTCAAACTCCGACAGAAGTCGACCATTATCAGATTCAGCGTGCCACAGACGTTTACGTCACACCCAAAGGCGAGGATCTCGGCAAAATTTCCAGTTCCATTGACAAGGTGATTGCAGACATGAAGGTCCCCAGCAATGTTCGTATCACTCTCCGCGGCATGGTGCTGGGGATGCGGGAGTCTTTCAAGAGCTTTGCTTTCGGCTTTATTCTGGCTGCTATCCTTCTCTATCTCATTTTGGTCGCTCAATTCAGGTCGTTCATCGATCCGTTCCTCATTATGCTGGCCATCCCGATGGGCTTCATCGGCGTCCTGATCATCCTCCTGATTACGGGAACAACCCTCAATGTTATGTCGCTGATGGGCGTGCTGATGCTCATCGGCGTAGCCGGTTCCAATAGCATTCTCATCGTCGATTTCGCGCACAAGCTGGAGGAACAGAACCTTTCGGTTGGTGATGCCGTGATCACCGCGTGCCGTGTCCGTCTCCGCCCGATTCTGATGACTTCACTTGCCACTATCATCGGCATGTTTCCGATGGCGCTCAAGATGGGGACTGGATCCGAGCAATATGCGCCAATGGCGCGCGCGATCATCGGTGGCTTGACTTCTTCGGTGATCCTGACGGTGTTTATAGTGCCGGCCGCTTACCTGCTGGTTTATAGAAACAAGGATCGCCACTCTTCCGAACAAGATGAGCCTGCAAATGCGTAACTACTCCAAAAGCAAGAGGGCAGTGGACTTCCTTGCGATCGCGTCCATGTGCTTGCCGGGCATTTTGCTCGGCCAAGCAACCGGACCAGTCCTAAGCCTGCAGGATGCTCAAGCACTGGCTCTTAAAAACCATCCACAAGTGCTCGCCTCCCAGGCAGGTTACTTGCGCGCGGACCAAATCACGATACAGGCAAAATCAGCTTACTACCCGGCATTAAATGGCGAAGTTACTGGCGCCCAGGCAAATTTAAATAGCCGTTTGGGGGCTGGCGTTCTTAACGACCCCCGGCTGTTCAATCACTTCGGCTCCGGTCTCTCGCTATCTCAGCTCATCACAGATTCTGGACGCACTCCGAACCTGGTGGCGAACGCCAAGTTGCAGGCGCAGGCCAGCCGCGAGGATTATCGCGCTACTCGCTATGACGTGCTGCTAAACGTGAATCAGGCGTATTACGAAGTCCTGCTGGCACAGCAGATCGTGAGAGTTTCCCAGCAGACTGTGACTACTCGCCAAACCGTGGTTAGTCAGATTTCTGAACTATTCAAAAATCAACTCAAATCGCAGATCGACGTGAGTTTTGCTCAAGTCAATTTGACAGATGCAAAACTGATGGTGCTTCGCGCTCAGGATCGGCTCGCCGCTGCTTATGCAAACCTTGGTCAGGCGCTCGGTACCGATCAATCCGTCGAGTATCAGCTCACTGAGCAGCCCATGCCACCCAACCCGCCTGATTCAGCCGAGCCCTTGATTGTGCAAGCATTTCAAAACCGTCCCGAGCTAGCGAGCATTCGTTTGCAGCAGCAAGCCGATCAGAAATTCGTTTATGCTGAGCGGGATTTGAAGCGGCCCACGGTAAGTTTGACCGCGGTCGGAGGCGCGCTCCCTTATATCGAAGCTGGCAATGCGAACCCGAATATCCCACAAGGCTACGAAGCGGCAGCCGTCAACGTAAACATCCCCGTTTTCAATGGGCATCTCTTCTCCGCCCGCCGGCAAGCCGCGGAGTACCAGTTGGAGGCCACTGACCAGCGCGTCCGCGATCTCCAGGACCGGATTGCACGCGATGTACGCACGTATTGGGAACGTACCAAGACGTCGTTCCAGGCGATCGGTGCGACAGAAGAGCTTCTGAAGCAGGCGAATATGGCGTTAGATCTTGCACAGGGCAGATACAATCTCGGGCTCGCTTCGATCGTCGAGTTGACACAAGCCCAACTAGGCCAGACACAAGCGCAAGTAGAGAACGTAAACGCAAAATACGATTACCAGGAGGCGTTTGCCGCTTTGCAGTATACGCTCGGCTCGTTGCATTGACCGGGATTCCGGGCCGGATATCATGACCTCTGAGAAAGGAATCCGGCCCGATGATCCTGCCCGGCAAGTTGCCACTCCTGCTAGTTGCGTTCGCTCCGTTTACGTATGCGCGGACGGATCCTCAGGTAATTTGGCAAATCGGAAAATTTGATCAATCTCCAGTCGAGTTTCAGGGCCGACCCAGTCAAAGCTTCGTTTTCCGCCCAGGCGCTGAGGATGCAAAGCGTTGGCCAGACCGCCAAGAGACAGGCCAGAGTTACCAAATCCTGTTTCCTTTAAATTCTGTCGCCGGAACGTATCTGCTGAAAATTGGAACTCTGATCGAGCAGCCCCGCGTTCCCGCTCTTCGCATCAATATCAACGGGCACGCAGGGACTTTCTACCTCCATCCGAAGCTCAGCTATTCCCGGAGCGACTTTTCCTATGCTTTCGATCCGCATGAGTCGCAGAGCTCGCTCGAAATCGATATTCCTCCGTCGCTCCTAAAACCCGGTGGGAATGCTATTACGATCACCTGCGTCGATGACCCCGCGACAACCTCGGGAGCGGAAGAGCTCGGAGGAATCAGTTACGACGCGCTCAGTTTGCAGCAGAACCCATCTGCCCAATATCAGCCCGGCGATCCGAAGATAGATGTCGAGCCTACCATCTTTTATCGCAATGCTGGAGATCATTTGACTGAAGTAGTGGACACCTTTATTCGTTTCCCCCGCCCCTGGAGCGCAGGCACAGTAGATCTCGACATTAGCGGGAGGCATTACGACGCGCATCTTAAGCCTGGCGAATTTGGGGAGCAGAGGGTATCCGTAAATATTCCCGAGTGGACCGGAACTAAAGCCGGCAGGGTTCGTGTAATTGCGGGTGTTACGGCATCAAGCGAAGTAACGTTGGAAGCACAACGCAAGTGGACCATGTTTGTTGTTCCGCACACCCATCTCGACATAGGCTTCACTGACTATCAGGGAAAGGTGGCCGAGACGCAAGCGCGCGTTCTTTCCCAAGCGGAAACTCTGATTCACGAGCATCCGGACTTCCGGTTTTCCATGGACGGCTCATGGAATTTACAGCAGCTTCTCCAAACGCGGCCCAAACCAAAGCGGGATGAGATCTTGAATCTCATCCGCACGGGAAAGATGGCGATGCCGGTTCAGTATTGCAACCTCCTCACGGATTACGCTTCTCTCGAAACCTTGTACCGCTCTCTCTATGATTCAAAGAAGCTTTCGCGCCTTTACGATCTGCCATTCGAGTATGCCAATATAACGGACGTTCCCACTTACTCGGGTAGTTATCCCTCAATTTTGGCGGGCAGCGGAGTGAAGTATTGGGTGGCGGCTTCCAATAACGATCGAGCGCCTATTTTCTACTACGACCATTGGAATGAAAAATCTCCTTTCTGGTGGCAGGGACCCGATGGAAAGAAAGTTCTGTTCTGGTATTCGCGACATTACGAGCAGGTGCAGACCTTATTCGGGCTGTCCCCGCAATTAAATGCGGTTCGGGAATCGCTGCCCATCTACTTACAGGCATACTCCAAGCCGGCTTACAAGCCCGATGTTGCGCTGCTCTATGGCACGCAGGTCGAGAATACCGATCTGGTGCCCTCGACCGCTACATTCGCCGATGATTGGAATAAGCAGTATGCCTTCCCGAAACTCAACTACGCGACCTTTCCTGACTTCTTCCATTACGTCGATGCCCGTTTCGGCCGTGACTTGCCCACTTTCCAAGGTGACGGGGGAGGCTACTGGGAAGACGGCATCGGGAGCGACATTTATTTTGAGGTAGAAGACCGGCACAATCAGAATCGGGCTCTTTCGGCTGAAGTGCTTTCGTCGGTCACGCATTCTATAGATGCGAATCTAAATCCTCCCGTCGGGGCTTTTGCAGATATATGGCGTAATATTATTCTCTTCGCGGAACACACTTGGCTCTCCTATAACTCTGTTTCACAACCGGATCATGCGGAATCGATCAAGCAACTGCGCGTGAAGGATGATCGTGCCGATAGAGCGTCTTTGCAAATTGAAGATGTAATGAACCGCTCCTTGAGCCAACTGGCGGATCGGATTCATATTCCCGCTAATACCCTGGTTGTTTTTAACTCTCTTAGTTGGCAGCGCGACGCCGTAGTTGAAACCGATCTATTTGAGCATCCCAAACTCGTGGATCTGACAACCCATGCAGAAGTTCCCCTGGAAGTGCTTTATGAAAAGGAGAAGTTTATCCACGTCCGATTCCTTGCCAGCGACCTGCCGGCGGTCGGCTATAAGTGCTTTAGTATTACCTATGGTGAGCACGGGCCTGCTTCAGTTTCAAAACCAAATACGAAGACGGTTGAGAACGGCTTTTACCGGATCACCATAGATGAAGGCGGTGGCGCGCTGGCTAGCATTTACGACAAGCAATTGCGGCGCGATGTTGTAGATTCGGGCAGCCCCTACAAATTTGGTCAGTATTTATATGTGACTGGCGGCGATGGTGATACCCAGATGATTAATCCTTTTCCGGCGCTCCCTCCCGGGCAACTCACTGTTCATCCGGCATCCCATGGGAAGTTCTTAGGCGTCGAGCAGATGCCGTGGGGCTATTCGATCCGCTTGACGAGCTCGAGCGTAAACACACCCGAAGTGCGAACAGAGATTCTTGTTTTCAACAAGCAGAAGAAGATCGAGTTCCTTTACCGGATTCACAAAAAGTATACAACCGCTAAGGAAGCCGCTTACTTTGCTTTCCCGGTTGCAGCTTCGAATCCGGAGTTTAGCTTTGCCTCGCAACAGGGATGGATCAATCCGGCGCGAGATCTAATGAAAGGCGGCAGTCTCGAGTGGTTCAACGTCCAACAGTGGATGGCAGTCCACAATTCGAACACAGCAGTGGGAATTGTTCCAGTGGATGCCTCGCTCGCGAGCTTCGGAGACATCAATCGCGGCAAATGGCCGGGCGAGTTTCAGCCGAAAACTGGAACGATCTTCTCGTATGTTATGAACAATTACTGGCACACGAATTATCGCACGGGGCAGGGCGGAGAGTTCACTTTTCGATACACCGTGACTAGCGGCGCGCAACTGGACGGAGGCGAACTGGCTCGTCTGGGATGGGAAGAAATGCGGCCGGCGGAGCTTAACTATGTTGTTTCGCAAGATAAAGTCGGCGATCCGCCGCGGCCGCTGCCAGCTGGGGGTGAAGGATTTCTCGATGTCGCCGCGCGTAACATTTCACTCATCACTTGGAAGAAGGCCGAAGATGAGAATGGGATGATTCTGCGTTTAGCGGAATCATCTGGAAAAGGTACGCGAACCGCGCTCCATTTTCTTCATTCGAACCTCGAATCCGCTCAGCTATGCTCGGGTGTCGAGGACAACTTGCGAGCGCTACCGGTAGATCAGAATGGCGTGGAGCTTGCCTTCGAACCTTTCGAAGTAGTCACTTTGCGGATTACAACTAAATAGCTATCGCGAGCGAGACGGTTCAGTCCACCTCCGGCTGATCGCCGCGCCTGGGAATGTGATATGTTCTCGGTTCGATGAAAAGCCGGGACGCTACGGCGTCTGATTACCAACTGAACTGGCGCAAACTGCAGCAAGTTGGACTCAACGCCTACGAAGCTCGTTCTTACTTGGTCCTCTTGGGCCATCCACGTTTCAAAGCACTGGAGCTCGCAGCTCGCGCGCATGTGCCGAGACAGAAGATTTACGAGGTGCTGGACAGCTTGGTAGAGAAGGGGTTCGCTCAGGTAATTCAAGAGAAAACCAAGCTCTTTTCGGCAGTCGATCCCAGCTTGGCTATTCCGAGCTATCTGGCGCGACGCACTAAGGTGCTGCAAACTGAACTGACCGAGCAGGCGCGGCTCGCTAGCGGCTTGATCGAAGATCTGCGGTCCGCATTTCTTGAGGGGCAAGATGTGCGGGGCACCCTCGAATTCCTCAGCTTGGTGAATGATCCTACGCAGACGGCAATCCACTACCGCCGTATGTTGACCACTGTCGCGCATCACTACGTGGAGTTTTCACGGCCGCCCTTTGCCGTCGATCCGCTGGATGAGCAACTCGTGAAAGAAGCGGCGGCAAGAGGAGTGCGCGCGCGGCTCCTGATCGAAGCAGGCCAGATCGATCCCGAGCATCGCGAACGGCTGCAAGATTATCGAGGAGCTGGCGTGGAAATTCGAACTCTCGACCGGCTGCCGCTAAAGCTGGCGCTCTTTGACAGCAGATGCGGACTGGTCGCGCTTCTCGATCCCGTGCTGACGCGGCCCTCGTGGACTTCAGTCGTCTTTGAGCATGAGGGGTTTGCGGAAGCTATGGCAGGACTCTTCGAGAGCTACTGGAACAGGGGTGCTGCGGAGATGGGACCCGAAGCATTATCTGCTTAGCGCGTTAGTCGCGAAACTGGAGGAGCACCTGGTCCCGATCGAGGAACTGTATGGCGCGAATCCCAAGTAGCTCGGCACTTTGGACATTGTCAATACGATCATCGAAAAACAATGTGCGCTCCGGCCGGGCAGCTAGCCCTTCGAGACACTGCTCATAGATGGCTGTCTCTGGCTTGGCGGCGCGCACCTCGTATGAGAGCGTGATCTGATCGAAAACCTCAAGCCTAGTGGTCCTCGTCTTAAGCGCCTCGCCGAGCTCACGCGGCATATTCGAAAGAATCGCGATACGCTTCTGGGCTTTGCGGAGTTGACCGACCCAATCCCACATCACCTCGTCAAACTGCATCCAGCTTTCAGTGTCCATGTCGATCAACTGGTCGATCGTCCTGGCGGTCAGTGAAACTCCTGTCTCACGTGCAATGTCACGCCAGTATTCTGCGGCGGTCAGGGCGTCCTTATCGTATTCGGCTCGCTTGACCCAGTAAACCTCGATGAACCGGCCTAAAGGGATGCCAAGCAGTGCCGCCATGTGTGCCAGATCGCCTTCCCTTTGGTGACTGACAAGAACCCCGCCGTAATCGAAGATGATCGAATCGAAGGAACTAACGAGCGCCATCCGCCACATGCTCGTGCCGGGTGCGGATTTCACGGACCGCGTAGATCCGGCGACCCTGGCTTTCGAAGTACGTTCGCATGAGAACTTCCCCTATTAGCCCCGTGCTGAAAGCCATCAGCCCGGAGATCCAGAGCAAAGCGCCGGCCACGAGTAGCGGTCCATGCTCGGCGATGATGTCGTGTCCGGCCAACTTCGAGATGAGCATCCACACAAGTAAAATGCTGCCCAAGCCAATGCCCGCCAATCCCCATTTACCAAAAAAGTGCATGGGACGCGTGAGATAGCGGAGCAGGAACTTGATGGTGAGTATGTCGAAAAATACCCGGAAAGTCCGGCCCAAACCGTAGTGCGATTCTCCATTCGGGCGCTCGACATTCCTGATGGGCACCTCGGCCACTCGAGCCCCATAAAAGCTAGCTAACGCGGGTATGAAACGGTGCAGTTCGCCATAAAGATTGATGTCTTTAAGAACTTCAGCGCGATAAGCCTTGAACGTGGTGCCGAAATCGTGCAGTTCAACTCCCGAAGCACGCTTCATCATCCAGTTGGCAATGCGAGATGGGATCTTGCGCGTAACCGCGTTATCGACGCGGTCCTTACGCCAGCCGCTCGCTATATCGTAGCCTTCATGGATCTTCTCAAGCAAAAGAGGGATATCTTCGGGCTCGTGCTGCAAATCGCCGTCGAGGGAGACGACAATGTCACCCTGGGCCTCATCGAATCCTGCAGCTAGCGCCGCCGTTTGCCCGAAATTACGCCGCAAACGAAGCACCTTCAGATGCCCGTCTGTTTCGACTAAATTGGCTAATAGGTCGAAGCTTCGATCTGTCGAGGCGTCATCAATGAAAATGATTTCGTATGCCTGCCGAAGCTTTTCAGCAACGGTAGTAAGGCGGTCATAAAGAGGCAGGATGGCTGGTTCCTCATTATGAATGGGAATAACTATAGAAAGCATTCGCGAGATACTCCCAGTGTAGCGAAGCATTGACCAGCGATTGGCCACCCTCAAGAAGTTCCCAGCGCGGGAAGCGAGAAGGGACCGACAGCTTTCGTTTGCGAGCGGGTTCCACCAAAGTAGCGAAATGCAATAAGTAGCGAAATGCAATATTGTTCTTCTGGTTGAAGATATGGTCTATTTTGACGATTCCGTTGTAGTTATCCGAGATATTGTTGGCAGAGCTGAAGAAGTTATCTTGAGTGGCCGGTCCGGTAAGCGAATTAGCGGGCCAAAGAGTATTGATCAGCCTGAGCGAAACGTGCCGCCGCTGTTGCGCCCCTGCTCGGCATTGTTATCCGTTTGTAGCGAGAATTCGTCGATTGCATCGATGGGCAAAAAGCGAGAATTCGTCGATTGCATCGATGGGCAAAATAGGTTCGGCAATGCCGGAGACGCCACCCTGATTTACCGCCGCGCTATTGTGCCCCTCGTCGTTATTATGGGCCCCATCAATCTGCCAGTTGATGGCATTCACCCGGTTTCCGTTCCCCGAGCCGTTTGCGTTCACTCCGGGATTCAGTTTGAGCAACTGCGTGAAATCGCGGCCGTCTAGCGGAACATCCAGGATTACTTTAGTTGGAAGGACGCTGGTCATGGCCGAAGAGGAGGTTTTGATCGCTACACTGGCGGCTGAAACCTCGACTGCGGTGGCTTGTGTGGCTAGGCCTTACCTGGGCTCCCGGAACCAGAACTTCTACGGTGTTTTCCCTCATTTCGGAAACCGAGAACTGCTAAAATGTAAGTACAGCGACATCTAAGCTAACCTCCCTGGCGTCAGCGGTTTGCGAGTTCGGTTGCTGCACTGTAGGAGTGTCTTTTTGGCCGATCAAAATCCACCTAACGACGGTTCCTTGTTTCCGCCGCCAACGGGCGAGCCGAAGAATCTGATTCCGATAAATATCGAAGACGAGATGAAGCGCTCGTATCTCGATTACGCGATGAGCGTCATCGTCGGTCGGGCCCTTCCGGATGTGCGAGACGGCCTGAAGCCGGTCCACCGCCGAATCCTGTTCGGGCTACATGAGATGGGGCTGCACTTCAACCGGCCTACTCGGAAGTGCGCCAAGATCGTCGGCGAAGTTCTTGGTAAATACCATCCGCACGGCGACGCTCCTGTTTACGACTCACTGGTGCGGATGGCGCAATCCTTTTCCATGCGATACCCGCTGATTGACGGGCAGGGTAACTTCGGTTCGGTGGACGGCGATCCGCCGGCGGCCATGCGGTATACCGAGGCTCGCCTAGCCAAAATCGCCGGGATGCTGCTCGAGGATATCGATAAGGAAACGGTCGATTTTCGGCCCAACTACGACGACAGCGAGCATGAGCCTGAAGTGCTGCCGACGCGTGTTCCAAACCTGCTGATCAACGGCTCGTCGGGTATTGCGGTCGGGATGGCGACCAATATCCCGCCCCACAACCTGAGAGAGATTATCAACGCGACGGTCGCGTTGATAGAGGACCGGAACACTCCGCTCGCCAAAATCATTGAGATGGTTCCGGGCCCTGACTTCCCGACCGGCGGATTCATTCTCGGCCGCCAAGGCATTCTCGACTATTTCACTAGGGGCCGGGGCAGCATCAAACTCCGCGCCAAGGCCGCGACCGAGAAGTTGGGTAAGGACCGCGAATCGATTGTTGTAACTGAAATACCTTTCCAAGTGAATAAAGCGCGTCTGCTCGAGCACGTGGCCGCGCTGGTTTCGGATAAGAAGCTGGAGGGCATTTCCGATGCCCGCGATGAGAGCGATCGCGATGGCATGCGCATTGTTTTCGAGTTGAAGCGCGGCGAGAACGCCGAAGTTGTGCTCAACAATTTGTATAAGCAAACGCAGATGCAGGTCAATTTCGGGGCTATCATGCTCTCGATTGTCAACGGGCAGCCGCGCGAACTCGGCTTACTAGACCTGATCAAGCGCTTCATTGAGCATCGAATCGATGTTGTGCGACGCCGCACGGATTACCTGTTGCGAAAAGCGCGGGAACGGGAACACCTGCTGCTTGGATTTAAGAAGGCGCTCGACAATCTGGATGCGGTGATCTCGTTGATACGGGCCGCAAAAACTCCGAAAGAGGCTCGCGAGGGTTTGATCTCGACGTTCGAGTTTACGGAGAGGCAAGCACAAGCCATTATCGAACTACAGTTACAACGCCTGACTGGCATGGAGCAGCAGAAGATCCTCGATGAGCTGACGGAAATACAACGCATGATCCTCGGGTACCTTGAAATTCTGGGCTCTGAGAAGGTGCTCAAGAACCTCATCATCAAGGAGCTGAAAGAAGTACAGAAAGATTTCGGCGATGAACGTCGCACGCAGATCATTGAAGACACGGGTGACATTCGCCTGGAGGACCTGGTCCAAATGGAGGATGTCGCCGTAACAGTCTCACGCGGCGGCTATCTCAAGCGCACATCGGTTGACACTTACCGACGTCAATCGCGCGGCGGCAAGGGACGTATCGGGATGGGAACCCGTTCGGAAGACGTCGTTGAACACTTGGTAATTGCGTCGACGCATTCGTATCTGCTGATCTTTACCAACAAGGGCCGCGTTTACTGGCTGAAAATTTACGAGATTCCCGATGCTGCAACCACAGGCAAAGGCAAACACGTTTCGGGGCTAATCAATTTGCAGCCGGATGAAAGCGTGAAAGCGTTCCTATCGGTCAAGGAATTTGAAGCGGGCAAATTCATCGTGATGGTGACTCGTCAAGGCGTAATCAAGAAATGCGAACTGACGGAATTCGACAACCCGCTCGCCCGCGGCATCATTGCGCTTGCGCTTGACGAGAATGATGAGTTGTTGGGCGCCGCGATTACGACGGGAGACAAGTTCATCTTCCTCGGCTCGCATGAAGGCATGGCAATCCGCTTCAACGAAGACGAAGTGCGTGCCATGGGTCGGCAGGCTCGCGGCGTACGCGCGATGGATCTCGAGGACAAAGATTATCTAATTGGCCTTGAAATAGTCGATGAGAACGGTCTCATCCTTTCCATCTCGGAAAACGGTTT
Organism: Terriglobia bacterium; assembly: GCA_963835255.1. GTDB lineage: Bacteria > Acidobacteriota > Terriglobia > Bryobacterales > Bryobacteraceae > Bog-105. The sequence continues at coordinate 66,946 of CAWIFY010000026.1, read as the reverse complement.
CGGTAAGCGAACGCCGCTCAGGGATTATCGCTTGACCGGCCGCGGCCGTAAAGGCGTAATCAACATGAAGACGACCCCGAAGGTCGGCAAGGTGGTGGCGGTGCTTTCGGTGCGCGAAATCACCGATCTGATGATCATCACCAAAGACGGCAAGATCATACGGCTGGAATCGGGCGAGATTCGCCAAGCCGGCCGGTCGACACAAGGCGTCCGGTTGGTTCGGATGGAAGAAGGGGATGTAGTTGCGGCGGCTTCCTGCATTCCTGAACCAGACGAAGAAGCGGGCAAGAACGGCGAACTCCCGCTGCAATAGAAAGGCGGCTACAAGGGCGGTTCTATACTTCAAGTATGTCCGCTCTTGTAAGCATTCAGGGCACGGCAAACGGTTCGGGCGAAGCGGAACTGGTTGAAAAGCAGGAACACCTGTTTGAGTACTTGGGCTCTTTGAGGCGCGCGGTCATTGCGTATTCGGGTGGGACCGACTCGGCTTATCTGGCTTGGGCCGCACATCGAGTGCTCGGGGATAACGCGGTCGCGATCACTGCCGATTCGGCTTCCATACCTACTTCTCACAAGCGTGCTGCCGAAGAGTTTGCGGCGGAGTGCGGCTTCCGCCACGAATACATTTCGACTTACGAGTTCGAAAATCCGGACTATGTGAAGAATGACAAGAATCGCTGCTTCCACTGCAAGGACGAGCTATTCACGCGTCTTGACGCATACGCGGCAGAAGCCGGCTTCGACCACATCGTCTATGGCGTGAATGCCGACGACTTAGGGGATTACCGGCCAGGGCAAGCGGCTGCGAAGTTGCACCAGGTGGAAGCGCCTCTGGTGAACGCCAATCTGAGCAAAGCAGAGATTCGGGAGCTGTCACGCTTGGCGGGGCTTTCGACCTGGGACCGCCCGGCCGCAGCCTGCCTTAGCTCTCGCGTTCCTTACGGAACTCCGGTGACGGTCGAGACGATTCAGACGATCGAGCAAGGCGAGGAGGCGATTCGGGCGCTTGGGTTCAGACAGTTCCGGGTACGTTTCCACGGCGAGTTAGCGCGCATCGAGATCGCAAGAGACGAGCTGCCGCGAGCTTTGACTGTTGAAATGGCCCAGGAGCTCACGGCGATCTTCAAGCAGCTCGGTTTTCTTTACGTAACGCTCGATCTCGAAGGATACCGGCAGGGATCTCTTAATGCTGTGTTGAGCGGGACCGCTTAGGACATGGCGACTGCCGAAAAGCATCATAGCGAGGGCTTTCTCGCGATCGTGAACGACGCAAGGAAGCGAATACACGAGATCGACATCGAGGAGTACGAGCGCTTGCGCAGCACCGGTGACGCGGGGCAACTCGTCGATGTGCGCGAGGATCATGAGTGGGAAGCGAATCATGCCGCCGGCGCCATTCACTTAAGCAAGGGGACCATCGAACGCGATATCGAGACGACCTTTCCCGAAAAGCACACGAAACTCGTTCTCTATTGCGGAGGCGGTTTTCGCTCGGCTCTCGCTACAGACAATCTTCAGAAGATGGGATATAAGAACGTGATCTCACTTGATGGGGGCTGGCGCGCGATTGAGGGATCAGGCCTGCCCCTCGAGCATCCCCTCTAGAGTCTTCGCAATCTGTAAAAGCTTAGGTTCGGCAAATGGTGCGCCGATAAGCTGCAAGCCGACGGGCATGCCAGTATCGGTTTTGCCGCACGGCATAGACAACGCCGGTTCACCCAAATAGTTGATCCCGCGCACCAGCCGCGTAGAGGCCATACGGACGGTCTCTTCCACGCCACCGATCGTGACGTTTTCCTGATCGGCTGACGGGGCGGCGATGGGAGTCGTGGGCGTCACGAGCAGATCGACCCTTTGCCAGAGCGCATCCAGCTCTTGACGAAACAGAGTGCGCAATCTTTGTGCGTTCACGTACTCATGGCCTGCGATCATTCGGCCTTGTTCAAGAAGAGCCCAAACATCGGCGCCAAAAACAGAAGGATCATTCTGCTGGACATACAAGGAGGCAAATTCCGCGAGCTGAATGATCGGCGCAGCAGCGTTGATTTCAGCCATATCGGGCGTGTGAATATCGCTGACGATTGCGCGGGCCAGCTCCATTAGGCTAAGCGTTCGGCTCACGCGGGCCGCGACTTCCTTATCCAGGCGATTGAAGAAGAACTGTCGTGGTATACCCACGCGGAGACCCCTGAGATCTGGCAGGACGGGTAGGTTGAATTCGGTACGAGCGTCTGCAATTGCATTCATTGCCAACGCGCAATCTTCGACACACGATCCGAGCGGTCCGACGTGGTCAAGACTGAAGGCGAGCGGCAAAACACCGCGGCGGCTGACGAGGCCGTAAGTGGGCTTGAGGCCAACGATGCCGCAGTAAGAGGCCGGAATGCGGATCGAGCCTCCTGTATCCGTGCCTAGAGCCATCGGCACAATGCCCGCCGCAATCGCCGCTGCCGAACCCCCGCTAGACCCTCCCCCAAGGCGCGATTTATCGAGCGGATTCAGAACGGGGCCATAGTGCGGGTTTCTCGAAGTAATCCCAAACGCCAGCTCATGAAGGTTTGTCTTGCCTATGCTGATAGCGCCTGCAGCCCGCACGCGCTCCACAACAGTGGCATCGAGATCGGGCACGAAGTTTTCGAATATTTTCGAGCCGCCGGTTGTTCGCACGCCTTTGGTATAGAAAAGATCTTTCAGAGCGATGGGGATGCCATGAAAAGGGCCGCGATCCACGCCGCCCTGCAGTTCACGATCGCGCTCGGCAGCATCGGCGCGCGCCTGCGTCTCTGTGATCGTGATGAACGCGCGGAGGTCTTCCTGGTTCTTCGCTCTGTCGATAGCCTGGGTGATCAATTCGACGCAGGAAGTCTGGCGCGTACGCAGCAGTGCGCCGAGTTCGCGAACGTTCACCGAGGCTCGTCCTTAGAAAGAGGGCGCAATGAGAACACCGTCGCGGGTTCCACTTCCGGAGTCAGACGCTTGACCAGCGAGGCAAAGTTTTTCCTCAAAGTTTCTAGAGGCGGGCGAGCTTGTGTCGAATTTTGCGCTATGCCCGCCTGGATCTTCCTGTCCAGATTTTCGCCTTGACGCTCAGACATAGGCTGTTAGCTCTCTACTGTGGGGCAGGGCCGCGAACTACCTGCACCATGTCGCCAGGCTTCACCCATTTTGAAAAAGCGGCGCGTACCTCGTCCGCGCCCATATTGAAGTACTTCTCAGCGGCGTGAAACGGCTCATCGAGCGGCAGGCCGATACGCGATCGGGCGATGAAGCCGCCGACGACCGCATCTTCGCTCGATTCGGCCAAAGGAATCTGACGCAAGATCAAGGCTTTCGCCTGCTGCAACTCAGCGGGCGTAACATCCGATTGCGCCATAGTTACCAGCTCCTGATCCACCATGGCCCGGGCCTTGGAGACGTTTTTCGGATCGCAGCCAAAGTCGATGGAGTAAGTCGCGCGTGTTTCACCGGCTTCCAGAGAATCGTCGATGTTATAGACATAACCGGCGTTTTGCCGCAGATCGCGGTAGAGGCGTGTCGCATAAAAGCCACCGCCTAGCACATGGTTGCCTAAGCGCAGAGCGTAGTAGTCCGGGCTGAAGCGATTCATTTCGAGCTCTTGTGCCAGTTGGACCTGATCCTGCACGCTGCTGGGGTCCGGTACGTTCGCGGCGCTGGGCTTGCTCCCAGGAATCGGCGGCAAAACCACCACCGGCTTGGGCCCGGCAGCTTGCCATGTGCCGAAGCATTTTTCGATCACGCTACGGGCCTCTTCGGGCGTGATATCGCCGATGACTGCGATGGTGGTGAGATCCGGCCGGAAGGTGGCGGCAAAGTAGCGTTGAACGTCTTCGTATTTGAGCGAGGTGATGGTTTGTGGAGTGGTCTCGCGCAGCAGAGGATCCTTGGGCGGGACCAACGCGCGCGTGAGTGCCCGGTCGGTGCGGTAGGCTGGAGACTCGAGTTCTCCGGCGCTCTCCTGGGCGGTCTGTTGCTGAACCACCTGGAATGCGTCGCGAGGCAGCGCGGGATGCAGTTCGTTATCGGCCAGCAACTCGACGCCGCGCGTGAAATCCTGCTTCAACACCTTCAGGCTGAAATTAGAACCGGCGGATTCGGAAGCAGCGATATCGTCGAGCGCTTTCTGAAATTGGATGCGGTCGAGCGTCTTGGTGCCATAGGAGAAAAGGCCTTCGAGGACATCCGAAACGCCATCCTGCCCGGGAGGGGTTTGCATCTGAATCTGTGTTTTGATCGAGCCCAGTAACGTGATGGTCGGGCTGGTCTTTTCGGTTTCGACGATGAGGCGGATGCCATTCGCCAGCTTCATATCCGCGGGATGGATGGAGCTTTGCGGAACGCGCAGCGATTTGACCGACGCTTCTGCCCATTCGGGCAAGGCAACGGGCTTAGTGGGCGCGGACGTGGTCTTCTCGGAACCGCCGAAGCCCTTCGCAGAAACTGCCTGACCGGAAGGCTGCGGCTTCAGAGTCGCGGTGATCGCGTTTTGCTCGAGCAAATACTTCTTCGCGACGCGATTGACGTCGTCTACCGTGACGCGCTTAATTGCCTCTACGTCTTCTTCAGGAGACTGGCGGCCTTCATCAGCGAGCGCCTGAGACCATAAGGCGGCGAGGTTCGAGATGGAGTTGCGCGCAAACTCGGCGCTTGCGATCTCCCCTTTCTTGGCCGCATCGATCAGATCGGGCGGGACTCCGTTCGTGGCGTAAGTCGCCAGGATCTTTTTCATCTCGGCCTGAATGGCGGCCGGATCCGCCCCAGCAGGCAGTGCTGCACCGGCATAAGCGGCACTGGCTTTGGTATAGGTTTCGAGCATAGCGAAAGATGTGCCCAGCGCTTTGCCTTGCGGAACGAGCCCATAAAGGTCGCCGCGCTGACTGGCGAGAGCGTCGCTCAAGATTTGGCAAGCCGCGAAATCGGGGCTGCTGGTACCGGGAAAGCGATATGCCAGAAAGGTAAGCATGTAGGGCAGGTTGCTATCGAGCGTGAACGAATCCGCCGCGACCGGTTGGAGATCGATCGCGGGGCGGGCGGGGACTGGGTGCTGGCCGATAGCGCCGTAATACTGTTTGATTTTGGCGAGCGTGGCAGCAGGGTCGACGTCGCCAGTGATGACGAGGATGGCGTTGTTCGGCGCGTACCATTTTCTATAAAAATCTTTGAGCATCTGTCCGGTGGTTTTGCCGAACGATTCGGTGGTGCCCAGCGCATCGTGCTCGTAGGGCGTGCCGCGAAATAGATCGTGGTTCAGGCGGGTGATAAATTTGTAAGTCGGATTCGAGAGGTCGCGCGCGACTTCCTGTTCGATTGCGCCGCGCTCCTGCTCCCACTGATCTTGAGAGTCTTCCATGTTGGCCATGCAGGCGGCGTCAATATGGAGCCCCGCGTCCAGATCCTTTGAGGGCACTGTCACGAAATATTGAGTGATGCCCTGTTGCGTATCGGCGTTCTGGTAGCCGCCCAATTGCGCGTAAATGGCCGCGATCTGGTCGGCAGTCAAGCCGGTGCAGCCGCGGAAAGCCATGTGTTCCTGAGCGTGCGCGGTGCCGGGGAAGCCTGGTGGTGTCTCATTACCACCGGCGAGATAATTCTCTTCAATCGTGGCAACTGGCGCCAGTGGGTCGCGAATGATGACGACGCGCAGACCGTTGTCGAGGGTAGCGCGCGTGACGTCGCCGGAGTTCGGGTTTTGCGCGTGGAGAGGAACGCCCCATAGCTCAAGACACAGTAAGAGAGCGAAACAAACGGTCTGCAATTTCATTGGAAACACCTTCAGCTTACGGTAAGACAAAGATGGCCGCTGGTGAAAGCCGATGCACACACTGAGATGGCCAAAAAGCAAGCGTCCCGAGGAATCAGGACGCGGCGGCCAAAGAGTGGCCGCGCCACTGTCAGGCGGCTTTCTTGGCGGCGCGGGATGCGGCGAGCTCGCGCTCGTATTCGGCGAAGAGATTCTTGTCGAGCTCCATGGCGCGCACCTCGATTTGGTCGAGTGAAAATTCGAAGCCAAGCGCGACGGGATCGAAGTCGTCGTAGGTATCTTCTTGGACGGCAACGATGTACTCGCGGGCGGCATAGTCGAGGCGGGCTTGCTCGGCCTTGTGGCGGATGGCTTGCAGTTCGCGCAGAGCGGCGGTGTCTTTTTCGCGCTGCCGGCGCAGGCGGCCTTCCTGGAGGCTGAGATTGGAGAGATCGCGGCGCGAGGAGCGGAAGATGTGGGCTTCGATCAGGGCGGGGCGCACGGACTCGTCCTGATCTGGGAACATGCCAGCGCATTCGAGGCGGCCGAGGGCATAGATGCCGGCTTCGAGGGAAGGGATACGGAGCAGGCGCCATTCGGTATCGGCAAGCGCCTGGACCAGCGAGCGCTCGGGATCGGTGGCGGGCTTCCATTGGGCTTCGATGCGGGCGACGTGGGCGGTGTAGGCGGCGGCGTCCTCGGATGGCAGGAGGACGGTACGGCCGCTGAGTCCGGTTTTCAAGGCATTTAAGGAAGAAGCGGCTTTGCCGGACTCCGAGGGACCGGTAGAGAGCTGGGCATTGCGGCGGTTGGCGGCGATTTGGGCATCGGTGGACATGTGAGGACTCCTGCGGTCAAATGGCTCACCGGGTTGGGCGGTTCCGGTGAGCCTGCCGGAACATAGCATGAGAAAGGGCGGAAACGAACTTTGGGGGTGCGAGGATTTGGAGTTAAAGTGTTTGGGATCAGAGGGTACGGGATTTTTTAGAGCGCTGTGACTGAAGAATTTGACAACAGCATTCGAATCTCTCAGCATCCCGGCGGTATGCGTGCTGGCGATTGCTTACCGTTCTAACGAGAACCGGTACCCGACGCGAGGCTCGGTGAGCAGGTGTTTGGGATTTGCGGGATCTAGCTCAATCTTCTTCCTGATCTGATTAACGAATACGTGGATATACGACAGTTCGTCACCGTAATCGGGCCCCCACACTGTTTGCAGCAATAGTCTGTGCGGAATCGTCACGTTCGGATGACTCGCCAGGTAATGCAGCAAATCAAACTCTTTCGGCGTGAAGCGAACATCGCGGCCATCCACGTACACGTGCCGACTGTCCAGGTTCACCTCCACGTTCGCGAACTTGATAGAGCTTGGGCCGCCGGTGGTGGAATAGGGAACTCTGCGCAGATTCGCTCGAATACGCGCGAGAAGCTCGGGGATGCTGAAAGGCTTTGTCACATAGTCATCGGCTCCGGCGTCCAGAGCAGCCACCTTATCCGCGTCACTATTTCGGACGGTGAGCATGATAATCGCAATCTCCGAAGTACTTCGAATCTGAGAACAAGCGTCCAAGCCATTCTCGCCGGGCATATTGACGTCCAATAAGACGAGATCGAAACGCTCCTGTCTTAACTGCTCGAATGCTTCCGTGGCAGACTTCGCGCTTACAACGGCGTAACCCTCCGACGTCAAAGTTGTCTTCATCACTCGCCGGATTTGTGGCTCATCATCCACGACAAGTATGTTCCCCTTCATGCTATGTGTTGTCGTCGAGGCTCTGAAATACGGGCTTGTGCATCATCTGTCGCCAGCGTAAGTGAAAACGTCGTTCCCGCCTCCGGTTCGCTCTCCACCCAAATGCGTCCTCCTTGCGCTTCAACAATCTGACGGCAGATACTCAAACCCATACCCGATCCTGGAACCAGCGAGCGCACGCCTGGGGCCCGATAAAACTTCTCGAAAAGTCGATCTTGCTCCGGCTTTCGTATAACAGCGCCCTTCGTGACAAGTTGGAAGCGAATGAACTCGTCCTGCAGATTGGCCCTGAGGCGTATGGTTGAATCCGGCAAAGAGTATTTCCAGGCATTACTCAGAAGCTGCCTAAACGTGAGCTGAGTGAGCTGGCTATCCACGTTGATGAACGGCAGATCGGGAGAGATTTCGACATCGATCTTCCGCCCTTCAAAAAAATGTCGCATATCTGCGAGGGCAGAATAGACCAACTGCTCAGGAGAACACAGTTCCCGTTGTAGTTTCACGGCACCTCCCGTAAGGCGAGCGAGTTCGATTGTGTCACTAACTAGATTCGTCATGCGATCGGCTTCTTCGTCAACGATCGTTATCAGTTCCCGAATTAATTCGTCCAATCGATGCGCCGAGAGAAGGGATGAAGTTGCCGCCTTGATCGAAGTCAGCGGCGTCTTAAATTCGTGAGCGAGAGCATCAAGCAGGGTCGACTTCAGCTCTTCATTCTGGCGAGTTGCTTCGGTGAGCGTCGCCACACGTTGCGCCCTGGCTCGTTCAATCGCAATCGCAATCAGTTGGGTGATAGCGTCCAGAACGACATCGGGAAGCGAGAAATCAGCTGCGATGCCGAGCGTACCTGACGGCGCTCCGCCCAATCGAATGGGAACAATCGCAGTACCATTGTCGCGATCGATCCGAGCCGTACCTGTACGGGCCACCTCGCGTAAATCAGACTCTTGGAAGAGGGCTCGTACAGTCTCCGTTTTAGAGACGGCATCCGTTTCGCAGGAGTAAAACCAAACGCTTTTGACGTCAAACAGGTTCGAGACTTGATGTATAACCTGGTCCGGAAAACTACTATCGTCATTTCCGAGAATGAGTGCGCGGCTAAACTCGTACATACGTTCCAGCTCGCGCTGGCGCGCACGAGCATCCTCCGCTCTGCGTCGACTACTTAACGAGAGATGGCTCGCCGTGATGGCGGTCGCCAGGAATGCGGAGAGGGCCACCCAGTCTTGCGGATCGGCAATGGTGAATGTCCCGATGGGAGGGAGAAAGAAATAGTTGTAAGCCAGTGTGCTGGCGATGGACGCGGCCACCGATTCCAGGAGATTAGTCCGTGTCCCCAGGCCCAGAATCAAGACCAAAAACGTGAATGCCGCGGTTGCACTATTGACATGGAGCAGGCTGACGTCAATCCAAGTGACGGCCGCTACTCCAGCTAATGCAGCTAGTAGCCGGAGCAGAGATTGCCGTAAGGCGCGGACGGATGTGCGCTCAATGGACACTCCCGAGTATTATCTCGTGGAATGCATCGATTCCAATTAAGGCATACCTCGCGGCTACAAGATCTGCTTCGGGTTAGAGGTAAATTATTTCCCGACCGGGTGTCGCTGATCTAAAGCAAGGTTGAGTTGTAGAACGTTGACACGAGGCTCGCCCAAGAAGCCCAAGTCACGGCCGCGGGACGCCGAATACAGAACCTGCTGAATCTCAGAAGCGGAGATACCCCGGGCCCGCGCCACTCGTCTCACCTGTGCTTCTGCATTCGCCAGACTGATCTCAGGATCCAGGCCGCTGCCGGATGCAGTAACCGCATCGGACGGAATGGAACCTTGGAAGTCCGGATTCTCTTTCCGAAAGTTATCGACAGAGATCTTCACACGGTCATACAGTTTCTGGTTTGTAGGCCCGAAGTTTGATCCGCCCGAGGCCGTGGCGTCATAACCGTCATTTCCCGCCGCGGACGGGCGTGGATGAAAATACTCCGGCTTTGAGAAGTTCTGGGCGATGAGAGATGACGCGATGATTTGGCCATTCAACTGAATCAAGCTGCCATTTGCCTGGTGTCTGAAGAAGACCTGGCACAAACCGGTTACCACGCCGGGATAAATAAGCCCGGTCAGCACTGTCAGGAGTGCCGTCATGCGAAGCGCGGGCAAAAGTTGTCGAAACATAGGTTCCTTTCCCCCGTTACGCCAGGTGCGACCACACGAGTAGCTGATCCAAGATCCAGATGCCGGGGAACGGAACAAGAATCCCTCCGACGCCATAGATCAGAATGTTGCGGCGCAACAATGCCGCGGCAGAAAGCGGACGATATTTAACGCCTCGGAGAGCGAGCGGCACAAGCGCTATAATGACTAACGCATTGAAGATAACGGCCGCTAACACCGCGCTTTGTGGTGTATGGAGCCGCATGATGTTGAAGTGCGCCAGTGCGGGATACGTCGCCATGAACATGGCTGGAATAATAGCGAAATATTTCGCGACGTCGTTGGCGATCGAGAAGGTTGTGAGTGCTCCGCGCGTGATGAGCAGCTGTTTGCCGATGGCGACAATCTCAATCAGCTTGGTTGGATTGCTATCCAGATCGACCATGTTGCCGGCTTCTTTGGCCGCCATCGTGCCGGTGTTCATAGCCACGCCAACGTCGGCCTGAGCTAGCGCAGGCGCATCGTTCGTGCCGTCGCCCGTCATGGCAACCAAGCGGCCTTCTGCCTGCTCCTTTTTGATGTAGACGAGCTTGTCGGCGGGCGTCGCCTGCGCGAGAAAGTCGTCCACCCCGGCCTCGGTTGCGATGGCCGCGGCGGTAAGAGGGTTGTCGCCGGTGATCATCACCGAACGAATGCCCATCAGGCGCAACTGGCCCATGCGCTCCTTCATGCCGCCTTTAACAATGTCTTTCAGGTGAATGATCCCGAGCGCTTTCGGGCCATCGGCTACCGCGAGGGGGGTTCCGCCGCTTCGCGAAATGCGGTCCGCGACCTCTTCGAAATTGCCGGGCACCGTGCCGCCGCGTTCATTTACAAACCTAGCTATCGCTCCGCTCGCGCCTTTGCGCAATTGGCGGCCATCGATGTCTACGCCGCTCATGCGCGTATAGGCGGAGAAGGGAATGAAGTTGGCGTTATGCTGAGATACTTCGCGCCCGCGAAGCCCGTACTTCTCTTTTGCAAGCACCGCGACGGAGCGCCCTTCCGGTGTCTCGTCGGCCAAGCTGGAAAGCTGCGCTACGTCCGCCAGTTCCTGCTCGCTCACGCCCGCGAACGAAAGGAACTCCACTGCCTGCCGATTTCCGAGCGTGACGGTGCCTGTCTTATCCAGCAACAGAGTATTAATGTCACCGGATGCTTCCACGGCCTTCCCGCTCATGGCGAGCACGTTATCTTGCATGACCCGGTCCATGCCCGCTATTCCGATTGCGGAGAGAAGTCCGCCGATTGTCGTTGGGATCAGGCAAACGAGCAAAGAGACTAGCACCGCGATGGTTGGAATCGCTCCCGAACCCGCGGACGAAACGGAGTAAACGGCGAAGGGATGAAGTGTCGCGACGGCCAGCAGGAAGATCAACGTGAGGCCGGCAATCAAAATGTTCAGAGCAACTTCGTTCGGTGTCTTCTGCCGTTCTGCACCCTCAACCAAAGCGATCATCTTGTCGAGGAAGGTTTCGCCCGGATTCGAGGTGATGCGTACTTTAACCTGATCCGAAAGGACTCGTGTTCCTCCTGTTACCGCGCTTCGATCTCCGCCCGATTCGCGAATAACTGGCGCGCTCTCGCCCGTGATAACGGACTCATCGATTGTCGCGATTCCTTCGATCACCTCGCCGTCACCTGGAATCAGGTCGCCTGTTCCGGCAACGATAACGTCTCCCGCACGAAGCTTTGAGGCGGGAACAGTTTCGATCTTGTTTCCCGAAACCCGCTTGGCCGTGGCATCTGTTTTAGTCTTTCGCAGTGTGTCGGCCTGCGCTTTGCCGCGAGCCTCGGCCATTGCTTCGGCGAAGTTGGCAAAGAGAACAGTAAACCAGAGCCAGAGCGCGATCTGAAATTCAAAGACTCTCCCGGAAGCGCCTGTGAACAGGTCGCGCACCAGAAAGATTGTCACCAGCGCGGCGCCAATTTCGACAACGAAAATGACGGGGTTCTTCAACAAGCTGACTGGATTGAGCTTCATAAAAGAATCCCGAGTTGAGCGGCGGAATATCTCCGGATCGAATAGCGGACGGGAACGGCTCAACTTACCCGGAAGGAGAGAACCGCGGTTCTGAGGCGTTTGAGCCGGCGCCGGTATTTTCACTGTTGGGGACATAAGCTAGCTCCAAACGGGAAAGAACAAGATCGAGAACAGCTTGCCTTCCTTCATCAGGAAATGCTCCACGATTGGACCTAAGGCAAGTGCCGGGAAGAAGGTCAAAGCACCGACCAGAATCACCGTCCCGACCAGCAGCCCAACAAACAAAAGGCCGTGTGTGGGAAGCGTTCCGCTGGTAACGGGCAATTTCCTTTTTCCAGCAAGACTACCGGCGGCGGCAAGCAGGGGAATGAGGAAGAAGAATCGACCGACGAGCATCGCGAGACCTAAGGTCAGGTTGTACCAGGGCGTATTGGCATTCAGTCCGACAAAAGCACTGCCGTTGTTACCTGTGGCGCTTGAATAGGCGTAGAGATCCTCGCTGAAGCCGTGCGCTCCCGAGTTGGTGAAATTGGCAGTAGCGGGTCCGGGAGGATTCCAATAACTGTGGGCAACCGGTTGACCCTTGGCGTCCTTTCCAGGCGGATCAAAGTGGATAAGGGCGGAGGCAGCAGAGAGCACCAGGATGCTAAATGCCGTGCAGATAAGCGCTAGCATAGCCATCTTGACCTCCTTTTGCTCGATCTTCTTCCCAACGTACTCGGGCGTACGGCCGACCATTAAACCCGCGATGAAGACGGCGAGGATCGCGTAGAGCAGAATGCCGTAAAGCCCCGCCCCTGTCCCGCCGAAAATCACTTCGCCCGTTTCAATGTTGAAGAGCGGAACCAGCCCCCCTAGCGGGGTGTAACTATCGTGGACGCTATTTACGGCACCGCAGCTGGCGTCTGTAGTAACCGTGGCGAACAAAGCGGAAGCGGCAATGCCAAAGCGGGTTTCTTTCCCCTCCATGTTGCCGCCCGGCTGTTGAGTCGTAGCATGCGTTTCTAATCCAAGTTTCGCCAGCGTCGGATTCCCACTTTGCTCGGCCCAGTAGCAGAAGACTGCACCAACCAGGAACATGGTTGCGCACGCGCCAAAAATAACCCAGCCCTGCCGCCGGTCACCTACTATCACCCCAAACGTGTATGTGAGCCCAGCGGGGATCAAAAAAATCAGCACTAGCTGAAGAAGGTTTGTTAGCGGTGTCGGGTTCTCGAAAGGATGCGCCGAATTGGCGTTGAAAAAGCCTCCTCCGTTGGTGCCCAACATCTTGATTGCCTCCTGTGAAGCGACTGGCCCTTGCGAGATTACCTGTTTGCCGCCTTGAAGGGTTTTCACAACCGTATACGGTTCGAAGTTTTGAATCACACCCTGCGAGCAGAAGAACAAAGCAGCGAGCAGCGAAAGTGGCAGCAGAATGTAGACCACGGCACGGGTGAGATCCACCCAGAAGTTTCCAATGCTGCTCACCTGTTGGCGCGCAAAGCCGCGAACCAGCGCTATCGCAACCGCGATACCCGCTGCCGCCGATGCAAAGTTCTGCACCGTAAGTGCCACCATTTGGACCAGGTAACTTAATGTGCTCTCGCCCGAGTAGGCCTGCCAGTTAGTGTTGCTTACAAAGCTGACGGCTGTGTTGAATGACAGATCAGGTGTCGTATTGGTGTGGTTAAAGCCCTGCGGGTTCAGGGGAAGAATACCCTGAACGCGCTGTAGTACATACACGAAAAGAAAACTAAAAATGCTAAATGCGATGAGTGAAGCTGCGTATTGGATCCAACGCTGCTCCACTCCTTCTCCAACACCCGTCAGTTTGTAAGTAATCGTCTCCAAAGGGCGGAGCACCGGGTGCAAAAAGGTTCGCTCGCCTTCAAACACTCGGGCCATGAACACACCCATTGGCTTCGTCAATGCCAGGATGATCAGGAAGAAAACGAGAATCTGAAACAGACCGTTTGGTGTCATGACATGGTCTCCATACAGAAGCGTACGGTCAAAACTTCTCAGGCTTCAACAACGCGTAAAGAAGGTAAATGAATAGAAAGAGCGCGGCTACTCCGCCGATAATGTAGTCCATTGCAGACTCCTTGAAACCCGCCAGCTTAGAGCCGTTCGCACGCCTTTGCAAAGATCCAGCACGCAGCAAAAAAAAGCAATGCGATCACGATATAGAGCAAATCAGCCATAAGGCAGGAGAGGCGGTTCCTTTTCCCACTTCTTCATAGTGAATCGGGAAGCCTAAAGGATGGCTAAAGATTCTCTAAGGAATGTGTTTAGCGTCACAGCCATTTAATGTGTTTAGCGTCACAGCTATTTTCGGTCGCGAAGTTCAAGGACTGCTTAGTGACGTGCGCGGCTCAGAATCAGCACCAAGTGTTTTCGAATTGTTACTGAGACAAGGCCGTGAGGGAGCTAGTTCGATGATGGCGCGCTGCTCGCAGATAATTGAGGTAAATATGGCCGTATCCAGCAAGCCAACACCAGACGAGCTGCTAAGTCGGGTTCAAGAGGAGGAAGAATACGAACGCGGTGGGCGTCTTAAGATCTTCCTGGGCTACGCGTCGGGCGTAGGCAAGAGCTTTCGCATGATGGACGAAGGGCGGCGGCGTTACGAACGCGGTGAGGACGTGGTGGTCGGCGCGGTGCAGGCTGAGATGTCGCCGGAGCTGCACCAATTGCTCGGGCGCCTGGAGGTTGTTCCTCTTCTTGAATCGGGCGGCATTCCTTATATGGACGTTCCGCAAATTATAAGACGCCATGCGCAGGTTTGTCTCGTCGACGGCTTGGCTTACGATAATCCGCCTGGCTCGCGCCATCAGCATAGATGGGAGGATGTTGAGGAACTGCTGGAGGCGGGCATATCAGTCCTGTGCACTATTAACCTTCAGTTCGTCCAAGAGCGCCAGCGTCAAGTAGAAGAGATTCGAGGCAAAGCCGTTTCGGTGAGTGTGCCCGAAGCATTTCTCAAGAGGGCCGATGAAATGGTGGTGGTAGATGCCCCGGCTGAATTTTGCACGTCAATAGAAAAAAAGGAGGGATCGAGTACTTTGCCGCTTGAACAGCAGCAAACACTCTCACAGCTCCGTGAGATTGCATTGCTGTTGGCCGCCGATGTTGTTGACGAACAGCTCGAAAAATATCTCAAACGCCAAGGATTCGCATCGGCCTTTGGAACGCAGGAGCGGGTGCTTGTCTGCCTGACTGCCAACACCAACGTAACGCGGATGATTGAACGCGCGCGCTTAACAAGAGAGCGGTTTCACGGAGAGCTGTTCGCCATCTACGTGACGCCACCAAACCGGGCGCGCAAGCATGAGCACGCTTTAGAAAGGAACCTCGAGTTTGCACGAGAAGCCGCTGCAGATGTCCGTGTACTAGAAGGTGAAGATGAGGTTGAAACAATCATCGACTTCGCCCATGAGCAAGGCATCACGCAGATCTTCATCGGCCACAGTCTCACTGACGACTGGCGCGCGCGCTTCACGCGTACCACGACCGATCGCCTGATCCAAGCGGCCGAAGGCATTGATGTAAAGCTTTTTCCTCATTCGCATGATGCCGATTGAGAAGGGTTCCACGTCGCAAGCCAAGGGAAAACTCAAGATTTTTCTCGGCTATGCCGCTGGGGTGGGCAAGACTTACCAGATGCTCGAAGAAGGCGGCGAGCTGTTTCGGCGCGGCGAGGATGTTGTTGTCGGGTACTTTGAGCCGCATGCACGTCCCGACACGATCGCGCTCTTGAAAGGCTTAGAAATCGTGCCCCGACGCGTGATCGAATATCGCGGTACTCGCTTTGAGGAGATGGATCCGGATGCAATCTTGCGCCGCACGCCGCGGGTCGCACTGATCGACGAGTTCCCACACACAAACGTTCCGGGTGCCGAGCGTAACAAGCGGTGGGAGGATGTGCAGGCGTTGCTCGACAATGGCATCGACGTTCTCACCACGATGAATGTGCAGCACCTCGAGAGTTTGAACGATCAGGTGTACCAGATCACCGGAATACGAGTTCGGGAGACAGTTCCGGACTGGGTTGTGCAACAGGCTTCGGAAGTAGTTATGGTGGATGTGACGCCTCGCGCGCTCTTGAACCGCCTGGATCGGGGAGTCGTGTATCAGGGGGAGAAAGCCCAGCGCGCGAAGGAGAACTTCTTCAAAGAATCCACATTGGTCGCACTTCGCGAGTTCGCGCTCCGAGAAACCGCATTTGAACTCGAGTCACGCCATGGCACTCAGAAGAATCGAGCGGCTGAGCCGTCAGCCGGCGCAGCACAAACTACAGAGCCTACCACCCCAGATGAGCGTGTGCTGGTGTTGGTAACCACGGAACCATCAACTGCGGCATTGATTCGCCGGGGACGCCGCGTGGCCGATTATTTCCAGGGTGATTGTCTGGCGGTGGCTGTCTGCCCCGGAGAGGACTTGACCAGTCTTCCCGTTACGCAACGGCAAGCGCTCGAGAAACATCTGAACTTCGCACGCAACTTACACGTCGAGACGCACTTACTAAGAGGAGAGGATACCGCCGAGCAGCTGGTGGCGTTCGCCAGAGAGCAGCACGTTACTCAAATCTACATGGCGCGACCGAAAAAAGCACTGTTGGAAATGCCTCTGACTCGGAATCTTGTGCAGCGCGTCGCGAGACTGGCACGCGACATGGAGCTGACGATCGTTGCAGAACGAACGCCTAAGGGAACTTGATACCCCGCCTTTGGGAAGGTGTCGCGATGACACACTTCGACGGGAAAGGCAACGTGACGCAAGTCGATTTTGTGATGTCGAATGGGAGTCGCACTGGGGGGACCGACCGATGCGATGACGGGATTCCACATTGACCAGGGGGAGCGTATCCAGTAAGTCCGGATTGCACCGGTTCAGCCACCATTCACCTGCGCCTCCGGATGTTAGACCGTGCACTCCAACCGCCTTTGTCACCCATTTTGACACGGCAGTCCCGATCCCGGTAACTAATCCGCGCCGAGCTGAAGGAGATGGTTTCAGTGAGCGGGACGCAGGAGACCCCCACCCCCGACGGGCCGCCACCGATGCTGATGGATATGTGGCGCCTATTCCGAACTGCGAACGATGCCATGCAGAGGCTGCCATCGTTAATGTCGAGCCGCATCACCTTTGTCCGAACTGCGAACGACGACGCCGTGCAGAGGCTGCGTTCCGAAATGTTTAGCGGCCGGATCCCCGAAGAGCAACGTGACGTTCGAGAATTCGACGCTGTTCTCGCCGGTGCCCCCGGTGATATCTATCGTCACGGTGGGGAGGCCTGACCCAAAGGGCGGCGGGAACATTCCGTTGGCCGTAACCGTGGCCAAGCCCGTCACTTGAATTCCGCCCGGGATAGTCGTAACTTCGCCATCAACCATGGTGATGTGGTGCGTATGCGCCATGCGACCCATGGGATTGTTCAAGTCACCGCCACCGTTCTGTATTACCCCGAGATCGGAGCGCTCCATAGTCAGAGCCGCCGAAAAATCGCCCTTGCGATCCCCCTTATCATACTTCCCTCTCACCACCAACGACCAGGGGCCGCGAACCTCCCAGGGGCCGCCGGGGGCAATAGTGGATGAGGGCGTAAAGTCATTGATTACCCCACGGAACTTGACGTGATCTGGGGTTTGGGCCAGAGCGCCCGTAGGTACCGCCAGCAGCAGAACTGAGATGACGCTTGCGGCTGACGGGAAAATTTTGCTCTTCATGTGAAACACCTTTCAATTTGAGATTCACGCCTCGAGACGTGTGAGTTCAGGATCGGGCAGGTTAGCGCGTCGCCTCAAAAGACAACGCGCGGGATTGTAGTTATATCTCTGTTTGCGGTCAAATGCTGTGTTTTGCCGTGCCTTCAACGGGCGAGCCGGTGCAGTTGCTGCCAAATGCACCGACCCTTCACAGGAGTGCAATCACCTCAGTCCAAGTTGTTCTCCATCCGGAGTTCGTGGTATCCAAATTGGTTTCGCCCGTGTTATCGAAACCGACCACATCCGCTTGCCCCGCAGCGCGGTCATACAACAGAATCTGATTACGCTCGTTAGGGACAAAATTCCCTGCCACAATGAGATCCCAACTCGTCCGCCACCCCGAATTCGTGGTGTCCAGATTCGTCTTTCCCGTTGCGTCAAAGCCCACCACGTCCGCCTGTCCCGCCGCGCGGTCATAGAGCAGAATCTGCCTCTGCCCGTTGCCAACATAGCCGCCCGTAACAATTAAATCCCAACTCGTCCGCCAACCCGAATTCGTGTTGTCTAAATTCGTCTTTCCGGTGTTATCGAAACCGACCACATCCGCCTGTCCCGCCGCGCGGTCATACAACAAAATCTGACTCTTCCCGTTCCCCACGAAACTGCCGGGCACAATAACATCCCAACTTCCCCGCCAACCCGAATTCGTGTTGTCTAAATTCGTTTTGCCTGCGTTATCGAACCCGACCACATCCGCCTGGCCAGCGGCATGGTCGTAAAGCAGAATCTGGTCCCGTCCATTCCCCACAAACGAGCCCACCACAATGAGATCCCAACTTCCCCGCCACCCCGAATTCGTAGTGTCTAAATTGGTTTTCCCAGTGCTATCGAACCCCACCACGTCGGCCTGCCCTGCCGTGCGGTCATAAAGCAGGATCTGAGTCAATCCGTTTCCGATGAAGTCGCCCGCAACAATGATGTCCCAGCTGGTTCGCCAACCGCTATTCGTGAAATCCAGATTCACCCTTCCCGCCAAATCGAACCCGACCACGTCAGCCTGTCCCGCCGCCCGGTCATAAAGCAGGATCTGCTGCTGCCCAATCCGCACAAAGTTGCCCGGCACGATCGTGTCCCAACTGGTGCGCCAGCCGCTATTCGTTGTATCCAGATTCATCTGTCCGTTCACATCAAAGCCAACTACATCCGACTGACCCGCTTGCTTGTCGTACAGCACTACTCGCGGTGCTCCGCTGCCCTTTGGAGGCGGCGGTCCATATTGGCATGCCGATCCAGGTGCCGGGCAGCTGGAAGCGGAAGCCGGCTGCACAATAGCATTGATAAAAAAACTGTATGTGAATGGCGGCGGCCAGTCCTGCGACGTCGCTAAATAAGAATCCGTCGGCGTTGGACTCGGCACGATGAAGTAGTCGCGCCAGGTCTTCTGGCAATTCGGCCCACACGGATCACAAACCTCCGGATTCGACGAGGCATCCGGGTCCACCGTCATTTCCGCGACTTCGTGACTCAGGAACAATGCATAGTGGTCTTTGTCCGTGTTATCCGGCGGGTCCGCGACCGTAAAGTTCGAGCCATGCACATTCACAAAACAATAAGGAGAATTCGCCTTCGAGTGATAGCCCTGAACGCCCTTTGTGGCGTCCGCGTCTGTGTTCAACGCGCGCGGAGGATTTAATATCACGATGCACGAAGAAGCGCTCGGCAGCTTGTTCTGATTCAGAATGTCGTTTACCCAAGCCCGCACCGTATCGTCGTTGTAAACCAGATTTGTAACGGCAATGCCATAATTCAGCATGGTCTGAGACACTTCGAGACTGTTGGGACCATACTGGGACGCGTACTCCGCGATCGGTACCGACGCGAGAGTCGCATACTGAATCGCCGTCTGCACATCTCCGATGTTCACCGCTACTACCTCGGTATTCGTCGGCTCAACATAAAACAGCATCCGCACGAAGTACAGGGTTCCTTGAAACAGCGGCACCGCTACCTCGGGCTTTGCCTCTTCATCTTGCTTCCTCAGCGTCTTCGCAGCTTCGAGAAGTTCCGGATGACTCGTTAGTTCGGTGTCCGTCATCAGGTGAAACCTGCTCAGCACATCGAATGGCACAAGGCTCGCAAAGCCCGCCGCCGGCTCCTTGGCGGGAATAACATTGGGAGCTACGGATTGAATTCGTCGCGCGTTTTTCAGCGCTCGTGTTGCACAGACTTGAGTCATTTGGGCTATCTGACCTTAGCGATAGTTTTCTTTCTAACGTTTTCAGCCTTGATGTTTCCAAAAGTCTCCTGGCTATGCCGCCCTTCTCATTGAGCGTTTTTTGCGGGCAGTGTGGGTCACGAGCAGAGCCAGGCCCACCAGAAGCATCATCCAGGAGTTGGGTTCCGGCGTTGCGATGGTGAAGTCGAACCCATACTTGACTGTGCCCACATTCGCCTCTTGAACCCAGAATGAGTAGGTTCCCGAGGGCAGCGGAGGCGTGAAGCCCGTTGAGCCTAGCCCGGCCGAGCCCACAGAAGGCAGGATGTCCGTCCCGATATCTCCAGTGTCGTAGTGGTCCCAACCCAGGAGTCCCGTGGCGGTCGTTGCGCTTGTCGCCACCGTCACTTGTGGCCCCGCTTCACACCGATAAAGGAATCGCCGAGGGGCCCAAGCGTTTGCGTTCCCGGCAGGACAGTGATAGCCGACAGCTCCAGCCCGTCAGGCACTGTGAACGTGAAGTAATCCCGATCTACAGTATTGTTGGTTTTGCCGGTCGTTCCGAAGAGCTGGTTTGAACCCAAGGATACGGTCAAGAGCGTAGGAGTCAGGCCGGAGTTCGACAGATCGCCCGAAACGCTCTCGTCATAGATCACGCTCGCATGAACGGCCGTACCGCACAATAAAGCGCTGGCCAATAGAAGGATAGTCCTGGAAACCTGCAAAGTCATTTCGTGCCTCCTCTTATCTCTCGATTGAATGTTCGGCTGTTGCGAATCTTGATGGCTCGCGGAGATCGAACACCATCCCACTATTCCTCGCGGAGCGCGCGCCGGCAAACGGCAATGCGCGGAATTGCCTCCATTTGCCTCTACTTGCCGTCGAATGCCGCATTTTGCCGTCTCCGTCGCACACACGTTACAATCGGTAGCCGGGCTCGCGACAAATCGCGGACCAATCAGGAGAGCGCATTGGGCGAACCATTCCCTGGCACACCGCCATCCGCGGAGGCCTCTGGGACACTGCCATCCGCGAGGGCATCCGAAGACCGCCTGGATTCGTGGAAAGAAATCGCGGTATACCTCAACCGTGACGTGACGACCGTCCAACGCTGGGAGAAGCGGGAGGGGATGCCGGTACGCCGACACCTGCACGACAGAATGGGCTCGATCTACGCCTCTCGAGCGGAGTTGGATGCGTGGGCGCGCGGGCGGAAGCTTCGAGCAGCGCAGGAGAACGGGAATCATCCCACCGCGCCTGAATCCCCTGCACCGCTGCCCCACGCGGCGATATCGAACTCCCAAACCAGATGGAAGCTTGTCTTACTACTGGCAGCGGCGGGAGCCGCGCTGGCGATCAGCGCAAGCCTTTGGTTTCGAGCTACGGAGTACTTCTGGCGAAACCCCATTGCCGAGGCGCGATTTCAGACGATCACCAACTTTGATGGAATGGAGCAGGCCGCTGCGGTATCACGCGACGGTCAGTTCGTGGCGTTTCTGTCGGACCGAGACGGACAGATGGACGTCTGGGTTACGCAGGCCGGTTCGGGAGAGTTCCACAACCTGACCCGCGGGAACGCGTCGGAACTCGCAAATCCATTGGTCCGCACATTGGGGTTCTCGCCCGATGGCTCTTTCGTAACGTTTTGGGTTCGCAAGCAACACGGCTCAAAGGGCAGCAATATCAGCACATGGGCCGTGCCAACGCTGGGAGGACAGCCGAGGCCATACCTCGAGGGCGTGGCCGAGTTCGACTGGTCGCATGACGGCTCTCGACTCGTGTATCATACGCCCGGCCCCGGAGACCCGCTATTCGTGTCAGACCGGAGTAGAAGATCGCCGGGTCAGCCCATCTTCACTGCGCCTGCCGGGCTCCACGCTCACTTTCCCCTCTGGGCGCCGGACACGGCCTTCATCTACTTTGTCCAGGGTTCCCTCCCGGACAAATTGGACATCTGGCGCATCCCCCCGACCGGCGGAACTCCTGAACGGATCACGTCGCACAATGCGCGTGTGAGTCATCCGATCCTATTGGATCGGCGAATGCTGATGTATCTCGCCACTGATCCCGATGGCTCGGGGCCGTGGCTATATAGCATGGATGTCGAGCGCCGCATTCCCCACAGGCTGACCTCTGGCCCTGAGCTGTACACGTCGCTGGCGGCGAGCGCTGATGGTCGCCGTCTGGTTGTCACGCTCGCAAGTCCGAAGAGAACACTCTGGCGCTTGCGGATCGCTGATGCACCGGCGGAGGTGTCGGCGGCTGTTCCAATCTCGCTGACGACCAGCACGGGGTTCTCCCCGCGACTGGGTCCAAATTTCCTTCTGTATGTGTCTGTGACCGGCACGGGCGAGAGTATTTGGAAGCTCGCTAACGGAACCAGCACGGAGTTGTGGAGTGGCGAGGGAGCGCGAGTCTTTGGCGGCCCGGCAATCTCTCCCGATGGACGGCACATTGCATTCTCGATCCGGCAACACGGGCAATCGCTCTTGTATGTGATGCAGACCGATGGCACGAACACCCGGATTGTGTCCGATTCGCTCAACCTGCAGGGCGCTCCAGCATGGGCACCCGACGGCCAATCGATCACCTCGGCGGCGGACGATCACGGCCTCCCACACTTGTTCCGCGTGCCGGTCGATGGTCGCTCCCCTGCTGTTTTTGTCCAAGAGTACTCGGCTGATCCCGCGTGGGCCCCCGACGGTCATTTCGTTGTCTACTCGGGACCCGACATCGGCACTACGTTTTCGGTCAAAGCTGCCAACGCCGAAGGCGCACCGTATCCCCTGCCTCCCCTTACCTTGACTCGAGGGGCTCGACACATGGTCTTTCAGCCGGGAGGGCGGACCTTTGTGCTGCTGCGAGGAGAGATTCAACATAAGAATCTCTGGCTCATCGACGTGGAAACGGGCGCCGAGCGGCAGTTGACCAACCTCCATCCCGACTTTCACATTCACGACTTCGACATCTCCCCAGACGGGCGTGAAGTTGTCCTCGAACGAATGCAGGAGCGCTCGGATGTGGCGCTAGTGGATCTCCCGCGGCCATAAAACCGGCAGCCACCGGGCAATCCGCACGGCAACGCTGACTCTAACGAAATGTATACTCGTAACTAGCAAATCGCTCACCGGAGTCGTTTCGGCGCTAGAGCGCTAATTATGAGTATCGAGATCAAACGCTGCTTCTTTTGAAGTGACATCAAAGCTGAGGCCGTGAGCCTCAAGAACGATATCGAACGAGAGCTCGGTGTTTCCATTCGGTTGCGAGCTGGCGCCCCTGGCTCACTATCTGTTTTTGTGGATGGCGAACAGATCTACTCCAAGAAACAGGCAGGGCGTTCCCCGACCGCCGATGAGCTTATCAACTTGATCCGCAACAAGCTCCCCGCGGGATAGTTCCTTCAACCCTCCTGATGCCTCGCCGTTGGCCGACAAGTGCGGCACCAGCCCGACGGCCATCGTGGGTGTTTGTGCGCCAGCGATCGGGATAGCTGCCGAAGCTCGAATTGCCGCGAGTAATTCCGAAACATTCCACATTCAGTGCCAGAGTAATTTCTCAGTCTATGCGCCAGTGGAATTTCGAAGCGAGACAACCGAGTGCGGCAATGCTGCCGCGTGCGGTGACAAATATTCGAAAAAAAGTTTTCCGATTTGAATCAATCGCTTACAAAGGAAAATCGGATCCGGAGCGGCTCGGGCGCCGGTACCGTCGTGTGCGAAAGGAACTTCCACCGCACATGCACCCACCGGTAATCATCACTTTCCTCACCACCATCCTCGGCTTCGGATTCTGAGCGACCCAATTAAGAATAGGATCCGGATTTCATGCGGGGTCCAGCGGGCCCTTGTCCTGGGCCTGCGTCGGGATTGCCGTTCTGCTCTTAAGCGCGACCCTCGAACTTGGCTTGCTGGGGGCGGGGTTAGCCGGTGTTTGTCCGGCAGCCACGCCCGTTAGATATCCCGTGGTTTCTCGCACGAAGGGAGATTTGGGATTGGGCCGGCTATCTTTCAGATCAGATCCGCCATGGCGGAGAGATAATCGGCGGCGGTCTTACCAGCCGGATCCTCGGGGGCGCATCGAAGCTCACGCTCGCCATTTTCGTTCTCGGGCGGCAACGCAATCACCGCGGTCGCAGGTCCGGGGTCAGAAAGACATAATGGTTCTTTTGGCTCTCCGCGCCGCCGTGAACACGGCCGCCATCTGGTCGCGAACCACGAACCTGGTCACTTTGCCAGCTATTTGGCGCAAAAGTTTGCAGGCTGAGTAAGCGAAAGTCTCTCTTAGAGGCCCTATGAAGCGCGCCGAGAGCGACTCGGCCGCCTTCGTTCGGCTACCGTGCTTTCCCGCCTGAAAGAAGTTGCAGGGTCATAGCACCGAAATCGATCTCGAAGGCATCAGCTTGCTTGAACAAATCTAAACCGAAGTTCCCGACGCAACAGTTTGCCCCAATCGACTTCAAAATTACGCGAGCGGGAGATAGAACGGTGTCCGAGCTTCCTATTCGGATTCTGAGTTCGGGTAGAATCACCGAATCGAACTTCTCAGCATGCCCAACCCCGTGCACATCGGTCGAGTCTTTCTGGCCCTATTCCTTCAGCAGCCTCAAATTTCTCGGCAAACGGTTTATACAGGTAGGTCATCATCGCGCCGGTATCAACCGTCGCGCTGATCTTCTGATTCTCGACCGTAGCCGCGACCACAAGATGGTCATCATCGAAAGTAAGGTTTGACCGTTGAATATATTGAATGGCGCGACTCATTAGCGAGCTCGGCACTGCCGTTATGAATGGATCAGTTTGGACGGCAGGTCAACCAGAGGTGGTCCACGGGGAATCAAAAACGTCCCAATTCCTCTACAGGTAAACCGTGCCTTCGTCAGAATAAATGACTCTGCACTACCTCGACAAGCGTACTTTGCATCAATTTGCTAACAGAATTTTCTGATGGCCTTACCGGGCGCTCTGGCCCTTAGCCAGCAGCAAGTCGCCGCAAATCGCTCTTCTCAGGTCGCCCTGCCCAAACTTCCGGAATGCTAGCTCAGCATGTCGATTGACCAATGCCTAAACGTGTGGTGACAAATATTCGAAAAAAAGTTTTCCTCTTTGAATCAGTCGCTTACAGAGGAAAATCGGATCCGGAGCGGCTCCGGCGCCGGTACCGTCGTGTGCGAAAGGAACTTCCACCGCACATGCACCCACCGGTAATCATCACTTTCCTCACGACCGTCCTCGGCTTTGTTTTTTAATCTTAGCCCTAACGCTTAATCGCAGCGAGTGCCGGTTCGGCACACATTCCGCTTCCCCGTTTCGGAACGGGACCCGAACAGCAACAAGAGCCGCCATCCAGCGGCTTACCCGCACGCGTAAAACGCAAGCAAGTCTCTTAATTTCAGCCCGTTGCGTTACCGTTTGTCAGGCCAGCGATCAGTGGTCTTGCAGAAGCTTTAGTCATGTCAGGAGAACAAAAACAATGCATCCGCCAGTAATCATCACCTTTCTCACCGGCATTCTCACATTCGTTTTTCACGTTTAATAAAAAAAGCTTTACTATTTCAGGCTTCCGAGTAAATATTACTTGGTATTTTGTTCCAAGCGTGATAGAGTACATCCAAGCAAAGCAATTTGCTTGGATGTATTTCTGTTACTCCAGAAGTGGGCTGGGCGGGCGCTTGCGCTGCGGCTGCCTTTAGCCATTTGCAGTTTCAGCCTAATCTCTCAGGTTTGCTCATTCGCCGCAGATCAGAATCATTCGGTCGCCGGAGCTGAGGCAGCCTTGGCACAGGCACGCGAACTGTTCCGGAGCGGGCGTTTTCAGGAAGCTTCGCAAACTCTGGTACGAACCGCGGAATTGGCTCGCCGCACAAACGACCTGACCTCGGAAGGCCAAGCCCTTCTTTTTTTGAGCGGATGCCGGATTTTGCTGTTTGACTATCGAGGCGCGCAGCAAGCAGCAGAAACCGCCAGGGGCATAGCCCTAAGAATCAATGACGTTTCTACCGCGGGCGGGGCGTCAGTCAACCTTGCGACCATTTATCTGCAGCTCGGGGATTTTCCGCTGGCCGGCAAGGAGGCTGCTCGTGGCGCCGAACTGCTTAGGGGCAGCCCTATCAAAGAGCGTTTGGTCAAAGCTCTCCTTATATATGCGAACGTCGAGGCTGAACGTAGCCGAAGCAAAATTACAGCCGAGCGCGCCGCAGGCGACCTTGCAGCAGAGCACAGGGACTTAGAGCAGATTGAGAGGAACTATCGGCGTGGAGTAGAGGCGGCGCAGGCTGCCGGTTTGGCTCACCTGGAAGCAACTTTATGGGAAGAGCTCGGTTACTCGCTACTGCTTGCGCAATCTCCTGGGAAAGCCGAGGAAGCGCTGCGGAAGGCTTACTTGCTCGAGTCGAGCTTTCACGATGAAGACGCGCTGGCGGTCAACAAAGAACATCAAGCCGAGCTGCAACTCCAAAATCGAAATTACCGGTCCGCGCTCACGCTGATCGACCAGGCGTTGGCCTCAAAGAGCGCTTCCTTCAAGACCACGCCGCCGTTTTATTCGCTGCATATTCGGGGTGTTTTGCTGGCCGATCTAAACCGCAGAAACGAAGCGCTCGTTGAACTTCGCAAAGCAGTTGACGCCGCGACCGAATGGCGGCAAGGCGCGCTGCCAGGAGATGCGACGAGCACGCGAACGGTGGTGGTCCTGCACGACGTTTATCACGATTACGCGCAGCTTGCCGCCGAGATGTCGCTCAGCTCGCATGACCCAACGCTGGCGCGGGAAGCTCTCGAAACATTGGCTCAGAATAGAGCGGCTAATCTGCGCGAGCAAATCACTCTTGCTCTGTCGCGCAAGCTCAGACTGCCGCCGCAGTATTTCGATCTCCTCTCGGAATTGCAATCGGCGCAGGCGCGCGTGACGCTCGGCGAAGACCGGCCTGAAGATAAGGCGAAACTCGAGCAGGTCCGGCTTGACATCGGGAATGTCGAGAATCAATTCGGGGTCAGGCCGCATGAATTGATGCAAAGCAACGAGAAAACTTCGCCTCGGAATTCACTTAGAGATATTCAGGCACGGTTATCCAGGAATGAGGTCTTGCTTAGTTTTTCGCTGGGCAGAGAGAGCTCATTTCTCTGGACAGTGACCGGAGATCAAGTGAATGTTTACAAACTGGCTGGGGAAAGCGTGATCGGCGGTTTAGCAAAACAGTTTTCTCAGGCGGTCCAACGCAGGCAAGATACGGGAATTCCCGGGCGGAAGTTGAGCCAGGAACTATTTGGTGGCCTACCGCCAAACATCTGGCACAAGTCCGAATGGCTGGTGGTAGCCGACGGCGTACTGCTGAGCGGAGTGCCCTTCACGACTCTCCCCGATTTGTCTGGCGGTTCGGGCGGAAAATTCTTAGCCGAATCGCACAACATTAGGTTCCTTCCGAGTGAACTCCTCCTCCTTTCAGCCGATAAGGTAAGAACACAGCGACGCTTTGTGGGAATAGGAGATCCGATCTACAACATTGCCGATTCTCGCCAGAAAAAGTCGGTCCAGCGGCCGGCCGATACAGGACGAGCTGCTCTTGCGCTACCGAGGCTGGCCGGCAGCGACCACGAAGTGCGGGATGCAGCTAAAGAGAGCGGAATGGCCAGATCGGAAATCCTGATCGGGCAGCAAGCAACGATCGCAGGGTTGCAAAAGGCGATTTTTAAACGGCCAGAAATTCTTCACTTTGCGGTGCACGTGGTGAGCCCCGATCCGAGTCATGCGGGTAGTCCGGATCAGAGTTCACAAGCGGCGCTCGCCCTGAGCTTAACCAAGGACAATATGCCCGAGCTACTGACGCCGGAAGCGATTGCTACCTTGCGAGTCCCGGGGAGCCTGGTAATTCTGAGCGGATGCTCGTCCCAGAAAGGCGAGATTCTGCCGGGTGCGGGTCTGATGGGGCTCAGCCGGGCCTGGCTGCTGGCTGGGGCCTCCGCGGTCGTAGTGAGCGCATGGCCTACGCCAGACGATTCCGGTCGTTTCTTTTCATCGTTTTACAGTCATTTTGATGCAGCTTCATCGGGCACGCTAGCGCAGCGTGCCGCCTTAGCGCTACAGCAGGCGCAGGTGGAGATGGAGCATGGGGATGGGTATCGCAGCTCGCCCAAGTTTTGGGCGGCGTATTCAATTATTTCCAAGGAGTGATGGACCAAACTATGGTGGCGGCTCAACAAAAACTGAACCAGACGCCTACGGCGAACGGCGAGGGACCTGTCGAGGAACAGCAAGAAAAAGAGGCTAAGACGACCTTCCCCGCAGTGGATTGGGCCTTGCTAGTGGCTCAGATCAAAGCGGGTGAAGACGCCGGGATGGAACATCTATACAAGTTGTTCAGCCGGGGCATTCGCTACTATCTGTGCCGCCAACTGGGGCCCCAAGAGCTCGAAGACAAAGTGCACGACACGTTTCTGATCGTGGTGAATGCCATCAAGCGCGGGGATCTGCGAGAACCCGAGCGCTTGATGGGGTTTGTGCGCACAGTGGTGCGGCGTCAAGTGGCGGCTTACATTGAGAACGCGGTGCATACGCGCCGGGAGCAGGCTGACCTGGAGAGCGGCGTAACGGTGGCTGACAAAACTCAAAATCCGGAGCAGGAAGCTATCGGACGGGAGAAAGCGGCGCTGATGAAGAGCGCTCTCGAAGCGCTTTCCAAACGCGATCGCGACATTCTGGTGCGGTTCTACCTCAAGGAGCAGTCGCAAGAGCAGATCTGCCAGGATATGGATCTGACGGAGACTCAATTCAGGCTGCTCAAATCGCGCGCCAAGGCCAAGTTTGGTGAAATAGGTAAGAAAAAACTGGCTAGTAGCGGAATTTTCTCGGTATTTGTGAGAGCACAAGTAGGGTAGTCTGCACATATGTAGTAGAGAGGGCATGATTGCTTACTCACCGTATGACAAACCCATATCTCGAACATCCAAACGAAGAGGCACTGGAGCGCTTCATTCTGCAACGATCAGAAGAAAGCGAACTGGAAGTCCTCGAAACGCATATTCTCGCGTGCGAAACCTGCATCACGCGACTCGAGACGCTCGAGTTACAAATCACAAACTTGAAGGCGGCTCTGGTTACCGCGGAAGAGCAACGCATCCAAAAGGAATTGAACCCAGCGCGATCCTCCTGGAAGAGCTGGTTTACCGTTCCGACCCTGTCGTGGGCTGGAGCGGCCTGTGCTGCTTTGGCGGTCGGCTTGGCCGTGGTGCCGCATTACATGCAGCATAATCTGCAGCTTTCCTCCGCGAAGAGCGGGGAGGTTGCGGAAGGCGATCTTACGGCGTGCCGGGGAGCGGACGGCGCCGATACCAATTTGGCGACTTGTCGCGGGACAGAAACGGCTACCTTGCCCGAGGGGCGTCCACTCGATTTGCGCCTTGACACAACCGATATCCCGCAAGGGCCGGTCGACGTGCAGGTAGTCAATGGCAGCGGGGCCGATGTGTGGCAGGGCGAGACAACAGTCAGCAAGGAACGCGCGGAAGTCAGACTGCCAGAGATCTCACAACGGGGAACGTACTTCCTGCGTTTCTACGCTCCGAGCGCCAGCACGGAACACGAGCTACTTAGGGAATTCCGATTCGAAGTGAAATAACTATCGAGCGGCAGGCGAAAGCACCTGCCCCACCCCAAAGCCGCCGTTTAGAAGACTCGACGGTGCAGTTTTTCGATCGTGAATTTGGCGGTGTCGGCTACGGCCATCACCGCCATCACACCAGCCTGGACCGGGTCGGTAACCACCAAGTCGGAAGCATCCGGCACACTTCCCGCCATATTCAGGCTGATGACCAGCAAACCTTCCGAGCGAACCTCCCGCACTGCGTTTTCAATGTCCCCGCCCATCAAAGAACCAGCCAGGACCAGAGCGCGAACGCGAGGCAAGCGCCGCACTGCGCGCACCGCTGCCGCCAGCGTATGTTCGCCGACCAGCGGAATTGTGTCGATCGAAATATGCTCGCCTCGAATATTATGACGGTCCGCTTCCGATATCGCGCCCAGAGCGACTTGGCCAACCTGCGCGCCGCCGCCGATAATAATGATGCGTTTGCCGTAGATTTTTTGAAGAGATTGCACGGGCACGGTCGAAAGCACGACCGGCAGTTGCGAGAGATCTGTCACAAGTGCTTCCAGAGGACCGGGCAAATCAAGCTCGAAATAAACACGCGTGTCGACGGGTTGGTCTTCCACGATCGAGACCGAACGGATGTCACCGTTGTGACCTGCAATGACCCCCGTGAGCTGGTGGAGAACCCCGGGCCCGCTAACCGTAGTAATGAGCAACCCCACTTTGCCGGGAGAAGGCTCGCTCAGACGGTGACCTCGTACTTCTTAAGGAGGCCTTCCCAGCGCCCTTGAGCTTTCATCAGCAACTCGATGACTTCGCGAACGGCGCCTTGGCCGCCGGGCACCTGGGTCACGGCCATAGCGGAACTCTTCACCTCTGCCCGGGCATTGGCGGTCGCGAAAGAGAGGCCAACCCGGCGCATGATGACGACGTCGGTCAGGTCGTCACCGATATAAGCAACCTGCTGCGGATCGACCTTGGCCTCCGAGAGAATCTGCTCGAGGAGGGGGATTTTTTCGATGTGGCCTTGGAACACCCATTTCATCCCGACCTGGCGCGCTCGCTCGGTGGTGGCGGGAGAGTTGCGTCCGCTGATGACGCCAGTCGCGATATCGAACCAGGAGAGCCAGCGCAGCGCGATTCCGTCCTGCGAATCGAACCCTTTCGTCTCGACCATGTTGCCATCGAAATCGGGAACGAGGTAGAGGCGACCGTCGGTAAGGACGCCGTCCACATCCATCAGAAGGACTTTGACGCCGGCGGCGAGTTGGTGGAGCTTCTCTTCAGTCAGAGGAGAGTTCAATTGCATGGAGAATTGGGCGGGCGGATACGACCTAGAATGAAGGCTTGGCTGACACGCTGGTCGAAAGAGTCGCGGAAATCATCCCTCGTTATAACATGCTCGGGCAGGGTGCCCAGGTAGGTGTGGCGGTGTCGGGCGGGGCAGATTCGGTCGTGCTGCTGCATATTCTTAAACAGCTGGCAGGCCGGTTCGGCGCGGAACTGAACGTGCTGCACGTAAACCATCATTTGAGAGGCGAGGAGTCGGAGGGAGATGAGGCATTTGTCCGGTCTTTGGCGCAATCCCTCGGATTGCCATTTGTGAGTAAGCAATCGTTCATCGGCGAGGGGAATCTCGAGGGGGAGGCTCGACGGCAAAGGCGGGAATTCTTTACGGCGTGGCAGGCATCGCACGGATTGAGCCTGATTGCACTGGGCCATACGCGAAGCGATCAGGCGGAAACGGTCCTACATAGGTTTCTGCGCGGGACGGGACCGACTGGGCTTGCGGCGATGCGGCCGGTTACGCCGGATGGATTCATCCGGCCCTTACTAACGACGAGCCGGGAGGAGGTGCGAGATTGGGCGATTCGGGAGAGGCTGACGTGGCGGGAAGACTCTTCGAATGCGGACCTGAGATTTACCCGTAACCGGTTGAGAGGGCAGACGATTCCCGCGCTTACCAAGAACTTCAACGTCAATCTGGAAGCTGTCCTCGCAAACACGGCCGCTTTGGTGCAGGCGGAAGAAGATTACTGGGCGCGGGAGGTCGAACGGCTTTATCCGAAAATTACCAAACGAACTCGACTGGGTCCGATTTTTCAAATTGGGGAACTGAATGCCCGGCACGTGGCGCTCCGGAGGCGGCTGATCCGGCGGGCCCTGAGCGAGATTCGACCGGAGGGTCTTAACGAATTGGATTTCGAACATGTCGAGGCGATTCTGGCGCTGTGTGGCTCGGACCAAGGTCATGACCGGGTGCAGGTTCCGGGTGGAGATGCACTGCGATCTTTCGACTGGCTGCTGCTGAGCACAGCGGGGAGACTGGCCAGTGAGCCGCGTAATTATCGCGTGCCGCTCGGAATAGGAGAGATCCAGGAACTTCCTTTCGGGGCTGGGCGGATCTGTTTGAATGTTGTTACGCGACGAGAGCGACTTTATGATAGCTTCAAGGAAGCTGGGAAAGTAAGGATCGAACGGGTCCAGTTGCAGAGTCAGGACTTGGCGGAAAAGCCGCTGACCGTGCGGAATTGGCAACCCGGAGATGAGTTGCATCGCTCAGGCCATCAATCAGCAGAAAAGATTAAGACACTCTTTCAGGATCACCGCGTACGGCTTTGGGAGCGGCGCCATTGGCCAGTTCTAGTGTGCGGAGAAGAGATTGTATGGGCACGGCATTTTGGAGCGGCTGAACAGTTCGAGCCGCACGGCCCGGATATATGCGAATTCGAACTCGTTTACGGAGCCGAGGAATAAGGGTTCGGGGATGCGTACTATGAATCGAAACACCTCCGGTAGACGTCTTTTAATGTGGGGGTTAATCTGGATGCCTCGTCCAGATCTGGCGCCGATTTAAGCCAGAAGAAGGTGAGTTCATGAGTTCTAATGTAAAAACCGCAGTGTTCTGGGTGGTAATCATATGCGCGGTCGTCTTGGTTTACATGGCCGTGAAGACGGGGCGCGGACCCACACCCTCGAACTTGTCGGTCTCGGAGTTTGTATCCGATATCCAGGACGGAAAAGTAAAGGAAGCCAGTATCACGGGCACGGATGTGCAGGGCACGCTGGTGGAAAGCGGTATTTCGAAGCCGTTCCACACGGTGGTTCCTCCCAATTACCCGGACATCTACAAGATGCTCCAAGAGAAGGGCGTCAAGTACACCTGGAAAGATTCGACCGGCAGCGGCTGGATTAGCATTCTGTTCAATGCAGTTCCGGTGCTGATTCTGCTTGGGCTGTGGATCTTCATGATGCGGCAGATGCAGTCGGGCGGAAACAAGGCGTTGAGTTTCGGCAAGAGCCGGGCGAGGCTGCACTCTTCGCAGCAGAAGAAGGTGACGTTTAAGGACGTGGCCGGCGTGGAAGAGGCGAAGGAAGAGCTACAGGAGATTATTGAATTTTTGCGCGAGCCGCAGAAATTTCAGAAGCTGGGCGGTCGCATTCCAAAAGGTGTGTTGCTGATTGGGCCTCCGGGCACGGGCAAGACACT
The DNA here is from genome assembly GCA_963835255.1 of Terriglobia bacterium. Taxonomy (GTDB): domain Bacteria; phylum Acidobacteriota; class Terriglobia; order Bryobacterales; family Bryobacteraceae; genus Bog-105. The sequence continues at coordinate 34,290 of CAWIFY010000026.1, read as the reverse complement.
GCTCGCTCGGGCAATAGCCGGCGAGGCGAACGTGCCGTTCTTCTCGATTTCGGGCTCGGACTTCGTCGAGATGTTCGTCGGCGTAGGCGCGAGCCGGGTGCGTGATTTGTTTGAGCAGGGCAAGAAGAATGCACCGTGCATTATCTTTATCGATGAAATCGACGCTGTAGGTCGGCATCGGGGTGCGGGATTGGGCGGCGGTCACGACGAACGCGAGCAAACGTTGAATCAGTTATTGGTCGAGATGGACGGCTTCGAATCGAACGAGGGCGTCATCCTGGTCGCGGCGACGAACCGGCCCGATGTGCTCGATCCGGCGCTTCTCCGCCCCGGGCGCTTTGACAGGCGCGTGGTGGTGGACCGGCCGGATGTGCGTGGGCGCGAAAGCATCCTGAAAGTTCACACGAAGAAGACGCCGCTAGGCGACGATGTAAACCTGAGTTTGATTGCGCGAGGAACGCCGGGCTTTGCGGGAGCAGACCTGGCGAACCTGGTGAACGAAGCGGCGCTGGTTGCGGCGCGGCAGAATCGCAAAGTTGTCACGCAGTTCGATTTTGAGCTGGCGAAAGACAAAGTGCTGATGGGCGTGGAACGCAAGAGCATGATCATCAGCGACAAAGAGAAGCGCATGACGGCTTTCCACGAAGCAGGGCACGCGATTGTGGCGGCGCTGCTCGAGCACGCCGATCCGCTGCACAAGGTGACGATCATCCCGCGCGGCATGGCGCTGGGCTTGACGATGCAGTTGCCGCTCGACGACAAGTTGTCGCATGACAAGAAGTATCTGGAGACGAGACTTGCCATTTTGATGGGCGGGCGTATTGCCGAAGAGATCTTCCTCGATCAGATGACGACCGGAGCGGGCAACGACATCGAGCGCGCGACAGAAATGGCGCACAAGATGGTATGTGAGTGGGGCATGAGCGAGCTTGGACCTTTGAGCTTCGGCAAGAAGGACGAGCAGATATTCCTCGGGCGCGAAATCGCACAGCATCGCGACTACAGCGAGGAGACGGCGATCAAGATCGATCAGCAGGTGCGCAAGCTGGTGGAAGACGGGTATAACACGGCGAAGGCGATTATTGCCGAGCGTAGAGAGGCAATGGTGCGAATCGCTGAAGCGCTGCTCGAGCGGGAAGTGCTGGATGGCAGCGAAGTGCTCGATCTGATTAACGGCAAAACTCTACCGAAGATGACGACCGCGCCGAAGATGCCTTCGGCTAACCCGCCGGATAACGGCATTGTGATCGGGCCGCATCCGACCTCAGTGCCGGGGTTGTTGGGCGGAGAGAGTCCCCAGCCGGCGTAAAGAAACGCAAGAGTGAAGATAGGCCCGGATGGCGAAAGCTGTCCGCGCTTTTATGTTATGGCCGGGACGAGATCTCTCGTGGGGTGCGGGAAGCGTGAATTTGTTCAGCTCAAGTTCATACGCCGCAACAAATCGAGAGATCGCGGCTCGCCTTCTGCAGCCGAGAGCCTAATGGTCAGGGGCGCAAAGAACGCCAGCCAGAACGAGTGATCCTCAAAGGCGTCCTTGAGCAATTGAAATCCCCGCTCTTTGCTTCCCAAGCCGAACTCCACCAGAGCAAGGCCGTATGGAGATACATATCGTTTTCCTTTTTCCTCCTTTAGCTTTGCCAGGGTTTCTTCAGCTTTTCGCGTGAAGCCACCGCGCCCATAGGAATACCCGAGCCAGCCTAAAACACTTGTTACCGGTATTTTCGAGGAAGGGATTCGAACTTGCAAGGCACGCCGAAACGCCGCGATGGCCTGCCCGTAATTACCGGCTTCGAGTTTATCAAACCCAGCGCCCACGAAACGATGGCGAGATGGGGGTCGAGATCAAACGCCTTAAGGCAGACTTCGAGCGCCTCTTTACGACGTCCGACCTGCAAGAGTGTTTGAGCCGCGACCACATGAACGGCTGGCGAAGCCGGCTCGTTTTCCAGAGCCTTCGCCAGCACTGCGCCAGCTTCATCATTTCGGTTTCTCGCGCTCAATGCATGGGCAAACCATGCCTGCGCAGTTCCCAGGCCGGCATCCAGCTCGATCGCTTTTCGAAAGTGCTGCTCGCCTGTCTGCCAGTCCCAATCGTAAAAGCTTTTCACGAACCCTAAACAGGCATGCGCCTCGGCTGTCGAGGGATCTATTCACAACGCAATCAACGCAGACTCTTTCGCCCTCTGTACCGATTCAGCGGGTGCGGCAATTTGGTATGCAAAGTACACCAAGTACGCATTTGCGAGACCCGCCCAGGCCAGGGCGAAATTCGGATCCGCCTTCGTCGCCTGATCGAAGCATTCTATCGCTCGCGGAGCTACCCGCCGATTCCAGAGATACCTGCCTTGGAGATAAAGCCGGTACGCCTCATCGTTCAGTGTGTGGCGTTCGCCGAAACGGAGGCGATCCTCGTCGGTCAGTTGCACTTGTAGCGCTTCGGTGATCTCTCTCGCGATCTCAGCCTCGATATCGAAGATGCCAGAGAGCGCGTGCGTGTAGTGTTTGCCCCAGAGTTGACGTCCATCCAACGTGCTTACCAGTTCAGCTTGCACTCGCACGGCGCCGGCGTTTTGTATAACTTTGCCGGTAAGCAAATTTTGAATATTTGATTCGCGCCCGATCTTTTGCGGATTTAGGTCAGGCCCGCGAGAACGGAGCATGGTGGTCCTAGGGGCGACACACAGACGAGACAGCTTCGAAAGACTGTTCGTTATCGTCTCGCTGATGCCTTCGCCGAGGTAATCTCCTTCGACGTTGTTATCGACGCACATAAACGGTAAAACGCCAATGGAAGGAATGCCTTCCGAGCGGTCCGGTTCCGTGGCGGTGTCTCGCTGGTCGATGCTGCCGATGAACCGGTAACCGCGGCGGTGAAGGGTTTCGATGAAACGTGGTTTCCCGATGGAATCACTTAACGCGTCGCGAATCTTCTTAATGGCCCGATTCAGGCCCCGATCGAAATCGACGATGGTATCGGTGGGCCAGGCCCTCTGTTTGAGTTCTTCACGAGTCACCACTTCGCCCGGCCGTTCCAACAGTGCTGCCAGAATATCGAACGGTTGTTTTTGCAGCCTGATTTTGTGGCGGCCTCTCTTGAAGAGTTCCCCGGAGTCGAGATGCAGTTCGAAGCTGCCAAAACAGATCAGACAGCTTCTCATCTTGGCTTCGTTCACGTCAACTCCGACGAGAACGAACTATAACACGTAGCTTTGTTTTGAGTGGATTGGCGAAAGACAATTAGTCAACATTTTGAGCATGTCCGGTCCATCGACCTGGAGCGCAACTAAAGGACAGAATCTGTACTGACGGGACTGGCTGACGAGCCGAAACTCCCATCACGAACGGATCAAAGGAGCAGTATGATCAGGCTACGAACATCCCTTGCGCTTTCAGGCATTCTGCTGAGCGAGTTACTCTGCATTGGCCAGACGGCACTCGCAGCGCAGCCCGAACTTCAGGACAATCACAAAGGCGAGAGCAGACCATATACCCTTGCGAGTGTCGAAGGCGACTACGGCATTGTTGGCAATTACGCGGGTGGCATCGCCGGGCTGCTCGGTATTTCCAAAACGGACAGGGAAGGCAATGTCGAGGGCTCGGCGGTGGTCAATATACCGGGCGCTAACGACACAAGACAGGTTGTCCCGATAACGTGGACAGGAACCGAAACCGTAAACGAAGATGGAATGGGAACGGTCGAATTGTTGGTCGTCCTCCCAAATTCCACACAGCAAGTGACAATGGATTTAGTGATCACGAAGGCAGTGGTGATCGGTGGCGTCAAAAAAGCAATCGAGATGCGGACGATGCAACACCAGCCGAGCGGATTGACGGGACAGTTCGTTACGGATGTCCTGACACGAAGACCGGAGTAAACAATAACGAATACCCGTGACGCTTTTGAAAACCATACTATGAACGCAGAACTTAATATGCCGGATCGAAAGCCGGCATAAAGAAAAGGCAAGAGTGAATAGAGGCCCGGATGCGGAAAGCTGTCCGGGCTTTTTGTCATGTGTAATAGTTCAGACCTGATCTGACAAAGCCACTAGGACACAGTAGCCGCGCGGGCAGCGCGCGGAGAAAGCTGGTCCGGTGAAGTCAGGACCACAAAACGGTCGAGTTGTTTCTCGTCCGCCAAGTGCCGGGAATCCGAGAAAGTCTGCATCGGCGTTTTCCCAAAACAATACTTACCCGAATGCGGGCGACTTCGATTGTACTCTTCCAGCCACAAGTCCAGATCGGCTTGCAGCTGCTCGAGCGAAGAATACAGCTTCTTGCGAAAGGCCACACTATAAAATTCGTCCTGCATGGTGCGATGAAATCGCTCGCAGATACCGTTAGTCTGCGGTGATTTCGCTCTCGTCCGGCTGTGGTCAATGTTCTCCACTGCCAGATAGAGCTGGTATTCATGATGTTCGCGCTGGCCGCAGTACTCCGTTCCGCGGTCCGTCAGGATGCGCAGCAAAGGAACGTCCTGCTCTTCAAAGAAAGGTAAAACGCGATCATTCAGCATGTCGGCCGCGACTAACGCGTTCTTGCGATCATACAGTTTGGCGAATGCCACTTTCGTATAGGTATCGATGAAGGTTTGCTGATAGATCCGGCCGATGCTCTTGATCGTACCCACATAATAGGTATCCTGTGCGCCCAGATAGCCGGGATGTGCCGTTTCGATCTCGCCGTGCGCTTCCTTTTCCTGCTTCGCTTTCTCCATGGCACGCACCTGTGCTTCGGTGAGCACTTGCCCGGGCTGCTGCGCCAGCTTCGCCTCGAGCGCCTTGAGCCGCCGGGCGAAGGTCTGCAGATCGTGCCGCAGCCAAACGCTGCGCACCCCGGTGGGTGAAACAAAGAGCCCGCGTTTGGTCAGCTCATTCGCCACCCGCACCTGTCCGTACGCGGGCTGCTCGATCGCCATCTCCACTACGGCCTGCTCGATGTGCGCCTCCACCCGGTTCTTCACACACGGCTTGCGCCGGCTGATCTCCTTCAAAGCCAACTCGCCGCCCTTCTCATACAGCTCCTTGAAACGGTAAAAGCTGTCGCGCGAGTAGCCCATTACCTTGCAAGCCTCTGAAACACTGCCCAGCATGTCGGCCAGGTTCAGCAGACCCACTTTATTCTTGATGATCTTTTGATCGGTGTTCACTTGACATCTCCTTTTTCGCGCTTTCGCGCAGTCTATCAGAAATGTCAGACCAAGTCGAGCCTATTACATGTCATGGGAATGAAGACGCAGTTACTGCCTTTCTTGACGATCTTGCTCTGCACCCGCGAGAGTGAGCACGTCTTGAAGCCGACTTACCCGTGAGTTTGATGACGATCTTCCGGAGAAGCATAATTCTCGGCTATTTCGGAAGCTGTGATTTCGATGCTTGAATTCGCCGTGATCAGGCCGGCAATCTCAGCGTCGGTCTTCCCTTGCGATCGCAGCTTTTCGATCTCATCGCTAATCATCCCCACAAACGCCTGAATCGGAAACATCTCAGGACCAAGTCCTGCTGCCTCTCGTAAGGCTTTCTGCGCACGGACAGCTTGCTCAAGCGCGTACGTTTTCACTTTCTTCTTTCTCCTTACCAGATTACTTAGTAGTACGAGGCGATGTTAGCAGTTGACGGTAGAGGAGCAAAGGGGCTTTCGTTCCATCGGAAGTTCATCACTGGCTCCACGATGCGCTCGTCCTCGATGAGAAAAGACCGTGGCGCGTACGCCGCGCTAGACGCCACCGGGAATACGTCCCGACCGCCAGCGCGATGCGGAACGTGCAGCAAGCCGGATCTGAAGCGGGTGTATCGCCGGCTGCCTTTGTTAAAAGTTAGCCTGTACGGGTACATCGCCCAGCGAGCCCCATTGCTGCTGAAAGTTGGATATTGGAAAACTGCTTGCGCTGTTATGCAAAACGAACCAAGTTCCGTCCGAGGGTCGCCAGACGGTAAAATCGGCCCTTCCGTCGCCATTGAAATCGCCGATCGTGGGCACGTCACCCGGCTGACCCCACTGCTGGACTATGGGCATTCCGGGATTTGCGCTTGGAAGGATGAACCAAGTGCCTGTTGAAGGTCTCCAGACCGAAGAATCGGTTTTGCCATCGCCGTCATAATCACCTGGTACGGGAATGTCGCCGGCAGCGCCCCATTGCCGGATCAGTGGCATTCCGGGATTTGCGCTTGGAAGGATGAACCAAGTGCCTGTTGAAGGCCTCCAGACGGCGTAATCGATCTTGCCATCGCCATCATAATCACCTGGTACGGGAATGTCGCCGGCAACGCCCCACTGGAGCACGATTGGCACTTCGGGATTTGCGCTCGGAAGGACGAACCACGTGCCTGTTGAAGGTCTCCAGACGGCGTAATCGATTTTGCCATCGCCATCATAATCACCTGGTACGGGAATGTCGCCGGCAACGCCCCACTGGAGCACGATTGGCACTTCGGGATTTGCGCTCGGAAGGACGAACCACGTGCCTGTTGAAGGTCTCCAGACCGCGTAGTCGGGCTTGCCATCGGCATCGTAATCACCTGGTACGGGAATATCGCCTGCAGCGCCCCACTGCCCAGTTACCGGCACTCCGGGACTTGCGCTCGGAAGGACGAACCACGTTCCGCTCGAGGGTCGCCAAACGGCGAAGGAACCCGTTTTAGTGGCGCCCGTTTCAGTTTGCGTAATTGCAAAAGTCAGGCCGGCAATATTCAAGGTCGCGTACTGGTACAAGGAGGGAGCTGTTGCAGGCCCTACAGAGAACTGAATGGAAGCGGAACCCGTGCCGTACGAGTTGCTGGTAATATTCACCCAAGATGAATTGCTCTGAACCGACCAATAACAACTCGCGCCGGTTGTCAGGTTCACTGTCCCAGTTCCGCCGAGTTGCGAGAAAGATGCGGTGGTGGATGAGAGCTGGTAAGTACAGGTAGAAGCGGATTGATTTACGGTCACGGTCTGATTTCCGACAGCAATGGATCCAGATCGCGGCGCTCCTAAGTTGCTGTCTACATTTACGGTAAATTCGCCGTTTCCGTTCGTTGCGCCAGAGCTTTCCGGCCCGAACCAACTGCTGCTTGTTCCTGTTGGTGACCAACTGCAATTGCTGGTGACATGGACCACCCAACTGGAGAATGACGGTGTCGCGTTGATGGAGGTAGGTGAAACCGCATATGTGCAGGCGGGCAAGGACTCAGGCATCGTTAGCGTGTATATCGCGTAATCGGATAAGAGTCCGGATGTACTGTCCGCTTCAGTAATAGAAAACAGCTTAGATGCGGCAGCGTTCCAGAAGAGGTATCGGCCATGACTCGCGTAACTCGTTCCGTTGTTGGAAAACCCGGGCAAGGCAGTTTGGCTTTCGAGCAGTAGACCGTTATTGGCATAGATCTGAAGCACCGTATTGGACGCTAACGAGGCAGAGGGATCAGTTAGGACGGCAATCTGCTGCTGAATCTGTGACTCTGCCGCCCAATCAACAGTAGTTGCTCCGCTGAGCGTTCCATCTGGCTGAAGATCTTGCGCTGGGTCAACGGCCGTGAAGAATACACGTCCGCCGGAAGTTATAAGCCGGTTACCTTCTTCGCTCAGCCAAATATTTCCGGTAAAAGTAGAGAGGAGATCGGTCACCAACGTCGCAGGACCATTACTGATATTTAGTTTAGAAGTACCTTCTCCAAGGCTCGATACATATAAGTAATTTCCTGACGCATCCAGGCGAGGAATGTTGCCGTAACCGCCGCCTTGAAGGGTGCTCAGTGTACCGGTGGAAAGTTGAACGGAATCGACAGTTCCCGAGCTGTAACCTTGGCTGGGAAATGTGTAAGCATAGCCATTGCCTGCAAGAGCTATACCGCCGTTGTCCATGTCCACGGGTATGGTTTGCAAGACAGTCTGCCCCTGGAGGTCCACGATGGATATCTGCCCGCTGTGGCCAACGGCCGCAAATAGACCGTCTGGCCGCAATGAAAGACTAAGCGGGATGTAATTCAACGGCACAATTTGATCGGCTTGGGAAACAGGGTCATAGATGTGCAGTTCGTTGGGTGAGGTGTTCACCATTACGATCTTGTCCAAAGGCTTGTCGTAAGCAGCTGCGATCGGTTTAAAGCTCAACGGATTGAGCGCAGAAACCGGACCTGCGGCTTCCTGATTGACGGTAAAGGCCTCCGCACCAAGGCTAATGGTTCCCGACCTTGGAGACGCGGTGAGATTCGGACGCACCAGATAGGTGAGGGAAACGTTTCCAGAGCCGTAATAACCTGAGGTCAGGACGATCCATGGTCGTTGCTTACAGCCGTAAATACGCAGTCTTCACCAGACACGATTTGAGCCGTTGCGTAAGAGCCAGCCGCACTCGCCGGCGCAGAGGAAGTAGCGAATGCCGCATTGCACGAATTCGGATTAGCGAGGCTCACCTTTTCGATTGCGTAATCTAGTTGCAAACCAGCGGAAGGATCTGCCTGCGTGATGATGAACATGGCAGTGGAAGACGAGTTGTAAAAGACCCAGCGGCCATGGGCTGGAAAATTGGTTGAATTGACGTGGAACGGCGTGGTCGCGAACTGTCCCATGGCGTTAAAGGAAGATGACTCATATAAGTTCACGACCGCATCGGCGAGCGGCTGAGCCGGTTGTCCATAAGGTTGAACTGCGGGAATTGCTGCTATCTGATTCAGAGAATCCGAGGTGGCCAAGCTCTGAGTATTCGTAACTCCCGGCAGGACCCCGAGATAGCGCATGTCCTTGCTTGGATCGGTGGACGCCCGGTAAACGGCGCCACAGGCGGAGTAGATGATCGAGCCGTCATGAGAGGTCCAAAGCGGGCCGCAGATATCAAAAAGACTAAAGTATGCGAGTGGCTGGGCAGTGACGCCGCCGACCACTCCGGAGGATGTATCGTAACGGTTAAGAGAGTTCGGTGAAATTCCATTCTCGGTACTGTAAATTGCGCTTATCGCAGAATCAAACGTACCCCCCGAGACATAAGTAAACCCGCCGCTGGTGGTGCTCTGCCCCGTCGCAATGTCGACCGAAATTATGCTACCTTCATAGCTCGGAAAAACGTAGATATAGCCGGAGCCGCAGATCACTTGACCTGTACCAACCGCAACATTCGAGAATGTGTTGCTAACGGTCGCGGCCTGGAGATCTACGTAAGCTACAGCGTTCGAGAATGCCACTGCGGCGTGTGTCCCGTCGGGACTGAGGGAGAGGTTCTGCGGCGCTGCCGATAAGGCGATCATCTGATCCGACTGAGCTACAGGATTATAAATGTGCAGTTGGTTGGGGTTCGCGGAGATCAGAATAACCCTATCCAGTGCGAGGCTATAGGCTGCGTCAACCGGGCGGAATAAGAGTCCGGTGACTTGTGCGCTGGCGGGCGGACAATCAAGCAGCGCGAAAAGCCCCAGACAGAAAAGTACTGCACGAGCCAAGTGTTTCATGAGTAATCCTGAATCTAGCGATGCCAGGCGACCAGAACAGATGCGGCAAGTTCTATGGGTTTCGAGATGTTAAGGATAGTCGGAGTCAAAAGGTTTCGTAGCAAAAGGCGCGTGGAATTCTCGGCCGATTGAGAACCGAGATATGTGGGGCCGGGTTCGCAAAAGTCGTAAGCAAGGATTGCAGGCGCGTTTGCAACGCGTGAAGTGAACAAAGAGTTGACCTCTCCGGCATGTTCCCGTGACGATGGCAATCCCGGTGAAAGCAGCCGGTTGATATGCTGCTTACGGCATGAAACTTGACCTCCGTTTTGCTTCCACGCTGCTGGCAGTTCTGTGCGCGGCGCACGGCACCTTCTGCTTTGCGCAGGAGAAGACGGCTCTCGCTTCGCAACCTGCCCGAAGCTCGCCCGTGTGGTTAAAGGCCGGTGTCATTTACCAGGTGTTTCCACGTTCCTTTTCGCAAGAGGGAACCCTGAATGGCGTGACTAAACGACTGGATGAACTCCACGGGCTTGGGGTGAACATTCTCTGGCTCATGCCCATTCACCCGGATGGACAGCTCAAGAAGAAAGGCACCTTGGGAAGCGCGTATGCTGTGCGGGATTATTACGCGATCGATCCGGCGCTCGGTTCCAAAGAAGACTTGCGCCACCTTGTGCAGCAGGCTCATCAACGCCAGATGAAAGTCATCATCGATATGGTCGCCAACCATACTGCTTGGGACAGCGTCATGATGGCTCATCCAGAGTTTTACAGGAAAGACAAGCAGGGCCAAATTACTTCTCCTTACGACTGGACCGATGTGGCAGCTCTGGACTACTCGAATCCGAAGCTGCGCGACTACATGATGGACATGCTGGTTTATTGGATCAAGGAATTTGATCTGGATGGCTACCGCTGCGATGCTGCCGGCGAGATACCAACCGATTTCTGGGAAGCGGCGCGAGTACGACTTGATGCCATCAAGCCCGACATTATGATGCTGGCGGAAGCTTCCAAACCGGAACTGCTGCGGAGCGCCTTTGACATCGACTATTCGTGGCCGCTGTTGTCGACTTTGAACGAGGTCGTGATGAACGGCGAACCGGCGAGCGCAGTTCGCACGACCATTGAGCAGCAGCGACTATTGTTTCCCAAAGGGGCGCTGCACATGCGGGTGAGCGACGATCACGATGAGCTTCGCGCTACTACCCGGTATGGATTTCCGGGTGCAATTGCGGCCTCAGCACTTATTTCCACGCTGGATGGCGTTCCTCTCATCTACAACGGAATGGAGGTAGGGGATTCGACCCAATCGCGAGCACCTGCATTGTTCGAGCCGCAAAAAATCTTCTGGCAGGCGTCGGAATGGCATCCGGAGTATCCGAAGTTCTATACGGCTATGGATGGCCTGAGGCGCGAACATCCGGCGCTTCAGCAGGGAGAGCTGGTATGGTTGCATACGTCAGACGCGCAGCACGTGGTCAGCTATATTCGCCATTCCGGCAACGAAGAGTTCTTGATCGCGATCAACCTGTCAAACACGCCTTTTCGCGGCACGGTTGAGGCTGGCAGCGCGGGTTGGAAGGAATTGGATCTTCCGCTTTCGCCAGCGGCGGAAACAGCGTTGCCGTTCCTGGCCCTGGAATCGTTTGGCTTTCGTATTTTCCGGCGAGAAGCTAAATGAAGTTGTTCGCGGTGGCGCTATGAGAAATTCGGAACGAATCAGATCGTTCTGTCATTCCGCTAATCGCAAAAGCATTCCGGATTGGGCCCCCGCGAGCTGCGGTCAGGGGCCGAAGGCATCGCAGGTCCACGCATTGGTCAGTGTGGGGCGGCGGGCCGGTAGATGAGGCCGATCACTAGGCCGGCCACAATCCATTCAAGCAGGTAGGCTGCTGCTTGTTCGAGGGTCAGTTTCAGCCCGATATTCAGATTGACATAGTTGTGCACGACAAAGGAGCAAACCGAAAAGACTCCGATTAGTGCACCAAAGCGTGCGCCTTCGGTGATGCCGGAGCCGCCCTGATATAGCATGGCGTAAATCACCGCAAGCACCAGCATTGCCAGGAACATGGCGGCCATTCCGGCCGGCATTACGCTCTTAATTGCTTCCTGGGACCGGTACACAGCGGGATATTTGCTGAACTCATTGCGAAGCGGCAACAGGCTGAACGCGAGACCTCCGAGGACAAAGTAAGCCACGGTGGCGCCAAGGGCTGCGAGAGCGATACGTGGAATGTTCATTAGCGATCCATTCCAAATCACCGGCGGGTTGCCAAAACCGGACTGGCCACCAAGGAGTAGAGTTTGTCTAGCGACTCAGCGGTGCCTTGCGAGACTGTCTTGCAGAACATCTTGTCCGGGCAGCCCTCGTGGGCGAGAACCAATTTTGTACCGTTGCTTTGTTCGAAGAACTCCACAGTCACTCGCGTGACTGCATAGCCGAAGTTAGCGTGGTAGACGATCCTTTCGGGTTCGACGATCTCGTCGTATGTACCGCTTAAAGAAAATTCGCACGTCCCCCCGTTCGCGGCGATTTGCATTTTCTGGGTGAACGAACCGCCGACGCGAAAATCCATATCGATCTCACACTTAGTTGCTTCTTTGCACCCAGACCATTGCTGTAACTTTTCGGCCTGCGTCCACCAGCCAAACACGACGTGCCTGGGAGCGTCAAAGAATCGCGTGATTTGCAGGCGATTACCGCTGATTATTACCTCGGCTTTCATCCTTCTTTTCCTTTCTCCAGTTCGGTTTTCAGCAACTCGTCAAGCGCGTCAAAGCTGGAATCCCAACCCGCCGCGCACTGGGTGATCCATTCCTGAGCCGGTTTAAGTCCCGCGCGCTTAATGCGGATCAGGTGCACTCGTCCCTCGCGCCGACGGCCGATCAGCCGGGCCTTCTCGAGCACACGAAGATGTCTGGAGATGGCGGCCAACGAGATACGAAATGGCTCGGCTAACACAGTGACTGGGCCTTCTCCGCCGTTCGAAAGACGCACCAGCATGCGGCGACGAGTGGGATCGGCCAACGCTGCGAAGATGGCTGTAATCTTTTCCTGATTGTTAACCATCGCGTTAATTATGGGGCTGACGCGATTTCCTGTCAAGCGGAAGATTAACAGGTTAGTTAACTATTTCCCCGTGGTGAAAGACTTGGATCAGCCCAGCGGGTTCTGACGGCTTACGATTGTCCTATTGCCGTCATGGGCATGGCGGACGCGGAGGCCGCGCTTGCAAAAGTCGTAACCGGGAAATTTCGGGACACATCCCAACATCGTGGTGAGAAGCATTCTTATCAGAAGGCGCACGCTTCTTTTTTCAGCGCTGGCGTACGTGCCGGCGGGCCGGTTATTGTGGGCGCAGGAGAGCCAGCCTGCACAAGCGTCACGCCCCTCGGAGAAGCCGACCTTTTCAACAGACGTCAAAGTAGTGAACGTGTTCGCCAACGTACGCGATAAGGACGGCCACATTGTTACCGACCTCACCAAAGACGACTTTACGCTTCTGGAAGACGGGCGGCCGCAAACGATCCGCTATTTCGCTCAGCAGTCGGATCTTCCGCTTACGATAGGGCTGCTAGTCGACACCAGCATGAGTGAGCGTCGGATGCTGCCGGAGGAGCGGAAGGCCAGTTACGCGTTTCTCGAGCAAGTGCTGCGGCCGGAGAAAGACAAAGCCTTCCTGATCCACTTTGATCGCGAAATCGAACTGCTGCAGGATCTGACCTCTTCACGTGAGCGCCTGGAAAAAGCGCTCGATCAGCTCGGCAAGCCTCAATTCGGCAGCGCTAACGATGACCCGGATAAGAGCGGGAGTGGCGGTGGCAATGGTGGCGGCTGGCCGAATGGGGGAGGAGGTGGGGGCAGAGGAGGAGGACAGCGGCGGGGCGGGGGCGGGACAGCCTTTTACGACGCCATTTATCTGGCTTCGGACGAAATCATGAAGAAACAGTCCGGCCGCAAGGCGCTTATCATGCTCACGGACGGAGAAGATAACGCGAGTAAAATTTCGCTCGAAGAAGCCATTTCATCGGCTAACCGCGCAGATACGATGGGGTATGCCGTGCGGATCGCCGACGAGGAACAGCCCGCGTTTAATCGCGGCTTTGGAGGCCCGGGAATGGGGCGTCATGGCGGCGGGGGTTGGCCGGGAGGCGGTGGTGGAGGGTGGCCAGGCGGGGGAGGCCGAGGCGGAGGCATGAATCGTCCGGACGGCAAAAAGATTCTGAAGCAGATCTCAAGGGAAACCGGGGGAAGCTACTTTGAGGTTTCGAAGAAGAAGTCAGTCGATGACATCTACGCTTCGATTCAAGAAGAACTCCGGCATCAGTACAGCATTGGTTACACATCGGACAATTCCACTGGGGGAAGCAATTTCCGGAAGATCGAGCTGACAGTTAAGAAGAAGGGACTCACAGTGCAGGCTCGCGACGGGTACTACCCTGGGACGAGCAAGGTATAGGAGGTAATATCCGCTTGCAGCGGGCAAGAAGAGCACAAACACCGCGACGGGCTAGTGCTGGATCAAACGTGCTATGGACGTCTGCTCCACCTTAACTAGGATTAATTGGACGTGCGGCGTGCGCGGTATCCTTCATTGTTGGCGCGGCGTCAAGTAAATAGGAACACGCGAGGCATAATAACATGCAATCGATAAAACATATTTCGGCAGTTCTTGGAGTCGTCCTTTTTGCCGCCGGCGCAACGACTCCCGTTTTGGCGCAGGATGCGCAGCAGCAGCAACCCCCTCCGCAGTACCCGCCATCTGGGCAATATCCGCAAGCACAGCAGCCGCCGGATCAGGGTCAATATCCGCCACAGGGTCAATATCCGCCGCAGGGACAATATCCGCCGCAGCAGGGCCAATATCCGCCGTCGGGACAGTATCCTCCACCACAACAGGGACAGTATCCTCCACCACAACAGGGACAGTATCCTCCACCACAACAGGGACAGTATCCTCCCCCGCAGCAAGGCCAATATCCTCAAGGGCAGTATCCGCAAGGACAATATCCTCCGCCGCAGTACGGAGCCCCGCCCCTGCTCGGACCGCAGCAGTTGGATCAACTGGCGGCTCCCATAGCGCTCTATCCCGACGGGTTATTGGCGCAAGTGCTGACGGCTTCGACCTACGGGCAAGAGATCCCGGATGCGGCGGGCTGGGCGAACCAGCACTCGTATCTGAAAGATGGAGCATTGGCACAAGCTATTCAACAGGATAATCTGCCGTGGTCTCCGAGCGTAATGGCGCTATTGCCCTTTCCGAGCGTCCTCAATTACATGGCGCAGTACATGGGATGGACCCAGGCGTTAGGCAATGCCGTGCTTAGCCAGCGCGATCAGATTATGGACGCAGTACAGCGTTTGCGGCAGGAAGCCAGGAACTATGGTTATCTCCGCGATAACCCCTATACGCGAGTTGTGGTAGGGGGGCCAGGCTATATCGAAATTCTGCCGGTCCAACCGGGATTTTATTATGTTCCCTACTACAACCCGCTCGTCGTGTTTGCCCGGCCGCGCGGGAATTTCTTCGTGGGCGGCGCCATTCGATTTGGCCCCGGAATAACCATCGGCGGGGCCTTCAGTCCTTGGGGCTGGGGCAGCATAGGCTTTGGCTGGAGTGCGCACACTATCCTCATCGACAACCGGCCCTGGACGCGGAACTGGGTAAACCGGAACGCCTATGTTCACCCATACGCGGCGCCGTACCATAACAACCCCGGGCCCCGAGTGGAGCATCATGACGTGCGAGAAGGACACGGCGGCGACCACCGCGATCACGACCACCGCTAAGCAAACAGCTGAGCATTCATCAGCGCGTTACGGCGGAGAGCACGGCCAAGGGGCTTCGTGGGAAGGCGAACTTGCGGCCGAATTCATCGATGAGGTTCACCTGGCAATCGTATTTGCCGGGAGCGAGCTTGGAGATGGGAACCTGGAGCCATACAGGAACCGTTTCATCGCGCGATTCGCTCAGGTGGTTGGCGCGCACGGGTGCTGATTCGAAGATTTTCTTTTTGTCCTGGAAAAAAGCTACGCTGGCTTCGACATCGGCGCGGCGGAAATTGGCCGGCAGATTAGTAGGGATGGAGGGGTCGTAGACCTCAACATAAGCGAGCATGTCCTGACCTGGCCGAAATACCTTCGTCACGTTCGGCACGAGTTTCTGGCCGTTATCGATCAGCGGATTTTGCGCCAGCAGCTTCTTGCTGTTCTTGACGCCGGCGACCTGGTCGGCGACCGGTTCGCGCTGGTTGCTGAGGATGAGCGAGCTGATGCGGAGAGCTTTGTCGGCGGCAAGGTCCGGGATGGTGAAGGGCGTTTCGAAGGTGCCGACCTTCCCCTCTCCGTTTTCGCGTGCGACGAAACGGAGCTTGTAAGCGCCGGGCGTTAGCGTGACACCAGTATCATACTGAATGCTCTTCTGAATCACTTGCCCAGCAACGCTGGTGCTGACCTTAAGAGGAATGGTGTCGCGCACGACGGCGGCGGAGCGATTGCGGGTGTCGAAGACCTCGGCAATGAAATCGAGCTCGGTGGCCTGCTTGGCGCCTTTGCCCTGAAAGACGAGGCTCGAGCCGGGTATCTTCACTGAAATAGGTACGAAATACTTGTCCTTTTCCACGCGGAAGTAATCGACTTCGACAGCAATGGGCAGATCGGTTACCGGATTATCCGAAATCAGCGCTTGCGAAAGCTGAGAGTCTTTGTCGGACTCGCTCATGTGGCGGAAAGTGGTGGGGCCATAGTAGCCCTGGCGGTAATCGAGCTTGGCATGCAGATCGGCAAGGCGCGGCGCGAGCTTTACCTGGATGCGCCGATAAGCGCCATTGACGGCAGTATTCGATGAGACATACGAAAGGATGTAGTAGCTCGAAAAATCCTTTTGCACTTGGCGCATGCCCTCGGTCAGGTCGTTGGAATCGAGCAGCGCCTTGCCGCCGGTATCGATGGCGAGCGTAGCGAGGGTTTCCTGCTGGTTGACGAAATTATTTCGGAGCGTGTTTTGGCCGGCGCCGCTGTAGAGATTATTGCCGACGGCGCCCTGTTGGGTAGCATCTCCGCCGGGCACAAGCGCGGTAAGACCGCGAGCGTCGATGGGATAGAAAGCGACGTTGGCGCGGACCGCTGTGTTCACGGTGGCCCGGAGCTGGGACTGATTGTCGACACCGTTTTTCTGAATGCCACTCGAGATATAAATGAGCGCTTTCTTTGCCGAATATTGACCGAGCGTGCGAGCGGCATCTTCGAGGGCGGCGAGCTTGAGATCTGCGTTGAAGATGTTGAACTCGGTTTCGTCGGCGACGAATTGACCGCTTTGATCCTGCGAGTCGGCGCCTTCATCGGCGAAGGTGGCGTTTTCGCTAGATTCGCCGGCGCGGAACTTATTGATAGTAGCGATGAGCAAATCGCGGTCGGAAGTGAAGTCCTGAACGGTCTTGAGCTCATTACCGTAGGTCAGGATAGAAACCATGTCGCTGGCGGTCATCTGAGTGGTAAGGAACTTGATAGCGGCTTCCCGCGAGCGAATCTGCTCGGCCGGCTGCATAGATCCGAAGTCGAAAAACAGGACCATGAGGCGGCGATCTTGGTATTTCGAGAGTAGCTCCTTGTTAGCGGCCGCTTTTTCGGCATCCGGGTTGTAGCCTTTGGGCGGCTCAGACGCTTTAACCTGATCGGGCGGGGGAAGGAGCTGGTTGCTTAGCCTTTGAAAATCGACAGCCTGGAGCTTTTGCAGCTTGCCGTCTTCGTAGACGGTGAAGTCGCCCTTGGTGAGGTTCTCGACTGGCTTGCCGTCGCGATTTAGCACAGTGACGTTGACGATGACGACGTTGGTGTTGATGGTGAATTTCGCGGTTTGGGGAATGAGTGGTTGAGCAGCCAGCAGAGCAGCTAGCAACCATCTGCTGACTTTCAAAACCGGAACCTCACGACGGCGTCCAGAGTGCGCATTGCGCCGGCCGCGCTCGGCAAACCATAGTTGACCGCGTTTACCACGGTATAGAGGTTGGTGTAATTGACGTGGTTCATCACATTGTTCGATTCGATGCGGAACTCGAGACGACGCCGCTCGGCGAAGGTAAAGGAACGGGCGAATGCCAGATTGATATTGAAGAGGCCGGGACCGGGGATGGTATTGCGTCCGGCATTCCCATACTGGCCTGGAGGAATGACGGCGGTGAAGGCGAGCAGGTTGAAGAAGCCGTTATCGGTGCCAATAGGGAAACCGGTAGCTTCGGCGCGCCCGCTGCCGATCCCACCCGTTTGGGCGAGTTGCGCGGTGTTGCCGAGGATGCGCGCAGTAAGTGGAGTGCCGGTCTGCGCGGTAATGCCGCCGCTCAACTGCCAGTCTTTCAAAAAGCGCCCAAGCTTGCTTTCTGGAGAAATATGCGAGCCGGGAGCACCGACTGGAGAGGTGTAGACGAAAGTAGTGTTGAGCTCGTGCCGCACGTCGAAGCTGGAAAGTCCGCGTTCGGCGGGGATGTCGAGCCAATTTTGCGCGACGGTATTGCCGGCGCCGCCGAAAGTGGAAGAATCGTCAATCGACTTTGCGAACTGATAATAGGCGTTAAAAGACAGCCCATGATTAAAGCGGCGGATAGCGCGAAGCTGAAGAGCGTTGAAGATGGAGTTGCCAACGGGTTCGTCGTAAGTGAAGCCGACCGCGTTACCCAGCTGCGCTCGCTCAGCAAGGGCGAGAGGACTGCCAGGCGGTAACTGATTTGGAAGAATGCGGACGTCGAGATGCGTTCCCTTCGTGCCAAGATAAGCGCCTTCGACGAAAAAGCCCTGGCCGAAGTCATGTTGAATGCTGGCGTTCCAGGTGCCGGCGTAAGGCGTACGGTAGAAGCGAGCAACGGCGAATGTGTTGGTGATGTCCTGCGGCGAGGTAGTGAGAAAGCCCCTGCTAAGTGTCAAAACATTACTGGAGCTGGTGTTCACGGCGTTTGAAATGGCGAAAGGCGGCTGCTGAGCGAGCTGCTCGGCGAGAGAGATGTAGGCCTGCTCGTTGTAGTAGATACCATAGCCGGCGCGGACAACAGTTGACTTCTTTGTCCATGGCAGTTTCCAGGCGAGCGCGATACGTGGAGACCAATTGTCGCGATCGGGAGCGATGAGACCCGAGGGGAACGTGCCCGTGCTGGATCCAGGCGAAGCCGGAGTGACGACAGCGACGCTCGAAAAAGCCGGCCCGATATCGAGATTCGCCATATGGCCGTATTTCTCGTTCCAGGGCGAGAAATATTCATAGCGCACGCCGAGTATGAGGGTCAGATTCGGGCGAGCTTTCCATTCATCTTGCGCGTAACCGCTCGATTGGTTTTCAAGAAAATAGTTGGCGGCGTTGCCATAGCGAATGGAGCTCGATTGCGGGTAGCCGAGCAGGAAATCGGCCAAGTCGTAGCCCGTGCCGGATTGAGCAGTGCAGCCGAGACCGCTGGGCAGCTGGCAGTTGGGGCCGGTGAGTTCACTGGTGCTGACACCGGTGAAACTGAAGGTGCCGCGTCCGTTGGGATTGGTGACAGTACTGAGATCGGCGCGGGTATACCCGCCGCCGATGGTGATGCTGTGGGAGCCCTTGAGGATGCTGAAGGCTTCGGTGACGCCTTGCGCTTGATTGCGAGTGAGTGAGGCGACGGAATCGCTTAAGCTTCCGAAGTTGGTGAAGTTGAGCGTGGGAGGGCCGTAGTCGAGCGGATTCGACGAAGTGCCGGGGATGCCAAGCTGGGTGGCAACGTCGGGCAATAGCGAGAAGTATGGCGTGATCTGGGTGCGGCTGCGGTTGAAGCGAACTTGCGCGTTACTGACAGCGTTGGTTCCGATGTTGCGTGTCCAGGTGAGGGTAATGTTGCCGCCGTAACCACTAGTGTCGTCGAAATAGCCGAAGGGATTGGCGGTATTTCCGCTACGATCCTGGTACTGGAAGTTTAGGGCCAGGCGGTCGTGTTTAGTGACATTGCGCTGCACACGAAAGCCGACGTTATCGCTGTTGCCCGCTTGCGCGGTTTCGAATTCGTAATTGTTGACACTGCCGGGTTGGTTAGGGAGGGGATAGAAGTGCAGCAACCCAAGAGAGGTGGGATTCAACAGGTTCGATGGAATGATGTTACCGGCGAATGGCTGACGCGTAGCAGGGTTAAAGATCTGGACAGGAACGCTGGTGGCGTTCGTGCCAAGCGATTGCGTGGCTTGCGAGAAATCGCCGCCGCGTTCGGCGAGAGTCGGGACGGTTTCGGTGAAGAGCTCAGGGTTGCGGGCGCGGGTACCGAAATAAGTCAAGAAGAACTGCGTGCTCGGATCCTTGACGATCTTTTTTATCACGAGCGGGCCGCCGACGATGAAGCTGAAGCGGCTTTGTGCGTAAGCGGCCTGCGGGATATCAAGGCCGTTCAGTGAGAACGGCTTCGCATTGAGGGCGGAATTCTGAAGAGTAAACGAGAGCTGGCCATGGATCTGCTGATTGCGGCGGCGGAAGTTGCCGAATTGCGCGCCGCCAGTTTGCCCGGGACGACGGCCACCAGCGCCGCCTCTCCCGCCGCCGAATCCTCCTCCACCGCCGCGACCGCCGAATCCGCCGGGCGAACCGAAGCTTCCGGGACCGAAGCCGCCGCCAACGTTTTGACCCGGGGCTCCCTGCGCGAATCCCGGAGCGTTCGGGTTGCCGTTCGCGGCGCTCATGCCGGAGAAGCGCATGTCAGGCCCGGAGTCGGGTTGACCGCCTTGAGCGAGACCGGGACTTAAGCTGCCTGAGACAAGAAAGGCCTCGTTGCTCGTTTGAGTGCCGGAGGGCGCTGCGGCCGTGCTCTGCTGCTGTGAATCGAGTTCAGTCTGCAGTTGCTGATCGAACTGATTGGCCTGTCCGGCAGCGCCGCCTCTACCACCGGTCCCCGCTGCGGCGTTTCCTGGGGCGCCGTTACTGCGTCCCATGCCCAACGGGCCGCCCGGCTGACCGTTTCGCCGAGCCGCGAACTGCTGAAGCCGCTCCAGCATCTGCGAAGGCTTTAGTTCGACGTCGAAGTTAACAGGCCCTTTCGCAGCAGAGAAATCGATGTCCTTCTGCAAAGGCTGAAAGCCGAATATATCGACCGTGGTGGACCAGTCGCCGGGCGCGAGCGGAGGAAACCCGTAGTGGCCGTCCGCATCCGTTACCGTTGAAAACACCTGGCCCGATTGGCTGATCGTTACCGTGGCGCCAGGAATCGGCTGACCGCCGGATTTGACGAAGCCGCTTTGCGCGCAGACGGCGGTAGCAAAGCAGAAAAGTAGCGCCACAAAAAGAGTAAAACGCGACAACCAGGACCCGCCTTATGTCAGAACCTTATTTTGGTTACGATGTCGCTGGAGCTCGAGAGGTTACTTGGCGCTACGGTGAAGATCTGCCCAACACTGAGAGCGATTCCTTTCCCATTTGCCGTTTTCCGTAAGTCTGATGTCCATCGAGAGTGTGGCGTTTAGAATTTGGAAGCTTTCATGGCCTGCGCGGCTTTTGAGCTCGAGCGCTTTCCGATGACAGCGCCGATCACGCGTCCCGCAGCAGCTACTCTCTCGATGTCTATGCCAGTTTGAATATCCATGCCTTGCAGCATAAAGAGCAGATCTTCAGTCGCTACGTTGCCGGTTGCACCGGGCGCGTAGGGACAGCCGCCGAGGCCAGAGACAGCGCTGTCCACCACCGCGATGCCAAGCTCGAGCGACGCAAAGATATTCGCGAGCGCCTGACCCCAGGTGTCGTGAAAGTGTACGGCAAGCTTGTCGATCGGAACGCGATCAGCGACTTTCTCCAACATCTTTTGTACACGCAGCGGCGTTCCGACCCCAATGGTATCGCTTAACGAAATCTCATAGCAGCCCATTTGACTGAGCGCCTCAGTCACGCGAAGTACATCGGCCGCTAGGACAGGGCCGGCGAAAGGACATCCCATTACGCACGAGACATAGCCACGGACAGGAATATCAATGTCACGAGCAGCCTTAACAACTTCTTCAGAGCGGTGCAGGCTTTCTTCGATTGTGCAGTTGATGTTGGCTTGAGAGAACGGCTCCGATGCGGAGACAAATACAGCTACTTCGTCCGCCTTGCAGCCAACAGCTTTCTGCAGGCCTTGAAGATTTGGAACCAGCGCAGAATAGCGCACGCCGGCGATCCGCTTTAGCTTGCCAAAAACATCTTCGGTGTGCGCCATTTGGGGAACCTTTTTGGGTGAGACAAAGCTTCCGCACTCGATGCTGGCCAGACCCGCATCAGCCAGAGCTTCGATAAGCGCGACTCGTGCCTCAAAGGGCACTGCGGCAGGCTCGTTCTGGAGTCCGTCGCGAGGACCTACTTCGACGACGCGAACTCGCAAGGGAAAGCTTCGGCGGCCAATCAACCTTCTGCCTCCTCGAGCCAGCCACCTTTGTATTTTGCTTTAGCTCGTGGAGCCCTTTCGTCCAGGATGCGGGCGGGCTTAGGGGAGCCCACTCGCTTGCGGGCAACGGCCTTTACGCGCTTGTTCTTAGTAGGTTTCGGCCGCTTTGCCGCCACGGGATTAGCTTTCGATTACGCGATCGTCCGCCATTTTAGTCTCTACCGCGGGATCGATCTCCGAGACAGTGAGCATGTTAAACGCAATTTTCGAGCGGGAGGGGAGAAAGTGCCAGATCTTCTCCGCGGCTTGACGCTCCTCAATCTGGATCTGTTTAGCGATTTGCTCGGTCTCTGTGTCGCCCGAGGCTCGCGCCAACGCAATCAGGGTTTCATAAATGGCGAACTCGCCAGCTTCCACTGTGTATGCAAGCATCAGATTGTGAAGAGTTTTCTCCTCGCTTATATCGGCGGCCTGCGGGATCTGTGGAGCAGAATGCAGGATTGAGGCGAAGCCGACTTTCTGGGACAAAACTCGACGACCAATCTCGGCGAGACGCGTCACGAGCCGCTCGTGTTGACGCTGAGTTTCGTCCGCGTGCTGGGCGAAAAGGACCTGGACCTCTTGGTCGTCACCGGATCTAGAAAACTCCCGCAGTTGCTGTTCGAAGCCCTTCTCCGCGGTTATGACGTCTTCCAGATACTGCCGGATCACTTCCTTTCCGGCAGCGGTCAAGGGACGGTCACTCCTGATCCAGGGGACATCAGGCAGCTATCTTCTGAGCAGCGTCAGGCCAGATTCCGAGCTCGATGAATTCAGCTTCGAACCTTTGTTGTTCGCGAGGATCCTGCGATGGCCGGAGAACCCGACAACATTTCCTCAGCCCCCCTTCGAGCGACAACTCAGGCCCGTCCTCGCCGAGTACTATCTTTATCAGTTCGCGCGCTGCCGCGAGCGCGTCGCCCGATGTCTTGGCGAACATCATCGCTTCATAACGATCATTGATCATCTGAGTATGGCGGTTCATAGCGTTCCCACGTATTGGACGCGGCGAATTTACTTTTGATTCGCACAAGATTATACCGCAGGGGCCGTCTTCTAGGTACATTTAGCTATTTTTCTTACAGGTATGCTGGATCCGCCTAAAGCTGTAACGCTCCTGGGCGATTCCGGAGTCCAGTAAGGGATGTCCCAATACGATCTCCGATCTGCCTTTCCGCTAAACGGAAAAGACTTTGTGGTCAATAAACAGCGTTGGATCTGTCGGCTGGCTGAAGTTTCCGATCTGCGGTCCGAGGCGGACCGCCTCTCCTGGTATCTGGTTTTTGAGCCGGAATTATCGCCGGGAGTCACGAACAGCACGGGAGAGATTCGCAAGCTGGAGATCGTGACGTCCGCCACTCACCTCTTGCGAGCTGGATGGGGAGATGACTTATCGGAACGCCTCGTTGAATGGCTCTTAAGCGGAGAACAAGATGGGCGGCAGGAATGGCTGGACAAATAAAAGCAGCGATGCAGCTGGGTGAGGGTCTTAGGGGCGTGAGGAAAGCGTAGCTCGGTGATTTACATCTGAGTAGAGTGTTTATTCTATCTGCCTTTTCGTGCCATTTCGCCGGGAACGATTGGATGAGGTCTGGAGTGAATCGTGCGGCGGCCGAATCCGGCTTTGTTAACGTACTGCGCAGAGTCGCTGTGGTTGCGGTGCTAGTTGGAGCTGCCGGCTCGATTGCGTTTATGCTTCATGCAGGTCGTCGTCAACAGTCCCGAGTTCTAATCTTGCTTTTTGGCGCTTGGGTCCTCTCCCCATTTGTGGCCGCCCTAGTGACCAGTTCGCTTTCGAAGGGTTGGGCGGTAGTTACTCGAGCGACGCTCTACACAGCCACCATCGTTCTCACGCTTTGCTCTTTGGCAATCTACGGAAGTGTAGCGTTCGGGTATGCCAAGGCGAAGGTTGGTTCCGTGTTCCTTGTTGTGCCACTGGGGTCATCGCTACTTGTCGCAATCGGTGTAGGGACGGCTGCCTTAATTTCCGGCCGCCAGTCACGTCAAAGTGCAAGGCCTCAGCAATTCCGGGATTAGAGCCGGATAGCCAACCCGCAAGTCTGCTCGTTTGCCGTGATTTCGGGTACCCCGACAGCAATCCTCGAGACAATCGGAGAGAGGTTATTTCCCGCCCAAGGCCAAAGATGCAGACTGCTTTGAGCGCCTGCGGGATCGCCAGATCGCGAAATAGATCAGACCGGCGAAGAGCACGATGGCGAGCACGATCTCCCATGGCTGCAGCAGCGATGTGTGTTGCACGGGATCGAAGGTAATAGACGTGCTCTCTTGCATACCGCCCTCAGCTTATCGCATTTTTTCATCTGCTGAGTGGCCCAGTGAAATGAGGAATGGCACGTCGGCTGGACCAACCGGGCTTGCAGCACTGAGCAGTTAATTTCGACGCGACGGGTTACGGGTAGCTGACCACGTAGTTCGGACCCGGATTCGCCGCGGAGACCGCACCGCCGACGTTGTTGATCACATTGTCGATGCCGCCGCTTCCGTTTAGAAAGCGAGTCAGGATGTCATGGAATTGGACCCCTCCGGTAACCGGCACTTCAAAGGCGTGGGACGCGTGAATAGGCACGCCGAGATCGAAGAAGCAGTAGCTTCCCATACCCCAGCCTTGGTGGGTTGTGACGGAGTCCGCTACTTTATACGCGGCATAGCCGTCGACGCCGTCGTGCATCCAAGCTTCCTGAGAGGGCGGATCGTAGGGCATCTCGTTCTGGAACATGATGGTTTCGCCGTTCTCACCCTTCCAGATGACCTGATACTTCTGGTAATGTTCTACGAAGAGGCCATAGGCTGTTACGTTGTCGCCGTTGACGACTAAGCCTGTATCAGCGGTATTGACGGTCCAACCGACTGTTCCTGGGTTGCCGTGATCGGCGCGCCAGGCCCAGATATCATCCAGCAGCACGTTGTCGCTGTTTACGACGAGGCTGTTGGTAGCGTTGCCCAGGGTCGCGCCGCCGATTCGGAAGAACACGTCGTTGAGGGTGGTCGGATCGGAAGGATCGCTTCTGTGTGAAAACGGGAGCCCCACGTCCAGGAGTACGGGCGAGTTGACCGGGCCGGCATCGAATAAAAATCCGGCGATTTTTGCGCCTTTGGCATCGGCCACGGTCATGGCTGGAAGGCCATTCTGTGGGGACAGAGTGGGGAAGCCAAGTCCCAGCACTACGGTGTCGGACCGCGTAACGACAACTGGGAAATTTAACGGGTAAACGCCGGGAGTGAATATGACGTTTCGGCCGAGAAGCAAAGCAAAATTGATCGCGAAAACGGAAGTGGCCGGCGTTGCAATGAAGAAACGCGAGATCGGTATGGACGAACCGGCAGTTGATCCGCTTGCCCAGGTTGTGCCGGAAGAATCGGTTTGAACGGCGGGAACAAAGACGTTCCAATTACCAGCCGAGTCCACATAAAGAAACGGTCTTTCCCTGGTAACTGGGCTGGTCGGGAGAGTCGTGTATGGGTTCTCGTTGGCGGGGTTGGGAGGGAAATTTTGCGCAGGCGCGCCGATCACGCCAGAGAAGACTTGATTCCAGACCCCGTTGGTCCAGCCATCAATATTGCTGTTACGAACCAAAAACTGCTGCTGCGAGCCGTTTGTGATAGTCGAGCCCGTGGTTTGCGTGTCCGCTATAAACCCACCGCTCGCGAAGTCCGGCCCTCCGTTGCAGTAGTCCATCAACGAAACGAGACCGTTGATTTGAACGCGCCGCATGGGTGCGGCTTGGGAGACGGCCCAGAACTCGGTGTTACTTTGGCAACCAGACCCACCGGTTACGTTGATGGTGAGGTTCGACAAAGACCGCCAGAAGTTATCGAGCGCGATGCAGTTGTTGCCGAAACATTGGTTGTATACGTCGATCGAGCCGTTAATCACAACGTCGGCCGGGGACGCGCCCAAGCCCGCCACCTCGGTGTAATAACCGACCTGGAAGATGAGTGGGTTGGTTGCGGTGCCGTAGGTGCCAGGCATGAACAGCAAGGCATATCGCTGTGGGCCAAATTGATTACTTACCTGTTGGGTTGCGATGGCGTTGACAGCTGTCTGGATATCCGTCTGCGACATGCCGGGATTGAAAACCAGCACGTTGGGACCGAAGTCCGGGGCGGCGGCCCTTAAGCCTGGCGATGTCGCTGCAACGGCTGCAACTATGAATAGAATGTGCGACAAGGACTTTCTCATGTACTTGGCTCCTCCTTTGGAGCGCTTGGGTGACGTAATCTGACGGGCCTTTAGCATTTGCGGAGCATTGGACTAGCACCGAGGGAAGTCGAAGCCTATTGTGGTTTGATAGGCGAATCATTCCTGGACTCCGCCTTTGCTAGCGTACTCCAAGTGAAAGCCAAAGCACACACCTTCTGCGTGCTTTGGATTTGAAGCGGCGATTCTAGCTTGCTTCGTTGAAGACGTATTCGTGCTGGCCGTCGCGGATGATTAGCACGCGCTTTCCATTGCGTTCACCTTTGACGAATTCGAATCCGCTGCGGGTTGGATCGATGGTGATGAACGAGATTGTTCCGTCATCGTTTTTCCGCGAAGCTACGGTGCTCTTCCATCCGTTGAAACCAAACACCGTATTGGCACCTTGGTGTTCGACCCTGAGGTCGCCGAGCGCGCTGCTGCTGTAGTGAGCTGCGAGCTTCGAGACTTCATCCGTGGTCGCAGGAACGGTGAGGCGCTGCCGTTCTTTTGCCATATAAGCCCGGTAGTTCGCAGCCTCGCTGTCCAGATCGCCGACGGCTTCGGGTTTGCCGTCGAACACGACCTCAACGAGGCGGCGCATGAAGGGGCGCAGCAGCATGCCGCCGTTGTCGGCATTTGTCAGTAACACTGCACCGATTCCGGAATCAGGGAGGATCATCCAGTCACTCTTATAGCCAAACAGACTGCCGCCGTGATGAACGATGGGCACGCCCCACCTGTTATTCGTTTCGAGACCCATTCCGTAAGTCTCGTCTTCTCCTGTCGCGATCTGAGGTTTGCGGCGCATGAGAAGATTTTCTTCGGAGACAAATTGTTGGCCGTTCGGTAGTTTGCCGCGTGATAGTTCCAGTTGGACGTAGTGAGTCATGTCGTGAGCCGAAACCCAGACACCACCTGCGGGCCGGAAGGGAACAATCGAGTAGTTATTGTCCATGGTGGCTAAAGTGGAATGGCCGTCCACATCGTCGGCATGCGGACTCGCGAAGTTCCCGTGTTGTGCGCGCTCCATATCGAAGGTTGCATCGGTCATGCCGAGAGGATTGAAGATCTCGGTTTGCATTGCTTCGTCATAGGCTGCGCCGAGTTCTCGAGAAGGGACATATAGATGTGCGCCCATATAACCGGCGGCGGAAGCCATTAAATTGCTGTACTGAAAGACCTCGCCGAACCGGCTGGTCGGCTGCATAGCACTGAGAAGAGTAAAGGTGGAAGCCGGGCTATAACTCTTGAACTGGAAGAGCCATTCCATGTCTTGCCGGGGCAGACCCGTGCAGGCGCAGACCAGGTGTTTAACTTCAACCTGGCGCGTAGTGTTCGCGTCGCCGAGTTTGAACGCAGGGTACACCTGAGTGACAGGCTGGTTCCACTGAAGCTTCCCTGCATCCACCAGGCGGGCCAACAAAAGCGTGGTCATTCCCTTGGTATTCGAGGCCGCCATGAACAAAGTATTGGCGTCAACCGGTGTCGCCTTGCCCAGTTCACGGACGCCGAGCCCTCCTTCGTAGACCACCTTGCCGTTATCGATGAGTGCGAGTGAAACGCCAGGGACTCCGAGCTTCTTCATCGAGGTCTCGACGAAAGACTTCAACACTTCAATGCGCTCCGGCGTGATCGCAAGCGCTTTACGTCCGGCAAACGATTCCCGCGCGTAGCCTTTAGGCCGCAAGCTCTGGATAATGACATTGACCTGAGCACCGCGCTTCTCGAAGGTAGGCTCCGTGCCGTCGGCGAGGACGACAGTCCACGTGTCGGCTGAGTGCAGAGCAATGGCGACGACCACGGCTCGCTCGTTCGGCGATGTTTCGTAGTTGAATTGTTTGCCGCCGGTCCATCCGTTGCGGTCCGGAACGGGAAGAGCGATTTTGAGCGGCCGCTTCATGCCGGGCCGAAATGTAGCCCACGCGCTGGCGACAGCTGCTGCGGCATTGGGCGCATGAACGTCGAAGATGGCGATGTGAGTGTCAGGCTCAGGCGGTTGGAGCGTAGCGGATGAAGCGTCGCTCGCAACCGACCAGCCGGCGGGTACGAGGAAGGTGGCGCCCGCTGGTGTGGTGCGAGGCGAATCTGCAGTAACAAGCTGCGGCGCCGGCTTGGCAGCTGGCGCGGTTTGCATTGCCGCGTGAGCCGCGATGCGGAGAACTAGAAAGAGCAAAGCAAATGAGGGATAACCGCAGCGAATCATGGGGGGAATTATATCTCGGCAATCCTTAAGGCAATCGGAGAGAGGTTATGTTCCGCCCAAGCCCAAAGACGCAGATTGCTTGGAGCGCACCTGGATAGGGGGTCTGTTGCTTGCAATCAAGGATAGGATCCCAGTGATGGGCGGCGTAGGGGCAGGTTCGGCGATTTTAAGTGAAGCATGGACTGGCAGCCGGCATCCGCATCTGGTAAGGCATTCTAGAGAGATGGCGAAACGTTCCAAAGAAAAGCGATTGATCTTAGTGACAGGGGCGACAGGTAAACAAGGCGGAGCGGCGATCCGGCATTTACACGCGAAAGGTTTTCCTGTACGCGCTCTCACGCGCGATCCTGAGCGGCCGGAAGCCAGGGCACTGGTCGACCAGACGGGAGTAGAGGTGGCGCGAGGTGATTACGAGGACAAAGCGTCTTTGCTGCGCGCGCTGGAAGATGTATACGGGGTATTCTCCGTGCAGACGTCGTTTCCGGATGGGGTAGAAGCGGAGGTACGGCACGGCACTGCGCTGATTGACGCGGCGCACAATTCGGAGATCAGCCATTTCGTCTATAGCTCGGTAGGCAGCGCGGACCAGCAGACCGGAATCCCGCATTTCGACAGCAAATGGAAAATCGAGGAACATCTGCGGGGAACGGGGATGCCCTATACGATTCTGCGGCCCGTGTACTTCATGGAGAACTGGCTGCAGATGAAAGGAATGATCGACCAGGGGAAATTGATGCTGCCCCTTACTCCCGAGACGATACTGCAGCAGGTCGCGGTGGATGACATTGGGGCTTTCGCGGCGATGGCTTTCGAGCACCCCGGCAAGTGGCAAGGAACGGCCACCGATCTGGCCGGCGATGAATCGTTCATAGATCAGATTGCGCAGACTCTGCAAGCTAGCTATTCGCAGATTCCGTGGGAAGCCTTTGAGAAGCAGGCGGGTCACGAGATGACCGTGATGTTCCGCTGGTTTCAGGATGTCGGATACCACGCGGACATCGCAACTTTACGGCAGGAATACCATGGCTTGACTAATTTCGAGCGTTGGCGTAACACGGTTTGGCCGTCAGCGGCATAGGGAGCCGTCGTCGCGACTTGTTAGTTGAGGCATCTATCTGCGCAAGCGCTGCCGGAAGCGCGCAACCTTGGCGCGATTGCCGCAATCCCGCATGTCGCACCAGTGCCGCTGGCTTTTGAAAGAATTCGGCGCGATACTGGCCACATGCTTATCAAGACAACATGCTTGCTGCTGGGCATGGTGACGCTTGTTGTAATGGGATTTCGGGGAAGCGAGAGGACGCGTGACGCGGGAGCGGAGTATACGGGCGATGGGCAGCTCAAGGTTCCAGAGCATTATAGGGACTGGGTCTACCTGACGTCGGGCTTCGATATGAGTTACAACCCGGCGGCACGAGCAGCTAGCAACCACATGTTCGACAACGTGTTCGTCAATCCGGCAGCGTACAAAGCTTTTCTCGAGACAGGCATGTGGCCAGATAATACGGTGCTCGTGCTGGAGAGCCGCGGCGCTGCGGGCAAAGGCTCCATTAATCAAAGAGGAAACTATCAGAGCACGGATGTAATGGGGCTCGAAGTGCATGTGAAGGATAGTGCGCGATTCAATGCGAAGTGGGCCTTCTTCGGTTTCGACAATGGCAAGACCGCGAGAATGATTCCACAATCGGCGGACTGCTATTCGTGTCATACAGCGCATGCAGCGGTCGACACGACCTTTGTACAGTTTTACCCAACTTTGCTGCCTTTGGCAAAGAGTAAGGGCACGCTCTCGGCGGCGTATATAGAAGAAAGCGGGACGGCGGAGAAGTAGGCGGGGGAGATTGTTGACTGAGGAGCTAGGAGGCGGCTTGCTACCAGTTGCGCTACGTACGGCAAAATTGTTGCTTTCGATCAGTAACATTTACCTGGATGAAATCATTCGAAAAATGACACCTCTCGCGAAGACTCACGTACGTGCGGTCGCCACGATGCTGCATGCTTGAAACGAGATTTTGATTGAGCTGCGTAAGAGGACGACCGCTTGAGCTGACTTAATGATCCGCGTGGAGCATGTCCGCCAGGTCTTCGTATTGATCGGTGGCTATGAAATCCACGTCGGCGTCTATGGCGGCGTGCCAACGTTGCTGCACGGCTGCGAGCGAACCGAAGTTGTAGCCGGCGAGCCATCCATTTTCGCGGCCCAGCGGCGGGGCAAAACCGTCGAGCGTGTAGAAGCGAATCCAATAGCCTAAGCTGTGCGCGTGGTCGACGAGAGCTCGCAGGCGCGCCACACTAGCAGCGATCCAAGTCAAGGCATGGGGCTGCCCGCCCTCTTCCACTTCGTACCAGGAGTTGTTCCACCAACGGCGGTAGTTGGTCGGCTTCTCCGAAAGCAGCTGAGAAGGAGACAATGTGGCCTCCAGGTGAATGAGCTCTTGCTGGCTCACGTTCTTTGGCAGGTTGGTATGAGCGGACCCGAAGAGCCGAAGACGCGATCCGGTGGGTAATGAGCGAAAGAAGACTTCTTCCTGCGCCTCGGAATCTTCTGTTATCACCAGAATCGGCTTGCGATCCAAGGCGCCCAACTGTTCGGGATTGGCGGTTTTCGGCGCGGTCGTGATCCACGCTTGGTATTCACCGAGCAAGTTCCAGACGGCATGCAGCAAGGCGGGCTGCACATCTTTGAAGTCGAAGTGCAGGACGATAAGCGGCCACTTGGAAGTCTCGCCCGCGGCCAGTTGTTTGTCGATGATGGGACGAACACGCTCGAAGAAGTATACGCGCTCGAGGGGTTCGGAGCCGGTGGTTTTTGCCTGATGGCTCACGACGACTTGGCCTTTACCGGAAGCTGGATCGACAAACCAGGCGAGATCCTGTTCGATGGCGACCGGAAAGCCGACTTTCAGAGCGCGGTCGATACGGTCATTCCAACGGCCATCGTAGGGATAACAATTATGCGCGTCCAGCACCGGGCGATGGTGATTGAGGAACTCGAGATCGGATTGCTGGGCAGGAGCGGCAACAGGATAAAGACCCAACAATGCGGCGCAGGCAAGCAGGGCGGGAGATGAATTCACCATTTGCCAGTATGCGGCACTGCAAAAAAAATTTAGCTTATGCTTGTGACAAAAGACACGGCGACAGTCTTCGAGCGGAGTGACGCTGAAGTTAGGAAGGTAGTAATCACATGACACCGAATGAACCACTCAACACTACGCCCGTGAGAGCAGAGGCCAGGGCCGGACTTGGCGCGGCCAGAGTGACCAGCGTGATATGTCTGTTAGCCGGCATATGGCTTTTTGTTTCTCCATGGGTGTATGGCGCATACACAGCGAGAAACGCGTGGAACTGCTGGATCGTGGGCGGCTTTATGGTTTTGTTTGCGATTGTGCGGACGGCGCTCCCTGCGTACTCAACCGTGCTGAGTTGGTGCAACATGATCCTGGGCATCTGGATTTTCTGCTCACCTTGGATCTATGGATATACCGGCAACAGCGGACGATTCATCAATAGCCTGTGTGTAGGCGTGATTGTATTCGTCTTCTCGATCGCCTCTGCGAGGATCAGCGGAACGCGCAATGCCGCCCCGTTGAGCGGACCCTATGTAGCTGGGGGAGCGAACTCACCTGGCAGCCCAAGGTAAGCACGAAAAATATGGTGAATGGAAAGAGGAACAAGATCGATGAGACGAATCGTTCAAACCCAGAGCAACACGAGCGGGCGGCAGCGCATGAGGAGCTGACGCATGAGCAAATCGCGGCGCGGGCTTACGAATGCTGGCAGGAGCGCGGCGGAGTTCAGGGCTCTCCCGAAATGGATTGGCATCGGGCCGAGAAGGAGCTAAAGGGAAACAAGAGCGGGAGGGCGGAGAGGCCAAAAGCCGCTGCGGCTGCTGCTGGATAGCGCAGGGAAAGCGCCTCAACGCTGGCACCAGCGCGTTGGTCGCTCTGGTGCCAACCCGGGTGTTTGCGCTTCGAAACCTACGCGTATTCTACATATCGCTCGGCTTACTGCTGCCACACGTGAATCCAGTCCACACCTAAATTGATTGTGTTCGCAGTAACTCCTTGCAGGTTTCCCTCGGTCCAGTTAGCCCCCTCGGTCATGCCTAGCACCAGGAAAAAGTCCTGCTGGTCAAAAACAGCTGGGGTCTGAGCGGAATAGAGCATTTGATTGTCGTAGTACCAGGTAACTTGTCCCGGCACCCACAACGCGCCGTATGTATGCCATTGCGAGAAGTCGTTTTGTGGCGGGAGGTCGTACCAATTCGGATCGTTGAACCACACATCGGTCTGTCCGTTCCACTCGTGGATCGTCCCATAAAAGGTGCTGGGATCAGAGCCTTGACCCTCGAAGATGTCGATCTCGCCGGTATCCTGGGCACCCTGAGCGGCTTGCACCGGGATCATCCAGAACGCCGGCCAAGCTCCATTCACAACATCCCATTTCATCCGCGCTTCGAAGTATCCATATCGAAACGTGTGACCCTGGGTTGCATCGTGCGAGAGAGTCGAAATACTCGTGTTTGTCAGACCGCCGGTACTGGCCCAGACAAGATTCAGAACCGAGCTGTTCTCGGAAATAAGCGCGGGCAGAGGCAGGGTGGAGTCCCACCAGATACCCGGATACCACGTGTAAGAACCAGTTCCATCTGGGCTCAGGCTGAGAGATGTGAAGTCGTCCGAAAAGGCAAGATGGTAGCCAGAAACTTGGGGCGGCGGTGTCTGAGCAAAGAGGGGTAGCGTGAGGAAAAGGCAAAGCAGTGAGCGGATCATAAATACCTTTTATAGGTATATCAGACCGGCGGAGGCTCATAAGCAGAAGAAAGTACCGATTATACGCGGAAAGGTACTAGGATCAAAGTTGGCCAGCTCCGGTCAGCTCCCTTGAAATAAGCTCGTATCAGGGCGTTCAATGCCCGTCGATTGCCGGACTGCTAAGTTGCTGCAGATACTCTTTAGCCGCACTGTCATCCGGATTTTTTGCCAGGATGTAGCGTAAGTTGTCTATAGCCTCGGCTGTATCGCCTCTGCGCGCAAGCGCGTGAGCCAGATTGAAGCGCGCATTCGCGTAATCGGAGTTGCGCTGGACGGCGATACGAAACTCCGCAAGTGCTTCCCGGAGACGTCCCGTTGCCTCGAGCGAAGCTCCGTAAAGGTTGCGAGCAATCGCATCATCCGGTTTCAAGGCCACGGCTTCGGCTAACGGCGCCACTGCTTCCTGCGCGCGAAGCCGCGAAAGAGCAATCGCTCCCAGCGTTACATTGGCCTGATAGTCGGCGGGATACTTCTCAAGCTGGTGCTTCGCCCATGTCTCCGCATACAGCCGGCGCGCATCACCTCGACGTTCGGGCAATACCTCCAGCCAAAGGTGACCCATTTCGTCCGTGGCTCGGTCGCCGCCCTGCACCCGCTTTGGCGGGCGGTTTGGATTGCGCGGATTCGCCGCTGAGTTGTCATAGTGGTAACGCATGGCTACGAGAGTACCTGCGGGCAAATGCACAGGCACACGATAGCGATACACCGCTTGCCAGTTCGGATCCCACCGCTGGATGCGAATCAGAGGACGCCGTGTACCGTTCGGAAGTATCGCCCAAGCCTCCAACATGCTGCCCAAATAATGTGCATGTGGATAGATGGCGACAATCTGCGTGTCGATGGGTAGGCGAAGGCTGTCGCGGATGACAAAATCGCGGCATCCCGCGGGAATGTCGAGCGCTCCGTCGTGCTCCAACTGCAGCAGATAGGGGAAGGTGTCTGGCGGCTTATCGGTGAAGTAGAGACCGACGGTAGGCCGTTCCCATTCTGGCTTGCCTGAGGGTTGCAAGTGCGTGTTTAGGATCAGATCATTGCCGGGATCGAGTTCCCAGGATGAACCCTCCGGTTCACTGTAAGGAACCGTGCCGGGTTTCCAGAACAGGAAGTGGCCGTCGAGATCCAGCGGGCTGCGCAGAACCGTGACATCCATGCCCGGGAACCCGCTCCCGGCGAAAGATTCCCGGGTACGTTCCGAGCCCACACGGTCGATGATAATGTTCGCGTGGTGCACCAGTTTGGGGTTGGAGGGGCGGATGTCGATGGCACGCACGAAGT
>CAWIFY010000025.1:0-109047 GCA_963835255.1 Terriglobia bacterium | reverse complement strand
CGGCGATCCATCTTCCGCTTCTCGATCGGGAGAACATTTTAATCCGTCCTCGGCATGAGCTGTCGTCGACGGCATGGGACGATATTTAGAAAGTAAGAGTTTAAGCACTTCAGGGAAGGAATTAGGAAGTAGATGTTTAAGAAAAGCAGTTTGGTGGCAACAATCCTCTGCACCGGTTTGGCATGGGGAGCGAATGCGCAGCAGGGTCCCGCCAAAGTAGGCGTGATTAGCGTACAGGGCGCGATTGTCGGGACTCATGATGGGCAGAAGGCTTCGCAGGAGCTCGAAAGCAAATTCAATCCAAGAAAGAAGGAGTTCGACACGCGGCAGGGCGAACTCGCGCAGCTCCAGGATCAGTACAACAAGGGCGGCACGGTTATGAACGAGGAGAAGCGTAACCAGCTTGCCCGTGAAATCGACGAGAAGAAAAAGCGGCTCGAGCGCGACATGCAGGATGCCAACGAAGAGTTGCAATCCGAGCAGCAGAAAGTATTGCAAGGGCTCGGGCAACGCATGATGGCGGTGATTGAAAAGTATGCCAAGGATAACGGGTACACGATGATCCTCGATGTAAGCAACCCGAACACCCCCGTCCTATACGCATCGAGTGGCATCGATATCACGCAAGACATCGTGCAGCTCTATGATAAGACCTCGACTAATGGCGGACCTGCCGGGGCAACGGCGACCCCAACGCCCGGAGCACCCGCGCCAGGAACACCCCGCGCCAGCAGCACGCCTGGCACCCCCGGCACGCCGCGTTAACCGCGTCTGCCGATCGCGGCTCGGAAGCGTTTTGCTGAGCCGTGCGTGTGAGTAAGCGGTCCATCGGACCACCACACGTTAGCATGTGTTTGTGCTCACGCGTAACCTGATCCTGATCACCGTTATTCTTGCTTCTATCGCAAACGCCGAAACTCACTCGCTTACGCTTCAGCAGACACTCGAGCTGGCTGCGCGCCAGAATCCGGACGTGACGCTTACGCGGCTGGATCAGCAGAAGGCGGAGGAGGGTATTCGGGTCGCCCAGGATCCCTTCCATCCCAAGGTTACTGCCGGCAGCGGTGCCGCCTACACCTATGGCTATCCAAATACAATTGAGGGCAGCGCTCCTGCTATCTTTCAGGTCACTACACAAGAATCTCTGTTCAATCGCCCCAAAACTTACGAAGTTGCGGCCGCGAAAGAACTCGCTCGCGGTTCGGAATACGCTTCGCAAGCAAAGGCTGACGAGGTCGCCTATGAAGCAGCCGATCTCTTTTTGACAACGAGCCAGATGGAGCGCGCGGGGGATACTTTAACCACTCAGATTCCGAGTTTGCAAAAAGTGGTTGACACGATGTCGGCAGCGGTAGGGGAGGGAAGCGTGCTCCCGCTTGAGCTGAAGCGGGCCAAGGTGAATCTCGCCAGTTCGCAGGAGCAACTCAGCTCAGCTCGCCTCGACCAGGATTACTACGAAATGATGCTGGCGGTGGTGATTGGATTTCCTGCAACAGATAGGGTGAAGCCCGTCGATTCGGACGTGACCTCCGCATTAGCGCCGAGTTCCGAAACCGAAGCTGTCGATCTCGCTCTACGTAACAATCGCCAGCTTCGCGAGATGCAGAGCAACATTCTGGCCAAAGAAATGGATCTTCGGTCCTACAAGGCAGCACGACTGCCGCAAGTGGATCTGGTTGCGCAATACGCTCTGTTTGCGAAATACACTTATCAGCAGTATTTCCCGTCGAATCGCTTTCAGCGGAACAATGTTCAGTTGGGCGTAGCTGTCTCATTGCCCGTGCTCGTGGGTTCCGGCCGTCAGGGAGTCCTTGGACAGGCATTCATCGATATGCAGAAACTTCGCCTGCAAACTGACCAGCTACGAAACCGTATTTTGACCGATACGCGCCGCAGTTACGAGCAGTGGCAGAAGGCCGAAAGCATCCGCGACCTCGCGCGCATGAAACTCGACCTCGCCCGCGAGGATCTGACGGTGAAACTCGCGCAGAATGCGGAAGGGCGCGTCCCCCTGAGCGAATTGGAGCAGGCCCGTGTTGAAGAGAGCAATCTCTGGATGCAGCTATATGATTCAGAAACTCAGGTTACGCGCGCGAAACTGGCCATACTGCGCCAGACCGGCACCCTGATGGCAGCCGTAAGAAACACGCAGGGAGGCACGCAGCCCAATGTCGCCCGCCCCTGATTCGTTCGCGGGCACGAATGGCGCGGTAGCCGTTCCAGCCATCGAAATTTCAGATCTGCACAAGATCTATAACGGGGTGCATGCAGTCGACGGACTCTCGGTCACGGTTCCTCAAGGTTCGTTCTTCGGATTCTTGGGGCCAAATGGAGCAGGGAAAACCACCACCATCAAAATACTTATGGGGTTGGCGCAGTCAGATGGCGGCACGATCCACATTCTGGGTCTGCCCATGCCTGAGAGATCGCTCGAGATCCGGAAAGTGATTGGACTGGTACCCGACGATTCTCTTCTATTCGATTATTTGAACGGCACGGAATATTTGGAGTTTATCGCCCGCCTCTACGGATTGCCGCGCTCGCTGGCCCGCGATCGCGCACGTGAGTTACTGGGGCTCTTTGAGCTACAAGAGAATCCTCGCAAGCTGATCGGGGAATACTCGAAAGGCATGCGAAAGCGGGTTGCGCTCGCCGCGGCGCTCATTCATCGCCCACGACTTTTTCTAATGGACGAGCCTTTCGAGGGGGTCGACGCGGTTGGCGCCCGCCTGATGAAGGATATTCTGCTCGAGCAGGTAAAGCATGGGGCGACTATATTCCTGACCTCGCATGTCCTGGAAGTTGTGGAAAGGCTATGCGATCACGTTGCGATTATCAGCCGAGGCAAGGTGATCGCGCAAGGGACTATCGAGGAACTAAGACAGCAGGCAACGGCCGAGGAAAAGACATTGGAAGACATCTTCGTCAATCTGGTTCACGCCGAGCGTTATAGCGGGAGCCTGGAATGGCTATGAACATGGAGTAACTGTAAACTTAGACTGGCCCTGAACTATGTGGCGCCAGATTTCAGCTATCGCCTGGGCGCAATTTCGCATTAGCCGTAATCACCTGCCGCGTACCAACTTCGGCACCGTGCTGATGTGGGTGCTCATGCTGTTCTGGTATGGGCTTTACGCTCTGTTGGCGGTCTTTTTGGCAGCCAGAATTCCCCAAACCGCGGTTCCGCAACTGATGCGGTGGCTCCCTTCCGGGTTGCTCGCTGTCGTCCTGTTCTGGCAGATCGTTCCGCTCTTTACGCTGAGCAGCGGCTGGTCGCTGCAGCTTAACAAGCTGCAAATTTATCCTGTCAAAACCAGTGCTCTGTTCGGCATCGAAACGCTCTTGAGGATCACGAGCGCGCCGGAGATGCTGATCGTCCTCACCGGCGCCGTGATTGGTCTTCTCCGCCATGCAGAGGTGCCGCTATGGGCGCCACTCATCCTCTTTTTGTATATTCCGCTGAATTTATTTCTTCAACTTGGCATACGCGATCTCGTTCTGCATTCGTTCGAGCGCAACCGGTTCCGTGAGCTATTTGCGGTTGTCGTTATCAGCATTGCCATAGTTCCGCAACTGCTGCTCAGGACGGGGCTGGGCCGTACGTTGAAGCCGTACTTTTTTGCCACCGCAGGCGCCCATGCCGCACCCTGGTACGAAGTTGCCGCGCTGAGCCTCGGCCGCGCCAGCTACCTGGAGTTACTTCTGCTGCTCACTTGGATTGCCCTGGCTTTCACCTTCGCGCGTTGGATGTTCGCGAAGAGCCTAATATCTGATGACAGCTTCGGGAGCGCGCCGATTGAATTGATCAAGTCAGAACTTCCTGACAGATTCCGACTTTCGGCCGTGCCAAGCCGCATCTTCCGCGACCCGCTGGCGATGCTGATTCAGAAAGAACTTCAATCCCTGATGCGCATGCCGAAATTTCGCGTATTGTTCGGCATGTCCTGCATTTTAGGTATCGTCGTTTTCGTGCCGGCCGCGCTCAATGGCAGCGATCCCGATTCCGGTTTTATGCGGAACAACCTGCTGCCGGTCGTCAATGTATACGGACTTCTTTTGCTAAGTGACACTCTGCTGCTGAATGCCTTTGGCCTTGATCGCGGCGCGGCCCAAGTATATTTTTTGGCCCCTGTACCGCTTGGCACGGTTCTCAAAGCCAAGAATTTCACCGCGATCGTGTTCGTGTTACTGCAGAGTGCAGTGATATTGCTGGTGGCGGCTGTGGCGCGCGTTTCAGTGACCTGGAAGAGCGTGACATCAGGTCTCCTCGCGTCCGCTGTAGTGACGGTGTTTCTCCTGGCCGTTGGTAATTACACGTCGCTTTCGATGCCGCGGCCAATTGATCCGAAACAAACCTTCAAAAAACAGGCGGGAGCGAAGATGCAGATTTGGTTGCTCGGCTGTAGTTTGGGATTGTTCATTTTGGTTGGGTTCGCCTTTCTCGCGCGTTACGCGCTACAGAGCGATTGGGTCTTCCTGGCTGTTTTGGCGTTTGAGTTTGGCGTCGGTTTGATCGTGTACCGTTTGGGGCTGGATTCTGCTGTCGCGCGCGGCATGCTAAACCGCGAAGGAATTGTTCAAATGCTCTCGAAAAGTGGTTCCCCCATCAGTCTGGGCTAAATCCTGCGTTCGTGCTTTACTGGCTCAACTTGCGAACTTCCCGTTCGATGGCATCACGCACCGCTTCCTTCGCCGCCTCATCCTGATATTTTTGGCGCGGCCAGAAAAAGCCTTTCAAACCGTCGCGCCGCCTGCGCGGCACGATATGGATGTGGAGATGGGGAACCGTCTGGCTTACGCGATTGTTGATTGCGATAAAGCTTCCCTCCGCGTCGAGGGCCGACTCGATGGCCCTCGCCAGCAATTGCGTGGCGGTCATGGTGGCGCCTGCGAGTTCTTTCGGCAGTTCAAGCAGCGTGACATAGTGCTCACGGGGGCACAGCAAAACGTGACCCGGAAAGAGCGGGTGATTGTCCAGAAAGGCAATCAGATCGCGGTCTTCGTAAACCACGTGCGCTGGTAAGACAGCGTTTGCGATGCTGCAGAAAACGCAATCGGGCAAGCCTGTTTCTGGTTCCCGCACTACTGGGCCTCAGGCAGCGGAGCCGGTTCGGTCAGCCCCACTCTGTCAATCCAAAGCATCAGATCGCCTTCCGCGTCTACATCGAATGCTGCAGCGAACTTCACACCCCAGATGATCTCGTCGTAACGGTATGAGTAGCGGGCGTAGACCACTTGCCCGAAGGTCTCATCGAAACCTCTCATCATGATGACCACTTCCGCTTGAAGTTGTTCGAAGTTGCCGGCGCTCTTTCCATATAGCGGGCTCTTCTCATCGATCGGATGCACGACTGTCCAGGTAAGCGGCAGGAACAGGACCTGGGTTCTCTCCAGCTCGAGCTGATGGTACTTGCGCTGTGCACGCCCGTTCACGGATTCAACGGTCATCAGCGTGACGCGCGCTTCCACCTCGATCAGATTGTTTGTCCGCCGGTTCACTACTCGAAATTGCAGACTGGCACCGTTCCTGTAAGGAGCCACGGCCATGGTCGGGCTGAATCCGAAACGAGCCGATGGCCTCGAGAACCGTCCGAAAAGCAGCCCTGTCGCGATTGCGAATGCCATCAGGCCTAAAAGCGCCTCGACCGCTGCGATGGCGTTGGCCAAGGGCCCATCGGGGTACATATTGCCGTATCCGACCGTAGTCAGAGTGTGAGTGCTGAAGAAAAAGAGATTGAGAAATTGCAGTTTGGCGTCTTTGGCTTCCGCGCCGTGTATATGGTTTGCCCCTGCGCTCATGTAGATCCACGCAAAGATGAGGTTGACGATGATGAACGTGGCGGTAACAACCAGCGAGAAGGTGATCCACGACGTGCTTATCAGGAAAGTGTAGGGATTGGCGTCGCGCCAGTTGCGCCCTGCCCGGTGCACGTTGAACTCGCCGTCTTTGTTGACAACGCGGTTTAGCGCGCCCGTGTATTTCTGAGTTAAACCTGGATCAAAGCTCGTTTCACGCGAAGCCGGGAAATTGGTCGGCGAAGTACTCATTTATATGCTCTCCTCGCGGTCATTTCCGCAACTCCATCGAAGCGAGAAACCCAAAGCCGGCGGCGATTACTATCCTTACTCCGATCAGCCACGGGGCATCTCTCATCACCACGTGATCTATGGCAAGTATCATAAAGCCGGTCGCGATTGCCAAATACCACCAGCCCATCCATGGAACGCGCTTGCGCGGCATGTCCCAGGATAATTGTTGAGTCCTATCTGTTTAAGGATTGCTACTCTGACATTGAGTACACTCGTGTCACGAACCGAATCCGCGATGCTGTCGCTGGGAACTTCAGCGCCCCCGTTTAGCTTGCGCGACGTTGTTTCGGGCAATGTCATTTCACTCGATACTTTCTCGGGCAAGAAGGCGCTGCTCGTCATGTTTATCTGCCGCCACTGCCCGTATGTAAAACACGTGCAGACCGCGTTGGCAAAGCTGGCAAGGGACTACGCCAGTAAGAGCCTTGGAATCCTGGCGATCTCTTCGAATGATGCTGCGGCTTACCCCGAAGACGCTCCGGAGAGCCTGCGGGAAATGGCTTTGGAACAACGCTTCACTTTTCCGGTCTGTTATGACGAGACTCAGGATGTCGCTCGGGCTTATATGGCGGAATGCACGCCCGATTTCTTTCTCTTCGATGAAAGCCGGCGGCTGGCGTATCGCGGCCGTCTCGATGGCAGCCGTCCGCGCAGTACCGATCCAGTGACCGGAGCAGAACTCCGCGCCGCGATTGATGCCGTGCTGCACGGGAATCCGGTCAATCCGGACCAGAAACCCAGTATGGGCTGCAATATCAAATGGCGGCCGTGATATTGTTCCTTTGCGATGAAATCCATTCACAAGTCCACACGCCGGCATTTCGCCTCGACGGTCGCCGGCGCTTCTCTACTCGCCGCTTCCTCGCGTGGCGCGGCTGCCCGGAGTGCTAATCGAATCCCGATCGGGCTCGAGCTTTACTCGGTCCGCCACGAACTTGAAAAAGACCCCTCCGCAACTCTTCAAAAGGTTGCCCAGATGGGCTATCAATGCGTTGAGTTCTACGCGCCCTATTACGACTGGACCCCCGATCACGCGAAGGATGTGCGCCAGCAGTTAGACCAAATCGGGCTTCGCTGCTACTCTACGCACAACGGAAAGGAATCGTTTGCGCCTGGCGGACTTGAAAAAGCAATCGAGCTGAACAAGATCCTGGGCACGCGTTACATAGTTCTCGCCCACCCGGGTGAAGATATCAAAACCATCGATCACTGGAAACAGATTGCGGAGACTCTCAACACTGCGAATAGCCGGATGCGCCCGGCCGGCCTGCATGCCGGATATCACAATCACGACGTCGAATGGAAGCCGGTCGACGGACAGAAACCTATCGAGATCATCGCGTCGAGTACGGATAAAAGCATCATGCTTCAGCTCGACGTCGGAACCTGCTTAGAAACCGGAAACGACCCCGTTGCCTGGATCAACAGCAATCCGGGACGCATCAAGTCTCTGCATCTGAAGGACTGGTCTCCGGCCAATGGCTATAAAGTGCTCTTCGGCGAAGGCGTTGCGCCATGGAAGAAGATCTTTGCCGCGGCTGAACAGCGCGGCGGGGTCGAATTCTACCTGATCGAACAGGAAGGCAGCCGTTTCCCGGAATTTGAAACCGCCGAGCGGTGCCTGGTCGCCTACAAAGATCTGCGCAGTGGCACAAAAACAAATAGCTGATCCTTCCAAGTCAAATCAGCGGATCAGAGTTTTCGTTACGGGCGGAACCTTCGACAAGAAATACGATGAGATTAAGGGGCGTCTGTTTTTCCAAGACTCGCATTTG
Source organism: Terriglobia bacterium (assembly GCA_963835255.1). Taxonomy (GTDB): domain Bacteria; phylum Acidobacteriota; class Terriglobia; order Bryobacterales; family Bryobacteraceae; genus Bog-105. The sequence goes on along the minus strand of CAWIFY010000025.1, from coordinate 101,182 downwards.
CCGGAGATGCTCGCCTTAGGTCGCTCTATGTTGCCGCTCGAAATACGAACACTGATGATGATCGACAGTCTTGAAATGTCCGATGCCGATCGCGACATTATTGTCGAGCAGTGCCGCGCCGTGCCCGAATCCCGCATTGTCATCACCCATGGGACCGACACGATGGCGATCACGGCCCGCATCTTAGCTGAGCGAATCGAGGGTAAGACGATCATCCTCACAGGCGCGATGATCCCCTATGAGTTCGGTAGTTCGGATGGACTCTTTAATCTCGGCAGTGCGCTGGCTTTTGTTCAGACGCTTCCGCCAGGTGTCTACGTCGCGATGAACGGCCGCTATTTTTCCGCCACGCGCGTTCAAAAGAATACGCAAACCGGAATCTTCGAGGATGCCTGATTTCGATGTTGTTATTGTGGGCGCTGGCGTTGCCGGGTTGGCGGCTCTCGCCGAATTGGATCGCGCAGGCTTGCGGGTATTGTGCATCGAGGCTCGCGACCGGATCGGCGGACGGATCTTCACCACTCGCGATGCGCTCTCTCCCCTCCCGGTCGAATTAGGCGCGGAATTCATCCATGGCCGTGCGCCCGAGATCTGGAACATCGTGCGCTCGGGCTCGCTGCCCGTTTACGACTGCTCCGATGCTTCCGTTCACATACGAAATGGCCAAGTCCAGAAACACCAAGACGCCTGGGAACCGATCGGCCATCTGATGGAAGAAATGCGTCAGACCGCGGACCAGGGCAGAGACGAACCGTTCTCCGCGTTCCTCGAACGGTCATCCCATTCGGCGGTTGCCAAGGAGCTTAGTGCGTCATTTGTTGAGGGATTTAACGCTGCCCGCAAAGAAGTGGTCGGCATCGCGTCACTCGCGAAGGATGGACGGGCAGCGGATCAGATCGATGGTGACAGATCCTTTCGACTGCCCGGCGGGTACGACGCCGTCCCACTCTGTATCTTGCGCAGCATTCCGCAAGTTGAGTCAAAACTGCGGCTGAATATAGTTCTGACCGGTGTCGAGTGGCAAGCGGGGTCGGTCACATTGCGCACCGCGTCTGCGCTGACTGGCGCTGCCAACACGATCTCTTCGCGGCGTGCCCTTCTAACGGTTCCTCTCGGGGTGCTGCAAGCTCTCGATCCTGCGCTGGGATCCATCGACTGGAAACCCGCGCCCCAGCAAATTCTGAAAAGTGCGTCTGAACTGGCTTTCGGGCAAGTCGTACGCGTAGTGCTGCGTTTCCGCAAGGCCTTCTGGGAAGAGAAAAACGATTTTGCGGATACCGGGTTTTTTCTCTCCAACGAAGCGCTCTTTCCTACGTGGTGGACTCCACTTGCCATGCGGGTCCCGATGCTAACCGGATGGAGCGCCGGGCCGCACGGCGACGGTCTGCTGGGACTCCCGCGCAAATCTGTTCTTCGGGAGGCGGTGGTTTCGCTTGCGCGAATTTTCGACGTGTCTGTCGCAAAGATCGCTGGCCTGCTCGAGCAAGCCTACTTTCACGACTGGCACGCCGACCCGTTTGCCTGCGGCGCTTACAGCTACGTGCCTGCCGGCGCTTTAGGCGCGCGCGAAGCACTCGCCGAACCGGTGGCAGATACCCTCTATTTCGCCGGCGAAGCTACAGAGTTGAACGGCCACAGCGCCACCGTGCACGGCGCCATTGCGTCCGGTTTGAGAGCGGCAAAACAAATCGTCGACGCCGATAGATAAGCTAACCAAATGAAGATCACTCGCAGAAACGCAGTGGGCGGCATGCTCAGCGCTGCCGCACTCGCACGCTCGCAGTCTGCGCACCCTGAGTTGCCGCCGGGAATCGAGCCTGCCAAAGGACCGTTTTACGGGACCCGCGAATCGCTTTCGGCGTACGAAATTCCAGATTGGTTCCGCGACGCCAAGTTTGGCATATGGGCGCATTGGGGGCCGCAGTCAGCTATCGAGGATGGTGATTGGTATGCCCGCAACATGTACATGGAGGGGAGCCCGCAATACGAATATCACGTTGAAACTTACGGCCATCCCTCGAAGTTCGGCTTCAAAGATACCATCCCTTCCTGGAAAGCAGAGAAGTTCGAGCCGGACGAGCTGATACGGCTTTATAAGCAGGCAGGCGCCAAATACTTTTTCAGCATGGGCGTCCACCATGACAACTTCGATCTCTGGAACTCCAAATATCAAACCTGGAACGCCGTAAACATGGGGCCGCATAAAGACGTGGTGGGCCTATGGCGTAAAGCTGCACAGAATCAAGGTTTGAAGTTCGGCGTCAGCGAGCATCTCTGGATCACTTACAAATGGTTTTCCACCAGCCACGGACATGACAAGACCGGGCCTCTCGAAGGCGTCCCGTATGACGGCGCGGATCCGAAGAACTTCGGCCTTTACGTCGATTCCGATGAGGTCCACGCCAAGCTCGACTGGAATGAGAGCGGGATACCGGAATGGTGGAAGCGGCACTGGTACATGCGCATCAAAGACCTGGTCGATCATTATCAGCCGGATTTGCTTTACACTGACGGAGCATTGCCCTTCGAGGACTACGGTCTCAATCTGGTTGCGCACCACTACAACCTGAGCGCAAACCGCAATGGCGGCAAAGCACAAACGATTTATTTCAGCAAACGTCCCGAGGACACGACAAAGGGCATCGCAACTCTCGATGTCGAGCGAGGTGTCGTCGACGCCATTTGGCCCCGCCCCTGGCAGACCGATACCTGCATCGGCGACTGGCACTACAAGCGGGGCATAAAGTACAAAACTCCTAAGACCGTAATCGACTTGTTAGTCGACATTGTCAGTCGGAATGGCAATCTACTTCTCAATTTTCCGCTGCCGGCCAGCGGGCAACTGGATCTCGAAGAGCGGAACGTACTGGCTGGAATCACCAAGTGGATGTCTGTGAACAGCGAAGCCATCCATGGCACTCGTCCATGGAAGATCTTCGGTGAAAGCCCTCAGGCGCAGCCAGAAGAGAAGAGTTCGTCTTTCAACGAGAGCGAGCGCAAAGATCTAACCGCGGCAGACGTGCGTTTCACTACCAAGGGCGATCTCCTTTATGCGTTTCTGATGGGGTGGCCCGGCTATCAAGCCGAGATCCGGCCATTGGCTACCGGTACGGCGCTCAGAGTCGGCAAGATACAACAAGTCGAGTTGCTTGGCTTTGATGGCCAACTCAAGTGGACTCAAGACGAGTCCGGTTTGAGGGTCCTGCTTCCAGACAAGAGGCCTTCTGAGTACGCCGTAGCATTCAAGATTTCCGGTGCCTAGATCCGGCGGGCTATTTCGAAGCAGCAGCAGCAAGCCCTCGCCAGTCGTCCATATATCTTCAAGGAGCATCTTAAGATGGCAGCATGAGCCGGAGCGGTAGCCAAAGCAAGCGCCTTCTCCTGATCGGTTTTGGTGGACTATTGCTGCTGCTCGCCTTCAGCGGTCTGAACGCGCTTGTTGTCCTCAATAAAATTCAGACCGAAAACGAGAGTATCCGCAAGGATTACGTCAATCGTGACCGGACCCTCGAGCAGCTCCGGTCGGATATCTATCTTTCGGGCACATACGCCAGGGACCTTCTATTAGAGCCCGATCCTGCCCAGGCAGATCTGCATCGGAAGGAGTTGCAGAATGCACGCGTTCGCATCGAAGCAAGCGCTGCCGCTTATGGGCGAATTCTGCGCGGTGAGGAGCGCGCTCCTTTTCTTCAATTCGTCAAAGAGGTAAGCGCGTATTTCGATTCGCTCCGCCCAGCTCTTCAGTGGAACGCTAGCCAGCGACGGGAATTCGGCTATTCCTTTATGAAGGATTCGCTATTGCCTCGAAGAATGGTGGTCGTTCATCTGGCCGACCAGATCAGCCAAGTGAATCAGAAGCAACTCGAGGCGGGCAACCGTCAAGTGAGCGCTCTGTTCGCGAACTTCAGACGCTCGTTAATACTTCTCTTGATGCTCGCTCTGATGTGCGGAGCTCTTCTGGCCGGAGGCAGCATGTATCGTCTTCTGCGCCTCGAGCGCGAGTCTGCTTCTCGTTTTGCCGAGGTCGAGCAGGCCCGGATTGCATTGCGCGACCTTTCGGGCCGGCTGCTGGAAGTCCAGGAATCGGAGCGCCGAGCGCTTTCTCGCGAATTGCATGATGAAGTGGGCCAATCGCTCTCCGGGCTTCTGTTGGGATTAGGCAATGTTGCCGCCACCATTTCACCCGACACTAATGCCGAATCGCGCGCGCAGCTTCAGGATTTGCGCCGCCTTGCCGAGCGGACCGTGGCTGTCGTCCGAGACATGTCACTTCTCCTTCGCCCTTCCATGCTGGACGATCTCGGCCTGGTTCCGGCACTGCAGTGGCAAGCTCGCGAGATATCGCGCACTAAGAATGTCGCGGTGAAAATTCAAGCCGATTCTGTTCCGGACGATCTGCCCGATGAGCATAAGACCTGCATCTACCGGGTGGTGCAAGAAGCGCTGCACAATATCACGCGTCATGCCAAGGCGACAAGCGTTCAGATACGTTTGATCGAACAGAAAGGGCAGACTTTAGCTCTCACGATTCAGGATGACGGCCAAGGCTTCGAGCCGGAGCGCGAGAAGGGGATCGGCCTGCTCGGCATGGAGGAACGGGTCGTGCACCTGCATGGGTCTTTCTCGCTTGACTCAAAGCCCGGGTGCGGCACGCTGATCAAGGTAGAGCTGCCATTGTCGGATAAATTCGCCAGAGTGGCGGTATGAGCAGAGTGCGGATTGTATTAGCGGATGATCATACGATCATGCGAAATGGGTTGCGCCTTGTACTCGAACGGCAGCCCGATTTGACGATTGCTGGTGAGGCAAGCAACGGCAGGGAGGCGCTTGAAGTCGTCGACAAAGTAGTCCCCGATCTCGTGATCATGGACATCGCGATGCCCCTATTGAACGGGATCGAGGCAGCTAAGAGGATCACTGGAGAGCACCCGAAAATCGCAGTGCTCATTTTGAGCATGCATTCGGATGAGGCCTATATCCTGAAGGCTTTGAAGGCGGGCGCGCGCGGCTATCTATTAAAGGACTCCGCCGAAGCCGACCTGATCCAAGCCGTTCGCGCGGTTCACACGGGAAAGGCGTTTTTCAGCCCCGCAGTGAGTAAGGTGCTGGCAGACGATTACCTGCGTCAAGTGAGTCAGCGGGGAGTTGAAGACCCGTACGACCTACTCACAGCCCGCGAACGCGAGCTCTTGCAATTGGTTGCCGAGCTTAAGCCGACCAAGGACATCGCTGCCATCCTGGGAGTCAGCCCGCACACCGTCGACACGCACCGGGGCAATCTTATGCAGAAGCTGAATGTGCATAGCATCCCGGAATTGATTCTCTATGCCGTGCGCAAGGGCATCATTGGGTGATGATTACTGATTATTGTCTCCATTCGGCAGATTGGTATGAGCGTTTCGGCCAGCTGCGTTGTCCGAAGGTTCGCTATTGCTCTTATTCGTTACGCTCTTCTCGGGCTGAGCTTTGGGATTGCCCTGTTGCTCATTAGGGTCGTTCGGGGTTCCGATCTGCCGCTCGTTTCCGCAACTGCAGGCAAGTCCGGCCAGTAATAAGAGAGGAAAAAGCTTGCGCATAGTCGTACCTTGGACTTTCAACCGATAGAGATTGCTACTTGGAAACTTTATGATGTTCGGATTTCGCCGGCCGTCCGGCTTTTAGCGGCTTGTCGGGGCTGGCTGCACAATAGCAACTACCGCAAGGCCGAGCCCCGCTAGCGTGATCGCGAGCAAGAGAGCTGTTGCTGCTTCGTACTTGATCCGGTTATTGTTGTTTGGCGTAGCCGTACCCTGGCCGCCACCGCCTCCAGAGGCGCCGGTCTGGAAAGCTGAAGCGGTTCCCGATCCGATATGAGTTAGCAGCGCGCCTTTCCGGTCGAAGACGTTTAGCGAACCGGCTAATGCTGCAACTTCCACCATGTCGCCATCCAGCCGGACCACCGCTTGCGAGGCTGGCTGACCCTGCTCAATCCGGTAAGTGGCGGTATGAATGCTATAGCCATTCATATTGTCGACCTTGGTCGCCCCTCCTTGCAGAAGCACGTGATCACGATAGATCGTTCCGGCCGAATCGATCCCGAGCGTGAGAGCAGCGCCATTTTGCAGAAAAACCTGGCTAGAGGCCTTGCCGGTTCTGATCTCGGAACCCTCAAAGAGGTTCGCGTTACCGTCAACCTGATTGCTATTGACGATAAAGGTGCCAACAGCCGAGGCAATGCCGATGGTGGGCGGCAAGGCGGTGCATACCGCTAGCGATAGCATAGATGCCAAGCAGAACGTTACGCTCGTTTTGACCCTCATGCTTTCGATCTTTCGACCAGTCGAATGACTTTAGTATAGCCGCCCTTCTGTGTTGTGCCCCAGAGTGTCAGCTATACCGCCAAACCTCGTAATGCACTGAGGGACAGAGCCTTCACTTGGCTGCGGCGATGCCCATGTTGTGAATCGCAACTCCGCCAAACAGAGCCGCTTCCGCGAAGTTCCCTATCGCGAATTTCGATTTCAGATCTTTGTGGTGTCGAAGCAGGATCTCGGGAAGGATAATGCCCGCCGCCACTCCGGCCTTGATACTGAGCCCTTTTGCTCCGAAAGTGCCATCCGATGAGGCCAGCAGCGAATTGCCCTCGCGCTTGCCCCAAGAACTTCCGGCATCCATACCCGTCGCCGCGCCCATCGCGACCATGCTGGCTATCCAGATTCTATTGACTTTGCGATCATGCCGTTCTTCAAAGCTGGGAATGCTCATCTTGGGGGTCATTTCTGACGAGCTGATAGCCGGCGCAAGTTTAGGCAATAGAACCGCTTCGGGTGCAGCGGCGATTTGGCCCGGTTTCGTAACGCCTTGCGCGAAAAGCGTGCCTGTCGAAGCCGTAAGCAGCACTGCGGCTGCGCTCTTTAGAATCAGTGATCTCATGTTTTCTCCGTCGCATCCTGCGAACACTGATTCCATCGGCCGAAGGCGGCAGCGACTTTAGCGGCCCTCAATCGCGCCCTCGAAACTCCGCTGCTAGACTTGGGACTGAAATCGATCGCGAGTCCACTCATGCCCCACTCCGACTTGCCACGGACCCTCGGCGCTTTACGCGCCAGCCGGTTTTTCGACGGCCTTCAGCCCGAAAGGAGCCTTAAAGAAGAATTAAGAACGAACCTGCTCTGCAAGCTAGAACGCGGCGAAAACCTGTTTCCCGGCGTGATGGGCTACGAAGACACCGTGGTCCCGCAGCTGGTCAACGCCATCCTTTCGCGCCATCATTTCATTCTGCTCGGGCTCCGCGGTCAAGCCAAAACCCGCATCGCTCGTTTGCTGACCCGCTTGCTTGACCCGCAGATGCCATTCATTGCGGGTTGTGAGATTCGTGACCATCCGCTGCGTCCAATCTGCAAAGAGTGTCGCGAAAAAGTAGCTTCTCTGGGCGATGATGCGCCGATCGCATGGCTGCCCGCTGACGACCGCTACGTCGAGAAATTGGCTACGCCGGACGTGACAATCGCCGACATGATCGGCGACATCGACCCGATCAAAGCTGCACGCACCGGGCAAGCCATCGGCAACGAGCTCAACATTCACTACGGCCTGGTGCCTCGTGCCAACCGTGGTCTGTTCGTGATCAATGAACTCCCCGACCTCGCCGGCAAGGTGCAGGTCGGCTTGTTTAACATCATGCAGGAAGGGGATGTGCAGATTAAGGGCTACCCGGTCCGCCTGCCCCTCGACGTCATGCTCGTGTTCACGGCTAATCCTGAAGATTACACGGCTCGCGGCAAGATCATTACGCCTCTAAAAGACCGCATAGGCAGCGAGATCCGCACGCATTATCCCCTCACTGTCGAGCAAGGGATCTCCATTACCAGGCAGGAGGCCTGGACTCAACGCCGCTCGCCAGTCGCGGTCGAGGTGCCGCCTTATATTCATGAGGTCGTCGAACACGTGGCGTTTCTGGCGCGCGAAGATAAGCGCGTCGACAAGCGCTCGGGAGTTTCGCAGCGTTTGCCAATTTCGGTGCTGGAAAACGTGGTCTCGAACGCCGAGCGCCGCGCCCTGAAGGCCAAAGAGGGTGAAGCCGTCCCCCGAATCCTTGACCTCTACGCCGCTCTTCCTTCTATTACCGGCAAGCTCGAGCTCGAATACGAAGGCGAGTTGAAGGGTGGTGACGCGGTCGGGCGCGAGCTTATCAAGAACGCAGTCGGCAAGGTCTTCAGCTCTTATTTCGATGGAGCCAATCTTCGCACTGTTACCCAATGGTTTGAGTTAGGCGGCTCGCTTCTGCTGGACGAAGATATGCCAGCGTCCCGAATGGTAAACGAGCTCGGCCGCATCCAGGACCTGCTTTCGTCTACCAAGAAACTTGGCCTCAGTCAGAGCGAGAGCGATGCTTTGCGCGCTTCGGCCGGCGAATTCATTCTTGAAGGACTCTACGCGCACAAGCGGATCAGCCGCAATGAAGAGCTCGCTTTTGTGGCGGGTGACCGCTCCTCGCGTGAAGAACGCACGCGCGAAGAACGCGAAGATGCCCGGCGCGGTGGCGGATTCGATCCTCGCGATCCCAGGCGCGGACCCGGCGGTGGGGGACGCCGCAACCTTAATTAGCTTTATCGGAGCCCAAGGCCATGCGGCGGATTTCTTACGGGAAATTTACTGAAGAAGATCTCGGCATCGAGATGGAAGATCTTCTGCGAGCGCTCTCCGACTTTTTGCTGCAGAGCGGATACGAGAATCCCTACATGCAGTTCACAGAGTTCAACGAGCATACGCTCGATAATCTCAAGCAGGCAATCGAACGCGCGCTGGAGAGCGGTGAACTTTTCAGCCCTGAGCAGTTGGAGCAGATGCGCGACCGCCTGGAGCAGATGTCGGCTCAAGAACGTGATCAGCTCATCGAGCGGCTGGCAGAGAAACTCGAGCAGGCCGGTTATGTGAATACGCAAGGCGAACCTCCGGAAGCGCCCTCCGCGCCTGGATCGCAAGGCGGACCCGAAGGTCAGATGAAGTTCGAAGTCACCGATAAGGCGATCGACTTCCTGGGCTTCAAGACTTTGAAGGATCTACTCGGATCGCTCGGTAAATCGAGCTTTGGCGCGCACGACACGCGCGATTTGGCCACCGGCGTCGATGCCAGCGGCAGCGCCAAGACTTACGAATTTGGAGACACGCTCAACCTTGATATCAGCGCAACGCTGTTCTCCGCCATCGCGCGCGAAGGCTTGCGCCTGCCTTTGAATCTCGAGTATTCGGACCTGCAGGTACACCAATCCGAATATCAGAGTTCCTGCGCAACCGTGCTCATGCTCGATTGCAGCCACAGCATGATCCTGTACGGCGAGGATCGCTTCACTCCCGCCAAGAAAGTCGCGCTCGCGCTCGCGCATTTGATTCGCACCCAGTATCCCGGCGACTCCTTGCGTTGCGTGCTGTTCCACGATACCGCCGAGGAGATGCGGATTTCGGATCTGGCCAGAGTGCAGGTCGGACCGTATTACACCAACACGCGAGACGGCTTAATTCTTGCGCAGCGCCTTCTCGCGCAAGAAAAGAAGGATATGAAGCAGATCATCATGATCACTGATGGCAAGCCGTCGGCGCTTACTTTGGAAGACGGCCGCATTTACAAGAATGCCTTCGGCCTTGATCCTCTTGTGATCAGCCAGACTCTAGAAGAGGTTGCGCGCTGCAGAAAACGCGGTATTTTGATCAATACCTTCATGCTGGCGAGCGATTTTGGCCTCGTCCAGTTCGTCCAGAAAATCACGCAGATGTGTCGCGGTAAAGCGTACTTCACCACGCCCTACACACTCGGCAATTATCTGCTCATGGACTACATGAATCGCAAGACGCGCACCATTCACTAAGCTGATCGGGTACTTTACCGGCGGATCTCTGTCCGGAAACTGCCACTAGGAATATCGAGTTTCGGTGGCAGGCGCGGATGAGCTTGCCCGGTTGAGGTGGTGGCGCGTGGAGCAGATCCGCGGGGCGTGGTCTGCTCCATCCTGGCCCGGGACTGTAGTAGACACTACGAGTACTTCCGAAGCTGGGAAATATTCAATTTTCAAAGAACCAGGGCGCTGAGAACTCGGCGTTAGTCTGCGTTAAGAGACATTTTCAAAACAAAGATCGGTGCAGCTTGCGGTTTTCAGGCGGCGGCTTCGGCGTTGTCCGGCAGATGATCGCTTGAATTGACGATCGATTCGACGTACTTCTCGATATCTTCCGGGAAGTAGCCCATATATTCGAAGGCTTCCATCTCAGCGGCGGTTTTTTGCGGAACGAAGCCAGCCGGTGCGGGTTCTTCGGTGGCGGTGGTGGACGATTCTGCGGGAACGAAGCCAGTTTCTTGAGCCGTGGTTTGTTCTTCGACAGGTTTTTGCGGAACGAAGCCACGACTACGTTGTAGCTTTTGCAGGGCGGTAAGAGATTTGTGGAAGCTGCGCTCGGCGGAGGCCATGGAGCGAGCAATGAGGGTCATCATGCCGTTATCCATGGAACCGCTCAGGAGTTCAGGGCTCCAGGCGTGCACTTCCAATTCGCGGAAGCGGCGCATGCGCCAGAAGCTCTGGGCGAGTTCATCGACCAGGATCTCTTCGGTGGTGTTGGCGGGCTGGTGCTCAAGGCGGAGGCTGGCGCGGAGCTCGTCGAATGCGGCCGGGTCTTCGCCCGGAAGGATCAACTGCTTGGAGTACAGGCCGTGCTTGAAGGAGTTTTGCGCCGAGCGGGCTTTCCCTGCCGATGAGCTGGGACCCGTGGAATGCTGGCTATTGGCGCGATTGACGTCGGCGCGGGAGCGAGGAGATGTTGGGGCGATGAGGTCGGGGCTGGGCGGGGCGGAGGAAGGGTGGGACTGAGGTCCCACTCGGCTTAAGGGCTGCCCCTCAAAGGCGTCAGTTTTGAGCTGCGATTTGCGGGCTTTGCGTTCTTCGGCGCGGCGGCGGTTGCGGAGTTCTCGGGCAGTCATGAATGTCAAACCTGCCCGCAGAATAAGGATGCGGGGTTCGCGCGGGCGCAGATTTTTCAGCTTAAGCGGTTGAGGCGACGTAGAAAAGAAAATTTGCGAGGAGCGTCACCGACTGGTGGTAGTGCGCGGGTGAGCTAAAATCGAGGCGCCAAATCGGCACGGTGTTTATGTTATATCCACCGCGGCGAAGCGCAAATCATCGCCATGCCGGGCTAGCGCGATGCCGAACGCCGCCCCAGGAACAGTGTCTACCGGATAGCTCGCCAGAAACTCGCCTTGCGCGGAGAAGTCAAGCCCGTTACCGTGCGACTTATTACGTTCGAGACAAAGACATGGGCCCAGGCGCCTTCATCCTGAACCGTCAGGTCCCACGGACCGTCCAGCAGGCGCTTATCTTTCAGTTCGCCGACCTGCTTGCCATGCCGGTCGATGATTATGAGCGAGCCCCGGCCGATGGTGGCGAAAGTTCCGTTGCTAGTGGGCAGGTTGCCGACAATGACGAAACCGGCGCGGAGCACTCCCAATGCGGTACTTAAGCCAACCGGCGATTTGGATTGGAAAAACAACGAATTTTTGCCGTTCCTCCCGATATTCACGATGGTTGTGCCGGTACCCTGAAGGTTGCTGACGGCGTTGAAATTCGAAACCAGGAGATCGCCCGGCTCTAGCGGGCCGCCCTCGCGGAAGTGCCTCGGCACAAAGGCCACTCCGTAAGGATTGACATCGCCGTTGGCCGGCACTGTCGAAACCGCACGCGGAATCTGAGCGAGCAGCGAGGCGTTCCTTACATTCTGCTGGGCCGAATTCTGCTGAGTGGGGCCAGCGCGGAGAAGACAATCATCGGAATTGCGAGGTTTGTTGCAAGTTTCATATTCGATTCAGCCTTTCGGAGGTAAATGCTTCGCCTGAGCTTTCATTGCGGGAATGCGCCGGCAATTTGCACGATACGTCTTTATAGGCCGGTAGTTGTTAGCCGATTGCAAATTCTTTGTAAATTCACCCTGCGAACAACTTTGACGAGACAACTCACTGCCCTGCAGGCGTGCGTTTTTCTCCGCTTACTGTGTAAGTAGCGAACGGATTGTGGCGCCGTGAGTGTGGCGCTAAAAGGTGAGAGCGCCTGGCACTCGCATTGCACTGTAAGCAACGGCGAGGCGAAAGGAAAAGTGTGCGGGTGCAAACAGAGCGTGCCAACGAAACGAGAACTACTGCACAAAGCGAATGGCGTTCTGAAGCGCAGTTTGGCCGACTAAGCGCCGCTAACTTTTTTCAGGCCGAGATGGTTGACGTAGTTTTTACGAGGCTGACCAGGGTAAGGCGCTCAAATGCCGCCCTCGCCCTGGACCCCCTCCCGACTTCAAAGGCCCAGTCTGACCAACTTGACACGCACAACTGCCGCACAAGCCACGGCGGCGGTGTTGAAAGGGCAGCGACGTTTACATGTTTCTGGCGGGGATGATGATGATGTCGGAGCTCGCCGTGCCCAAGGAGTTTTCGGTTGGGCGGCGGGGCATTCGGTGCGTCTCGCGAAAGGTTCGCGCAAACGCCTCTTCCTGATGATTTACTCAGTTGGGGTGGTGGTCACAATCTTTCTATCGAATGATGCAACTGCGGTGGTGCTCACCCCGGCGGTTTTGGCGGCGGTCGAAGCAGCGGAGGCCGAGTCGCTTCCCTACCTATTCGCTTGCGCTTTCATCGCCAACGCCGCGAGCTTCGTCCTCCCGATATCCCACCCCGCCAACTTAGTCGTTTACCGGCAAGGCATGCCGCTCTTAGGCCGATGGCTGCTTACCTTCGGATTGCCATCGATTGTGTCGATCCTCGTGACGTTCTTAGCGCTCCGCCTTCTGTCACGCAAGCTGCTAAGCGGCACGATTAAAACCGAGGTCGAGCGCAGCCCACTCTCCCCGCAAGGCAAGACAACGCTCCTCGGCATCGCACTGCTTGCGGCGGCGCTGATGACCGCTTCGGCCTTTAGCGCTGACCTGGGCGCGCCGACACTGGCGGTGGGGATCGCGGTTTCGGTTGGCATCTCGTTCCAGAATCATGGAATGCCCGGGAAAATACTCAAGGAGGTCTCCTGAAGAGTGATTCCACTGGTGGCCGGCCTATTCGTGATTGTGGAGGCCATGACAAACACCGGCCCACAGCGGCTCGCAGCGAATGCGCTCGAGCAGATGCGGTCCTGGAAGCCGCTTGCCTCTGCGATGAGCGCCGCCTTCGAGGTGGCCCGCATTTCGAATGTGATGAACAATCTGCCGAGCGGGCTAATCGCAGGGTGATCACGGACAATCATAATTCAGCCAGGGACAATTAAAAATCCCGATGGCGAGGAAGGCGAAAGCGGTACAAGTCGGAGACGACTTGTATGGTGAGCGATCAGCAGGTAAAGCGACTCTGGCGGCTGGCAGGGCGGAAGTGGGCGTTGGAGATTGCGGCGGCGAAGGCGGGCATGGACCCGAAGACAGCGCGAAAGTACCTGCGGGATCGGCGCCTACCAGGCGAGATGCGACCAAAGCATACGTGGCGAACGCGACCTGATCCGTTCGCCGATAGCTGGGACGAGATTCGACAGTTGCTCGCCGTCGAACCAGGATTGCAGGCGAAGACCATCTTTGAGCATCTGCAGCAAGCGCAGCCGGGCCGGTTCAGTGACGGGCAGGTGCGGACATTGCGGCGCCGGATTAGCTACTGGCGAGCGACGGAAGGGCCGCCACGCGAGGTGTTCTTTGCGCAAGAGCATCGGCCGGGCGAACTGTGCCAATCGGATTTTACGCACTGCCGGGAACTGGGGGTGACGATCAATGGCCAGTCGTTTCCGCATCTCATTTATCACTTTGTCCTGAGTTATTCGAACTGGGAAACAGGAAGCATCTGTTATTCAGAGACATTTGAGAGTCTAAGCGAAGGGCTGCAGAATGCACTCTGGCAACTGGGCGGCGTGCCTTGGGAACATCGAACGGATCGGATGAGCGCGGCGGTGAACAATCTGTGCGATGCCAAAGAGTTCACGCGAGCCTATGAAGGGCTGTTGCGGCATTACCGGATCAGTGGTCAGAAGATCCAAGCCGGTCAGGCGAATGAAAACGGAGATGTGGAACAACGGCATTATCGGTTTAAGCAAGCCGCCGAGCAAGCGTTACTAATGCGGGGCAGCCGGGACTTTCCGGCGGTGGCAGCCTACCAGGTGTTCTTGAGCAAGCTGTTTACGCGGTTGAATGCCGGCCGGAGAGAACGATATCTAGACGAAGTGGCACAACTGCGGCCGCTTCCCGAGCAGCGGCTCGATTCGGTGCGACGGGAACGGGTGCGAGTCAGTCCAGGCAGCCTGGTGACAGTTCACCGAAACATCTACTCGGTGCATAGCCGGCTGATTGGCGAGATGGTGGACGCACGAGTGGGCCCCGATATGGTCGAGATCTGGTACGCCGATCGGAAAGTAGAAGAGCTGCCGCGCTTGCGCGGCCGAAGCAAACACCGGATCGACTATCGCCACATTATCGATTGGCTGGTCCGAAAGCCGGGAGCGTTTGAAAATTATCGCTACCGGAGCGATCTGTTCCCGACCAGCTGGTTCCGTTTGGCTTACGATGCCTTGCGCGAAGAGCACGGTCCGAAACGTGGTGCTCAAGAGTACCTGGCGCTCCTGTTGTTGGCAGCTCGCCGCGGAGAGGCATTGGTCGAAGGAGCCATTCGGTTTTTGCTGGGGAGTCAGCAAGCTCTGAACGCGGAAGAAACCGCTCGCTTGACGGAGGACAATGCTCCCGCTCCGCTGACCAACATTGCTGTAGACCCAGTCTCGCTCGCGGTCTTCGACGACCTGCTGACAAGGGAAGACACGGCGGCATGACGACCGATATCGTGGATGTCAAAGCCGCCCTTACCGAGAGTCTGACGGAACTGCACTTACCCACAGTGCGGCGGACCTACGAAGAAGCAGCTCGTCTGGCGGAGCGCGAAACCCTGAGTTATGAACGTTACCTGCTGGATCTGGTCACTCGCGAAAGTCAAGATCGCCAGCAGAAGCGCATCCAACGGTTGCTGCGTCAGTCGCGCATTCCGGCAGAGAAAGCCTTAGCCAACTTCAACCTGAAACGGCTGCCCCCAAAGGTGGCGATCTTAACCAAGTCGCTCATCGAAGGGGAAGTGCTGGACCGGCGTGAAAACGTCTTGGCGTTCGGGAATCCCGGCAGCGGCAAGACTCATCTTCTCTGTGCCATCGGCCAGGAACTGATTGCTCGCGGCCGGCGCATGTACTTCACCACCTCGGCGCTTCTGGTGCAGGATCTATTGGTTGCCAAACGCGACCTCAAGCTTAGCCGCTTCCTCAAGAAGCTGGCGCACTTCGAAGGCCTGATCATTGATGATCTCGGCTACGTGCAACAGAGTCGGGAAGAGATGGAGGTGCTGTTCACTCTACTGGCCGAACGTTACGAGCGTGGCAGCGTCTTCATCTCCAGCAATCTGCCGTTCTCGAAGTGGGAAGGGATCTTCAAAGATCCGATGACCACGGCGGCCGCGATTGACCGCCTCGTTCATCATTGCGTCATCCTCGAGCTCAACATCCCGAGCTACCGAGTCGAACAGGCCAAGAAGGCCAAAGAAGAATCGTAAACAACCCAAGATGGCCCTGGAAATGACGGCCTGATGGAAAGCAAAAACCGCTTCCCACAGCCCTTGGAAAACGCTCGCGCGTTTTCTCACATTCCCACCGCCCGACCACGACTATGCTCGCTCAAAAAAAAGGGAAAAATAGTTGACCGCGAACGGGAAAAATAGTTGACTCTGATCACTGGACGGCTCCATCGCAGTCCGATTCGGGGAACGATACCTGCCCGTCAGTCAACGCACAGCAGTCCGGAAGGCCGACGCGTCGCCGGTAAAGCAATCCAGCCCCCGCCGCCGCCCCGTAGTGGGGGGGGCGTGCATGGGCCAGGAATTTCGATTTGAAGAAGGCGCCAAAGATATGGCAAGTGTCCTAAGAACTGCAGTGCGCATTGAGCTTGCGTTTTCAAGGCATGACCGAATCTATCGCTCCGATGTGTTCAAGGATTCTTACAAACCTGGCCCGGATTTACCGCATTCCGGGTCGGGTCTGAGCCAGGTCCTGAAGCGCGCCGGAAGGAAACACGCTTACCCATCGTCCCGATGAGTTCCGGCCGGCTATTCCTCAACCGGTTGCTCGCCAGCATTGCCCGTCTCCGCTTCACCGGCACACGCAATCTAACATGCTATTTCTCAAGCTTCGGCAAAAAAGGGGACATTTCTACTTTGCCTTGACATGGGAAAGATCATCGTTGTGCTTAATTTCCACCTTTTGCTATGCTTGTGCACGATACGAGCGGGAGTAATTCAGCGGTAGAATGCCAGCTTCCCAAGCTGGACGTCGCGGGTTCGATCCCCGTCTCCCGCTCCATGTTTTCAGTGGGTTAGCTCTCATCTCCATTCTTCTTGGCTCCGTTTGGCTCCATTAAGGATTTCTGCAGAGCTTCATCTAAAATTTTCACTGCGGCCGCACGGCGGTGCAGCGCGGCTTTCGTATAGACGTTCTGGTTTACGTCAACCGTGTGGCCAAGCTGATCTGCGACGACCTTGGGATCGATTTCGAGCTCATTCATCAGAGACGAATGAGTGCGCCGCATCACCTGAAAATTGACCCACGACAATCCGGCCAATTTGAGCCTTGGCTGTATCCAACGACGAAGAACGTTATCCCGCCATAAGGCGGTTCGGCCCCTCTCGGAAGGAAACACCCAGGCATCAGGCCCGGTGTCAATTCTGCACTGCTCACGCCACACCGTCAAATCATCCAAGATGCTCTGGCTGAGCGCTACTTTCCGAATTGAATGATGGGTTTTGGGACTATCGATATCGCCTCGATAGATCCGAATCTGAACTTCGCAGTGGTCCTGTTTCACTGCACCCCATTTCAAACCCAGAATTTCACCGGGTCGCATTCCGGCTATGGTCGCCAGTTTGGCGATTAGCCGCTCTCGCAATTCAAGTGTCGTTAAACATCGGTTCACCTCCTCTAGATTCATGATGAGCTTCTCGGCTCGGTTTGTACTGCGCGGGACGAAAAGCAACTTCGCTGGATTTCGGGGAAGATGCCCTTCCCCAACCGCCATGTCGAAGATCTGTTTTAAATCCCACCGAACATGTGCAACCGTGCTCGTGGATAAACCTTCGGCTGACTTTCGATCTATAAAGTCCTGAAGTTCGTCTCGATTAAACGCGCCGAGTCGGTGATTTCCGAACTCGGCTACGATATATCTCTCGATACGATCTTCAGTTGTGGCGGCCGTCGAACGCTTCCATTTCCGCCTGTAGAAAGGAAAAAATACTCCTTCCACGAGGTCACGAAGTGTACAGTTGGATTGGCTCCCGAAGTCCGAGCATTGATGGGCTCGACGATTTCGGCGAGAGCGATCCGCGCCTGCGCTTTCGTCATTTGAGAGATACAGCCCAGCCTTCGTTTTCGCCGATGGCCGCCATCCCGCCATTGCCCTACCCAAGAACCGTTCCGTTTAAGCAAATTTCCCTGCTGAAACCGTTTACGCATGATTTCCTTTCATGCGTCCACGGGTATCTACTTCTGGCGTTGCCAGAATACCATCTTGTTCGTTCGCCTGCTTCCAAGCTTCAAGTGCAACGCGTCGCACCAGCTTGCGCCGCCCCAAGCAGATTACCGGGAGCCGGGTAACACCGCGCAGCTTCCCATTAATTGCGTTGTACACATGCGCCTTCGAACAACGCAGGTTGCTCGCTACTTCTTCAACTCGCAGGATTTCGTTAATCTCGCTCACGCTGGTACCTCTCGTCTTCGCCGCGCAATGCGCAGTCTGCTGGACGTCGATCTTATTCAGGCGTCCATATTGAACAGGGAGTGGCGAGGAGTTTTTCCGAACACTCACAAACTACCGATTCCGAAAGAATCAAGGCTAAAAAAGCGAATCGATTTGCAACCGGGATTTGGGCGGGGCTTGATTCCGGTAAGAAATCGACGTATCCTGTTGTCAGTTACTGATAGGAGATGCTTTGAGTAAACCGACGGACCTCGTGCAAGGCACGCTCGACCTGTTGATTCTGAAAACAATCGCGCTTGAGCCGATGCATGGCTGGGCAATTGCGCAGCGCATTCGGCAGATGTCCGGCGAGGTCCTCCAGGTGGGACAAGGTGCACTTTACCCGTCCCTGCACAAGCTCGAACAGAATGGCTGGATCAGCTCACAATGGGCGGTTAGCGAAAATAATCGCCGAGCCAAATACTACACGCTGACCAAAGCCGGACGCAAGGCTTTGGAACAGGAAGCCGCGCAATGGGAAAGGCTATCTACCGCGATATCGCTGATTGTACGAACAGTTTGACAGGACAAATCGCAAATGCGCTCGGCCAGCATACTCCGCCTCAGACTCCGATCACTCTTCTCTCGCAATAAGGTCGAGCAGGAACTTGAAGAAGAATTGAGTTATCACCTGGAGCGGCAAATCGAGCAAGGGATATCCGCCGGCATGACACGTGAGGACGCACGTTATGCGGCGCTTCAATCAATCAAAGATATCGAGCAACGGAAAGAGGAGTGCCGCGATATGCGCAAATTGAATCTGATCGACAACGCGGCGCAAGATTTTCGGTATGCCATTCGCAGTCTGCGACGAAGTCCCGGTTTTGCGCTCCTTGCGGTGGTGGTAATGGCCCTCGGCATTGGTGCGAATACAGCCGTGTTCAGCGTGGTGAATGCGGTGCTTCTGAAGCCACTCTCATATCGCGATCCGGACCGCATCGTCACTCTCTCCAACTCTTCGACGACCCGTGAGGCCCCCAGTTCGCTTTCGAAGCAAGTATCGATCCCCGACTTTCAGGATTGGCAGGACCAGAGTTCCTCCTTTGAGGCGTTGGCCTACTACTACTCGCGTGAAACGGCGGTGATCCGGAGTTCCGCAGCCGAGTACGCCCGTGTCACTAGTGTAAGTCCCGAATTCTTTCGCGTCTTTGGCGTTGAGCCCTTCGTGGGCCGTTCCTTTACGACTGAAGAAACGAAGCGAGGCGCCGGTGGAGCCGCGATGATTAGCTATACCTATTGGCAAAGCCATTTTGGGGGCAATCCTCGCGCTCTGGAACAGACACTCCGCTCTCCTGGCCCGCGGCCGATCGTCGGAGTGCTTCCGCCAGGTTTCCGATTTCCTAACAACACGGACATTTGAAATCGATGGATTTCACAGTGGAGATGGAGACCGGAACAGGTAAGACATACGTCTATCTGCGCACTTTGTACGAGCTGAATTCACGTTACGGTTTTACGAAGTTCGTCATTGTCGTTCCCAGCGTAGCCATCCGTGAGGGCGTTCTTAGCAGTATCCGTTTGACTAAGGAACACTTTCAGACCCTGTACGGAAACGTGCCGGTGGATGCATGGGTTTACGACTCGGCGCAGGTTTCCCGGCTTCGCCAGTTCGCCGGATCGAACCAGATGCAGATTCTGGTCATGAATATCCAGGCTTTCGACAAAAAGGACATTTCCATCATTCAGAAAGATTTGGATGGCATGTCTGGTCGTAAGCCCATCGAGTTCATCCAGTCCACGCGCCCGGTGGTCGTGATCGATGAGCCGCAGAATATGGAGACGGAAAACGCCAAGGCGGCGCTCGCAAGCTTGAACCCGCTATGCACACTCCGCTATTCTGCGACGCACCGAAATCTCTATCACCAGGTCTATCGGCTCGATCCGGTCAAAGCATACGACCTGCGGCTGATGAAGCGAATTGAGGTTTCGTCCATTGTCGATCTCCCGGAATTCTCCAAGCCTTACATCTCGCTGAAATCGATTCAGGCCGGCAAAGCCTTGACGGCGAAGCTGGAAATTGATGTCAATCGCGATAAGGTCCCGGAGCGGAAAACCCTCAATGTAAAGCACCGGCAGGATCTATTCGACTTGTCGAATCAGCGGGACTTTTATCGCGGCTATATTATCCAGAACATCGACGCGCTCCAACAGAAGGTCGAGTTCACGAATGGTGTTGAGCTTCGGGTCGGCGAGCAGTCGGGGTCCAACCAGGATGCGCTTATGCGCACGCAGATCCACGAGACCGTGCGCGAGCACTTCGAGAAGGAGCTGAAGGCGGCAGCTATACCGGAAGGCGAGCGGTTGAAGATTCTTTCGCTATTCTTCATTGATCGCGTGGCCAATTATGCCGAAGAGGACGGAAAAATTCGTCGCTGGTTCATTGAAGCCTATGAAGAGTTAAGCCAGTCGTCCAAATACGCAAGGCTGAAGCTCCCCGAAGCTGCCCTCGTTCACAACGGGTATTTCGCTCAGGACAAAGGCCGGCCAAAAGATTCGACCGAAGGCCGAAGCACGAAAGCGGATGACGAAGCTTACGAACTCATCATGCGCGATAAGGAGCGGCTGCTTTCTCGCGAAGAACCGCTCCGGTTTATCTTCAGCCATTCGGCGCTGCGAGAAGGTTGGGACAATCCCAATGTTTTTCAGATCTGTACTTTGAACGAGACGAAGTCACAGATGCGTAAGCGGCAAGAGATTGGCCGCGGGCTCAGACTGCCGGTACGAGAAAACGGCGAGCGCTGCACGGATGCTTACATCAACCGGCTCACCGTGATTGCGAACCAGAGCTACACGGATTTTGCAAAGCAGCTTCAAAGCGAAATCGAGGAGGAATGCGGGATCAGCTTCGGCCAGCGAATCGAAAACGCGCGGGAACGGAGAACGGCCAAGCTCAAGAAGGGCTGGTCACTGGACCCGGAGTTTCTGGAGCTGTGGAACAGGATCAAGTACCAGACCCGCTACTCGGTCGAGTTTGCAACCGCGAGCCTAATCGATCGCGCGGTAATGGAATTCCGAAAGGCCGGCGAGATTTCCGCGCCGACGTTCACCATCAGCAAAGCGGAACTGGATCTGTCCGCCAACGGCGTCCAATCGACCCTGCTGACGCAAGGCTTCAAGAGTGATACCAATAAAGGCATATTTATACCTGATTTGTTGAGCTATCTTCAGCGCGAAACGGAGCTTACCCGGTCAACAATCGCCGAAGTTCTAATTCGCTCCGGCCGCCTGGCGGAGGTGTTCAAAAATCCGCAGGAATTCCTGAATCGGGCGCTGCTTGCAATCCGCAAGGCCCTCGATGATTTGATGGTCGACGGCATTAAATACGAACGCCGCGACGGACAGGAATGGGAGATGTTGCGGTTCGAGCGCGAAGAGCTTACGTCGTACCTGAACCGCCTGGTCGAGGTCCATCACGGTTTGTACGATGTAGTCGAATTCGACTCCGACACTGAGCGGCGCTTTGCGAAAGGTCTCGACGACCGCGAGGATGTGAAGCTCTTCTTCAAACTGCCGCCGTGGTTCATCGTCCAGACGCCGATGGGCGACTACAACCCGGATTGGGCGATTGTCAAAGACGAAGAAGACGGTCAAAGCAGGCTGTATCTGGTTCGCGAGACGAAGGGCAGCACGGATAAAGAGGACCTGCGCGGCCGTGAACGGAAGAAGATAGATTGCGGCCAGGCGCATTTCAAGGCGCTCGGAGTAGATTACAAGGTCGTCACCAGTCACAACGAGATTTGAGGTCGGTTAGCCCCCCTTCACGGCAATGTTGCCAATTGATACTCCCGCTCCCGCAGAGCAGTTCCAAATCCTTCAATAATCGCGTAAAATCAAAAGTGTTCCGTCTGTGAGGCGGCCTGAGTCCCTGATGTCTGTCACACTGAATATTCAATTGCCCGACGAAATTGTGGCTCAGCTCACGGCGAATGGTCGCGATCTTCAGAGAGCCGCGCTAGAAGCGTTTGCAGTGGAAGAGTATCGGGCCAGGCGCATCACGCACAGTCAAGTGGGACAGCTTTTGGGCCTATCCCGTTGGGCCGTAGACGCTCTGCTGAAGGAACACGAAGTGTGGCTAGATTATTCGGTCGAAGACTTCCGCCGGGAGGGCGAGTCCTTGCAGCAGGTTCGGGAATACAGCGCTTCAAGTGACCGCCGTTAGCAACGCCAGTCCGCTTCACTACTTGATCTTGCTCGGGCACACCGAAACACTGGCCGCCATTTTCACGCGGGTGCTGATCCCTTCCCTGGTGCTGCACGAATTGCAGCATCCCGATACACCACCGCTCGTGAAGGATTGGTTCCAGTCGATGCCTGCTTGGGTGTCGGTGGAGGAGCTACCAGTCGCTACGCGCGTTGACCTGCCTCCCCATCTCCATGGCGGGGAAACTGAGGCCATTCAGTTGGCTTGCCATCGGAAGGCTCCCATTGTCCTCCTGGACGATCTGGATGCTCGTCGCGCCGCAGAACGGCAGGGATTAGTTGTCGTAGGCATGCTGCGCCTACTGGCCGAAGGTTCTCTGGCTGGTTTGCTTTCGCTGCCCGACGCCTTCGAGCGGCTGAAGCGGACCAATTTTCGGGCTAGCGAACGTTTGTATGCCACTTTGCTCGCGGAAATCGAGGCTCGGCGCTGAACAATCGTGGCTCCAATTTGGCTCCATTAACAGAGATGTCTTCGTAAGCTATTGATAACTGGGGTGTTCTATTCCGCCAGAAATAGACCCCATAGACGCCTAAGTTCTTTATTTACAAACTACTTGGAATTTCCCAAGCTGGACGTCGCCGGTTCGATCCCGGTCTCCCGCTCCATAGAATCAATAACCTGGGAACAACCGAAAAACACTCGTTACTCCGTTTACTCCGTTTTCTTTCCAACCCTTGCCTGAATCGCGGGTTTCATTACTGAATCACCTCAGATTCGAGGCGCTTCACTGCTTCACTTTTTTGCTCAAGATCGCTGTGGGAGTACACCTCCATGCTGACTCCCAGTCCGTGGCCCCGCTGATCAGCGGAGACCTTGTCGTCGATCTTGGCTTTCCGAGACAAACTCGCGTTTGTTCGGCGAAGAACCTGGAATGTAGCCCACTCGAGTCCGATGGTCTCCAGCTTCGGCCGCATTTGCCGACTCCAGAGATTATCTCGGCTGAGTGGAGTATTTCGCTCCGTCGGAAACAGATACCCATCCGGCGTTGTTTCAGCAGCATGGTTCTCCAAATTGCGATCTCCATGCTCGTGCCGGTTGAGAGAGCGACCTTCCTGGCCGTCCGTTTGCCTTTGCGGCCTTTTGGCGTATCGAGCTTCCCCTTGTACACGCGTTGTTCAATCGCGAGGTGGTCATCAAAAACATTGCACAGCCGCAGGGCCAGAATCTCGCCTGGCCGCAAGCCTTCGAACACCGCCAGGCGGAATATCAACCGCTCCCGAGTCTCAAAAACTGTTAAAACCTGGCGGACTTGGACGGGAGTTAGTACCCGTTTTTCTCCCTCCGGCTTGCAAGGTGGAGTGAAGAGAGCGGTTGCGGGATTAAACGGCACTATGCCGTCGCTGACCGCCATTTTGAAAACCGAGTTGAGGTCCCATCTCAAGTGGTCGACCGTGCTGCGAGATGCCTTGAGCGCCTTCTGATCCAGAAAGGCTTGCATCTGTTCACGGGTGATTTGTTGAAGAAGACGATCTCCCAATGCCGGCAGAAGATGGTACGTCATTCGCGGCTCAGTTGTCACACGAGTGGACTCCTTCCATTTGCGGCGAACTACCGGGAGGAAGACTTCCTCCAGATAAACGCCGAACGTGTATACGGGCGTTTGCGATTGCCCGGCACCTTCGTTGAACGGCTTGAGAATCACCGCCAACCGGGCCTCGGCTTCGCTCTTTGGCATACTCGCGCAGCGGCCAAGAACTTTTGACTTCTTCTTGCCTTGTTCCCACCATTGCGCTACCCAGACTTTCTGGCGACCGTGCTTGCGCGGACGGACGCTTCCTTTTTGAAATCGCTTGCGACGCATTAAGAATTCCCTTTCTTGCGTCCAAGGGGATGCATTCTGACATGCGCTCATCTTACCGAGCCTTATTTGCTTCCAGCCACCGCTGGAGCCATTCGCGTCGAATGACCTTGCGGCGTCCCAAGGGCAAGTGCGTCAAGCGAGGCAGGCCTTTTATCTTCCCAAGCAAGGCATTTGCCACGTGAGCTTTCGAACAGCGAAGCTCTTTGGCCACTTCGTTAATCGTCAGGATGTCCGATGAATTCTCCGTGTTCTCCTCTCATTCCGTAAGCCGCAGCAAGAACGGTTCGTGACTTACAAATGGCACGGAGATACAAAGATTAGTTCGGCATTTTAGGGGCGCTGCGGAAATTGAGAACCGGAGCCGCGTTTGCCGTCCGGCATTCTGGGGGCGCTTGAATTTCACAGGCGCCTGTGGAACGGAGACGGTCGGTTCGGCAAAGACGGGGCGCTTTTTTGCTAGTTCCTCGGCATTCTGGGGGCGGAAGTTCGGCATTCTCGGGGCATATATAATCCTGACATTCCTGTACCTAATCCTGTAGTCGGCTTGTGGATTTGTGGATTACGTCAGCAGAAAGGAATCCGCACGCCCTCCGGCTGGGAAAGTTTGATTTGGCTCGCAGATCAGAGCTTGATAGCGGCGTCAAATAAAAAGCTATGAACGGAGCACGCCTGATCATTCCGGACGTTCACAATAGGGTGCAGATTGTGAATGAGCTCCGAAGCAAACATCCCGGGATGCCTGCTATTTTCCTGGGAGACTATTTCGACGACTTTCATGATTCCGTTTAAGATATGGAGAAGACCTGCCAATGGCTTGAAAAGGCGTTTGAGAACAACGATGACGAGTTCATTTTGGGCAATCACTGCTTCGCTTATCTGTCCTATGAGCTTGGCGTGCGTTGGGGCTTTTGCACCGGATGGCGAGCTGACAAGCAGAATGTCTTTCATGAGTATTTCCCGCACGACACACTGTTGAATCGAGGTGCTTGGCTTGCGGAATGCCAGGGCTGGCTTCTTAGCCACGCGGGTCTCTCGAACGATCTGTACAGATCATTTCGCAAGCGTAGAACCAGCGATGAAGTCGTGCAATGGGTTGCGGATGCCGAGGCCGCGTTGAGAGCCGGACTACGACATCCAGCGTTCCTGGCAGGAATAGATCGTGGAGGCCCTCAGAAGGCCGGCGGAATTCTCTGGTGCGATTGGCAGGAATTAAAACCAATAGCCGGTATTCGACAGCTTGTGGGACACACTCCGGGCTCCGAGGTTCGATTCATAAGGAATGACGTTTGTCTCGATACGCATCTTCGGCACTATGGGGTACTTGAAGATGGCAGGCTGTCGATTCTGGAGGCGTGAGAAGAAGCTCCAGGCGAGGCGATGAAGAGCGGATTCTATGACATCGGCTTGTAGGCCGCTTCGAACAGCACGTCTCGATTCACCCGTACATTGAATCGGTAGCCAACCGGGATCTTGATCGTCGGTTGTACATTCAGATTCTTGCGCGTGATCTGTGCGCCAAGGTCAGACACTTGCTGGCCAACTGCGCTTCCGGCGATTTCTCCCGGGCTTGGATACGTCAGGACGGAGCGGTTTTGATTCTGAGCGACATTTGAGGCGGCAGCAAACAAACTGGTTAAAACCGCGAAGCCGACAAGCCGTTTGTAGTGATGATCGACTTTATCGCGGAAACCGGAAAAGCCGTGCGCATCTTGGCCAAGCATTCCGCTAAGATCGAGCGATGAGCCGTCCGGGTAAATGACTCGATTCCAGATCACTTGAACGCCGTCTTGTCCGTAGCCGAGCTGCGAGTTATATTCACCGACAGGCTCTCGGGCTGACCAATGCGCAACTCGGCTGGTGTTTGCTGGGAACCGCGGTCGGATCCGTGATTGCTGTTCCGATCACTGGTTGGTCGATTACACACTTTGGCAGTAAGCAAGTAACAAGCTGGAGTACGGTCGGCTTCTGTATCGCTCTGGTCGGGCCATCGCTTGCCACAAACAGCGCGATGCTGTTCTGTGCGTTGATGGTTTTTGGAGCCATGGCCGGCGCTAATGACGTCTCCATTAACTCGCAAGGAGTAGCGGTCGAATCGGCGCTCGCGAGGCCTACGATGTCCCGGTTTCACGGTATGTTCAGCGTCGGCGGGATGGTCGGGGCCAGCATAGGAGGACTGCTCGCGGCCCACGAAGTTACGCCTCGCATGCATATGGCCATTGCATCCGCGCTTCTTCTTTTATGCAGCCTGATCACGGCGCCTCGTTT
Source organism: Terriglobia bacterium (assembly GCA_963835255.1). GTDB lineage: Bacteria > Acidobacteriota > Terriglobia > Bryobacterales > Bryobacteraceae > Bog-105. The sequence continues at coordinate 75,122 of CAWIFY010000025.1, read as the reverse complement.
GCTCGAAACCGATGAAAGGTTTGCGATGCGCTCGCACAGCTTCAAACTGAAGCGCATTCCGACAGTTCTTTTGAGCCTAACTGTGATCAGTTTTTGCATGTTTCTCTCGGAAGGGGCGATGGCTGACTGGAGCGCCGTCTACCTGAAGCAGGTGTTAAGCGCAGGCCCAGGTTTGGCGGCCAGCGCTTATGCTTCTTTCTCCGTGGGTATGGCGGTTTTCCGGCTACTCGGAGATCGCCTCACAGCTTGGATCGGGCTGGTCAATACGGTGCGGCAAGGAGCTCTGCTCGCAGCAGCCGCCCTCTCGCTTGCGCTGCTGGCGCCATCACCGTACTGGGCGCTTCCGGGCTTCGCGCTTACTGGCGCGGGATTCGCAGTAATTGTTCCCATCGTCTTTGGCGCTGGCGGCCGGTTGCGTTCCATTCCCAGCGGCGCAGGCATTGCTATGGTAAGTGGATCCGGTTATATCGGGTTTCTGTTCGGCCCTCCACTCATCGGTCTCGTCGCCCAATGGACTTCTCTGCGCATGGCGCTCTTGGTGATTGTCGGGTTGAGCTTCGCAGCGGCCGTGCTTGCAAATGCGGTCCGCGGAACAGAGAACGGACCGGCATAACTTACTTCTGCGCACGACCAGCTCCGCAAGATTTTCGGATAATCAGTTCGCCATCCAGCAAGATCTCTCTTGGAGGCTGTTGCGGCAGGCGGATGCGGTCCAACATTGTACGGAGTGCCGACTCTCCGATTTCGCGCGCCGGCTGCCTTACCGTGGTCAGCGGCACCGGTAGCAGACTCGCGTAAGTCACGTCATCAATGCCGACCAGCCGAATGTCTTCCGGTATGCGCAGACCTTTCGCCAGAAAAATGTGCATGAGTTCTCCGGCGACACGATCGTTAACACACACGAACGCCTCAAGAGATTCATGCGCCTTGGCGATCCGCAAAGAAGGCTGTTCCTGTTGCGGACGCAGGTGCGGACCCGAATCGATCGCTGGCCGCAAGCCATGAGCAGAAAGCGCATCTTCGTACCCGCTTACGCGCTCCGCGATGGTTGACGGCGCACCGTGATAACCCATAAACCCGATGCGCCTGCATCCAAGATTCACGAGATGTTCTGTTGCTGTATACGCGGCCTGCCGATTATTGGCGCCGACCAGATCGGGCCGTTTCCGTTCCGGAGCTTTCGAGTGCCTTCTGTCGAGCAAAACGACCGAGATTGCCGCTTCCTTCAAAGCTGACAGGATTCTTCGATTGACCTTCTCTGAGTCGCTTTCAAACTCCAGCGGCGCGAAAAAGACTCCGGAGACCTTCCTGGAGATGTACTGCTGACATAACCGCCAAGCCTGATCTGACTTGCTGGCCTGGGAATCGGCGTGGCCCCAGAGAAGCGCGTGATCTCCGACATCGGGTGAGTTAGCGATGCCCTGGCAAATGGGCTCAAAGATCTCTGTCTCGCCCAAATCAGGAATCAGTAGGCCAAACAGATAAGGGCGCCGGTCATCCGCGCTCATCTGCCGGACATAGCTGCCTGACCCCGCAACACGGTCCATTAAACCTAAATTCTGCAACTCGCGCATAGCGCGACCCACCGTTATCCGCGACACGCCGCTCTTGTTTACGAGCGCTGCCTCGCTCGGCAATTTCTGTCCCGGGCCGAAACGCCCGGACAGGATATCGGCTTTTAGGGATTCAAATAGCGTCTGGTATTTCGGCTTCTTAGTCAAAACTTCAATCCAGGGATAACCAGCTATAGCAGGTTTATCCCTGACGGAGCAACTTGTCCTGCACGATTTCGTCTAATATGGTGAGAGGACGTTTCCTCAAGTCTGCCTTCCTCCTCTGTCGTCAGGGAGCGCGTCACGGGTCATTTCGAACAATGAACTGCGAGTCGTGAACAGCGTTCCTCTTAGCAATTCACTGGAAGGAAAACTATGAATCAATCAGTCAAGGAATACCTATTCGTAAGCGATTTCGATCAGACGCTCAGTTTCAACGATTCAGGTCTGGTCCTCAGCAAAATGCTGGGCATGACGGACTTCAGCGAACGGGTTGCTGGGCTCTCGGAAATTCACCTGGTACAACAGGGAGGCGAACTTTCTTATCTACTCCTGCACGATCCCCAATTTCGGCGCGTTCGCAAGGAGCAACTCGCCGCAGTCGGCAAGCAGATCCGTTTGAAAGAAAATATTGGACTGCTATCGTCTCTCCTTCAAAATCTCGACGGCAACAAATTCTCTTTTCACGTTGTGTCCGCAGCACCCGAAGAAGTAATCCAGTCGGCGCTCGAGGGCATAGTGCCACCGGAGAATATCCATGGAACGCGATTCCGCTACCATCCGGATTCCGGTGAAATCGAATCCATTGTTCGACTGCCGGCCGGCTATGGAAAGGTAGCGGTGGTCGATAGGCTGCGCGCCGAGATGCGCATCGGTCCGGACCGAGTAGTCTATGTCGGTGACGGCAGCTCCGACGTGCACGTCATGCTCCACGTCAATCGGCTAGACGGCTTCACGATAGCCGTTTCGGAGAACAAATACCTGACGCCCATCGCGCGCCGAACCGTGCTCAGCGAGGATGCCGCCAGCGTACTTGTGCCTGTTCTCGAGGACCTTTTGGGCTGGACCTCCAATAAGATTCGTGGATTCTTTGAGGCGCAAGGTCTTGCAGTGCAGGAATGGGAAAAAATTCGAACCGATGCCATATCGCTCTCCCGGACGGCAACAACACCTCTGAGCGCAGTGAACTAGCGGGCGGAGGTTCCCGAGGGCGCTTCTCGCGGACCGCACGGCGTCTAAAATGTTCTATATTTGAGTACGATTGTCGAACCTGCCTAATCTACTGACGCTAGTACGCATCTTCCTGGTGCCGCTGCTGGTCGCTGCCCTGGTTCAGCACGACCTGAGTATCCACTGGGACGGCAAGCTTATCGTCGCCAACGATTTTTTTGCGCTCGGTGTTTTTCTGGGGGCGGCTTTGACCGATCTCCTCGACGGCTATCTGGCGCGGCGATGGAAGCAAGTCACAACCGTAGGGACGCTGCTCGATCCCGTCGCCGATAAGCTACTGATCTCGGCTGCATTGATCTCGCTGGTGGAGATCCGGTTGCTGCCGGGTTGGCTGGTCATCCTGATCATCAGCCGCGAGTTCGCCGTATCAGGCTTGCGGAGCATCGCGGCGGCGGAAGGCTTCACGGTGAAAGCCGGAGAGCTAGGGAAGTCCAAAATGATGCTTCAGGTCGTCGGGGTCGCTCTCATCATGCTTTCGATCCGCTGGGCGGCTTTGCGGCCTTTTGCCCTAGCGGCGATGTGGGCGGTAGTGGTCTTCGGTCTCGCCTCGGCGGTCGACTATTTTCGTAGATTCTGGGGCAAGGTGGATAGCAGCATCAAACTGCGGCGAAGAAACGAGCTCCTCGCTTTGGAACGTCAGAAGCGCCGGTTGCAGCGCGGAGTCAAGACCCAGGAAGGGCTTCGAGAAGCTGCGGAAGCAGGTCAGGCGCGGCGCTCTGGTTAAAACTAATCAGCGACGTGTGGACGGACGTTTTGAGCACCTCGTAGTTGTTCTGTGTGAACAATATGGTGCGAACCTGTCCCCGCGGCCCTAAGGCGCCCAGCGGCTTGCCGTTGAATACAACTTCCACACCCCCGGCATTCCCGGTACGTATGCGGGCGCTGCGATAGCCTTCGAGTACCCTGGTTTCGGCCTTCTCCAGGATGCCCTTGAAAGAGGGCTTCCCGTCGGCTACGATGGACAGCCATGCCGGCTCTATGGCTGAGAGTTCGAGCGTAAACTTATCACCCGGATCAGCAGGGCTGGAGCGCTGTGAGTTCGCGCTGTTTGCGGTCGAGTCGTCTTTCCGAGGACGCGCCACTGGCTGAGAGGTTGACTTGCCGACCAGTGCTGGTGGAGGAGTAAGGCGAGTTTTGGCAATCTTCTGGAAGGCTGGCAGGCCAAACTTCGTATTCTGCCAAAGGGCATAGATTCCCGAGCACGCCACCAGCATGAGCGCGAACGACGAAACCGAATACAGCAGGCGGGCTTTTTCCCTTCTTCCGATAGGAAGGGCCGCGACCCGCGGGACGGCACTTGCTCCTTCACCCGGGATGAGCGGAGCTGGGATGCGATCTGCGCTTTCCCGGATGGCCGGTTCAAGCTCGACGTAATCGAGCTTCAGATCCTGCGCGAATTGCCTGACAAAACTGCGGTAAAGAAACGCCGAGCTGATAGCGGTCGGGTCATCGGCTTCAATTGCCTCGAGATTTTTCAGCGAAATGCGTGTGGTCGAGTTAACCTGCTCGAGCGTGCGTCCCTGCGCTTCACGGGCATGGCGGAGTTTCTGTCCGACAGACTGCATATGTTGACAGTTGAGCTTTCTGTGTACGGCTATAATACAACAGTCGCAAGCTACAGCAATCTTGTGCGAATTTGCTCACAGCGTTCGCACCCAAGCAGCTATTTCGATGCCAACGTTTTGTTCTCGCATGGCCTTTGTAGGCTCGCTCACGCTCTTCATGCTGGTATGGCTTGCGGGGGTACCGCAGAGCTACTGCGCTACCACCGGCTCCCTCCGGTTCGACGGCACGGCGGCCTTGGCGTATACGCGGCACGCAACATCGTTTGGCGAACGCCCATCGGGCTCGGAGGCTCTTACGCGCACGCGGGACTGGATCATGTCGGAATTGAAGCCGTTGGGTGGTGACCTTTCGCTCGATTCGTTTCCGGGCCAAACGCCCGCCGGGCCGGTGCCAATGGCGAACATCATTCTTAAGTTTCCTGGCACGTCGGCCAAGAGCGTCGTCGTCACGGGGCATTACGACACAAAAAGGATCCCTATGGTCCACTTCGTAGGTGCGAACGATGCTGGGTCATCGACGGGTTTTCTGATCGAGTTCGCCCGGGTTGCAGCCGGAATTAAACATTCCGATGACATCGTGATTGTCTTCTTCGATGGAGAGGAGGCGCTGGGCGAGTGGTCGGAGACCGATAGCTGCTATGGCAGCCGGCATCTTGCAGCGAAATGGCTGGCCGACGGGACTCTTCCGCGCATCAAGGCGCTGATCAATGTCGACATGATCGGCGACAAAAATCTGGACCTCTCGAATGACTTGAATTCTTCGGAGTCGTTAAGAGCCGAAGTGCAGAAGATCGCAGCAACGCTTGGAGACTCGAAATATTTCCGCACGGAGCCGGGCGGTATTGAGGACGATCATAAACCGTTTGGCGATTTAGGAGTAAACGTGATCGACATCATCGATCTCGACTACGGACCGAATGGCTCGTATTGGCACACCGCTCAGGACACGATGGACAAGTTAAGCGCTCGCAGCCTACAGGTGGTGGGGGATGTGGTGGTGGGACTGCTCGAAAAGCTTGAGCACCAGAGCTGAGCTAATTGCGAGCGGATGCGGCATTCTGCCGCCCGGTTGGTTTCAGCTCCGCATCAAAGACCGGTTTCAAGGCGCTGAGAGCGATAGGCCCGTTGTAGCGCTGGCCGTTAATGAAGAGCGTTGGCGTACCCTCCACCCCCGCCTGATCGCCGTCCTGCATATCCCGAATTACGTTTTCGCGCACAGCGGTGGAGTCCAAATCGTCCTCGAAGCGTTTGATGTCGAGACCGATCTGCTTGGCGAAGGCAAAAATATTGGCACGCGACAATTCGTCGTGATGCGCGAACATTGCGTCATGCAGTTCCCAGAACTTGCCCTGCTTCTGAGCGGCGAGGGCCGCAGCCGCCGCAAGATCCGCCTGTGAATGCATTTCGAGGGGGTACTGCTTAAATATGAGCTTTACCTCGGTTGGATAAGCCTTCAGCAAAGCACTGATTTCCGGCACAGCAGCTGCGCAGTACGGACATTGAAAGTCTGAGAACTCCACGATCGTAATAGCAGCCTGCCGCGGACCCGTGAACGGAGCTCCGGCCACGGGAATCGTCACCGGATCGTCTAGCAGCTTAGGTTGTTGAACGTGGCCCCACTTTGACGCCACAGCCGCAGCCTGCGCTTCATCCATCGTTTTGCCGTGGGCGATGGCATCGACGACCGCCGCAGACATGCCTTTGCTGTACGAGCAATTCGGATCGACTACGCGGCATTCGGCGAGCTTCATGTTGCAGCCGCACGAGCAACCTTGGCTGCGCAGCACCTTAAGCACGTTGACCTTCTGCGCCGCCGACAAATGACTCAGGTCAACTCCCGCGAGCGAGTCGGCAGTTTTCCAATCCTGTCCCAACAGAAAAGCAGAGGCGAGTAGAAAGACGCCCATGCCCAAGGCTCCGCGCGGGAGCAGGTTGTACATATTCTCTATTGTAGAAGGAAGCGGGGATTACGGTGTTGGATGCGCGGCTTTCCTGCTATCAGGTGTAACGCAAACTTCCCTATTGCAGGCGTGCATGTCGAAGGTTCCAAGATACCTAATGAGGGCATCAACCAGTTCCGCCGGACGCTTATCATGACAACGTGACCCGCTTCGTTGCTGCCCTAGTTCTTAGCTTGTGCCTCTTTTGCGTTCCGTGTCTCGCTCAGAGTGAGGTACCGAAACTACGCCTGCCTACGACAGTGCATCCGGTGCGTTATTCGGCCGATCTACGGATGGTACCCGGCGAAGACCACTTTAGGGGGTCGATTGCAATCGAGCTGGAAATAGCACAGCCGGTTTCGACCGTTTGGTTACATGGCAAATCCTTGGTGTTTGAAAAGGCTACGATTCGCATTGCGGATCGGGAAGAGCTCGCGCGAGCAACACCCGCCTCGAACGACTTCGTGGCAATCACGACTGGCAGCATGCTGCCCGCCGGACATGCGCTTTTGCGCATCGCCTATTCCGGAGAAGTAAGTCGAACTCTTACCGACGGGGCTTTCCAACAGCAGCAAGGTAAAGACTGGTACATATTCACAAAATTCGAACCGGTCACCGCGCGGCGTGTATTCCCGTGCTTCGATGAGCCCTCGTTCAAAGTGCCCTGGCAAGTAACGCTGCACGTGCCGAAAGATCTGAAAGCGTTTTCGAACATGGCCGTTGCATCAGAACAAGACGAGGCGAACGGAATAAAAGTGGTGCGGTTCGGGCAGACAAAGCCACTGCCGTCCTACCTGGTGGCGTTTGCGGTGGGTCCGTTCGATGCGGTGGAGACTGATCCCGTCGGCAGGGGCCGTCGGCCGAGCCGGATGATTGTGCCACGCGGACGCGCTGGCGAAGCCGCCTACGCCGCTTCCGTTACGCCCAAGCTGATCGAGATGCTCGAAAATTACTTCGGCACTCCTTATCCGTACGAAAAGCTGGATCAAATCGTCGTACCGCTCACGACCGCGTGGGGCGCGATGGAGAACGCGGGTCTAATCGCTTACGGAGATTTTCTCCTTGCGCCGAAAGAACAGGACACCCAGCTTCTGCAGCGTAGCCGCGCGGGCACGATGGAACACGAGATGTCACACCAATGGTTCGGCGATCTGGTGACGACAGCCTGGTGGGACGACATCTGGCTGAACGAAGCCTTCGCGAGCTGGCTCTCGAGCAAGCTGCTCAACGAATGGAAGCCCGAGTGGAACATCAAGGCGGACGCCGCGAGATCGCTTTATGTTATGCGCGCGGACAGTCTCACGACGGCTCGGAAGATCCGCCAGCCGATCGAAGCTCCTGGCGATATCGCAAATGCATTTGATGGCATTACCTATGGCAAGGGCGAGGCGGTTATAGGAATGTTTGAGAACTACATGGGGCCCAAGGATTTCCAGCGCGCGATCCGGCTGTATCTGCGGCAACACGCCTGGGGCAACGCGACGAGCGCAGATCTTCTTGCCTCTTTCGATGCAGTGGCGGGCAAAGGGGTAGGCGCGGCTTTTTCGACATTCTTGAATCAGGTGGGATTCCCGCTTGTATCAGTGAAGCTCTCCTGCCTCAATCCGGTTTCAGGGCGCCCGGCTGCTTTCCTCGCGAGTTACATGGAACTGGAGCAACGGCGCTTTCTCCCGGTAGGCTCGCCGGGCAAGACCGATGCCGTTTGGGATGTGCCGGTTTGCGCAACTTGGGGCGGCGACGCCGGCACGCATCGCCAGTGCACGCTGCTGACGAAAGCCGCTGACCACTTTGTTTTGAACGGAGTCAAGGGCTGCCCGGCGTGGTTCTTCGCGGACTCGAATGCCGCGGGTTACTATGCAGTGTCCTATGATGCAGCGCTTTCAGACAACTTGATCCACAAAGGACTGCCTCATCTCAGGCCTGCCGAATCCGCGGCCGCACTGCGAAACGTTCAGTTGATGTTTTCTTCCGGCGTCGGCGACCCGGAACAGGAGCTCACATTCGTGAGGGAGTCCAGCCGCAGCTCCGATCCGGGACTACTGCGGCAAGCCGCCGGTACGGTCAGCGGACTCAGCGATTTCGTTCCGGCCGATCTCAGCCACAACTATGCGCGCCTTATCCGCGCGCTTTACGATGTTCGTGCGCGCGAACTGGGCTGGAAACCGCAAGCCGGGGAATCGCAGGAAATTCGGCTGCTTCGAATGGAGATTGTGCCTCTCGCGGCTACTTACGGCGAAGATGCTGAGCTGTCTTCCCAAGCCGCGTCGCTGGCGCGCGAATGGTTGAAGGATCACCAATCTCTTGATCCCGATCTGGCCGCGCCGGTGCTCTCTGTGGCGGCCTGGAGCGGCGACCGGGCCTTCTTCGATCTGCTGGTTACTGAAATCAGGAAGGATAAGATTCAGCGCGAGCGCTCATGGATGATCGATGCGCTCGATTTCTTCCGGGACCCTGCGATCACCCGCGCGCGGCTCGAGCTGATACTCACGGGCGGCATCGATCCAAGAGAGCTACAGTACACGCTCTTTGGCGCCGGGCGAGAGACACGCGAAATCCTGTGGGAGTTCGTGCAGCAGAATTTCGACCGGCTCAACTCGGCGCTGCCCGGAGCTCGCGGTATCCCTTTCGGAGCAACGCTTCCGCTTACTGCGACGGGCTTCTGCGATGCGGCGCACGAGCAGCAAGTCGAGAGTTTTTTTCAACCCCGTATTGCTAGCTTGCCAGGGGGTGCGCGCAATTTAGCGAACACGTTGGAACGAATACGACTGTGCAGCGCACGGGCGGCCGTCATCGAGCCCGCGATTCTGAGCGTTCTGAAGGAGCAATGAGCTTGCCGCCGGTTATATGGAGGGCCAGGCGCGTTCTAAGATGGCCTTATAATTTACGCTGGCGTTGAGCGTGCCAAAAACATGCGCGTGATCTCCGCCCAGGCGGGAGCCGACAAACGTTTCCGCGACGGCCGGAATTGAATGACGCACTAGCAGAGAGGCCTGCAGGGCCACGGCAAGCCGCTCCGTCAATCGCCGCGCCTGAGATTCGAGAGTGTCGAGCGGCTGAATAAGTTCCTCGTCGAACTTGTCAATATAGCAATCAAGCCGGCGATCCGCGCCGTACGCCAACCTGATTTCTGCCCGCACGCTTTCGAGCGACTCCGGTTCTTTCGCCAAGGCGCGCAGAACGTCCAGACAGATCACGTTCGCCGATCCTTCCCACAGCGAATTCAAAGGCGTTTCGCGATACAGGCGCGGCATGATGGATTCTTCCACGTAGCCGTTTCCGCCAAGGCATTCGAGAGCTTCGGCCACATGCGTAATGGCACGTTTACAGACCCAGTATTTGGCGGCTGCGGTCGCTAGGCGAGCCATGCCGCGCTCCCTTTCCTGTTCGCCCGGCTCGAATGCGCGGGCCACGCGCATCATCAGCATTGTGGCGGCCTCCGATTCAATGCACAAATCGGCTAAGACGTTGCGCATCAGGGGCTGGTCGGCCAAGCGCTTTCCGAACGCCTGTCGATGAGATGCATGATGCAGCGCCTGGACGACCGCCTGACGCATGAGACCTGTGGAAGCGATTACGCAATCCAACCGAGTGTGTCGAACCATGTCGATGATCGCTGGCACTCCACGGCCTTCCTCGCCGATCAGCCGCGCCAATGCTCGACCAAATTCCACCTCGCTCGATGCATTGGAGCGGTTACCAAGTTTTGGTTTGAGTCTTTGAATGTAGAATGCATTGCGTTGATTGTCAGGGGTCCAGCGGGGCAAAAGAAAACAAGAAAGTCCTCCTGGTGCTTGAGCCAGCACGAGAAAGGCATCGCACGTGGGGGCCGAACAGAACCACTTGTGGCCAGTGATCGCATACTCTCCGTGGCCCAGCGGCTCAGCCCTGGTTGTGTTCGCCCGGACATCCGAGCCGCCCTGTTTCTCGGTCATGGCCATGCCGACGAGAATTCCAGATTTGTGCTGAGCCGGTTGGAAACGCGGGTCAAACTCGTGCGAGAGAATTCGCGGTTCCCATTCGCGGGCGACATCCGGCTGATGGCGTAATGCCGCGACCGCGGAGTACGTCATGGACACAGGGCATAGATGGCCTGATTCAGTCTGGGCGGCCAGCATCATCAGGGCCGCCCGAGAGACGTGGGCGCCGGGAATTGGATAGAGCCACGGTTCGCAGTGCAGGCCATATTTCACGGAGAGGCGCAAGAGGTGATGCCATGCCGGATGGAACTCCACTTCGTCTATGCGATTTCCGAAACGGTCGTGGGTGCGCAGGCGCGGTTCGTTCTCATTGGCCTGGAATCCCCACCGGATCACCTCTTCGCTTCCCGTGAGATCCCCGAATTCGCTGGCAATCGGAGCGGACCCGCGTCCACCTTCCCGATCAAGAGCTTCGCGTAAGGCGCAATCCTGCGAGAAGAGGTTGTAGTTGATAAGCGCTGGCGGCTGATTCAGGACCTCGTGCGTCTGGGCCTTCGAAGACGAGCAAGCGTTCACGTGCCTTCTCCTGAATCCGCGTTGGAGGAATTTTATCAGAGCTGCACTCCGGGGCGGTCTCGTGCAGGGCGGCGCAAAACCCGCGGCGATACGACTTTCAGACGCGCTTCGGCCTGCAGTGCGGCTACTCTGCCTCTACTGCTCCATGGAGTAGTAGCAGATCATGTCGCAGGCAAATAGGTGAGCATCTTCGATGCGGCCCATGTGGGTATCGCAAACTCTAATCTCAACGTTCGCCAAGGGCCCAGTTTGCCGCCGTCGCGGCCGCAAAAGAGGAAAAAGCGCGTTGTATTACCAATGGGCCATTCGCAGCCGCCGAGCGTGTCTTTGGATGACGGCAATTGCATCCTGTTCAGCTCGAACCTCCATGAAGTGGAATCCTAGCAAGATGCAAAAAAGGCGGCCTAAGCGCCCCTCATGATCGGCCCGGTCAAAAAACGAAGGCTATGCAGCAAATTTATCTATCGAGACGGTCAAAGGCATGAGTCGCGACACTGATCGTGGACTCTTGAGTTTCCTTTTATGATTCCCTTGCTCGGCAGGGGACTTTCTGAGTCGTGATATGCTGGCAGTTAATGTCGGGTCGGCCCTCCTTTCCCGAACGGTCCGAATCGTCGATTCGCAACCGAAGATTGCTGCTGTTGAGCAACTCGAGAAATCAGGGACAAGGTTATCTGGAACACGCTCGGAGCCACATCCGGGACGTGCTGGGTGATCAGATTAAGACGGCACTATTTATTCCCTTTGCTAGTGTGATCGCTTCCCATGATGAGTTCACCGCGAAGGTGCGCGAGGGCCTTTCGCACGTGCCATGTGACGTCCGTTCGCTCCATCGAGCGGACGATCCCAAACGTGCTATTACCGAATCCGATGCCATCGTCGTTGGAGGCGGCAACACCTTTCAGCTCCTCAAGACCCTTTATGAGAAGGACCTGCTTGCAAGTATTCGGGAGCGTGTTGAAGCAGGCGTGCCATACATCGGCTGGAGCGCGGGAGCGAATATCGCCTGTCCTACGATCAAGACTACGAATGACATGCCTATCGTCGAACCGCCGAGTTTCAAAGCTCTCAACTTGGTGCCGTTTCAGATGAATCCACATTTTATCGACTTTCCTCTCCCAGGGGATCCGGCGGAAACGAAGGTCGAGCGCTTGACGGAATTCGTTGCCATGAATCCGGGTGTTTACGTCGTCGGCATGCGAGATGGAACGATGCTTCGCGTCGAGGGAACCTCCATCCTGCTGGAAGGCGCCGGGCGAGTCTGCATCTTTATAAAGGATCGAAACCCGACCGATTACGGTCCGGACGATTCGTTGCAATTTCTTCTGGCCGATGAGGACACGGAAATGGTTCTCCGCGATGGCGTCTCATTTGTCCCTGCGAGTGCCGGACAGATCCGCCGCCCAAGAAAATTCGCCTAAAGGCGCCTCCATGAGCGACTCGGAAGCCCGTCGAAGCTTCGGTTGGCCCATCACTTACATTCTGTTGCTGGCAATTTCGGTGGGGCTGCTGATCGGGGGATACTTCGTTCCCAGAGAAAGCTTCTGGTCACACTTGCTGAACGAATTAGGTGTCGCCGGTATTGTGGCCTTTGTTCTCGCGCTGACAATTGAGAGGCTGTCCGCCGACGAGTTCAAGCGGCGCGCCGAAAGCGAGAGATCTCTCTTGCGACAGGAATTCAGAGATCTCGCCAAAGAAGAGCGTGCGGCGATAAAGAAAGACGTCTTCTACCAGGCCTATGGCCGCATGATTCCTCAGGAAATCCGGGATGAGTTGGACCACCACGTGCTGCAGGCGGATTTTATCAGGTCCGATCTGTACCTCCAATTCGAGTTAACGGTTGAGCAGGATCCCAAGAGCTCGGAAGAGTACGTGAAGAGTAAGTGTCTTACTAGATCTCAGATAAGAAACCTGAGTGGCAAACCCCGGCCTTTCCCCATCGAACATTCGATCGATTCATCCCCCAGCGAAGCGTTAAGGGACGAAGTAAAGTATCTCGAGTTTCAATCATCCGGTTCTGAGACCGAGTTCTCGTTGAGCGAGTCCGATCTGAAAAACATCACGCGAAGCGATGGAGGCCAAGTATTACTGGATTCCTCGAAGGCTCGCCAGGTCATCGTACTGCCGGATCGCCCCACCCTCCTGAAAATCCAATACCAAGGTATTCGCATCCTCGCTGGAGGGGGAATTTATTTTTCGTTTACCAGCCATACCTGCGATTTAGAGCTGACGGTGCACGTCAGAAATCGCGATTTGGAAGTCTTTGCAGAGGCTTACTCGCCTCATCCCCTCGCCGAGACGGAGAGACATGATCCCAGCAACGGATACTACAACTGGACGATAAGAAAACCGCTATTGTCCTATCAGGCAATTCGGGTGACCTGGCGACGCCTAGTTCCTCGTACATCGCAGACTAGCCAGACAGTTCAGATTCCCGCGACGGCCCCGGCGGCTCAAACCCTCGGCCCCGTGGCGCCGACCCCAGACGTCCAGCGCGAAGGCGCCAGTTAACGCCACGCTCCCCCGGCATGGAGGCTCGTCGACGCTGTCGCCCCGATCGAACTCGACTGCCACATCGGCGTTGTGCTTGCCTACTGAAATTCGTAGCTACTCTGCTTCTACTGCTCCATGAAGTAGTAGCAGATCATGTGGCAGGCAAATAGGTGAGCATCTTCGATGCGCCCCATGTGGGTATCGCGAACTCTAATCTCAACATTCGCCAAGGGGCCCAGCTTGCCGCCGTCGCGGCCGGTGAGAGCGATTGTCTGGCAGCCGGCCTCATTAGCATAATCTACTGCGCGGATCACGTTGGGAGAATTTCCGGAACCGCTGATCGCGATTAGCACGTCGCCGGACTGGGCAAAGTTCTTGAGCTGTTCAGCAAAAATGCAGTCGTAGCCAACGTCGTTCGAATAGGCGGTGATGGTAGGCAGGGAATCGGTTAGCGCCATGATCCTGAACCGCGAATCGCGCTCGAAACTCGCGCCTTTCACCATGTCGGTGACAAAATGGGAGGCGGTAGAAGCGCTGCCGCCGTTTCCGCAAACGAAGATATGACGCTCTCTATTCCGGGCTTCTTCAAGGATTTCGATTGCGTGGCTCACCGCAGCGAGATCCAAAGTTTCTAGCGTGTCAAAAAGTTTGGACTTATACTGACGCGGAAATTCGAGAGAAGCCGGAGAGGCGATGGTCCGAGGAGTCATAAAAGACAACTGTATCCCAAACCGGTTGGGTATTGAGATCTCGCTCGCTAAAGAACGCTTTGGGGTTCAAAAGGCAAACCTTGCGACTGTGGCATAATCTCAAGGCAGAGCTCGACCTATGTCATCAGTAATTAACCCGGTCACGATTGGCGATAAAGGGCTAGGTGACGGTCAGCCCTGCTATATCATCGCCGAGATCGGAATCGCTCACAACGGCGATTTGGATCTCGCCAAGCAGCTGATCAGCGCAGCGGCAGCCGCCGGATGCGATGCGGTCAAGTTCGATAAGCGAACAGTGGAAGTTGTTTATACAAAGGAGGAGCTTGCGAAGCCGGCAAAGAGTCCTTTCGGAGCGACAAACGGCGATCTAAAGCGAGGATTGGAGTTTGGACCCGAGAATTTTGAGGAGATCGATTCGTACTGCCAAGCGGCGAAAATCCCATGGTTCGCCTCCTGCTGGGACGAGCAATCGGTGGATGTGATCAAGCGCTTCGATGTACCCTGCTTCGCAATCGCCTCGGAGTGCTTAAAAGATGACAATCTGCTTCGCCACACGCGCGCAACTGGCAAACCGCTCGTTCTCTCTACCGGGTTGAGTACGATCGAGGAGATCGATCATGCAGTCGAGATACTAGGAAGAGACAAGTTAGTGCTAATGCACGAGACAAGTACGTATCCGGCCTCTTACCCGGAGTTGAATCTGCGCGTCATCCAGACCCTGCGCGAGCGGTATTGCGTGCCGGTTGGATACTCGGGCCATGAGACGGGAATTCCGACCAGCGTGGCGTCGGTTGTGCTCGGCGCGTGCTGCATCGAACGGCATATAACGATGAATCGGGCCATGTGGGGGAGCGACCAGGGCGCAGCACTGGAGCCGAACGGGATGACGCGCCTGGTGCGCGACGTAAGGCAGGTCGAGCAATCGTTGGGAGATGGCGTAAAACGCGGGTTCGAACGGGAAGAGCTTATGAATCAAAAAAACGGCGGCGGAGAAGCGGCGGTTTCCGCATGACTGCGCTAAGAGCCATTGCGCTCGATGTCGACGGTGTCTTGACTGACGGGCGGGGTTGGTGGGGACCGGACGGCCAGGAATGGCGGCACTTCTGTTTCGCCGACATTGCGGGAGTTTCATTAGCGCGCAAAGCCGGATTAGCTATCGCCCTGATCTCTGGTGAGGACAGCCCCGTGCTCGATCGCTTCGCGAGCAAGATGGGCATCGTTCATGTGGAGAAGAATTGCAAGGACAAGGCGGGCGCGCTGAAGCGATTTGCTGAGGCAGCGGCGCTTTCGCTTTCAGAAGTATGCTTCATGGGTGACGATGTAAACGATCTGGGCGCAATGCAACTGGCGGGGCTGGCGGCTGCCCCGGCTAATGCCCAACCTGCGATCCGGCAATGTGCCGCTTTCGTGGCCAACAGCAACGGCGGCAATGGGGCGGTCAGGGAGCTAATCGATGCGGTAATCACCGCGCTAAGCGGCCACCCGGAGGCGGCAGCTGTTTAGCGACTCCGTTAGCTTGCCACGCCCGGCCTAATTTCGCTCACAATCGGTGAAGTGTCTCTAGTTATGAACGATGAGCGTGAAAATCCTCAACACTTAATGCAAGTGCCCGGCTCGATTGCGCCGCAGAAGGTGGTCAGCATCATCACTCCCTGCTACAACGAGGAAGAAAACGTAGAAGAAGTCTATAAACGCGTTCGTGAAGTGATGGCTAAGCTCGGCCGCTACCGCTACGAGCATATCTTCATTGACAATGCTTCGAAAGACGATACAGTTGCGATTATAAAGCGGATTGCCAGCCGGGACCACAACGTCAAGCTGATCGTGAACGCCAGGAATTTCGGCCACGTTCGCTCTCCCTTTCATGCTTTTCTACAGGCCGAGGGAGACGCGGTGATCGGGCTGGTAGCCGACCTGCAAGATCCGCCCGAGCTGATCCCGGAAATGGTGGCTAAGTGGGAAGAAGGATACTCGATGGTGTTGTGTATCAAGAAAACTAGCCGCGAGAATCCGCTCATGTTCTGGATCAGAACCCAATACTACCGGTTAGTACAGCGCTTATCGTCCATCGAAACTTTCGAAAATTTTACCGGCTTCGGCTTATATGAGCGGAGAGTGGTGGAAGCGATACGCTCTTTCGGCGAGGCAAACCCGTACTTTCGCGGCATAATAGCCGAGATCGGCCTGCCTCACTACGAGCTGATTTTCGATCAGCCCAGGCGCGTGCGCGGCATTACAAAGAACAACTTCTACACGCTTTACGATTACGCGATGCTAGGCATCACGAATCTCTCAAAAGTGCCACTCAGGCTGGCAACCTTCATTGGATTTGCGTGTGGAGGCCTTTCCGTCCTCGCCGGATTCGCTTACCTTTTTTACAAGCTGGCTTTTTGGAATAATTTCTCGGTTGGTACCGCGCCGCTTGTGATTGGCCTATTTTTTCTTGGCTCCGTGCAACTGGTGTTTATGGGAATTCTTGGCGAATATGTCGGCGCAATTCACACTCAGGTCTATAAGCGGCCGCATGTCATCGAGAAGGAACGCGTCAATTTCGAATATGCTCCCGGTGAACCGCTGCGCGACGATCTCGTTTTGACGGGCTCCTGATGCGTCGGCATGAGAACCACAGCACTTTCGAGCACATCATCTTCCATCACATCACCTTCCAGTAGATCGTGGCTCCGAATCGCGTATTGGGTTTTCGCCCTGCTGTTTGCGGGTATTCTGCTTTACTTCTCGCTGCGAGATATTCGCTGGGGCGAAGTCTGGCAGACCCTTTCTCAAGCGAATGGTCTTCTGATCGCCGGCAGCGTTGCCGTTTCCAGCTTCGCTCTGTTCCTGCGTGCCGTACGCTGGCGTGTGCTGCTGCGAGCGGGTGCCCCAGTGACGGTAACAACCGCTTTCTGGGCCACGGCGGCCGGGTACTTCGGCAACAACTTCCTTCCCGCGCGCGCCGGCGAGGTAATCCGAAGTCTCATGGTCAGCAATGCCTCCGGTCTCAGCAAGACGTTTGTGCTCACGACTGCTCTTTCCGAGAGACTGTGCGACGCGATCAGCCTTGTCCTCATAAGCTCAATCGTGCTGCTTACACTGCCCGTTAAACCCGGCTGGTTTGCTCACGCCGCGATGCCTTTTGGCGTTCTTGGACTGTCGGGCGCCTGTGGCATCGCGATCTTGCCCAAGATTCAGCTACTCTGTGATCGCTGTCTTCATCTGATTCCGCTTCCCTCAGCCGTCAAGACCAAACTGCTTGGAATTATAGATCAGGTGCTGGTAGGCATGCGAAGCTTCCACGATATAAAGCGGCTCTCTTCCTTTATTGGTTTGACGGCGCTGATCTGGTTTTCGGATGCCCTGGGTACTATTCTCGGCATGCGCGCGCTGGGGCTGCCCGGAACAATTCCCATCGCTCTTCTGCTGATAACGGGCTTGGGGCTCGGAAGCGCGCTGCCCTCCACGCCCGGCTATGTCGGCATCTATCAATTCGTGGCGGTGAGCGTCCTCACGCCGTTCGGCTTCAGCAAGACGGATGCGATCGCCTACATTCTCCTCTCGCAAGCCGTTCAGTATACGTTGATCACGTTTTGGGGCGCGCTGGGGATAGTTCGCTCTCGTGGAATGCGTTTGCGGGCAGCCGGCTCAGCGTCCCCGAATGAGCTAGACAATTCAAACCCCGCAGTCAACCGGTCATTCTGAGAGGTATTAGTGTCGGGCGGCACATACACATTGGCCGCTGATGAATACCGATGAGCAGATCCGTCGATTTGCCTGCCTTCGCTAGACTGGATGAAAAGGAGCTCATGAAGTCAACCGCCGAAGACCGTAAGCGAGCTGTCATCATAGGAGCCGGGCCGGCTGGTCTTACGGCTGCCTTTGAGCTGCTGACCCGAACCGACATTATGCCGGTCGTGCTCGAGAAAAGCGATTATATCGGCGGAATTTCTCGCACCATTAACTACAAAGGCAACCGAATCGATATTGGCGGCCATCGCTTCTTCTCGAAATCCGACCGCGTCATGCAGTGGTGGCTGAATATTCTTCCGATGCAAGCGATCGATGGAGCGGGCGCGAAGATCACTTATCAAAGACAGAGCACGACAGTGCCTGCGTCCACTTGTCCGGCGGATGCGGCGGACGACCGAGTAATGCTTGTGCGCCATCGCAAATCGCGCATCTACTTCATGCGGAGCTTTTTTGAATACCCGATTACACTCAGCGGCGACACTTTGCGCAAGCTCGGGCTCCTCAAAACGATTCGGATCGGGTTCAGCTATCTGCGTTCCGTTTTCTTTCCTATCCGGAACGAGACCAATCTGGAACAGTTTTTTATCAATCGCTTTGGCCGCGAGCTTTATCTCACCTTTTTCAAGTCCTACACCGAAAAAGTCTGGGGTATCGATTGCAGCGCGATCAGCGCGGAGTGGGGAGCACAGCGCATCAAAGGCCTCTCCATTTATAAAACCATCGTTCACGTGCTGAAGAAGTTGGTTCCGAAGCGCCAGGAAGACATCGCCCAGAAAGATGTCGAAACATCGCTCATCGAGCAGTTCCTCTATCCGAAGTTCGGGCCTGGACAGATGTGGGAAGAGGTAGCTCGCCGGGTCCAGCATCTTGGAGGCCAGATTCTGATGCACTGGTCGGTCGAAGAGATCGAGCACGAAGAGGATACCGTCACCGCAGTGATCGCAAGAAATTCACAAACGGGCGAGCTTCAACGTTTCAACGGCGATTACTTTTTCTCGACCATGCCGGTGAAAGAGCTGGTTGCGCAGATGAATCCGCCTGCGCCGTCCGCAGTCCGGGAAATCTCCGACGGGCTCATGTACCGCGATTTCATCACCGTTGGCGTTCTCTGCGACCGTATTAAGCTCCGCGAAACTTCAGGCGAGCTGGTGAAAGATAACTGGATTTACATTCAGGAGCCTGACGTGCTCGTCGGGCGGCTTCAGATTTTTAATAATTGGAGCCCGGCCATGGTTGCGGATCCATCTAAGGTTTGGATCGGCCTTGAATACTTCTGTAACGAAGGCGATTCGCTATGGGAGCGGACTGAAAGTGAGCTGATCGAGCTAGCCAAATCGGAGCTGGCGTCGATGAACATTCTCGACCCCCAAAATGTAATGGATGCAACCGTAATTCGCATGCCGAAAACGTATCCGGCCTATTTTGGATCATACGAACGCTTCCCGGAAGTGATCTCATGGGCGAACGAATTCGAGAACCTGTTCCTGGTCGGACGCAACGGCATGCATAAGTACAATAACCAGGACCACTCCATGCTTACCGCCATGACCGCTGTCGACAACATCATCGCGAATGTGCGCAGCCGCGACAATCTTTGGGCGCTGAACACCGAGCAGGAATACCACGAAGAAAAGTGGGAAGCTCCCGATCAGAAGCCGGAATCTATGACGGTTTCGAGCTAGCAAACAGTTAGTGAAGCCACAAAATAAGCTTTCGGAAGACAAAGCTCTGCTCCGGCGATGCTCCCGACGGCTTTGTCAGATGCACAAAGAGCCGGTCCACTCCAGCCATTAAGACCCTTACATTAGTGCTCCTAGTAGCACTGTAGTATAATTTGCGCCGGGGGTTCTTCTATGTCGAACAAGAAGTTGTTCCAAACGGGACGCGTCCGCGCTCTTGCTCTGTGCGTTCTGTTCTCCGCAATCGCCTTTGCACAATCCGATAACGGCAGCATCAACGGATCGGTTAAAGATCCCAGCGGGGCCGTTGTTGGAAACGCAACCATAACCGTTAAGAATGAGGCCACTGGCGCCGAGCGAAGCACCGAGTCTAACAATGACGGGCTCTACTCCGTCACCAACATCCCTCCCGGGACCTACAACGTCACCGTAAGCGCCAAAGGCTTCAAGAAATTCGAGGCAAGCAGCAACAAGCTCGACCCGAGTGCCACGCTGCAGGTCAACGCTACTCTGCAAGTAGGTCAGAATACCGAAACTGTCGAAGTCGTTGCCTCGGCCACTCAGCTTCAGACCGAAACCGCTAGCGTACAAAAGCTCATCACGCGGCAGCAGATTGACGCGCTTGAGCTTAACGGACGCAATCCCGTCGGCTTGGCCAGCCTTGTGCCCGGCGCTCACGGCGGCAACCTTCAGGGACTCAACTTCAATTTCAACCAAGGCCCATCGAATTTCAACGGATCCCGCAATCCGGAGAACCTGATTACCTATGACGGCGCTCCTGCTACACGAACCCGCTCCAACGGCACCAGCCTCGGCGCCGCAGACGTCGACTCCACGTCCGAAGTGCAGATTCTCACCTCTTCTTACGCCGCCGAGTACGGCCGGACCTCCGGTGCCCAGATTCGTATCGTCACCAAAGCGGGTGGTAGCGATTTCCACGGCGCTCTCTACGAATACTTCCGCAACAACGACCTGAACGCCAACACCTGGACGCGCAATCACACCGCCGGCGAACAGGATGTGCCCGCCTTCCGCTATAACCAGTTCGGCTACAACGTTGGCGGCCCCTTCTACATTCCCGGCAAGTTCAACAAGGACAAGAGCAAATACTTCTGGTACTGGGGCCAGGAATGGGTTCGCTACCGCTTCACCGATAGCGCCACCTGGACCGTTCCCACCAATCTCATGCGCCAAGGCAACTTCAGTGAGCTGCTCACCCTCGGCCCGCAAAACATTCTGGGGAAAGTGGTGCAGCTGCATGATCCAACTACAGGCGCGCCTTACTCAGGCAATATCATTCCGCCTTCACAACTTAGTCAGAATGGCCTGGGGATTCTGAAAGCTTACCCGGCGCCGAACCTTGCACTCGGAAATTACATCGGCGTAAGCAACTTCTACATCACTGCCCTCCATCCGCAAAACCAGCGCAAGGACACGCTCGCAGTCGACATGAATCTGACCAACACGCAGCGCCTGCAGTTCCGCCGCAACAACTTCTCGTTCAATGAGTATCAGCCGCTGGACGGAACGCCTACAGAAACACCCAAATTCTTTAATCGCCCGAACCAGACCAACTCGCTCGATTATGTCTGGACTATCAGCCCCAACATCGTTAACGAAGCGCTCGCCACGGTCAGTCTCGATGATGTATACATTCCGGTCGACACCGCTCACTTCTTCGACCGCACAACAGCCGGTATAAATTATCCCTATCTCTTTCCTACGGGAAAAATCATCCCGACCCGTATTCCCACCGCCAATATCACTGGCCTGACCGGGTTGACCGGCGGCCCGTATCCGTCCCACTCCTCCGGCCCCATCTACACTGCGACGGACAGCCTCACGTGGATCAAGGGCACCCACACCATGAAGTTCGGTTTCTACTTCGAGCGGTCGGGCGAGAACGATAACGACGAAATCAACGTCAACGCCTGCCCCACCTGCACCAACAACCAGAACGGCCAATTCTTATTCACCGATTCGCGCTCCGGGTTTCCTTCCACAGGCAATGCGATCGGCAACGTAGCGCTCGGTCTGTTTGACAGCTATTCCGAGCTCGGCCAGCGTGCTTACACGGTGTTTCGCGGCAGCAGCTATGAACCCTATGCGCAGGATTCCTGGAAAATCAACAGTAAGCTGACCCTGAACTACGGCGCGCGCTATACCGTCATCGTTCCCTACCAGGCACTCTGGCGCAACATGGCTGTCTTCGATCCTACCCTGTACAATCCCGCGACCGCCGTTAGTGTGATTCCGACCGGGCCCAATGCCGGGCAGGTCGTTCCCGGCAGCGGCGATCGCTACGACGGAATTGTAATCCCCGGCAACGGCTTCCCGAGTTCCGCCAAAGGCCGTTTCCCCGAAGCCACCGATCCTCAATACACATACCTGTTCCGTGGTGGCAAATATCCCGCCTACTACTCCAACATTCAATGGGGGCAGATCCAGCCGCGCCTTGGCATCGCCTGGCAGTTCAATCCCAAAACCGTCATCCGCGCCGGAGGCGGCGAGTTCTTCACCCGCTTGGGCGTCAGCGACTCCATTTTCCTGGGCGGGAATCCGCCCTTCCAGCCAACCGCCAACGTCAGTTTCGGCAGCGCTGACAATCCCGGCGGTAAATCCACTAACCTGCTACCTTTGACCGTCACCACGCAAAGCCGGCAATTCAAAAATCCTTCCGCCTGGGATTGGAACTTTACGGTCGAGCGTGAGTTTTACCTCAACTCGGTCGTCAGCGTCGCTTACGTAGGCCGCCGCGGTCTCCATCAGCAGCGCGAAGCCGACATCAACCAGCCCACCTTGAGCTACCGCGCCGCGAACGCCAGCGACGCCCTGGATTCCGTGCGCCCGTACCTTGGCTATAACTCCGTGCGCGAAACCGACAACGTCGCCAGTTCCCGCTATAACGGGCTGCAGCTCTCCTGGAATAAGCGCTTCTCACAAGGCGTACTGTTCGGTGTCGCCTATACCTTCTCAAAGAGCGAGGATGACGGCTCCGCGCAGCGCGACATCATTCCCGATACCTATGACGCGCATAATCTCTGGGGACCGTCCAATTTTGACGCGCGCCATGTATTCATTGCGAACTTCCTGTACGAGCTGCCCATCTTCCGTGGCAATAATGGCCTCACCGGCAAGCTGCTCGGTGGCTGGCAAATCAGCGGCATCTTCCAGGCCCAGACCGGTACTCCATGCAGTGTCATGTATAGCAACGACTACGCTGGAGTGGGACAGGACGGCAATTTCGACAGTTGCGAAAGTGGCCAGTTCTGGCAAAAAAACGGCAGCATTAACCTTACCAAAAAATTCGACTATGCGAGCGGCAGCCCTGGCTCATCCAACAACTACTGGTTCAACCCCTTCAACTCGGATGGGTCACCGATCTTTACTCCGCCCGCTCCCGGGACCTTTGTCACCGAGAACGGCGTGCGCAACGAAATCTATAATCCCGGCTTCAATAACTGGAATCTCGGTCTTTTTAAGAAGTTCGCCATCACCGAACGCTTTGGCTTCCAGTTCCGCGCTGAGGCCTTCGACGCCTTCAATCATCCCAACTGGGGAGGCGTCAACCGCGACCCGACAAATTTAGCTACGTTCGGCAAGATCACCAGCAAGACGGATGACGCCCGCAACCTGCAGCTATCATTGCGCTTTTACTTCTAGTGGGCAGAAGCCTTCGTTCACCAGCGTGAACTGACCAGCAGGCCCCAACACCGTGAGCGCGAGCGCTGGCGTCATTAACCAGCGCTCCCCATTTCAGAACGCGCCAGAACCCGACTTCCTGCCCCTCGCGCCGGACGGCAATCAGCCACAGGATAGTCGCCAGCGAGCCCGATACGGAGAGATTCGGGCCAAGATCCACGCCGATCAGAACTGTGTCGCGCAGGGGACCGGTGACTCGCGTGGCGTGTACGGCTGCCCCAGTGATCAGAGTCAACTATTTTTCCCGTTCGCGGTCAACTATTTTTCCCTTTTTTTTGAGCGAGCATAGTCGTGGTCGGGCGGTGGGAATGTGAGAAAACGCGCGAGCGTTTTCCAAGGGCTGTGGGAAGCGGTTTTTGCTTTCCATCAGGCCGTCATTTCCAGGGCCATCTTGGGTTGTTTACGATTCTTCTTTGGCCTTCTTGGCCTGTTCGACTCGGTAGCTCGGGATGTTGAGCTCGAGGATGACGCAATGATGAACGAGGCGGTCAATCGCGGCCGCCGTGGTCATCGGATCTTTGAAGATCCCTTCCCACTTCGAGAACGGCAGATTGCTGGAGATGAAGACGCTGCCACGCTCGTAACGTTCGGCCAGTAGAGTGAACAGCACCTCCATCTCTTCCCGACTCTGTTGCACGTAGCCGAGATCATCAATGATCAGGCCTTCGAAGTGCGCCAGCTTCTTGAGGAAGCGGCTAAGCTTGAGGTCGCGTTTGGCAACCAATAGATCCTGCACCAGAAGCGCCGAGGTGGTGAAGTACATGCGCCGGCCGCGAGCAATCAGTTCCTGGCCGATGGCACAGAGAAGATGAGTCTTGCCGCTGCCGGGATTCCCGAACGCCAAGACGTTTTCACGCCGGTCCAGCACTTCCCCTTCGATGAGCGACTTGGTTAAGATCGCCACCTTTGGGGGCAGCCGTTTCAGGTTGAAGTTGGCTAAGGCTTTCTCTGCCGGAATGCGCGACTGACGCAGCAACCGTTGGATGCGCTTCTGCTGGCGATCTTGACTTTCGCGAGTGACCAGATCCAGCAGGTAACGTTCATAACTCAGGGTTTCGCGCTCCGCCAGACGAGCTGCTTCTTCGTAGGTCCGCCGCACTGTGGGTAAGTGCAGTTCCGTCAGACTCTCGGTAAGGGCGGCTTTGACATCCACGATATCGGTCGTCATGCCGCCGTGTCTTCCCTTGTCAGCAGGTCGTCGAAGACCGCGAGCGAGACTGGGTCTACAGCAATGTTGGTCAGCGGAGCGGGAGCATTGTCCTCCGTCAAGCGAGCGGTTTCTTCCGCGTTCAGAGCTTGCTGACTCCCCAGCAAAAACCGAATGGCTCCTTCGACCAATGCCTCTCCGCGGCGAGCTGCCAACAACAGGAGCGCCAGGTACTCTTGAGCACCACGTTTCGGACCGTGCTCTTCGCGCAAGGCATCGTAAGCCAAACGGAACCAGCTGGTCGGGAACAGATCGCTCCGGTAGCGATAATTTTCAAACGCTCCCGGCTTTCGGACCAGCCAATCGATAATGTGGCGATAGTCGATCCGGTGTTTGCTTCGGCCGCGCAAGCGCGGCAGCTCTTCTACTTTCCGATCGGCGTACCAGATCTCGACCATATCGGGGCCCACTCGTGCGTCCACCATCTCGCCAATCAGCCGGCTATGCACCGAGTAGATGTTTCGGTGAACTGTCACCAGGCTGCCTGGACTGACTCGCACCCGTTCCCGTCGCACCGAATCGAGCCGCTGCTCGGGAAGCGGCCGCAGTTGTGCCACTTCGTCTAGATATCGTTCTCTCCGGCCGGCATTCAACCGCGTAAACAGCTTGCTCAAGAACACCTGGTAGGCTGCCACCGCCGGAAAGTCCCGGCTGCCCCGCATTAGTAACGCTTGCTCGGCGGCTTGCTTAAACCGATAATGCCGTTGTTCCACATCTCCGTTTTCATTCGCCTGACCGGCTTGGATCTTCTGACCACTGATCCGGTAATGCCGCAACAGCCCTTCATAGGCTCGCGTGAACTCTTTGGCATCGCACAGATTGTTCACCGCCGCGCTCATCCGATCCGTTCGATGTTCCCAAGGCACGCCGCCCAGTTGCCAGAGTGCATTCTGCAGCCCTTCGCTTAGACTCTCAAATGTCTCTGAATAACAGATGCTTCCTGTTTCCCAGTTCGAATAACTCAGGACAAAGTGATAAATGAGATGCGGAAACGACTGGCCATTGATCGTCACCCCCAGTTCCCGGCAGTGCGTAAAATCCGATTGGCACAGTTCGCCCGGCCGATGCTCTTGCGCAAAGAACACCTCGCGTGGCGGCCCTTCCGTCGCTCGCCAGTAGCTAATCCGGCGCCGCAATGTCCGCACCTGCCCGTCACTGAACCGGCCCGGCTGCGCTTGCTGCAGATGCTCAAAGATGGTCTTCGCCTGCAATCCTGGTTCGACGGCGAGCAACTGTCGAATCTCGTCCCAGCTATCGGCGAACGGATCAGGTCGCGTTCGCCACGTATGCTTTGGTCGCATCTCGCCTGGTAGGCGCCGATCCCGCAGGTACTTTCGCGCTGTCTTCGGGTCCATGCCCGCCTTCGCCGCCGCAATCTCCAACGCCCACTTCCGCCCTGCCAGCCGCCAGAGTCGCTTTACCTGCTGATCGCTCACCATACAAGTCGTCTCCGACTTGTACCGCTTTCGCCTTCCTCGCCATCGGGATTTTTAATTGTCCCTGGCTGAATTATGATTGTCCGTGATCAGTCCAGTTTCTTCTCCACCCGCACACTGGCCTTACGCAATCCGCTGACTACCGCCTGGGTTCGATCTGATAAAGCTCAGCATCCAGGGGACTGGTGTAGTCGTTCCGCACCTGCCGCCTTTCCACATGGCTTAAAGAAGCCTCCAGACTGTGGCTCTTGTCCAGTGGCCGATGCGCGTCGTCCGGGTGGGCTGGTTCTGCCGTCAACTCCCGTTGCCACCACACCAGATAGCTCTCTTCCAGGTGTTGGTTCGCCTGTTCGAGGGTCTTCACTTCCGCTACCCGCATGCCTTTCACCAGTCGATCCTGCGCCGTTCCAAAATTCCTCTCCACTCGTCCTTTCGCCTGGGGACTATGCGCCGGTATCCAGGCGATTCCCAGTTCCTGCAACGCGCGTCCGATCTGTGTCGGCGGCATCTCCACAGGGTCTTTGTCCACTGCCGGCTCATCCCGCCTGCGTTTCTCCGCCGTTCGGAAGAGACTGGCCTTGTCCGTATAGAACGCCTGCGGCCGCCTGAACTTCTCCGCATAACGCCACAGCAGCTTCATGTTCTCTTCGGTCGAATCGTGCCGCACGAACCACGCGAACAACCGGCTCGTCGCATCGTCGATCATCGCGATCAGGTATAGCTTCTCGCCGCGTCCTTCCAACCAATCGTGCTCCGAGGTGTCCACTCCACCAGTTCCCCTAAGCGGCTCCGGTGCGGTCGCCAGACGTGTACCGCCTTCACCTTCTGCTCTTTCGCACGCCACAGCTTTGCCCGGATCATCCATTGCCGCAAGGTCTCTTTGCTTACCTCGATGTCGCGCTTGTAGGCCAGATATTACGCCGCCAGCGTCGGCCCGAATCCTTTGTATAAATCCGCCGACAGGATCTGAATCGCCTCCTCCTCAACAGACTGCGCAAGCGGCTGGTTCGATGGTTTTCCTCGCAGCAGGTGAATCACGGCCTTGTCTCCGCGCTTCTTCAGCGCCAAAACCAGCCGCTTCACTTGCCGTACGCTCAACTTCAGTTCTTCAGCTGCCTGTCGCTGTGTGATCAGGCGCTTTTTCGCTTTTTGCAACGGTACCAGCCGGTCTCTATCGGCCTGTGTCATCAGGAGCTGTCCTTCCTGCATCCCCCAAGCCTGGGGTTGTCAAGGGCACATTTCTACTTTGCTCAAAGGGGACATTATCACTTTGCCGCCACACGATGATCTTTCCAAACAAGGTGAAGCTGAGTCCTCAGCCGTTTCTAACGCAGGAGGAGGTCTGAAGGCCTGTGAGGTCCCGGACAGGCCAGGGAAGGCGGTGGGCTTAGCGGGGCGATCAACGCAGTAAAAGCCGGGAGTGAGTCTGATGTCGCACTATCTCACAAAGATGACCAGTTTAAGTTGCGCTCAGATGAACCGCGCTGCTGCGCTTTCGCGAGAGCGAGACTATGAAATAAACCAGCTTCCGGCGAAATCGATTTTCCCGTCGCTATGCAGACATTCGAGAGCGAGTTCTTGGCCGAGCTCAGGTAAAACGCAGCGCGATGGCTCGGCGGACTTAGCCGCGAGTCCGTTGTGCGTGAGTTCTCAAAAGTGTTACAACAGAAAACGATATGCGTCCAATGCTTGCCGTTCTCGTTTCGTTTGCTTTGTGTACCGGTCCACTTTGGCCGCAAGAGGACAAATCGCTCGAAATCGTCGGAAAGATCAAGATCGAGACTTTCGATCACTCGCAAGTGATGGATACGCTCGAAAACCTGACCGATCTCTATGGTCCGCGTCTCACCGCTTCTCCGGAGTTTCAACAAGCCGCGGAGTGGGCGATGGGACGCCTCAAAGAGTATGGAGTCACCAACGTGCATGGCGAGCCGTGGGGTCCGTTCGGACGTAGCTGGTCGCTGCAGCATTACGAGCTTGAGATGACAACCCCTCGATACTCGCATCTGGTCGCGGCGCCCTTAGCCTGGAGTGCGCCGACCAAAGGCGTCAAAACCGGCGACGTGATATTTGCGCCGATTATCGCGCCAGCCAACCGTTTCGATATGAAGAAAGTGGAGCAGGCGTTCCAAGACTACCAGACTCGGTGGAAAGGCAAGCTGAAGGGCAAAATTGTCCTGGTCTCAGAGGCGAAGACTCCTAAGCCAAGTACCGAGCCGCTTTTCAAAAGATATACAGACGCCGATCTGACAAAGATCGCCGAGGCTCCGGAACCCGCGATGAAGCGGAACGTGACGCTCGATGAGGTACAGTTTCCGAGCGATCAGGAAGAAGCTTACAAAATGTTCGCGAGCCTCCCGCGTTCGGTCATGGACGAGCTGATGGATCGATACTTCGCTCAGATAGACAAGGAGGCCCGATTCTTTCGCGAAGAGGGAGTCACCGGCGTTATCCGCGCAGACTCCCGCGCTCATAACGGCTTGATTTTTGCCGAAGAAGCCGGCGCTTACGATACCAAAGGTGGCGAGCCGCCCCCGACCTTCATCGTCACCGAGGAACAATACTCGCGCATCACGCGCCTGCTCGACAAGAAGCAGCCGGTTTCCTTACGCATGGATCTCGAGGCGAAGGTGGGCGATCACGACGTCGATGGACTTGACCTGATCGGTGAGATACCAGGCCAGAAAAAACCCGACCAGATCGTAATGATCGGTGCCCACTTCGATTCGTGGCATACCGGAACCGGCGCGACCGATAACGGCGCAGGAAGCGCGGTCATGATCGAAGTTATGCGTATTCTGAAGGCGCTCAATCTGCCCATGGACCGCACCGTGCGCATCGGGCTTTGGAGCGGAGAAGAAGAGGGTCTTTATGGATCGAAGGCCTATGTCAAAGCTCATTTTGGAGATCCAAAAACAATGGAGCTTAAGCCCGAACAGGCCAATCTCGATGCTTATCTGAACCTCGATAACGGAAGCGGCAAAATTCGCGGCGTCTATCTGCAGGGCAACGATGCTGCACGTCCACTGTTCGAGAAAATGCTCACGCCTTTCCATGACATGGGCGCGAGAACGGTCACTCTGAAGAACACCGGCGGAACAGACCACCTGTCGTTCGATGCCGTTGGGCTGCCAGGCTTTCAATTCATACAGGATCCGCTCGACTATGGAACCGTGACCCACCATTCCGATATGGACACCTACACGCACGCCATTCCGGAAGACTTGATGCAGGCTTCGGCGATCATCGCGACGATGGTTTACGAAATTGCCAACAGCCCGGAAATGTTTCCGCGAAAGCCCTTGCCCTCAGCTACAAAGAAACCAGGCGCTTAACATTCGCCTTACCGGTCGCCCTCGACGTTAGACTGAAGACGCATGCACACCAATGCGTTGATCGGGGAGAAGAGTCCGTATCTGCGGCAGCATGCGCACAACCCGGTAAATTGGTTGCCTTGGGGGGAAACCGCCTTCCATAAAGCCCGCACCGAGCAGAAGCCGATTTTTCTTTCCATCGGTTACTCTACCTGTCATTGGTGTCACGTAATGGCTCACGAGTCTTTCGAAGACGAGCGAGTTGCGGACTTGCTGAACCGGGATTTTGTGTCCGTCAAACTGGATCGCGAGGAGCGTCCCGATGTCGACCGTATCTACATGCTGTTTGTGCAGGCAACTACCGGGAGCGGTGGTTGGCCCATGTCTGTCTGGCTGACTCCGCAATTGAAACCCTTTTTCGGCGGTACCTACTTCCCACCCGATTCGCGCTATGGAAGGCCCGGCTTCAAAGACGTGCTCGAGCACGTTGCCCAGGTCTGGAGCCGGGAGCGCGAGCGCCTCGAACTCTCGGGGAGCAAGGTAGCCGAGCAACTGCGCGCCATTAGCGCTGGAGTTTCCACAGCAGGCGATTTAGACCGCTCTCTCTTCGAGAGTCCGTTTCAGCAGTTCCGGCGCATGTTCGATCCAAAATGGGGCGGGTTCGGAAATGCTCCCAAATTTCCACGGCCCGTGGCGCTGAATTATCTGCTTCGGTTCTATGCAGCCGAACGCAACGACGAGGCTCTCGACATGGTCTCCCAAACGCTGCAGCAAATGGCGGCGGGTGGCATGCACGATCACATCGGAGGAGGCTTTCATCGCTATTCGGTCGATGAGCGCTGGTTCGTGCCGCATTTTGAGAAGATGCTTTACGATCAGGCGCAGCTCGCGATTTCGTACTTGGAAGGCTATCAGATCACTCGCGATGAAAGGCTCGCCGAAGTTGCTCGCGGCATCTTCGCGTATGTCCTGCGGGATTTGCGCGACGAGAGCGGCGGTTTCTACTCAGCCGAAGACGCCGACAGTCCCGATCCCACCCATCCGGGACATTCGGGCGAGGGCGCGTTTTACATTTGGACCCAAGCGGAAATTGCACAAATACTCGGGCCAAAGACGGCTGCTCTTTTCAGCTTGCGTTTCGGTGTCGAGCCGGACGGAAATGTTGAGCACGATCCGCAAAGTGAATTTACCGGCCGCAACATCCTGTACGAGGCAACTACCTTAGAGGAAGCGGGCGCTCGATTCCGCCTTACTCAAGCGCAGACGACGGAGCTCATTCGCCGCGCCTCGCGAACTCTGTTCGAAGCTCGAGCCAAGCGGCCCAGACCGCACCTCGACAACAAGGTTCTTACGTCTTGGAACGCGTTGATGATTTCTGCCTTTGCCCGTGGTTATGCAGTGCTGGCCGATGAACACTATCGAGAAGCAGCTCGAGCCGCCGCTGACTTCGTGCTCACGTGCATGTATAATCCCGCTTCGAAAGTTCTGCTGCGTAGATTTTGCGAAGGGGAGGCGGCCATAGAAGGCTTTTTGGACGATTACGCATTCCTCGCTCAGGCCTTGCTCGATCTCTTCGAGATAACATCCGAGGCGGCTTACCTGGAAACGGCGATCGACCTCGTCACGGAGGGTTTTCCCCAGTTCGAGGACGTGCAAGGGGGCGGCTTCTACAGCACCCCCGCCGACGCCCCGAACTTGCTGCTGCGGATCAAGGATGACTACGATGGCGCTGAGCCGTCCGGAAATTCCGTCGCGACCACCGTGCTGGTTCGCCTGGCGCACTTAGTCGAGAATCAGAGCTTGGAAGACAAGGCAACTCGATCGTTACGAGCCGCGAGCAGCAAGATGAAGTCGCAGCCCACAGCCGCGCCTGAACTGTTTTGCGCCTTAGGCCGATTTCTGGCTCCTCCCGCGCATACAGTGATTCGCTGCGAAGCGCTGGACCACCAGGTAAAGGAGCTACTGAACGCTCAGTGGAAAAACTTTAAGCCGAACCTCGCCACCTTTGCGGTTGACGACCATTCGGCTCTAAGACTTTCTAAGTTGATCCCGCTCTTACAGAACCTGGAGCGGAAAGGAACTATTACGATCTATCGATGCGAGAATTTTACCTGCGCACTCCCGCAATCGACCTGATTGAAACACCTAAGCGAGTTTGCGCTTCAGAGCATAGCCGCCAAATAGCAAACCGGCAAGTCCAAGCAGCAGGAAAGAACCCGGTTCGGGAATCATCGGCGCCAATCCGTAGCTATAATCGCCAGCATTAGAAGCGGTTAGTAAAGTCGAGATCCCCGTCGTCGGATCAAGGCTGTAGATCTGGTTGGCGTTCACGATCGATGTGCCATAGATGCCGCCCCCCGCGTCCACTAGCGCTCCGAAATCCGTTGCTCCGCTATTTCCGATGTACGTCGCATGGGCATTGGTTGTGTCGACGCTGTAAATGTTCGCTCCATTGGCGATATAAAGAGTGCTGGCCCCCGCGGACAGGCCGACTGTGTTAGCGCCAATAGGCAGCAGCGTAGAGCCAATGCGGGTTGCGGCGCCCGTCGTCGAGTTGATGTTCCAGAGGCTTCCGGTCGTGTCCAGCATATAGAGGCCGGTAGCAGTCGAGCCGAAGGCGAAGTAGGTATTGCCGCTCATGTTCCCAATTAGCGCAGTGCTTCCGTTGACTGGATTGACTGAATAAAGGCCAGAGCCGCCAGACACGGCCGAGTAGAGCATGTTTCCGTCCACGCCCAGACCTGCTGCAATGAAAGGAAATGTAATGAGTGCTGTGAAATTCCCGTTATTCAGGTCAAGTGCGCCAAATTGGTTTTGACCTGTGACATCCCATGCCGTCGAATCCGCAAAAGCACAACTGGAAAAAACCAGAACCGCTAAGGATGTAAGGACCCGCCTTCCCATAATTTACCCGATCCTCCCGACGGAAGAATACCCGTCCCTGTCGTGCGGCAGGGGACTTGGTTCTCATTGACTGTATCACAATCAAGATATAGGAGTAGCCATGAGATCGATCGGGATGTACCGCTTCTTTGGTGTTTTCAACCGCTTGCAGCTCACTTCTAGG
This sequence comes from Terriglobia bacterium, assembly GCA_963835255.1. Classification (GTDB taxonomy): domain Bacteria; phylum Acidobacteriota; class Terriglobia; order Bryobacterales; family Bryobacteraceae; genus Bog-105. The sequence goes on along the minus strand of CAWIFY010000025.1, from coordinate 42,989 downwards.
ATTTCCACCGGAGATGAGTGAAATCGCACCCCGAATTCCCAAAATCGGACACGCCCTGACGCCAATCCGAAGCTCAGAATATATCAGAATCAAGCACTTAGGGCGTGTTTTGTGTTGGCCAGCCGCATGCAGATCTAGGATGTTGTGAGCATGGACGTACCTCGTGGAAAAGAAGTAGCGCGCAAGCGATTGATTCGGCGCGTCATTTGGATTATTCTCAGTTTGCTTGTTCTTGGCGGCGGGACGTTCATTCTGGCCCGCCTTAAACCGGCAGCGCCTTCGGTGGATATGAGCGGATTATGGCCAGGGACAGTCCGGCGGGGGCCCATGGAAGTGAACCGTCGCGGATTGGGGGCGCTAAAGCCCGAAGAGATCCACTGGATTGCAGCGGCCCAGGACAGCCGTGTGTCGCAGATTGTCCGGCGCGCGGGCATCGATCCGGTGAAAGCCAATGACGTGATCCTGGTGCTGAGCGATCCCGATCTTGAACTCGAGGCAGAAAAAGCAGAGTGGACCCTCAAACAAGAGCAGGCCAACCTTGCCAACCTTAAAGTCAAACTCGAAAGCGACAAGCTTGATCAACAAGCCAACCTTGCTTCACTCGAGTCGCAATATACGCAGGCCAAGCTTACTGGCGATCGCGACCTGGAGCTGACCCGGTTAAACCTCTTAAGCGATCTCACATCGCGGCTCTCAGTAGACCAGGCCAATCAGCTCCAGAGCCGGGTCATCCTGGAAAAGCAGCGGCTCAAAATTGCCGACCAGTCGATCAGAGCGCAAATTGACGCTCAGCAAGTGGTGGTCGAAAGTGCGCAAGCGGCTTACGACTTGAAGAGAAAGCAAGTCGACCAGCTTACGATTCGGGCGGGAATCGACGGGCAGTTACAGGAAGTCGACGTAGAAGTGGGCCAGCGCGTGGCAGCCGGAACAATCCTTGCCAAAGTGGCAGATCCCAAAAAGCTCAAGGCCGTGCTGCAGATCGCGGAAACCCAAATGAAAGATGTGCGCGTCGGCTTAGATGCCACCGTCGATACGCGTAACGGCATCATACCGGGTCGAGTGATTCGCATCGATCCCGCCGCGCAGAACGGTACGGTAGGTGTAGACGTTGCGCTGCTTGCTCCGCCACCTCCAAGCGCGCGGCCCGAATTGAGTGTGGATGGCACCATTGAAATCGAGCGCGTGCCCGACCTGGTCTATGTCGATCGGCCCGTCTCCGGCGAGCCCGATACAACCATTGGCCTATTTAAAATCGATCCCGACGGCAAGGGAGCTTCCCGGGTAAATGTGAAACTCGGGCGCGCTTCGGTGAATACGATCGAGGTAAAGGACGGATTGAAAGTAGGCGACCGGGTGATCTTGTCCGACATGTCGCAATATGATCAGTACTCGCGTATCCGATTGAACTGAGTCTCGTGGTCCTGCGTATACGTATAAGGATTTATTGACCAAGCCAGGAGGAAAAAGCAGAATGACAGCATCCGATCCATTGATTCATTTGGAAGGCGTAACGAAGGTCTTTGTTACCGATGAGGTAGAAACGCATGCTCTTTCGGGCATTCACATCGACATCAAGCGGGGCGAATACGTCTCAATCTCCGGCCCCTCGGGCTGCGGGAAGTCCACCCTGCTGGCAATCCTCGGATTACTCGACTCGCCCAGCTCCGGCACTTACATCCTCAATGACAAACCGGTGCAGAGTCTGAAGCTCTCCGAGCGCGCGCGCATTCGGAATCGCGAGATCGGTTTCATCTTCCAAGCCTTTAATCTGATCGGCGATCTAAATGTTTATGAGAACGTCGAATTGCCGCTGACCTACCGCGGCATGCCATCGAGCGAGCGCAAAAAGAAAGTGCATGAAGCGCTCGAGCGGGTGGGCATGTCGCACCGCATCAAGCATTATCCTTCGCAGTTGTCTGGCGGTCAGCAGCAGCGTGTAGCGGTGGCGCGGGCGCTCGCGGGCGATCCTTCGATCTTACTGGCCGATGAGCCTACCGGGAATCTCGATTCTCAGAACGGCGAGCAGGTAATGGATCTGCTGCGTGAACTGCATCGCGGCGGCGCAACCATTTGCATGGTAACTCACGATCCGCGCTACGCGCGCTATGCAGATCGCTCCATTCATCTGTTTGACGGACGCGTGGTGGAAGAAAATATGGAGGTCCCTGTCTGAATGTCCAAGAACGTCGACTTGCTGGCCGTCACTCTGCTGCTGGCCGGTCTCGCTTTCGTCTCAGAAGTTCGCCACTCGGTGGTCTTTGAGCTGCAGCCGGCGCGGCTGATCGATTTTACCCACCGGCAGGTTCAGCCGCTTTTCGCCAAACCTCATTTGCCGAAACTCTGCTTTACGCGCGGCTAGGGGCCGCTTTTGTTTTGCGCGTTGCTTTACGCTGGTAATCGACGCGCACTTGTCTGCTTACGCAATGATCTCTCTACGCAACATCGAAAAATTCTTCGAGCACGGCCCGACCAAAACTTATGTCCTTCGACGGATCAACGTCGAAATCAAAGAGGGAGAATTTATCTCCATCATGGGCCCGTCCGGGGCAGGGAAGTCCACTTTACTGCACCTCCTCGGAATGCACGATAGCGCCTGGACAGGCGAATATTCGTTTCTGGACCAGCCCATTCATAGGCTGAGCAAGAAAGACCGCTCGGAGATTTACAAGAAGTACGTCGGCTTTGTCTTCCAGAGCTACCATCTTCTGGACTCGTTGACGGTTTACGAGAACCTCGATATTCCGCTCTCGTATCGGAACATCAAGAAATCGGAACGGCAGAGCATCGTCTGCGATGCGCTCGACCGCTTCAACATGGTCGGCAAAAAGGACCTGTATCCGAATCAGCTTTCGGGTGGCCAGCAACAGCTCGTAGGGATCGCGCGCGCCATGATCGCGAGCCCGAAACTGATTTTGGCCGATGAGCCGACCGGCAACCTGCACTCGAGCCAAGGCAAGGAGATCATGGAGCTGTTCAAGAAACTGAACGACCAGGGCACCACCATCGTCCAAGTCACTCACAACGAAAAGAACGCTGAGTACGGTCACCGCATCATCTACATCGAAGACGGCTGGATTACGCAGAGATAAGACATTTGAGGATGACTCCTTCGCAGATGCGTCTTCTGATTGCCGACGATCAGCCGGATGTGCTCGAAGCTCTGCGGCTCCTTCTTAAGCGCGAGGGTTACAAGATCGAGGCCGTTGAATCTCCTAAGCAGGCTTTCCATAGCCTGGAAAATCGCGACTACGATCTCGCCATCATCGACCTCAACTACACTCGCGATACCACGTCGGGTCAAGAAGGGCTGGACCTGCTGGCCAAGATACAAACACTCGATCCGATGTTGCCGGTGATCGTCATGACGGCTTGGAGCAGCGTGGACCTGGCGGTCGAGGCGATGCGGCGCGGCGCTCGCGACTTTATTCAGAAGCCTTGGGAGAACGAACGGCTAGCCTCGATCGTCCGCACGCAGCTCGAGTTGAGTGAGGCGATTCGCCGCGGGCAACGGCTCGAAGCGGAAAATCAGTTACTACGCGGCGAGAATCTTCCGACGATGATCGCTCAGGCGCCTTCGATGCTGCCGGTGCTCGATATGGTCTCGCGAGTGGGACCCTCCGATGCCAATGTTTTGATCACGGGTGAGCCGGGCACGGGCAAAGAGGTGGTTGCGCGCACTCTGCACGCGATCTCTGCGCGCGCGAACAAGCCGATGGTCACCATCAATGCCGGCGGCTTGGCCGAGGGGATCTTCGAAAGCGAGCTGTTCGGACATGTGAAAGGCGCATTCACTGACGCCAAGATCGACCGCGTTGGCCGCTTCGAGCTTGCCGATACCGGAACGCTTTTTCTTGACGAAATCGCAAACGTGCCGATGAATCTGCAGGCGAAGCTGCTGCGTGTGCTAGAGACGGGCGAGATGGAACGAGTTGGCTCTTCTAAAACGAAGAAGGTCGATGTTCGCGTGATCTCCGCGACAAACGCCAATCTCTCCGAGGAGGTTGAGAGCGGGCGCTTCCGCCAGGATTTGCTGTTCCGGCTTAACACCATTGAGATTCATTTGCCGCCGCTGCGGGAAAGGCGCGAAGACATAGCTCCGCTGGGTAATCACTTTCTCGGGATCCATGCGCGGCGCTATCGCAAGGCAATCACCGGATTCGATCCGAACGCCGCCCAAGCCATGCAGGAGAATGTCTGGCAAGGGAACGTGCGGGAGCTCAATCACGTAGTCGAACGGGCAGTGCTGATGGCCCAGGAGAACTGTATCAAGGCGAGCGACCTGGCGTTACGCAGCGGGTCTTCCTCGGTACCCCGTCTTGAAGACATGAACCTCGAAGATGTAGAAGAATTTCTGATCAGGAAAGCGCTGTCGCGTAGCGGCGGCAACGTGAGTCATGCAGCCAGTGCGCTTGGTTTGAGCCGGAGCGCGCTCTACCGGCGGCTGCAGCGCTTCGGACTCTAGTCGCCATGAAGCTTGCGGGCTTCGAGTTCAATATCGGCCACGATGCGCGAGTGCTGTTGCTGGCTTTGTTGGGAGGCCTGCCCGGCATCTTAGGGACGGGGATCCTGCTTGCCGTCAGCGGGTTTTCGCTACGCACGCAGTGGACGCTCGATCTGCTGCTGGTTTGCTGCTGGCTGGGGTTTTGCTTTGCAGCGCGTACGCGAGTGGCTGGTCCGCTCCGTACCCTGGCCAATCTGCTCGAAGCGATGCGTCAAGGCGATTATTCCATACGCGCTCGTGTGGAAAACCCGCGCGAGCCGCTCGGCGAAGTCATGCAGCAGGTAAACGCTATGGCGGCTACTCTGCGCGATCAGCGGTTGGGCGCGGTGGAAGCGACGGCGCTCTTGCGCAAGGTGATGGAGGAGATCGAAATCGCCGCCTTTGCTTTCGACCCGCACCAGAGTTTGCGCTTGGTGAATCGGGCCGGAGAGCGCCTGCTCGGTCAGCCGGCAGAACGGCTGCTCGCTAAGAACGCTACTTCGCTTGGGCTCGCCGAGTACCTGGTGGGCGAGCCCGAACAGACAATCCAGCGATCTTTTCCTGGAGGCCACGGACGCTGGGGCGTTCGCCGCAGCCAGTTCCGCGAAGGCGGTGTCCGGCACCAACTGTTGGTCGTTTCCGATCTGACGCGCCCTCTGCGTGAAGAAGAACTCCAGGCTTGGCAGCGGCTGGTGCGAGTGCTTGGTCACGAGCTGAATAACTCGCTCACGCCGATCAAATCGATCGCCCAAAGTCTGGAGCACTTGCTTAAGGCCGAACCGCGTCCCTGTGACTGGGCGGACGATATGGCGAGGGGACTGAATGTTATCGCAACCCGTTCTGAATCGCTCAGCCGGTTCATGAGCGCGTATGCTCGGCTCGCCAAGCTCCCGCCCCCAAAACTCGGTTCCGTCGAGGTGAACGGGCTGGTGCGCCGGGTGAGCCGTTTAGAAACACGTATGCCAGTGTTCTTCGAAGAATGCCCTCCGCTTACTATCGAGGGCGACGAGGATCAGCTCGAGCAAGTTTTGATTAACTTGGTGCGTAATGCAGTCGATGCGGCGCAGGAAACGTCAGGCCGGGTGTTCATACGTCACGAACGAACCATGCACACAGTCGAGATTGCGGTGCGCGACGAAGGGCCTGGACTTTCCAACACCAATAATCTCTTCGTGCCGTTCTTTACGACCAAGCGAGGCGGTTCTGGAATCGGACTGGTGCTCAGCCGCCAGATAGCCGAAGCTCACAACGGATCTCTAACGCTCGAGAACGCGAGCGACGGGCCGGGCTGCGTGGCGCGGTTGTCGCTGCCGCTTCAGTGACTGCAAACGTGAACGGCAGCCGCGCTCTGCTGGCCGCTATCGGCGTGATAAGAACTGCGCACCAGCGGGCCGGCCTCCACGTGGGCAAACCCCATTTCGCGACCTGCTTGTTTGTATTCGGCGAACTCTTCCGGAGAGACATACTTGAGCAGCGGCAAGTGCTTTTGCGACGGACGCAAGTACTGCCCAAGAGTAAGAATGTCCACGTGGTGATCGCGCAAATCGCGCATCACCGACAGCACTTCCGGCTGCGTTTCGCCAAGGCCCATCATTAATCCTGACTTGGTCGGGATGTGAGGGCGCACCTGTTTCGCATAGCGCAAAACGTCGAGCGAACGCGGGTAGCGAGCTCCGAGCCGCACCTGGTGGTAGAGCCGCGGCACCGTTTCCGTGTTGTGGTTCAACACATCGGGATGAGCGTTCATCACAATATCGACTGCCGAATGCAAGCCCTGGAAATCGGGGATCAGCACCTCTACTTTGCAGCCGGGAATCTCCGCGCGAATGGCCTCGATCGTAAGCGCGAAGAGTTCGGCGCCTCCGTCTTTGCGGTCGTCCCGATTGACGCTGGTGACGACGGCGTAGCGCAGGCCGAGGGCGGAGCAGGCTTCAGCGACGCGCCTTGGCTCGTCGTAATCCACTGCCAGCGGCGCGCCTTTCTGCACTGCGCAGAAGCCGCAGCGTCGGGTGCAGACATTGCCGAGAATCATGAAGGTCGCGGTACGCCGGTTCCAGCACTCGCCGACGTTAGGGCACGCGGCGCTTTCGCAGACGGTATGCAACTTGAGCCGCGTGACGAGATCCTTCAGCTCCCGATAGTTGTTGCCGACGGGCGCAGGAGCGCGCAGCCACTTGGGGCGTTCCGGCTGTTGCGAAATAGTAACCAACACTAAATTCAGTCTATCGAGTGGGGAGTGGGACAGGCGCTTTCTCCTGTCTCTGGAGTTTCTACACCTTTCATGAGAAATTCCTGAATGGATGAAAAAAGTGAGGCAGATCATCGTTTTTTGTGATCTCTGCCTTTTTTGAGCGCTGGACCAAGGCCGCCGGTCGGCGTTTGCACCGGGCAGGAAATTCGCCAATTTGAGTTGAACCTCTTTCCTCACGATCTCCGCGCAGCCACAACGCCCGTAAGCCGCTTTTCGTATCCGCTGTCCGGATCGAAAATCTTGACCGCATACAAGCCCTCATGCCGCACCGGAGCATTGAACTCCCGGCCCTTCGCGCGCAGGGTGTAGAGCCACGTTCCACTTCTTTCTTCGCTGACTTCGACGCAGAAATCGCGCCGACCCTCAGCGCGCAGCGCCGGTAACTCCCATTCACAATTCGACCATCCGTTGTCGATTTGCCGGATTCGCACCGGCCATCCGGGTGCGGGACTCGCACCGCTTGCTCGCGGATCCAAGCGCCGCGGCCAGAGCGAAATCGTAATACCGCGTGTCTCACGTTCGAGTTCGATCACTCCGAACCCCGGCGACCGGTCCATCAAAGGATTCGGCTTCGATTCGATTTGCTGCGGGTTGTAGACTGCGTGCACAGTCATCTTGTTGCCGAACCCGTCCAGGTATTCGCCAGAACTGCGGGGGACCTGCGGCAATGCATTCTTCCCCGCATATGGCGGATACCACCTTCGCGGAAAAAGATTCGAAAGCGCGGGACTGCAGAACGCGAAAGCCGCATCGTTCCATTCCTCGACGCCATACTGTATCGTGCTACCCAAATGCTGATCGCCGCAGACGTGCAGCGCCGCGCAACGCCGGAACGCTCTCAATGCCCGATCCCTTCCGCTCTGCGGCCACGCGTTCGAATCGTGATCGGCGACAAGCACGTCTCCCTCCGCATACCCGCCCGGTTTAAGAATCGGAAGTCTCGGATCGACCGCGTCTGTGTTCGCGGGACGCGGCAAGGTAGCCAGGTTCGCCAGCAAGGTCTGCGTAAGCGCCACTTTCATCCACACTCCGCCTCGCCAATCGCGCGCCCACTCCTCCATAAACTTGAGTTGGCGAGTGCCGTATAGCTTTGCATCTGGCACATTGCCATCCCGCGCCGCGTTGTACTCGGGATTCTGCGCCCAGCCGTTCTGAATCTGCGCTTTCGGCAGCAGAGTCTTAGGAGCAGACTTCCACTTCCGGTCCTCCAGAATGGCGAAACTCACTCCACCCCAGACGAGGTCCGTATAGTAAACGCCGATGTCTTGATCGACCGGTGTCGCATCGAACGGATCGGGCAGGTGACTCGTTTGACATCGCTGCACCGTATTTACCCAAACTGCAGGTTCCAGGTAGCCTCCGCTATCCTGCCCCTCCTGCTCTTGCCCTTCGGCGCGCCTCCCTCCCGCGCCCCAAATGTTCCCTTGATACATATCGTGATCGTCGGTCTGGCACACAGTGGGCGTATCGCGCATCAGGTCGCGAAACGACCAGCCAAACAAATACCACTTCCGGAGAAAATCGAGAATCGCCCTGTCCGCCGGCAATCGTTGAATACCAAAACTTGCCGACCGCTCGTAGATCTGATCGCCTTGAAAAGCTACCAGATCGGGGTGAAAATGCTGGATCGATTCGAGCAGGTCTCGGTGCGGGAATCCAAAGTCATTCAAGCAGGAGAGCGCTGCCAGCACGACCTTCGGCTTGTGAATGGGATCGCGCTGGATCGTACCCTCGAAAGTGTAATCCTCGTTCAGCCGGTAGACGACACGGTAACTGACATCGCCCGTGGAGTCCCAATTGTTCACCCGAAAGGTAGCGACGTTCGCCAGCGAGTCGATGGGAGCCGAAGCGACGCTCACCCACTTACCGGCGCGGTGAATTTCCAGCCTGGCCGGCTCGGATCTCTTGCCGAGCGGCGCCATTTGCGCGCTCAACTTCAGCACGCCGCGGCTGACCGTGTACATCGTCCAGAGAATAGGTCCGAAAGCGCGCTCGGGATGGTTCACCACTTTCGTGCCCCCGACGCGCAGATCCTGAAACCAGCAACGCCAGTCGCCTTGCTTCTTGCGAGTAGGCACAACAAAGCCGCTCATGGTTGACTCCACTGGCGGCTGCTTGCCCGTTCCGATCGGACCGGCGCTGCATACCAGCGCGATACCGCCTTCCAGGTCTGCTGGAGCAACGTTCGCGCGTGAGATGCTTGCAAGCACTTGCCCCGCTGGATCGAGGGCCGAAAGCTGAACGCTGTACCCGTCCGCTCCGGTGCGAGCGTCCAGCTGCAGTCGAACACCACGCGAGAAATCCTCGATCCGCTGAGCGCGGCCGTCCGGGGCTTCGATAAACAGGCGTCCGTCGGACGTGAGACCGGCATTCGTGCCTTGGCCGTAGATGGCGTTGTCGCGATAATCGTTGAATTCGCCTCGAATCCCGACCCGAAAACCGGCGAAGCCTTCCTGCGCTAATCCTCTATTGCTTTCCAGACGGCCGATCAGCACGGACATGGAAAAATCGCCAGCCGTACTGCCCAAATCTTTGGTCAATAGATAAATGTTCCGGTCGCCACCCGATGTGATGCACTCGATCTTGCCGTTTCTCAAGCGCCAATCCTGAAGAGGATTGCTCCAAAACTCTGGACCGATCCAGGGCCGCTCGGAACCTGTCTGTGCATCCGCCGGCCACAAGCTCATCAGCGCAGGCGCCGTCGCCAGCAGTCTGCAAGTTGTTCGGCGATTGATCTTCACCAGGTTCAAACCGATATTTTAAGCTGGTGGCCGGGGATCGCCCGGCTGAGCTGCCATTTGTGCTACGAAGTGGAATGGAAGGAGTCTGAAAGTGGGTCGCGAGGCGAAATTCCACCGGCTCACTGCAAAAGGACGGCAGCAGATCGAGAGTCGATGAAAGAAGTGGGGCAGACGTGCAGCGCACTGTTGCTCCACTCTAGGGCCCAGCACTGTAGCGCGAGACCGGGCAGGAAATTTGTCGAATTGAAATGTAGAAACTCTAGGGACAGGCGCTTTCGCCTGTCTCTGTCAAATCCAGTTGCCCGGCGGCTCGACCTCTACCCACGAGCCTTCCACTGCATCCGCATGCAACGAGATGTGCCGGAGATATTTCTTTAGGAGTGGGTACTTGCTATTGATCTCGACGTCCCCGGGTGGGGTCTGGCCACGTAGACAATCCGCTAACTGGTCGGCAAGTTCGGCGGCATCGTGCGGGTCGGGTGCGATATCGTAATCGGGTTCCACAACGACTCGGCCAATCGCCGGGGAAACTGGCTGAACCGATCGGAACGCGCTCTCGAGAAAGTCGTCCAAATCCGGGTGCATACTTTTATTGATTCTTCAGCTCGCTGAAAAAGCGCGGCTTCATTCTTACATTTCCCGCCGGTTTTCGAGCGATCGGGACATCGTTACCTCGTCGGCGAATTCGAGGTCGCTGCCGACCGGAATGCCCATTGCGATCCGGGTTACGCGCGGCCCGAGCGGCTTCAGCAAGCGCGACAGATAAACGGCAGTCGCCTCGCCCTCGACAGTAGGGTTGGTCGCCAGAATGACTTCTTCGACCTCGCTTGCGTGCAGACGATCAACCAAGCCTTTGATGCGGAGCTGCTCAGGCCCGATACCCCGGAGTGGCGAAATGGTTCCGTGCAGAACGTGATACAGGCCGCGGAAATTACGCGTGGTCTCGATGGGAAGAATGTTGTGCGGCTCTTCGACCACGCAGATTTGAGAATGTTCGCGGTGAGGGTCGCGGCAGTAAGAGCAAAGCTCGTTATCGCTGATGTTGTTGCACTGCTCACAGATGCCGAGCTTGTCCTTCACATCCAAAACTGCCTGCGCCAGGTTAGCGGCATCTTCCCGCGAGGCGCGTAGCAAATGAAAGGCAATGCGCTGGGCGGATTTCTGGCCGATGCCGGGCAGACGTTTACATTCCTGGATGAGCCGGGCCAGGGGTTCGGCAAAATCTGACATGTATTAGAACAAGCCGGGCGGAAGGCCCAGGCCACCCAACATGCCACCCATCTTCGACTGCGCTTCGTCGTCGACCTTCTTGGCAGCATCGTTGAAAGCGGCCAGTACCATGTCCTGCAGCATCTCGACATCGCCAGCGACTTCCGGGTCGATCTTAACGCCCATCACGTTCTTATGCCCGTCCATCTTGACGTTGACCATGCCGCCCCCGGCTGAGCCTTCCACGCGTATGGCAGCAATCTGCTCCTGCATCTTTTGCTGCATCTGCTGCGCCTGTTTCATCATGGACTGCATATTGCCGGGCATCTTCATAGCTTTATCCTTCTCGGGTGATTGCGCGTTTACTCATTCAAATTTCGCACGGTGCGTACTTGCGCATCGGGGAAGAGTTCCTGGAAGCGCTTTACGCCAGGGTGAGAGAGCGCGCGTTCGCGCACATCGCTACTTTCAACAGCGGTGGACGAAGCCGGAGTAGGTGCGACAGCTGAGTTGGCGTTGGCCTCCGCGCGGATTTGCACTCTTCGTCCGGCTACTTCCGAAGCAATCGACTGCAGTCTGGGTTCTTTGAGAGAGAGCAGAAGCGCCTTCGGCGCGCAAATGACCAGCTCGGAGTTCCGCATGGTAACCTCCGCCTGCGCGACTGCATCGGCAGTGAAGGGTAGCCCGGCTTTCACGAGCGCGGCTTGGAGATTCTGTTTAAGATCGCCGCCTGGTGTCGAAACGGGTGGATTCGAGACGCGTGGATTCGAGGCGGGCGGCTCGGCGCGAGGTGGAACGGGGCGCTGGGGGCCCGCCTGTCCGAGTCCGGCGAGCGCTTCCTCGATAGATTGCACCTTGCCCGCCTGAACGAGCTTAATCAGGCCTAACTCCAAGTGCAGGCGCGGTTGCAGCGAAGTTTGCAGGTTTTTGTAGACATCTAGAGAAAGATTGAAGTAACGCGTCAAGTCTTCTTCGCTAAACCACTGGGCTATAATCCGAAATATCTCTTGCTCGTGATCAGTTGCCGGGATAAGGGGTGTAGACTTGCCCGCGATCTTGGCCACCAGCAGATTGCGCCAATAACGGGAGAGTTCGCGCGAGAAATGCTGCAAGCTTTGACCGTTGCTCTCGAGTTGCTGCACGATTTCGAGCATGCGCCCACCGTCTTGATTGTTGACCGCTTCGGCTACGGCCTGGAGCGAGGCCGTTCCGAACACGCCGAGCAGGGCACGAATGTCTTCGACCCGCAAGGTCGTGCCGCAACAGGCAATCGCCTGGTCCAGCGCCGACAGTGAATCTCGCACGCTCCCCTCGCCGGCTTGCGCCACAACCGATAGGACTTCATCGCTCGCCTGGATGCCTTCTTGCGCCAGAATGTATTTCATCCGGTTAACAATCTCGGCAAAGTCGACCGAACGAAAGTTGAAGTGCTGGCAGCGAGAGGCAATGGTAGTCGGAATTTCGTATGCTTCCGTTGTACAGAGAATAAAGACGACCCACTCGGGAGGCTCTTCGAGCGTTTTCAAAAGAGCATTGAAGGCTTCCTTGGTGATTTGGTGAGCTTCGTCGATGATGAAGACTTTGTAGCGGTCGCGAGCCGGTCGATAGCGGACGTTCTCGCGGATTTCGCGCATTTCGTTGATACCGCGATTCGAGGCCGCGTCGATTTCAATGACGTCGACCGAGTTTCCGGCACCGATTTCAATGCAGCTCGAGCACACCCCGCAAGGCGTAGCGGTCGGGCCGTGAATACAGTTCAGGCAACGCGCGAGAATGCGCGCAACGGTGGTTTTGCCGGTTCCGCGCTGGCCCGAAAAGATGTAACCGTGGGCGATGCGGTTGCTCTCGATGGCGTTCGAGAGCGTCCTCTGGACGTGCTCCTGTCCAATCAGCTCAGAGAAGCTCTGGGGCCGGTACTTCCTCGCAATAACCTGGTACATGGGATCGATCGAGTATGCTGGCGGGCGAGTTTGTCAGACCCCGGGTGATCCGCGGCACACAAGCTAAACCGCTACCGTTGCTCCCTTCCGGACCTGGCGGGGTTTGCGGCCGCCCATTGCACGAAGCCCGGAGCCTGACAATCCATCATGTTAACATTCGCCTTCACTTTCGCCCTCCTAAAACGGCTTGCAATTTCTCGCCGAAGAGAGTGTTCGACTGGGGCCGATGCGGTTCTGGTTTGCGGTCCGCAGGAGAGGGTTGGGGCGGCTGTGGCCGAGCTGGCATGGGATGCGGAGCGGCTTGAGCAGGTTTAAGGGGCTCGGGAGCGGCTTCAGGTTTCTGCTCGAGAGGCGAAAGCGCCTGCCCCACTGACGCACCAGGAACTTGTGGCACGTCAGCATTTGAGCTAAGCAGATCTGGAGCGACAGGCCGAAGCGCCTGTCCGCCCCCCACATTCAGGTAGCGGTCTTTGTGTAGCAGAACGCGTTCGAGCGGCGCAATCCAGCCGGTGAACTCGCCTTCGCTATGCGGATCGCGGCGTAAAGCGCTTCGTATAGCATTCATTTTCGAATCGAGATTATCGAGATGATGGAGCAGCAGCGCTTCCGGAAAGAGCGGAACCTTGGGCGAGCCAAATTCAAGCTCGCCGTGGTGGCTAATGATCATATGCTCGACTAGCGTACGCAGTTTATGCGGAAAGCCGGGCACTTGCTCGAATTTACTGCTGAGGAGGCGCAGACCGAGCACGATATGGCCCAGCAGTTGACCCTCGGAACTATACCCGAAACTGCGTGCAAAGGAGAGCTCTTCGACTTTGCCGATGTCGTGAAGGATGACACCGGTGACCAGAAGATCGGGATCGACCTCGGGATAATGGGCCGCAGTCATCTTGCTCAGAGCACAGAGCGAGAGCACGTGTTCGAGGAGACCTCCGCGGCAGGCATGGTGGATGCTTTTCGCCGCGGGCGCTACCTTGTATAGGCTGGTCAGTTCGTCATCGCGGAAGATAAGCGTCAGTAACGCGCGCAGATGGGCATTGCCGACGTTTGCGATGATGCCCTGCAGCTCGCCAAACATTTCGTCCGGGTTGCGCTCGGAGCAGGGGAAATAGTCCGCCAGATTAACTTCGCTGTCTTCCAGCCGCCGCAGTCGGTGGATAACGAACTGAGAGCGATTGTTGTAGAGCTGCGGCAGGCCTTTGACCTTGACGAAGTGATCACGCTCGAAGGTGTGCATCACTTCGACCACGTTGTCCCACATTTTGCCCTCGATCTCGCCGGTTCGATCGGCAAGATGAAGCGAGAGATAAGGCTCGCCTGTTTTCTTCTGGCGTATTTCCTTGGAGAGAACGAGAAACTGAGCAGTGACGATCTCGTTCGGCACGAGACCGTCGATAAACGGCGACTTCATAGAATGCTTAGCGTGAGGTGCTCTTTCCGGTAACAGTAGTTTCAGTGCCGGGAATGGGAATGATGCCGAGCAAGCGCTTATGCCGCGTCTTCTGCTCGACCTCAGCCTTGGTTACTGTTTCGGGTTTGAGCTGCGCCACTTCCTGCCACTTGGTATCCTTGCCAGGCGCCGCGCCTGAATCTACAAATCCAGGCTTGATCTGCAGAAAAGCCTGCTTGCGCAAATCGGTCAGATATTCCCGAACTTTCGGCTGCATCTTGGGTCCGTAGAGCTGAGTTTCGATCTCAGGTTTCACGTCGGCCAGTGGAGCGAGACCTGCCTTGCTATGCTCGTCGACGCGAAAAATGTCGAAGCCGGTCGGAAGTTTGATGGGTGCGGTAACGTAGCCTTTAGGCTTGCTCCACACAGCGGCCTCGATCTCAGGGCTCATCTCATCCTTCTTATAGCTTCCGAGTACGCCGCCATCCTTCGCCGTAGCGGCATCGGAATTATCGCGGGCAAGATCAGTGAAGCGTTCTCCCCTCGCGGCGTCGGCTGCAATCTGCTTTGCCTTCTTCTCGGCCGCCGCCACTCCCGCGGCGTCCTTGCCTTGCGAGGAGATCAGGATTTCGCTTAGAAAGACCTTCTCTTCGCGAATGAAGTCCGATTGATGAGCCTTGTAGTAATCCTCGATTTCTTTGTCGGTAATGTTGATCTTGCGCCCAACTTCCTGGCCGATGACTTCGCGGGTAAGCATGTTATTTTTCGCTTCTTGCTGGAAGTCCTCGAAGCTCATGCCGGACTGCTGCTTTACATACTCGTGAAATTTGTCGGTATCCGCGATGCCCGACTGGCGCTGCAGATTTGCCAGATACTTGCTAAGGTCGGAATCGACGTTAATGTTGAGTTCTTTGCCCTTTTCAGTGAGCAGCAGCTCGTCGATGCGATCGCGCAGCACGTCCTTCTCATGGCTCTCCAGCTCCTGCCGGTATTGCAATGCCGGGAGCCCTTGCGCCTTAAGCTGCGTACTCAGCTCCTTGCTGAAGCGCTCGAGCTCGTCCTGACTGACGATATCGCCGTTCACTTTGGCAACGATCTGATCGACGATCTTAGGGTTATCGGCCTTAGGGTTATCGGCGGCAAAGGATACGGGGGCGGAGGACACGAGGGCGACGAGCGCGCTCGCCAGCAGAAAAGCTTTCATACAGTTTCCTTCATTATGGCAACTAACTGGCGTGCCGGTGCGTTGTCACGTCGAGAGAAAATTCGACCTCCGCCGGTAGCATGGTCTTGCATGGATCGTATCCTCATCGTTGGAGCTACCGGCACCGTCGGCCGCCAGGTTCTTTCTCAATTGCCGGCCACGGGCGTGCGAGTCCGCGCGCTCGCCCGCAACCCGCACACGGCTGGTTTGCCGCCACGCGTTGATGTGGTACGCGGCGATCTCACTCTCGCCGAGACCCTCGATGAATGCCTGGATGGCATCGATGCAGTCTTCCTGGTGTGGTGCGCCCCCCTAGCCGCCGTAACTCCCGCTCTGGAGCGGATCGTGAGGCACACGCGACGCATCGTATTCCTTTCATCTCCGCACAAAACGGCACACCCCTTCTTCCAACAGCCCAATCCGGTGGCCGCGCTGCACGCGGAAATCGAGCGGCTGATCGAAACCTCAGGGCGCCAGTGGACGTTCCTGCGGCCCGGAATGTTCGCCGCGAATGCCCGGTCCTGGTGGGCGCCGCAGATCCGCGCCGGCGATGTCGTGCGCTGGCCCCATGTCGCCGCTCCTACAGCTCCGATCCACGAGCGTGACATCGCCGCGGTCGCGGTCCGCGCCTTGTGTGAGGATGGACACGCCGGAGCGGAATATGTTCTCACCGGGCCTCAGTCCCTGAGCCAACTCGAGCAAATATCGGCAATCGGTAGTGTGATCGGCCGCTCGCTGCACATTGAAGAGATCCCGCCGGATGAAGCTCGTCGCGAGTTGCTCCCTCTCATGCCTGCTTTTGTCGTGAATATGCTGCTTGACGCCTGGGCTGCCGCAATCGGTCAACCTGCGCTCGTGACATCAACCGTGGCAGAGATCACCGGAGTGCCGGCTCGAACGTTCCGCGAGTGGGCGACCGATCACGCCACGGAGTTTCGTTGCCCATGAGCAGGCGGATCAGGCCCGGTAGTGGCTCAATTTGAAAGTGCTCACTCTTGACGATGTTTCCGTAGTGGTAAGGCCTGCAGTGTGGATGAGCGCCCAAGCAAGCGTTGGGAGGCTGCTTCTCGGGATGGTGACGAGTACGCCGCGTCGATTGATATGGGACAGACAAGAGGCGGCGGATAGCCATATAGCCGTAAAAACCTGGATCTCGAATCCATTACGCGACCAAAACTAAATGGGTGGATGGCAAACGGTCTCCCGCTCTAACGGCGGAAACGGCGTGCGGCAGCAGAGACCCCCAGCAAACCCAAGCACGCAAGCGCGAAACTGGCAGGTTCGGGTATGGGAGAGAACGGTACCGGTGTGGTGCCGTTTGACTCGAAGAGCGCGAAGGTCATCGTCGCGTTTCCGCCGGGTGCGCAGCCGTTCCCTCCTTGACAGTTTCCAGTCGCGGCAGAGCCTCCCAGGGTAACGGTAAATAAGTGGCCGAATCCTAATAATAGCGGCAGCTCTCCCTGAAATTCGCAACCTCCAAAACGGCAGCTTATGGGAGCGATGGGACCAAAACCAGTCGGGCTGAATCCATAATTATTGGTGCCGTCGCTGATGGATGCGCCGAGGTTGAAATCATCGTGGAACGATCCGAGTAGTATGTCGAATTGAATGCGCCCCAATCTTGAAGTACCAGGGGTCGTAAAAGTGCCGTCATCAACCGCCGTTGACTTCGCGCTCCACGCAGTTGGGGGTTGCAGCACTTCCGGCGACGTATCGTACTGGATTGTCCATGGCAAACCGTTTGCTGACGCCGAGGGCGTGTGCGGAAACCTCGTACTCGGCTTGGCCGATCACGACCGATATATTGCAAGCTGACGGCTCCGCTTGCGTTTGAGTTCCGATGGTGCAAGTGGTCGCGGTGAATGGTGTCCCGATGGCATCCGCACGAAGATTCAGTGATGCGATAACTGTGAAGAGAAAAAGCGCGCGCACATATCCCTCCGCGCATAATTATATATCTAAATTCGTTGGCGTAGGGCATTCTATCCGAAAGCCAAGGGCTTTAATCGAACGACAGATTCGGGGCCGCTAACGGCGAACATAACGCGATTTGCTACCTTCACCGGGTAAGGTGCTGGCACGTGCAGGTCAGTGTAGCGAAGTTTAAAGCGGACGACCGTAGATAATCGCACTCCTGAGGAGCACACCTATTGCAGTTCCCGATAACGGTCCGCGCTGAACGTGGCATGTTCAGTGTAGGCCAGCCGATGCTCAAATTGAGCCACTACCTCAGGTCCTTTCTCCTTGACAGCTTAGGAAAGATCGTGATATACTCCTCCTGATTATCTTAGGAGTGTGAATGTCGGGCCAAGCGCAGCTTCTTCCAGGAACTCTCGATCTGCTCATTCTGAAAGCCGTCTCTCTCGGCCCTCTGCATGGCTACGGGGTTCTTTTGCGCATCGGGCAAATCTCCGGGCGAGCACTGCTCATCGAGCAGGGAGCGCTCTATCCCGCCTTGTTCCGTCTGGTGCGTCAGGGCCTGCTCAAAGCAACGTGGGGCACATCGGAGAACAATCGTCGCGCCAAGTTCTACGAACTCACGTCCACGGGGCGCAAGCGTTTGCGAGAGGAGACCGATGGGTGGAACCGCCTTGCCGCGGCCATTGCTTCTGCCCTTGCCGCACGACCGGAGGAAATATGAGTTTCCTCGCTTATTTCCGTTGCCTTGCCGCTAAGTTCTTTCGTCGCTCTGAAATCGACGTTGACATGGAGGACGAGCTTCGTTCACATATCCAGTACCGCGCGGACGATCTGGAACGCTCTGGTTTGCATCGTTCTGAGGCAGAGCGCCGCGCGCGGATCGAGTTCGGCGGCCATGGGCGGTTTAAAGAGGAATGCGCGGAAGCGCTCGGCGGCAATTTCATAGAGACTCTGATGCAGGATGCGCGCTACAGCCTTCGCCTGTTGCGTAAGTCTCCCGGCTTCGCCATCGCCGCCGTTTTGACGCTGGCATTGGCTATTGGCGCGAATGCCGTGGTTTTCAGTGTAATGAATGCGCTGATCCTGCGCCCGCTGAATGTGCCCGAGGCGCAGAGCCTCTACGGAATCCAGCGCGGGAGCGAACATTTCGCGGCGCAATCGTATCCCGACTATCTCGATATCCGAGATCGCAACCGCAGCTTCGATGGTCTGGCGGCTTATAACATCGCTACGGCAGGGCTGAACTCGGGCCAAAATGCATCCCCGGCCTGGGTCTATGAAGCGAGCGGGAACTACTTCGACGCATTAGGTATTCAGCCGTACCTTGGCCGTTTCTTCCACGCTGCCGATGAGCATGGCCCGAACAGCGCCCCCTACGTGGTGCTCACCTATGCCTATTGGCACAACCATTTTTCGGATGATCGCGGCGTGGTGGGCCGTGCGGTTCGGGTGAACAAGCATCCTTTTGTCATCGTCGGTGTCGCGCCGCCTGGGTTCCACGGGACCCTCTTGTTTTTCTCTCCCGATTTCTTTGTGCCGATGGTCAACCAGGAGCAGATAGAAGGGTCGGATTTCCTGAACGCGCGTGGGACCCGTTGGGTTTTCATGGTAATGGGACATCTAAAGACGGGAGTCGCTCCGGCTCAGGCGATTGGCGACCTGAACTCGATTGGCTCCTATCTGGAAAAGACCTATCCGAAAGACGATAGCAAGATGACCTTTTCCTTAGCGCGACCCAGTCTCTATGGCGACTACCTCGGCCGTCCGGTACGGGCATTTGTTACGGCCTTGATGCTGCTGGCCGGGCTAATTCTGTTGGCCGCCTGCGCCAACCTCGGCAGCCTGTTCGCCGCGCGCGCCGCTGACCGTTCGCGCGAAGTTGCGCTGCGGCTCGCGCTAGGATCGAGCCGCAACCGCATTCTGCGGACGCTCTTCACCGAAGCCATACTGATTTCGCTCATCGGGGGCGCCGTCGGACTATGGGGCAGCGTCGAGCTTTTGCGCTGGTTGAGCGCGTGGCAGCCATTTCCCCAGTTCCCCATCAATCTGCCTGTGAACCCCGATGCAAACGTTTATGGAGTCGCTTTGCTGTTGGCTTTAGCGAGCGGATTCCTCTTTGGGGCGGCCCCCGTGCGGCAAATACTCCAGACGAATCCCTACGCGGTCATCAAAGCGGGATCGACCGCCGGGCTTGGGCGCAAGTTTGCCCGGCGGATTACGGTCCGAGACCTTTTGCTTGCGGCGCAAATTGCAATCTGTGCCGTACTGGTCACTTCTTCGCTGGTTGCGGTGCGTGGGTTGGCCCGCTCGCTGCACGGCAATTTCGGTTTTGAGCCGCGGAACGCCATGCTGGCGGAAACCGACCTGGGTATGGCGGGCTATCGCGGCGAGAAGGTGCCCGCAATGCAAAAACGCATGATCGATGCCATGCAGACGATTCCGGGCGTAGCCTCCGTCGGATTGATTGACTCGCCGCCATTAGCCAATGGAAGGCCGAATGTCTCGACTGTATTTACCGGCGAAACGACAGATCTGAGGCTGGCGAATGCCGCGGCTGACGCCATCATGTACAGCATCTCTCCCGAATACTTGCATGCGGCGGGCACCGCCTTGTTAGTGGGTAGAGACTTCACCTGGCATGACGATAAAAATGCGTCCCGCGTCGCGGTGATCAACCAGGAGTTTGCGCGCAAACTCTTTGGCTCCGCAACAAGTGCAATGGGCCGCTATTACAAGATGCCGGATGGAGCGCGTATACAAGTGGTGGGTGTTGTGGAAGACGGAAAATATACGGGCCTAACCGAGGATCCACAGCCGGCCACGTTCCTCCCGCTCTTGCAATCACCATCGAGTGAGACGTCGCTGGTGATCCGCTCGAAAAACGATCCGCCACAACTGGCGGCAGCCATAAGGAGTAAACTGCGGGGCTTGGATGTGGGGCTTCCGATTTCTCTCATCCAAACGCGGAACGAAGCAATGAACTTCGTTCTATTTCCTTCGCGTGTGGCGACAATGTCGCTCGGTGTGCTGGGCGTGATGGGCGCGATGCTGTCAATCACGGGTGTCTTTGGCATGGCTGCGTACTCGGTCAGCAAGCGGCTGAAGGAGTTGGGAATTCGTATGGCCCTAGGCGCGCAACGCAAGGAAGTGTTACAGGCGGCGTTGGGACGGGCTTTCAAACTGCTGGCTTTTGGTTCAGCGGCAGGACTGCTCCTCGGGATTCTCGCGAGCCGGGTGCTGGCTTCCATCGTGTATCAGGCAACTCCCCGCGATCCGCTGGTATTGGCTGGCGTTGTTCTAGCTATGGCGTTGCTGGGCTTACTGGCTACCTGGATTCCAGCGCAACGCGCGCTGTCGCTTGATCCTTCTGCACTGCTACGGGAGGAGTGAATTAGCCCTGAACTTCCTGGCCTATTTCCGTTGCCTTGCCGCTAAGTTCTTTCATCGCTCTCAGGTCGACGATGACATGGAGCAGGAGCTGCGCTCACACATCCAGCACCGCGCCGATGATCTGGAACGTTCCGGCCTGCATCGTGCCGAGGCAGAACGCCGCGCACGCATCGAGTTGGGCGGCCATGGGCGCTTCAAAGAGGAATGTCAGGAAGCGCTGGGCGGCACGTTTTTCGAGACTCTGATACAGGATGTGCGCTTCAGCCTGCGCCTGTTGCGCAAGTCTCCCGGGTTCACGCTCACAGCCGTTGCAACGCTCGCATTGGCCATTGGCGCCAACGCCGTCGTCTTTGGCCTATTGAACGGACTGATTCTGCGCCCGTTGAACATGCCTCGAGCGGAAAGCCTCTACGGAATCGAACGCGCAAGCGATAAAGTCGGGAACGAGTCGTATCCTAACTATCTCGATCTGCGCGACCGCAACCGCAGCTTTGACGCTTTGGCCGCTTGGAACGTCGCTAGGGCGGGCCTGGACACCGGCGAAAGTCCTTCCCGCGCCTGGGTCTTTGAAGTGAGCGGGAACTATTTCGATGCATTAGGGATTCAGCCGTATCTTGGCCGTTTGATCCACAGCTCCGATGAGCATGGCCCCAACAGCGCTCCGTATATCGTGCTCACGTACGCGTATTGGCACAGCCATTTTCAGGACGATCGTGGCGTGGTGGACCGTACAGTTCAGCTCAACAAGCATCCTTTTACCGTTATCGGTGTAGCACAGCCTGGGTTCATGGGGACTTTATTGATTTTCTCTCCCGATTTTTTTGTGCCGATTGTCAACCAGGAGCAGGTAGAAGGATGGAGCGGCCTGAACAATCGCCAGAGCCGTTGGGTTTCTCAGATGGTGGGCCATCTGAAGGCGGGAGTCACTCCGGCACAGGCAATCGCCGATCTGAACTCGATAGGCTCCTATCTGGAAAAGACTTATCCCAAAGACGATGGCCAAATGTCCTTTGTATTAGCGCGTCAAGGTCTTGGTGGCGACTTCCTTGGCCGTCCGATAAGGGCATTCGTTACAGGATTGATGCTGCTAGCGGGGTTAATTCTGCTGGCCGCATGTGCCAATTTGGGCAGCTTGTTTGCCGCACGCGCCGCTGACCGAACGCGCGAAGTTGCCTTGCGGCTCGCGCTAGGAGCAGGCCGCATACGCATTCTGCGGCAACTATTTACCGAGGCCGTGCTGATTTCACTCGTCGGAGGCGCTGCCGGATTATGGGGCAGCGTAACGCTGTTGCGCGGCCTGAGCGTGTGGCGACCATTTCCCGAATTTCCCTTTAAGGTGCCTGTGAACCCGGACGCAAATGTTTATGGAGTAGCTTTGCTGTTGGCTTTAGCAAGTGGATTCCTCTTTGGCGCGGTCCCAGCGAGACAGGTACTCCACACGGATCCATATGGGGTCATCAAGTCGGGATCGACTGCCAGGGTAGGACGACGGATCACTGTCCGAGACCTGTTGCTGGCCGTGCAAATTGCGATTTGTGCCGTGCTGATTACGTCTTCCATGCTTGCCGTGCGGGGATACGTGCGCTCGCTTGACAGCAATTTCGGTTTCGAGCCGCGGAACGCGATACTGATGGATACCGATCTGGCTATGTCAGGCTACCGCGGCGACGCAGTGCCCGCGATGCAAAGGCGCATGATCGATGCGATGGGAAGGATTCCTGGTGTAACGTCTGTGGGATTGGTCAGTACTCCACCATTACATATGGTCTCGGACGTCGAGTATGTGTTCGCCGACAGAACGACGGATCTGAGACCCTCGAATGCCGCTGCTATAGCAATCACGTACAGCATTTCTCCCGAATACTTCCAGGCGGCGGCCACAGCTTTGCTGTCTGGAAGGCAGTTCACATGGCATGACGACAAAAATGCCCCGCGAGTGGCGGTGATCAATAAGGAGTTTGCGCGCAAAATCTTTGGCTCGGTAACAAACGCAATGGACAGATATTACAAGATGCAGGATGGGACGCGTATACAAGTTGTGGGTGTTGTGCAAGACGGAAAATATACAGCGAACCTCGCCGAAGACCCACAGTCGGCGATGTTTCTCCCTATCCTGCAATCGCCATCGAGTCAGACGTACCTTGTTGTGCGCTTCAACCGCTATCCGCAGCAACTCGCCGGCGCCATAAGAAGCGCGCTGCGGCAACTGGACGCAGGGCTGCCTGTTTACATCGAAACCTGGAACAAACAACTGAATGCCCCTTTGTTTCCCTCGCGTGTGGCGGCGGTCTCGCTGGGCGTGCTAGGCGCGATGGGCGCGATGCTCTCCATAACTGGCATTTTTGGAATAGCTGCCTACTCGGTCAGCAAGCGCCTGAAAGAGTTGGGCATTCGCATGGCGCTCGGCGCACAGCGCAAAGAAGTGTTGGAAGCCGCTTTGGGACGCGTCTTCAAGCTCCTCGCTTTCGGTTCGGCAGTAGGATTGGTGCTCGGGATTCTGGCAAGCCGGGTGCTCGCTTCGATCGTCTATCAGGCGACTCCACGCGATCCGCTGGTTTTGGCGGGTGCTGTCCTGGCGATGGCTTTGCTTGGCCTACTAGCCACTTGGATCCCCGCGCAACGCGCGCTGTCGCTTGATCCTTCGACACTCCTGCGCGAGGAGTGAGCGAGTGCCGCATCATACAACGCCCCGCCCTTCCGTCCGTCTGAGACGATAATTAAGCCATGTCCACCCAGCCGCAAAAGCAGCTTGTGACGCCGGAAGAATATCTCGAAGCGGAACAGGCGGCCGAGCGGAAAAGTGAGTACCTGAACGGGGAAGTGTTCGCCATGGCCGGCACCACGCTCAGGCACAATCTCATCGTGACAAATCTAGTCAGGGATTTGGGAAATCAGCTTCGAAGGCTGCCGTGCAAAGTTTATTCCCAGGACCTGCGCGTCCGCGTTTCGGCGACCGGGCTCTACACCTATCCAGACGTCCTCGTAACCTGCGGAGAAGAACAACTCGCCGAAGGTCCGGGCAGCCCTTCGCTGCTCAATCCAGTGGTACTCATCGAGGTCCTCTCCGAATCGACCAGGGATTATGACCGTGGCCAGAAATTCGAGCATTATCGCACCCTGCGCTCACTCAAGGAATACGTAACCATCGATCAAACCAAAATGCACATCGAGCACTGGCAATTTCAGAGCGTGGGTAGCTGGCTTCTGAGCGAGTTTAGCCAGCCAGGCGATAGCATCAGTCTGGTCATTAACGCAAAGCTTTCGCTTGCCGACATATACGAAAAAGTGATGCTAGACGGGCCGAAGAGTTCCCATCCTGAGGCCTGAAACCGCAGCCCATTGTGAGGTGTTTTACAGCTGAAAAAGGCTGCGCTCGACTCCCAAATAGATTAGAAATCTTTGTAAAAAATATTTGACACGCCTCGACCTAAGACGCTATGTTTAGTATGTCAAACATTTTTGACAAGGGAGCGATTCCACAGTGACAAGCCTTTCCTACCGGGAGAAGACTCTTTACGCCTCGCTTGCGGCGGAGCTCGTTGTGTACGGCCCTTACTTCTTCCTGCACCGGCAAAACTCTGTCAACAAGGTCGCAGGCATGATTATCGGGATTATCGTGCTGCAGATAATCCTGCAGTCGGTCATTGCCGCACTGACGCGGAACCGTGTAACAGATGAGCGCGATCGGTTGATCGAGCTACGAGGCTATCGTGCCGGTTACCTAGTGCTCGCCTCTCTCATGGTGATTGGGCTGGGCATGTTGTGGTTTCACGCGACCGTCGGCCATCTTCAATTGGACAGCCGGATGGTAGGACTTCATTTCTTAAGCGTCTTCTTCGGCATGTTGGTCATCGCGGATATCACGAAGACCGCCACGCAGATTGTGGCTTACCGGACGGCGCTCTGATGCCCGCGATACGCAATCAGATTCGAGAACTCCGGGGCCGCCGCGAGATGACGCAGCAGGAACTCGCCGATCAAATCGGCGTCACACGGCAGACGGTCATAGCCATCGAACAAGACAAGTATTCGCCTTCCCTAGAGACTGCCTTCAAAGTGGCGATCGTGCTTGGTGTGCCGCTTGAGCAGTGCTTCCAGTATGACCCCCGCGGTAAACGCTGACCTGGCGCTGCGCGAGCTGCAATTGAGCACGGCCGCACAGGCTTCTCATAGGGCTGACGCGCTACTCAGAATCAGCTTTCCATTCCGATCGGTCTGACCTGGCCCGTAAGGGTTCGCGGTACGATCGTGAACCTGAGCCTGTTCAAGAAACCTGGGGCGCTTGATATGCAAGCAGTGAACTTCAACGAATCCACGGTCATCGGTTCACGCGTATATAGCCGAGACGATTTTAGCGGGGCTGTCGAGCTTGCTCGCAAGCTGCCGCTTAAAAGTATTCTGACGCATTCATCCCGTCCACAAGATGTGCAATCAGCCTATGCTTGCTTTGAACGCGGCGACGGCGTTTGCGAGGTTGTCGTTTTGCCGAACGGAACAGCCGATCAGGTGTGTTTCGTGTTCTTGCCGAAAGTGGCAAACGTGATTCCAGTTTTGCGCAACCCGGATCAATTGTATTGCTTGCTTCACCGGCATCGGAGTTCGTTAATGGCCTATTAGTTCATGTCAATGGTGTCAGGCTTTTCATTTGCCCTTTTGTCTCTACTGGCTCTA
Source organism: Terriglobia bacterium (assembly GCA_963835255.1). Lineage (GTDB taxonomy): Bacteria > Acidobacteriota > Terriglobia > Bryobacterales > Bryobacteraceae > Bog-105. Next base: position 17,793 of record CAWIFY010000025.1, on the reverse strand, counting down.
GCGCTCCCGGTCTGCGCCGATGACAAGGTTTGTGCCGCCTGCCATCCGAACGAAGTGCAGGGTTATTCACACGTCAGCATGGCCCACTCTCTTCGACGAGCCGCGCATGAACCAAGCGGATCTTTTCAGAATGTCGCCGGCATCAAGTTCACAATCTATTCAACACAAACCGGCACTCGGCAACGGATGGAGCGTTCTGGTGAGGTTTCGGACTTTCCAGTCGATTACGTCATTGGCTCCGGTACGCACGCATCCGGATATCTAATTCGAATTGGGGATCATCTCTTCCAATCCCCGATCGCCTATTACACGAAACGACATTCTTACGATATGGCGCCGGGATATGAAAAGCTGACCGACGCCGATTTCACGCGCCCAGCCACGGAAGAATGTCTCTTGTGCCATTCCGGAAAACCGCTGCACATTGCGGCCACTATAAACAGCTATCAATCGCCGGCCTTTGCGCCGGAGGCAATATCGTGCGAGCGTTGTCACGGTACTACAGAAGAACATTTGAAGCGTCCATTGCCAGGTTCCATCATCAATCCGGCCAGGCTTCAGGGCGCCCGGCGCGATAGCGTTTGCGAGCAGTGTCATCTCACCGGAGCTGTTCGCATTCTGGATCCAGGTATGAGGTTTGAGGACTTTCGTCCAGGACGGCCGCTTGAGGAAGTGTACACGGTTTACCGGGACGCGATGCCACCGGGCAGTCCTCCCGGGCGGTTCAAAGTGATCAGCCACGCTGAACAACTTCGCGATAGCGCTTGTGCTCGCAATAGCTATGGAAAACTCTGGTGTGGCACTTGCCATGATCCGCACAACAAACCGGTCAACGCCGCCCCATATTATGCGGATCGTTGCCTCCGGTGTCATGCTGGAAAGCTTCCAATGACTCATACCAAAACGAAAAACGATTGCATCAGTTGCCACATGCCGCGGCGTAACGCGTTCGATGGAGGACACACTATCTTTACGGATCACCGCATTGCGAAGCGGCCACAACCTGAGTCCTCATTTCCAAGTCCTACGGACCTGGCCGCCTGGCGCGAACCAGATGCGGCGCTCCAAAAGCGAAATTTAGCGCTCGCGTACTTAAACGCTGGGTTTCAGCGCAGATCGGCTGCGTGGATCGTGCGTGGCTACCGCATGCTTACAGAAGTACAACTAGCCTTCCCGGACGACATAGCTGTCTTGAATGGCTTTGGCACAGCGCTGCTCGAAGGAAATCAGCCGCGCGAAGCGAAATTCGCTTTTGACCGCGTGCTTCAACTTGATTCGTCGAACCCGGTTTATGAAGAGAACGCCGGTCGAGCCGACTTCGCCTGTGGAGACGTCGAAGCGGCCACTCGGCACATCGAGCGTGCTCTTCAATTGGATCCGCTCCTGTTGTCCGCCGCCGGGTTCCTCAAAAAGATTTACAGGGACGAGAACGACACTGTGAGAGAAGCCGCACTCGCCGAACGCATACGTCAGGCGATGAAACAAACCAGAGGCAAATAGACAACTGTCCCAGGAATCAAGACGGTGATCTCAAACAGCTTTGTCCCCGTAGGTCCGGAAACTTGAATAAGAGGTATCAGGCGACCGGCGCGTAATAGCAGTTCAGCAAGCCACCGAAGTTCCTAATCGCCCTTCACTTACTAGCTCCAAGTGTCAACGCCGGCATTTTTCGGACGGTGTCCCGTTCTACGAACTAGCGTGGCTCCGTTGATCGTCTAGCGGAAGCGGTGAAGCGGCTCCGCAGCAAAAAGGCGAGGCCCAGTCCCAGGATCGCGAGTGCCGCCGTGGCAGGTTCCGGCGTTGCTACGGCGCCAGTAATGATGCCCGTCACGTTGGTATCGAAGCTTGCAAGTGTGGTGAGGCCACCGTTGGACAGGTTCAGCGTTCCAATCTTGCCGTCGTGATCATCGAACGCGTAAACAGTTCCATTGATGTCGACCGCCGCACCGATGCCAAACATTGTCGAGCCGATTGGCGTAGCGAGGCCGGTCGTAGGATCGATCTTATAAAGCATCGGATCGACCACGGTTTGTACGGAACCATCAGTAAGCGACAGAATGCCTGCATCCATTGTGGCGTACAGGACCCCGCCCGAAGCAAATAAAGTTTCGTCATAGATGTTGAGCAGTCCCGCGCCGGGTGAAGTAAGCGGCACAAACGGAACTGCGTGAATCCCGGTAAGACCAATAGCCTTCGTCGCTCCTGTTGCCGCATTCACTGTATATAGGGTGTTCTGGAAGTCCGTGGCGTAGATGTCTCTTCCCAGACTTCCGATGGTGTTGGGCGAGGTCGGCCCGCAGGCGGAGCTTGGCGTCGAACAATCCGAAAGTCCAGTAGCTCCGATGACCGTTGAGGATCCCACGTTGGGGTTGATGGATTCAAGGTTGCCGTTGAACGCCACCGTCAGCAGGGAGCCGTTTGGTCCGCTAACTAAGCTGGTGATGCCTTCTGGAGTTCCACTCCCGATCGGACTATACGCGCCAGTGGACAATGCGACTGTTCCAAACTGGAACCCATTTGTCACATACACGTTGAGATCTGCCGCTGCTGCCGAAAACGCAAATACCATCGTGCCGATGGCAATCTTGAAATTTCGAGATTTCATTCCCCACCCCTTTCCGAGTTATACCTGGACAGTTCAACTAATCCCACGAATGTCGTCGAGATTGATCCGCACTCTTTAGCGTTGTGTAGCGCCGCCTGGCGATCAAGAGCGCCAAACCTCCGAAAAGGAGCGCTGCCGACCCTGGCTCGGGGATTGCCGGAGCGGTGACAGATCCGCTTCCCGAAACTGTGAAACCGGTGGTTCCCAAGAACCCGTTGCCCGAGAAACTTCCTGTAGCGCCAGTGAACTCTCTCGTTCCTCCAGTAAGGGTCAAACTTTGAGGAAAGGGACCTGTCTGGGTTGGGCTTGCGTCGATTGCGGAGTCGTCCTCGAATAGGCTTCCAAATAACGTAGCACCATCCGCGAAGGAAAGCGTGAAGTTTCCATGAAGCAGTCCCGTGGTTAAATCCAGCAAACTTTGGTCGGAGTACGTAACCGGATTCCAGACACTGTTGAGAGTCGGATTGCCCGATAGAACAGAACCGTTAGCTTGCGCAACAAGCGTCAGAGTCGTAGCTGTGGAGCCCTGAACGGTCCCGACCCCCGTCAGATTGTAGGTTATGGCGATCGGGCCGGCCTCTGCGGGAAGGCAGACTGTCCCAAGAATGAAGGCAGTGAGTACATGTAAGCGTTTCATTTCGTCTCCTTGCTCTAGCTCGTTAGTGTGCTGCGCGTGATCGGCATATAGGTCAAAGTGTAGCGGCGATTCGCGCAAAGCGCCTAGTAAAAAACCGACATCAAAACTGGGAAAAGTTTTGCATGGCTTCGTTTGGGTCGCCGGAGTGTGGCATGGCGAGGAAACCGTGAACCTCTCCGGTGCTTGTCGCGCCAAAACCGACGATCTTGCCACCGCGATCGATCGACGCGGCATCCAGCAGATACAAGGCCGAACTGCCACGTATCAGCGTATTGAGGTCGGCGATATGACCGTTCTTCCAAACAACGGCGCGGGGGTTGAGATTGGCATCGAGCGACGCACCAACCACCGTACCGTTGTCGTTAATGCCGAGTGCAAGGCTGGCAAAGTCTCCTTTCAGTGTGTCCAGATCTTTCATTCCTTCTTCCTTAGTCCATAAGAAGCCGTGAAATGTAGCATCGTTGGCCAGTTCAGAATGTCCCACTATCTGACCCCGGTCGTTGAGAGCGCAAGCGTGGTTCCCCGCCAGCCCGCCTGTTCCGCCGAGATTGCCTAAGTCAATCGCCTTGCCGTCTTCCCAAAGCAGGGCGTGATTTTCCACCATGTAGTACTCGGTGTTCGGATTGAATTGTCCGCAGGTGCCCGAGGCACCCACAATCTGGCCTTTGTCGTTGATCGAGGCGGCGACTCCGACCGTGTCGCCCTTATATGTCGGAAGCCGGTAAGCGGCGCCGTCCTTCCAAAGAACGGGCTTGAACTGAAAGACAGGACAACCTTGTTCCTTAACATTGGTCTCGGCATATCCGACCGCCGCACCATGATCGTTGATCATGTTAGCGAACCCGTTTGCGCCGCCTAATGTCGGAAGCGCTGAGACGACGCCGTTTTGAAGAATAAATGGAAGACATGCCGTATCCGAATGCGGAAACCCATAGGCGTTAAAGCCGCAGAAGTCCTCATCGTTTGCGCTCGAACTTTGAGCTCCGCCGACCACACCCATTTTGCTGGCGCCGTAAGCCAGACTGTTGGGCCCTCCGAGTCCGGGATTTCCAATGTCTATCTTCAGCTGATTGAGCCATAGGACTGCGTGCAGTGCGCCGTCGCTGCTCACAGCTGCGCCAGCGATCAAGCCGGTGTTCGCGATGAAATAAGGCTGAGCGGGCGGTGCGCCCGCTGGACCCAGGTCGGTGATGGTGTAACGAATATGTTCTGAGTTTGCTTCTGGTGCGGTTGACGAATCTTGCGCTAGACTTTGGGCCGGCACGGCGACGAACGCTACTAGTGTTGTCGCTGTGATTAAAAGCATGGTTGCGAGGAAATTGCGCGTGATTGGCATATAGGCGAAGTGTAATTGCGGCGCGTACCAACTGCCTAGTAAAAAGCCGACATCAAAATTGGGAAAAGTTTTGCATGGCAGGTGGGCGCGCATCACCGATATGCGCCAGGATTTCTGCCGGCGCAGCACCGGCTAATTTATGGAAATCGTGGACCATATGCATCTGGTCGTGATAGCCAAGATCGTGCGCGATCGACATCCAAGAAAGGTTGGGTGTCAGCAGCTTCGCGTCGAGCGCCGTCTGGAAGCGCGCCACGCGGGCGTAGGTTTTCGGCGCAATACCGACAGCGATCCTGATACGGCGTTCTAACTGTCGAACGCTAATCCCATAGCACGCTGCTAGCTTGGTTATGGGCACTGCTCCGTTTGCTTTGAAAATGTAGGCGGCAGCATTGCGCCCGAGTTCGTTATCGCGGACAGACAGTCGGCTAGCAAGCCCACGAATAAACCTTTCCACAACCGCTATCCGAACGGCGAACGATCCGCACGCAGCAAGCTGATCGTGCAACTCCTGGATTCCGGGAGGCAAAACGTCGCGTGCATCGAATGCCCGATTTGAGAATTCTGAGGGCGGTATGCGAAATAAGCGGGAAAGTCCTACAGGCTGGAAGAAGATTCCGAACGAGATGACCTTGTTTTTGAAAACAGCTGTCGCACCCTCCGTGTAAGAACCGACCAGCGTGACGGATCGCGCGAAATCGCGGCGCCCGCTTGCGGTAACCACGTCGAAGCGCTCTGCAAACTGAAACTCCAGTGTCTGTTCCAGCCGGGCGGGTACCGGCGTGCTGATCGGTCCGGGCAAGTCAAACATTTCACGCTGTGCATACGTTCGTACGAACTCGCGCAAATCAGGGCTTGGCGGTTGACAGCGTAAATTGTGCATCTGAGTAGACTATGAATTCTACCTGCAAATCTACCCAAGGTCCACTCCGCGAGCGTTCTTACGCGGCAAAACGGACTAGGGCAGAAAGAACCTATTCGCCACGAACGCTGCCTTCCTGGCATCTCAGGCATTCCGACGCTCTACATCGTCTCTGTAGCTGTCGATTCGCGCGCAACCTCCTCCTGATGGCGAGCCACTCGGGCGTTCGGCGAGGGTCAAATATCGATAGATCCGACCTCTCGGCGATGTATTGATCTACACTTCCGGACTAGAACGAAGCCGCTGGCGCGGCGGCCGGCCTTCGGCCGGGGACTCACATGAGATACCATGTTTCCGATGCTGTTTTGGTTCGGGATTGCTGCACCAATCGGTGCGAAAGTGCCAAAACAGCCAACTAGCTCCATAGCTAAACCGTAGGCCCCGCCAGCCGCTTCCTTCAAGTCCCGTTATCTAAAGTGCCTCGGCATCTACTTTGCCGGGTCTCCCCACTGTCCTCGCCGAGGCACTCCCGATGAACGCTAACGACAAGTCAGGATCTTAGCTAACGCAGAGCTTCAGCCTTCCAGTCACTACGAACCCGTGGTTGTGATCTGGCCATCTCCTCGGGCGTTCTCTCGTGGTACACAGGAAGGAAGATCTGCACCTTCTGCTCGGTAAAAGCAACCAACGTGGCATCACGCGAGCCTTTCGACCCTTTTGAACTCCCCTCGACAAAGAACATTGCTGAATCGAAAGCTTAGTCGGCGCTTCCGATGACAAAAATGGTCCTCTTAAGATCCATCAGCGGAACAGGGTTATTTGGGTGCTGAAGATCCGGGTTCATGTCATTTGACGCTCCGCCGGGGAAACGTTTGATGTTCGGAAAATCTACGATGGATTTGTCGAACTCCACGATCGCGGGGGAGATCAGAGAAATAACCCAACCATTGTCATACCCAGCGTAACGGCCATCTAGCCTGTACAGGTGCTCAACTCTCCTGGCACAACTTCCCACTGGATGTTTGCATCGCGCTGCGCTGCCGAGGTGCATGGTCGGCGGTCGTCGAGGTTGCACCACAAGTGAGCCAGAGCCTGAAGCTCCTGGACCAGCAGCTTCGGGATGTAGCTAGCCGGATTGGAACGGTATTGGATGCTCACCGCGGAGCGCCGCCTGCATGCGCGGATCGTGCCCGCGTCGGCCGATTTGCAGGCACGTTGGAAGTCCCTGGCGAGCTTCTTGTATTGCTCAAGGGTGGGAGGGAAAGTGCGTCGGACCGGACATAGGAATCTCTTTTCAGTGCATGCCTGGAGTCCGCAAATATCAGGCTGAAAGAAGCTTAGTAGCCTTGGATTTGGTTCAGTGGGTGGGCACGGCCCTTTCCGCCTACAGGATATGCCCCTCGCGCTATTTGTGATATAGGCGAAACTCCCGCTCCGACACGTTCAAACTGCAATTCGTCCTTGCTGATGAAGGCAGAATAGATCAACGCTACCCATCACAAAGCGGGCAAAGCTTGTTGCTGGGCACAGACAGCCAAAGTGTTTTTGGAAGGACTATATCTTTCATTAATCGGTCCCACCAGAGACTGAAGGCAGAACTTGTGCAGTCCATACGGAATCGCGGTTGTCCGTAGCACAGCTCCGTGACAAGATTTCAGTTGTCGTAAACGGTATTGGGTGGAGGCGTTTCCAAAGTAATTAGGTAATCATCCATCGCCTCAACCGTCTTGTTCTCACTGTTACCGGTGAGAACATATGATGTATGTCCATCACCCTCGCGCAACAGGAGAACGGCGCTCGGGAGCTGTTGCTTGAGATCTACTGCCCAAACCACGGAGGTTGATGGATCATGCGTGGCGTTGACCATTAAGATCGGCGGAGCGCCTTTCACCTTGAGAGCCCGAGGCGGGTTCTGAACGGGCAACCCCCATCCAAGGCATCTTGTCTGAAGGTCGAACGTTTGACCCGCGAATTGAGTGTGAGGTGCTATGACACGTCCCAATAAAATCTTCGCCTGCAGGTCCGCAAATGTTTTGCTGCTCTTTACCGTCCAGTCCATGCACTCAACCCCCCTCTCCTCGAAGAGAGTGAACGTATTCTTGGTTGCCAACGGAGTCGCAAACCGGCTGGCATCATTTCGCTCGAGGGCATCTTCAATTGCCTGGCCGGCCGCATCCCATCCGGGCTGGCCATAGCCGGGGCGGCCCTTGGGAAAGAGGAGTAGACCCTGCATGTTGAAGCGGATATCCTCCCCACTCACGGTCGGTTTGCAAAACCCGGCCTGTTGACCGTGCTCGGCGCATGCCGGTGCGGGCAGGGGTGCCTGGTCGGCTCTTTCAACCAGTTCATCGAATGCGGCCGCCGCGTCTTTACCGAAAAGTGCACACGAGGAAGTCGTTTGACAGTATCGAAAAAAGCGGCGGAGTTCGTCCTCGTACGCCGAACCTTCGGTGACGAGGCTCGACACTTCTGATTCTGAATGATCCAGGTTACCGTCGAGTACCATTGCCCGGATATTCTTGGGATAGAGGGCGGCATATTGCGAACCGAGTTGGGCCCCATAAGACTGCCCCAAATAATTCAGCTCTCCATCGTTTAGGCCGACCCGAAGAGCTTCGATATCGCGAGCGACGCTGATGGTATCGATATGCCCGAGCAACGGCCCCGTTTTTTCTTCGCATGTCTTGAAGACTGCCATGTTCGAATTTTGAAGTAGTTCGTATTGCGAGAGATCTGTCGGATAGTGCGAGGGTTGCTTGTTCCAGACTGCGGGATCGCAGCGAACTGGGTTACTGGAGCCTACGCCGCGCGGATCGAGGCCGATGAGGTCAAATCGTGCACTCAATTTCTTCGTGAAAATCAATCCGTTCTTTGCCTGGAGAAACACACTCTCCTGACCCGAACCTCCGGGGCCACCAGGATCAATGACCAGACTGCCTAGCCGATGTCCTCGATCCGCCGCCCGCAGCCGATTGACGGCAATTGTAATTTTGCCAAGCCAAGGCTGCTTCCAATCGAGTGGTACTTGCATATGGCCGCACTCGATACGCCGATCTTCCGTGCACAACTCCCAATGCAGTGTGGCGCCAGCCGCGACCACTGCCTGCTCTACCTGGCCGTCCTCTAAATCACTGGTTTGAAAATTGGCTGGTGCACCCTCTAGACCATCGGCAGTGATCAGGGCAACCGAAGGCCGTCCAAGAACAGCCGCGACCGTGGAAATCAGTACCAGTGTGCTAAAGCGTTGTTTGTTCGGCATTCAAATACCTCCTGGTGGAACGTGATTGACTTGAACTGCTTCCTCTATCCATGCACTTTCCTGAGCGAGAGCACGCGGCCAAAAACTGCCACGAGCAGTGAAAAATCTTCTTGATTCCCGACAGGCGTATTTTTGCCTGGTTAATGAAGCACTGACGACCCGCACTCCGAGGACGCGGTCCACATTGCCAGAAAATGCCGAGCGAACGGGAAAGCAAGCGCCGGTTGGCCTAGAGGCACGCTGCCCGCGTCAGGCTCCTGGGTCCGGTGATGACTGTCGCAGATCAGCGATTAAAGCTCCACAGATTGGTCGCCAGATCGTCCCGAATGCTCGCCACGTGCTTTCCGTCGTTCGAGAAGACGCCGAAGGAGTGGATACTGTCGTTCTCCAGCAGGTGCGCATGCAAATGAGCATCCACAAAATAGAGGGCAGAAAAGCGAGATGGATCTAAAAAGACGGGACGAAGGGCTAGCGTGCGACTTCCGGGGTTCGTCCAGGCCAGCCATTCCCCTCCGGAAGGCCCCGGGTTCATCCCCGAAATGATTCCGATGCCATCAATTTGCCGCCGCACCTGCCATCGCTTCGACGGATCCGGATCCAGTTGCATTTCGGTGAAACAGCCGGGATGCGTATCATCCGGAAAAACCACACGCCTGCCGTCGGCGGAAAGTTGCCATCGACCCAGTCCGGGAATCACAAAGCTGGTTCGCCCCAGCTCTCGCCCCTTGCCCAGCACTGGATCAAGTTCGTAATACGTTTGCTGCCCGGCATGAGTAACACGCAGCACGCAGATGTGACCGGAACCGGGCCGGCTGCAGCGAAATTCATCCAGCGGTTCGTCCAACGGGACCTGAACGATCGGTCCGCCGTTTGCCGGCGCCCGCATCAGCCGCAGATCCGTGAACCCGGCGTCGCGGGTTTTTTGGGCGGACATGAAGAGGATCCACTTGCCATCGGGGCTCAAATTCGGAAGGTAGTTCTCCCGCTTCGAAGAAGCCAACAACTCCGGTTCACGTCGATTTCGATTCTGCCGAAAGATGGCAAGGTGACCGTTCCGGTCGGATTCAAAAATCACGGATTGATTGTCGGTACTCCAGGCATGTGGAAAGTTGTAGCTCTCTTCAGACGTGAGGCGCCGCGGCAGGCGAAGCGAGGGTTGGGGTTTGGCCTGCCATTCGGTGGTATAAGTCTGGGCAAAGGCGTCGGTACGAAGCACAAACAGTTTTGGCCCATCCGGCGTGCCGATCAGATGCGAAAGCACCAGATTGGAGAAGTGGGAGATCTGTTTCGGGCTGGAGACGACTTGTCCGGTGTTCGAACTCATCGGCAACGACCAAATATTCAACGCTGCGCTGTCGCGCGCGAAATCCTGGCGCAAAAAGATGAACTCGCCAGGCGTGAAGAATCCAGAGCTGAAAAAGAGTGGACCGATCGAAACAGTGGAGTGACCCACGTGAGAATCTACGGTCACCAGATCACTCGCTTCGCAGAGATTGGGATCGATGGTGACGTCCGGACGATCTGCGCGGCCGCGACAGCCCGAGAGCCTATGGAACCAGAGCCGCTTGTCGTTCCATGACCAAAACAGCGCAGCCACATGCGTGCCGCCAGGTACCTGCATCAGGAGACGTGCCGGTGCTCCGAGGGTCGCTCCAGCCCACACGTGGTGAGCTCCGTCCAACCAGGCAATCTGTCTTCCGTCGTGTGAGGCAGCAGTGAGTTGTACATCATCAGAAAGGAGTCGAGATGCACCGGAATCGAGTGAAATCTGCCAGGCTTCAAACCTGCCGTCTGCTGAGCCCACGGCGAGCAGTTGCTTGCTACCGGCGAAGATCAATTGATAGCAGGTCAGGCGTTCGGGCGCCGTCAGTTCGCGAACTTGACGCGTGAGATTATCGCGGACGAAAAATCCGCCATCAATCGTCGCGTAAGCAAGGTTATTACCGCTGCGGGAAAGAGCGACGGCCGTTATATCGTGCCCGCTGCTGTACCGAGTGATTTGTTCAAACTGCGGATTGGAATGAGCTTTCGACCTGCGAAACCAAAACACGCCGGCTGACACGACGAGCAGCAGACAAGCCAGTAAAGCCAGGATGAGCCGGTTCTGCGAACGCGCCTGCAGCTTTGCAAGCAGTTGCTCCACTTGTGTTGCTGTGGGACGTCGCAGCGGGTCTTTACTGCACATCCGAGTGAGAATAGGATGCTTCCACCCGGCTTCTTCCAGAACCAGAGCGAGTGAGAAGATATCGCTGGCCGCGGTAACAGCTTGGCCTGCTTTCTGTTCCGGCGACATGTAGCGCACTGTTCCGACCGGCAGACTGATGCCTCGGTTTACCCCAGCCTGATCGCGAACGTTTTGTGCCAGGCCGAAGTCGAGAACCTTGACGAAGTCATCCTGGCGCACCATGATGTTTTCGGGCTTAATATCGCGATGAACGATGCCTTTCTGTTGAGCGGCGCTCAGAGCACTTGCCACTTGCCGGCCGATGTGGATCAAGCGGCGAACTGACACACGTGTAGTCTTCAGAAGCTTTCGGAGCGAGTGTCCTTCGACCAGTTCCATCGCCATCGCGAGACCCCATTGGGTCTGGATCAGCTCGTAAACAATAACGATATTCGGGTGGTTCAAACGGGAAGCCAAACGTGCCTCTGAAATAACTTGCGATGCGGCAGCATGATCGACGCCGACGGCGCTCGGCAGGAACTTCAATGCAACGATTCGCCGCAGTTCCCTGTCCTCGGCTGAATAGACCTCGCCCATTCCACCCTGGCCGATGCGCTCGAGCAAGGTGTACCGCCCGACAGTCTCTCCGACCCGCCGATCCGGCACCGCCGGAAAATGCGATTCGCTTTCAAGCTCTTCGAAAACGGCGATGACTTGGCTTTCGACTTCGGAATCTACTGTGGCGCCGCGCACGTATTCTCGCTGGGCCTGAGAATCCAGATCGCCCGCGGTTTCGCACAGAACCCAAGTGGTGCGCCACTGTTTGTCAGTCAAAGGAACTGCCTCATACTCTTAAAGCGAACGCAGCCCTGCCGAAAGTACCAGCGGACGGCATTTTCAACCCGCTTGCAACCTCTCTCGTAACCACTGTTTGCAGAAGGTCCAGTTGCGCGCTACCGTGCGCGGCGCAATCTGCAAGCGCTTGGCGATTTCCTCCACCGATTCGCCTTCGAATACTTTCATCTCCACGATGCTTCGAAGTCGCGGGTGAATGGCCGCCAGCTTCTCCAATAGATCGTCGATTTCCTGTAAGGTGGCGCTATCCCCATCTCCGGTCAGTTCGAATTGCGCAATATCAATTTTGGCGATTCGCCGTGACAACAAACGAGAGTGATCGATCAGCAAGTGGCGCATCACATGCGCTGCGAAGTGTAAGAACTGATCCCGCTCTGAGCCGTCGGTGGTTTCAGGAGCCGGTAGGGATTTCAATTTTACTAGTTGGAGGTAGAGTTCGTTCACCAGGAGTGAGGGTTGCCAGGAGTGCTGACTGTCCTCGGCGTTCATCTTGACCGCCGCTAGACGCCTCAGTTCTGGGTAAAGAAGGGAAAAGAGCTGGTCCGCAGCTTCGCGATCTCCGGACCGGAAGCGGGCCATCAGACTGGCGATCGTCGTTGACGTTTGCTGGGGCGCCACCCGTAGAAACTATTCTATCTGTACTTCGGAAAACAAAGGGCCGTTCCAACGGTTCGTAGCATGGACTCTGCGGGCAAATATTTCGCAACTCATGGCAGTCTTTGCGCCGGTCCTCTCGCTTCAGAGGTGTATGACAACCTCGAGACGGGTATTTTTCGGTGCAGCTGCAGCCGGACTTAGCTTTCCGGGAGCGCTTCTTCTAAAGGGGGCCGCTCCGTCGGAGCGGTATGGCAATGAAGATTGTCCGTGGTTAGAAGCGGAAATTCAAAGAGCCTTCGAAGATCTTCCGGGAAGGAAGGGCTTAAGCGTTTGGGCGCCACGGGCCGGTCGAGCTCCTGAATTTTTGGCAGAGCTGCTTGGAAATGAAAGGCTGTTTACGGCAAGCGCCAACAAAGCATTTATCCTTTGTGAGCGTCTGCGTCAGTTGCAGGGTCCCCGTATCCAGGAGAGGCTCACAAATCATGGACTTAACTTAAACGATAGTGTGTGGTCGTTTGGAAGTACAGTTTTCAATCCGCCTTATCTTTCGGGATTAGTAAGCGAAAGAACCGCGATAGAGGCGATGGTCACGCACAGTGACAATACCGCCACCGACATGATTCTTAAGGAGGCCACCGCCAAGGGTGTTCGGGAATTCATTAGTTCTATTGATCTGAAGAATACCGTGATTGCGGATAGTACGCGCGCCATTTGGGCTTATCTGTATGGAGCCTCAAACTATCTCACCATCACGTGGGAAGAACTACTTGCATTAGCATCACTAAATGGGGGTTTTGTGCACCCAGTGCTCAACGATGTCGAGACGCTGGCCTCATCGGCGAGTGATTTGGTTTCATTTTATGCGCGGGCGCTGCAAGGAGAGTTTTTTGACGGTCGAGAAACATTGGAGGAATTCAGGCGGATCTTGTCGTTGGGTGACATTACTTCCCTCGTTCCTTTTCCGATCGGAATCAGTGCTTTTGGGAAGGCTGGATATTGGGATTCTCCGGGTCAACATGCGCGCTGTATTGCAGGTGGCATGTACTTCCCGGACCGGTGGGTTTATTTTGCGATGATCTTGAATTGGGATACTGCCGAAAAAGAGGATCCAGAGACTGTGGCGGCGTACTTCCATGCAACAAGAACGGTCATCAAGCTGTTGCGCGAGGCACTCGGTAGTTAACGGCGTACCCTGTAGATCTTGTTGCAGGGGAGTATGACGCCGGCGTTCAGCTCGGGGAGTTTATCCAGCGCGACATGATCGCCGTGCGCGTTACTGAAGAAATGGGGCTCGCTGTGGTCGGCTCGCCAGCATACCTTGGAGCGAACGGCACACCACGGCATCCACAGGAACTCAAGGACCACGCTTGCATCGGCTTTCGCTTCATGTAATAGGCTCGACTTGGTCTGACATTTCTGATAGACTGCGCGAAAGCGCGAAAAAGGAGATGTCAAGTGAACACCGATCAAAAGATCATCAAGAATAAAGTGGGTCTGCTGAACCTGGCCGACATGCTGGGCAGTGTTTCAGAGGCTTGCAAGGTAATGGGCTACTCGCGCGACAGCTTTTACCGTTTCAAGGAGCTGTATGAGAAGGGCGGCGAGTTGGCTTTGAAGGAGATCAGCCGGCGCAAGCCGTGTGTGAAGAACCGGGTGGAGGCGCACATCGAGCAGGCCGTAGTGGAGATGGCGATCGAGCAGCCCGCGTACGGACAGGTGCGGGTGGCGAATGAGCTGACCAAACGCGGGCTCTTTGTTTCACCCACCGGGGTGCGCAGCGTTTGGCTGCGGCACGATCTGCAGACCTTCGCCCGGCGGCTCAAGGCGCTCGAGGCGAAGCTGGCGCAGCAGCCCGGGCAAGTGCTCACCGAAGCACAGGTGCGTGCCATGGAGAAAGCGAAGCAGGAAAAGGAAGCGCACGGCGAGATCGAAACGGCACATCCCGGCTATCTGGGCGCACAGGATACCTATTATGTGGGTACGATCAAGAGCATCGGCCGGATCTATCAGCAAACCTTCATCGATACCTATACGAAAGTGGCATTCGCCAAACTGTATGATCGCAAGAACGCGTTAGTCGCGGCCGACATGCTGAATGATCGCGTTTTACCTTTCTTTGAAGAGCAGGACGTTCCTTTGCTGCGCATCCTGACGGACCGCGGAACGGAGTACTGCGGCCAGCGCGAACATCATGAATACCAGCTCTATCTGGCAGTGGAGAACATTGACCACAGCCGGACGAGAGCGAAATCACCGCAGACTAACGGTATCTGCGAGCGATTTCATCGCACCATGCAGGACGAATTTTATAGTGTGGCCTTTCGCAAGAAGCTGTATTCTTCGCTCGAGCAGCTGCAAGCCGATCTGGACTTGTGGCTGGAAGAGTACAATCGAAGTCGCCCGCATTCGGGTAAGTATTGTTTTGGGAAAACGCCGATGCAGACTTTCTCGGATTCCCGGCACTTGGCGGACGAGAAACAACTCGACCGTTTTGTGGTCCTGACTTCACCGGACCAGCTTTCTCCGCGCGCTGCCCGCGCGGCTACTGTGTCCTAGTGGCTTTGTCAGATCAGGTCTGAACTATTACAGTCTCAACAATTTCGAGATCATTCATCACAGATATTGCTGGGCAGCAAAGCCTCGATCCTTTTCAGCGAGGCTTGAGACGTTGGCCCCAGTTGTAGGCATAAGGTCCTTTGGTCTGGGGATGTTTCTCGCTCTAGGTCATGTGTAACGGCGCAGGGTAGAGTTTTCCGCTCACAGGCAATTTGAGGATTTGAGGCCCTCCCATTAGCCTGCAATATTGACCAAATTATGAGGTGCTCCTTCTCAGTTCAGCCCGAAATGGTCCCACGTACGTGCACTGTCGCTTGGTCCTTCGACACTGCTGCGCGAGGAGTAAACGCGGCTAGCTTGAAACAGCTTTAGCGCCTTCAGCGCAGTGTAAGAGACTTGCCGCTAACGCGTCTTCTCCTTACGCGGCCTTCCTGGCCTCCAAAATCTTCCTATTCCTCGAACACACCGGACAATCGCACCCGCCCCGCTCTTCCGGCCTCGGCAAGTTCCCGCCGCATGGCAGCAGATGTCCCGTCCCCAAGGCTTTCTCTTTCTCGATCACTTCCAGCCATGTATCGACCGTCATCCGCTGAATCCCCATCCCGCCCGCCGCGCGAATCCGCTCATCGCTCGTCGCCCACGCATACTCATCCGGCACGCCATTGACAAAATGCATCCGCCGGTACACCAGCTCCGGCGGTGGCCATTTCTTCTGCCCGTCCTGTATCAAAATCTCATTCGATGGATAGAGCGTCGTCACCGTCTTGCCCGCCGGCGAAACCTCAATCTCGACCCACTGATCGATCACCGGTGTCTTCTTCCGCTTCTTCGGCGACTTCTGCCCGCAGAACAGCTTCTTCGCCTCCGCCACCGGCGCTTCCGCCGGCTTCGGCGGCCGCTCGGCTAGTTGCTTCTTCAGACCTTCGATCTCTTTATTTTGTTGATCGAGCAGTCGCCTGTTTAAGATCTTTTCGCGCAAAATGTCCTTCCTTAATCCCTCAACCGCGCTCAACGACCGGTAAAAAGCCCGTTCCTGCGTAGTCTTATACCGCAGCACCAATTCGATTTTGTGTTCTTGTTCCGCCGTCCAAGTCGCCGGATGGCAGGTGTCTTCTTCGCCCACCAGCGCCGCTTCCGCCTGCAGCAGCCGCTTGTTCGCCCGCTTCAGCAGCCAGTCGTTCAGAATCAGCTGATCCACCAGCCGCCCCTCGTGATAATCCGCCGGCTCGTAATTTTCCAGCCACCCCAGGCGCGTCTCTTCGTACTCTTCCCGCGTCTCGTCCGCCAAAATCGTGTGGCGCTTCGACAGCATCCCATGCTTGGTACTGTTCCCGCTCGAACTCGCCTTCCCCGCCGGCGACTTCGGCCCGCCCCCTCGCTTCGAGCGCACGGGGCGTTTGCTGCCCGTTGTGCGCGATCCAATATCGATCGCCATGTGCCCGCAGTGTCCACCGCGCCCGTTCTCCCGAGCCTCAAAATTCTCCCCAACCCATTCAGCCCATTCCAAAAACAAAATTTCCCCAATCCGTCATCCCACGGTGGGGCGGCCTTTTGAAGCTGCCATGCCGGTTTTACAACCGGCATTCTTGGCCACTCTTCAACTCACACCAATCCCCCTCGAGTTCGTTTGGTAATTTTCGCCCGGCGGCTCACGCTCAGACTTCGTTCAGCCGCCGCAATCCGGGGAGCCGGCCCGCTACTGCTCGACTTCTTCTCCGATTTCCTGGTTAGCTTCCTCCAGCAGAGGAGGCGAAAGCTGCGTCAGCAACTTGTCAGCCTTCTCTTCTTCGGCCAGAGTTTGCGCCAGCAGCTTCGCCACTTTTTGGTTGCCTATCTGTTCGGCTATTGCGCGGAGCGTGCCGTAACCGGAAATCTCATAGTGCTCCACCTTCTGGGCGGCCGCCACCAAGGCTAAATCCGCTATTGCCTCCTCTTTCTGTTTGCCTTCCTGTATAGTTTCGCTACCTTCCGCTACCAACCCCTGCATAGCCTGGCAGGGCTTTGCTTTCGCACGTGCCCCCAGTAACTCGAAAGCCTGTTTCAGGCGCTCCACATGGCCTTTTGTCTCTTCGAGATGCTTCTGAAAAGCTTCCTTCAATTGAGGCTGGTGAGCCGCTTTTGCCATCTTGGGGAGTGCTTTCACCAATTGACCCTCGGCGTGCAACAGATCCTGCATTTCTTCAATTAACAGTTCTTCTAAAGCTGACATGTGTCTAGTTTGTCTCCTCAACGTAGACCAGCAACTTTGGTTTGCAGTTTCGCCAGACAAATTACTAAGCCGCGGCGAACTTACGTTTGCGCAGCTCATCAAAGCCGACCGCCGCGATAATCACCGCCCCGATCGTCACCTGCTGCCAGTACGGATTGATCCCCAGCAGATCGCTGCCGTTTGCCAGCAGCCCCATGATGAATGCGCCAATCAAAGTTCCGATCACGCTGCCTTCTCCGCCTTGCAGGCTCCCTCCGCCAATTACTACTGCCGCAATGGCCAGCAGTTCGTAGCCCAGCCCGGCGGTCGGCTGTCCGGTCATTAGACGCGACGCTTCCACCATCCCTGCCAGGCCCGAGAGCAGCCCGGCAATTGCGTACACCGCAATCAGCACTCGATTGATGGGGACGCCCGCGTAGAAAGCGGCATTGACGTTGCTTCCGATCGCAAAGGTATAGCGGCCGAGCTTCGTGTTCTCGAGCAGGAAGTGCATGCCAACCGCGCACGCCCCGAGCACCCACAACGAGAACGGAACCCCAAGCAGGTTGCCATCGCCCAGAAACGAGAAGCTCGCGGGAATTTCGTGGACCGGCAGTCCCTTCGACACCACCAGTGCGAAACCTCGATAGGCGCCGAGCGTGCCGAGCGTCACGATGAAAGGATTGATCTTGAGGCGAGCGATCATGAGCCCGTTCAGCAACCCGCACAAGAGT
>CAWIFY010000024.1:0-77492 GCA_963835255.1 Terriglobia bacterium | reverse complement strand
GCGTTCCTGTGGAATCTGAGGCTCTGCTTCTATCGGCAGCGGCAAGGGCATACGGCAAAGCTTCACCCAGTGGCTGCTTCGGTTTGGGTTTAATTCCATGCGCGCAGACCACCTCGAGAATTCGCCCGCCATGCTCTCACGCATGCTGTCGTTTACCGCTCCAGATTTTGCTTGCTGCCTACTGGCCTCTCACCCGGTTTGCTCATTCATTGGGTCCCAGGCGCTATTCGCGCTGGCGTTATGGGTTGCGCCGGACTGCTGGCGAATCTCAGGTGGAAAGCTCCGCTGAGCTGAGCCGGAATGGCGCTGGATAGGCCTGCTCGGAAGCTATCTCGGCTTGTTGTTTCTGGACTCATTGGTAGCAGTCGATGTGATACGAGCCCTGCAAAACTAGATAAGGGTTCTATTCTTACTTGCATTCGGCTTGGTTCTGGCGCGAGCATTTCGCCATCCTCCGACCCGGCGTGCGTTCGGAATCGGGGCGCTGACCGCCTCTCTGTTTTCGAGCCTTTACATCGTTGGCTGCTATCTGAGTTTTCTGGGAACAGCTTTGCCAACCTACGAAAGTACGCGGTCTTCAAAGCGACCCTGGTCCGCGCGATGAACGTGAACCTGAATCCGCTGGGATTCTCTTGCGCATTCTTCTGCATACTCGCAACTTGCGTGCTCCGTTCGTCTTGGCTTCTCAGCTGCACTTTGATCGCCACCATCGTGATCAGCACGATTTTTACCGGGTCGCGGACCCCGCTGGCTCTCATGGTCGTCAGCTTTGTCGTGGTAGTTATCACCGAGCTCGTTCGGCGCAAATCCATGCTGCGCTGGGTTTGCTTTTTCGTGCTGGTTCCGGCTGCCGGATCGCCCTGCTGGGGTACCAGCTGCTCCAGGATGGAATCGATATGCATCGCTGGTCCGTGATCACCGAAGGGCGTGTCGATCTCTGGACCGCCGCCTGGGCGAAGTTCATCCAGCCCGCGCTTACTGGCTTCGGCGCCGATTCCTGGGCCGACGATTTGATCTATAAACTGCCCGGGTTCTTTCAGGTTACAAATGAGCTGGTCAGCAAGCACGCGGGCGGTTATCACAACGCTTACCTGACGCTTCTTGCAGAAGAGGGCATTTTTATTTTCTCTTTCGCCCTTTATATACTCTGGTGTGCTTACGGGACGGTCATACATTCGCCCCGCTTCACTTCGCAAGACAAGCACCGCCAATGGGCGCTGCAGTTTGCTTTTGCCTTCCTTACTCTGCGCGGGCTCATCGAAGTGCCAGGGCTTTTTGGCTATGGGGAAGATCCTGCTGAGTTCTGTTCCTATGCTCTGCTCGCGCTCATTATCAGTTATGCCGGCGCTTCCACGCAGCTAGCATACCTGCGATTCGAGTCCGAGCTGATCGCTTCCACTGAATCCCGTCAGAGTTGCTCTATGAACACTCAACCACACGTATTTTGCACACTCCAGAGCCGGCATCGGGCGCCGGCCACGTCTATGAGCTCACTCGTGCTCTCGCTTCGAGCGGTTGGGAGCCAACGCTCCTGGCGCCGGATAACTTCGAATATCGAGACTGTCTGTCCAGCGATGGGCGAATCGAGTTTTCATGCTCGGCCTACGGCCGAACGAAGGCGGACGAGGGTTCGCGGGCCGGATGCTCGACAACATGCGCTTCCTGTTTAGGTCCTGCCTTAGACAGTACCGCACGATGCGCGCGGGCCACATCATCCACTTTCAATTCCCGCTGCATCTTCCGTTTGGACTCGCGCCCTTTGTCTTGGCTAAGCTCTGCGGCTGCAAGATCGTGTTTAGGCCCACGACCCCGTGCCGCATAATGGCTTTTCCCCGCGCCCTGGAACCGTCTTGAACGCTGGAGTCTCGCTTGTATGTATCGCTTGAGCGACCGCATAATTGTCCACAGCGCCGCCGGGCATGGCACTGTGACGAAGGAGTTTTCGGTTTTACCAGGGAAGTTGGAAGTAATCGCCCATGGTCCGTTCTCTCTCCCCTCGGGTGCGGAAGAGACCTCGTCACCGGATACTCTGAACGTACTTTTATTTGGTGCTCTGCGTGAGAACAAAGGCATCCACCTCGCGATACAAGCGGTGGAGAACCTGGTCCAACTGGGTATTCCGATCCGTCTTACCATCGCGGGCGAAACGCCGAATGGGAAAGAGGCCGCGTACTGGTCGATTTGCGAACGCCTGCTCGCCGAATCGGCGGCAGGAATCGAGCTGAAAAAGCGCTACATACAAGAGGAAGAAATACCGGCCCTCCTCGCGACAACCCACTGCATCCTGCTGCCCTACACGGCATTCTCGTCCGATAGTGGCATCGCTGCACTGGCGCTCTCGAATGGAAAGCCCATCATCGCGACTTCGAGCGGCGGGCTCGGCGAATTGCTTGGCGCGGCCGAGCTGGGAATTACGATCGGCCAGCCGACAGTGGCAGGCGTTCAGGAGGCTCTTCTCGCAGCGTGGCAAGCAGGCCCGGACGAGCTGCGCCGCCTGGGCCGAAATGGCGCGGATTACATGCTAGGCAACTGCTCCTGGTCCGTTGCGGCGCAGAAGACAGGTGATCTCTACCGGGAGCTTACTGCTGCATCGAATGAGCCCCAGTACGCAGCAGTTGATGGGAGGAGTGTATGAAGGTTCTTTATCTAATCACGAAAAGTGAACGGGGCGGCGCTCAAATTCACGTGCTAGACCTGGTACGCACCCTGGGTTCTCGCATCGAACCGGTGGTTGCGTGTGGCGACGACGGGTTTCTGCTGGAGGAATGCCGCAAGCTGGGGGTTGAGGTTCACATCGTCCCCGAACTGGTTCACCCGATCCGCCCTTTGCGAGATGCACGTGCCGTTTTGGCGGTATCGACGCTGCTGCGCGAATGCCGCTGCGATATTATTCACGGACACACCGGCAAAGCTGGTCTCGTCGCGCGGGCAGCGGGGTGGCTTACCCAAACCCCTGCTTTCTACACCGTACATTCGTGGAGCTTCGTTGGCACAGGCCGTCTAACGAGTTGCGTTGCATCTGGCTCGAACGGGCCATGCGGTTTGCGGGCGGTACCGTTATTGAGGTCTGCCGTTCTAATTTCGCGATGGCGCGTAGACGCGGCGTGGTTAACCCGGCTCGACATCTCACCATTTGGAACGGGATGCCTGACACTCCGTCGCGGGCTTGTCCGGATCCTAATCGCCCTGTTCGCATTCTGATGCCCGCCCGCTTTGCTTCGCAGAAAGACCACTCTTCCTTGCTCTTCGCGCTGGCACGTATCGAGCAGCCTTGGCAACTCATGCTGGCCGGTGATGGCCCGCAGAAGACTGAAATGGAACAGCTCAGTTTACAGCTCGGTCTACGGGACCGGGTCGTTTTTACAGGAGATACGGATCAGGTCGAATCGCTTCTTGCCTCTTCCGACATTTTTGTCCTTAGCAGCAAGTTCGAGAGTTTGCCTCTCAGCATTATCGAAGCCATGCGCGCGCGCCTGCCGGTCATCGCTTCCGACGTGGGAGGCGTTTCAGAACTGGTTACGGATGGAGTGACCGGGTTTCTCGTTCCCCGTTCGGATACTGACTCTTTAGCAAAACGTCTGCAACAACTGATTATTTCTCCCGAAGAACGCTGCCGCATGGGACATCTCGGCCGGCTTCGTTATGAGCGGGACTTCAAAGTTGAGATCATGGCCGGCGCTGTCCTCTCGCTTTACCGGGAACAATGCCGCCGAGCTTCGATGGATCAAGAATGGCTTCTTCAAACGATAGGAACTGCTATATGAGTACTGCTGCCCTTTTCACATTTGACTCCCCTACGCATGCCTCTTCGCAGAAGCTGGGGGGCGCGAGCGCTCGCCCTTTGCTGCGCTTAGTTTCCATGCTGCTTGCTGATTTAGGGGCCTTGCTCCTAGCTTCTTTCCTGATGACGGCTCTCGTCCGCACGCCAGCAGCGCCTCTTCTGTCTTTGCCTGGGATAGCGCGGCTCGCGATTCCGATCGCCCTGCTGTGTGCGATCGGACTTTACTCTTCGAGAGCGATGCACCCGGCGATTGAGTTGCGAAAAGTGATCTGCGCTGTCGCGCTGGCCGCCATCGTTTTGACTACGCTTCAGAAATATTCGTCGGCCGCCAACGCGCAGGCAGCGATCGTGGTTGGCTTTTTGTTGCAAGCTACTTGCCTCACTCTTTCACGCGTGCTCTTGCGCGCTTCGATGATCAGGCTTGGTTTTTGGCTCACACCAGCGGTCATCATCGGTTCTGGTCCGCTTGCCCAGACTCTGGTGCACATTCTCGAAAAGCATAAACACATTGGGCTGAAGCCTGTCGCGATCCTGGCCGATCCAGTTCCGCCAGCGGAACTCTATGGGGGCCGGCTTCTGGTCGACCATCCAGACAACGCGGCTCGCATAAAGCACGAGCACGGGATTTCGCACGCCATCATTGCCGATCCCAATCTCTCGGCCAAAGATCTGAATTCACTTACACGCCGGTACTCGCAATGCTTCGAGCAGGTTACTGTCGTCCCCAGTCACCCGGCCATCGGAAGCCTTTCCGTCAACGCGGTCGATCTCGGCGGATTCCTTGGTCTCGAAGTACCGCGCACCTATTCTCATTGGACAGCGTGCGCTTCAAAACGCCTGCTCGATCTGGTGTTGGCCTCGCTGGCAGCAGCATTCTCTTTGCCCGTGGTGGCTCTGCTTTATCTGGCCGTACGGCTGAGTTCAGCTGGTCCGGTCTTTTACGGCCAGCGCCGCATCGGCCAAAACGGATGTTACTTCACCGCCTGGAAATTTCGGTCTATGGTGACGAACGCGGACGCCGTGCTCGAACACCATCTCGCTCGAGATCCCGAATTGCGCAAAGAGTGGGAACTCACCCACAAACTCTCCAATGATCCACGAGTACTTCCCGTAGGAAAACTCCTCAGGAAAACCAGTCTCGATGAACTGCCTCAGCTCTGGAATGTTATCCGGGGAGACATGAGCCTGGTCGGTCCCCGGCCGATTGTCGATGCCGAGATATCGAGATATGGCGATTGTTTCGACTGTTACAAAATGGTCCGGCCCGGGGTCACGGGTATGTGGCAGATTTCCGGCCGAAGCAACACTACGTATGCCGAACGCGTGCGATACGACGAGTATTTCGTTAAGAATTGGTCCATATGGCTCGATCTGTATATATTATTCCGCACAGTAAAGACTGTGATCCTGCGCGAAGGTGCTTGTTAAGCAGAGTTCGTACTCCTCTGCTGTTTTGAGATCTGCTAAGGCGAAAACCGGCCTTAATGCCTTAGAGAAAACAGAGCTAGGGCAAGCACTACGATCAATGCACTTAAGGCAACTATGAATCGAACACGGCGAGCGCCACTTTCCAGTTCATAGCGGAACGAACTGAAACGGGAGTCGTCGTCAGCCTCGCTGCCGGTACTGATCCGGCGTATGCCAGTCTCGATCTTCATCTCTTAACTATTAAACATCATGCAATCCGAACTTGTCTCTCGTCATGCCGAGCCCGCTGGCCTAAGCCAATCGTTTCCGGGCAGCTTTGTCGTCTCGCTCGATTTCGAACTCCGGTGGGGCACTCGTGACCGGAATAGACCGGCGAGCGCTCCCCAACTGCTGAATTCGCGCGATGTCGTCTGCCGTTTACTGGACCTTTTCCAGGCAATTGGCATTTCTGCCACCTGGGCTAGCGTGGGCTTCTTGTTCGCTGAGAGCAGGGACGAGATCAGTCATTTCTTGCCCGGTCTCCTTCCTACTTATGAGCAAACAACCCTAAACCCGTATGCAGAGAGGATAGGCTCCGATGAGCGCGACGATCCGCTGCACTTTGCGCCCTCTTTAATCAGGAAAATTCAGGCGTGCCCTCTGCAGGAGATTGGCACGCATACGTTTTCACATTACTATTGCCTCGAGCCCGGGCAGAGCGCTGCTCAATTCAGCGCGGACCTGGATAGCGCTTGCCGGATTGCGCAAGCTCGTGGGATTGAGCTCAGATCTATAGTTTTCCCGAGAAACCAGGTCAACCGAGAGTTGTTTCCTGCTCTCAAGATGCATGGAATCACCTCCTTTCGAGGAACTGCCCGGTCCTGGCTTCATGACGCCTCTTCGTTCGCGCGTCAACGCCTTCCCTACAAGCGTGCTCTGCGCTTGGCAGATGCTTACCTGCCGCTATTCGGCAGCGATGTGGTGAACTGGCCCGCCGAGGCCGCCGATAATCTGTATGAAGTGCACGCGAGCCGGTACTTCCGGCCGTACGCGTCCGGCTTGGCGGGACTCGCTCTCCGCCGGATCGAGCAAGGTATGGAAGAGGCGGCTCGTACCGGCCGCATTTACCATATATGGTTTCATCCAGAGGACTTCGGCCTTTATCCTAACGAAAATCTCGCTCTTTTCACTCAAGTACTGAAACACTACACGCAGCTACGTGACCGGTATGGAATGCGATCGCTTTCCATGGCTGGCGTACTCGAAGCCGCCTCTCAGATCGATTCTCAAGCTTCGCCTTCACCCTGTCTGGCTCTTTCTGCCTGAAGCGGTTCTGAAGCACTTCCGATTTTCAACCCAGGAGTTCACTGTGTTCACAACAACCGACTCGATTCCTCTTCAAGACTGCAGCCGGAGCCGGTCCGATCGGCCAACCCGCCGCTCTGTGATGCTGCTTATTACCACCCTGACCTTCGGGGGTGC
The DNA here is from genome assembly GCA_963835255.1 of Terriglobia bacterium. Taxonomy (GTDB): domain Bacteria; phylum Acidobacteriota; class Terriglobia; order Bryobacterales; family Bryobacteraceae; genus Bog-105. Next base: position 70,822 of record CAWIFY010000024.1, on the reverse strand, counting down.
AGAAACCCAGATGGTCCGTCTCGCAACCGAACTAAAATCGGCCGGTTGGGATGTGACGGTCGTCTGCATGATTGCGCCCAGCGCCTACACGAGCATCCTCGACGAGGCGGGCATTCCCGTCTTGTCGCTTGAGATGTCTCGCGGCGTGCCCGATCCGCGTGGCCTGCTCCGGCTTGCTCGAATGATTCGCCAGCTCAAGCCCGATATCCTGCACGCCCATATGGTGCATGCCAATCTGCTCGGAAGAATTACCAGGCTGATCGCATCTGTGCCCGTCATGATCTCAACGGTCCACAACCTGCGGGAAACGTCTGAGAAAGGCGGTCCCACCTGGCACAAAGAGATGTTTTACAGAATCACGGATTGTCTGGCAGATCGCACGACAATTATTGCCCAAAGCGCCTTCGAACGTTACGTGCGAGTGGGCGCTGTGCCTCGTTCCAAACTGGAGATGATCCCGAATGGCGTGGATACAGAACGGTTCAAGCCTTCTCTGAGCTTGCGCGACAAGACTCGTTCCGGGCTCGGCTTAGGGTCTGAGTTCGTGTGGCTCGCGGTCGGCCGGTTAGTCGAGCAGAAAGATTATCCGAATCTGCTTCGAGCTGTTCGTATGCTCCCCTCCTCGAACTGGCAACTGCTGATTGTGGGAGACGGGAGCTTGCGTGAGCCCATCGGCGCGCTGGTGGAACAACTTGGCTTAAGCGGGAATGTCCGCCTCGTCCCTCCGCGCGAAAACGTGCTTGGGCTCTATGCGGCGGCGGACGCTTTCGTCATGTCCTCCGCCTTCGAAGGCATGTCTGCCGCTCTGCAGGAGGCGATCGCCATGGCTTTGCCCTGTGTCGTGACCGACGTTGGGGCGAATCGCGATCTGGTCTGCGATGGAATCACCGGTTACGTAGTTCCGCCCGGGGCCTCCGGCCATTTGGCGCATGCCATGGAGAGCCTGATGGCAGCGCCGCTCTCTGATCGAGAACAGTTCGGCAAAGATGCCCGCCAATTCGCAGTCTCCAACTATGAATTCAAAACGGTGGCCCAACAGTGGTTTGCGCTGTATGAGCGCTGTCTGGCGCGAAGGGCTGCCCAGTCTCGCGGTTCTCTTGCATGACGACCAGTGAAGCAGAGAACGTCTAAATTTGCTAAGTCGAAAGGCACTGAGTTTGGAAAAACAAATGATCAATCAAAGAGATGAGCGGGGAGATCATAGCTCACAAGCCTTATCTGCCTCCGTACCATTTGGGAAACGGCTGAAGAGTCTCGATGGGCTAAGAGGGCTGGCAATCCTCGCCGTTATTGCGGAACATACCCTCCGCTTGAGCCATCCTTCCACAATGTTCAGCAAGTTGTGGGCTGCCGTACAAGAGTCCACATGGGCAGGTGTGGACCTCTTCTTTGTACTGTCCGGCTTCCTGATCACCGGCATTCTTCTGGATTCGCGCGGCTGCAACAGGTACTTCCTTAACTTCTACGCGAGGCGAACACTTCGCATCTTCCCGCTTTATTACGCAGTACTTACGGTTGCGATCTTCATCGTGCCCGCGGCCATAGGCTTTTCGCGGCTGCCGGGCCTGTATTCTCGCCTGGTTACCAATCAGTTTTGGTTATGGACTTACTTGCAGAATTATCTCCAGTCGAGCGGTCCACACACTTTACCTGGCTTCGGACATTTTTGGTCCCTTGCCGTCGAAGAGCAGTTCTACTGGGTTTGGCCCTTGATTGTCTTCCTCCTTGCACGACGGCAATTATTTCGACTTTGTGTTGTGGTGTGTGCGCTTTCACCGCTCCTTAGACTGGTTGCGATGCTAGCGGGGGAGAGGAACTGGGCAATCCGGCAATACACGTTCACGAGGATGGATACTCTCATCTACGGCGCCATTGTTGCGCTGGCGGTGCGAGACATGCACTTAATCGAAAAGTACCGGCGTGTGTCAGCTGCGTTCATAGGGCTGTCCGGCGTTGTATTGGCAGCGATTCTCGTGAGAAATGGTTTCGTGCCATATGAGGGAAACGAGACGATCGTGGTCGGTTACTCTGCCATCGGCATCTTATTCGCCTTTCTTGTTTATCGTAGTGTTACGGTCTCTGGACGAATGTCTGCCGTTCTCTCGACCCGAGCGTTGCGCTGGTTTGGGAAGTATAGCTACGCAATATACATCTTTCACTGGCCCGTCACCCAAGCTTATGGGGCGGTAATCGGGAAGCGAGTCCATCTGAGCTCTCCCTATCTCTCTGTTCTCTGTTGCTGTCTGTTCGTTGTAGCCGTGAGTAGCGGGATGGCGTATCTGAGTTGGAATCTGCTCGAGGAGCGAATTCTTCGATTAAAAACTTACTTCGAATACGAGCGGCCCCAAACGGGAGGGAGAGGACGAGTCCAAGCAGCTGAAGCGGAGACTGCCATTCCTGTCACAAGCGTCAGCTAAGGAGTTGTTGTAATCCGAGAATCCCGAATCACTCGATGCCCTCTCCCATGCCTTACTGAACACACCTGAATCGCCCAACCCGCCGCCTCGCGCGGCAGTAAGGGAGCGAATCAGAGTTGATCAAAACACAAAAACCTTACTGCGGGCTCGAACGCATCGGCAGCTTCGCCAAAACGTCTCACCCCGAGTTCATCGTTTCCAAATGGAAATTGCGGGAAGCTGGCCATGAAGCAGCAGAAACCGACCATCACCTTTCGGAGCGCAACCGAGATGCTCGATCTGTTCGGCATACAGCAGGGCGGGTCCCAATATCGCCGGTTCGCCGCCTCCTTTCAAAGAATCTTCGGGGCGACCATTTTCTTTGGCACCGACATCCAACGCGAGAAGGCTTCGGTCACACACCAGGCTCGTTTCACCTTCATGCAGGAAGCTCGGATCTGGTTCTCACGTGATCCGAGCCACAACATTCTCTTGGTCGGCTTTGAGAACGAGATTGTTCTGAGCGACGAATTTTTTCGCGAGATCACCCAGCACTCCATCCCTGCCGATCTGGAAGCGGCCAAAGCGTTGTCCTCCGCTCCGGCGGCGCTGGACCTTTATATGTGGATTTCGTATCGCTGCTTCACCGCGAAGCATATTGAACGAGTCCCGATCTTTGGGCCTTACGGCCTCGCGAATCAGCTTGGTAGCGCAGACTACGCGAGGTTGCGGAAATTCCGCGAACGGCTGGAGCGTTGGCTGGATCTCGTCAGTACTCTTTTTTTTGTTCCGTGAGCTAGAGCGCTTTGAGTCAGCGACGGCCGAAGCTGCGGCCAAAGCTTCGTCCGGCACCGGACCGTCCAAACCGGCGGCCAGAAGGGGAACTCGCACCGGATCCGAACCGCCGGCCGGCACTCCTATCGCCTGGCGATGCGTGCTGGTCCGCATGTTCGGAACCGAAGATCGATGGGCGCGCGGTCGCGCCATGGGACGAATATGCCGATCCCTTGAAGCCGCCAGACTGCACGTAGCGGCTGCTGGCGTAAGTCGTGCGCGTGAAGGTGCCATGCGTGCCATAACGTGGCAAGCTCGCCAGGGTCGTCTGTCCGTAATAGGTGCGTCCGACTTGTTCGGCCGAGCGATAGCCGCGGTACTCATCCAGAACGACAGGACGATAGGAGTGATTCCAGAGCAGCTCGCGCAGAAGCAAATATTGTGGGAGCCACGTCCAGACCGTCGAGCCGCCGTCGTGATTCCAGTAGCCGTATTGGTTTGAGCCCACCGACTCCGGCGCTATGTAGGCGAAACCGGCAGGCTCGGGAGTAGTCACAGCTTCCGAGTCGAAGGCGCCCGCGCTCTTGTGAGCGATCGCCATGCCCACGTCGTTCTCCACCGCACGAAACTGCGGCTCAGAGACGTCCACCCATTGCTCGGCACTCGACGTTTCACTCTGCTTCGTGGCTACGTCGGTGATACGGGTGTTCACTGTCCGGATGCGTTCCCGATACTCTTGCTCTCGGCCGTGGTCGGGCGTATCCAGATCTACCAGGATTTTGTCCCAAGAGTTATATAGCTGCCCGCTCAATTTGCGCAACTCGTCGGAGTCAGTAGAAAGGCTGCTCTCGTCTGCGGAGAGCTTGTCGCTCGCTTCGATGAGAGTCGCGAGTTCCGGATCGCTGATTTGCTCGCTTCCGGCCTGCTGGCGCGCGGCTGTGGTCGTTTGCCACTCACTTTCAGCCGATTTCGGGATGTCAAGCACGGCAGTCAAGCAATCATTCAGGGCGTCTTTCTTCGCGGGCCAGTCCTGTTCGGCCTGCGCCACAGTTTTTGAGAGCGGTGCTAGATCGGCGGCGCGAACCGCCTCATAGGCTCGCTTCATTCCGTCGAGATTGCGCGGAAGATTTTGTTTGAAAGTGACCCACTTCGCCGCTTCGGCGCTCGCTTTCTGAGCCTCGCGGGTAGCCGCCGTGCGTAACGTTCTTTCTTTTATCAGCAAGCGTTCTGCTTCGGCGCGCGAATCCGCCCGATTGCGTCCGGCAAGCTCCGCCAATTCCCGGTCTGTCTCTTCGGCGGTCTGCAGCTTGTCACGGGCAGACCCGAACTCCGCAGCCCATATCGCCGGTGCCGAGGCGTTTTGAAACAGACCCGGATCGCTCTGAACATCTTGCTTAACGGTCTGGTGTTCGCGCTGAATCTCTTGACCGGTTTTTTGCAGCCTGCTGTGCTCGTCCGCAATTTCGCGCCGGAGAGAGGGAGGCAAACTTGCTACGCAAGCTCCGAGCCATAAGCAAATCGCAATGACCCCGGCTGTCCTACTCGTTTTCATCACGTACTCCGGTAAACGGTCACGTCGGTTGGCGCGACCGCCGTCCAAATTGTTCCTGTAAACGGCTCCCCTTCGAATTTGCGAATACTCAGGAACCGCTTGGCATCCTGCTCTTGAAAATGCCAGCAGTAGAAACCTTGCCCGGTGGTGTTGCTGGCGTGGAAGACGCCTATTTCCCGGCTGAAACGATACAGCCAGAACTTTCCGCTGTAATCGAAAAAGTCAGCCGGGTTTTGCCGTTGATCCATGTCGGCGAGATCTTGCTCGCTCACGCCCAGTTCGTCCAGCGTGAGCCGGCGCCCATCGAAGTTACCGAAGACCTCGATTACGTCGTTATCATGTACCTCGAGAAAAACGCGCCTGTCGCGCCAGGTACCACTCAGCTCGAACCACTGCCGGCTGCCCGCCTCATACCCGTCGCGTCGATCGACCGTGAAATCGAGATCACTGAAGTCCTCCGCCGCACCGATCACAGAAAGAGCGTCGCCAACGCGTGCCTGGCTCACTTTCAAATTCGCGAGGTCTTCGGCTGGTCCGGCTACTCGCGCTTTGCTATCGAAAAACATGTATGTTTACCGAGGTTCAGGCGAGGGCAACTCTTTGGGAAACTGGACATTGGGCACACGCTCTCGGCCAGGGCCTAATCTCTCGCGCTTTAAAGCCTCCAGTTCGGCGTCTACCGTATGCCCTTGCAATTGAGCGAACTCTGCTTCGAGGCCGGAATCCTTGCCCGCGCTCGCCAGTTGATCAAAGGCCTTCGCTGTCGCCTCTTCCTTAGCGACCGATTCCTCAAAGTGCGACAAGGCAGCAAATGCATTGTCGGCCTTGCCAACCCCGGCCAGCGCTTCTGAAACCTTTCTCTGCGCGAGCGCTGCATTCTTGCGCGCCACCAGCGTGGTCGCAGTCCGCTCTCCTTCTTCGATCTTGTGCTTCAAGTCGGATACTTGGGTCTTCAGTGACTCGCTCGCCTGGCGTGCCGAGTCCACCGCGGCCTGCAGGGAAGCCACCTGCTTGTCGCTTTCACCCTTCTTTGCCAGCGCTTTCTTGGCCAGATCTTCGTTGCCGGCATCGAGCGCCAGGCCTGCCCGGTCTTTCCACTCCTGCGCCTGCCGGACGTACTTTTGATACTCCGCATCCAGCCGGTTGTAATTGCTCATCGCCATGGCCGAAGACTGAACCACTTTGTTCAACTCCGTCTTCATGTCAGCTACCGTCTGGCGCACGGTTGTCTCGAAGGTCGCATCCTCGATGGCGCCTATTCCCTGATTCGCTTTGCCTCGCGCAACCCGGCCTGTCCGGTTAAACATGTCTGAAAAGAATCCCATATAGTTGTCCCCGCTTTTATCGTCTATTGCCGGTCCTTCTACTGCAGCCCTTCTACTGCAGATCTTTGCCAATCAAGTCCCGCGCATGCACCACATCAGCCAGCAAAAAGTTGACACAGGAGAGAATATCGTCTTCATCGTCCGTCCCGAGTTCCTGCAGCTTGCAGAAGTTGTTCAAAGTCACGGCGACTTGTCCGTCCTTGGCGTCGTACAACTGAAAATGCGAGGTCGAGATGCCGTTATCGGCCGCGAGCATTTTTCGCATCAGCTGCGGTGTGATCTTTGAATCCGTCGTCACCAGGCAGACGAGAGACAAGAAGAGAATGTCGCCTTCGAGCACTGCTCGCAACGAGATTCCACTCTCGGTCTCCTGAATTCGCAGTACGTTTTCATCTACCTCACTGACCGAGTACCTTTTTCTAGCTAGCAATTCATGAATTTGTCCGAGGTAAGAAGCAGCAGTTGCTTGTGCCATATTGTCACCACTTGATACGTAAAGTTCGGCGGCTTGGTTCATTCTGGGCCTATTCTTCCGCCTGCCCATTCAAGCGTAACCCCACTCGCTCTTTTGCGTGGGTAACAGTTAAACTTCACCTGCATCACACGGCTGTTATAGAGGATTCAGGAATTATGGACACACATGATAAGGACAGGAGCAACAAGCCTCAATGGCGAGCTCAAACAGACGCAGGAGAGCGCCTGGCGAACGGTCTCGGCTGGTTCAGCATCGGTTTGGGTTTAGCGGAACTCGCCATGCCCGGGAAGCTTGCTCAATTTATCGGTATCTCAGACAAAACCAGAAATCTCTCTGTGATGCGCTTCTACGGGCTTCGAGAGGTAGCGGCGGGCATCGGCGTTCTCTCGCAGCCAAGAACGGCTGGTTGGTTATGGGCGCGGGTAGCTGGGGATGCAGTGGATCTTGCGTCGCTGGGTTCGGCGATGAGCGACCGTGGCGCAGACCGGGCCCGGGTCGTCACCGCCACTGCGGCCGTGCTCGGAGTGACGGCTCTAGATATCGTCTGCGCTCAACAGTTGAGCAGCAACGGGAAGGCACAGACGGGGGCAGGGAAGGCGTCCTCTCGCCCGCCTGCGAAAGGTAACGTTCGGCTCATCCAAACGATCATTATTAATCGTTCGGCCGAAGAGCTGTATCGCTTCTGGCGCGACTTTGATAATCTCCCATCCTTTATGACTCACTTGGCGTCAGTTCAAGTTACCGGCGATCAGCGGTCGCATTGGGTGGCGAACGGACCAGGCGGCAAGAAAGTCGAGTGGGATGCCGAGATCGTTAAGGATGAACCGAACAGCCTCATCGCTTGGCGCTCGCTGCCTAACTCGGACGTGGACAACGCTGGTTCTGTACGCTTCGAGCGCGCACCAGGCGGTCGCGGCACGATGGTGAAAGTTCAGGTCGCCTACGATCCCCCGGGCGGTGCCTTGGGCGCCATGGTGGCGAAATTCTTCCACGAAGAACCTGGGCAGAAAGTTGAAGACGATCTGCGCGCTTTCAAACAGCTGATGGAGACTGGCGAGGTGGTGAAGTCGGATGCCAGTATCCATCGGGGCATGCATGCAGCTCAGCCGCCTGCGAGAGCAGCCATGGCCTAGTCTTTTGGCCTGGTAAATCGAGACTTCAACAAAAGGATCAATACGTCAACAAAGGAATTCACAAATGAGAGCTAACTGTTGGAGGGGAAAGCAGGAAGTCCGGGTAGAGCAGGTACCGGACCCCCAGATTTTGAATCAGCGCGACGCGATCGTCAAGATTACTTCGACCGCCATATGCGGCTCGGATCTACATCTCTATAACGGCTACATCCCAGGCATGGAGAGCGGGGATGTGATCGGGCATGAGTTCATGGGCGAAGTGCTCGAAGTAGGCCGGGGCGTCAACAATTTGAGAAAGGGGGACCGCGTAGTTGTTCCGTTCCCTATCGCCTGCGGCGGTTGCTTCTCATGCCAGCACGGGCTTTTCTCGGTATGCGAAAACTCAAATCCGAATGCCTGGATGGCTGAAAAACTCTGGGGGCACTCGCCGGCCGGTCTATTTGGCTATTCGCACCTGCTAGGCGGCTACGCAGGCGGGCAGGCGGAGTATGCGCGCGTGCCGTTCGCCGACGTAGGTCCCCTCAAGATTCCAGAGGGCCTGACTGACGAACAGGTCCTGTTCCTTTCCGATATTTTCCCGACTGGCTATATGGGCGCAGAAATGTGCAACATTCAGCCGGGCGACACAATTGCCGTCTGGGGCTGCGGGCCAGTGGGGCAGTTCGCTATGAAAAGTGCGTATCTGCTGGGCGCGGAGCGGGTGATAGGCATTGACCGCTTTCCCGAGCGGCTCCGCATGGCGCGGGATAAAGTCGGGGCAGAGACTCTGAACTACGAAGAGGTCGATGTCAGAGACGCGCTGAAAGAAATGACTGGTGGCCGTGGTCCTGACGCTTGCATCGACGCCGTGGGAATGGAAGCGCATGCACCCGGTTTGACCGGCGCTTACGACAAAGTAAAGCAGGCGGCAAAGCTAGAGACAGACCGCCCAATCGCTTTGCGGCAGGCAATCATGTCCTGCCGAAATGGCGGGATTGTCTCGGTAATTGGCGTCTACGGAGGCTTTATCGACAAGTTCCCGATGGGTTCAGTGGTGAACCGGTCGCTTACGATCAAGGCTGGGCAGTGCCATGTGCAGCGCTATCTGCAGCCACTTCTGGAGAGAATTCAAAAGGGCGAGATCGATCCGAGCTTCGTAATCACGCATCGCATGAGCCTCGAAGACGCCCCGAAAGGCTTCGCTATTTTCAACGACAAGCAGGACGATTGCATTAAGATCGTGTTGAAGCCGCACTAAATGGCGCGTCCGGGTAGCGGCAGTTCGCCCTTGGCAGAACATCAACTTAAAAGGCCGCATTTGCCGCAGCACCGTGTCCGATAACGAATATTATGTAAACTTACCTTTTCTCACCACAAGACACCATTCACCGGCGTCAATGGCGGAGGCACATTTTTATCGCCCAGTGCCTGCCTTAAGTTGATCTCGATTGTCCGGCTAAGTGCAGTCATTGGAATGTCGTAAGGCGTATTCTCAAAGGGATTCTCTAAGTTCTTTCCGATTCGGTTTAAGACGAGAAAGATAAAACCGACGACCAGCGTGATTACGGGCGTGAAGAGGCCTACTTCATCCACGATTACGAATGGAAGGATGAAGCAGTAAGCCTTGATAAAGAGCTCTGGATAATAGTCGTACTGCACCGGGAGCGGCGTATTCTTAATCCGCTCACACGCTCCGAGCACGTTCGAAAGGTCGCTTAAGGTTGCATCGATGCGGTGCATCTGCCATTCGCTCAGAACATGCTGGTCGACAGCGGTCGTGAGCTGCTTGCCCATTTCCTGCAACAATGCGGCGGAAACGTTCTGGCACTCCGTAACGCAGCACAGAGTCTCCGTATCGAGAAAAGGCCGGATCTCTTCGGTAAGCGGCTGTCTGCGAAGCGCGCATCGGGTGGCATGGACGAACGCGATCTGGCGGCGAACAAAGGAATTCGAAAAAGCGTTGGAGGCGTCCTGCAGCACCTGACTACCGGAACGGCGCGGGAAAGAAATTCCCTGGCGGGCGAGCGATCGCGAACTGTTCACCATAGCGCCCCAAAGCGTGCGAGCTTCCCACCAGCGCGCGTAAGCTGAGTTTGTCCGAAACGCCAAAAGGATGCTCAGAGCAGCACCCAAAATGCTCACCGCGATATCTGGAAAAGTTATATAGCGCAAGAGATGCTGCTTACGATCGATGAGCAGGCTCACCATAGAAAGCAAGAACAAAACCGCGAGAAGCTTTCCTATCTGTTTGAGTATGCGGGGCCAGTAAGGATAGTTGGAAACGACCATACAGGGGTGATTATATTGCGGGAGCTCAAAAGCTCAAATCCACTCCTACCTGATTTGCGATATCTTCATAGAAGAAAGGCTAGTGGCGGGCTGGTAGGCTACGCGTAGCGGATTACGAGCGGCCAATACCAGGGCATAAATTCGAGTGTAGCTAGAAGAAGGATGATGAAGTTTTCCGCGGAAGCAGTCCTATAAGGGGACGAGCTGCACGGTGGAATCCGGTTTGTGCGCTAGTGAAAACTGCTCAAAAGGCGAAAGAGTTGGAGCGATAAGAAGTTCGAAAACACCCACATGTCTTGCCCCAGATGCCATTCCACGGATATTTCCCGATCAAGGCGGAAAAAGCTCCGCGATTTGATTATGCGCCTCGTAGGCATGAAGCCGTATCGTTGCTTCGATTGCCGGAAAAGGTTTTACCTGCCTGCTGACCTGGAGCAACCAATCCACCGCCGGAATTCATGGCGCCGGCGAGCCAAGATTTCTCCCAAAGCCGCTTCGCTTTAGACGCAACGCTTTCCCTCGCTGCGCGAACCGAATGACGAGCTCAGCCGCTCGCTATAATCTTCCCGTGATTAGAAGAGCCGGTCCGGGCGCGAACACCAAACCTGCAGTCACCTCCCCCGAGATCATCTGCCTGCTCCGCATTCGCGCCGGATCTTCTCCACATTTACTCGATCAGCCTAAAAAGTACCAGCAGCAAGGAGCGGAAAGACGGGCTTTTCAACATCTTTTATCAAGCTCCGCTACGCGCATTTACGCGGGGCCCCCTGTGGGCAAAATGTGGATAAAACAAGGATGGGCAATCCTGTCGAGGATCCATGAACAGCGTTGAGCCAAAAACCCTGATTGGCAAGAGCGCGAGAAACGGCGCAGCGATCGAAGTGGGGTATGCAGAGACAATCGGCGGCGTAGACGACGTGCTCGATGGATATTCAGAAGACGTGCTTGTCTCGCCCGGCTTCATCGATCTCCAGGTGAACGGCTTCGCCGGCGTAGATTACAACGATCCGGCGAGCAAGGCAGAAGACATTGCACGCTCGATTCAAACGATGTTCTCGACGGGAGTCACTCGGTTTCTCGCCACTGTGATCACCGGACCGGAAGAGAGAATTACCGGATCAGTCAGGAACCTGGCGTGTGCAAAGCAAGAGTTCTTGCGCAACGGCCTGCCGGAGGGGCAGGCCTTAGAGGCGTTCCATATAGAAGGGCCGCACATATCGCCGGAAGCGGGACCGCGTGGCGCGCACCCTCTCGAACATATTCGGCCGCCGGATGTGGAAGAGTTCAGGCGCTGGCAGGAGGCGGCCGACGGGAATATTCGTCTCGTGACGGTTTCACCAGAATGGGATGGAACGCCGCAATACATCGAAGCTTTGGTCAGAACTGGCGTGGTAGTGAGCATTGGGCACACAAAGGCCACTCACGACCAGATCCGGGCTGCGGTAGAGGCCGGTGCGACGATCTCGACCCACGTGGGCAATGCCGCTCATCCAACGCTGCCCAAGACGCAGAACTATATCTGGGATCAGCTTGCGGAAGACCGTCTGGCAGCGTGCTTCATTGTGGACGGCATTCACATACCAGCCGCCTTTTTCAAAGCGGCATTACACGCGAAGGGTATCGAGAAGTCGATACTCGTGACCGATGCCGTGATGCCAGCCATGTGTCCGCCAGGGCCATACAAACTTGGGCAGGTGGAGGTGGATCTGCGCGCCGATGGCAGCGTGGTGATGCATGGAGGCGAACGACTGGCCGGATCTGCCTTAAGCATGGACCACGCAGTCGAGAAAAGCGTGCAGTTTTCCGGCGATTCGCTTTCCGCCATTCTTGCAATGGCGACTACGAATCCCGCGCGAGTAGGCAGGATCGCAGGCCGTCAGCGAGGCCTGGTACCGGGAGAGAAGGCCGACCTGATCCGTTTCCGCTGGGATCGGGCAACTCGAACTTTGCGCATCGAAGAAACCATCGTTGCCGGTTGCTCTGTCTACCACGCGTAAGCCAGCGCTGCACATCTTGCCCCGCCACAGATTTGGCGCGTAAGGCATCCTTAGAATAGGAAACAAACACAAGAGTGATGAAAGGTTAACTGGAGAACACACTATATGGCATTCACATTACTGCCGCTTCCCTACCCCGAGGACGCATTAGAGCCGCACATCGATAAGTTGACGATGCAGATTCATCACGACAAGCATCACGGCGCATACGTAACAAATCTCAACAAGGCTCTGGAGCAAGCTCCCGATTTGCAGAATAAGTCCGTTGAGGAATTGCTGGCCAATAATCTGGCGGCAGTGCCCGAAGCAGTCAAGACGGCAGTTCGGAACAATGGAGGCGGTCATGCGAACCACTCCTTCTTCTGGCCTCTGCTATCGAAAAACGGCGGCGGAGCGCCTAAGGGCGAGATTGAAAGCGTAATCACCTCCAACTTCGGCGGCTTTGAGGGCTTCAAGGAGAAGTTCAATGCGGCTGCCACGGGGCGTTTTGGCTCCGGCTGGGCGTGGCTGGTGAAAGACGGGAGTGGAAAATTCGAGATTACTTCCACCGCTAATCAGGACAGTCCCCTGATGGAAGGCAAGAAACCCATTCTTGGCTTGGATGTTTGGGAGCACGCGTACTATCTGAAGTATCAAAACCGGCGTCCGGAATACATCGCAGCCTGGTGGAACGTAGTGAACTGGGATGAGGCCAACAAGCAACTGAAGTAAGCAGGCCACCGGTTCGTGTGAGAATCGGGAAATGAGAATACTGTCCCGGCTGCTGTTAGCCGTCTTGCTCGCGCAGCAGGCAGCGCCGGGCCAGACGCCGCGTTGGACCGAAGACGCCGCGAAGCAATGGTACGTAAACGAGCCTTGGTTGGTAGGCAGCAATTTCCTGCCGGCTTACGCGTCCAACGAAATCGAGATGTGGCAGGCTGATACGTTCGATCCCAAGCGTATCGACCTCGAACTCGGTTGGGCGGAAGGTCTGGGGATGACTACCATGCGCGTCTTTCTGCACGACCTGTTGTGGAAGCAGGACAGCGAAGGCTTCAAGAAACGTATCGGCACATTTCTTGAAATCTGCGCGAAACATCACATCAAGCCTTTGTTCGTGCTCTTCGATTCCTGCTGGGATCCGAATCCGCACCTCGGGGCGCAACCTCCGCCGCGGCCCGGCATTCACAATTCGCGATGGGTACAGAGCCCGGGCATGGCGGCTTTGGAGGATCCGGCGCAGTATCCACGACTCGAGCAGTACGTAGAGGGCGTGGTGGGAGCATTCGCCCACGATGAGCGCGTATTGGGATGGGACATCTGGAATGAGCCCGATAACCAGAACGGCTCGAGCTATGGAAAGTCGGAGCCGAAGAATAAAGTGGAGCTGGTTCTCCAGCTTTTACCCAAGGCATTTGAGTGGGCCAGCTCGGCTCAGCCGCAACAGCCGTTGACGAGTGGGATCTGGCATGAAGATCCGGCAGAACCGGACAAGCTATCGCCTATGGCGAAAGAGCAGCTCGAACTTTCCGATATCGTCTCGTTTCACGACTACGATCCGCCCCACACGTTTGAACAGGAAGTGAAGTGGCTCGAAACGTACAATCGCCCTCTCATTTGCACTGAATATATGGCGCGTCCGAAAGGCAGCACCTTTGAGGGAATTCTGCCGATTGCAAAAAAATACAAAGTGGGAGCGATCAACTGGGGATTTGTGGCGGGCAAATCGCAAACCTATTTGCCGTGGGACTCGTGGCAAAGGCCTTATGTGCACCGTCAGCCAAGCGTTTGGTTTCACGACATCTTTCGCGAAGACGGCCAACCCTACCGCCCCGAAGAGGTGGACTTCATTCGCAAAATAACTGCCAAGACTTCGGAGTAGTTCCGTGGTACTCGTGGAGCATGTCAGAAACAGCCAGGCAAGTGCTCTCCGACAACGAACTGTCACAAATCGATGCATATTGGCGCGCTTGTAATTATCTGTGCGTCGGCATGCTTTACCTCCAAGAGAACCCGTTACTCAGAGAGCCGCTCAAACCGGAACACATCAAAAACCGGCTGCTCGGGCACTGGGGCTCCGATCCTGGCCAAAGCTTCACCTGGGTGCATCTGAACCGTCTGATCAAAAAGCACGATTTAGATGTCATTTACATTTCGGGTCCCGGGCACGGCGCACCGGCTGTTCTTTCGAACTGCTATCTGGAAGGCGTTTATTCCGAGATTTATCCAGACAAGAGCCAGGATGAGGAAGGGCTGTGTCGATTTTTCCGGCAGTTTTCTTTTCCGGGGGGTATCGGAAGCCACTGTACGCCGGAAACTCCGGGGTCAATTCATGAGGGCGGCGAACTAGGATACAGCGTCTCGCACGCATTTGGGGCGGCGTTCGACAATCCGGATCTGATCGTAACGGTGGTGGTGGGCGATGGCGAGGCAGAGACCGGACCGCTTGCAACTTCCTGGCACTCGAACAAGTTTCTGAATCCAATTCGAGACGGCGCCGTGCTGCCAGTGCTGCATTTGAATGGTTACAAAATCGCGAATCCGACGGTCTTGGCGCGCATACCGCCGGACGAGCTTCACGATCTCTTCAAAGGCTACGGTTGGAAGCCGTATTTAGTGGAAGGCGACGAACCAGCGGCGATGCACCAGAAAATGGCAGCAACGCTCGAAAAGTGTGTCGAAGAAATTCGATCCATTCAGCGCAAAGCACGCGGAGACGGCACAGCTGATAGGCCGCGCTGGCCGATGATTATTCTGCGTTCACCCAAAGGCTGGACTGGGCCGAAGGAAGTTGATGGGCACAAAGTGGAGGGATTCTGGCGAGCGCATCAAATACCGATCCTCGATGTGAAGAAAAATCCAGCTCACTTGACGGAGCTCGAGCAGTGGATGCGAAGTTATAAACCTGAGGAGCTGTTCGACCAGACAGGCCGGTTAGTAGAACATCTACGAGAACTGCCGCCCACGGGCAACCGGCGGATCAGCGCGAACCCGCATGCCAACGGGGGACTGCTGCGAAAAGCCCTGAACTTGCCGGATTTTCGCAACTATACGGAACCCTTCGATAAGCCGGGAACGAGCGAAGTATCGCCAACTGAAGTGCTGTCGTATTTTCTGCGCGATGTGATGCGGCGGAACATGACGAGCTTCCGCGTATTCGGTCCCGATGAGACCGCTTCGAACAAGTTGCAGGCGATATACGAAGCGTCGAAGAAGACGTGGCTGGCAGAGTATAAGCCGGAAGATGCCGATGGTGGGGACCTGGCGCTCGATGGGCGTGTAATGGAAATGCTCAGCGAGCATACGCTCGAAGGATGGTTCGAAGGCTATGTGCTAACAGGACGGCACGGACTCTTCTCGACGTATGAAGCTTTCGTCCACATCATCGATTCGATGTTCAACCAGCACGCGAAGTGGCTGGAGAAGGCGAAGCTCGATCTCGCCTGGCGAGCTCCGATTTCTTCGGTCAATCTGCTGATTACTTCTCTCGTGTGGCGGCAGGATCACAACGGTTTCACTCACCAGGACCCAGGATTCCTTGATGTGGTGACGAACAAGAGTGCTACGGTTACGCGCATCTATCTTCCGCCCGATGCGAATTGTCTCTTGAGCGTGGCTGACCACTGCCTGCGCAGTGAAGATTACATCAACGTAATTGTGGCGGATAAGCAACCGCATTTGCAGTATTTGCCCATGAATGAGGCCATTCAACACTGCACGAAGGGGATCGGCATCTGGGAATGGGCGAGCACGGACCAGGGGTATGAGCCGGACGTTGTTATGGCCAGCGCGGGCGACATACCGACTATGGAAGCGCTGGCTGCTGTCGCCATCTTACGCGATAAATTTCCCGATCTGAAGATTCGATTCGTGAACGTCGTGGACCTGTTCAAACTGCAGCCTGATACGCAGCACCCGCATGGCCTGTCCGATCGCGATTTTGACAGCTTATTTACTAAGAATAAGCCGGTGATCTTCAACTTTCACGCTTACCCGTGGCTGATTCACAAGCTCGCGTACAAACGCACGAATCATGAGAACATTCACGTGCGCGGGTACAAGGAGAAAGGCAATATCGACACCCCGCTGGAGCTGGCGATCGAAAATCAGGTGGACCGCTTTAATCTCGCGATTGACGTGATCGACCGGGTACCGCGGCTGCAAGTCGCCGGCGCGCACATCAAGGAATGGCTCAAGAACGAAATCATCGAAAGTGTGAATTACGCGCACGAGTACGGCATTGATCGCGAAGAGACGCGAGACTGGAAATGGCCGTATTGAAAATTCTGGCCCTGAATTGCGGTTCTTCCTCTTTGAAATTTGGGGCTTATCGATCAAAAGGGTTAGCCGCTGAACTTATCGCCGAAGGAGAAGCGGAAGAGATCGGCGCAAGCGGCAGTAAATTCAGGAATCACGTAGAGGCGCTTTCATATGCTTTCGATTTCCTGGAAAAGCGCGAAGCGTCGCAGTTTGACGCAGTAGGGCACCGATTTGTGCACGGCGGCCCGCGTCTGCGAGAACATACGCTGCTGGATGCGGCCGTCGCGAGAGAACTGGAAGCGGCGGTCGAGTTTGCGCCGTTGCACATGCCCACTGCTCTTTCGGTGCTAAAGGCAGTCGAGCAAAAATTGCCGGGCATCCCACAGGTAATTTGCCTGGACACAGCATTTCACCGTCACATGCCGGAAGTGAGCAGGACGTATGCGCTACCGGAGAACATTCGGGAAATGGGAGTCGAGCGCTACGGTTTTCATGGCCTGTCGCTCGAATCGATCATGGCCCAACTGGCGACCGCGCCGAAGCGCCTCATCGTTGCGCATCTCGGGAACGGCGCGAGCATTACGGCCATTCGTGAAGGCATATCGATTGATACTTCGATGGGCATGACGCCTACAGGAGGCGTGATAATGGGAACGCGTTGCGGCGATCTGGATCCCGGCCTACTGATTTATCTCACTCGGCACGGCTACGGGAAGCCGGATGATTTGGAGCGCGTTTGCGATCACGAATCGGGCTTGCGAGGAGTATCGGGAATGACCAGCGATGTGCGCGAGCTAGTCAGCCTCCGTCAGACGGACCCGAGGGCGGATCTGGCGCTTAGCATGTTTTGCTACCAAGTGCGCAAGACAATCGCCGCCATGGCGGCCGCGCTGGAAGGATTGGACACGCTAATCCTTACAGGCGGTATCGGCGAGCATGCAACCGAAGTGCGCGACGAAATACTGCACCGCCTTGGCTTTCTCGGAACATTTGAAACCAGAGTACTGCCCTCGCAGGAAGATCAGCAGATCGCTAAGAATACGGCTTGGCTAGTTTCTCGCTAAGGCGCAGAGACGCAAAGCAATCATCTTCTAGGCCGTTGACTATGCGCAGTATGCCGTCTTTGATTAATGCGACATTGAAATTTATTAGGAGTCCGAGCCTTTTGTCGGCTAGCCGAAGGTAAGTCAATAGTTGCTTCTTGTGGACATTGAGCACACTTTCTACGGATTTGATTTCCACGATTACTTTGCCTTCTACGATCAGGTCGGCCCGGAATCCTGTGTCGATGAGGACGGATTCGTAGACAACTGGGATGGACCGCTGCCGCTCTGCTCGCAGACCTCGGCGGCCTAGTTCGTAGGCCAGAACCGTCTCGTACACGGATTCAAGTAATCCCGGCCCGAGAGTTGTGTGAATGCGGAACGCGGCGTCCACAATCTCCTTCGATAGAGCATTCTCTGTCATGCGAACTTTGCGTCTTCGCGTCTTTGCGAGAAATTAGGCGTACGCCGGTTCGGTCTCTTCAGCAGCGCTGAAGTAAGCACAATCCGGATGATGGAAGACGAGCGCCGAGACACTCGCCTCCGGCTCCATCATGAAGCCTTCAGTTAGGCGCACGCCGATCTCATCGGGCTGCAGCAGTTTCCAGAGCTTGGTCTGATCCTCCAGGTTGGGGCAGGCGGGATAACCGAAACTGTAACGCTTGCCGCGATAGCGCGAGGTAAAGCGCTCATGCATGGTCATGGTGGGCGAATCGGGGAAACCCCAATCTTCACGAAGGCGGCGATGTAACCACTCCGCAGTGGCTTCGGCTGTTTCGATAGCCAGCGCCTGTAGCGCATGAGCCTCAAGGTAATCGCCACGTTCTTTCGCTTCCTGGGACTTTTCGATCACTCGCTCGCCGGCGCTGACGACGAACATGGCAAGGTGATCGCGCTGGCCATCTTGCGGATCGAGCACGTAATCGCTAAGGCAGAGGCCATCTGATTTGGCCTGCCGGCCGAAATGCAAACTCTGGATCGGGGAAGCAGCACCTGGTGTAAAGAGATGGATCGTGTTCCCTTCCCTTTCGGCCTCGAAGAATTGCCAGACGCCGCAGATCCGCATAAAAGTTGCCGCTTTCAGCTTTACGTCCTCGACGAAATGGAAAAGTTCCAGCGCCTTCGGATCGCGCGCAGCTAAGCACTTTTCGAAACCACCAGTCCCTTTGAATCCGAGATGCCGGCCATAGAGCATGAACGGATTGATGTAGCTCCAGACCTCGGCGAGATTCGGAACGTTGCGAGCGCGGCGGTCCAAGTAGGGCGCGGGCGGAATTACAACATCGGTGTGAACCTTAGGGCTGCGCACCTGGCCGGAGGGAACCGGCGGCGGCTCGAGAACCACGACTTCGGCTGGCGCGTCCCGGAAAATATGCTGGCTCAGCACTTGCTCCCGCAGCATGGGATCGGTGATCTCGTTCATTAGCCGCAAACCAGTCATCGCGTCTTTCGCGTAAAAAGTCGGAGCGCCATAGCTCGGGCCAATTTTGGTTTTTGTGAACCGTTCGGATAACGCAGCTCCGCCCACGAGAAGCGGAACGTTAATACCGGCGTCCTTGAAGTCGCCTGCCGTGGTCACCATCTGCTGCGCGCTTTTTACGAGCAGGCCGGAGAGCCCGATCGCGTTCGGCTGATGCTTGTGATACGCCTTGATCAGTTCGTCAGGCGGAACCTTAATGCCAAGGTTCACTACTTCAAAGCCGTTGTTACTCAGAATGATCTCGACAAGATTCTTGCCTATGTCATGGACATCGCCTTTGACGGTTGCCAGGACGATTTTGCCGCGGGCAGACGTCTCCGATTTTTCCATGAATTTCTCGAGATGATTTACGGCGGCTTTCATGGCCTCGGCAGACTGCAAGACCTCCGCGACGATCAGCTCGTTTTTGTTGAACAGGCGGCCAACTTCGGCCATGCCTGCCATGAGCGGGCCGTTGATGATATCGAGCGGCGCTGCCCCTTCGGAGCGCTTCAGCTCGAGATCGGGAATGAGTCCGTCTTTTGTGCCTTCGATGATGTAGTTGCCAAGGCGTTCGTCTAACGGCAGATCGGCTGCCTTTTTCTTCTGCCTAGCGGTTGCGCCGCGAAAGTGCTCAGAAATTGCGGCGATGTGAAATTGATTGATGGCAACCTTCTGGTCACGCGATTGCAACCTCCAGTCGTTACTTTGGATTTGAAAGTGCGCAAAATTCGGATGATCGGGAGAGACGTGCTCCGGCGGCATGTTAAAGAGAAGCGCTTCCGCGAGCCTGCGCTCTTCTTCCGGAATCGAGGCAAAGCGCTCGAGCTTTTCCGCATTGACGATCGCGAGATCAAGGCCTGCTTTTGTGCAGTAGTAGAGGAAGACGGAATTGACGACTTCGCGGGCACTGGCGGGCAGCCCGAAGGAAATATTCGAAATGCCGAGGATAGTTTTGACGTAAGGGATCTGCTCTTTGATGAGGCGGATTGACTCGATGGTCTCAACGGCGCCTCCGACATAGTTCTCGTCACCAGTCGCGCACGGAAAAACCAGCGGATCAATGATGATGTCTTCGGGGGGCACCCCGTATTTCGAAGTAAGCAGATCGACCGAGCGCCGTGCCACCGCTAACTTGCGCTCGCGGGTGAAGGCCTGCGCCTGCACAGGATCCTCGTCGATGCAACCTACAACCAGTGCCGCGCCATACTCCCGGGCAAGTGGACAGATGCGCTCGAATTTCTCTTCGCCGTCCTCGAGATTGATCGAGTTGATGATGCTCTTTCCCTGGCAGTAAGTCAGCGAAAGCTCGACCGAGCGCGGATCGGTCGTGTCGATCATGATCGGCGCTTTGATTTTGCGGATAAGCTTTTCGTAAAAGGGAGGAATGTCGTTGAACTCGTCGCGGTCGCTCGACTGCAGGCAGACGTCGACGACATGCGCGCCATTGCGGATCTGGCGCCGCGCGATTTCAGTGGCCTCTTCCCACTTGTCCTCGGCGATCATGCTTTTGAAGAGGCGCGAGCCGATGACGTTGGTCCGCTCGCCGATGATGAGCGGACAATTGCTTTCGTCGGCCTCGACAACTTCTATGCCGGAGAAATAAGTCCGGTGAGTCGAATTTTTCGAGCCGCGGGGTTTCTTGCCTTCCACCATCTGCGAGATGGCTCGAATATGATCGGGCCGCGTTCCACAGCAGCCTCCAACGAGGTTCAGCCAGCCATGATCGACGAAGCGCTCGAGTTGAGCCGTCAGACTCTGAGGAGTTTCGAGGTATTGACCGGTTTCCGCATCGGGCAGGCCCGCATTTGGATAACATGATACGCGAGTGGTTGCGAGCTCATGAATCGAGCGGATATGGTCCGTCATGAACTCGGGACCAGTCGCGCAATTAAGGCCCACGGCAAGCAGATCGGCGTGCGCTATGGAAAGGTAAAAGGCGTCAGCGGGCTGGCCGGCGAGCATGGTGCCCATTTGCTCGATGGTGCCTGAAACAATTACAGGAATACGGAAGCCCAATTCTTTCCCGAGACGGCTGATCGCCAGCAGACCTGCTTTCACGGTTCGCGTGTCGTTACAGGTCTCGAGCAGCAGAATGTCGGCACCCCCGTCAATCAGGGCTTTGGACTGGTCATAGAAGCTTTCAATGAGTTCGGCAAAGGTAATACCGCCGCTGATCGAAATGGCTTTAGTAGTCGGGCCCATCGAGCCCGCGACGAAGCGCATCCGGCCGCCCGTTGAAAACTCAGCGGCCGCTTCGCGCGCGAGTTTCGCGGCAGCAAAGCTTATCTCATAGGAACGATCCTCGAGACCGAATTCTGCGAGAACGATTTTGCTCGATTGAAAGCTATTGGTTTCGACGATGTCAGAACCGGCTTCGAAATAGGCGCGATGGATGTCGAGCATCACCTCGGGGCGCGTGAGGACCAGATTTTCATTGCAGCCTTCGAGTGCCGGTCCACCAAAATCAGCAGCTGTCAAGTGACGATCCTGCAGCATGGTGCCCATGGCTCCATCGAGCACCACGACACGCGAGGCAAAAGCGTCTTCGAGAGCCAGACGGCGATACTGCCGGCTCTCCTCGGTAGAAGATGACATTTTGAGAGTTATCTCTTATTGTAACGAGATAACTACGCCGGGACTCTTGCGGCCCTTTGGGCTAAGGTTGGTCCCCAGGTTGTCGGGGCCCGCTTTGCGGAACAGTAGACGTGGGGTCTTTAGACGGATCAGTGGAGCCGGATCCAGGTTTGGATTTGGTCTGATCCTCGGGCGGCCGGGGTCCGCGCTCTGGTTCGGGTGTAGGTGAAGTTGCCATATGCGTAAACTTGCAGCAATTCTATAGCCAACTATTTTGCCCCTTGACGTTGGAAGAGCACGACGTCGGAGGAATTTTGGAGCCGGACGCAGGCGAGGCGATTGCCGTCCGGCGACCAAGCAAATGTTTGAATGCTCTGGTCTTCAAAGTGAGTAAGCTGGCCAGGTGGAGAGCCGTCAAGCGGGATACGCCAAACATTCGAAACGCCATCTGCATCAGTGATCGAGCTGGTCAAAGCATCCCCTCTTTTGGACCAACAGAATGGTATGGACGCGGATACCGGGCGAATTTGTCCTGTTCCACTCACAGGCATGATGGCAATCGACCACTCATCGCGCTTCTTCTGAAGACGGCAAGCGAGCGAGTTTCCGTCCGGCGAGATCTGCGCGTCAGCTGCTGGAAGCGTGCCCAGAGCAATAGGCTGGCCGCCATCAAGCGCCACTTTAAAGAGAAGCGGATTGTTAGAGGACCAGGAGGTGTAAATAATCCATTTCCCATCCGGCGAAACAACAGGCGTGTCATCGTAGGTTGACCCGAATGTTAGCTGCCGATAACGATTTGACCGGAGATCGTAGCGCCAGATATGGAACCCGCCCGCGCGATTGGAAGAGTAGACGACAGACTCTCCGCCCGGCACAGGCTGGGCGTGTTGTTCCATTGAGGGGTCATGGGTTAAACTCCACTCGCTCTGGTCGCGTGTCTGCAAGACAGCTAGATTCGGGAACCCGGCCCGGCGTGAATTAACCAGCAGGTGTTCCCGGTCCAGCCACGCCAAACTCGCGTTATCCTGCAGTTCGGCCAGCGTACTTTGCCCGTGAGCAAAGTCGTTCGCGGCGGAAAGCCAAAGCGTGGCTCTAGGGTCGATTCTGACGGCGGCAATGTATTTGCCACTGGCGGTCATGGAAACGCTACCATAACCGCTTAGATCCTTCACTACGTCGCGCGCCACGCCTTGAGCGACCGCAAACTCGCGCACCTGTGACCGGCTCTTTGCTTCGACTTTAGATGAAGCGGTCAGTACGAGCGATCTCCCGTCTTGTTGCCACCAGAGCTGTCCAACGCCGCTCCAGCTCGGGAATGGTTTTATGATTTGCCGTTTATCGGGCCCAAGCAGAAGGAGCTCGAGTTGACCTGAGTCAGCGCCGGCATCCCGGACGATAGCCGCTATCTTGTCTTTTCTGGGAGCCCAGGCAAGATGCGACATCAAAGTTAACTTCGTCGAAGCAAAAAGCTGGCTCGACTGACCGCTGGCCACCGTGGCTACTTCGACGACGCTTCGTGTGCGGGAAACGTCTCCGCCAGACGGGTGCTCCCAACGCACAAACGCGAACCGGTCTCCGTTGGGGGAGAACGTTACCGGACCATCTATATCCTCCAGAATGGGCGTGCTCGCGCGCTCGCCAACGACTGGTACCGCAAACAGCTTCCCGAGTAAAGTGCTTTGATCCTCTTCTACCTCGTAGATCGTCCGGCTGTCGGGCGAAAAAGTCAGACCCAGGTAATCGATCCTCCGCACCGGAATGCGAACTTCATCGGAAGGCTGATCGACTTGTTTCAGATGAAGCGATTCCATGCCCCCGCGATCGCCCACGACAAACGCGAGATACTTGCCATCGGGCGAAATGGCCGAAAGCAGAGTGCGCCCGTTGAAGGTCACCTGAGTGACTGACTCGACTCGAAACCAATCGGGTCCCAAAACCAGGTCTTTGCCGCCAAGGTCCCACCACCACAGGCCGGCTGCGGCAACCAGAAGACCCACACAAGCAACTGCAACATAAGTTTTGCGTCGAGGACTTCCCTGCTCTGCCCTGGGCGGCCTGAATGATCGCCGACGCATGGACGAAGTATCAAGTTGCTCGAGATCGGCGAGCATCTGCTGCGCCGACTGGTAGCGCCTGCCAACATCTTTGGTCAGCGCGCGCGCGATGATCGCGCCGACGCCTGCCGGGAAGGAAGCAGCGTTTTGTAGCGCGGGCGCCGGACGATCTAAGATTGCGACGATGACATGGCTATCGGTTTCCCCGGAAAATGGGCGCTGGTTGCTGAGCATTTCATAAAGAAGAATGCCCAGACTCCAGAGGTCCGTACGCAGGTCGACCTCGTCGCCGCGTGCCTGCTCGGGCGACATGTAATCGACCGTGCCCACTACAGCACCCGGAACGCTCCAATCCGAGGGGTGCCCGAAGATGCCGGAATCGCCAGCGATTTTCGCCAGGCCAAAATCGATCACCTTGACGTAGCCGTCAGGCCGCAACATAACGTTCGCGGGCTTGAGGTCACGGTGAATGACCCCTGCTGAATGGGCGGCCGCGAGGGCCGAAGCGATCTGCGCGGCGATGCGGATGGCCATATCTGGATCGATCACACGCCGCTGAATGGCTCGCTTTGACGTGACCCCGTCGACGAACTCGCTCGCGATGAAAGGCTCACCAGCGACTTCGCCGATTTCATATATAGTCAGAATGTTCGGATGGTTCAGAGCGGAAGCGGTACGAGCCTCCTGCTGCAGACGGTTCAACATCTCTTTGTTCGAGAGCAGCTCAGGAGGTAGAAATTTCAGTGCAGTGTGACGGCCGAGGCGCGTATCTAGCGCGAGGTAGACATGGCCCATGCCCCCCGAACCCAACCGCCGGAGCACTCGGTATGAACCGAACTGACGCCCTTCTCGGGGATCGGTGGGAACCGAGGTCTCGTCAGAAGCAGAGGAGGAACTATGCGTTCGAGTTGAGGGGCGCCCCGCTCCCCTCGCACGGAGGAAACGTTTGGTAATCTCTTCGCGCAATCCGCTCATGAGCAAGACTGGGCCTCAATGTGAGCGCCCGGAGTTGTATTGATTGTCGCTCAGTTGGGAATGGAATTACCGCACGCGGACTGTCACCTTAAGCTCTTTCGCGGGTGAAGTGTTCTTCTCCCAAGATCGCGCATACGAGAAATGCAGGGTACTCTCGCCTGCTCCGCGAGCATGAAACGTCCACAGATCCTCGCCGCCTGCACCCATGCGGGAATCACTCGAGGGTTCGTATTTGTTGCCCAAGGCCTCCAGGGCCGAAGCGGAAGATTTGAGTTGCCATGAATAGCCGGTCGAGCGATTCGAGGGCAGCACGATTGTGAAAGTGCTCCCAGGCTTTACGGAAACAATTTTCTCGCTGGCTGTTCTGCTGAAGGTATAAAGAGGCGTGAAGCCGCTGAATTCCGTGCCGGTAAACTTCCCGGCTGGATCGAAATTGAAGCCGAAGAACGCTTGACCGAGCACGGCGCAGGCATGGCAACCCGCCTGGACCCGGTAATCTGCGACAAACTGCTGCGAGCCGTCAGGGAAAGTGAGAGCCAGTAAAGAGCCGGTCGAAGAGCGATCACCGGGCCAGAGGTCTGCATTTGGATGCGACTTCTTTGCCGCGTCATAGGCAGGATCGGAATCCATCTGGCCAGACACGAGCTTCTGGAGATCATCTATGTTGATGGCTGGCGGGTCGCCGTTCACGAGATAGAGCCCGTCGTTTTCGTTCGCGCGAAACGGGTAAGAAACCGCGGCGATGCCGACTCGCGCCACTGGACGAAAGGCCTGAACATAGCCGTCTCCATGAATAAGGCGGGTGAACGCCAAAGCCTCAGCTGATGCGCCGGCTGCTTTCATCTGATCGGCGAAACACTTTCCGAAAGCGGCCCCTCGGTTTTCACACGCAGCTAAAACTTTCGAACGGAAATCGGCGGGAGGGTGCCACACGGCAGACTCGCGATAAGCGAGTATTTGTAGCGCCAGCCCAGCCGCTACTAAGTAAGTCATATTGAGCCCCTGAAGGCCCGTTGCGTTAGGTCCTCAGATGAAGACTATTATGAATGGCGTAAAGCGCCAACTCCAAACGGTCGGAGACGCCGAGCTTATCGAACACGTTATGCAGATGGTTCTTCACGGTTTGCTCGGTGATGAACATCTTCTCCGCGATTTCCTTGTTCTTATAGCCTTGAGCGATCAAAATGATGATTTCACGCTCACGCTGGCTAAGCTGAGCGCGTTCGCGAGGCGCCTTACCGTTCTGGGGACCGCCTCCGGAGGAGGCGTCGGCTGGATTGGAAAATTTCCGCATTACCGCAGCGGTGGTGTTCGAATCAAGCCAGATTTCGCCGGCATGGACTTTAAGGACGCTTTTCTCGATCAGCGAGGTAGGCACGTCTTTATGCAAGATGCCGGAGCAGCCAAGCTTCATGGCCTGCACAAACTCTTCCCGGTGCTCAGGCGCGGCGAACAGGATTACGCGTGTTTTTGGAGCCCGGGTCTGTATGCTGCGCAGAACAGTGAGCCCGTCCACCCGTGGAAGCTTTAACTCCATGAGCACCACGTCGGGCTCGAGCAAAACTGCCTTCTCGATCGTCTCTACGCCGTCTGTCGCTTCCCCTATCACCTCAATCGCTGGGTGGTTCGAAAAGACTCCCCGGAGCCCTTCCAGAACGATCGGGTGTCCGTCTGCGATCAGGACGCGAATAGGTGCTGTTGACATCCCATCTTCTTTAAACTGCTCCACTGTATTCCAAAGTACCCTTTATTAGTACGTTAGTAACGGTACGATTGGACTACGAAACCGCTGCCTAAGGATTATAGTGCCAACCGGAACAATTCCTCTAGAGTATTTTCAAGCTCACCATGGCTTCACCTGAGAAAACCCGGGTGCGATTGGGCCATTTGAGGACCCCATACTTAAAATACATGCAGTTTGGCTGATCTCTACAATGTAGTTTATGGCCAAACTGTCGATCAAGGATTTGGATCTCGCCGGGAAGACCCTATTCATCCGGGTAGACTTCAATGTTCCTCTTACCTCCGACGGGAAAGACATCACGAGCGATAAGCGAATTAGGGCATCGCTACCCACGATCCAGTACGCCATCGAACATTCTGCGGGTATTGTTTTGGCGAGTCATTTAGGACGGCCCAAGGGGAAGCGGCGATCGGAAATGAGCTTGGCACCGGTTGCGGCCCGTTTATCGGAACTGCTCGGAAGACAGGTTACGATGGCCCCGGACAGCGTGGGGCAGCGAGTATCCTCATTGAAGCCAGCCCCAGGCGAAATCCTACTGCTCGAAAATCTCCGTTTCCACCCAGAGGAGGAGGCCAATGACCCAGCATTCTCGCGCCAACTTGCTTCCCTGGCGGACTTGTATATAAACGATGCATTCGGCTCTGCTCATCGCGCCCATGCCTCGACAGTAGGGATCGTTTCATTCTTGCCGCTGGCGGCTGCCGGTCTGCTCATGGAGAAGGAGCTCGAATGGCTCACGCGTGTCACCAAGAACCCCGAGCATCCCTGTGTGGCACTGCTCGGCGGGGCCAAAGTCTCGGACAAGATCGAAGTAATCCGGAATCTGATCAAGGTAGTGGACAAACTGTTGATCGGCGGAGCCATGGCCTACACGTTCTTACGCGCAGAAGGCAAACCGACCGGTAAGTCGCTTGTGGAAGGCGACAAAGTCAAGCTGGCGCAGCAACTCATGCACGATCACCCGGACAAGCTGATTTTTCCGATCGATCACGTGGTGGTGCGCGACATCAAACTGGGAGCGCCCCACAAAGTCGTGGCGGATATCGGGCCAGAGCAAATCGCGGTAGATATCGGGCCCAAAACCGTCGACATGTTTTCCCAAACGATCTCCTCCGCCAAAACTGTCATTTGGAACGGACCCATGGGCATTTTCGAGGTGCCCCCGTTCGACAAAGGGACCGTCGCGCTGGCCAAAGCCGTAGCGGATTCTGGCGCGATTTCAGTGGTCGGAGGCGGCGACTCGGAAAAAGCCGTCAAGAGCGCCGGTGTATCGGACAAGATCACGCACGTTTCCACCGGGGGAGGTGCTTCGCTGGAGTATCTGGCTGGAAGCGAACTGCCTGGGATCAAGGCGCTGACCGATAAAAGCTGAGACTGCCTAATCGTGTAGCAGATCCTTGACAAGCTGTCCCAACTGCAGGAATTCCACGAGTGAATTCGATTTCTGGAAAAAGACAGCCTGGAACTGTTTGGCGAATACCTGATCACTGAGCCTTAGGGCGGAACTCATAATGATAATCGGCGTGGCGGCGCAACAAGAATGCTCTCGAATGGATTGCATGACTTTGTTACCTTCCTCGCGGGGAAGGTTGATATCGAGCATGGCGATGTCAGGTACGGGCTCTTCCGTGCCGAACGCCTCGACGGCCTTGAGTGCTTCCTCACCATCTTTCGCGACCCGGAGATTGAACAATAGGTTGTGCTCGCGAAGGGCAATCTCAACCAGATAAGCATCTGCGTGGTTATCCTCAGCGAGAAATACCTGAATGGGCCGCAAAGGATTTCCTGACATTCGTCTTTCTGTTAAGTGTAAAACAAAATAGGGCGCCCTGGCCAAGTTCCGATTCAACCCAAATCTCGCCGTTGTATCGTTCTACGATTTTCCGGCACAAGGTCAGGCCGAGGCCGGTGGCGTTACTGCGCTCTTCGGCATGGAGCTGGCGGAAAAGACCGAAGATCTTTTCCTGATGCTCCCGGTCGATGCCGCCGCCATTGTCGAGAACGCAATATATCGGGTGATCGTCGCGGGACAAAGCGAAGACTTGGATAAACGGAGCGACTCCGGGGGAGCGATGGAGAATCGCATTTTCGATGAGATTTTCGAAAATGGCGAACAAGTCATCTTCGGCTATATGGGCCGTTGGAAGCGGCTGCAAGTGGACCGTAGTTTCCGTTTCCTCTATCAGAGCTCGCAGCTTTGCACAAACCCGCTCTGCCACCCCGCTGGTATCAATCTCCCGTGAAGCGGGTTCTTCATGGCCGACGCCGGTATATTCAAGCAAATCGGAAACGAGCAGTTCCACCCGCTTGGCGTTAGATGAGATGAATTGAAGGTAACGTGCGGCTTGGTCGTCTACTGGGCCGGTAAGGTGTTGAAGCAAAAGCTCTGTATACAGATTCAAGTGGCGCACGGGCTCACGCAGATCGTGCGAGGCCGAAAAAGCGATTTGCTCAAGCTCGGCATGAGCCCGCATTGTTTGGGCATTCGCCTCCAGCAATTTCTGATTGTTGCGGGCAAGCTCGCGGATCAGCAAAATCCGATCAAATGCTATTGCGACTTGGTCAGCGATGGTGCGCTGCAGCTCCAAATCCTTCATCGTGAAGACCGGGCTCTTCCCGGTACCGAACGAGAGAGTTCCGACTAGCTTGCCACCGCTGAGCAGCGGAAAGCAGCAGAACGCATCCATACCAGCGCGGCGCAAGAAAGCTGTGGCGTGACCTTTCGATTCCGAAATATGCTCGTACTTTAGGAACCCGCTCGTGCAAACGGCAATTTCGTCGGCCGCTTCCCGCAAGCCAGAGGTTCCGAGTTCCGAGCGGAGCTCATCTCGCAGACCCCCCACGAAAGAGAGTTGGAGCTCGTTCCCTGGCTGGAAGTGACAGAAACAAAGATCAACGACGGTTTGCGATGAGATTCGTTCGAAGACGCTGCCAAGCAGGCGCTCGGGGTCATTGAATTGCAGCAGGTCGGTCGCGACCCCGGCCAGCAAACCGTCACGGTTTCTGCGATTCAAAGCCAAGACCCCAAAATTATCCGCGCTGGCAAGAGATCCCGTGCTCCTCACCTAGTTAATGTCGCGGTGGACGAAAACGTAACAGGTCATTCACGCGACAAAGACTTTACTCTCATGACAGCAGCGGCTGCGGCCAAAACTCCCGCGCAGATTGCCAGTCTTCTCACAAAGGATTTCCGGGAACTTGAACGGTTATTTGGGCCCATGATGTGTTCCGGGCGAACGCCTATTCCGATCACGCGGCCGAGCAGTCGATGCACTCCCGGGATCCGCACCGCAAGCTTAAGCTGCCACGGCGCCTTCAGCGGACCGGGATTTTGGAAAATGTGCGCAAAAGCTTTGTGGGCATTGATCTGCATCGCTTGCGTGATCCTCGTCGGGAACTCTCTCCTCCGCTGCACTCTAGCCAATACGGTCTCGTCGATTTGCCGGTGCCGAAGCGGACCGGCCAGCAAATTGGCAGTTGCGACCGCATCCTGGATTGCGAGATTAATGCCAACACCTCCGGCTGGCGACATAGCATGCGCGGCATCGCCAATGCAAAGCAGCCCGGGGCGAAACCATTTACGGAGACGGTTGATTTGAACAGAGAGGAGCTTGATCTGATCCCACTCTTGTAACTGCTCAACTCGCTTTCCGAGAAAAGGCGCGATCTGCAGTAAGTTGTTGCGGAAATAATCTATGCCGCTGCGCTTCAAATCTTCGAACGAATCCTTCGGAACGATGAGACCCGCCTGAAAATAGTCTCCGCGATTGATCAGAATGAGCGCTTTGCCGTAATTCAAGGTTCCAAATACGCGCTCGGGGTCATTTGCATTCCGGCCAATACGAAACCAAAGCACATCGATAGGCACTCCGAACTCCCTTACGTCGAGATGTCCGCTCAGGCGAGTCGTGGAGTGCCGTCCATCACAGCCGATCACCAGCTCGGCTCTGACCTGGAGGGAACCTTCTGGTGTTCGTACGTTCACGCCCGTGACTCGGTCATGCTCGAGAACCAAATCAATCACTTCATGTTGCATGCGTAAATCGAAAGTTGGAAATCTTCTTGCGCGCTTGGAAAGAAAATCCAGGAAATCCCATTGCGGCATGAGCGCCACGAATTTGCAGGGACCCGGCACGTGGCGGACGCTGGCAGCCTCAAAGGCGAAGTCGCCGTATACTCCGCCAACCGAGGTAATTTCCTGATGCGGAACCTGCAGAAATTCCTGCAGGAGCCCGAGCTCGTCCATCAGCCGGAGCGTCGACGGATGTACCGTATCGCCGCGGAAATCACGGAAGAAGTCTTTGTGCTTTTCGAGTACCGCAACTCGCAGACCCGCACGGGCGAGCAAGTAGCCCAGCATCATGCCCGCTGGACCGCCCCCGACTACGCAGCATGTCGTTTCGGATGTTCCGCTTTGCATAGCTGCCATTCTCTCCTAGCCGCTGGGCCAAACTGTAAAAGGTGTTCACTCGCAGGCGCAATATTGGGATTTGGTTCGAAGCTGCGCTGTGGCTGACCTTCGCAGTCTTCGCGCTAGCCTTGCTCGTGCGAGCCGCGGCTGGCGAGATAGCCGGCCCACCCATCACCATCAGGTCTCCGGGTTGTCTGTCGACCGGCGGCGTGAGCGTCAGGGCGACTCCGAGGGCCTGATGTCGGTTCTGGAGAAAGATTAAACAAAGTACCAGGCAAGATCAGAGAGGATTTTACTGAATCGTTCTCACTTGCAGGCAGTCAAAGCTTTGCGTCATGAATTAAGTAGGGCAGATGACCGCAGCGCAGCGGGTGAGATTTTGCGTCCGCCTCAGAGTGAAGGTTCACTCATCTTACCGGCCCTTCGCCCGACGAATGTGCCGCAGTAGACCGCGCGCACCTCGCCAGGCTTTACCTGCCCGATTGCTTCCGCGATGGCCGGCGCGTAACCCTTCACAATGGGCCAATGATTGTCCGACATCGAGACGATGCCGATCTTACGACCACTCATGTTCTGTTCGTACTTAAGTGTCTGGTCGCCGGACAGCAAGACTTCGAATCCCGCCTGCTCGGCTGCATCGAGAAGCAAACCGTTCTTGGTTCGGCTCCATCCCATTTCATCTGCAACCTTAACATCGCATGCCTTCAGGAAACGCCGTAGCGGGCGTGGAACGTTCTGATCGAAGAGGACATGCCTCAAGACGCGAGCGCGGCGTTGCGGAGATGAGCGTAGGAAAGAATGTCGAGTACCTCCTGTAGCTTAAGCCCGTAATTGTAGGCCGTCTCCTCGGCTGTCTCGCCAAGTTCCTCGGATTCCAGGATCGTCTCAGCCGCCACACGCGAGTTCTTCACGACAGGGCGGCCACCAAGTCGACCTGGGACGGTCTCGACCGCAGGACAATCCTTCCAGAAATCCGTTTCCATGGCCTTATTGTAGCGGCTTTCGGAGCCCTGCCAAACTCATTAACCCACTCTCGCGATGTTTATCCGCCCAACCGGCAAGAGCCACAACCTGTGCTGCCGCTTCCGGCCGCCGGTTGATACGCAGGCTTATCCGACCCGCATTGCGTAAACGTATCGCCAATCAATTCGGTAATGCAATAGCTTTTTGCACCGCAGGAATTCCCGGAAAACAGCAATTCCATATCGTGGAGGTGCTCACTTAGACGCCGGAGGGTTGGATTAGACTCAGTTTTCGGCGGGTATTGCGGAGTGTCATTGTCCCCGAACTCATTGCTGGGCCAAACTGTAAAAGGTGTTCACTCGCAGGCGCAATATTGGGATTTGGTTCGAAGCTGCGCTGTCGCTGACCTTCGCGGTCTTCGCGCTAGCGTTGCTCGTGCGAGCCGTGGCTGGCGAGATAGCCGGCCCACCCATCACCATCAGGTCTCCACTAAACGTGGAAGCCTTCGTGGCGGTCTCCTTTCTTTTGCTGCTCATCGGCAGGGCACAGAGCGGTCGCGGAGCAAAGTTATCTCTTCCGAACACCGGTCGACGTACGACGCTTCTTTGCCTCGTCCTTCTTGTTTTGCTTTGTCTTGCGACATTCGGGCGCTCGCTTCCCACCCCATTTTTGTTCGACGATTACGGACACGTCATGCTGGCTGCGCATGAGCCCGTGCGCGACGTCCTTGCGGCGTTCTACCGGCCGCATCAGGACATCTTTTTCCGTCCGGTTGGATTCCTGGCTTATTCCCTCGACTTTCGCTGGGCGCATTTCGATCCGTTCCGATGGCATCTTTGGGGTCTGCTTCTCCACATCGTCAACTGCGCGCTGGTTTACGTTTTCGTCCGGCAACTTCGCTTTGCTGAATTTCCCTCGGGGGTGGCGGCGATGATATTTGCAATTCACGGCACACGGGCCGAAGCAGTTTGCTGGACCGACGCGCGATTCGACCTGCTGGCAACGTTTTTCGTGCTGCTCGCGCTCATCTCCTTTGAGCAATACGCGAAGGAAGCGCCAGCCTTCTGGCTTCCCGCGGGATTTGTGTTAGCGGTGGTTGCGATATTCGCGAAGGAGTCGGCTTTTTGCCTTCCGCTGCTCGTCATCGTGATGTCGGTGTTTCATGACTCGAAGCGGCGGAGACGGCTCCTGAAAATCGTGCCCGCTCTGTTTGCGCTGTACGCGGCAGGTTTCATGTATCGCCTCTGGATTATTGGGGGAGTGGGAGGATATGAGACCGGCGGTCATGCCAACATCCTGAATTTCAGTGCGATGCGCATTGCAAAGACGCTCCTGTGGCGCTTATGGGCGTTCGGATTTTTCCCGATGAACTGGACGCCAGGCTCGAACTTTTGGATTCGTATTTCGATGGCTCTTTTCCTGGTCGGATTGGGAGTGACGGCGGCAACTGCACGGGTGAACAGAAGACGTCTGCTATTAGCGCTGCTCTTCACGATTGCCGCAAGTCTGCCGGTGGAATCTCTCCTTCTTCTTTCGTCCGATTTAGCAGGAGCGAGGATTTTGTACTTGCCGGTGCTTGGAATCGCCATATTGTGGGCCGTAGTTGCTGAGGCTTACGAAGAAAGAAAGCCGTCGGTTTTTGCGATAGCGGCTTGCGTTCTCTTCTTCAACTTGTCGTGCTTGGAATGGAATATCGGTATCTGGATGAGGGTAGCGGAGACGGCACGAGCCGCTTGTCAGGCGTTCGGGCAGCAAATCGCAAAGCTTCCCGGGCGCGTAGAAGTGAGTGGGTTGCCGGCGAAATACAACGGCGTATTTTTTCTTACGGATGCTTTCCCGGATTGCGTGGCAATCAATTCAGGCGTATCGACCGACAGGATTATTGTCACTGATAGCGGCGCGGCGCACAGCTTCGTGTGGAATCCCGAGACTTTGCGCTTTGATGATCGACGCTGACACTGTTTGTGTAGCAGGCGTTTTCGTCCAATGCCGCCATTTCCTGGCCGCGTTCTTGCGTTCCGTTCACGCGATCAGGAAACTGGTGACAGGCTTAGTAAACCGTTGCCAACAAGATCGGCTCTGACTCAGATCCGGAGGTGACGGGGTCTCAGCGGTTGCCCTGGTCAGATGTGTGCTGGACGTCGGCCACAGCAAGCATGCAGGAGTGCACTGAGAACCCAGCACGAGGCGTCAGTCAAGGGCGCCAATAGCGCTTTATACTCTCTCTCTCGCATCTCTGTGACGTCGTCATTAGCCTGTTCCCAATCGCGAATCGCCTCCAGAGTCTGCTGCCACCACTGCGCCCATTGGGATCTGCCGCATACAACTTCGGCAGTCGCTTCGTGGCTTATGTTTTCCAGGCCGCAGCGCTCGAACAGCACCGGAAGCTTGCGACCGAAAACAGGGTCACACCCGCGCGCGACCCACCATTCGCCATCCCGCCAAACTTCTTGATACCGAGAGTAGAGCGGATGAGAGGGATCTACCGGACTCACTGTGCCCCAGTCACCATCCTCATCGACGAGCCATCCTCCCGGTCGCAAACACTCCAGCATGCGCCGGATTGCCGTCTCCTGCACGCCTGGAAGCCAGAACAGCAAGAGACGCGAACACACTAAATCAAATGAGCCGAGGCCGAGGGCGTCCAAAGGATCACGCAGGATGTCATGCTGGCACACCTCGAGATTCGGCAGATTGAGTCGCTCGAGATAAGTGACATCCACGTCCGTAGCCACGACGCGGCCGCCTGGACCCACTTGGTCGGCCAACCAGACCGCCATCGATCCTCGGCCCGCACCGATCTCAAGGCACCGCCAGCCCGGCTGAACCATTGCGCGCCGCCGGCGAGACGCCGGATCGAAGATCCGCTCCAAAAGACCCAGCCGATCATCCTCCCCCTCTTGGCGGCCCTTTGCGCTGAGCCGATAACGGCCCTGCCCGTTCGTAGCATCAGCCACTTCGGATGGATACTGGGGTCCTGGCATTCCCGCAAACATAAGGGCAGAATAACTCAACGTCAAGAAGATTCTTGTAACCGGTGCTCCCAAGTTCCCGTTTGCCCGTCACTTGCCAAGTGGGGAATTCTTTACGAGATCGCAGTTCGGCGTGATCGTGCTGCGCCATGCGAGCGCAGGTTTTTTGTTGACGGATCCTTCCAAAAGGTGTTCCTGCAAGAGAGCTAGACGGAACCGACAGCTTTACCTTTGATAAATTTGGTGTCGGCATCAAGGCCGAAGGCTTCTAGCACGTTGGCCTGCACTTGCTTGGAGAGGGCATTGATCTCGTCGACGCCGAAGTTCCGGGGGCTGACGAAATACCTCAACTGCTTCTCTCCCGCAGGAGTCTCGATAATGCGCAGAACGGCGTCCGCGACTTCCTGAGCATTGCCGGCCCCGGAAGAGAGTGCCGCGTTGACCTTCGTAGGCATCTCCTTGACAGGCCCATACGTAGTCGTGCGGGCTTGGTCGGCAGCGGTCACTGTGTTGCCGAAAATGGGAGTCTCATAGGCGCCGGGTTCGACAATCACGGATTCAATTCCTTGTGACGCAAGTTCGTAGCTGTAGGCCTCGGCCAGCGCCTCGACTGCAAATTTGCTGGCGCAATAGAAACCTGCAGAAGGAAGAATCACGCGCCCGGCCGCGCTGCTCATGTGCATGAGCACGCCGCTGCGTTGGCGTCGCATGTGCGGAAGCACGGCGCGATTTACGCGAACCGGTCCAAGAAAATTCGTATCCATAAGACGCCGCGCCTGTTCGGTGGTGACAGCTTCCTCCAGCCCCGAGAGGTAGTATCCGGCATTGTTGATGGCGACGTCGATGCGGCCGGCTTTGGCGACGGCGGCATCCACAGACCGCTCGACCGAGGCGTCGTCGGTGACATCCAGTTCAAGGACGTGTATCGGCAGTGAACCCTTTTCTGCCAGCGTGCGGATCTCGGAGGCATTCTTGGCATTGTGGCCTGAGGGGTCGCGCATCGTGGCGAAAACCGTGTGCCCGTTGCGAGCCAGAATTTCGGTGAATAGTCTGCCAAAGCCGGTGCTGGAGCCGGTGATGAGTACCACCTGCTTGGAATTCATGATCATCCCTTTCTGTAGGCCTTACCGTGAACAGATTCGATGCCGAAAGTGAAGCGTTGGTCGCAAAAGATGAATTCAACAAATAAGTGATCGATTGGGCGAATATTTTGTCGGAATAGGTTCGCGCGGATACGGGTTTCGAGAAGCACTATGGTGCTGGATGTTGGGGGTACAGGCCAACTCCCGAGCGGTCAGCCACTCTTCCATTGGGACCGCAACGCGTCGGAACTCGGCTATTTTCCTGTTTGACCGTCAACCAGGAGCAACCCGGAAACAATGCTGCATTCGGATACAAGGCTTTTACGCCGGCTACTTTCCGAAATCGGTATCAAATATGAGTGCAACGGAAAACGGGTTAAGAATCGGCTACAGCAGCTTTTTCAATTCGTCTTTTGGATCGCTGGCGGGTACCAACTGCCATTCGTGACCGCCTGGTCGGGCCAATACATCCGCAGGAATAAGATGAATTGACCGTTCTGATTGTCGGTTGTGGGCTGCGGCGCTTCCAGCCAGTTGCAGAGTTGCTTCGGGTCGGATGGCGGGGTGGCCTGTACATAGATGTCCAGCGACTTATCATTGTTCAGACAGGCGCTGTGACCTTCCACCTGCTTCGTGCTGAGCGCGTGATAGGTCGCGGCTTTGTTGTCCACCAGCGTCCCATCGGCGTTGTACAGGGTAAGAGACCAGAAGCCGTTGCCGTCGATGGGCGGAATCTCCAGGGGGGCCTTCTGATTCGTTGGCGCCTTGAAATGCAGTACGTAGCGTTCTGTGCCGTTCAGGCGATTGCTGTCTGATGTTCCAGCGCTGTCGTGAGTGCCATAACCATAGACCGCGTCCTGCGGCCGGTTCGCTCCGAGAGCGTTCTTGGCGACGAGCGCTCTCAGCAGATAGCGCGTCCCATAGTCGCCCACGTTCAGTGGCAACGACCAGTTCGTCGGTGTCAGAGACGGTGGCGGCGTTGCATCCAAGATCCGCTTCGCGGTGGCCACGGCCAGCTGCAAGGCCGTTCTCTCTGCCTGGCCTTCTGATGTTCCCATCAAGTTGGCGCACGAAAACTGGGTCGGCGGTTGGGTGTTGGTCATACTGATAATGCCGAGTCTCTTCAGAATTGGCACTACGCCAACATCGATATTCAGGGGAGGATTGCTCATCATCATCGCCGACATCGTTCCGAAGAATGCACAAGCATCCATGCTGTCGAGTTGCTGGATCGGCTGGGTGACGACATCGATCGACGGACTCACGGGCAAGTTGTCCGGAGGAGTATAGGGCTTTCCGTAGGCGCTGAGCGGTGTGAGCGTGATTTTCCCGAAGATCTGGTCGGCGATGAAGTTCTGATCATCCTCGGTGCCCGTGGTGTACACGCGCATGATCTGCCACACCGTATTGGTGTCGAAACGAATCGTTTCGGAGACCCCACTCGGCAAGTCTCCGCTCCAATCAGGCCCGACCAGCGCGTAGTCACCGGGGGCTGGACTAATTCCGGCCAGTCGCGAGCTGGGCGATTGGCGACTGACGTTGGTCCAGCCGTCGAGCAGTTGCACAATAAAGAATCGGTCGCTGTTGATTACTGGAAGATGCAAGATGAGAGGCTCTTTCTCCAGATTGAAGAACCCGGTCGCGTACAGGGTAGTCGTGCTCGGCAGGACCACATCTTTGAACGCCGATCCCACCGGCAAAGCGGCCGCCTTGTAGAGCTGATTAAGGGGTGCCCTCCCGGTCTGTAGACCGGCACTGGCGACGTTCGTGGAAACGCGTTCGGTCAAGGCGATCGCCAGCAGGGAATAGCCGTAAATGTAAGCGGCGATGCCGTCGAGGTAGGCTTCAACGCTGCCTGCATCGAGGTCGTTGGGGAGCTGGCTTCGTGCTGTGGCGAGGATGCCTGCCATATCCGAATGGCCGATTTCTGGACCCTGGAACGCGGCCGCATTATCGGTTTCTTGAGCGTTTATCGATAACGTGCCGTAGAGGAATGCAACGGTGAGGAAGCCTGAAAAGATTCGTGATGGTCTTCGCATGCCATAGGCCGGGGGCTGAGGACCAAAAGCTCTGATCTTGTTTGGACAGTGCCGCCATTGAGGGGCGGAGCCGATCGCGGTGATTCCCATGAGTGTTCGCATGAAGGAAGTTGTCTCCTAACAACTAGAGCAATAAAATCGGCCGAAACCTGCCAACTCTGCTTAATTTGGGGAGACCGTAGAGGAATCAGTGATTTCTGTGGACTGTGCCGGCTCTGTTGTACCTTGACGTGGCATGATGAGAGGCGGCTCGCTCTCCTCGAAAGCTCGCCACCTCTGATTTTGGGAAAGGATCGTGGCTAAACCGATACTGGAGGCGCAAGCATCCATAGTTTCCGAAGTTGCGTCCGGACGGTCGGCCATACGGAAACTATGCTGTTCTCTGTTGTGTTTGGAAAACGCCGTTTCCAGAAACAAACCGTGTATCGCAGCCAGAGCCGGTAATATAGCCTCGATCCGCATCTTATGGAGAAGTTGAGATGGAATACAACAAGGACAAAGTGGACGATATTGTGCTCGCGCTAATGTATCTTGGGATGTTCAGCGACCTTGGCGAGCGTGGAAAGGTTTCGACTGGGACGCCTTCACTGATCGTCTTTTCGCGGGATTCATCCGGCCGATATAGTCTTCAACGGAATACCTCACGTCATCGCGGGCGATGGTCATTAAGCCGATACCCGCCGAGGAGATCGGCGAGAATCCAGGTTGCTCCGGCAATCGCGAAGGTCTCGGCGCCTTCGCTCCAATTCGCATAATTGTGGGGATCCGAAAGAAGCAACGGCGCCCACACGACTAGCCCAAAGATCACGATCATCATTGTCAGTAGCCGAGTCGCGAGAAGAGCCATTCGATTCGTAAGAAGGGCCCCGGCCGCGAGTGCGAACAAAATAGTCGTCGTTACCGCCCAAAACATCTGACTTGGCGGAAGCCACTTCGGAACGAGCTTAGCGGTAGCGTCAAGATAAATCGCCTGTTCGAGGGTAAAGGAAGCGGTACAGATGCCCAAAGGAATGCGGCCGATCCTATTAAGCGTTTCCGGTGCCCATGCCAATGACAAGCGCGCATAAACGATCGCCGCTCCGGTCAGGATAGAGAACTGCTCAAAGAAGTTGCCCCAGCTATTGTAAATCCGCGGTGTGGCGACGATTCGTGGCACGCACAGTAAGGCGAAGACAAGATAAACCGCACCAAGGACGACTGCCCCCGTTTTCGCCGTCCGACGGAATTGAATCGCGGCACCGCCGAAGATCTGGGCAGCACCTGCCGCGTCGACAATGTAACGCGGTTGATGCCACTCGTTGTAGACGTGCCAGACCAGCGTGATGAGGCCAAAAACCAAAGCCGCCACTCCAAACACATGACGGCCGAGGTTCGAACTCAGCGTTGATACGGTTCTTTTTTCAATCCCATTCAAGGTGTGCCGCGATCCGGGACAGCCGAATCGTCGGTAATGCTCATTTGAGCACCCGGGGGGCCGGGGACAATTGAGCATTATACAAAGAAGGGATCAGGAGTATAGCGCCGTAGTACTAGATCGCGAAGGACCCCCTCACAAGACCCCTTCCCCGACTATTTTCCGCAAATTCTGCAAGTCGGTGACAGAATCCCCTCACCTCAATCTCCGCGGCCTGCAAGCACTTACACCCAAGAATTTTGTACATAGTTCGTTTTCGCCCCTCGCCGTGTTACGTTCTGGCAGGCTCTCCCCATGAACAACCGTTCCCTCCGCCGCGCCGCCGAGCGCCAAGCCCGCAAGCTCGCACAGAAACGCCCTCTGTCCGATCCGCCAACCGCAACCGATCAACCCTCCGCCGAGAATCACCTCGACTTCCCGCCAGAGCCGTCTTCCGCGGGCACCAAGACCCCAGTCTCCCCAGCCCGTCTCGCCGCCAATCGCGCGAATGCGCAGGATGAGCCCGCGGTTTTCAGCGAGGCGAAGATCCAAGCAAAGACAACGGGTCCGGCCTCTGAAGCGGGCCGCGCCACTTCGTCGCTCAATGCCCTCAAAACCGGGCTTACTGGCCGCACCATCCTTCTACCCAGCGACGACGTCGCAGCTTACCAAGCCCATCTCGCGCGCTTCGAAGCACAATGGAAGCCCGCCACCGACCCCGAACGCGCGCTCCTCCAATCCATCGTCGATACCGAGTGGCGTCTGCTCCGCATCCCGTCTCTTGAATCCGGCATCTACGCGCTCGGCCGCCTCGAGCTCGCTGGCGAATTCCAAGATCACAGCGCATCGGGCCGTCAAGCCCTGATCGACACCAAAATCTTCCTCACTTACCAGCGCCAGCTCAATAACCTCAGCATTCAGGAGAACCGTCTCCGCCGCCAGCGTGACAAAGATGTCGAGCGGCTTGAACAGCTGCAGAGCGAGCGCGAGCAAAGCGACCGCGATCTCGCCGAGCAGCGGGAAAAGGCGCTCCACCAAGCCGCTCTGGCGCTTGAGACCGCAAAAAAAGAAGGTGTCCCGTTCGTTCCGGCAGCTAATGGCTTCGAATTTTCAACTGACGAGCTCGACACCCGCCTCTCCCTCATCGTCGAGGCCCGCGAGCGCCGCCGCCAGATCAACGCACAGGCCGACGCCCAGCATGCCGCCTTCCGCGCCCAGGCCATCGCCAAAGTCCGCCGCCAATCCGAAGCCGCATGACGGTGGGACGCGGTCATGCGGACTTTGCATCTTTGCGAGAAAGTACAGCTTTTTATGAAATCATTAGTCTGTCTATTTGTGCTCTTCCTGTCGCATTTGGCTGCCGGTCCGTTGGTGATACGGCTTTGGCCCGACGGTGCGCCGGGCGAAAAGACTACAGCGGGAATTGAGCGGGACCTGACGACTCCACAGGACGGGCTAGTGGCTGGGAAACCTGTCATACGGCTAGGGAACGTTACCGATCCGTCTATTACTGTTTATCCGGCTCCCAAGACAAGTGATACGGGGACAGCGGTGATTGTTTTTCCCGGAGGCGGATATCGCATTCTTGCGATGGATCTCGAGGGCACAGAAGTTTGCCAGTGGCTTAATTCGATTGGAATCACGGCCGTGCTCCTGAAATATCGAGTGCCCGAGATTCCGGACCTGCCGCGGTATACAGCGCCGCTGCAAGATGCTCAACGGGCAGTGCGGCTAGTGCGTGCTCACGCGGATGAATGGGGGCTCAAAGCAGACCGAATCGGAGCGATGGGCTTTTCGGCCGGCGGTCACCTGGCCGCTGTGCTGAGCAATAAATCCGAAGAGCGGAGCTATGAATCGGTCGACAAGGTGGATGAAAATAGTTGTCGCCCCGATTTCGCCCTCTTGATCTACCCAGCGTATCTCTCGGTGAGGGATCAGGGTGAGCAGCTAGCGCCGGAGGTGGCGGTTGGTCCGCGCACGCCGCCGACGTTTATCGTGCAAGCAGAAGATGACCGGCCGTTCATCGGTAGCACGTTGCTCTATTACCGGGCGCTGCAAGGGTCCAGGGTTCCGGCGGAGCTGCACGTGTTCGCCAAGGGGGGCCACGGGTATGGGTTAAGGCCCTCGAGCGCGCGGGTAACGGGTTGGCCTAGCTTGGCTGCGAACTGGCTGCAATCTCTGAATTTGCTACCACTTGCGGTACAGGTGGCGCGGTAATCCCAGGTTCCGAGATGCTGGTACCGCGAATTTGCCGAACGAACTCGACCATAATCCGGGTGCAGGCGTCGGGCTGGTCGGTGGTAAGGATATGGCCGGCGCCTGGTATCAAGCGGAATTGGGCTCCGGGGATCCTCGAAGCGACAACCTTCCCGTTTTGATGAGGTATCAGCCGGTCGCAGTCGCCATGTACGACCAGTGTAGGAACACGAATCGAGGGCAGCCGACGGTAGGAGCTCCACAACAGTATCCCGCTGAACTGATTAAGAAAACCCTTATAGGTCCAGTTGGATCGGCATTGCACGTCGAGGTCTTCGTGGATGCGGTCGAGCGGGGTCGACGGAGCGTAAAGAAGCGGGGCGAGCGCTAGTTCACGAGCGCGGCGCTCGGCTTCGCCCCACTTGATGCCGCGGGGACGGACGAAGCGCGGCCAGCGGGCCAGTAAGGCACCATGGCTTGTGCAGGCGAGCAACAGGCTTACAACTCGGGCCGGATAGGTCAATGCTAGCTCTTGAGCGATCATGCCGCCCATAGAAGCTCCGATCACGTGGGCTGCGGGTACCCCGGCAGCGTCGAGCACCGCCACGGCATCGCGCGCCATCTGGCGTATTGTGTACGGGCCAGTTGGGACATCGCTTAGACCCATCCCACGGTTGTCGAAGAGAATGACGCGGCAACGGCTGGCCAAGATTGGCAGCACGCGGAACCACATCTCGTGGGTAAAACTCAGGCCCATAATGAGCAGCACGGGTGGACCTTCGCCGTGTTCTTTCCAATAAAGGTTCGTTCCGTCTGAATTTACGTATGGCATGAACTAGAGCCCATATGTAGTGCCGCTGAGAAGCCGGGCCGCAACATAGGGTATTGGATTACCTTTACAAGGGGAAGATAGCAAGTTACGATGGTGTCACCCCCGAGAATGAATAGAAGGGAGGCTTTGTCCAGTTGCTGAAGCTTAAGAGAGTCGAGATACATGGGTTCAAATCCTTCTATGACAGAACGGAGATGAAGTTCAACGGCAGCGGCATCGCTGCCGTGGTGGGCCCGAACGGTTGCGGAAAATCTAATCTCAGCGACGCGATTAGCTGGGTCCTGGGCGAGCAATCGGCCAAGACTTTGCGAGGGGCCAGGATGGAAGACGTGATCTTCGCTGGAACCCGCGATAGAAAAGCGCTGGGCATGGCATCCGTCACGATGACGCTGGTGCCCGATGAGAGCGCGTTAGCAGGATTGCGGACCACTGAGCAAGAGACTCCAGACGAGACGAATTCGACCCACACTGTAGACGTCGGCCGAAACGGAACGGATTCTCACCGTTTTGAAACAAACAGAGCGGCGGCGAGCGAGATCACGATCATGCGGCGTCTCTATCGTTCGGGCGAGAGCGAGTATTTGATCAATGGGAAACAGGCCCGGTTACGGGATATTCAGGACCTGTTCCTCGGAACCGGCTTAGGGCCGGAGAGCTACGCCATCATCGAGCAGGGCCGGATTGGACAGATTCTCAGTAACAAACCGCAAGACCGGCGCAATTTGATTGAAGAAGCCGCTGGGATCACGAAATTTAAAACGAGGAAGCGGCTGGCGGAAGCGAAACTGGAGAGCGCGAAGCAGAACCTTTCGCGAGTGTTCGACATTC
Source organism: Terriglobia bacterium (assembly GCA_963835255.1). GTDB lineage: Bacteria > Acidobacteriota > Terriglobia > Bryobacterales > Bryobacteraceae > Bog-105. The sequence continues at coordinate 28,095 of CAWIFY010000024.1, read as the reverse complement.
TGGAAGAGGTTACGCGCCAGGCGAATTCGCTCAGGCGGCAGGCGGCGAAAACCAAACGCTATGGGGAGCTGAAAGAGGAAGCAACAGGATATCTGCGGCAATTGCTGGCGGAGAAGTTCCGGATTTTGGAACGCGAGATGGCGAAGACTGCGATTGAGCTGAACCTAGCCACTGCTGAATTACAAGGAGCGCAGACGGCGATCTCCGAACGCGAAACGGCCCAGGAGAAAGTGCTTGCGGCATCGTATGCCACGGAAAGCGAACTGACCGAAGCACGAAAGCAATTGGCGGACCTGAAGCTTGAGGCGGAGCGCACGCGCGGCCAGCTGGAATACCAAAGCAGGCAGGTGGAACAGATCGTTCAGGGTTTAGCTGCGGGGGAGCAGGAAATAGAAGCCCTGGAGCAACAGCAGGCGGAGCGTTCGACGGAACTCGAAGTGCGCGGTACCGAGTTGGGGCAACTCGAGCACATCTGGGCTTTAGCGCAGAGTGAACTGGCGGCGAAGACCGCAGAGCGGCAGAATGCCCAAGGCAACTTGACGGAGCAAGAGCGAGGACTCGAGGGCAGACGCCAGGACGTGCTAAAGCTGCTCGGCGAATCTTCGAGCTTGAAGAACCGGATTACACAGATCGAAGCTCAGCTCGCTTCTTCTGATCGCGATGCGCAGCGGGCGCAGAACGAAGAGCAGCAATCGGAAGCCGATCTTTCGCGCCTCCAGCAAGCTAAGGCGCGGCTTTCCGAACAACTTGCGCTGCGCCAGACGGATCTGATGTCGGTGCAGGAGCAGCGAAGCGCAGTCGAGAGTGAATTGCAGCACGAGAAGGCCCTGGTGAACGAGAACCGGAGTGCGCTTGACCGAGTGAAGGGTGAAGTTTCGCGGGTGAAGGCCCGGAAGGACTCGCTCGAAGAAGTAATCCAGCACCGCAGCTACACGACAGAAACGGTTAAGCGCCTGTTCACGGCGGTGGAACGCGGGAAGGCGGAGAGCTTCCAACCGATTGGCATGCTGGCGGACTTTCTGGAAGTAGATGCGCCGTTTGAGAAGGCCACGGAAGAATTCCTGCATGACGAGCTGGAATATGTAGTGGTACGCAACTGGAGTGAAGGCGAGCGCGGCATCGAACTGATGCGTGGCGACCTCAACGGGCGGGGCACTTTTCTGGTAGAGGATGCGGGGCCGGAGTTAGCGGCAGCGACGGAAGTACCGCGGCCTGCGACTGAAAATGGAACGCTTACTAAGCTGACGGACGCGCTGAGATGGACGAATGGGCTCTCAGACATGCCCATAGCGCAATTGCCGCGCATTGCGAATTGTTTCGTAACGAGCGAACGGGCGGTAGCGCGCGAACTGGCGACGCAGTTCCCGCATTGCTGGTTCCTGACGGCCGACGGCGTGAATTATCACGGACAGGCGGTCAGCGGCGGTAAGAAATCAGGCGCGGGTCCGCTGGCCCTGAAACGCGAGCTGCGGGAAATGCTGAAGCTGGAAGGAATCAAGCAGGCGGACATGAGTGCGGCTCAGGAGAGGCTTAACGATCTCGAACGAAACGTGAACACGCTGGGTGAAGAGCTGGATCGATTGCGGTCGCAGCAGCAGGCGCAGGAGAAAGATGTGCTGGCGCTCGATCACGAGAGCCGCAAGTTGGCTGAGGAGTTTGGGCGCGTGCAATTGCGGCTATCGCATGCGCGGTTAGAACTAGATCGCGTTGCGCGGGACCGGGTGAAGCTGGAAGAGAACGCAACGCGAGACAGGCAGGTTCTGATCGAACGGGAAGAAGCACGGGCACAACAAGAAGAAGCATTGGAAGCTGCGCGCGAGCGGCTTTCCGGTGCACGGGCCGAGCTGGCAAGACTGACAGAAGAGCACGCCAGCAAGCGGGCCGAGCTGGCGGGGATTGAAGAGCGGCGGCGATCGCTGGCAAATGATCGCTTGCGGCTAGAGACGCAGGTGCGCGATCTCGGGAACCGGCGCGCTCACGTCGTAAGTGAGACCGAGCGAATGGATAAGGAAAGAGCTCACCTGCTGGCGAGTAACTCCGGGCTGGAGGCGAAAACCGGGCAACTGGGTATTGCCATCAATGACACCGATGAGACAACGACTCGTCTGGCTCAGCAGGAAGCCAAGTTGCGCAACGAGCTCGCAGCTACGGAAGAGGAACTGAAGCGTTTGCGGGGGGCGGCGCAGTTGCAACAGGAGGAGCGGTCAGAGAAGCAGGTGGCATTGGCAAGAGGGGAGTCGGAGCTTAAGCATCTACAGGAGACCTGCGCGCAGGAGTTGCACGCCGAACTTGTGGAGCTAGCAAGGTCGCTGGAAGAGAGTGTCGATGAGGCGGGGCTCGAGGACGTCGAAAGCAAGTACGCGGAGATACGGCGAAAGATCGAGACGTTGGGACCGGTGAATGCAACTGCACTTGAAGAGTTCGAGGAAGCGCAGCAACGGCAGGAGTTTCTCGCGGCTCAGCGGCAGGATTTGCTCGATTCCATTCGCGACACCGAGAAGGCGATCGGCGAGATTGATAGCGAATCACGCAAGCGATTCGGTGAAGCTTTTCAGGCTATCAATGCCAATTTCAAAGAGATGTTCGCGAATCTTTTTGGCGGTGGAGCGGGCGAGATGCGGCTCAATGACGAGGAGAACCTGGCGGAATCCGGGATCGATATTGTTGCGTCTCCTCCCGGCAAGCGGCTGCAAAGCGTGCTGCTGCTTTCGGGCGGCGAGAAGTCGCTTACTGCGATGGCGCTGCTGATGTCGATCTTTCAGTACACGCCAAGCCCGTTCTGCATTCTGGACGAAGTGGACGCGCCGTTGGATGAACCCAACATCGAGCGGCTTACTCGCTTGCTGAAAACGATGTCGGCTGACACTCAGTTCATCGTGATCACTCACGCGAAGCAGACGATGGAAGCGGCGCAATCGCTTTACGGCGTAACGATGCAAGAACCGGGCATATCGAAACTCGTATCGGTGCGATTTAGAGCGGCAGACGAAGAAGACGAGAGCCGGGCGCGAAGAGAGTTTTCGCGAGAGAGCGAGATGGCTGGAAGGGCGGTTTGAGAGGACAGCAGTTTGAGAGCGTGGGATGGTCTGACGATTGAGCGGTCCCACTCGGACGGCGCATTTACTTCTTTATATCTTTAGAGGACGGCGGCGTACGAGAATCAGAGCCGCGAATCCGATGAAGGCGAGAATCACTGTTCGTGGCTCGGGCGTGTAATCGATAGTGCCGAACAGCCCATCTTTCTGGTTGTTGATGCCGGCAGTGAAATACAGCGCGTCGGGATTGGAGACGCCAGGTCCGCCGGGATCGAAATTCAACGACCATAGAAAATCGTTGACGATTGGTTTGCCGGTCGTGTCATTCAGCGTGCCCGCGTAAGCTCCGGAAGGATTGTAGGCAAGGATTTCGCCGTTTCCGAAGTTGCCGACCAGGAGATCTCCCGATAAGGTGCCGAAACCCGAGGCTGGCGCCATCGCGAGGCCCCAAGGAGCATATAGCGCTCCGCCGGTGGCGACGCGGTTCACGAACATGCCGTTTGTGTTGAAGACGTCGACATAGCCGCCGGGCAGACCGATACCGAAAGGAGTTAGTTTTGCGTAAGTGACGTACAAACTCGATCCCATGAGCCGAATGTTGAAAGGAACATAACCCGAAATGGCTTTTGGATCGGTGAAGTTACCCGCTAGCGTAACTGGTTTGTAACTGGAATCGAACACTCGAATCTTTCCCGTGGAATCCGCGGCATAGAGATAATTCGAGCCACCGGAACTGGCGAGAGCCAAGCCAGTATAGACAGAACCCGGGCTGGAAACGGTTTGGACGGCGGTAGTAAGAGTCTTTGTGTTCCAGCCATCGATCGTGCCGTTCAGCGTGTCGAAAATGAAGAGCGCGGGGTTGCCGTTGGGCAGATCGAAGCCCGGCGTCGAACTGAATGCAGTGGAGTTAAACACCTGACCAGTGGGTCCGGTGGCGGGCGGAGTGCCCGCGGGAATAGTGACGACCAACTTTTGCGCGACGCCGGCGCCATTGTAAAGAGTCGACGTCCCGGAGGCCTGATTAGAGACCCACAAGGGTGAAACGCCGGGAACGAAAGCGACACCCCAGGGATTTTTTAGGTTTGGATCGGTTGTGGTGGCTACGCCTGGCACGTCGGAGACGAGATTCGTTTGGGTAAACGTGCTGGCTAACAGAAGTTGAGACGAAAGCACAACGGCAAGGGTGAGACTTACATTTGTGCCAGTTTGAAAAGCGCGATGAATACTCATGGCGAACCCCCTGAGTGGCAAAATCAAACTACAAGATTGACTATACGCCTAATTCTTGCAGTTGGACTTGTGGACTGCGCCCACTCTATTGGAAGCGGTAGCCTGGCTTCAGATCGCAGCGGAAGAGTTTGGTGCGAGCAGGTGTGATTTTGACGGTGCACAAGGCCCAGGACAAGATGAGGTCGGGTCCTAAAGGGAACACGATATCCTGCTTATGCGACTGGCCCGGACCGCTTACTTCCGCCTCGATGCTCGGACCTTCGGCGGCTGCCGGCAGCGTGAAGTTCATACCCGATCCGAAGATGACTGGATACGACTGCCGGATCATCTCGCTCAAAATCGTCTGGCTGACTTCGGCTTCGAGCAAATAGGTGGTGGTATCGGACCAGTTGCGCACAGAGATCTGGAGATTGTTGGTGGACCCTACTACGCCTTGCGATTCGACTCTGCTGAAAGGACAGGGCCCGGCGATACACGATAGACGAACGTTGCGGAACTCGTGGCCTTCGGCGTCCACGATGAAGGAGCCGATGGTAGCTTTCCATTTATCGTCGGGCGAGCAGGGAGGTCGGCCGCCGCAAGGTACGTTACCGGTGTTTACGATTTCAAATGCCTTGACGTAACTGCCGATGTTGGTCGTGATGGGCGCCTTCTCCGAATACCGTACCCTGATATTGCCGAGACGCGACTCCGAGAGAATGACCGGCACGTTTGCGACACTCTGAACCGGCGAGAGCCGTGCGATATAGAGCTGGTTTCCATTTGTCACCGTCATGCCGAGCGAAAGGTACCCCGGGTGCCGAAAATTAAGTTCGATAGCCGAGGGCTTGGCCGTTCGGGGTTGGAGAGTCAGGCGGAAAAGGCCTGAAGAATCGGAAACCGCGCCGACCGATCCTTCATTCATGGTGGCGGTCACGACTGCATCCGGAATGGGCGACTGTTTTTGGGGATCTGCATCCTGCTTCAGGACTACGCCGGTAAGGAGAATTGGAGCCACAGGTTGGCGGTGTCGAATAATGAAGAATAATCCTGTTACGACAATGATGACGCTGACTGCTGCTCTGGCCCAAATGGCGATTCTTCGTTTCCCGATCATTTGTCTACGTCCAGGTCTGTGAAGTCAAACAATATCCAGCTTAATGGTGCATCACGCCGAACGCTGTTACGGCGGATGCTGGGGGCGGCGGGTCTTGGGTTGACTGCCGCCGGCTCACTTTCACTCGCGCAAAAGCCTCAACCTGTGGTGGTTTCACCGGAGTTTTCCGCTGCGAATCTATCGAAGGAAGACGACGATTTTCTGGAAGAGATGGAGAAGGCGAACTTCCAGTTCTTCTGGGAGCAGGCTGATGCGCAGACCGGGCTGATCAAAGACCGCTGCAACGCGCGCAAGCCGGACCACTCGATTGTGGCGAGCATTGCAGCTACCGGATTCGGTCTGACAGCGCTGTGCATCGGGCAGCAACGCGGCTATGTATCTATGACCGATGCGCGCGAGCGGGTCATTTTAGTACTGCGCTTTCTGTGGGAAAAGATGCCGAATCATCGCGGCTTTTTTTATCATTTCGCGAATGCGCAGACCGGCGAACGCATTTGGGATTCGGAGATCTCGTCGATCGATACGGCAATTTTGTTGTGCGGCGTGCTTACCTGTCGGCAGCACTTCCGCAGTTCCCAGGTGACGCGACTGGCTTTCGACATTTACAACCGGGTCGAATGGACGTGGCTCTCCGAAGACACGAATCTGCTGCCGCATGGCTGGTCGCCCGAGAACGGGTTTCTGCCTTACCGATGGGATTACTACAGCGAGTTGATGATGATGTATCTGCTTGGGCTCGGCTCGGCGCGGTATCCACTCCCCTACGAAGTCTGGAACTCATGGAAGCGAACGACTTTCGAATATGAAGGTTTGCGCTACGTCGGTTCCTTTGCGCCGCTGTTTGTACACCAGTATTCACAGGCTTGGTTCGATTTTCGCGGCAAGCAGGACGAGTTTGTGGATTATTTCAAGAACTCGATTATCGCGACGGAGGTTCATCGCCGTTTCTGCATTGAACTCTCCAAGAGATTTCCTGATTACAGCGAAGACTTGTGGGGAATCACGGCGTCGGATTCCGAGCACGGGTATGTGGTGTGGGGCGGGCCGCCAGAGATCGGGCCGATCGATGGAACAGTGGTGCCAAGCGCGCCCGGTGGATCGCTTCCCTTCCTGCCCGCGCAGACGCTGAGGGTATTGAAGAACATGCGCAACCGTTACGGTGGTTCGTGGAGCCAATACGGTTTTGTGAATGCATTTAATCCATTGACGAAGTGGTACGACACAGATGTGATCGGAATCGATACCGGAATCACGATGCTGATGGCGGAGAATCTGCGTACGGGTTTCGTTTGGGAGACATTCATGAAGAATCCGGAGGCACAGAGAGGGTTGGAACGGGCCGGGTTTGCGAGTTTTTGAGGAACGGAAAAAAAGGCCGCTCCAGTTCTGTCAGGTGAGCCGGAGCGGCTGAGGGAAAATCGAGAAATCGGGAGGCTCAGCGGTGATGGCCTCCGCCGCCACCGCCGCCGTGGCCGCCACCACCGCCGCCGTGACCGCCTCCGGAGCTGGCACTGTGGCCGCTGCCGGACGAACTACCGCGATTGCCACCACCGGATGAGCCGCGGCTGGCAGGTGCACTGAAGTGAGAGGTGCTTGGCGCACTATAACGTGGCGCGTTGTAACTGGGGGCGTTATAGCGAGGGGTACTGTAATTAGGTGCGCTATAACTCGGCCGGTTGTAATTCGGCGTGCTGCGCGGCGCCGAAAAGCTAGGCGTAGAAGAGCGCGAAGTGGAGAACGAGCGCGCGCCCTGCTGTTGCGGCTGTCCAAAACGGTGCCATCCGCTCTGCTCCGATCCGCCGGTGAATCCCTGGCGCAGAGCGCCGCCGTTGCCCGGATCGCCAAAGCGCTGCCAGCCGCTCGAAGACCTGGCAGGACCGGAATACCCGCCCCGGCTGGCGTAGCTGTTCTGCATGTTGGGAGCGATACCGTGCGCAGAGCGGGATGAATTCACATTTGGGGTTACCGCAGAGCCGCCAGTCCTAAACGAGCTTGCGCCAGTCTGACCTGAGCGAAACTGCTGCTGGCCACTGAACTGTGAACTGCGGAATTGCGAGCTTTGAAAAAACTGGCGGCTCGAAGCCGAGGCGAGTCTTGGATTCGCCGCCGCCGCACGGTTCGAAAATTGATAGCTCGCCCGGGTGGGAGTGACCGGCAACTGGCCTCCGCGGAAAGAGCTGGCGTTCATTAATTGCGCTCTGGTAGCCGGCGCAAACCTCTGATGCGGACCGCCGAACCCGTTGTAGCTGGCAGTCATGGCTCCGCCGCGATAAGCCGCATTGCGATACACTCTGGCGATGTCGGCATTGCGGGCGAAGTTGTTATAAGGCCTGAAGCCGCGTCCACCCCAACCACCGGCGCCCCAACCACGCCCATACCAGCCGGGCCCCCACCAGCGATGGAACAATTCAAACGGCGCGAGGGCGCACCAGCCAAGTCCGCCGAGCGCGAGGCCGAGGCCGAATCCACCCCAGCCGAAGAAACCGACCAGAGCTGGGCTCCAGAATGAAGCGCCAATACCGCCTGGCCACCAGGACCAGCCGTAGCCGCCGTTCCAGAACCAGCGCCCGTAGTGATAAGGAGCCCAGCCCCAAGGAGCGGAGTCGACCCAGTTCCAGCCGTAGTAATCGTCCCAGGACCATTCGCCCGTGCTGTACGGGGACCATCCGGCCGGTTCCTGAGGAGCCCAAACCTGGCCGTACTGCGATGGTACCCATTTGCCATAAGTGTCCAGATCGGCGGCGCCGGCGACATCCTGGCTTACATACCGGTAACTCTGAGAGCCCATCAGATCGCTATCCCGATGTGCGCTCCAGTCGTCGAATTGATCGCGAGCAATCTCGGAGATGTTGCGGAATTCTGGATCGCCCGAATCCCCGCGCACGAGCACGGTCTGGCCGGCTGGTAGCGGCTGCGAACCGCGCGGCCCGAAGATTTGGCCTTGACCCGAACGCGCAGTGATCTGAGTTGTACCGTCATCGAGCACGCTTAGGCGAAATTCGCCCACGCTCGCAGGGCGGAACCCGACGCTCGGAGTATCTACTTCGACCTGAGCGTCCGATTGGCGCAACACACGATAAAGGATGGTTCCAGCCCCGAGCTGAAGTTGATAGCGATGGTACTGCAGGTCTGCGAAGCCAAGATCGGTATTCGGCGCAACCCGCACGAGATTCGCGGCATCGAGTTCAACTTCGGCTCGCGAACCCTCGGAGGTCTGCAAATGATCCTGGGCAACCAGCGGTGCGTTCAGAGCAGCTCCCGTTAGCTCGCCATTTGCACGCTTAATATTGACGTCACCTTGCGCGATGCTGAGCCGCGCAACTCCGTGTGCCTGGTCGGCGGCGGCGTCCTGCTGCGGATTGGGCTGTTGCTGGTCAGGATATGCGTTGGGATCGGCTCCTGCGGGCTCTTGCAGGGATTGGCCTGGATACTGTGATACTGGCGGGTACTGGCCGGCTTGCGTTTGCGGGGCTGCCGGGCCGCTGTACTGCGCCTCGAGCGCGGGATTCAAAGTGAATAACGCCACCGCGAAGGCGAGCAGCATCGATATGGAGTCGCGAAACATACTGCGACACGGTTACATACAGCTTGGATGCCAATCACAAGTCCAACAAAAATCACGAGATAACGGAATGAGTCAGACCGCGTGATGGTTGAAATGCACCAGCGTGGGCTTGATTCCACCAAACCGCGGTCAGGCGGGAAGCATGAATTTCACGGTCGAACCGTGCACGCCGTCGCTCTCGATCCAGATTTTGCCCCTGTGAGCACGGAGAATTTTGCGGCAAATCGAGAGGCCAAGGCCACTTCCCGGGATCTCTTTGCCATGCAGCCGTTTAAAGGGCTCGAACACCTTTTCGTGAAACTCCGGTTTGATGCCTTCGCCATTGTCACGGATGGAAACGGTGTGAAATTCATCTCCGGTCTCGCCAGCGATCTCGATTCTAGAGCCTTCTCTACCACGATATTTGAGTGAGTTACTCAGCAGATGTTCGAATACAGTAACCAGCTGTTTCTCGTCGGCATAAGCTTCCGGGAGCTCGCCAGTGATGACTTGCGCACCGGCTCGCTGGATATCTTTCGCAAGATTGAAAAGCGCCCACTGCAGCGGGGCACTGAGCTTAAGAGGTGCGCACTGCGCCGTATTGCCGGTGCGCGAATACGTCAGCAAGTTGGCGATCAGCCCATTCATCTGAGCGGCGTTCTGGACGATGGCGGTTGCGAATTCTTTCACGCGCTCATCATTAGGGAACTGCCGCTGAAGCAGTTGGGCATGAGTGCCGACGGTGCGCAGCGGCTGCTGTAAATCGTGACTCGCGGCGTACACGAAATATTGCAACTCATTCTGAGCCGTGTGGGTTTCAGCGATGCTCTTGTCGAGCTCCCGCCGGATGGTTTCGATCTCTTTCAAGCAACTCGCGTGAGCCTGCTCGAGCTGCTCGATGCGCTGCTTGGCGATTTCGAGCTGTTCGCCGGCGTCGATCACTTCTAAGCCACCACCTCTGCTAAGAGTCCTAAGCGCTCCAGCAGAGCACTGGCGTCCGGATCGCGTCCCATAAAGCTCCGATAGAGTTGTGCGGGATCTTCCGAGTCTCCGCGCTCAAGAATGTGACGCCTATACTCGCCGCCGGTTTCCGCGCTAAAGATGCCTTCGCGGCGAAAACGCGTAAAGGCGTCCGCATCGAGCACCTCTGCCCACTTGTAAGAGTAATAGCCGGCGCCATAAGCGACGGGGCTGGCAAACAGGTGGGTGAAGCTGGCAATCATGCCGTAATCGGCGGGCAAGGCGGCAGGCGTGAACTTGGCAAGTATGTCGCGAGCGAACGCAATAGGGTCACCGGTTCCATCTGGATCGAACTCGCGATGGAGCTTGAGATCGACCATGCCGAAGCCAAGCTGGCGCATCTGCATGTTGGCGTTCCGGAACGTCCTGGCGCGCTTCATTTTTTGGAATAACTCATCCGGGATGCCTTCGCCCGACCGGTAATGGCGTGCAAACAGGTGCAAAGCGTCCTGCTCCATGGCCCAGTTCTCCATGATCTGAGAAGGCAACTCGACGAAGTCCCAGGGCACGTTGGTTCCGGCAAGCGCGCGAACAGGCACGCGGCTGAGGATATGGTGCAGAAGATGGCCGAATTCGTGAAAAATCGTTTCGACTTCGCGATGGGTGAGCAGCGCGGGAGTGTCACCAACTGGCGGAGTCAGATTTCCGCAGATGAGGCCGATATGCGAGCGGCCTTCATCTGGATTGCCGGTGATGAGCGAATCCATCCAGGCCCCGCCACGCTTGTTTTCGCGGGGAAACCAATCGGTGTAGAAGCCACCCAGCAGATTGCCCGAGGAAGCATCCTGTACGCGGCAATATTTCACGGCGGGGTCCCAGGCTGGCACGCCGGGCTCTTCTATCACCTGAATGCCTAGAATGCGTCCGAAAATGTCGAACATGCCAGCAACTACGCGGTCGAGCTCGAAATATGGACGCAGTTCCTCCTCATCGAAATCGTACAAAGCGCGGCGCTGTTTTTCGGCGAGATAGCTGACATCCCAAGGCTCGATGGTCAAGTAGCCGAGTTTCTTTGCGAGTTCGGCCAGGCTGGCGTTCTCACGCTCGAAGTGTGGTTGAGTCTTGAGATAAAGATCTTCGAGAAAAGCTTGAGCTTCGGCCCCGCTGTGGGCCATGCGCTCTTCGAGAACGAGGTCAGCAAAATCACGGTAGCCGAGGAGCCGGGCCTTCTTCCGGCGCAGCCGCAATATTTCGCCGGTCAGGTGACGATTATCGAGGGCGCCGGAAGTCGCGCGCCTGTTCGAGGCGTCCCAAAGGTCTTGCCGCAACGCGCGATTGTCGAGATACGTCATCGCGGCGATGTAGCTGGGAGCCTGCAACGTGAGCCGCCACCCTTCCCTGCCCTTTGATTTTGCACTCTCTCTCGCCGCCATCAGCGCAGATTCGGGCAAGCCGGCGAGCTGTGCTGGGTCGGCGATTACAAGCTCGAAAGCATTGGTAGCATCCAGAACATTCTGTGCAAATTTGTTAGTGATTTCGGTCAGCGCGACATCGATTTCTTCCAATCTCTTCTTGCCCGCCTGGTCCAGATCGGCTCCGGCTCTCCGAAAGCCGCTGACAGTCTTCTTGAGGAAACGGCGATGGACAGGAGCGAGCTCATCAGGATTAGTGTTTTTCTCAACGTCTTTTAATGCCTCCCAAAGCTCAGCGTTCAGCGGAATCGACGAATAAAACTGGCTAACTGGAGCCTGCACATTGTTGTACGCGGTTCGCAGTTCGGGAAAGGTGGAGACCGATTCCAGATGCCTGACGACCGACATGGCGAAATCCAGCGGTTCTGTAAATTGATCGAGTGTCACAAGGATATTGCCGTAAGTTCGTGGAATCGATTTGCTGCTCATGCCAGTCAAGCGGTTCCTCATTTCGTGCAAAAGCGAGTGAACGGCAGGTTCCACATGTTCGGCCTTTATACGGTGGAACTGGATAGGAGGACGCTCAGCAAGGAGCGGGTTATCTTTTAAAGCTTCACTCATAAGCTGTTGGCGGCATTGGATACGGCGAGATCACGAGACACATCACCGGACTCATTACCAAACCCGGCACCCTTTGCCCTTGGCCACATACATCGAGTCGTTCTGCTTACAGCCGAAAGCCTGGCTGAACTCGGGGATGTTTTTGACCACACCGTTGGTGCGAAATTCGCCCGGCGAATGAGGATTGGTCTCAGCGAGAAGGCGAGCCGCTTCGGGTCTGGTGTTTTCGCACCAAACCTGAGCAAATCCGAGAAAGAATTGCTGGGCCTGTGTATAGCCATCTGTTTTCTCGGAAGGGGGAATGCTCTTTTTTGCGAGATCTTCAATCAGAGCCATATAGGCCAGGCGGATGCCGCCGTTATCGGCTGTGTTCTCACCGAGCGTGAGCCGGCCGTTTAGCGCTACACCGGGAACAGGGGTGAAGCTGCCGTATTCATTAACAGTACAGTCGGAGAGCTTCTTGAAGCGGGCTTCGTCACTCTTCTGCCACCAATCGCGCAAATTGCCACCAGCATCGAACTGCCGTCCCTCGTCATCGAAGCCATGCGTGAGCTCGTGGCCGACAACCGCGCCGATTGCGCCGTAATTAACCGCATCGTCTGCCTTATTCGAGTAGAATGGCGGCTGCAAGATGCCGGCCGGGAAGTTGATGTTGTTCTGCGTTGGGTCGTAATATGCATTGACCGTCGGCGGCGTCATGCTCCATTCGCCGCGGTCGACAGGCTTGCCGATTTTATTGAGCTCGCGGCGGTACTCAAATTCGTTTGCTCGATAACTGTTTCCAAAGTAGTCATCAGGAATAATATCGACCGACGAATAGTCGCGCCACTTATCGGGATAGCCAATTTTGTTCGCAACCGCGTGCAATTTCACGAGTGCCTGCTGCTTCGTTTGCGGACTCATCCAGGTCAATGATTCCAGATCGTTGGCCATTTCGTGCTCGATCTCATGCACCATTTGCAGAGTGCGCTCCTTACCTTCTTCGCCAAACGTCTTCTCGACGTACTTGCGTCCCAGTGCTTCTCCCAACTCGTCATCGGTAGTGGCGACGCAGCGCTTCCAGCGCGGCTTCAGCTCCTTCGTGCCCATCAGTGTGCGGCCGTAAAAATCAAAGTTCTCATCGACAAACGGCTTGCTGAGAAGGGTGGCGCTGGCATCCAGGTAATGCCAAGTCAGATAGTCCTGGATATCACTCATCGGGCGCGAAGTGAGAAGCTGGCTGAAGGCTTTCACGAAATCCGGGACGGCTATATTGACGGTTGTGAACTGAGGGCTCCGAACTTTTGTGAAAAATTCATCGAAGTTGAAGTCCGAACTTAGCTTCGCCAGCGCGGCTTTGGGCATTTCATGGAAAAGCTTCTGGGGATCGCGCCGGCTAGTCACATCGAGCGAGGCCTTCGCGAGATCCGTTTCGATCGACATGACAACGGCGGCCTTCTTCTCTGCTTCGGGAGCAGGCACGCCGATGAGATTGAACATTTTAGCGATCATCGCGACGTACTTCTGGCGGATCTCGACTGACTTTGGATCGGTTCGAAAATAATAATCTTTCTCCGGCAGACCAAGGCCGCCCTGATCGATACCCGCGATCATCATGCTGGCATTTTTTAGATCGGGAGTCGGCCCGAATTGAAAGAAGACACTGACCTGGCGCTGCTGTAGGCGCGCCACCTCGTCGAGCAGTTCCCCTTGGGTCGTCATATGAGAAATGCGCTCGAGTTCGGAGGAAAGCGGTTTATCACCGCGCTGATCGATCTCAGACTCGTTCATGCAAGAAGCATAGAAACCGCCGATCTTCTGATCGATGGGAGAGTTGCTTTGATTTTTCGCCGCTTCTTCGAGGATGCCCCGCAGGATCACCTGGTTACGTTGATTCAATTCATTGAAGCGGCCCCACCGGCTCTCATCCGGCGGAATAGGATTGTCTTTCATCCACCCGCCGCAAGCGTACTGATAAAAATTCTGGCAAGGGTCTGCCGATTTATCGATGGCACTCAAATCAAGGCCGCTTGTGGAAGGTGGCGGCTCAGCAGGTGACTGCGCCCACAAAGCCGCCGCCCAAACAATGCCCCAGATACAAAGTCTTCCTGTAAAGCTCACCATTCACCTTAAGTATTACTGACCCGTGTCACCAAACCCGGCAGCCGTTTGCAGGGCTCATAGGCTGGCCGACCGAGCAGCCGAAAGCTTTGCCAAACTCGGGGACGTTCTGGAGCACCCCGATTACGCGAAACTGTCCCGGGGAGTGCGGGTCGGTGCGCACGCTGTTGCGGGAATACTCCGGACGGACGTTCTCGCACCAGATTTGCGCATACCCGAGAAAGAAGCGTTGTTCGGGCGTGTAGCCGTCAAGCTTTGCCTTATCTACGCTGCCGTTCTCGATTCCGCCAAGCAGGGCCATGTAGGCGAGGCGAATGCCTGCATTGTCTGCTCCATTCTCGCCCAGCGTCAAGCGGCCATTCACATTCGCATCCGGAACCGGTTTGAACTGAGAATACTCGTTCGCTATGCAAGCGGCTCGCTGTTTGAATTCGTCGGCATCCTGTTTCTGCCACCAGTCGCGCAGATTTCCGTCAGCATCATATTGGCGGCCCTGATCGTCGAATCCGTGGGTAAGTTCATGGCCGATAACGGCCCCGATTCCGCCGAAATTACCTGCCATATCGGAAGTGCTCTTATAGAACGGCGGCTGCAAAATACCGGCCGGGAAATTGATGTTGTTCTGCATGGGGCTGTAATAGGCGTTAACCGTGGGCGGAGTCATGCCGAATTCCGAGCGGTCCACGGGCTTGCTGATCTTATTCAAATTGCGGTGTATTTCGAATTCGCGTGCGTTGCGCACGTCCGCAACCAGCTCGTTGTCTGAGATCGAAACACTCGAATAGTCGCGCCACTTGGCCGGATAGCCGATTTTGTTGGTAACGCCTTTCAGCTTGGTCAAGGCCTGTTGCTTGGTGGCCTCGCTCATCCAGGACAAGGACTTGATGTCGGTTTCCATTTGCTGCTCGATGATGCTGACGAGCTGCTGCGTTTTCTCTTTAGACTGCCCGGCGAAGGCCTTCTCGACATACTTCTGTCCCAGAGCTTCGCCCAAGGCGCTGTCGGTCGATATCACGCAGCGTTTCCAGCGAGGCTGCAGCTCCTTCGTACCGGTCAAATAGCGCTGATAGAAATCAAAGTTTGCGTCGACAAAGGGCTTGCTCAGATCGGGCGCATAAGCCGAAATATAATGCCAAATCAAATAACTCTTAAGATCATCCAGATTGCTTGATGTCAGCGTTTTGTTCAAGCTCTTGAAGAAATCTGGCACAGCCACGTTCAAGCTGTCGAATGAAGGCGCGCCACGATCGCTGAAGTAGGTCTTGAAGTTGAAATCGGGTGTGAGCGCCTGCAGAGCGGCAGTTGACATCTTGTGGTGCGTCAGATTAGGATCGCGGCGGGCGACCCGGTCAAGAGAAGCGTTCGCCAATTCTGTTTCAATGGCCAATATGGCGGTTGCGCGCGCGTCAGCTTCGGCAGGCTGCTCGCCAATGAGCTGCAGCATTTGCGAAATGTGGTGAACGTATTCGAGCCTCGTCTTCTCGTCTTTCGCGCCGATGTAATAGCTCTTATCGGGCAGACCAAGGCCGCTCTGGTCGACATCCGCAATGGTCATTTTGGAGTTGTCGGGATCGGGACCGGAACGAAGACCGAAAAAAACACTGACACCCTGATTTTGGAGGCGCGCAACCTCTCCGGGCAGCGCAGACTTATCCGGCAAACTGCGAATGCGTTCGATGCCTGGCTTTACTGGATCATCACCGGCTTTGTCGACGGCTGCTTCGTCCATGCAAGCGGCGTAGAATGCGCCGATCTTCTGGTCGATTGGGGAACGATCCTGATGTTTGGCGGAATCCTCAAGGATGGTCCGAAGTACTTCCTGATTATGGTTTTGCAACTCATTGAAGCGGCTCCACCGCGAATATTGGGGAGGAACCGGATTGGTTCGGATCCAACTGCCGCAGGCATATTGATAAAAATTCTGGCATGGGTCGGCACTCTTATCGATGGCAGTCAAGTCGACTCCGCTCGGAGGCGAAGAGGTCTGCGCGAAGGCGATGACGCCCAATCCTAGGAGTGTTGCGAAGAAGCTGAGACCGGGAACCATCTGCATGTAACGAAGGTAACAGACGAAAATACGGAGGAAGAGTCCAAACCGAGCGGCTCAATTTTCAACCCTATTTTGTTGCCGATCTTCCCATTTTTTCCGAATGATCCACCACGCAGCAACCAGAAAAACGGCACCGATGCTGAGGAGTAGCGCGTACCTGTCGACCAGGGCCGAGGCCTGCTGCCAGTTTTCGCCGACCAGGAATCCCAGGGAAAGGAAGGAAGCAACCCACAGTGCAGCGCCCGAATAGGCGAACAGCGCGAAAGTGAGATAGCGAAGTTCCGACATTCCCGCCACCAGAGCCGAACAGTGACGCACGCCCGGGATGAAATAGCCGGCAGCCAACAGCCACGATCCCATGCGATCAAACCAGCGGTGAACCCGCTCGAGGCGTTCAGAGGTGAGGCCAACGTATTTGCCGTAGCGATTAGCGACTCTGTGCCCGAAGGTGCGGCCCAAGAAATAGCTCAGCGAAATGCCGCAGGCGCTTCCGCCGAGGCCGGCGCAAAAGGTGGCGACCGGATGGAGGCGCCCTCTCCAGATCAGATAGCCACAGAACATCAACAACGTTTCATCGGGCACCGGCAGCCCGACAATGCCCAGCATGAGCAATGAAAAGAGACCGGCATAACCGTATTGCGAAATCCAATGAAATACCGATTGCATCGGAGGAACAACGAATGCTGAGCCGCGATCGCTGATCGCGCCGCAACTGGCAGTCCAGAGGATAACAGCACCGGAGCTTCCGTGGCAGTTGCGCTACGATTCCGGTATGGCGCAGGCAAAGGGTCAGCTATTCGAAGTCAAATGCCCCTGTTGTGGATCGAGTTTACAGATCGATAGCGAGACGCAACTCGTAGTTCACCACCGGGAGCCGGAAAAGAAGCCGCTGATCGAAGACCTGCATAGCGCGGTGCAGCAGCTCAAAGGCGATGCAGACCGGCGGAACGATGCTTTCGAGAAAAGTTTCGCGACCCATCTGAGCGGCGACAAGTTCCGGGAGAAACGCTTCGAAGAATTGCTGAAGCAGGCGAAGGAAGACAAAACTGGTGCTCCGCCTAAACGGCCATTCGATCTGGATTAGCAAAACGGCGCAGAAGTTCCGTAATACTTCGCGGAAACCCCATTCAGCCGAGCGAAATCAGATTGTATGGAATGGCCCGTGAACGTGGTACGACAAAAAATGGTTCGCAGCCTGGGAAGACTGCAGCGGGGCGGAACAAGAGCGGCAGACCGGGCGCCCCAAAATCTCGCATATTGAAAACAGCCCGCGAGGACTTTGGATTCAAATCGCTTCGTCCAGGTCAGTTCGAAGGTATCGATGCCCTGCTTAAAGGTCACGATTGCCTAGTAGTCATGCCAACCGGTTCGGGCAAATCCGCAATCTACCAGATTACCGGATCTTTGCTCGACGGTCCGACACTCGTGATTTCTCCCCTGATCGCCCTGCAAAAAGATCAGGTCGATTCAATCAATGAGCAGGCGGATGCTGAAGCCGTGGCGGTGAATTCGACACAGCGCGTAAGCGAGGCGCGCGAGGTGTTCGAGAAAATCGAGGCAGGCGAGAGCAAGTTCATTTTTCTGGCTCCGGAACAACTGCGCAAGCAGGAGACGATGGAGCGGCTCGCACAAGCCGGCATCGCTCTGTTTGTCATCGACGAGGCGCACTGCATCAGCGAGTGGGGCCATGATTTTCGCCCCGATTACCTGCAACTCGGACCAGCAATAGAGAGGCTTGGACATCCGGTGGTGCTGGCCACTACAGCGACTGCTTCAGGTATGGTGCGAGCAGAAATTGCCGAACGGCTGGAATTGAGATAGCCGACAATCCTTGTACACGGCTTTGACCGGCCGAACATTTACCTGCGAGTGGATCACTTCGAGAAGAAAGAAGAGAAGCTTGAAAAACTGATACAGCGAGTGAGTTGGGCGCAGAAGCCCGGGATCGTGTATGTAGCGACTCGGAGCAACGCGGAAGAGATCATGCGGCTACTAACGGAAGAAAAAGTGAAAGCGCTTTTTTATCACGGCGGCCTGAGGGCGGCGGAGCGCCACGAAATCCAGGAGCGGTTTATGTCCGATGAGGCGGAGGTGATTGTAGCCACGAACGCTTTCGGAATGGGTATAGATAAAGCAAATGTACGCTTCGTATATCACTTCGATATCACTACTTCTATCGATTCCTATTACCAAGAGATTGGGCGAGCAGGTCGCGATGGCGAGAAGGCCGAAGCAGTGCTTTTCTTCCGGCACGATGATATAGGCGTGCAAAAGTTCTACAGTGGCGAAGGCAAGCTGAACGTGCGAGACATCGAGCAGATTGCGAACGTTATTGCGGAGCAGGCAGGCCCGGTCGAAATAGAGGAAGTGACCGACGAAGTAAATCTGTCAGAAAGGAAGCTGACGAGGGTCATTCACCGGCTGCAAGACGTGGGGGCACTGGAAGTTCTACCGACGGGCGAAGTGCAAATGGCGGAGGACGCGATCGTTCCGGAAGCTGCGCGAGAAGCGGCGGAAGAGCAGGAGCGCCGTAAAGAAATGAAGCAGGAGCGCTTGCGCCAAATGCAGGAATACGCGGACATCACTTCATGCCGGCGGGAACACCTGCTGCGCTATTTCGGCGATGAGTTCACCGGACCTTGTAACAATTGCGACAACTGCGAAGCGGCAGCTCCGGACATCAAGGTAGACCCGCGCATGGGGACCCGGCGGGAAGTGGCCTAATTACTTCGGTGTCGGGAATCAATGGAACGGAAAGCGGGTAAAACGTGAACTCCGTTTAAGCCAAAGGACCGCGAATTTCTCGGCGGCTTGCGCCCGCTTAGATTGGTTCGAAGTGAGAGAACATGTTCTGAAATTCCGGTATGTTGGATGGCGTCTCGTACCAACACGCCGCCTCGAAGCGTTTCCACAACGCGAGAACAGCAGGATTCTGGTGAGCGCCTGCAATTGCTTCCTGGGAAACCCACTCAAAGATCTCGATGATTGTTCCGTCTCGAGCGCGCATCACGATCGAGGGGCGTTCCGTAACGAGTCCCTCGGCCCGGAGCGGCGGGAGATGGTCGCGGACCAACTCAAGCAGCGCTTCTTCGCAGCCGGGTCTCGGCTTGTAGCATGCGACTGAGATCGATCCCATCAGAGCCCCTCCGTTGCCTTAACTATGAAAGCACACGCCGTGCTCCGGCGCTCTGGAGGTAGAGAGGGGAGATCTCCGGGAGATCTCCCTATCGAATCCCCAAACCGATAGCCATGGTCTTCACTATAGTTCCGTTTGCATCGTCGTCTTTTAAGGCCCAGACGAAAGCGCCCCCGAGTTTCCGCTGGTCGGCATAGAGCATTTTTAGAAATGCGGTGCCGGGGTCATCGTAGGTGTAGAAAGTTCCCGAGGCCGGATTATATAGCCAGGCCGCTAGCCGCTGGGTGTCGAAGTAGTGAGTGTATCCGTTAGCAGGGAGCGTGGCAAGAGTGGAGTAGGTTGCGAGCCCAGGCGTGAGTAAAGTGTCGCATCCGGCGGATGGCAGGGTAATGGAGGGGCACAAGTCCACACCGTTCGCATTGGGAACCGCAGAAGGGCCTGTGGAAGCCTGGTAGAGACCGTTGTTTGCGCTGGAGACGCCAGTCCAACCGGGTCCGTAGAGCGGCACGCCGAGCAGAAACTTTGCAGGCGGCACGCCGGCACTGAGGTAAGCGTCGACCGTTGAATTGATGTCCAAACCCTGACCGAAATTCGGATCGTTTTTCGAATCGAGCAGCGGCGACGCATGATTGGTGACAGTTTCCCAGGATCCGGCGTAGTCGTAACCGCCCATCGCAATGAAATTGACCTGGTTCGCTGCAGCGGCTAAATCGATATTCATGTAATTTTGCGAGCCGGCCGGTCCGTAGAAGGAAAGCCCGTAAGACTTGCCAGTAGACGCGGTCAGGATATCCAGTTGACTGCGGAACTCTTCAAGCAGCAAAGTAAAGTTCCGGGTATCGGAGGCGGTGGGGAATTCCCAATCGATGTTGATGCCGTCGAATAAATCGGGAGCGGTTATTCCAGGAGCGATGTTGCCGCGGACGAACATGTCGATGCAAGACGATGCCAGCGACTCCCTGCCGGACTGCGTGCTGGCTGCCTTGGCGAAAGCCGCTGTGTTGGCGGCCGATGCACCGCCGAGTGAAATCAGGACTCTGAGGCTAGGGTGAAGACCCTTCAACTGCAGCAATGCTGCGAAATTTCCATAGAGCGGGCCGGCGTAGGGTGTTCCGTTGACGCTCGGAAGATAGGGCGACTGGTAATCGGCCCAGGTGTCCGCGATTGCGCATCCTGTCGGGGTGACGTTAGCGAAAGCGTAGATCAGATGAGTGAGCTTGCCAGCGACTCCGTTCTTCTCCAGATTCGCGATGTTGTAGTTCGCGTAATAGATGCTCCACTCTTCGAAATATCCCGCCAGGATCTTGCCTTTTGCGCTGGCCGGAGTCGATTGCAAGTCCGAGGTTTGAGCAGATGCGGGCAAGTTAAACACCGCCAGTGTAAGCGCAATCCCCAGGGCCCCGGCGCCGCATCTGTGGCCGATGTGGGCTGATAAGCAGTTCTTCACAGGTCCTCCTTGCGGTTGGCAGCGCGCAGTGCTGGACCAGTATATTACGGTCGCGCGAGCGATTGGTTCAGCGCCGCGGCTTACGTCTTCTGCGGCGCACAAGACCGATACCAATCAGCGCGGAGCCGAAAATCAACATCTTTACCGTCGATGGTTCGGGCACGGCAGTCGCTATTTCCATGCCGGTGAAGGTGTAGTTTTGCTCAAAGCTGCTGTTTGTGCCCTCGTCGCCGGAGAGGATCTCGACACTTTGAATAGGAACGGTTGAGACAAATCCCCAGAAACCAGACCACCGCGTCGCAGGCCAATCCGGTTTATCGCTCCAGTTGTAACTCGAGAGTGGCGCAATGCAGCCGTCGGGCATGAAATAGCGAGCATCGCCGGCATCAACTTCAAGACCGGCATTTACGGCCCCAAGATTCCAATAGCCACCAAATGCATACGTTGGCTGACTGAAGGTCCAAACAGTGACGGAATATTTTTCGGTCGTGTCGAGATAAGCGCCGGACGCGAAGTGGCCCTCTCCCGCGCCCTTATCATAACCATCGAAGTTGATATCGGAGCTGACCGAAACGCCCGGCAAGCCGGGAGATCCAGCTATGAAATCGCTGGTCACAATTTGAACTCCTGGCGCGACTTGTGCCACCGCGGTCGCAAACTGCGCCTGGTTGTAGTAGCCAGTACTCGAGGGACTGAATGGATCGCCGAACGAGAGCAAGGGGAGAAGAAACAACAATGCAGCGGTGAACGTTTTTGACATTTTCGCCTCCAAAGAAGGCTCTTCGGCAGGCGGACGAATTCTATGAATTGAATATCGAGCCGCTGGTCACAGTACTAAGTTGAAACCGGCTTACCGGCCCAGCCTTAAGGTGAAATCGCCGCGTGAGAGACGCCGTATGAAGTCGAGGTCGC
This sequence comes from Terriglobia bacterium, assembly GCA_963835255.1. Lineage (GTDB taxonomy): Bacteria > Acidobacteriota > Terriglobia > Bryobacterales > Bryobacteraceae > Bog-105. The sequence goes on along the minus strand of CAWIFY010000024.1, from coordinate 6,552 downwards.
CTTCGACGAAATCGAGCGACGGCAAGGATTTCAGATTGACCCAACTAATCTGTTCGAAGACGCAGGCGCTCGGTTCTCCGCTGAACTCAGGCACAGTAAAGAACAGCAAATGGACCCGGCTGCCGCTCGGATAATCGTGTTCGTAGCGGGCAAGTTCGCTGCCGACTTTGGCCCGTATCCGCAACTCCTCCCAGAGTTCGCGAATGAGCGCCTGCTGAGGAGTCTCGCCGTATTCCACTTTGCCGCCCGGAAATTCCCATTTGAGCGAATGGCGATCGCCTTTTCGCCGTTGCCCGATAAGAACCTGACCTTGACGGTGAATGATGCCGGCGGAAACAAGTAGCGGAGGACGATTCCTTATCACCGGGGAATCTAGACCGAAGTGTGTTGCTCGGTCGCGATTAGCTGCCGCAGGACGAAAGGCAATATGCCGCCGTAACGATAGTATTCGGCTTCCTGCGGTGTATCAATGCGAACCTTCGCCTCAAACTCGATCTTCTTATGTTTGGGAGTAAGAGCAGTTACGTGGACTGCGCCTCCTCCCTTGGCGACTGCTTCTGGGATGCCGGTAACATCAATCGTCTCGTCGCCAGAGAGCCCAAGTGTCTGGTGCCCTTGACCAGGCATGAACTGCAGTGGCAAGACACCCATCTGAACCAGATTCGAGCGGTGGATGCGCTCGAAACTTTCCGCGATGACGGTGCGCACACCCAGCAGCAGCGTGCCTTTGGCTGCCCAATCGCGGGACGAACCTGAACCATATTCCTTTCCGGCGATCACTGCCAGCGGTACGCCTTCCGCTTTGTACTTCACCGAAGCGTCATAGATAAACATCTCTTCCCCATCCGGCATGTGCTTCGTCATGCCGCCTTCCACACCCGGCACCATTTGATTTCTCAAGCGAATGTTTCCGAACGTGCCTCTTACCATCACTTCGTGGTTGCCACGGCGGGCTCCGTAGCTATTGAAATCGCCGGCCTTGACGCCGAGCCCGATCAGGTATTTGCCGGCCGGGCTGTCGACGGGAATGGAGCCGGCGGGCGAGATGTGGTCGGTAGTAACAGAATCGCCCAAAACAGCCAGCACGCGCATTCCGCTAAGATCTCTAACAAACGTCTCCGGATCGGCGAGTGTTTCGAAGTAAGGCGGCTGCTTGATGTAGGTGGAATCGTTGCTCCACTGATAAATACTGCCACTCGGGACCTTAAGCGAGTTCCAGGCAGCATCGCCCGCGAAGACTTCAGAGTACTCTTTGTGAAAGAATTCGGTGCGGGCGGAACTCCGTACCACAGCATCGACTTCCTCGGCGGAGGGCCAAACGTCTTTAAGATAGATATTCTCTCCGGCCGCGTTTTTACCGAGCGGATCTTTGGTGAGATCAATATCCACGCGTCCTGCTATAGCGTAGGCGACTACCAGCGGCGGCGAGGCCAGGTAATTTGAACGGACAAGCGGATTGACTCGTCCTTCGAAGTTACGGTTGCCGCTTAGCACAGCAGCGACGTTGAGCTTGCCTTCTGTAACCGCGTCAGCGACATTGTCAGGAAGCGGGCCGCTATTGCCGATGCAAGTCGTGCAGCCATATCCGACCAAGTGAAAGTTGAGCGCTTCGAGATAAGGCATAAGCCCCGCATCGCTCAGGTAGTCGAAAACCACTTTGGAGCCCGGCGCCAGCGATGTCTTTACCCAAGGCTTCGGAGATAATCCTTTCTCGGAAGCTTTCTTAGCTAACAGCCCGGCCGCGACCATGACGGAAGGGTTCGACGTGTTGGTACAGCTTGTGATCGCGGCAATGACCACGGCACCATCGCGCAGTTTTTCCTTGTGGCCGTTGACGCGAAGAGTGGCCGATTTGGGCGACCCGCCCAGAGAAGAGAGGAAGTTTTCCTTCACGTCCGGAAGATCGATGCGGTCTTGGGGGCGGCGCGGGCCGGCAAGGGAGGGACAGACCTTCGCCAGATCGAGCGAAAGAGTGTCGGAATACGCCGGGTCGGGCGAATCCACCGTGAGAAAGAGACCCTGCTCCTTCGCGTATGCTTCCACCAGGTTCACGTGCTCGGGCGTGCGGCCGGTGAGGCGCAGGTAAGCCAGCGTAACGGCGTCGATCGGAAAGAAGCCGATGGTAGCTCCATATTCAGGAGCCATGTTGCTGATGGTGGCGCGATCCGCTAAAGGCAGGACGGCGACACCGGGTCCATAGAATTCGACAAATTTGCCCACTACGCCCTTCTTACGGAGCATTTGGGTAACTGTGAGGACAAGATCGGTCGCGGTCGCGCCTTCGGGCAAGTGGCCGCTCAGCTTGAAACCGACCACCTGCGGCAGCAACATCGAGATGGGTTGCCCGAGCATGCAAGCCTCGGCTTCGATACCCCCCACGCCCCAGCCGACGACGCCGGCGCCGTTAATCATGGTGGTGTGCGAATCTGTGCCCATCAGCGTGTCGGGATACGCTTGCGCGATCTGGTGCTGGCGATCGGCGAAAACGACACTGGCGAGATACTCGAGGTTGACCTGGTGCACGATGCCTGTATCCGGCGGAACCACGCGAAAGTTTCCGAACGCCTTCTGACCCCAGCGCAAGAAAGCGTACCGCTCCTGATTGCGAGCGAATTCGAGCAGCGCGTTTTGCGCGAAAGCGCCATCGGAGCCATAGGCGTCCACCTGCACCGAGTGATCGATGACCAAATCGGCCGGGGTGAGGGGATTTGCGAGTTCGGGATTCGCTCCGAGCTTCTTGAGAGCGTCTCGCATCGCAGCCAAATCGACTACGCAGGGGACGCCGGTGAAGTCCTGCAGCAAAGTGCGAGCGGGACGGAATTGAATCTCCTGAGCGGGTGCCTTGTGGTCCCACTTGGCGACATATTCAATGTCGCTTGCTCTTACAGTGCGTTCGTCTTCAAAGCGGAGAAGGTTTTCGAGCAACACTTTAATAGAGTATGGAATTCGGGAGAGCTTTACGCCGGTGGCAGCCTTCTCGAGGACGTCCAGCCGGAAGATTTGAAATTCTTCGTTGTTCACCCGCAACGTGGCGGCTGCGCCAAACGTGTTTTTACTGGCCATTTGCTTTTAGTTTAGAACCCGGGGCTACATGTAGGCCGGCTGCTCGATCCCGAGTACATGCAGGGTGGAGGCGAGCTGATCGCGCACATACTGCGTAAGCCATAGCAGAACGGCACGCCGCCCGGAGTCGGGTTCAGAAATCACGGAATGCTCGTGATAGAAGTTATTAAAACTTTGAGCGAGTTGGAAGGCGTGCTTCGCGACGTGGGCAGGCTCACCAGATGCGATGGCGCGTTCGAGCACTTTGCCGGACTTGGAAGCGAGCAGTAGAAGTTGCCAGAGTCCTTCCTCGGCGAAATAGCGGGCCAGAAAATCAGCCGAAAGAGCGGCTTTGAAATTGGGTAGCGGCCCGTTGCGAGATTCGTATTTGCGAAGAATGTTCTGAGCCCTGACCGCGGCATATTGGACATACGGTCCGGTCTCGCCCTCGAAGCTGAGCGCTTCGTGAAAGTCGAAGGCGATTACGGAATTGCGGGTGAACTTCAGCATGAAATAGCGGAGAGCGCCGACCGCGATTTGCTCGGCCACATGTTGACGTTCCTGGGGCGGGGCGTCGGGATGCCGGTCTTCCACTTCGCGCAACGCAGTTTCGATGAGCTTGTCGATCAGGTCATCCGCCTTGACGCCCAAGCCTTTACGGCCGGAGACTTCCACGTACGGCCGCTTCCGGTCTTCATCGGATAACGGGATTCCCATCTCCACGCAAGTACGCGGAGAAAGTGCAACCATCTCGTACGAGAAGTGCATGGACGCATTGGCTTGCGCGTTGAAATCGAGAGCTCGCAACCCGGCGACGACGACGTCTTGCAAATACGACTGGCGGGAATCAATGACGTTGAAAACCTGGGTGGCGTGCCCGAATTCGGGAGTCTGGTCTGACGAGGGTTTGTCGGTGGTCACCCAGATTTCGGAACCATCGGGGTAAGTTGACCAAGACCTATAGAAGAAGTCTTTTCCAAGGAGGCCGAATTTCCAGAGTTGATAAGCGATGTCTTTACCAACGTAGGTTACGGTGCCGTTTGAACGAACGATAACCTTGCTGTCTTCCTCAGCCGCTTCGCTTGGATCTTTGGGCGCGGCGTCTCCCGTGCGGAAAGCGGACGCACGCATCACCCAACAATCGCTATTCTTTCCAGCGGTTTCTAAGTGAATTGCATTCCGTTGCTTTAATAAAGAGAACGCAGTTGCCCAGAACTGCAGGTGAAGGATTTCACTTTCTCTTGGAAGTACCTGATATTTAACGTCGAGGCGCAACATCGTGCGCAGGTGAAGGTTTACAATCGCGTCCGCGACAAGATGGCCGAGCTCCGCGACCTCACCCTGCCCTGCTTCAATGGCGTGAAGCGTTTCTCCACGCCAAGCCAAGGCCGCCGCATTTTCTTTGTAGTAGGCCGAGATCCGGGCGTAAAGGTCCCAGCAAAGGTAATCGAAGCGGGTCTCAGGATCTTCAATAAGCGTTGCTACTTCGGAGGAAGATTTCTTTTCGAGGTAATGAAAGGCTGCAACGACGTCGGCCACCTGAACGCCCGTATTGTCAATATAGTTCTGCACTTCGACCTGGCGGCCGCGCGTGCGGAGCATGCGCACGAAGGTGTCTCCGAGTACAGCGTTTCGCAGGTGTCCAATATGGGCCGCCTTGTTGGGATTGATGTTGGTGTGTTCGACGACGATCTTGCCGGGGGTGATGGCCGGGAGCTGAGCGGGCGAAAGCAGCGTCTCCGCGTATTGCGCGCGATCGAGCCGAATATTGATGTATCCGTTACCCGCGATGTCGAGGGAGGCGATCCCTGGAATACCGGTCAGGCTGCTGGCTAGTTCTCCGGCAATTTGCTTAGGAGGGCGCTTCAACTGCCGGGCCAACTGGAACGCGACCGGTATCGCCAATTCGCCGAACGAACTCTGCTTCGGCTGCTCTAGATAAACGTTGATGGTCAGACCGAACTGGTCACGAAGGCGGTCCTCTACGGCCGCGGTGATTTTTTCTTCAATCTCCTGGAACACTGAAATACAGTATGGCGGAAGGTGGTTTCGTGTTCCCCGATAGTACAATAGGATGTGCCGAAGGTTACTTTTATGCCGGAGAATAAGACGGTTGAATTCGAATCCGGCAAACTACCTTATGACGATCATGGGAAACGAGAGTCATTGCTCGATGTGGCGCTCAACAAGGATATAGATCTTGAACATGCCTGCGGTGGGAGTTGCGCCTGCACGACTTGCCACGTTATCGTGCTCGAGGGTGACAAAAATCTTTCAGAACCGGAAGACGATGAGCTCGACAGGCTCGAGATGGCGGCGGGTTTGACACTCCGTTCACGTCTTGGCTGTCAGGCCGTTGTAAAAGGTGATGTAAAGGTTGAAGTTCCGCAATGGAATCGAAACTACATCAGCGAGGGCGGCAAATCGAGGCTTTAACGCGGTGACACGGGGCCTGAACTAAATCCAACGCCGGCGTTGAGAGAGCGGTTCAAAAGCTTATCTGCCAATTCCGGTGAAAGATCTGCATCGACATAAATTGTCTGGTGGTCCTGCTTTACATGAACGGCGTCGTAGAGAGGCAATAGATCCAGATCGTTATTTTTGATCGCAAGCCTCGCGAATCCGAGTCCACCGCGCAGGCCATCGTCTACGCGCTTGGCACCTGCATCGGATACGCAATCGATCTCGGCTTTGAGATGGATGCCGCTCTCGAGCGCAACACCGGCTGAAGTAGTGTTGACGTATCCGGCGAAATTTGAGAGGATCGAACTGCGCTCGGTACTCGCGGGCATGTCGGCGAAGGGCAAGCCGCCGCGGCTCACCAGCCAGATTTGATCAGCCTTTGAAAGTTTCGTCAGATTTGCCGAGAGTTCGCCGGGCACTCCGCCGTTTCGCTTATCGGCTATGTCGATAGCGCTCTCGACGGAATGAATGTTGCCGCCGATGGCGACTCGTGCATCGGCAAACGTAACAGCATCGCCCCGGTACTCAAAAAGCGTGTACTTCTTGTATTCCGAGCCTGTCGAATTGGCCGCGAGCTGCCGCTGAATCTTGTCTCTGTCAAAACGTCCGTGACCGGCGATGACCATATCTTTGCCATTCCAAGTCAGCAGGAGGGTCGCGAGGTCACGTCGGAAATCGAAGCCGCTTTGTCCGGCGAAGTTGTTGAGCAGCGGAACGTCGAGCTGTCTCTGGTGCCGGGCGTAGAAGGGAGTCGCTCTTACCTTGTCGAGGTCAAAAGCGGCAAGCACAAGCGTATCGGGTGAGATGAATTTCTGCAGGGCAGAATCAACCGAGAGGCCAGTAGACAAGTGTTTCGCGCAACCGGAAAGAGTCAGTAAAGCAAGCAAAACTTCGAGAGCAGATAATGCGCGCAATCAAAAATCCCTTCGGCGGAAAATCGCCAGCGCAGCTAAGAGAACGGCTGTCGCGAAAACCGTGGAAGTCCATACAGGCGTCCACCAATCTACCTGGCGATCATACAGAACAATTTGTTTCATAGCGGCGCCA
>CAWIFY010000023.1:0-121469 GCA_963835255.1 Terriglobia bacterium | reverse complement strand
ACACATTTCCAGCGCGGACGCCTACTTTCCGGCCGCGCCGTGCTCCCGTGCGAGGGCTGCTCCACTAAGCGTGCAGTAAAGCCCACAGCTTACGCAGATTCCAGCACTACCTCGTCCACGTAGCACCAGATCCAGTTTTCTCCCGGCTCTTTCGATTGAACGAGCGGATGGTGCGATGAGCGAAAATGGTTGCTCGCGTGCCGGTTCTTTGAGGAATCGCAGCACCCCACGTGTCCGCATTCCAGGCAGGTCCGCAGATGGACCCAGCTATCGCCCATCTTGACGCATTCTTCACACCCGCTTGTACGCGGGTGCGCGGGCCGAATCTGATCCATATGAGTGCAGGTAGCCATAGTTTGAAATCTCCCCGGAGTCTATTCAAGCGTTCGATAAATATCGATGAACAAATGTTACCGCCATAGCTCCCTCTCCTACCGCCGATGCGCATCGCTTCACAGAGCCGTGGCGCACATCGCCGGCGGCAAACATTCCGGGCAAGCTGGTTTCAAGATAAAATGGATCTCTTTCGAGCGGCCATTTCTCGGGGCGGTTGCCGGCCTTCGCCAGATCCGGCCCGGTCACTAGATATCCGCCGTCATCGCGCATGATCCCGACGTCAGCAGCCCATTGAGTATGCGGCGCGCCTCCAATGCAGATGAAGAGCCACCTCGTTTTGACTGTTCGTTCCTCGCCCGATAAACGGCTGCGCAGAACAACGGCTTCCAGAATGTCTGTACCTATGAGCTCCTGCACCTCCGTATCGGTCAGAACTTCGATGTTCGGGGTTTGACTTACTTCGTCAATGAGATATTCGGAAAGCGTTTCTTTGAGGCCTGAGCCACGGATCACGATACTGACCTGACTAGCGTATCGCGAGAAGTGCATCGCAGCCTGGCCGGCTGAATTGCCGCCGCCAACCACCAGTACGTGTTCGTCGCCGCAGAGAGATGCCTCGCTTGACCCGGCTCCGTAGTAGACTCCCGCGCCTAATAGCGCTTCTTCGCCCGGCAGGTTCAATCTCCTATAGTCAACCCCGGTAGCGCAGATCGTCGCGCGAGCGATGATCTTTGTGCCATCTGCCAGGTAGCCGATGCCCTTGCCCGGAAAAAACTCGCCGCGCACGCCTTCTCGAGAGATTAGAATTTCCGCGCCAAATCGGCACGCCTGCTCGCGCGCCCGCTCGGCCAGATCCGCGCCGCTGATGCCTTCGGGAAAGCCCAAATAGTTTTCGATTCGGGAACTCGTGCCAGCTTGGCCGCCGACAGCGGATCGCTCGATGACAACAGTTTTCAGACCCTCCGAAGCGCCGTAAACGGCAGCGCTGAGTCCTGCAGGACCTGCACCGTAGATGGCGAGATCGTATTCCGATCGCGACGGGTCGCGAAACCAGCCGAGTTTTTCGGTAACACGCCGGACCGTCGGGTTCTCCATGCGCGTGCCATCCGGGAATAGGCACACGGGTAGGCGGGAATCTTTTAAGCCGTCGACACCCAGCTCCCGCCGCGCCTGCTCCTCGGTCTTAAGCTCGACGTAATCGAACGGAACATCGCTTCTGTGGAGAAAATCGCGAATCGTATAAGCCGCTGACGACCCTGCAGGGCCATAGAGCGTGAGGGGAACGTGGGAAGTGGTGTCTGCCATCGAACTGCGACCTCGCGCACGGAGCCGGTGAATCCTCCATTATGTACTTTGCCTGAAAAAGACACTTGTCTGCTTGGTATTTGCGGTGGAAGGGAGTAATCTATCCGGTAAGCAGAAATCGTAATACGGAAGTAACTTGCGGCTGCTAGTTTTCTAGATTGCAGTTCAAACTGGGGGAGGAAACAATGCAAAGAGCCTTACGTGTATATCTGTTTATCGGATTGGCTATCGCGCTCAGCAACCAGCTCGGCGCACAGTCTACTTATGGCGTAATTCTGGGTACGGTCACCGACGCTACGGGCGCGGCTGTTGCAAACGCAACCGTGGTCATCACGAATACGGATGAGAATACCAGCCGCGAGTTGAAGACCAACGGCAACGGCGAGTACGACGGCGAGAATCTTTCACCCGCTCACTACCGGGTAACGGTCGCCAGTCCCGGATTCGACACCTACGATGCAACCAATCTGTCGCTGATCGCGCGGCAAACGTTGCGTGTGAACGCGGTGCTTCAGGTTGGCCATACCCGGCAGACTGTGACCGTCAACGATGCCGAAGCCGGTGTGATCGCTACCGATAGCCAGACCATCAGCGCCTCTTTCGATCGAAAAGATCTGCTGAATTTGCCTGCTAACATCCGCGCGAATGGTAACACCAGTCCGTATCAGTTGATTCAAGTGTTGCCAGGCGTTCAGGCCGATGAGAGCGGAAATTTTTCCATACAGGGCGGCATTCAATCGCAGACCCAGTATTCGCTCGATGGCATCTCGACAACAAATGTCGGAGGGAATTCGCCCTTGCCCAATGCCTTCCCGTCATCGGAGTCAATTTCCGAGATCAAAGTGCAAGGCGTGGGCAATGCGGCTGAATACGGCCAGGTGGGAGACATAACCACCATCTCGAGGAGCGGTACCAATCAGCTTCACGGGAACCTATTTTGGTACTCGCAAAACCGCGCCCTCAACTCGCTCGCTTACGGCCAGCAGACTAAGCCGCAGCTGGTCGCGAATGACTTTGGAGCAAGCGCCGGCGGCCCGGTGATGATTCCCCATCTTTACAACGGTCATGACAAGACCTTCTTTTACGGAACATATGAAGGCTTCCGCTATCCAAGGCAGAACGTGCTGCAAAATGAAGTGCCCACAGCCGCCGAACGGGCCGGAAACTTCAGCGCGGAGGGTGTCACGGTGAAGGACCCCATCACGGGAGTGCCCTACGCAAACGATACCATCCCCACCCAAGACATCAGTCCGGTTGCCACGAAAATCCTGAGCCTCTATCCGCTGCCAAATGCCGGCGATCTGACCAAGGCGCACGCCGCGAACTACATCGCCAATCGTGACAACTCCTACGCTTCGGACCAGTACGACGTGCGCATTGATCACTATCTCACCTCGAAACAATCGATGTTTGCCCGCTGGACCTGGAAAAACATCAGTCAAGTCAGTCCACAGAACCTGCTAGTTCCTACCGAGTCGGTGCCCGATAACTACAAGCTACTGGTCGTCGCTCATAACTATGCCATCCAACCGAATCTCCTGAATGAAGCGAGATTCGGCTTCACGCTCAACAACAGTTCTCAAACTTTGCCCTTTAATGGGGTCGCGTTCACAAACAGTCTGGGACTGGTCGGCATTGGCCCGAACTTTCCGTTCAACGGGCTGCCCGACATCAGCATCAGTAATTTCACAGGTTTGAACACGGATCGCGGAAATTCCACGACGAAGAATGACACTTGGCAGATCATCGATAACGTGACCTGGAACAAAGGTCGGCACACCTTCAAGTTCGGCATCGACTATCGCAAGATTCGCGCCGTCTCGGCACTCGGCTTCATCGCGGGCGATAACTATGGCGGTTACAGTTTTGATGGTTCCTTTACCGGAGTGCCGTTCGCCGACTTCCTGCTCGGAGCGCCCATCAACACGAATGTAGACAACGTCAAAAACGATAACGACGGCCGTAGCAATCACTACAATGCCTACGCACAGGATAGCTTCAAAGTAACTTCGCGGCTAACGCTTGAATACGGAGTACGCTTCGAGTTTCACCCCGGCTACACCGATGCAAACGGAAACATCGGAAACTTCGACCCGCGGGTTCCAAAGTCCGGTGCCGTCATCTATCCGGATGGAGCGCAGTCGACACTAGCACCCGAATTCCTGCAAAGCTTCAACGCCTGTCCGCAACTCGGCAGTACGACCGGCCCAACCATTAATGGCGCTCCCTGCACCCCGGTCTTGTCCTCGAGTCAGGCCCAGGTGCCCGATTATCTTCGCTTTGCGCCGAAGCGCTTCGTCCCTCGTTTCGGCTTTGCCTTCCGTCCATTCAACGATGACAAAACCGTGGTGCGCGGCGGGTTTGGTGTATTCAATACCGAAGTTCTTGGCTCCATTTACTACGCGCTAACTGGTACGCTCCAATCTAATACTAGGACTTACAACAACATCAACGCGCAGGGTCAGCCCATCTTCTACTGGCCTCAAACCCAACTGCCTGGCCTGGGCTCCATCGCGCCGCTGGGCACCGCCTATTTCGGGACAGCCAATCAAATCAACTGGAAAGATCCATACGCCATGCAATGGAACTTCTCGATCGACCGTGATCTCGGATTTCAAACTGGCCTGCGCGCTTCTTACATAGCGATGGAAACCCGCGACCTGGTCTGGTCGCCAGACTTGAACCAATCCTATTACTCGACCACGTACTATGTCGATCAGCCGCTCAGCAGCCGTCCCTTTCCGAACTGGGGCACAGTGAATACCCGCGCTAACGGCGCGAACGCGAATTATCAGTCCCTGCAGATCGAAGTGAACCACCGCACCAGCGCTGGCCTCACCTTCGATTCAACCTACAGCTTGGCAAAGAATCTTGCTGACAACCAGGGCTACACGGCTGACCATTTCGCGGACGAAAACTCCGGCCACCGCACAATGGATTTGTACGACTTGAAGCATGAGTATGGGCAAGTCTACGGCACGCGCAGGAACCGCTGGATCAGTAGCATGATCTACGACCTCCCGGTCGGGCGCGGACGCAAATTTGGCGGCTCTATGAACCGTTTCGTAGATGGCGTCATCGGAGGCTGGCAACTCAGCTCGATCTTTTTGTGGCAGAGCGGCCCGTTCGAGACGCCGTATTTTTCCGGCGGAGATCCCTCTGGAACGGGTTCGGGCGTGATCGGCCGGGACCAGGCGCCGGATTTGGTCGGCAACCCAAGCCTGAGCAATCCGAACTCGAATGACTGGTTCAACCTGGGTGCTTTCACTTGCCCGGGCACACCAGGCTGGCAGCCGGGGACGAATTGCCTGATCGGCTCCAGCCCGAAGTACGGTGCCCCGATTGGCCGCTTCGGAACGGCTGGCATCAGCACGGTAGTTGGACCCGGCACGGTCAATCTGAATGCCGGACTCGCCAAATATTTCAACGTGACGGAACGTGTGCGCATCAAGATCGAGGGGTCGTTTACGAACGTTCTGAATCACACTAACCTGTCGGACCCGGTGCTCGCTATCGATAGCACCAGCGTTGGTCGTATCACTAGCGCGCAAGGCTCCGATTTTGGCGGCAACCGCACTGGACAAGTAGGCGCGAGAATTGAGTTCTAGCCGCTGCCCGCAATGGATCGGCTTTGCTGCAGCGGGCCTTCTCTTTCTTACTGGAACAAATTGCGCGCATGCGCCGGCTGCCGCGAGTGATGGGGTCCAAAGCACTTTGCTCCCCACGGGAAAACGTATCACGCCACTGGCCGCTCCTGGCGCGCATTTTGAGCTTCTAAATCCCGGCCTGAAAGATTTCCCGCAGTACGTCGCGGGTCAGGCCATGACTACGGCGACCAGTCCCGACGGCCGCACACTCCTGGTATTGACGAGCGGCTTCAATCGGATAAACGGCGAAGACGGCAAGCCGATCGCGGGCGCCTCGGAAGAGTACGTCTTTGTCTACGATATCCGCGCAGGGGAGCCGCGGAAAACAGGAGTGTTGAAAGTTCCCAATACCTTTGCCGGAATCGCTTTCGCGCCCTCCGGCAAAAGCTTCTTTGTGTCGGGCGGCCTAGACGATAACGTCCACACTTTCTCCTTAGGAGATCAGAGCGAGTGGATAGAGCAAGCTGCGCCAATAAAACTCGGGCATAGCTCCGGACTCGGCTTTTTCTCTGGCAAGGAACCGCTGGCAGCCGGAGGATTGGCCGTAACGCCTGATGGCAAAACGCTGCTCGTGGCCAATATCTATAATGATTCGGTTTCGATCATCGATCTTGGCCTGCACCGTGTCACGCACGAACTCGATCTCCGTCCTGGCAAAAATGATCCCAAGCAAGCCGGTGTTCCCGGCGGCGAATATCCATTCTGGGTAATCTCCAAAAGCAACAGCGCGGCTTATGTTTCCTGCCTGCGCGATCGTGAAGTCGTCGAACTCGAGTTCGGCGCCCATCCGTCGATTGTTGCGCGGATCAAGTTGCCGGGCAATCCGAATAAGATGACCCTCAATCGCGAGGGCACGCGCCTTTTCGTAGCCGCCGATAACAGCGACTCGATTGAGATCATCGATACCGGCAGCAACCGCGTACTCGACCACGTACTGACAACCGCCCCACAGTCACTGATCAACGGCCTTGATTCTTATCGCGGCAGCGCTCCCAATGACGTTGCGCTGTCGCATGACGGCAAGACTCTCTTTGTCACGAACGGAGGCTCGAACTCAGTGGCCGTGATTCGCCTCGGACAGAAGGGAGATCCTTCCACCGTCGCCGGGCTCTTGCCAACCGGTTGGTATCCCAACGCAGTTGCAATCAGCAGGGACGATCGTGTGCTCTATATCGTCAATGCGAAAAGTATGCCCGGCCCGAATCCAGGTCTGCATGCGCAAATGAAAATGTCGGGCGGCATCAAACCGGGGCCGGACGTCGTTCTGTCGCACAACGCCTATATCCTACAGCTCGAGAAAGCCGGCTTGCTGACCGTACCGGCGCCGGATGCTGCTGCGCTCGAGCGTCTCACGCGTCAGGTTGCCGTTAACAACGCCTTCACGGCACAACAGGATGCGGCCGACGAAAAGATGATGGCGGCTTTACACTCCCGCATCAAACATGTCATTTACGTCATCAAGGAAAATCGCACCTATGACCAGGTTCTGGGCGATCTCGGAAAAGGCAACGGCGACCCGAGGCTGACGATGTTTGGCGAGAAGCTTACGCCCAACTTGCATCGCATTGCCCGCGAGTTCGTAGATCTGGACAACTTCTATGATTCGGGCGAGGTAAGCGGCGACGGCTGGCCCTGGAGCACATCCGGCCGCGAATCCGACTTCGGCGTCAAGGCCGTCATTCTGAACTACGCCAACCGCGGTACCAACTACGAATACGAAGGCATGAATCGCGATCTCAACGTGGGTCTCGCCACCGTGAAAGAACGTCAAGCGGCGAATCCGAAGACGCCTTCCGACCCGGATCTCCTACCGGGTGCAATCAACGTTGCGGAGCCGGATGGGCCTGCTGGAGCACCTCGCGGCAAGGGCTACATCTGGGATGCAGTGCTGAGCGCTGGCCTGAGTTTTCGCGAGTACGGCTGCATGAGCGACATGAATCTCCACGCTCCTCGCGAACCCTTTCCGTTCCACGCCCGCGTGGTGGTTTCCCGGCCGGCAAATCCCGAACTTTACAAATACGGCGACGCGTATTTTCGTGGGTTCGATCCGGGTTATCCCGATTTCTATCGCGAAGCCGAATGGGAACGTGAGTTCGACGGGTACGTTCGTAACAAAAATCTTCCGTCGTTTGAAATCGTGCAGCTTCAAGAAGATCACATGGGAGATTTCAAAGAGGCTATCTCCGGCGTCAACACTCCCGAAACGCAGCAAGCCGATAACGATTACGCCGCAGCTCGCTTGATCGACCGTGTCGCGCACAGTCCGTACAACAACAACACGCTCATCTTCATGGTCGAAGACGATGCTCAGGATGGCGCCGATCATGTGGACGCGCATCGAACCACTGCCTATGTGGTCGGTCCCTATGTAAAGCACGGAGCAGTTGTATCCACCCGGTATACGACGGTCAGCATGGTGCGGACCATCGAAGACGTGCTCGGCCTCGATCACCTGAATCTCAACACGGCAACCTCGCAGCCTATGACCGGCGTTTTCGATCTCAATCAGAAAAGCTGGACGTTTGAGGCCAAACCTTCTGCGGCGCTTGGGCAAACCAGGCTGCCGCTCGCGGCATCCGACCGCGCATCCATTTCACGAGTCTTTGTTTCGAGCACACACGACAGCCTTTACTGGGCGCGCGTCACCCAGAGTATGGACTTCAGCGGCGAAGATAGAGTCGATGCAGACAAATTCAACCGCATCCTCTGGCGTGGACTGAAGGGCACGCCCTACCCTGAAGAGCGAAGCGGCGCGCGCATCGCCGGCCCCAAGGACGATCGCTAACTTTACTAGACGCTGTGAGGGAAGACCTCCGTTTAGCAGTACCGTAGATGAAATGAGCTATCGGCAAAATGGAATTGTGGAACGACCACGAACTTGGTGGATGGCTGCATTGGTAGACGTGCAGTTTTGGGTTCCCTTTGCCGTCTTGCTTATAGGTTTGGTGCTTCTATGCTTCGTCCGATGAACGACCCTGCAGGCGAATACATGAGCCAGCCCAATTGCGAAATGAAGACGGACCAATCAAGGCAGCGAAAACTTCACAGGCTGGGCATCTTTTGCGGCATATCAGCAGCGCTGTGGCTAGCGGGGGCTGAAGCGCCCACAAAATTAGTAACTGTCTCCGTTTCCCCCTTAGTGATTTCTTTCATGATGGTGGCCGGCGCATTTATTTCGCGCTGGAGCCTGCCGGCTCTGATTCGCAGCACTTCGGATACCTTCGCCGATATGCGGCATGTGCCTCACCTGGTGGTATGGGGTGTCATGGCTGGTTGCCTTTGGGCGATTGGAAACACGTTGACGATATTCGCAGTTAGAGACATCGGCTTGAGTCTCGCCTTCCCGTTGTGGAATTCGAACAGCCTCATCGGTATCCTCTGGGGCACGCTGCTGTTCAAAGAATTGCATCGAGCTGCCTGGTCTCGAAAACTGGGGGTCATTGGCGGAGGCGTTGTCATTTTTATGGGCGCGGTATTCATATCAGCAGTCTCAACCTCTGAAACGGCGCACGGAAGCGCATTCCGTGGAATCGCGGCAGCGCTCGGCGCTGGGCTAATGTTCGGGTCCATGTACATCCCATACCGGAAGGCTTACATCACTGGCATGAATCCGCTTACCTTTCTCACGTTCTTTACGTTTGGCGAGATTACGACAGTTACAGTTTTAGCGATTGTCTTTCTCGGTGGAGTAAAAGTCTTTGTGCATGAGCTTGCGTCCAATCGTCACATTTTATTTTGGCCGCTCCTCGGTGGGTTCATGTGGGTCGTCGGCGATCTGTTTCAGAACTACGCGACAAAATATGTCGGCATCAGTCGCGGGATTCCATTATCGAATACCAACCAACTCTGGGGATTGCTTTGGGCGATCTTGGTTTTTCGCGAATTGCATGGCCTAAGTTTAAGTGTCTATGCGGAAGTAATCGGCGGGTCCATCCTGATGGCAGCGGGAGCCGTGGCAATCGCATGTTCCTCCACGTCGGAGAGTGAATACTCGAGTTGGAAAGAAGCCGCGAACCGTGAATCAGAACTTTACGGGATCAATCCTGAATATGTAATGACGCGAATGGAAGGCCGCGACGTTAATCCTAAAGGTGTGCGCCGGACATGGGTGGATTGGGTCCTTGTCGCCGGCGCTACATCCATCTTTGTCGCACTCGGAAAAATGGCTCGCGTTCCTCATATGGAAATCCAAATGGAATGGCTAGCCGGCCTGAGTTTAGCGATGCTGCTAGTTCTGGTCGCAGCCGGATTCGCCTTGTGGCGGGTCACTAAGTTCACCTAATTCGTCGGGGAAGAAAACGTTTCCGCCTGCTATCCGGCCTCAGACCGATTCCACCCAGGCCGCCTGTTCGGGACCGATCATGGCTCCCATCCCCGCTGAAATCACCTCTTGGGCGCGAACACCGTCGCGGTGGGTGGTGGGAAAGGAAGTCCCGGTTCTGCAGCAATCGATGAATCGAGCAAGCTCAGCCTTGTACGCCGGCCCAAAACGATCGACAAACTCCGGCAAAGGGCGACCGTAATTCCGCATCGGGAATCTTCGGCAGGCAAGTGGTTCTGTAGCACCCCGCCGGCCATAAGCCTCAACCGCAACTTCAAAAGGTTTCTGCTCGAAGTGGCCGACATGAATCTGGCCCTCTTCGCCAAAAAGCGCGCTCTCGACCCGGTACCCGGAGACGTGGTTACGGCTGACCTGGATCTGCGCGATAAGATCGCTTTCGAACCAGAGATACAGAAGCGCATCATCGAAGTCCTCCACACAGGTTGTGAGCCTATGGCTATAGACCCGCGAGCCAACTGCAAGCGCTTTGCGGGGAATGCGTCCAGTAAGCCAAAGAATTTCATCTACGTTGTGGACCGACATGTCCGGCAGAATCCCACCGCTTCGGTAACCATTCGGCGCGGGGCTGGAATCCTCGAGCGCCGAGTAGATCTTGAAAACACGTCCGATCACGCCGCTTTCCACCAGCTGTTTCGCATAGATAAGAGGGTCATCGAAGCGCCTTTGAAACGCGAGCATGAGTGCGTTCGGATGACCCCTGTCAAGTTCTGCGGCAAATTCCCGATCGGAGCCGAGAGTCCCTGTCAGCGGTTTCTCCAGCAGAACACGATGCCCGGCAGCGATCATCATCACCGCATGTTCACGGTGCTTCTCCGTCGGGGTGACGATCACGGTGGCGTCGCAGACGCCCGCTTTGGCTAGCTCTTCGACGGAAGCGAAAACTGGGATTTGGCAACCCACGTCAGCAATGAAACGGCGAGCACGTTCGATATCGAGCTCTGCCAACGCCGCCAGTTCGCACTCACCCGTCTCGCAGGCGAGTTCATGCAAATGGAGAGCGTGGACCGTTCCCATACGTCCGAGTCCGGCAACGGCGACTTTCAAAGGCTTACTCATGCGGGTGCTCGAATGAACGGTTATGGCCAATTGTTTGAGTTGGTCTCCTGCAAGTGGCAGGCCGGAGCGCCTGTTCCACCAAGCGCCTCGCTGTTCGAGAGCGGGAGATAGGCGGCGCCAAACAAGCCGGCATCCGCGCCGAGCAGAGCTCTTTCGACCCTGGTACCCGTGCGGGAGAAAGTGAAAGAGCGCTTCAGGATTTCGCCAAACATGCTAGGCGAGAACAAATCCCAGGCTGGTAGTGGGCCGCCGCTCACGAGATAGAGCGGGAAGTTGAAAGCGTTGATGAGGTTCGCGAGCGCGATTCCCAAGGCTCGGCCCATCGACTCAAAGACGCGTTTAGCACGCTCGTTGCCTTCGAGGGCTAAGACATAGACGTCGGCTGCAGTTTTGATTTCGCGGCCGAAGTGCATCATGCGTCCCATGGCGGCAATAGCAGTCGCGGAGGCGTGCTTTTCGAGACACCCGCAGTTGCCGCAGCCGCAGGGATTCCCGTCAGGGAAAACGGTCATGTGGCCGAACTCACCCGCCATTCCGTTCGAGCCGTGCAGGACCTTCCCGTCGGAGACGATGCCGCCGCCGATGCCTGTTCCCAGCGTCAGGAGGATGAGATCCTTGACGTTTCTGCCGGCACCCATCCACATCTCGCCCAGCGCCGCGGCGTTGGCATCGTTTTCCAGGAGGATGGGTGTTCCGAGATGCTGCTGCACCCGATCACGAATCGGAAACCCCTGGAAACCCGGAAGATTCGCCGAACCGATGACGATCCCAGCGCTTATATCGATGTAGCCGGGGACGCCGATGCCGACGCCGGCGAGTCCGTCGATGCCAATCTTCGAGCGAACGCTATGGACGACTCTGGCGATGTCGCCAGCGACGCGCTCAGGGCCGGCGTCGAAGACAGCGGGTTCCGCAACCTTGTCCAAGATCTGTCCACTCGAATCGACCGCAGCCACACGTAGATTGGTGCCGCCGAGATCGATGCCGATCGAGTACGAGCTCATGCGCCTGAATCATAACAGACAGGATGGCCTGGCCAGGCTTGATTGATTTAAGCGGAAAGAGGAGAATTCAGCCAGAACTGGGCGGCGGATTGAATGGTGTGGAGAAAGGCGTCGAGATCGGAGGGCTTCGAGAGATAACAGTTCGCTCCAAGCGCGTACGCTTCGCGGATCAGCTCTTCGGCGTTGGACGTAGTGAGCACGACGACCGCAATGTTTCGTAGATCGCGGTTTTCCTTTATGAAGCCGAGGACGGTGCGAGGGTCTGTTTTGGGCAAATGGAAATCGAGAAAGACCAGACTGGGTCTGGGCGCGCTGGCAAACGGCCCGGAGCGACCTAGAAATTGGATTGCCTCTTCGCCATCCCTCGCAACGTGAATATTCGGAGGCGGATCCAAAACGCGCAGAGCTTCCTGGATTAAGCGAACGTCTGCAGAGTTGTCTTCTGCGATCAAGATTTCGTGCATGGCGGCCACGGTTCTTCACGGGTACTGCGACTTCCGTTTGTGATTGGTAAGTCCAGTCTATCGGTAGTGTCACCAACAGAGAGGATTTCTCGCACGCGACCTGCGACAATGGCAAGCCATGGCGAAACGCTTCGTTCCGATGTTGTTTCTGTGCTGTTTGTGCGCGGGTGCGCAACAGACGGCTCCGGACAATCGCTTTGCGGCAATTAGCAAAGCGTCGCGCAAACTAGATGGTTTCCTGCCGCTGTATTGGGATGAGCATACGGGGAAGATGTGGCTTGAGATTGGCCACATGAATCAGGGGTTGCTGTATGTGACAGCGCTGTCGGCTGGCGTGGGATCCAACGATCTGGGACTTGATCGCGGCCGGATGAATGAGCCGAAGGTGGTGCAATTCGAGCGCTCCGGACCGCGTGTGCTGCTGGTGGAATCGAATTACGGCTTTCGAGCGAGCAGCGGGGAGGCGGCGGAAAAGCGCGCCGCGGCCGATTCGTTTGCGCGTTCCGTGTTGTGGGGCTTCGATGTGGCGGCCGAAGAAGGCTCGCGCGTGCTGGTGGATGCAACGTCCTTTCTGTTGCGCGATGCGGCGGGCGTCGCTGAAGATCTTATTCGACAGAAACAGGGGAACTATCATCTGGATGCGAGCCGCTCAGCTTTCGAGTTGTCACTGACCAAAGACTTTCCGCGGAATACAGAGATTGAGACCACAATTACGTTGACAGGCGAGCCACAAGGGAATTTCATTCGAGAGGTGACGCCTACTCCAGAAGCCGTCACCGTGCGTGAACACCAGGCGTTCGTGGCTCTCCCTGAACCCGGTTACAAGCCACGATTGCAGGATCCGCGCGCGGGATTTTTTCCGATCGAGTTCATGGATTTCTCCGCGCCGCTCGATCAACCCGTAGTCAAACGTTATATTGCTCGGCACCGCTTAGAAAAGAAAGACCCGAATGCGACGGTGAGCGACCCGGTAGAACCGATTGTGTATTACATCGACGCGGGTGCGCCCGAGCCGGTCCGCTCGGCGCTGATACAGGGAGCAAGCTGGTGGAACCAGGCATTCGAAGCGGCCGGTTTTAGCAACGCGTTTCAAGTTAAGGTGCTGCCGGTGGATGTAGACCCGATGGACGTCCGCTACAACGTCGTGCAGTGGGTGCATCGCTCGACGCGCGGTTGGTCATACGGCAATTCACTAGTCGATCCGAGGACGGGCGAGATTATCAAGGGCATCGTGACGCTCGGCTCATTGCGGGCGCACCAGGATTTCTTGATTTTTCAAGGGCTGATTGCGCCTTATACGCCGGGACACGAGGAAACCAAACTCCTCAGCGATACGGTCTATGCGCGGCTGCGGCAACTTGCCGCGCATGAGGTCGGGCACACGCTCGGGCTGGAACACAATTACATCGCTTCGACGCAGGGCCGGGCTTCCGTAATGGATTATCCGGGCCCGAGAATAGAGATCCGGCCGGATAACTCGTTCGATTTGTCGAAGGCCTATGCGGTGGGCATTGGCGAATGGGACAAAGTTTCGATCGCGTGGGGCTATTCGCAATTTCGTCCTGAGACCGACGAGCACGCGGCGCTCAATAAGATCATCAGCGATGCGGCGAAGCGAGGGTTGACTTTCATTACGGACGCGGACAGCCGGCCGCCAGGCAGCGCCCATCCTAAATCGCATCTGTGGGACAACGGCCCGAATGCGGTGGATGAGTTGAACCGGACCTTGAAAGTACGGTCGCTTGCGTTGTCCCGTTTTGGCGAGAACAATATTCCGCAAGGTGCGCCCATGGCGACGCTAGATGAAGTCTTGGTCCCGCTGTATTTTATGCACCGCTATCAGATGGAGGCTGCGGCGAAGGTGCTGGGTGGGAATGAGTATACGTACGCTTTGCGCGGTGATGGGCAGCCGGTCACCCAGATTGTTCCAGCGGCTGAACAGCGACGCGCTTTACGGGCGTTGCTGCGGACCCTCGATCCGGACACGCTAACGATCCCGGAACGGATTTTGAAATTGATTCCGCCTCGTCCTCCGGGTTATCAGCGGACGCGCGAGAATTTTCCAAACCGCACGGGCGTGACCTTTGACCCAGTGGCCGGAGCCGGGGCAGCTGCGGATTTAACGGTGAGCTTGTTGCTTAATCCGCAAAGAGCGGCGAGGTTGGACGAGTATCATGCGCGTGATAACGAGAATCCGAGTTTTCGGGATGTGCTAAATGCTCTGGGCAGTGCCGTTTGGGATTCCCATTCAAGCCCGAGCGTGCAATATGTGGTGATGAACCGGGCTCTGGCCTTGGCCGCCGACGCTTCGGCGCAGGAACAAGTACGCTCGGAGGCGATAGAGTGGATCAAAACCCTGCAAGCCCGGCTGAACAATCCATACTTGAATTACCAAGTCGGACTTTTCGAGCACGATGCGAGGCAGGTGGAGAATTCCAAACCGGTCGAGCCGCCTCCAGGTCAGCCTATCGGAGAAGACGAGGAGTTTTGGCCATTTTGATTTACCGCGGTTCAGGTAATCCTCGGAACGGGACTACCCTCCCACGTAAAGCGGTAGGTTCTATTCTTGCGCACGTTCCCGACAAGGGCAGGGCGGAAGCAAGCGAGGCATGTGCCGCCAGGGTCCCTGACACTTGGATAGACAATACCCAATGAGCCGTCATCAAACAGCCGTTGCGAAAACGCTTGTGAGGCGACGTAACTGTCAGGTGCCAGAACCCGGCTAAACTTCGGGGAGCTTCGGATGTCATGAAAGCTGCCGCTAAAATCCGCCAGGTAGTCGTCATACGTGACTCTGTCGTCGAAGCGGCCGATTTCGGCGTATTCTGTCGACTTGTGAAAAGCTATCTCTGCTTGTGCCGTTTTCACTGCAAATGCGGCATACCAGGCCCCACGATCAGGACCATTGAAGCGCGACCCAAGCGGGTGCGCATGAGTAGAAGTCGCATTAATACCCGCCGCCGGAAAGGGTACGACTACAGTTACGGCCTATGTTCCCAACGGCTACTGGGAAGGTGGAACCACGGGGCTTCGAGTCGTTCCTGTAGAAGGCAGCGGTTCGCCGGGGTCGGTGTCTACCGCGAGCGTGGTGAACTCGTGCTCGGTTGACTCTGTTCTCGGCACGGTAGTTTGCACCGCGAACAACACTGACATTTACCTGGTGAAGGGAGCCAGCTTGAGCAAGACTCTCACATGGCAAGCAATTCTACGGCCGGTTTCTCGGGAGGATCTTGCATGAACTGTGGAGTGGCAGTGAACGCCGTTACCCATCAAGCCGTCATCACGATGGGATATAGCAGCTCGGCAGCAGCCCTTCAATTCCTGGACATAAGCACTCAAAAGCTAGGGTCGCCGGTCCCAACGACATATGAAGTATCCGAAGACGTGTTGTGGGATCCATTCAGGAATTTAATCCTCTCTCCGGACGAGCGTGGCGTTTACGATCTCTTTGAAATCAGCGGCAGTGCATTGCCTGGCCCTTCGACCGTAAAGGAGGTCTCGAACGTCTCGCCCACCGGCGCAGGCACTTTTGACTCCGCTGGCGAGGATTGCACAACGGGGATCGCTCTTTCTTCCGATGAGAGCCAAGGAGGCGTTTACATCGTCGATTTGACCGAGAAGACCCAGACTGGCGACACCTGGACAGCGCCCGGCCAAAGCACGGGACATCCTGAGCTGTATTTCAGCGCCGCAACCGACGGTATCGCCGTTGCACCCGGCAGCACTCACCTAGGCATCGTGGCAGGTGAATTCGGTGGCAGCGGGTTTGGCGCGATTCAACTCCCTGCCAAACCCGGCTTTGGCACGCCCAACCTCGTGGATTATGTGGCCGCCGTGCTTCCCAACACTCCTGACGGCAATGTTTTTGCCACCGGATTTGATCCTCACACCACAACCGCCTATACCAGCCCGAACAACAATAAAGCATATGGCGTGATGGCCGACTGGGCAACAGGAGCACCGGTCTATCTCGCGATCATCGATCTGGACGCCTTGCTGAAATCTCCGCGAACCGGCGCGCACACGGCGGATCCAACCTATGACCTCCTCGCACACGGGGTCGTTAGATACGTCAGCACAAAATAAGAACAGGACAAACCAGTACATCAGTAAGCCGGAAGGCCCATGCTCTTCCGGCCTTTCCTTTGAAGAAACGCCCGGCTTTACTCGTAACGTAAGGCTTGCACGGGATCGAGTTTGGCTGCTTTGTTGGCCGGCCAAATCCCAAAGAACAGACCGACTCCGACGGAAACGACAATTCCCGCGATAGCGGCCCAAGCGGGCACTGTGATAGGCAACGAGGTAAAGACGAGCTTACTGGCGGTGGCAATGAGCCAGCCGAGCCCAAGTCCGACCACGCCGCCGAGTCCGGTTAAGACGGAAGCCTCCAGCAGGAACTGAACAGTGATGTCCTGACGCCGAGCGCCCACAGCTTTGCGAATACCGATTTCGCGGGTGCGCTCGGTCACCGAGACCAGCATAATGTTCATGACACCAATGCCGCCAACCAGCAGCCCGATGGAACTGAGAACGATCATCACGAGGAAGGTCATGGAGGTGATCTGGCGGAACTGTTCGACCATCTGTTCAGCAGTTTGCAGCGAGAAATTGTCGGGCTTATTGGGGCGAACATGCCTTTGAATGCGCAGAATCGTGCGGATCTGATCGAGCGCGACGGGAAGCATACCGTTCACGGCGGTCACGCTGACGGCGATGTCCTGCGCATTCGGATACATCTTCTTAAATGAGAAAAACGGCAGGAAAACGCGGTTATCGGAACTATCGAAGAAGCTGGCGCTCGGGCGATACATGGCGCCGATCACCTGAAACTGCTGTCCATCGACATTGATGGATTTGCCGACGGGATTCTCTTCCCCAAACAGGCCTTTTTTGACGTCGGCTCCGATGACGGCAACCGGCGCGTGGTGGCGGGCCTCAAAGTCGGTGAAGAAGCGGCCCTGCTCCATGTCGATCTGCCCGGTTTGGGCGTAGGACTCCTCGACGCCGCGCAACTGGGTCTGGTAGATGGCGTTGCCCTTGTACTTGGTGACAATCGGGTTGTGATTGGGCCAGGCGAGCGCCGATACTCGTTCGCACGCGCTGCAATTCTGACGAATGGTCTCGATGTCTTCGTAATTCAACTGCTTGCGCGCGCGTTCTTCCGGAGTGAGATCAGTAGTGCGAAAGGCGGGCTCGCGGGAAACGATGATGGCGTTCGGTCCAAAGCTCTTGAAGACGTTGGTGACGGCGCCATCGAAGCCGGTAAGAAGGGAGCCGACAGCAATGATGGTGCCAGTGCCGATGATGACGCCCAGCATGGTCAACAAGCTCCGCAGTTTATGGGCGCGAATCGTGTCGAATGCGAGCATGGTGTTGTTTCGGAAGGCGCTGAAGAGCTTCATTTTTGTTACTCCTGATGCAGAGCCACAATCGGATCCAGCCGGGAAGCCTGTCGAGCTGGGTAAATACCAAAGAACAGGCCAACCGCAGCGGATAATCCGACGCCTACGATTACGGAGGCGAGCGGCATCGACATGGGCAAGGGCGTAGCGTGGTTGACGATGACGGTCAGCAGGTAGGCCGCGACAACGCCAATCAATCCGCCGATAGCGGCAAGCACGGAGGATTCGACCAGGAACTGATTGAGGATGTCCTGGCGGCGAGCGCCGACCGCTTTACGTATCCCGATTTCGTGGGTGCGTTCGGTGACCACTGCAAGCATGATGTTCATGATGACGATTCCGCCAACGACCAGAAAAACGGAAACGACCCCGAACGCCATGGCGGCGATGGCGCCGGTAAGATTGGTCCAGGCGTTGGAAAGCGTGTCGGACCCGAAGATGCTAAAGGTGTCGTCCTCGCCGGGCCGGGTATGCCGGTACGCGCGGAGCAACATGCGGACCTCGTCTTCGGCCTCGCTGACCTGGTTCGGATCGATGGATTTGCCAAAGATGGCGATGTCGTCATGGATGCTGTTGCCGTAGGTCTTGAAGTAAGAGTAGACCGGGATCATGACGAACTTATCCTGAGACTGCCCGAAGACACTGCCTTTTGACTCCGCCACGCCGACCACCTGATAAGGAACGCCGTCGACCTTGATGGTTTTACCGATCGGGTCCACGCCGGAGAAGAACTTTTCGGCGACATCGGTACCGATGAAAGTAACTGGCGCATGGCGACGAACCTCCGACTCGGAGATTTCGCGGCCCTGACCAACATCTATATTGCTGAGCGCGGGGATATTGGCAGTGATGCCCTGCAGGTCCACCGACTGCATGGTTTGGCCCTGATAGGCAACCGTGACGCTTTTGAAAGTCTCGAGGCCCACGTCGCTTAGCAGGTGGGAATTCGCCCGGATAAACTCGTACTCCTGCGGCTGGATCTGTGGATTCCGGCGCTCCATCTCCAGATATTTCTTGGGGTCAAAGTTGCCGATGAAGACAATGCGCATGACGCGAAAGCCGCTCGAACCCATGTCGGAGAGCTTAGTGGCAATGTACAAGTTCATGCCATGAATGAACGAGGTCACCGCAATCAGGGTGCTGGTGGCGAGGATGATGCCGAGCAGCGTCAGGAAGCTGCGGAGTTTATTCTTGCCGAGCGATTCGACCGCGATGCGGGCAGACTCCCAGAACGAGGCGCTGGGCAATACACTTTTTTTGCGGAGCATTATCCTCTATTCGTAACGGCTATGGACGGCGATAAGTTCTCTAAAGTTTGCCTGCGGTCGTGCGCCTTGCGACGGTAAAGCTCTGGTCCAAATCTTCCAACAGCTGACAGCCATGCCCGGCCGAGTCCGAAACGGTGAGAAAACCATTCTGCACAACCGGCACTCCGGAGACGACTTGAGGGTACCAACCTTTATAGAAGGCCCTGACTGATTCTTGCACTAAAGCGTTCGGGGCGTTGAGGGAGAGATGAGTAGACGCGGCGAAGACCACCGGCCCGGTGCAATCGTGAGGCGCAACCGGGAGGTGCCAGGCTTCTGCCATGGCGGCGATTTTACGGGCTTCGGAGAGGCCACCACACCAGGCGATATCGAGCATGACCACGCCCGCCGCTCCGGTTTCGAGCAGATCGCGAAAGGCCCAGCGGCTGCCGAGCGTCTCGGAAGCGCAGACGGGCGCGGGTGAGAGATCGGCGTAGCGCTTGAGGGAGCCAAGGCTGTCCATTTTGATGGGGTCTTCGTGCCAGAAGGTCTGAAAAGCGGCGAGGGCCTTAGCAATGGTGATAGCGGGCAGGAGCTGCCACAGTGAGTGAAACTCGACCATGATGTCGATCCTGTCGCCTACGCGTTTTCTGATCTTCTCGAAAGGTTCGAGGGCTGTTTTAAGATCTGCGGCCGAGATGTAATGGCCGCGTGTCTTTTCGGCGGCGGAATCGAACGGCCAGATTTTCATCGCGGTGATGCCTTCGGCGAGGAGCGACTCGGCAAGGTCATCAGACCGGGTCAGGAAGTCGTTGAGATCGTCGAAGCCGGTGACGGCGCTTTGATTCTTGTTTTCCGAGATGCCCCAGTTGCGGGACGATTGCGTCTCGGCTTTGCGCATGTAGCGATCGCCAGCGCAGGTGTTATAGGTACGCACGCGATCTCGTGTCCAACCGCCGAGCATTTGCACAATGGGTTTGCCGACTGCTTTGCCAAAAAGGTCCCACAGGGCGATGTCGATGGCGGAAGCGGCTCTCGATTCGACTCCAGTCGAGCGGAAGCCGAGATATTGGACAAGGTCGCGCGCAATGGCATCGATCGAGAGGGGGTCACGGCCGAGTAACTGGCGCGCCAGATCGTCGTGGAGATAAGCTTCGACGGCGCTCGCATGAAAGAATGTCTCGCCGAGACCGACGATGCCCTGATCTGTACCGATTTCCAGCCATAGAAGCTGGGGGAACTCTGCCAGGCGAATCGTTTCAATGCTAGTGATCTTCACGCGGGAACTCTCATTGCAGGGTAGCGGATTGAGCAGCTCGCCCAGTGCGAGTTTGTCATGATAGGGGATTCGTGAGAAGATTCCAATCGCTGCGCTCATGGCTCTGATGACGGTGACGCGTGGCCGTCTCGCTGTTCTCATCGTTGTCTTGGTTGCGTTGCTTGTTACGGCAGTTTGGTATGTGAGTTCGAGGAATGGGCCGGCGCGATCTAAGGCCACGAAGACCGCGGCGGCGGCGGGAGCAAGGCAAGGCGGCACAGAGCAGGCGGCTACGGGGACAAGCGCCTCATTGGACACCTTGCCAACCGATGTGTATGCGCACAACCTGCTGCTGCGAAAGGGTCCGGACTTTCGCGTATACGTGCGCTGGCTGCGCGGAAAGTTGACAAGAACTCAGCGCAATGTGAACCCTTCCTTCGATGAACCCGATTCCTTTTTCATCGATATTAAGACGGGCGTCTTGCGGGTAAATATTGGCGATTTGAACAAGTTTCTGAACGCGAGCGGTCTGGGGAATTCTCCGCTGAAAAACCTTACGCTTTCGGGCGATGGGAATCAGATCAAGTTGAAAGGAACCCTGCACAAGATCGTCCCGCTACCGATTGAGATCACGGGCGCTCTATCAATCGTCCCAGACAACAAGATTCAAATTCACGTAATAAAACTCGATGTTCTAAAGATACCGGTGAAAGGGCTGTTGGGCGATTTCCATGTAACGCTGGCAGACCTTTTCCATCCGCAGGGAATTGCCGGCCTTCAGGTGTCGCGAAACGATATTCTACTGGACACACAAACGCTTTTGCCGCCTCCGCATATTAGAGGCAACTTGACGACGGTGCGCATCGTGAACCCTGATCTGGAGGAGGTGTATGGGAACGCGGAGAATGACGTGACGAGGGTTGAGCAATGGCGTAATTTTCTGCGGCTGCGTGACGGCAGTATCGACTTTGGAAAACTGACCATGCATCATGTGGATCTGATTATGATAGACATCTCAAACGACGCCTGGTTCGATCTCGACCTGGCCAATTACCAGGCGCAACTGGTCAATGGCTATACGCGGATGACACCGCAGGCCGGCCTGCAGATTTTCATGCCGGATGTCGACCAACTGCCTCACACCAAGGCAAACCAGAACATCAGCATAGAGTGGCTAAAAGACCGGAACCAGCCGCCGCCGCCCGATGTGACGCAGAAGCAATAACCTTGGAGGAGGGCTAGACTCCTTTTGCGGAGACCTGCTTCACCGAAGATTGCGCCCGATTCGTACCTTGATGGACCGATCGACCAGCGCCATCTCAGTTCTCGCAAGCGCATCCAAGCCGCTCCATAATGGTGAGCAGGTCCTGAAGGGGTCGCGAGAGCCGGTCGAACTTCCATAGATGAGCATGTCACTCTCGCGCAGTTGATCCGGGAGACGATGGAGTTCGGGGCCGCTCCCCAGGTCCGCCAGAGGCCTCCTCACGATAGATACGCTCGCACGCGGCAGCCTTCCGACCCCCACCTGCGCGGAGGTGTCTTGGTCGTCCGTCGAGACTCGTAACCGATATGCGTTGCAAAAAGGTATCGCCAATCGAATTGATAAGGCAATACCTTTTTGCAATGCATGAATCCCCGCAAAGCCAACAGTGGCCGATTTTGGTGCGTAACCGCTGGTTTGCGCAATCTTCGACGGGCTGCCTTTTCGGCTGTCACCGCGCAACGAAACTTTCGCTAATGCACATAGCGTAGTAACCATTGGCTTGAAACTGAAGCGGAGGACTGCCCCAAAGCAAAGGCTTTGCGAGGCCGTAAAGATGCGTTAGGATTACAACAGTCGCGAAAAACGACCGCCTGACTCAGCGATCCGCTGGCAGGTTGTCGAGTATAAGTCAATCACGCTCTCTGCGTGATCGGCCAGCGTCTCCGAATGCAACTGGCAGTGCTAGTTGCGATTGGTCAGCCCACAAAGCTGACTACGACAAAAGGAGCGCGAATATGCGAAACCCGATCACAATCATTGGTGCCGGACTTGGTGGTCTCACACTTGCCCGCGTTCTCCATCTCCATGGCGTTGCAGCAACTGTCTATGAAGCGGAAGCGTCGGTTCATGCGAGAGTGCAGGGCGGACTGCTCGACATTCACGAATACAACGGCCAGATTGCCCTTAAGGATGCGGGTTTATTTCAATCGTTTCTTCCACTCATTCGTCCTGGCGAGGACGCGAAACGCGTCGTCGACAAGCATGGCAACGTTGTCTTAGACAAACCCGGTGGACATTCCGACAAGCGGCCCGAAGTGGATCGAGGCGATCTGCGGCGAATGCTCATCGACTCCATCCCCGGTGAAATGATCCGTTGGGGTCACAAGGTGGCATCCGTGACGGCGATTGGTGACGGGAGACATGGGATCACCTTCTCCAATGGCTCGACGGCTCTCTGCGACGTGCTTGCAGGTGCCGATGGCGCTTGGTCGAAGGTGCGTCCACTCGTATCCGGTTTGAAGCCGCTTTACACCGGCACTTGCTTCATCGAAACATTCCTCTCTGACGGCGACACGCGCCACAAAGCAAGCGCAGATGCGATCGGCAGCGGTACGTGTATGGCAGTCGCTCCGGGCAAGGGCATCCTGGCACATCGCAATGCGGATGGGACTTTGAAGACGTACGTCGCCTTGAACAAGGCAGAGGGCTGGATCGCTTCTTTCGACTCCCGCGATGCAAAAGCCAGCCTGGCCGGTATTGCGGATCAATTCCCAGGATGGGCTCCCCCGCTTACCGCTCTGATTACGGACAGCGAAATCGACCCTTTGCTTCGACCGATCTATGCTCTGCCGGTCGATCACAGGTGGAAGCGGGTGCCAGGCGTAACCCTGCTCGGTGACGCGGCGCACCTCATGTCTCCGTTCGCAGGTGAAGGTGCCAACCTCGCCATGTACGATGGCGCGGAGCTGGCCCGAACCCTACTCGCCCATCCCGGGGACAGCGAAGCCGCACTTGCTGCCTATGAGAACCAACTCTTCCCCCGAAGCGAGACATTTGCTCGCGAAGCTGCACAGAACCTCAAACGGTTCTTCGACGATACCGCGCCACAGAGCGCGGTCGACCTCTTCAGCAACCATCTTGCGTGAACAGCAAACCTGAGTGCTGAGAAACGGTAGATTCTTATCGGAAGCGCCCAACGAGAATGCTGATTGACACACCCGGTGAAGGGCGCTTTCGATAGGACCGTTTGAAGGAAGCCGCTGTAGATAACGCCTCTGGTCTATGGGCTTTGAAGCTTGTTTCTGTGGGTCAAATAGTCCGTCGCCCTGATTGTTGAGGATGAGAAGGACGCCATTCTTGGTAGCCGAAGCTCATCGGCGCCCGATCAAGCGATGTGAGGCGAGCAGCATGTGGCGGTAGGGGCAAGCCCACGGAACGCGAGGCGCACCGGTCGCATAGGTACTGCCGAAAGATCACCAGTTGTCCCGTTGCATAGAAGCTACGAGGTGTCATTGAACCCCGCCTGAGTTGCGTGCACACGCAGAGTCGGTGCGGTTAGCTGCTGGATCAGGATCATCGCGCCACCGCAGCGCGGACAGGTGAACAATCCCGAGACCACCGACACTCCGTTTGTGTTATTCGGCCGCAGGGCTCCGACCAGCGCACGGCAAAGGGGCAGCAGAGTTCTGCGCTTGGAAGCCGAGAGGAAGCCAAAGAAACGGATGCGCACGAAACTGCGTGGCAGGACGTGCAGCAAGAATCTGCGCAGGAAATCGTCCGCACGGAGCGTCATTGTCTTCTGTTTATTGTCGTGTGCATAATCCTTCCAGCGGAACGTGACTTGATGGCCGTCAAAGGACACCAGACGGTGGTTTGAGATGGCCACCCGATGCGTGTAGCGGGCCAGGTATTGCAGTACATGCTCTGGCCCGCGGAATGGCTTCTTCGCATAGACCACCCAGTCGGTGCGATGCAGCGAGCGGACGAAGGCGCGGAACAGTCGCGGATCGGCAAGCGCCTTGAGTTCGCCATGGAAGGACAGCTTGCCGGAACCAAATGATCGTCGCAGGCCGGCGACGAACTTGCCTCGGAAGACTTTCCCCAGCGCCTTCACGGGCAGAAAGAATCTCCCGCGTGGCTTAATCCAGCAAGACCGATCGAAAGCCATACCTCCCGCTGGAACAACGCAATGAACATGCGGATGATGTTGCAGGTTCTGGCCCCAAGTATGCAAAACGCTTAGGAAGCCGATGTCGGCACCTAGATGGACCGGGTCTGCCGCAATCTGCAGCAGGGTTGCAGCGCTGGCGCGAAGCAACAAGCTATACAGGACGCGCTTGTTCTGATAAGCAAGGGCGGCAAGCTGGTGAGGAAGTGTGAATACAACATGCGAATACGGCACCGGCAGCAGTTCGTTCGATCTCGCTGCGAGCCATCTGTTGCGGGCGCTGGTCTGACATCGCGGACAGTGCCGGTTGCGACACGAGTTATAGGAGATGGCCTGGTGACCGCAGCGGGAGCAACCGTCGAGGTGACCGCCTAGAGCGGCAGTACGGCAGCGCTGGATCGCCAGCAGCACTCGGACCTGCGGCCAGGTTAGCCACGAGCGGTTGCGGACAATGAAGTCGTTTCCCAGTGCACGGACGATATCGGCTAACTCAACCGTTGGCTGACTCATGGGGCAGCAGCTTTCGCGATCTTCGAGCGAGGCTGGAGTCGGCGAGTTGGAGCGTGTCAAGCGGGCTTGCCGCCGAATGCAGGTGAATACGTGAAAGATGGAGATATACCAGCGTGTGCCTCAAGTCGGCGTGGCCTAGCAGTTTCTGAATCGTGTATAGGTCCGTGCCGGCTTCAAGCAGGTGGGTTGCATAACTGTGTCTCAGGCAATGCGAGGAAATCTTTGGATTCAGTCCGGCCCGGATAGCGGCCTCACGGCATGCCTCCCACATCATCTTCGGGGAAATGGGAACGTCCGCACGCCATCCTTTTACTGTGCCGGGAAACAAGTACGTCTTCGGCCTCATCCAGCGCCAGTACTCTCGCAACACCTCGAGTAACTTCGCGCTCAAGGGAATGTCACGATCACGCCGGCCTTTACCCTCGTGAACGTGGATCACCATGCGCTTGCTGTCTATGTCTGCGACCTTCAGCGTTGCTGCTTCGGTGCGTCGCATACCAGTTGCGTACAGCGTCATCAACATCGCGCGGTGCATCAATGAATCCGACGCTGTTATGAGTCGCGTCACCTCGTCCTGACTGAGAATGATGGGCAATCGCCGTTCTTCCTTCGGAAACGGGATGTACTCCAGCATGTATGCCCGCTTCAGCGTCTTCACAAACAAGAAGCGAAGCGCCGCGACATGCTGTCGTACTGTCCTGGATGACAGTTTCCGATCGCGAAACAGGTGCGCCTGATAGACGCGAATATGGTTCGGTCCGAGCTTCTCGATTGGTCGATCGAAGTAACCGGCGAACTCGTCTATGATCCGCAGGTATTGCTTGATCGTGATTGGAGCGTAGTTCCGTCGCTGGAGTTCGTCCAGCATCACTTGGCGTAGCTGGGCCACAGAGGACCTCCTTTACTGTGACCACACTACTGCTAACTCATCCAGCCTGGTTGCGCTCTCCGGAAACGCGCACGCGAAGCGTCTGCCGCTTTAGCGGCTTCGTTCTAACGCAGTTCTCACCAGTTGGCCTGCTCTGCCTCAGATCGCTAGGGTACGATTTTTGACGTTCGGTGTAGTGAGCCCCAATAGGCGGTCCAGGTCCGGCTGTGTTCCAGCGCATTTCTGGGCGTGCATAAACCTTCCTTTCCGCAATTCATTGAATTCCCTCGCAGCGCTTTGGTTCCGGACAGGCGGCTACCGATCGGAACACGGAAGATTTCCGCCTTTCTTCCTTGCTGGCCCTTCCTGAGTGAGCAGGCGATTTAGCTTCAAACGACTATAGCGAAGACCCAAGCGTAGAGCGGGGCCAAAAGCCTAGCAAAACCGATCAAAGGCCCTGCCGCTTCAGCGAGCCAGCGAAAACCACCGAAGCCCGGCCCGCGAATTAGGCGGGGTCTCAAGCTGTGCGGCGTGCCGCTCGACCACGCCGAAGCAAAAACGGAGATAGCTGCTCTATCAAGACGAGCGATTAATCGTGAATTTGATCCATCCTCCAAAGAGGATCACGCCGGCGGACAGCCGGCCCCCCCGACGTTCAGCCAGGCGATTAATCATCTCCTGGTCATAGCTCTTAAGCTGGTCTCGTATGAAATGAACCGTCGTCATCGGAGCCACTGGTAACGTCGGGCGTGCGGTCATCTCTCAACTGATCACGACGAATGTACGCGTCCGCGCCCTGACTCGCTACCCGGATTCGGCGAATCTGCCCGCCCCAGTCGAGATCGTCCGCGGCGACCTCACAATCCCCGCTACTCTCGACCGATCCCTGGACGATGTCGATGCAGTGTTCCTGGTGTGGTGTGCCCCTGCAACGGCTGTTGCTCCCGCCCTGGCGCGGATTGCGAAACACGTCCAGCGAGTGGTCTTCCTCTCCGCTCCACACCGGACGGCGCACCCATTTCCAGCAGCCCAACCCGATTGCAACGCTGCACGCGGAAATCGAGCGACTTATTGAGGACTCTGGAGCCTAGTGGACATTCCTACGGCCCGGAATGTTTGCTGCCAATGCCCGGCTCTGGTGGGCGCCGAAGGTTCGCCCAGACTACGTTGTGCGCTGGCCCTACGCGGAGCGCCAACTGCGCTGATCCATCAGCGTGATATCGCGGCGGTCGCAGCCCGAATGCTCTGCGAGAAGACCATGGCGGAGAGGGTTATGTGCTGACCGGGCCTCAATCGCTGAGCCAGTTCGAGCAGGTACGCATAATCGGTGAAGTGATCGGACGCTCGCTGCGCTTCGAAGAAATATCGCCGGAAGAAGCGAGTCGTGAGTTGTTGACTGTAATGCCTCTACCAGTCATACATATGCTGCTGAACGCGTCGGCAGCCGCCATCGGCCAGCCTGCATTTGTTACATCCGCCGTGGCAGATCTCACCGGAACACCGGCGCGGACATTCCGCGATTGGGTGATCGATCACGCTGCCGACTTTCGGGGCGTTTAAGAGCTGGAAGATCGGGACTTGCAAAGCTGCAAGCGCCGATTAATATAGCGCAGGCAATACTTACGGTGACTATTGCGGTCTGACGGAATAATGTAAGTTGTTTCCCAGAAGCAGCACGGCATAAAGCGCTGATGTGGACTCAGTTTTTCAGTCACAACCTACTTCTCTATTCTCCTCAACCACTTACCGCCGAACGCTTGCAACGCACACGTATACTAGTTTCTTGGAAGTGGGGCAGACGATCGGTTTGAGTCGTCTGCCTTTTTCATTTTTATAAGGAGTCTCTCTTGCGTCAAGACCGTCCTACACTCTCCCCCGCTCGCCTCGCCGCCAATCGCGTTAACGCCCAGCTATCTACCGGCCCTACCAGCGCTGAGGGCCGAGCTATCGTCTCGCAAAATCGCTGGCGTCACGGCCTCACCGGCAGCTTCATGATGCTGCCCTGGGAGTGCCAGGAAGACTTCGATAAATTGGTCGCCGATCTGCGCTCCGAACATCAGCCCTTCACGCCGACCGAACACTTGCTGGTCGACCGCATGGCCCAGCATCACTGGCTCATGCAGCGCGCCCTCTCGCTCCAGGGCCTTGCCTTCAACTTTGAACGTCCGGACTGCGACTCACCAGACGAGCTCGCCCTCTACCTGCGCTACCAAACCACCCACGAGCGCGCTTTCCACAAATGCCTCCGCGAACTCGCAACCCTCAGAGCCGAAAGAAGAAAAGTGGACATTGGCTTTGAATCGCAAAAACGCATCGCAGCCGCCGAAGAGCGCAAAAACCTCCACGAATCCCGCAAACAATCGGCCGAAATCCGCAGCCACGAACTGCACGCCGCTCGCCTCACCCTCCTCAAAATGAAAATCGCGGCCCAGATCACCGCCAAAGCTTCTCGCCAACCTGTCCCGATCGCCTCCGAATGCCCTGACATTCATCTAAAAACCGCCGCCTAACCGCGAGCTCTCGTGACGCGGGCACTCCTCCCAACCGGCTTTACGTGCCGTATCGCGACCCTTCGCAATACGTGTGCTTGGAAACCGAAGAGCCCCGCATCCCTGCGAGGCTCTTCTAAGTTTTTGGATGAGGCGCTCTTACTTTTCTCCCGTAATGGTTACACTGGCGCCCCACATGCTGCGGCTGCCAGATGTAGATTGCGAGCTCGAACTGCTGGCTCCCCACATTGTCCGGCTGCTCCAGACTCCCTGTGCAGCAGATGTGCCCGCGGCGCCCCACATGGTGCGAGAGTCCCAGATCACCTGATTAGAGTTGAGAACCGACGCGCCCCAGAGAGACTGAGCGCCCCACATGGTTCGGGCGCCCCACATAGTGCGATCGCTCCAGATCGAGGAGGCATCGAAGGCGAGGGAGACATTGCCCGAAGTGGGGTCATATTGAGCGATCGGAGACATCGCCGTTCCCGCCGGCAGAGGAGTGTTGACGAGCGCCATAGCAGCCCCGAGATCGAGATAGCCCGCTCCCACAGTGAAGAGATCGTAGTAGTCGGTGTAGGTCAGTCCACTAACCGCATCCGTTACCGAACTGGATTCGGGAAAAGTTTTGTAGGCGGTCTCCATCAGAATGGCTTTGACCTGGTCGGGAGTCAGCATCGGATTCGCTTGCAGAAGATCCGCGGCGGCCGCGCTGACAACCGGAGTAGCCATGCTGGTCCCGCTCAGGATGAAGTAGTTCTTCGAGGCCTGGCTACCCGCCGGGCCATGAATGATGGTTTCGTAATAGGACTGAGTCACCGCGTTTCCAGGATTCTGGGTAGCAAGAGTGCTGTTCTGGGCGAGCAAGGAGACGACCAGGTTACCTGGGGCTACAAGGTCCGGTTTCGCAACGTGATCGGCTGCCGTCGGCCCCTTGGAACTGTAACTGGCGATGAGGTCATCGGTCCGTGTGTAGGTGCCCTCGGTTTTCATCGCTCCGACGGTAATGACGTAGGGGTCGTTGCCGGGCGCATTGATGGTCCCGTAGCCCTGCTCGCCAAACGTGTTATCACGGCCATCGTTGCCGGCGGCTGCCACTACCACGATACCGGCCTTCCAGGCGGCTTCTACGGCCTGGCAGAGTGGATCGGTGGTGTAGCTTTCGTACACCGGACGGCCGACAGACAAGTTGATGACGCGGATATTGTAAATGTTCTTGAGCGCGATAGCGGCGTCGATCGCCAGGATCACCTTGCTATCGGAACCTTCACCGTTGGCGTCAAGGACCTTGAGATCGACAATGTTGGCCCCGTAGGCGACACCTTTAAATTTGCGGTTGCAGTTGTTGCATTCCGAAGCGAGGCCGTTAGAGGCGATGATGCCAGCGACGTGATGACCGTGACCGAACTGATCTGGAGCAGGAACGCTGGGAGGAAAGGGAGAACCGGCGGGCAGGGGCGCGGTGATGTTCGCAAGAACCAAAGCAGCAGCCTGCGCGGCGGCGGGTTGTGTGAAGTCGTAGGTGTACAAAGGTGCGTGACCCGAAGCCAGATTGGAATCGGCATTTACACCGCTATCGATTACGGCAACGGCAATGCCAGAACCCGTGAAACCCGCGCTCCAGGCGGCACTGGCGTTGATCGCGGCGGCGGTATTATCCAGCTTGACAGCGATAGGCCGGTCGGGCGAGATATAGACTACTTCGGGGTCGTTCGCCAGAGTGCCTAGGGCAGATGCCGGGACCTGATAGAGACCACCTTTTACACTCTGGAGATGATGTTTGGCAACACCTCCGAGAAGGGCGACTTTGTTGTCGTGTTCGGCGTCCGGGGCGTGTTTCCACTGCACGATAACGGGCACTGACGTATTGCCAGTCGAGCTCGCAAGCTCCTTGGCCAGTTTAGGCGGCGTTGCCGAGCAGGCAAGTGCCGCCAGAATAAAGGTTGAGATTAGCTTCTTCACGTGAACTCCTAAGTTCGGTTGAGGGGTTTTACTCTGACCCGGAAAACCGGTCTGTGAGTTCCTCGCTCAAATGACTCATCGGATGGTGGCTTACAATCTTGAGCTGCGTACTGGAAAATGCTCAAAAAAGTTCTGGTGCCGGGGTTTTCTGAATAGCGAGTACGGGGAAGCAGGTAGGGCTACGCGAGCAACACTCTGTAGAATGAAGTCCTGTTTGCGGGCGATACGGAAGCTATTTACAACGGCATGATTTCTCTTGAGCTGTTACAGCAACTTAGCGAACTCATTCAGGAGCGGCGTATAGGCGAAGGCGTCGCTTCTCTCGAGAGAGAGCGTGAGCAGTTCGATCAGATCGATCCCGCGGAGCGTTGGGCAGGGCTGGCGGTGGGGTGCCTGGCTCAATGGCTGGACGTGGGATTTCAGGACGCCGGCACACTAACCACCGCGCTGAAAAAATTCGACAGGGATGCGCGCCAGGCTCTTTCGGTAACAGAGTATGTGCATCTCCGGATGGCAGAGGCCCTAGCCGCGATGCGAGGCGAGGAGCTTACGACAGCTCTCCGGCACCTGGAAACAGTGCTGGCGCTGGCAGAAGAGACGGGCGACCAGAAAGCTACCTTGATTGCGGTTCTCTGGAAGGCCCGCTGCTTGCGCAAGGCTGGCGAGTACGAGCAGGCGCTGGAAGTTACGCGCCACGGGATGCGGATGGCAGCCGCGCAAGGATTATGGCCCATCAAGGCCGTGATGCAAACGCTCGAGAGCTGGATCCTTTTTCAAAACGGCGAGCTAAAAGAAGCGGTGCGCGTTCTGCAGGAAGCGGAGACGGTGCTGCGGGACACCGATGACTGGATCACGCTGGGCAACATTCAATCGGCGTATGGGCGCATAGCGTTGCGCGAGGGCCGCTATGACCACGCGATGCAGTACTTCGAAGCCTCCATTGATCGCTTCAAGAGGCGGGAGTCATTGGCGGGATATCTGGCGCGATCACTAACCAATATGGCGCAGGCGAAGCGGTTTCTTGCGCTGCAGTTACGCCGCAATATGGATGCGCGTTGGGAGCGGCAGAAGCTGGCTGGATCGAGCGGAGATGGCAGGGAGACGAAGAGTAAAGCCGCACAACTAGAGCGCATGTATGAATTGCTAGGCAGCGCCCAACGGGATTTGGCGGAAGCCGATCGAATTTATAAAGCAGCACAGAACCACCACGGGGCGGGAAATGCAGACGTGAATCTGGCGCAAATTTATCTGGACTTGGGCAATTTGGAGGAAGCGGAAGCGCGCGCGAACGAGGCATTCGATCTGGGCGCGACGAAGGCGGATCATTTGCTGATGTGCCGGGCTAGAATCGTGCAGGCATTCGTAGCCAATGCCAGGTATGAAGACGAGATCGGCGAAGGCGAGGATCCGAGCCGGTTTGCGCAGTTAGCGCACGATTGCGCCAGGGAAGCTGTCGACCTGGGTGAGCGTACGCAAAGCCGGCGGCTGCTAGCGCAGGCGCATATATGTTACGGGCTCACGCTGGTGAATGGCTTTTTCAACCAAGCGGAAGCGGCACGAGGCGCCTGCAGCCGAGCCGAGAATTACCTTGGGCACGATCGTCACGACGCGCTTTGGCAGGAAGTGGAGATTCTGCGCGAACGTATCCTGCACGGTTACGTGGAAGACCCAAATCTGCGCGCTTGGTCGCAAGGCTCAGTAGGGGACAAATCGCTGCAGGAGGTGGTAGGCGAGTTTGAGGAATTGCTGATCCGGAAGGTCTGGGAACACGAGGGGCGCAAGGTGTCGAGAGTCGCCCAGCGACTAGCCGTTTCACCTAAGAAGGTGAGGCGGGTATTGCGGCACTTGGGAATGCTGGTGGAGCAGGGTTAAGCGCAGGCTCTCTGCCAAACTCTTGATAGAAGATGGACAAGCGTTTTCATTGGAAGCTGAAGCAGCGCGAGATCGTATTGGGCGATCGGACGCTGCTGATGGGAGTGTTGAATGTAACGCCCGATTCGTTTTCTGATGGGGGCCAGTACGGAGATCCTGACCGGGCATTTGCGCGCGCAGTCGAACTGGAGGAGCAAGGGGCAGACATTATAGACATCGGGGCCGAATCGACCCGCCCAGGGTCGCAACGCATCTCGGAGGCGGAAGAGCTTAGGAGGCTGGTCCCAGTGCTAAAGCGGCTACGTGGCAAGCTGACGATTCCGATCTCGGTAGATACCTATAAGTCGGGAGTGGCGGAGAAAGCACTGGAGCATGGAGCGGAGATTATCAACGATCCGACGGGCCTGATGCTCGACATGCAGTTGCCGAAAGTGGTCATCAAATACGATGCGGGACTGATTATCAATCATATGCGCGGCACGCCGGAGACGTGGGCTAAGCTTCCGCCATTGAAAGATCTGATGAGATCGATTGGAATCGACCTGGAAGCGGCGGTGCATCGCGCGCGGCAGACGGGGGTTCAGAAGCATCAGTTGGCGATAGACCCTGGTCTCGGCTTTGGAAAACGGCGAGAGCAGAATGCTGAGATCATCGCGCATTTGGAGGAGCTTAGTTTTTTCGATGTGCCAATCGCGGTGGGGCCATCGCGCAAATCGTTTCTGAAGAAAGAAGATCCGATAGGAACTGAGTTTGCTACAGCGGCGGCGGTCACGGCCTGCATCCTGCATGGTGGCCACATTGTGCGCGTGCACGATGTAAGCGCGATGAAGAATGTGGTGGAGGTAGCCGACGCGATCCGGCAGGCTGTTGGCGAACCTTTGGAACAGACTCCCGTTCAGGCGCGCTGGCAGCGCGGGCAGTAGTAGGTTCCACGCTGGCCGAGCACGATGCGTCTGATGGTTGATCCGCAGCGGAGGCACGGTTTGCCGGCTCTGCCATAGACGGCGTGCATTTGCTGGAAGCCGCCTGGCTCACCGCGGGCGTCAACATGATTCGAAATGGAGGAGCCGCGGTGCTGAATAGCGAGCTGCAGCGTGGCCTGTAGCTGACGGTAGAGTTCTCCGGCGCGCTGCTGGGAGATGCGACCGGCGCGGGTACGGGGATGGATGCGGGCGGCAAACAGTGCTTCGTCCGCATAAATGTTGCCGACGCCGCTGAGTAGAGACTGATTGAGAAGCAGCGGTTTGATGGGACCCTTGCGTTTTTTTAGGCGCGCAAGAAAAGTAGAAAAGTCCATCTGCAACGCGTCAGGCCCAATGCGCGCCAGATGGGCAGGAGTCTCGGGATAGAATTCGACGCGTCCAAACTGGCGGATGTCGTTATAGACGAGCAGACCGTCTTTGAGCGTGAAAACAGCTCGCGAGTATTTTCCGGGCGTTGCGTTCCAGAGAAGATTGCCCGTCATACCGAGGTGGATGTAAAGCAGGCCGCGATCGAGCTCGATGAGAATCTGCTTGCCGTGGCGGCGAACGGCGGAGATTGTGGAACCGACGAGCGCCTGAATAGTGCGGGCGCGATCGCCTCGCGTGACCCGGTGAGAGGAGAGAGTCACGGCTTCGATGGACTGGCCGGTGATGTAGCTGGCCACGGAACGGACGACGGTTTCGACTTCAGGAAGTTCAGGCAACAGTCAAGCCGCTCAAGGGCGGACATATCTTAAGGATAGCGAGTGAAGAAAAGCGAGGAGTTGGGTACACTCAAAAGAGATTCGGGCCACCCTAGCTCAGTTGGTAGAGCGGCTGATTCGTAATCAGCAGGTCGCCAGTTCGATCCTGGCGGGTGGCTCCAGTTTCCCTTCAACAGTTTACAGGCCCGCGCGATGCGGGCTTTCGAGTTTTTGTCAGCCGTTTTGTCAGCCAGAGGTGTGAGCTAAGGAAAGCGCTGGCAGGAAGACATGACGTTTTTACGACGTGAACGAATCGATTTGTGACACGCGAGTACGTGCTTTTCTGCCGAGCCGGGCGACATCGTCCCAGTAAGTCCGACCGAAACATTTGTTGTACTTTTCGTTTTTTCGCTAGAATGGGAGAGGAAAGGAGCAAATGTGGCCGGAAAGAAGGTCTCCGTAAACGGGAGTGCCAAAACGGGAAAATTCCTCACTGCTAAGTACGCCAAGACGCACCCGAGCACTACGGAAAAAGAAAACTACAAAAGGAAGTAAGGGCTTGGAGGGGGCGTCTGTCGTCTGCTGGCGCTCCTGCCTTCGGATTGCTCCAACCTGTAATTACGGTTTTAGTAAGTGTGGTAGTCTCAACTTGATCTGACATTTTATGATAGACTGCGCGAAAGGCGCAAGAAGGAGATGTCAAGTGAACACCGATCAAAAGATCATCAAGAACCAAGTGGGTCTGCTGAACCTGGCCGACATGCTCGGCAGTGTTTCCGAGGCCTGCAAAGTGATGGGCTACTCGCGCGACAGTTTTTATCGCTTCAAGGAACTGTACGAGAAGGGAGGCGAACTGGCTCTGAAAGAGATCAGCCGGCGCAAACCTTGTTTGAAGAACCGAATCGAGCCGCGGATCGAGCAGGCCATCGTCGAGATGGCTACCGAACAGCCGGCCTATGGTCAGGTTCGAGTGGCGAACGAGCTGACCAAACGTGGACTGTTTGCTTCGCCCACCGGCGTGCGAAGCGTTTGGCTGCGCCATGACCTGGAGACGTTTGCCAAACGCCTCAAGGCCCTGGAAGCGAAGCTGGCGCAAGAGCCCGGGCAGGTGTTAACCGAATCGCAAGTGCGTGCCATAGAAAAGGCCAAGCAGGAAAAGGAAGCGCACGGCGAGATCGAAACAGCTCACCCTGGCTATCTCGGAGCTCAGGATACGTACTACGTCGGTACCATTAAGAGCATCGGGAGGATCTATCAGCAGACCTTCATCGATACGTACACGAAGGTTGCTTTTGCCAAGCTGTATGACCGCAAGAACGCGCTGGTGGCCGCCGACATGCTCAATGACCGTGTCTTACCTTTCTTTGAAGAGCAGGATGTTTCCTTGTTGCGCATTCTGACGGACCGGGGAACCGAGTACTGCGGCCAGCGCGAGCATCACGAATATCAGCTCTATCTGGCGGTGGAAAACATCGATCACAGCCGGACTAGAGCAAAATCACCGCAGACCAACGGCATCTGCGAACGGTTTCACCGCACCATGCAGGACGAGTTTTACAGTGTGGCATTTCGCAAAAAGCTATATTCCTCTCTCGAGCAGTTGCAGGCTGATCTGGACAACTGGCTGGAAGAGTACAATCGACAGCGGCCCCATTCCGGGAAATATTGCTTCGGCAAAACACCTGTGCAAACCTTTATGGACTCCAGGCATCTGGCGCACGAAAAAGAACTCGATCGCTTCCAGGTCGTGACTTCAACGGACCAGCTTTCTCCGCGCGCTGAACGCGCGGCGGCAACTGTGTCCTAAACCGTTTGTCAGATCAAGTCTGAACTATTACAGTTCAGCAGACCCACTTTGTTCTTGATGATCTTTTGATCCGTGTTCACTTGACATCTCCTTCTTGCGCCTTTCGCGCAGTCTATCAGAAAATATCAGATTAAGTCTGGACTATTACACCTTAACCACGGCGTCGGCACCTAGCTGGCAGAAGTGCGCTGTGCGAGCTACATGGCGTAGATCCTCGTTCAGCTCGACAGTGTGGGTGGGCCACTTACTCGCAACGTCTCAGTAAAGGGTTCATAAGTACCGTGACTTAATATGCGTCAGAAAAGCCCGCCCGGTTAGAGTGGGCTGTCAAGTTCTTCACTTATTGCGGTTTTGAAAGCCAATACCGAAAGCTGCACCGGTTATCCCCGACAACGCTACTCCGCTTTCTTCTTGGGCGGAGGCACCCCGCCGATAATCTGAAAGCCGTTCGGCGTCCCCGGCAGACCAGTTACGTCCCTGATTAAATGACTCGGCAACTCTTCGTAGGATATTTTGCGCGGCTTCCCGTGCTCCGCTATTTCCGAGAGACCGATCCTGCGTCCCAAGGAATTCACCTTTACCTCTGGTGGTCTGAGTTTAACGTTGTAATCTTCGAACGCTTAAACATTTCCCAGCCTCCTCGTCTCTTATCGCCTGAGAAGGCGATCCAACCAGGACCGGCGAGTAGGGATCTTCTGACTGGGCGTTTCGAAGCCAATAATTTTGTATCGAGCGAGGTCGGCCCGGCACTTCCGTAACGTCGAGCAAAGTCGAGTATGGTTCCCCGGTAGGACTCAACACCTGCCTTCCGAGTAGTACCCCCGTCTTTGGGCAGAAAACTTCCGGTCCCAATATACGTTTGTGCCTCTTTATTTCCGATGCCATTCTCCCTCTCTTTCTTACAGGCACGCCGCTATTCACTGTTGCCGATATTTGCGCCGATTGGTAGTTGAATAAGTACCATCAGTCGCATCCGCTCACCATTAAAACCAGGCTTCTCCGGGGGTGGTCGCTCGCACGGGTGCTCCGGAATCCGCAGCGCTTTTGCTACTTCTTGTTCATGTGCGACATGATCATCGCCATGGCGCCGGCCCCGAGCGCTTGAACTACTCGCGGATGCTGCGAATAGAAGCCGCTGACTTGGTCGATGACGGAAGGGTTCGCCTTCTGAGCATGTTCGGCTAAGTTTTGAACCGCCTCGGGGGAGACTTGCGCCGCCTGCTCCGCCGTGACCGTTGAACCGCCTTTCAGCAAATTGGCGAGCGGACCACCCACGGCCGACCCAAGCAGACTCGGACCTGCCGCTCCTAAGAGCTGATTCAACAGACCGGCACGTTGCTGCCCATCGGAGTTGCTAAAGAGGTTCGACAGCATGGAGGGGAAAGCCGGCGTTTGGTCAGATCGAAACGCAGCGGACAGAGCGCCGGCCAAGGATTGCGGCGCAGCTTGACTAAGATCGTGCGAGCCGGCGGATTCTGCAGGCGAACCTACCTTGAGATCGCAGGTGAGATCGGCGTAGCTGCTGTCGATGGCTTTGATCTGATCCCAAACGGCATTCTTTGCTTCCTCTGAAGGCGCAACGCCTTGCACAAAGAGCTTATTGCCCTGCAAACCGATCTGCGAAATCTGAACGCCTTGTTGCTGCATAGATTCCAGGGCGGAACGGTATTTGGTCTTGAGTTCTTCGGCTCGATCCACGGTGTTTTTCCTCTCAGTTGGGCTGGGCTGGTCTGAACCTTGCAATGGTACACCATTCGATTTGAGCGCGTTGGACGCCGAGAAAGTCACGTTTAAGGTGGTGTAATAGGCTCGACTTGGTCTGACATTTCTGATAGACTGCGCGAAAGCGCGAAAAAGGAGATGTCAAGTGAACACCGATCAAAAGATCATCAAGAATAAAGTGGGTCTGCTGAACCTGGCCGACATGCTGGGCAGTGTTTCAGAGGCTTGCAAGGTAATGGGCTACTCGCGCGACAGCTTTTACCGTTTCAAGGAGCTGTATGAGAAGGGCGGCGAGTTGGCTTTGAAGGAGATCAGCCGGCGCAAGCCGTGTGTGAAGAACCGGGTGGAGGCGCACATCGAGCAGGCCGTAGTGGAGATGGCGATCGAGCAGCCCGCGTACGGACAGGTGCGGGTGGCGAATGAGCTGACCAAACGCGGGCTCTTTGTTTCACCCACCGGGGTGCGCAGCGTTTGGCTGCGGCACGATCTGCAGACCTTCGCCCGGCGGCTCAAGGCGCTCGAGGCGAAGCTGGCGCAGCAGCCCGGGCAAGTGCTCACCGAAGCACAGGTGCGTGCCATGGAGAAAGCGAAGCAGGAAAAGGAAGCGCACGGCGAGATCGAAACGGCACATCCCGGCTATCTGGGCGCACAGGATACCTATTATGTGGGTACGATCAAGAGCATCGGCCGGATCTATCAGCAAACCTTCATCGATACCTATACGAAAGTGGCATTCGCCAAACTGTATGATCGCAAGAACGCGTTAGTCGCGGCCGACATGCTGAATGATCGCGTTTTACCTTTCTTTGAAGAGCAGGACGTTCCTTTGCTGCGCATCCTGACGGACCGCGGAACGGAGTACTGCGGCCAGCGCGAACATCATGAATACCAGCTCTATCTGGCAGTGGAGAACATTGACCACAGCCGGACGAGAGCGAAATCACCGCAGACTAACGGTATCTGCGAGCGATTTCATCGCACCATGCAGGACGAATTTTATAGTGTGGCCTTTCGCAAGAAGCTGTATTCTTCGCTCGAGCAGCTGCAAGCCGATCTGGACTTGTGGCTGGAAGAGTACAATCGAAGTCGCCCGCATTCGGGTAAGTATTGTTTTGGGAAAACGCCGATGCAGACTTTCTCG
The DNA here is from genome assembly GCA_963835255.1 of Terriglobia bacterium. Classification (GTDB taxonomy): domain Bacteria; phylum Acidobacteriota; class Terriglobia; order Bryobacterales; family Bryobacteraceae; genus Bog-105. The sequence goes on along the minus strand of CAWIFY010000023.1, from coordinate 83,223 downwards.
GATTCCCGGCACTTGGCGGACGAGAAACAACTCGACCGTTTTGTGGTCCTGACTTCACCGGACCAGCTTTCTCCGCGCGCTGCCCGCGCGGCTACTGTGTCCTAGTGGCTTTGTCAGATCAGGTCTGAACTATTACATTTAAGGTGAAATCGCTCAGACTTTCGAAAGAAGAGAGGTGATGCGTATCGTGCGAATAGGTGTGGTCTTGGCGCTCCTTTGCATTTCCTTCGACGCAATCGCACAAGAACAAAAACTGGCGGTGACAGGTAAGCTCATCCGCGCTATGGCCATGGGCGGAGAAGGCGCGGCGTTGTTCTCAATTGACAACTACTGACGGCGTCGCAGATACTGTAACCTGCGCATGTAGGATGCAACGGCAGGTCGCCGAAGGGCAATGCCCACCTACGATCTGATCGTGGAGGCCTACATGCCCAATCTAGAAAACCTCAAAAAGCAAGCCAAGCTCATATTGCGGTGGCATCGCGAACGCCACTATCCCGTCGCCGCACAAATCCGCGGACATTTGCCTCGTTTCCTGAATATGCCCGACTCCGAGATTCTTGCGGCGAGCTTTAAGCTCAGCGATGCGCAAGAAATGGTCGCACGACAGCAGGGCTTCGATAGTTGGCAAGCCCTGAAAACTGGACTTTCGACCACGTCGCTCAAGGTGAAATCATCGCCATCCAAAGCAACGATTGTCAGTGCAGAGCCGCAACTGTTCGTCACCGATATCAAGAGATCATGCGAATTTTTCCGTGAGAAGTTAGGCTTTACGCTTGTATTCAGTTACGGCAGACCTCCCTACTATGCACAGGTGGGTCGCGACGCGGCGCGTCTCAATCTAAGGTGTGTCGAGCGAACAGTAATCGAGTCGACGGTCCGCGATCGGGAGGAACTGTTATTGGTATCTATGACCGTCGCTACAACGGACGAGATCAAGTTGCTGTTTCTTGAGTTTCAGTCCGCTGGCGTTGCCTTTCACCAGACGCTGAAAAAGCAGCCTTGGGGCGCCAAGAATTTCGTCGTCAAGGATCCGGATGGGAATCTGCTGCTGTTTGCTGGACCCGCAAATTAACAGCTACCAAGCCGAAGTGTGCTGATCGAGCGTGTATCGTCCGCCATACGGAACGTGACCATGGCAAAGCGCGAGAAGCTACAAAAAGCAAGCACAAAGCGCAATGGCAATCGCACGCTGTGCTTCGCGATCGAGAAGAACGCGAGAAGAATGATGGCCAGGACCGCGAGGACCATCACGCCCAACGCAACCATCTGACCAAGACGTAGCTGACTTGCCGTGGCATGTAGCGCTACCAACCGCGCTTGGTACTTCAGCAATATTGCACTAGTCCTCATACCGGCATGATATGCCTGCACTCAAGAGATCACGAAATTCGCGGCCGAAGTCACAAGAACCTTTTTGCGATAAGCAGCTCATGAACAACCGCTGTTAACCCGCTACACCCCACCGAACAAGCTCAGAGACATTCGGTGTCTTGCCTTGAATAAGATCGCTAGTCGGAAAATGCGCGAGGCCATCCACGAAGTAGCTAAGGTGGCGAAAACTACACCTGCCAGCCCTACCCAAGGCTGCCATCCCGGTATGCCGCTCGGCGACGCTTGTCGAACCAACATCAAGATTGGGGTAAAGGGCGGGAACAGGACATTGCTGTGGCAAGACCCCATTCGGCTCCTGCAATACGGGAGTCAGAAAAAGTAGAGGTATCATGAGCGGCAATATCGTGATCAGCTTTAGATTTTCGGTGTCCCGAGTTCGGCGGGCCGCCGCGCAGCCGTCCGGCGGTGCTGCCCATGCCACACTTTTCAAAATACAAGGCGGGGCGTTGGCGCCATTGGTCATGGAAGAACGCTATTACTGCCTGGTGGAATGTCGGTTGGTAGGGCGTCGAGTGGTGATCGCCTTCGCAGGCAGCGAAGCGTGCAGTGGGGATCTCTGCAAGAAGGCGCGCTACCTTCTGGTTGGCCGCGTCGGATTTCCCGTTGAGGATCAGGACTGACACATCGATGGTACGGAGCGTTTCGGCGGGCCACATCGGAACGACCGCACCGCGAATCACCGCCGCAAGGACCTGCGGGTCCGCGCCGGTAACGCGAGCCGCGATCAGACCGGCTGAGGCGAGGTGTCCAGGAACCATTTCTCCCTTATCTAGGATCTTTGCTCCTTCCTCGGCCCATACCCGGCCGGTAATGGGTCGCGGCACGGAATCCGGGATCGGCCAGTCTTTGGGAAAGTCCATCACGGTGTCCTGGAGGACATAGTCGCCGAGGCCGGCCAGAATGGCGGACTTCACCGGGGGCGGGTGCAGCATGAGCAGCCGGGCCGTTGTGCCGCACCCCATCGAGAAACCGATCACGTCGGCGGTGTCCAGACGCAGGTGCTCGATGAGCGCGATGACATCCCGGGCCATCGCAGAACCAGTGTAGGCTTCCTGCTCGCGGGGCTTGTCCGACGCGCCGAAGCCTCGCATGTCGGGCAAGATGGTGCGGGCACCGGCGGCGCGCAGGGCATGCGCAAGGCCGGCCCTACCCTCGGCGGGAGGATTAGGCAACGGGAGCGCCCCGCCGAAAACCTCGCGAAACATCTCTTGCCGTTTTTCAAGTATCGGGCGTATGCGCTCGAAGTCTCCGAACTGACCCAGTGCATCGACTCCGAATCCATGCAACAGGATAACGGCCGGGCCTTCGCCCTCATCGTGGTAGGCAATGCGGAGTCCGTCGAACGACGTGAATGTTTGCAGAGCAGGCCTCAAAGATCAGCAGCCCTCGAACCGTTGGGTCCGAACTGACGGTCCAACGTTGCTTGCTAAACCGATGTTACGTGGAACACGAATCTAAAACAATCGTTGAGTTGTCACGCCCTCAAACTCGATGCTGAGTTTGGGGGAGTGCTCTTTGTTGTTATCGATTGTTCAAATGGTGGTTTCATTACCACCGCCTGCGCAATTCACGAACGATGAGAAGCAGTACCGAAATCAAGACGAGAGCCATTGCGACCCATCGCCCGCCCATTTGTCCTCCAATAAATGCGAAGCCCAAAACAAATGCAAGGGTTTTGGCGATCAACATAGCCTCCGAAGCCATTCGAACTGGCTCTGGACTGTGCTTTAGCCAGAGCGCCGGCCCACCCGCCCCGGCTGGCCGATCTATGGCTGACGGGAACAACAATTTGATACCCACTGACAAGAGCAGGCCTGCTGCGCTTCCGAAGAACATTACCAGCGACGGCAAAGCCAGCAGCCGATTGTCAGCCGACAGAGCCTCTTGGGACAGGTAAGCGAATGCAAGGCCAAGCACCGGGCCTCGCATTTGCTTAAAGAGTGACCGTTTGCCTGGACGGGCATAGGCGTCATCGACTATCAGCCCAAACAGGACCCATACGGACGGAATAGCGAGCCTCAGCAGACCAGAATCTTCGAAGAGAAACGATTTCCCTTCATACCAGGCAGCGCCCATGAACGACAAATACAGGGCCGTTGCCTGCATTAGGAGCACTTGTGAGTCTGCTGTGCGGCGTATCCTGCTGAGAATCACCATTGGAACTACCCGAATCGCTTCACGAATGTATTGGCCTGACGAATCGCAGGCTTCATAGAGGTCGCCGATAACTTCCTCGCGGCATGCGGGCGGAACGGCAAGGGATAAGATTTTTTCGATGATTCTCGGAGGAGCAGAGCGCATTAGCTCGTCTCTTTCGTCCATCGCTTGCCCCATTCTTTGGCCCATTCCTTCCCCCAAACCTCCGCTATGCCGTCCCAGATTCGTTTAGCCGTCACAGCCGATTCCTGTAGCGCCCGTTCACCCAAAGCTTCGAGACGATAACAACGTTTGGCACGGCCGCCTCGTTCCGGTATCGGTTCGGAGAGCCATGAAACGACGAATCCCTTGTCCTCAAGCCGATCAAGAGTCACATAAACTGCTCCCAGTGAGACCGATTTCGGACGTCCTAGTTCCTGCACTTTTGCATGAATCGTCACACCGTAAGCGTCGTCGCGAAGCGCCAAAATTGCTGTCAGAACTAATTGCTCGAACTGACCCAAGGAATCAAGACGGGGCATATAGCTAACAGTGTAGGAGAAACGGTGTTCAGCCGTCAATGGAGGCTTGCCCAACCTCTCAAGCGGAGAGCACCTTCGCTGTTCGATGGATCCCCAACAAGCCCCGAAATCGCGCTAGAAGCGACCTTCCAGAGCGGTCACAATACGACATAAACTTCCTCCAGATCTCAAATCAGGTCCCACAAGCAGACGCACACGTACCCTCGGGTCCATGTGTGTCGTTACGCCTGAGTTATAAGGAGGAAACCGGCGGCGCGCGAGTTGGTGCTTGCTGTCCAACATGCTCTGCCAAAAGTACGGTTGTCGGCTGCTTGACCGGACAAATTGTTACGGTCAGTAGGAAGAGGAATACGAATATTTCGGTGAGGATGGCCGGAAAACCGCCGGCGTGAAGAAACAGTCCTCCGAAGAGCAGCGCGACCAGAGCGATCACAATGAAACATCGAAATGAGCTACTCTGTCGTGAAAACAAGCTCGCGCCCGCCTTACTTGAGCATATCGAAGAAATCCAGAACTTCAAACCTCATCCTGACTCTTAGATCGGCTAAAAGAGGGACACCCGACGATCGGTGATGTCTTTGGCAGCCGTGCGAAAGCAAGAGACCCCAGTCACGCGTTTCGCCGTCTCCTACGCCAATGCGTTTTATCCGATGGTGTTCACTGCAATGCTCATAGACTTTCCTGGGGTTGCGACTACGATCATGGCAGTGTCAAGTTTTTGTATAAACGTGTTCTCAGTTATGCAACCCTCGTTGGGTTTGAGTTTCGCTGGTTGATTGTGGTCCCGCCAGGCTCCAAGCAAGGGAGCCAGCGGGGGATGCACAAGGGGACAGCAGCCCTTGTGCCGGGGAGCCACGTGGGTGCGGACAGCTTCAGGGTCATCGTTGAGGATGCGCCCAACGACGCTAAGAGATCGACGATTGCGGAGACCGATAGAATATTGGTCTGCGCGTTGCGGGAGACTACTGCGGCGGTGAGCGCTTCGCTTGGGTCCGTGGAATAGCTGGCCATTGCATTCCGCTGCTCGCGTTCGCGTTTAGTTTGGTGTTTCTCGCCTAGAAGATGAGCTTCAGGGCGAGTACCATACTACGCGGATTGCTCGAAAAAAATTCTGACGGATTACTAAAATTCGCGCTCGTGGGGATGTAGAACGGGTGTGTCGAAGCGCCGGCGGCTGTAAGAATCGGGGCCACATCGCTCACGTTTCCGTTGACATACTGCGGATGGTTCAGCAGGTTGAAGATGCGGGCCGAGAACTCAATAGACATCCGTTCCGTCAAGTTGAAGCGTTTGGCCGCGGTAACATCGAGGTCATTGATAGGCGGGAAATTGGCCGTATTTCGACCAGCGGTTGCGATAACTCCCTCCGGAGTCGCGGCGTATTGGGCATTCGGATTGTTTACCAGGTAAGCGACGGTGGCGCCTGCCGAGTTCGACAGAGCGGTGGTGCCGGAACCGACTCCCTCCGTTCCGCCGCTCGGGTTTATGCTAGCCCGGTCCGGCGCCGCATCCCCGTTCAGGTTCGAATCCACGCCCGATTGCACAGTGTAGGGTTGCCCCGTCTGATAGGTGTAGATCGGAGCAATTTCCCAATTCCCCAGAACATTTTTCATCAGCCAGTTGGAATGTTTGAAAAAGGGAACATCATAAATCACTTCCAGGCTGAATCGCTGGCGATGGTCGAGCGCCGAACTCGAGCGGTCGGCCGCAACGTCCTGCGAGTCCTGCGGCCGGCGCGGCGTTGCATAGGTGCTGAACACTTCCGCCGTGGAGTTGTCGATGTTGTGGCTCCAGGTGTAAGCGCCAATGAACTGCAGGCCATTGGAGAAGCGGCGGGTCAATTGGTTCGCCCAGCCGTGGTAGGTGGAACTTCCATACGGCTGGTACGACGTGATAATGGACCCATTGAAACCGGACTGGTAATAAGCTGGCGCAAATCCGCCGGCTGGCGAATTGTAGAAAGACAGCAGCGGACCGAGCGTATTTTGAAGCGAGTTAAGCGTTGCTTGATTCGGCATTGACCAATACAGCGGCAGCGCGTTCGAAGCATTCACCACCGGTGCGATATTCAGTTGATCCTGTACCGGCAGGTCCAGACCGCGCGTGCCGAGATAGCGCGTTTCGAAAATATAATTGCCGCCGAATTCGTGTTCGATGCCGAAGTTCCACTGATACGACTCGGGCCGTCGGACGTTGGGAATGAAGCCGGCGGTCAACGCGCGAGCCTGTGCCGCGGTGTAGTTGGCGGACGGGTGTCCCGGTGGAATTCCGGCGCTCGCTAGAAAATTGCTGGTTCCGCTCTTGGTAACGTCCACCGTGGTGGAGAGCTCCGGCGGCAAACTCAATATACCGAGATTGTCGAACAGGACATCGTAGTTGATGCCAAAACCAGCTCGAATAGACGTTTTGCCGCTTGTACCGGGCGAGTAGGCAATCCCGATTCGAGGCATGAAATTGTCCGTCTGAGGCTTGGGAGAATGAAATTCAATCAGGCCGGGAACACTGGCGATCGCGTTGAGATCCTGCTCGTTTTCGGCCGCCGGGACCGTGTCAAATTCGTATCGCAAGCCTAAGTTCACGGTCAAGTTCGGGCGAACTCTCCAGGTGTCGTTCGCGTACCAGCCAAACAGATTCCGGTTACCCCAATAAATCGGAAATCCCTGCGAACGCTGCGCCAGGTAGTCCGGTGAAAAGTCCAGTAAGTAGTCGCTCAGGTAGTTGTATTCGTAATCGCCGCGAGAGCGTTGCGTAAACGTCTGCGGCGAAATCTCGCGTATACCGTCAAAGCCGAACTTAAAGCTGTGAGCACCTTTCGTCCAGGTCAGATTGTCGGTCACCTGATAAGTGTTCTGATACCCATCCTGGGGAGCATTCGGATCTGGCCCGATTTGCAGGCCATTCAATTCATTCAAAACAAGGTTCGGAAATTGGTCCAGGCCGGGAAAGGTCTGGTTTCCGACGGGCGTGTCGGTCGAGTTACGGTTGTAGCCAGCACGAAACTCGTTGATCAGGGTCGGAGTGAAATTATGGTATTCGGAGAGGGCGAAGAGATAGAAATTGCTCGGTATGGTTTGAAAGAACGCCGGGAATGTGGCGGCTGTATCGATCGCACCAGTCCGGTTCAGAATGAACCTTCCGCGTAGAGCGTCTTTATCGGAAATGTTGTAGTCGATTGAGGCAACACCCGTTTCGAAGTTGGCGTAATTCGGACTGGCAACGGAGATTTGCCCGATCTGAATCGGCGTCCCAACGATTCCGGCGGCTGTAGTCGCTTGGACGTACTCTGGACCGAGCGCTCGAGTACTGAGCACAGGATAGGGCTGTACGGCTTGATTTACCGCCGTTGCCGCCGTTCCGGCATACTGCTTCAAGATGCTCAAATTGGTCTGGTTCACGCCGGGCGCGGCGGCGATTGTGCCGTACCCCGCCGCGGTGGGCGCATAGATCAGTCCGGCGGCGCCCGCTTGTCCTACCGGATTGTATTCGTAGTTAAAGAAGAAGAAAAGTTTGTTCCGCTTAATCGGACCGCCGACGGTTCCGCCAAACCGGTTATCGTCGAATCGGGGGTGAAGTGGCGTCCGGCTGACGGCACTGAGATTGTCGGCGGCGTTCAGATTGCGATTCTGAAAGTATTCGTAGAGCGTTCCATGAAACTGGTTGGTTCCGCTCTTCACTACCTGGTTGAATTGGCCGCCGGACGAATGGCCAAAATCAGGAGAATACTGATTCGCAACCAGCGTAAACTCAGCCACCGCATCATTCGGAATACTTACCAGCGGACCGGTAACTCTTCCACTATTGTTGTCAATGCCTTCCACCGTGAAGTTATTGTTCCTCGGCCGCTGGCCGCCAATAGAGGGCCCGGTCCCTACGCCCACCGAGCCGCTGGTAGCAACACCGGCCTGCAGCAGCGATAAATTCAAAACGCCGGAGCCAGTCGCAGTGTTCGGAAGATCCGCCATCTGTTTGGCGTCAAAAGTCGTCTGAATTTGAGCCGTGGTCGTATCCACGGCAACCGCTGATTCCGAGACCTCAACCGTGGTGCTCGCCTGTCCAACCTTCAGCGCGATGTTGGCCGTCACCGTCTGGTTCAACTGCACAGTGAGGTTCTGCACTTCCGATTTGGTAAAACCGGAGGCGTTTACGAAAAGTGTATAAGCCCCGACAGCTAGATTCTCGAAACGGTAATCGCCCGCGCCGGTCGTTATTGTCGTGTTCTCGGACCCCGTAGCCGTGTTGTGAACAATCACCTGGGCGCCCGGTACCGTCGCTCCTGTCGGGTCGTAAACCGTACCTGTAATGTTTCCACTCGTGAGCTGTGCCGTGACACGCGGCGTGAAAAGGAACAATGCCGTCAGCACGATTCCCAGCCAGATTTTTGTCAATTCTTTGCGACCGGTTAGACGTAGACTGTTCATAATCGAGACCTCTTGCAAGGGAATATAAAGCTTGTGATGTCCCCTCACTTCGTTGCAGATCAAAGTGTCGATGTCGGTGTCGGCTGCCTGATTCACCTTTCGGAACTCGACGTGAGTCCAAAGGTGCCATCCACAATCTCCACGAAGTTCCTCTCCTCACGCAAAATCAGACGCTTGGTTTGAGCCATGAGGAAGTTTTCACGGGCTTCCGGATCGGACCGTAGGCGTGCTCTGTACCGTTCATAAGAGGCCAGGCTCTCAAAGGCAATCAATCCCCATGCCACATCGTTCGTTCCTTCGTAAGGAATGAAATACCCGACCAGGCTCCCGCCGCATCGAGGAATAATCCGCCCCCAACTCTCTGCGTACTTCTTGAAAGCGTCCCGTTGAAACGGATCGATCTGGTAGCGAATGAAGCAGGTAATCGCCATGGGTTCTATCCTGGGAGGCGTCGTAGTGAATCCATCGAGGCCTACAGCCGAACAGGCAAAACCTAAGGCGGCCTTGGCCATGGCTTGGCGACGATCTATTTGTTTCGCTGGGGGCTCGCCCTTGCGCATGCTGAGAATGTATCGCTTGTGAGGCCGGCTTAATTCGTTTACGATCAAAGCGTGGATGTCGAGGGCCGCAACGACGAGCGCGTTTCGAGAGTTGCGGCCGTTATGGGCGAGCCGGCGCGAGCCCGCATGCTCTTTTGTCTGATGGATAGCTGTGCGCGCACCAGCACCGAGCTGGCGGTCGTCGCCGACGTGAGTCCGTCAACAGCGAGTGTGCACCTCAATCGGCTTAAGCAGGCGCGCTTGGTCAAGGTTCTGGTTCAGGGCAAACATCGCTACTACAGTCTGGCAGGAGCCGATGTCGCCAATGTCCTTGAAAGTATGAGCGTCCTGGCAGGCGGCTCTCAAAACAAGTTCGTGCCAGGCACGCCGAACCGGCTGGTTGCCGCACGGACTTGTTACGACCATATTGCAGGTAAACTGGGCGTCTCACTGCACGATCGGCTGGTAACTCTCGAATGGCTGGCAACGACAGCGGACGGCGAGAACGCCTACGACCTCACACCGAAGGGGACCAAAATGTTCGATGCCTTAGGTCTTGACGTCGAGGAGATTCGCTCATGGCGGCGTCGGTTAGCCTTTGCCTGCCTGGATTGGAGCGAGCGACGGCCCCACGTTGGCGGTGCGATAGGAGCGGCCCTGCTGAAGCTTGCGCTTAGAAAAAATTGGGTAAGCCGGGATCTCGACTCGAGAGCCCTTAGCGTCACCCGTTACGGCCAACGAGCAATGCTGACTCAATTTGGACTTCGGGTCTGAAAGTTTACCTCGTCCACTTGCTACGCCATATATTCGCAAGGCTGGATTTAACGAGCCGACTTGCATTTCACGTAAGGCGTAGGATAACTTCCCAAGCAGATATTGATTCCATCGTGCCCAAACGAGCGATGCTGTTGAAAAAGTCTTTGCGCTAAGTCGAACACGGCGATGGTTTATCGTTGCAGTAATTGATCTCGAGCGCTGGCCGTTTCAGGCCATCGCTGCTTCCGGCTCTTTGCTTTGGTTTATGAACCGGACCAACCGTTTGATGTTTTGAACCGTTGCCGCCAGGAGGAACTGCTCTCCTCGCGCACGTCCTCATACCAATTCACTCTCAGCGTACGGTGAGTTGCCGACGGCGTGCACGCAGGTTATGTAAACAGTTTCGGCAATGCGATGCCTTTGCGCTGTACGTAAAGCCCTGTGAACCTCGACTCATTCCGATGTAGTGAAGCAACTGACCTCCTGGACAGCGATAGGCGTTTTCTTCCGGGATGCGAGTAAACTCATGCTGGGTTTAGAAGCCCTTTGTTTGCTGCTTTCGATCCAACACCGGAATGTACGGCGTCATCTGGCGATTTGAAAGCCAAGACAAGAACTCACCGGGCTGGAGTGTTTTATACGTTCTTAGCCCGCTTTGTGCGCTTGCTAAAGGATCAACTTCCGCGGTTGCTGACAATAAGGAATAATGGCGTGAGCGGTGCCATTCGGCTGCGTTTGTGGATGGTCGCACACGGGACGAAACTGGTGATGCAATGAAGGGATACAAATTCAAAGCGAAAATTGAGCCAGGCGATGGTGGAGGAGCTTATGTGCTGTTTCCATATGACGTTGAGAAAGAATTCGGTACTAAGGGGAAGGTGTCGGTAAAGGCAGCTTTCGACGGTGTGCCGTATGCGGGCTCTCTCATAAAATACGGTCATCCGCAGCACATGCTGCCTATCCTCAAAGCGATACGCGAGCAGACTGGCAAAGGCCCGGGAGATACGGTTGATGTAGAGCTTTGGAAAGATGATGGGCCGAGAACACTCGCAGTGCCTGCTCAGTTCAAAGATGCCATGAAGAAGGAAGGCGTGATCACGCTTTTCGACCGCCTAAGTTACACCCACCGCAAGGAGTACTGCCGATGGATTACCGAAGCGAAGAAGGAAGAAACGCGGTTGCGGAGATTGGAGAAAGCCGTTGAGATGCTTAAGAAAGGAGTACGCACCCCTGGATAAACCGATTCAGCCTGAATTGATCTGCGAAGTGCGCTATTCACAGCTTTCGGCACGGGTTCGAATCGCGCGCCCGCCCCAGAGGTAGGCAAGCGCGGGGCAGCGACCCAAATTGCACGATGTTTTTCAACAGCATCGAAGGTTTTCGCAATAGCAAAACCTTGGCTATTCGTCTCGAAGCACAGTAATGGGTCAACTCGCGCGGCGCGACGGGCGGGCGATTCCATTCGGTGCACTGGCTCAAGACTAATCACTTCGAGAGGGTAACAGGATGATTCCATTCTTTGTACTGCTATTTTCGACGTTGCTTCTAAGGGCTATTGGCATGGCCGGGGTGAGTTCGTTTGAGAGTTGGACACGGTGCCTGCGCAGCGGTCTCGCACTAATGTTCCTGTTCACGGCAAGCGCTCATTGGGGAAAGCGCAGGGGCGATCTGATCGCGATGGTTCCGCGTGGTTTTCCCCGTCCTGAAATGATGGTGAGCGCCACGGGGGTGTTTGAAATTCTGGGAGGGTTGGGATTACTCATGCCCACCGTCGCGCCCGTTGCTGCGGCATGCCTGGCGCTACTGCTGATCGGGCTTTTCCCAGCGAACATACGCGCGGCTCGCGAGCATCTGACGATTGCCGGCAGGCCCGCGACGGCCTTGCCACTCAGGGCGCTTCTGCAGCTGGTGTTCATTACTGCTGTCCTTGCAGCTGGATTCCCTGGTGCCTTTCCGTTTGTAGCCCGATAGGGCTTCAACGCGGATTTCTGTCGGGGGCTACCACGCTCTGGCGCGCCGGAAGTAGATGTATAAAAGGAGCAACTATGACCCATGCAACCAAACTGATCGCAGGCCTACTGCTGATCACCGTACCGACCATTGAGTTCGGCGGAACATTTCTTCTCAGTATCCTTTCGGGCAAATTTTCCGAGTTCACCGAGTTTCAGCGCTCGATGTTCCGGGCCGGTCACGCGCACGCCGGGGTGCTGGTGATTCTGGCGCTTGTTGCGCTGGTATTCTCCGACCAAGCGGGTTTGTCCTCGCCAATAGGATGGACGGTACGGATTGGATTCGCGGCTGCTCCCATTCTGGTGAGCGGCGGGTTTTTCGGCGCAGCGATAGGCAAGGGCAGAACCCGGCCGGGCGGTCTTGTCGCACTGCTGTGGATCGGGGTTTTTGTGGTGGCCGGAAGTGTGATCACCTTGGGAATCGGCCTGATTCGATCGAGAGGTTGAGCGAATTGACGACGAACAACAATAATCACGTCACCGTTTTGATAACCGGAGCATCCTCAGGAATCGGCCGCGAACTCGCGCTGGAGTTCGGCGCATGTGCTGCAACGCTCGTGCTGGTGGCCCGGCGGCTGGACCGCCTTGAGAAATTGCGAGCCGAGCTGCTATCGCATCATCCGGGGCTAAAGGTTACCGTACTGGCGGCAGATTTGTCTGACGAGCGCGAAGTCGAGAGGCTGCTCGGGCAAGTATCCGAGCACGCGGGTCCGGTTGACGTGCTGGTGAATAACGCCGGCTTGGGGGACTCGGTGTTGTTTGATCGCTCCGATTGGACACGAACCAGACAGCTCTTGCGTACAAACATATTTGCCATGGCCCAACTTGCCTCGGCACTGGTGCCCGGCATGGTAAAGCGCGGCCGAGGCGGAGTGCTCAACATTGGGTCGGGTGCGGGGCTCACGGTAATGCCAAACGCGGCGGCCTACGCGGGCAGCAAGCATTTCGTAGCAGGATTCAGCGAAGCGCTGCGGGCCGATCTTGCGCGTACCAGCGTAACGGTGACCCAAGTTTGCCCGGGTCCGGTAGACAGCGAATTCGACCAAGTGTCTGGGTCGGAGGGAGGCATGGTAGGCGCACCTCCGCCATTCTTTCGAATCAGCGCCGCGCAGTGTGCACGCGAAGCGCGAGCCGGATTCGAGCGTGGAGACGCCGTGGTTTTCCCCGGTCGGGCCTATCGATTTTTGATGAGGGCGTTCCCGCTGTTGCCGTTGTGGTTGCGACGCAAGCAGGCGGCCAACGCCGCGGCTCGGCTCCGAGTGGAGTAAAGGATGAATCCGGGACGAATCCTAGACGCGCCAAAAGGCTTTGAGCAGCTTGCTGAAGTCTATTGCATAGATGACAAGGCTCGGGAAGCTCCGGAGGCTTGGTGGGTCTCGGTGTTCAGCTCGGTTATCTGGGATTGGATACCAGGGGCTACGTACTCAAGGGGCCGGCCAAAAAACTTGCCTTGCCCCAGCGGATCTATCGGTCGGCGATCCAGCTGCCGTGGAAGCCGAGCGGTACGCGGGCCGGCAGGTGCACGCGCGCAACCGGCTCGGCAGTGAAGTCTTGCGCCGCGAGGACGACCAAGTCCGTGGCACCCCGGCCGGGAGAGTAAACAAAAGCCATAACGTAGCCGTCGTCCTCGGCAGCATCTGGTGAAGTCGGCGCGAAGACTGCCTCTCCCGCGGCGGCACCGCGCCCGAAGTTGTGCGCCTCGACGGAGCCCGCTACCAGATCGTGTTTGTACAGGGCATTCGCTACTGTACTGGTGGTGAAGTGGCCGTTCGGAGAAACGACGGCCTGCCTGACTTCTTCGATCGGGGTGCTGTAGCCATATCGGTGCTGCCGACCGATGACCCTATCGTCGACGCGCGGAAACTCCTGGAAGCGCTCGTCGAGGCGCTTGTGAGTCACTTTGTCCGCGGTCGGGTCAATGATCCACCGGTCAAGTGTCACTGGCCCAGGACCCGTCAGAAGGGAGACGTCGTAGGAGCCTTCGTAGTGGCACATGTCAACCACGACCAGGTCGCCGTCGTCATAGGCGTTGAGTGTGTGAAAAATGAAGCACGGGTCGACGGCAAACCAACGCACATCGACGGAGCTTGCGTCGATCCGCAGCAAACCAACACGAGCCTCGTGCTTCGGATTCCAAACGTAAGGCAACTCGCTGCCCGCGGACACCGCGTCCATGCTGAACGTCACCGGCAGGTCATACAGGACCACATATTTTTGAGTCAGCGCGAAGTCGTGCATCATGGGCTTCTCAGGAACCACGATTTCTGTCACACGACTCACTTTGCCGGTACTGTCTATGACAACGTGCTGAACGTTTTCTCGACGAAAAGAATACGCGATGGCGTGCAGTTGACCCGTGCGCCGATCGACCTTGGTGTGGGCGGCGAAACCGGCAGGCAGTGTGCCAGAGAAGTCGCATGGGCCGATGGTGTCAAGCTCACTTGTGAGCTCATACGGCAGGGGACCGGCCTCGACCGTAGCGAGTGTGTGGCCGGCGTGAGAAATGATGTGTGTATTGGCAGGGAAATCTATCTCGTTGTGGATCGGTCCTGACTTCCATTTCTCGCCCAATGATTCCGCGACATCTTTCGAACGAACCCAGCGGTTTCGGTACCACTCCGCCCGCCCGTCCCGCAGCCGCACACCGTGCACCATCCCGGCCCCCACAAACCAGTGGTAGTTGGGGTCGGCCAAACTCATTGGGTTGGGTCCGTTACGCAGGTAGCGTCCGTTCAATTCCGCGGGCAAGCGGCCAGTGACCGGTAAGTCGAAGGCCGTGATCTCCTCTGTAACCGGGGCGAATAGGCCCGTGAGAAAACGATTGTCGGTAGACATGGCGGTTGTGTCCAGTGCGTTCATTTTGCGCTCCTCCTTTATTTTCTAGATGCCTTTCCCTCTCAGCGTGAGTGGCCGGGAACAAAGTTATCACGATCTCCGGAAGCCAGCCAATTCTCCAGGCCGCCTGCGTAGGTTCGGCCTGACGGTGTTCGCTGCCGTCCGTGAGCTTCAACCATGTATTCTCGATTGTCGGTGCACCGAGCTTCCTGGATCAATTGAAGGCGCACGATCCGCGTGCCATGGATGCGAAGGAACTGCTGTGGGTCCAGTTTTTGTTCTATGGAATTCATGGTCTAACGCAACAAATGAGACCGCCCTTTGCTGCGGAGTTCTACATAAGGATGACGTGCTCTGCACACGCCTCGATCGACGGAGTAAAGTTCCCCATGAGGCGTTATATGACATGCTCCAGCCAGAAAAGCGCGTTACCGGAAAAGCGTTAAGGCTAGTGAGCAAACCAGCGTTTACGCAACGATCCTTAGACAAGCCCAAAACCTAGGAATTGAGTTGCACAAATGTGTTGCAGTGATAAAGTCATGTGGCGATACCTTTCCGCAACCATGCTCATCGGCTACGGAGGTATCGTTCAACAGCCGGTTGATTGGCCAGGTAGAGAGTGATCGCTTAGACCTTTCCCAGCGATCCGATTAGAAGGAAGAAACGCAAAATACTTCCAGGCGAGGTGCCATTTCGGAATGCGTGAATTATGCCGTCGGCTGCAATCCGGGTCTTAATGAGGTAGATTCCCCCGTCACACTCCTCCGCGTAGTCCTGCATAAAGCTCTCCTAGTGTACGAATGCGTATCCGCCCAAGCAAGAGACCCCAGTAAAGCGTTTCGCCGTCTCCGACGCCAATGCGTTTTATTTCTCAAGCACTTTTTAACAAAGCCCATCCCACCTATAATCTGAGAAATGAACCCGCGCCTGACACGTCGCCAACTCGGCCTTGCTGCGGCCACGGCGGCAGCATTCGCACCCGGCGGGAAAGCATCCGAACCCGGCAATTCAGTCGAAAGCCCGCAGGACCCCGCCACGACGCCCGATCTCGACCCGGTACATTGGACCCTCGAACAATACAAATCGGCGCCCTTACGCCTCACCTTTCGCGCGACAGATAAATCCACTGCGGAACTCTGGCAACAGCAATTACGAGCTAAGCTGACTGAACTCTTGGGAGGATTTCCGGACAGAACAGCGCTCAATCCACGCATGCTCGAAACCCAAAACCTTCCGGCTTACCGTCGAGAAAAATTCCTGTTTCAGAGCCGGCCAGGTTCGGACGTCTTTGGCTATCTGCTAACGCCCGCAGGCGCTAAGCCGCCGCACGCAACCGTAATCTGCATCCCCGGACACGGCCGCGGCGTAGACGATATCGTCGGCATCGATGAGAACGGAAACGATCGCACCGGCAAGCCCGGTTACCAGCACGATTTCGCGATTCAAGCCGTCGAGCACGGAGTGGCAGCCGTCGCGATCGAGCCTATGGCCTTCGGACACAGGCGTGATGCCATCACCCGCCAAAAGGGACCGAACGCGACTGCCTGTCAACCCTCCGCGGGCTCTGCTTTGCTGCTCGGGCAAACGATGATTGGTTGGCGCGTCTGGGATGTGATGCGTGCCATCGACTGGATTCAAACTCGGCCGGAGCTAGACGCAAAGCGCATCGGCTGTATGGGGATTTCTGGAGGCGGTACGTGCACGCAGTTCGCTGCGGCGCTCGATTTGCGCATCAAAGCTGCCTTCGTCAGCGGATACTTGAATACCTTCCGCGACAGCATCATGAGTGTCTCGCATTGCATTGACAACTACGTACCCGGAATTCTTAATTGGGCCGAGAATTACGACGTAGCCAGCCTGATTGCTCCCAGATACTTCTTCTCTGAAGGCGGCGACCGCGATCCTATTTTCCCGATTCATGCAACTCGTGAGAGCTTTGCCAAAGTGAAGCGCGTGTATGAAGTTTTCGGTGTGCCCGATCGAGCCCAGCAGGAGATCTTCGAAGGGGAACACTCATTCCACGGTGCGCAAGGCCTTCCCTTCCTCGCCGCCTCGCTCAATGCACAATCGCAGGCTTGATCTTCGCAGGCGACGCCCACTTACCTCTCGGAAGGCCTGATGCTAATCGTAAGTTACCGCCTTTTCCAGTTCGTTCAGGCTCGGCTTGTCGCCCAATACGATAAGGAAATCACCTGCTCGAATCTGAGAATCCGTCGAAGGATTGAAGATCATCTGCCCATCGGAGCGGCGAACGGCAAGCACTATCACGTTGGCGTCACTAGAGGAAAGTAAGGTGCCAAGCGTCCTTGAGGCAGCTTGAGCTCCCGAGCCAATACGCACCTGCTCCATCATTATCTTCGGACCGACGAGGCTCGTTGCGAACTCGAGGAACTCAACCACATGCGGCCTCAGCAAGGACTCCGCCAAGCGGCGCCCAGCCATCGTATAGGGAGCGAAAACGGTGTCAGCTCCGGCTCTGCGAAGCTTGTTTTCGTTCTGCTCTTCTGAAGCGCGCGTAACCACAATCAGGCTGCTGTTGAGGGTCTTGGCTGAGAGGATAATAAAGAGATTTTCTGCATCCGAAGGAAGCGCAGCGATCAAGCCGCGAGCACGAAGTACACCCGCCTTACGTAGATCGTCATCATTCGTCGCGTCCGCGACGATCGCCAGCATTCCCGCTTCTGAGGCGCGTGCAACTCTTTCTTCGCTTCGATCGATTACCAGAAACTGGGCATTGGCGCGTTGTAATTCATATGACGCGTTGCGGCCAACTCTCCCGAAGCCGCAAACGACGAAGTGATCATCCAATTGCGAGATCATACGGTCCTTTCTTCTTTTGCCATAGCGGTCCGCAAACTCCAGTTCGATAATGGTTTGGGTCATCGCGCCAACAGCAAAGAACATTGCGCTGACACCAAAGAAAATCACGAACGAATTGAACACTCTGCCGCTTCGGCTAAGCGGTCGGACTTCCTGGTATCCCACAGTGGTGATCGTGGTGAGCGTCATGTAGAACGCATCGAAGATTCCCCAGCCCTCTATCAGAGAGAAGCCGACTGTCCCGATACAGACCGTGATCAACAGTATGCCGGCGACAAATAGAGTTCGGCGGATCAGGCGGCGATCCATAGAATCTCTCACGTAGATGCGAAAAAGAGTTCGCCCTCTGCCGGGCCGCACATCCTACGCTCTCCCCGGACCGCCCAATTTGTACTTATGCCGGCTAGCGGTCCATTTCGCGGTTCGGTACTCGCCCAGGTTCAAGTCGCCCGCCATCGCGTCTCCGCTCACCATTCCTGTGAACGTATAGGTAAGCGAAGCCCCGTGTTGTTCCCCAATACTGCTCGTCATCTCAACCACGTTGCCGTGCATCGAGCCTAATACATCGCGTGCCAGGTAATTGCCCTGATGAGTTCCCTCGATATCGGAACCGTTCTGGCGCAAATACAGCGTGTGCTTCGAGCGGCTGGCGGCAAACTCGATCTCAACGTCCCACTCGCCGCTAACCTCTTGCGAAGCAGGCGTCGTTTCCTCATTGAGCTTGCTTCCAGCGGCTTTGGCGAGAATGGCTCGCAGCCTCTCCGCCACTATCTGGTCGTCTCCGGGGCACATCATGTAAGCCGTAATCGACACGCCTGTCTCGTTGTCGGCCGGCTGATGGCCGAATCGTTCCCCGCCCAAGGCGAAAAGCGTAATGCGAGGCTCGGTTGTAAACAGCACCTGCTGGACATCCGCGCCAGTGATTCCCACTTTCTGCATGTCCCAGCGAATATTGAGCACGGGACTATGATTCGATAGCTCCTTTGTCTCGAAAATGGAGCTGGTCACCCCCTCGATAGATCCAACGTGTTTCGCAATGTGATTCAGCCACGACATCCAGGCATTCCATTCCGCCTGATGATCCCGCCGCCTCCACATCTCGACGGCGGCAAGCATGCCCATTGCCTCTTCTTTGCCGACCTTCATGCCGCGGCCGTAACCATGGTGAGGTGCGCTGTGTACCCAGGCAGCCTTCACAAGATCTTTGCGGCCTAAAAGCAGTCCCGCGGACTGCGGACCGCGTAGGCACTTGCCACCGCTATAACCCACCAATGCCGCGCCCCTCCGCAGATGCACATTTGGAATCGTTAGCTCCTCGGCAGCCGCGTCCACTAACACAGGAATGCCCCGTTCGTGAGCCAGCGCATACATCACATCGTAGGTGAGCGGTCCGTATTCGGCGTTAGGACCGGCGAGAATGTAAATCATGGCTACTCGCGATCCCAATGCAGCTTGAAACTCCTGTTGATTCGCTACTTCGACAATGCGAACGCCGACAGAGCGAATTGCCGCATCATATTCGTTGCGCGAGTGCGCCGGGATCACGACTTCATCTTTCGCGAAGCCGGTTAAATCGGGAATTCTGACGTGCAGATCCGGATTCCCGCCAGCAATGCAGGCTGCGGTTGCGTGCGCCAGTCCGGCCGCGCACCCGGAAGAGACCATGCCCCATTCAGCACCCGTCAATTCAGCCAGCCGCCCTCCAACTCCATCCGCAAGCTCGTCGAGCTGCACATAATGCTGTGTCGCCGCTTGCTGGGCCGCGGTAACTTCCGGCAATTCAAGCGAACCTCCCATAATCGTGTACGTGCCGCCGCAATTGATCACCGGACGTACGCCAATCGATTCGTAGATGTTCGCAACAGCTTGCTTGTTCGTCGCAGGGGCAAAAGTTTCGGCATTGAGCGTTCCCGTCAATCCCAGCACCGCGCTTCTTACCAATAAATCCCGGCGGCTAACACAATGGTCCGGCATGACATCAATCATCTCTCAGATAAGGTCTTTCAGGACTCACCTTCAACGGCGGCGCTGCGAGCAAGGTCAAAATCTTATTTTCTTGCGCTTTCACCTCCGGTTTCGCCGGCTGCTTCGCCAGCTGTTGCTTGAGCTTTTCGATTTCTACGTCCTGTTTTTCAAGCAGTTGGCGGTTCAAGATCCCCTCGCGCCGCATGTCCTTTCGCAATCCCTCGATCGCGTTCAATGAGCGGTAAAATGCGCGTTCATTCGTAGTCTTGTAGCGCATCATCAGTTCGATCCTGTGCTCTTCGCCCTCTGCCTCAGCTTCGAGCAGTCGCTTGTTCGCCCGCTGCATCAGCCAGTCGTTCAGGATTAACTGCTCCACCAACCGCATCTCGTGGTAGTCCGCCGGTTCGTAATTCGCGAGCCAGCCGTTGCGCACCTCGTCGTAGTCTTCCTGCGTCTCGTCCGCCAGTATGAGCACGCTCGTCGAGCGCGCCCCATGCTTAGTCGAATTCTGCGAAGACCGCCCCTTGCCCGTCGCAGAGTTCGGCCCTCCGATCCCTTTCCTCGTAGCCATGCTCGCCCGTAAGTTTGCCGCCAGACCCGTTCTCCCCGCCTCTCACATTCGTTGTAACTTGCTCAGCCCATTAGGCAAACAAAATTTCCTAATTCTTGGACCGGCTTCGACTTCCCCATTTCTCTTCTTGCTCGACAGGCACCTCGAAATCTCGCCGAGTTCGTTCGGTAATTTTCACCAGCGCACCCGAGAGAAAATGATTCAAGCTTGCGAAAGAGAAGAAAGCCATGAAAAAGTCAAACAGAAGAAGCTTCATCGGAACTAGCGCTGCCAGCGCCGCGGCCGTCGCGGCGACCGCGTCCTCAGTCGATGCCCAATCCACGACCGGCAAAAAGGTCTGTTGGCCGGACGGCAAGCCGCCCGAAGGACCTCAACTCTTCAGTCCCGCGGTCTCATACGGAAATCTACTGTTTCTTTCCGGTGTCGGCGCCCACTTCGAAGGAGACATAAAGGCGCACACCAAACACGTCCTCGATGAAATCCAGAAGAAGCTTGAATCGTGCGGGTCGTCGATGAACAAGGTTCTCAAGGCCCAGGTTTACCTCGCCGACCTGAAAGACTACGCGCAGATGAACGAGGAATTTATGGGCCGCTTCGGCCCTGAGCCGCCCGTCCGGACGACTGTGTCGGTAGCCGGCGTTCCCGCCAAGTCGCTGGTCGAAATCGACGTAATTGCGTATATCTAATTCAAGCCGTCCGCGATCTCACGGCTTCTTTTCGGCAGGATTTAGCCCGTCCCAGCGCGGATCTCCAATTGCAGTGTAATTCGGCGGAAGCTTTTTCCAATCGGGACGGCTGATTCCGTTCAGATCGTATACGATCTTTCCGCCCTTCACCGTCATCTCAGCCTCGAATTTACGGTTCCCCCGCATCCGGGCGCCATACATGTCGGTAAAGCCAAACTCGCCGCTCTCCGCGCGCAAAACGCTGACATCTGCCGGCGATCCAACAGACAGGTTCCCTAGCTCTTCGTGATGGATCTCGCGCGCTGGATTCCAGGTGGACCACGCAATTACTTCATCCAGCGAAAGCCCAAGCGCAAGAAACTTACTCATCACGTTGAGCATGTCCTTCATGCCCGCATTCATGCTGCCGATGTGGAGATCGGTCGAGATCGAGTCGGGCAGAAAACCTTGCTGAATCGCCGGCACCGCGACTCGCCACGCGAAACTTCCGCCGCCGTGTCCAACATCGAAAATCACGCCGCGCTTTCTTCCCTCCCACATGCCAGGATTCACTTTTCCATCTGGCTCGAGCTCGTTCCGCAAACCCGAGTAGCAATGCGTGTATATATCCCCCGGACGAAGCTTCTGCGTTAACAGCACGCTAATCGGCCGCTCGGGTTTGTTGGCTCCGAAATCCACCATCACCGGAATATTGGCGATGGTACCAGCCTGCACGGCATGCTCAATTGGCGTCCACTCAGGCCCGGAATAATGCGCCGTCTTGATGCCCACGATGAGCCCCGGATAGCGTTTGGCAGTTTCGCCCGCCACCTGCGGATCCATGTCCGACAGGTTGTCTTCGTACTTCGGACCGCGCATGCCCGCGCCCACAATATTCAAGAAAGCGAGTACGCGCGTCTTCGATCGATCGATGATGTGTTCCTTAAAATCCGCGAAGTTGCGCGCCCCCGATGATCCGGCATCTGCCACGGTCGTCACGCCCGACCGAAACGTGAATCCGTCGGGGAAAATGCTGTTGTCACCGGCATAGGAATTGCGCTCCCCGGTACTGGCGTAGACGTGCACGTGGATATCGACCAGGCCGGGCGTCACGTACAGGCCTTTCACATCGACGGTCTTGAGCGCCTTCGAAGGGTCGATATGCTCCTCTACAGCGGCGATCCTTCCCTCACGAATCGCCACGTCCCGCACCCCGCTGATGTGATTCTTCGCATCCACGACGTGCCCGCCCTGTAGCAGCAGATCGTAATCGGTTTGCGCGAACACAGGGAACTGTCCGAGGCATGCGGCGGCTACCAGCATTATCGATTTCAAAGTAAGATCATAGTACCGAAACAAGAAATCATGCGCACAGATCGAAGACAGTTCATTGAGTCGGCCTTGTTCGGGGCGACGGTCGCCCTGAGCCAATCTCGCAGCAGAGCCGAGGCAACAAGAAATCTGGGCATTCCAGGGCCCTATCCCGGTCGTGTGGTCGCGGTCGAGCACTCGGGATGCATCCTCTCCGGCGCCTATCAGCCAGAGCCTGTCCACCAAATGGTGGAGCGCGGCATGAAAGAGCTGACAGGAGCGCCGAGCGCGCAAGGTGCCTGGCGCTCCATGTTTCAGAAGGGCGATGTAGTTGGCATTAAAGTGAGCCCGGTTGGCGGCCCCAAACTCTGTTCCGACATCTCGGTCATGCACTCCATCTTCGACGGCCTAAATCAGGCCGGAGTGTCCGACGAGAATATTGTCGTCTTCAACCGCTACCGGGAAGAGGCGGTGGATTGCGGTATGGACAAGTGGGTGCGCCCGGGAGTGCGTTTCGTTGCCGCTTCACCAAAATACGATAACTCGCAGCTTGCGATGGACGGCTATGACGAGAATCATTTTATGGAGATCGCCATCGTCAAGCCAGAAGACGATCCAAACAACCCGCATTCCCGGCGTTCCTACGTTACGAAGGTTGTCACCACAGACGTAAACAAAATCATCAACCTGCCGATCCTGAAACACCATCAATCCGCCGGTGTCACCATCTGCCTTAAGAACATGTCGCACGGTTTTGTCAACAATGTGAACCGCAGCCATTACACGCCTACCGCGAATGCCTGCGGCGTCTTCATACCATCCGTCGTAAGCCTGCCAATCATTCGCCAGAAAGTAGTTCTTCACATCGTAGATGCGGTCAGAGCTTCTTATCATGGCGGCCCTTCGGCTAAACCACAGTTTGTGTGGGAACCGAAGACCATGTACTTCGGGACAGATCCGGTCGCACTCGACAAGACCGGCTGGAAGGTCATTGACGCCAAGCGGCAGGAAGTCGGTATGCAGCCCATCGCCTTATCCAAGCCCGATAAGGCCAGCCATTTTCTGAACTGCCAGGTGGAGCACATCGAGATCGCCGGAACGCTCGGTCTCGGCCAATTCAGCGACAACGCGATCGATGTCCGTCAAATCCGCCTCTGATAAAGACTGTCGTCCGAATTGCACCTAGTTCACAGAAGCCTTTAACAAACGAACGCAAAACTGGAAGCCGGCTGGCTGAGTGGCTCTGTTCAAGAAGACAGGAGCCCGCTG
Source organism: Terriglobia bacterium (assembly GCA_963835255.1). Lineage (GTDB taxonomy): Bacteria > Acidobacteriota > Terriglobia > Bryobacterales > Bryobacteraceae > Bog-105. Next base: position 59,992 of record CAWIFY010000023.1, on the reverse strand, counting down.
CTGCCATCTGAATACGTCTTGACGTTCTACCCATTTTGATCGTATATGTAGAAGCATGAGACCTCGCCCGTCCTTGAATGAATCGCCAAAGGCCGACATCCCCCAAGGCATGCTCGATGTATTGATCTTGAAAGCGGCCGCCCTTGGTCCTGTCCACGGCTATGCGATTGCGCAGCGCCTCCGGCAGATATCTCGAGATGTGCTGCAGGTCCAACAAGGATCGCTCTACCCGGCCCTGCACCGCTTGGAGAACAAAGGCTATCTTCGAGCGGAATGGAAGGAGTCTGAAACGGGCCGCGAGGCAAAATTCTATCGGCTCACAACAAAAGGGAGGAAGCAACTCGAGACTGAAACCGCGAGCTGGGCGCGGCTGTCCGAAGCTGTCGGATTGGTTCTCGAGGTGAATGAAGGAGGGGCGGCGTGAACTGGTGGCAACGCCTCCTGGAAAAAGCGAAACTCGAACGGCAGCTTGATTCTGAGCTGCGGTTTCACTTCGAGCGGCAAGTAGCTGACAACATTAGCCACGGAATGGAGCCGGATGAAGCGGCCCGCAGCGCTCGTCTGGCATTTGGAGGTGTGGAACAACTGAAGGAAGACTGCCGCGATGCGCGTGGAACCCGCTGGCTGGAGAGTACGGCTCAAGATACGCAATTCGCGTTACGTATGTTGCGCCGCAGCCCCGGATTTACGCTCGTCGCCATAGCTTCTCTCGCGCTGGGAATCGGCGCGAACACCGCGATCTTCAGCGTGATGGACGCCCTGGTGCTGAGCAATTTGCCCGTCAAGCAGCCGCAGAAACTGGTTCTCCTCGGCGATGGCATTGCTGGAAGAGAACGTTTGTATTCGCTTGCGCTTCCGCAATGGTGATTCCCGGTTTCAGGCGGCCGATCAGCCAAAGCGATTGAGTGAGTGAGTGCATCGGTGGGATTTCCCAGCCAGGGTTGCACTCTGGTATGTGGCCGCCTTGTTTCGAGTCAGCTCTACGGAATCTCAGCAAGCGATCCCCTCACAATCATTTTCGCTACTGGACTTCTACTTTTGACCGCGCTGACTGCGAGCCTCATCCCGGCGCGCCGGGCCGCCCGAACGGACCCGTTGTTAGCCTTACGCGAGGAGTGAAGACCTATTTGCGTCCGAGTCGTGCTCGCGGAAAACCAGTGCAAGGCCTATGTGACACTGCCAAGCACGCGTACCTAACTCAGGGCCGCGCAGGTTGAATGGGAAACGAGACCGCGTTACTGACTGTCCCATTTTGTGCAAGAGTCAGGCGCGCTTTGTTACTCACAACTGCTTCGGCCGGCATGAGAACCTGAATTTCGTAAACGCCTATAGCGCCTTCGGGCAGCTTCGCGGAAAGCACAGTGGCAGCAACGCCGTTGATCTGGGCCGCGACTGGGATCGCAACGTCAGCAGCCCTCCCTTGCGGATGGCCAGCTTGCGGGGTAGCGGCTCCCTCCTCCCAAACAGCGCCTAACCCGGTGGCCCACAACGTCAGCACTTCGCCCGGACTGACCGGGCTCTCCGCAGTCACCGGTGGAGCGGCGCCGGCGGCGAGCGCCGCTGCATGCAATATAATCGCACCACGCGGCTCGGTCCCGCCTGAGGCAAAAAGACCGGGGCTCGCCGGTACCAGGCGCATGCTCACGGCGGTGGTGATGGCTGGAACCGACGCGCCATGTTCCAAACGCAGGTATAAGTTCGCTGCAGTACGGTTTCCGAGATCGTAAGGGATCTGCGCCTGCACTTGCGTCGGCGACACTGCGAGCAGCGGCAGCGCTTGGCCGTCAAAGATCACCTCGATGCCTCCTAAGCGTTCCGGTAATGGCTCATCTGAATCCGTTGAGACTGATTCAGTCACTTCACTGAGATGGTTTCCGCTAATCGTGATGAGCGTGCCGGGAGCCACCGGCCCGTTCGCCAGGCTTGCAGAGTTGACGGCGGCATCTGAGGGAAGCGGCAAATCGCCAGGCGAAAAGACCAGAATGCGGCGGCTCACGGCGTCCGCTACAAACAAGCTGTTTCCGTCCGACACCATGGCGGACGGAACTACAATCGATTCCGGACCAGGCGCATCTGCAAGGACATTAGAGGTGAAATCCGGCTGACCGAGCACGACGTCAGCCGGTTGATCATCGGCCAGCGGCAACGAATTCCAGACCAGAATGCGATGCAAGGCAGCGTCTCCAACAAAAATACGTTTGCCGTCGAGCGCCACCGAGACCGGATTGACCAAGGTGGCTGGGCCAGAAGCTTCGGTCGAACGGCCCAGTATGAGGTCGGGACCATGATCCGGACGAGGCGCGGTTGAATCGCGCCAGATCAATACACGATGATGTGCCGCATCGGCGACCGCGATCGTCTTGTCCCAGACACTGACCACTGCAATTCCGGGCATAACGGATTCGTTTGCTTCAGCTGATGGGAACGGGACGCAAACAGCGCAGTCGCTCGACCGCCGCCCGGAATGGTCGTCGCGCACGCTGGCAAGTCTCGACAGATCAAATGTCAGAATATGTCCGGAAGTATCGGCCGCGTAGAGGCGATCCGGCGAAACGACCATTGAAGTGACTTTGATACCGGCTTCCCGTGCGCTGAATGAGGACTGGCCCAGAACGGCGCGCGCCGCCTGGCCATTCTCAAACTCGGCAGCGAAGAGAGAGGTGCCCGCGAGCGTACAGGCCGCGAACCACGGCGCCATACGAGAAAAGAACTGCTGTATTCGGGTACCGCGGACGCGGTCCGCTGTGCGCGAGTTCCCTATACGCAGCAGCATGGCGGCGTTAATTCTCATTCTCCTCGTCTTTCCGCGGCAACGATCCGCTGCAGTCGCCGCTTACTTCTTTTGCTGCCGGTAAGTAGCCGTTACCCGGGTCGTGATGCCGCCTCGCGCGGCAAACTCACCCACCACCGCAGCCTCGACGGGATCGGTTGCTTTCACCACGTCCGCAAGCACGCGGTTCACTACATTCTCTTGGAAAATTCCCAAGTTCCTATATGCGAGAGTGTACATCTTTAGCGACTTTAATTCCAGGCAGCGTTGGGCTGGTGTATAAATCAGCCGGAGCGTACCGTGGTCCGGCAAGCCTGTTTTCGGGCAAACGGAGGTAAATTCCGGCATCTCGATTTCAATTTCGTAGCCGCTGAACTGGTTGGGCCAGGTCTCGATATCCGGCAGTTCCGCGGTGACGCCGGCCTCTGCGTGCTCATCCTTGTACTCGCGATTCGTCTTCATGTAGCGTGTAATTTGCTGGCTAACAGATCCAGGAACAATCCAACATCGGTGACTACGCCCAGCGCGTGGCCGGTGCCTCGGTCCGCCACTTTCGTCGGAACTGCAGGGTTAATATCGACGCACACCACCTTCACCCAGGCCGGAAGCATGTTCCCGGCCGCGATAGAATGCAGCATCGAACTGAGACAGAGCACGACTCCGGCGCCTCGTAATTGCATCGCATAGGCGTCCTGCGCCACGTTCATATCGGTCAACACGCCCGGCAGCGGCCCGTCATCGCGCAGACTGCCCGCCAGCACGAACGGAATCCCGGCCTTGACGCACTCGTACATCACACCCTTTGTCAGCCGGCCCGACGCAACGGCGTCCGCAATTCCTCCTGCATGATTGATCGCATTGATAGCTCGCATGTGATTGCGATGGCCATGCTCCTCCTGACGCCCGTCGGACGTACGCACGCCCAAAGACGTTCCGAGCAGCGCCGCTTCGATGTCGTGTACCGCGAGCGCGTTGCCGGCCAGCACGGCATCGATCCACCCATTCCGGATCAAGCGTCCGAACGCCCCACCTCCTCCGGTATGCACCACTACCGGCCCGGCCACCGCGACGATCTTCTTCCCGTCACGCCTCGCCTGCTGCATGATGGCAACGGTTTGCCCAACAGCCGTCTCGACCTGCCGTTCGGATGAAATTTCGTTGCTCATGAAGGCGAACGACTGCCTGTCGCGCTCTTTTGCTTCAGGGACGACGCGAATCCCCTTCATTCCCACAACCACCATATCGCCGGCTTTTACATCGCGGAGCCGCTTGCAAGCAGCTGTCCCTTTCTCGACCACAATCATCGCGTCCATTCGCTGATTGCGTGCTTCCAGCCATTGCCCGTGGTAGCGCACCATGGTCCGCTGGTTTGTTGTCGAGTAAAAATCCTCTGGAGCGCACCCGTCCCGCTCCGCCCGCTTTAGTTCAGCTTCACCTGAATCAGCCAGCGCGCAGCCCAGGCCGAGCAACTGAGCCAGCATTTTCTCGAGTTGCTCATCGGAAGAAGCTTCCACCCGCAGACGGAGCCTGGATGGATCGCTATTGGTTCTTCCGATGGAAAACTGCTCGACCTCAAAACGGCCGCCGAATTCGACTACCGTGTCAAAGATCTCCTCCATGAGATGAGAATCGACCAGGTGACCTTGCGCCTCGACCACTTCACTGACTTCGAAGTCAGCCATCATTAAGGATGCGAAAGCAGCAGCGGCATGCCTTCTTTGCTGGTATAGCTCGGCCGGTACCGGTCTTTGTTGTACATGTGCTCGACATCTAGCTTTCGCGGGCCGTCCTTTGGATCCGGTATTTGCACCATGGCGAACTTACCTTCCGATATCGACGCCATCAGCCCATGCTTGTGCAAAGTGATTGCATCGTAGGCCATGGTGCCGAAGGTGGTGGCAACCATCATGTCCAGGAAGTCCGGCGCACCGCTTCGCAGGTCGTAAGTCAGATCGCTCACGACTGTCTCCGCGCCTGTACGTTTGATCACTTCATCACTGAAAGCTTCCGCAACGCTGAATTTTTTGCGATGTCCGAATGCGTCGGGGTCTCCGTACTCTTGCGTTTGATATCCCTCCCACTGCGCGCCTTCGGAGAGAATGACCAGCGCATAGTTGCTCGGATTGTTCTTCTTATCCGTCATCAGCATGTCGATCATGTGCTCGAGATTGAATTTATACTCTGGAATTCCGCAGCGGATCGAAGTGACGTAGGCGGTGTAAAGAGCGGTGTAGCCGGCATCGCGCCCAAACACCCGAAAAATTCCGACCCGCTCGTGCGATCCAACCGTCGTGCGCTGCCGCTGAATCGCATCGTTGGCACGTGAAACCGCCGTTGCAAACCCAATGCAATATTCGGTATTGCGAACGTCGTTGTCCATTGTCTTCGGAATGCCAATGACTTTGAAGCCCTGCCTATCGAGAACGGCCGCGTAGCTCAGCGTGTCGTCCCCCCCGATGGCAACCAGGTGATCGATCTCGAGCCGTTCCAAATTCGCCAGTACTCTCTTGGTGATGTCGTAAGTCATCGCGCCATCTTTGCCCGGCGTAGACGGGAAATCGGCGGGATTCAAAAAATCGGGGACCTTCTTAGTCTTCGAAGGATTAGTACGGCTGGTGTGGAGAAAGGTTCCGCCTGTGCGATCGATTCGGCGCGTGTTCTCGCGGGTCAGCGGAAGAACGAATCTGCTAACGCTGGTTGGATCGTCGAAGTTGAGGTCCGTGAGACCCTTCCATCCGAGCCGGATTCCGGTTACCTCATGACCGTCGGTAGTGGCACGGTAAACAACGTTCTTGATGACGGCATTCAGTCCAGGCACATCGCCGCCACCAGTCAAAATGCCGATTTTCTTGCCGGACATGACTCTCCTAATTGCAATAACCCGCTAATGAATTGAATCGTTTCTATTGTAGCTTCGCGCGCAAGAACCACATGAGACACACCGATTCTATTGCAATAGAACTGCAGAAAAACCCAGACCGAAACTGCTATCTCTCAGACCTGCTCGGGCACTACAAAAGGCGCTCGATACGTTCCCTTGAGAAGTTCAGCCGCTTCGGCATCGTTGACAACAGATTCAGTCTGCGGATCGAAGTTGATGGTGCGCCCGAGCCTGTAGGAGGCGTTCGCCAGATGCACCAAGGCAGACGAGAGATGCCCTTCGAGGATGGGCGCATGCAGGTCTTCTGCCTTCCGGCTGCGCACACATTCGATGAAGTTGGCGAAGTGCTCGTTTCTGATGGGAGTCGTTTTCTGCGGACCGGGCTCATTCTCCGGACCGAGGAATGATTTATATCCGTTGTATTCGGAGACCACCAGATAGCCCTTCGACCCGTAATACATATTCCCGATCGTAGAGGGTTTACCGGAAGCGGGGCCCAAGGAACTCTTAGGCTTTTCCGATGAAGCTGGGGATGCATTCTTAGCTAACCCGGCCTCCGGAACGCCGCCACTGGAAAATTCAGACGTGCCGATTCCGGCCTCGTGATTCGTCATCCAGCCGCGAACCTCGAAATTCATCATTTTGGTTTTAGCGTCCGGCGTTTTAAATTCATAGGCCACTGTAAGGACATTCGGCGTTTGCTGGTCATCGTCGAACAAGAAATGGCCGCCAAGAGCCGTGACTCTCGTCGGCAAAGTGACTCCGAGGCCCCAACGCGCCAAATCGATTTCGTGAATACCCTGATTCCCGAGGTCGCCGTTGCCAGTATCCCAGATCCAGTGCCAGTTGTAATGAAAACGGTTTTTCGTGAAGGGCTTCAGTGGAGCCGGTCCGGTCCAAAGATCGTAGTGCACGCCAGGAGGAACCGGTTCTTGCGGTGCGTGTCCGATGGTGTCCCGCCACTTGTAGCAGAGTCCACGCGACATGTACACATTTCCGAGCAGGCCGGAGCGCATACTCTCGACGGCTTCACGAATCGCGGCGTTGGAGCGAGACTGGCTTCCGTGCTCGCAAATGACTTTGTACTTATCGACTGCCTTGACTAACTGACGCCCTTCCCACAAATTGTGCGAGCAAGGCTTCTCGATGTAGATGTCCTTATGCGCCTGGGCCGCCCAGATCCCGATCAAAGAATGCCAGTGATTTGGCGTCGCAATCGACACCGCATCGACGTTCTTGTCTTCCAGGAGTTTGCGGACGTCTACATAGGTCTGTGGTTTTGGGATGCCCATCTTTTCGGCATCCGCCAGGCGCTTCCGCATCACATTGTCGTCAACATCGCAGAAATAGGCGAGCTCGACACCGGGAACTGACTGATATCCCTTGACGTGATCCCACCCGCGGCCTCGCAAGCCAATTACGGCAATGCGGACTCTGTCATTCGCGCCAAGAACCTTTTTGGCTGAGGCGGCGGTCATTAAACTCGCGGCAGCGACTCCACTAGCTTTCAGAAATGTACGCCGGCCTGGGTTTTCAACATCAATCTGCGACATGGCTCCTCCTCGGGTAGACCTAACTCCACATTACTCCCGTCCTTACTTCCCTCGTTCAGACCTTTTTCAGAACGTCAACCAAGCCGTCCATCGATTCTAGGCTCGAAGTGTACGGATCATGCTGCGCGTTCTTGTAATGCGTCTCGAGTGACATCGTTCCCGAATAGTTCATTTTCTTCAACGCCTGGAACTGGCCGACAAAGTCGATCTCTCCACCGCCTATCGGTTTCCATGTTTTTCCCGCCGCATCTTTCAGATGAATGTGGCTGATTCGGCTGTGATCTAGCTGATCCCATGCTTTGGGAAAGGGTTGCTCACCGGCTTCGAAACAATTCCCAGGGTCCCAGTTATGCATTAAGCTCCGGTCGGAAATCGTCTGGAACAACTTTGCAGTCTCGGCGCCCGTGCCGATATTGCAGTCGAACTCGTTCTCGACCAGCAACGTGATGTCGCGCTGTTTCGCCACCGCGATCGCCTTTTGCAGTTCCTCGACAACGCGCTCGAAAACTACTGATGGATCGGCGACGCGCTTGAAAGTGAAAATTCGTATTCGATCGGAACCGAGAGCATGCGCCGAATCGGCAGCCCGCTTCAGGTCATCCATCTGCCGCGCGTATTCACCTGTTTCAGGATTGAGATCGGCCGCATTTTCGCCGACAGGTTGGGTGCCCGGCAAGGCGATCTTGTAAATCGCCGTATCGAGGACGGACAGCTTTACGCCTGCGTCGTCCAACTGTTGTTTGATCTGCCTCAATTGATCTGCTGTGGCGGTCCGGTAGACATAGGTGCTCTTGCCTTCCAGTTTCAAATTACGAATCTCGGCCCAGTGCAACTGGTATTTGGGATAGAAGCTGCCCAGCACGCGGGCAAGGTCGGGATCGACTTCGTCGGTTATGATGCCAAGCTTCCAGGGATAGTCAAAGGTTGCGGCGAAAACGCGGAATGACCTCAGGCCAAGAAATGCGGCCGCGGCGCTGAGGCGGTTGAAATCTCTTCGGTTCAAATTTCACACTCCTCGACTAGATTACAGCGAAGCATCACGCATGGGGAATCGACATATGCTTGCACTATGACTAATTACCTGGATCTTACCGGCAAAGCCGCTCTCGTCACCGGAGCTTCGTCTGGTATTGGCGGCGCTACGGCGCGCATCTTCGCCGAGCTCGGCGCCTCTGTGGCTATCGGTTATCACCGCAATCAAAATGGCGCCTTCGAGCTACGCGATGAGATCTCCAGTTCCGGACCGAAAGTGGTTGCCCTAAAAGCGGATTTTCAGAAAGCTCAAGAAGCGCGATCTCTTGCGGAACAAGCGCAGGATCTGCTTGGGCCTATCGACATCCTCGTGAACAATGCCGGCTCGCTGATCGAACGCAAACCCTTGCTTGAAATGACTGGCCAAACCTGGGCCGCTGTTTTCGAGCTCAACTAATCAGTGCTTTTGTTTGTTCGCAGGCCGTTGCGCCGTCCATGGTTGCGCGGCGCAGCGGATCCATTATCAACATCGTGTCGATAGCCGGCCGGAACGGAGGCGGTCCGGGCGCTGGCGCTTATGCAACGGCCAAAGGCGGCCTGATCACTTTTACGAAATCGCTCGCTAAGGAGTTAGCGCCCCACGGCGTGCGTGTCAATGGTGTCTCGCCTGGCGTGATCGACACGCCGTTTCACGAAGTCTTTTCCACGCCGGAGATGATGGCTAACTTTGTGCGATCCATTCCTCTCGGCCGGGTTGGAACTTCGGTTGAAGTGGCGAAGGTAATCGCCTTTCTGGCCTCCGAAGCCGCTAGCTACATTACGGGAGAGACAATCGAGGTAAACGGCGGCCAATTGATGTTGTAATCGGGCAAAATTCCCCATTTCCGCTAGGCTCTTTTCGGCGCGCTTGCGAACTTCTCGAACGAGCAGTAGAGTTGAGTTGGTATGTTTGTGCGGTATGCTCTTGTCCTCGCGCTGGTTGCGCTCCTCGCGCCGGCAGCTGCGCAGCCATCCACAAGCGCCTGCCTTACTACCCTTCCCCCGAATCCGCCATTCTCCCCGCCGGCCCCGTATGATGCAGTGAGTGCGGCGGACGGAACGTTTTGGTACGGGACTGACTCACTGTGGACGCAGCTTGCACAGGACGGTGTGTGGCACCTCACCGACAACGTAGAAAAGCGCGGCGGCTATGTTACGAAGCTCGTTTTCTGGCGTAAAGGTTTCGATTGGCGAAAGGAGCCGGAGCCTGAACTTGTCGTTACCGCGCGACGTCTTGATCGTAATGCCCCTTCAGTTGCAGTCTCACAAGCAAACTCCGTGTTTATTACCGGGAACGCGCCGGCAATGATGACAGGTATTCGCATACCGACCTCTGGATGCTGGGAGATTGCCGGTCACTATCGCGGCCATAACCTAGCTTTCATCGCCTCAGTTGAGCGGTAGCTTATGCCATCGGTAGTAAGATCCGGAGACGACAGCTCTGGCTTTACACCCACCATGCTGCGCCGGCGGGTTCACGAATCACGATCTGATTCAGAAATTCCGCTGCTTTGCTGAGGCCTTCATCCGGCGACATGAGGCTATCCTCGTGTTCAATTGAAAGCACACCGTCGTAACCATACATGCGCAGCGTGGAAACGAATTCTTTCCACCAGCCGTAGGGATGGCCGTATCCGCAGGACCGGAAAATCCAGGCGCGATTGCGCTCATCGGTGTATTTCTTGGTATCGAGCACGCCAGATTTGGGCAAGTTCCAGTCGTAGATCTGCGTGTCTTTTGCGTGGACATGAAAGATTGCGTTTCCTAGCACGCGCACAGCTTTGATCGGGTCGATGCTCTGCCAGAACATGTGACTCGGATCGTAATTACATCCCACGTTGTCGCCAGCAATTGCGCGCAGCTTCAGCATCGTCTCCGGGCTGTAAACCACAAAACCGGGATGCATTTCAATGGCGATCTTCACGCCGTGATCGCGCGCAAACTTGGCGTGCTCAATCCAATACGGAGTTACTTTCTTCTCCCATTGCCAGTCGAGCAAATCCAGATAGTCGGGCGGCCACGGACAGGTAACCCAGTTCGGGTATTTGGCCGAGTCGCTGTCGCCGGGGCACCCGGAAAAATCGATCATCACGGAGACGCCTAGCTTTGCCGCAAGCTCGATGGTGCGCTTGCTGGTATCGGCATAAGCTTTTGCCGTTGCAGGGTCCGGATGCAGCGGATTTCCGTGCGCGCTCAAAGCGCTGATAGAAAAGCCATGGTCATCGAGCTTCTTCTTGAATTCCTTAAGCTCTTTCTCATTCAACAGCATCGAGAGCTTACAGTGCGGATCGCCCGGGTAATTACCGGTGCCAAGCTCGACGGTCGTTATGTTCAGGCCCTTGAGTTTTTCAAGTACCTTCTCAAGCGGAAACTGCGCCAACAATGCGGTAAAACATCCAACTCTCATCAGCGAAAGAGTATCACAGCGGGACGCATCTCCAGCCGAGCCAGGCGACCGCAATTAGCCAGCCAATTAGAGATTTATATTCCTCGTTGCGTTTGTAAAGCGCCCAGGAAAAAAACGATTGATGCCGGCTGTACCGGCTGCGCGGAAGAAAGCGATTCACTTTTCCCGCGTAAGTGGCGTAGTCTCCGAAGATCTCGCGCAGGTGCTGCTCTTCAAGCTCGACCGATGGCAAATACACGAACAGGAAAACCACTGCGAAAAGGCAGGCAAGCCATACGTTCCGGGCCGCCAGCACAATCCCGAAGGCCGCAATGAGCGTACCCAGGTAAAGCGGATTCCGAATGTAAGCATATGGTCCCGATGTGGCCAATTCCCGGTCCTTCGCCAGATGTCCGGCAGCCCAGCCGCGCAGCAGCAAGCCGAGCGAGGATACGGGCAGTCCGATCATCATGGATCGCAGCGACGGACGCGCGAGCCAGGCGAAAGCGGCCAGCAGGATGAAGCCGCCAGCCACTCGCAACCGCTGAACGAAATCGGCGTAAGGTTTAGAGAAAAAATATCGCGGCGCTGAACTCAAACTCGGACCGCCGCAAGCGAATTGAGCAGCGCCTCCGAAACCTCCTCGACGCGAATGCTGGACATGCTTGCGTGGGTGGCGCGGTCTCGCTTGTAGCTCGTCTGCACCTGCTCCTGCCGCAACACTTTCATGGGGCTTTTGAAGGGACCGGTCTGCGCCGGATCTGTCGGCCCAAACAGCGCCACTCCAGGCTTACCCAATGCTGCGGCCAAATGCAGCGGCCCACTATCGACGCCAACCACCGCGGCAGCACGCCTGGTTGCATAGATCAGCCCGGCAAGCGACGAGCTATGCACAGTCAAATGCCGGAACGAAGCTAATTCCTTCGCGCGCTCAGGAGCTATGTTGACGACCAGATCGAAACCCTCCTCGCGCAATGCTCGACCAAGCTTTTCGTAGAGGTTCGTCGGCCACTGTTTGCTTCCCCAACCTGCAAACGGACTCGCAAGCACGAAGGGGCGTTCAGGCAAGCGGGCTTCTTGAACGCCGGGCGGTATCCAGCTCTCTTCGGTCAATCGCGATGCCCCGGTTGCGGCAACCAACTGCAGATTGCGTTCGATCCGGTGCGGACCCGTGACGTGAATCCGGTGTGTGTATAGCAGGGAGGCCAACGGCTCGCGCGCGACTAACCTATCGAACCCATAGAATCTTTTCGCGCCCGCCATTCGCCCGGCGAGCGCCGACTGGAGCAGTCCCTGAAAATCGATCGCGATCTCTGGCTGCATCAGCCGCAACGCGCGTCGTGCGTCCAGAAAGGAAGCGACTCCACGGCGACCGAATGGCACGAACTCATCTACGTAAGGATTCCCCACGAGTAAAGGCAGCCACTTTCGCCCAATCAGCCAAACCAGCTTCCTTTCGGGAAAGCTCAATTTTACACTGGCGACCGCCGGCAGCGCATGCAGAACATCGCCCATGGCTCCCAAGCGAACTACTAGCATCGATTGCGCGCTCATGCGGAGACTTCCGTTGAGTTCTGCCGCCGCAGTACAAAACGGACAAATTCCGCCGAGCGCTCCCGCTCTGCTGCTGCATCCTCATGAATTGGGATGCCAGGCATTCTTATTTCCGTCGTATCCGCGATGACCACCGCATTTACGCTGTGCAAGCCCGCCACCAAGGCGGCTCTTGCTTCGGCTGAGAGCAAAGTGTCTGGATCCGGAGTCACAACCGCCAATATATTCTGACCGGCGTCAGCGAATGCCGCGATTCGCTCCGCCTGGGCCAGAGTCAGTGGATCGAACAGACCCGCTACAACCGCCCACTTACCGTTTTCGAGCAAGGCCGGCAAATGATCCAGAACTACAAGTTTTTCGCGAGTATCCACCTGTCCTCGTCTAATCAACCTCACTCAAGCTCAACGCTGTTTCAGCTACGCGATCCGCGCTGACCCTCGTCATACAGCGATGATCGATAGGACATTCACGCAAGAGGCACGGACTACACTCGACCGGCTCACGCACGACGCGGCTCACCTCGCCTGTGGGTCCGGTCGCTCGCTCGTCGGTCGCGCCGAAGATCGCAACTGTGGGAACTCCGAGCGCCGATGCTATGTGCATGGGTCCGGAATCGTTGGTCAGAAATATTTCGCAGGCTGCGGCGAGCTCGATAAATTCTGCGAGGCTCGTCACGCCCGCAAAGTTCAGGCACTGCTCACCCGCGGCTTCCACCTTCTCACGAACAATTTCGCAAACCGGCAATTCCTCGCGTGAACCGAACACCGCGACTGCTGCTTTCTTTTCGTGAGCCACTCGGCACGCAGCTTCCGCGAACCGCTCCGGCAACCAACGCTTGGCTCCGCCATACGCCGCGCCGGGACTCACTCCGATCACCGGGCGGGGGAGGCGGGCCGCCTCGAAGAGCCTTCTGCCCGCTTCTGCCGCCGCACTCGCACCCGACAACCGGATGCTGCCTGAGCTTGGGTAGCTTTCTATCAGGGCTGCGCGCTTCAGCAATTCCGAATAGTAAAACCGCTGGTGAAGCGGTGTTTCTCCGGGCCGTGGCACCGGTATCGAATGCGTCAGCAGAATGCCGCGGGCGTCGCGGGCGTAGCCGATGCGCGTAGGGATTCCAGCCGCCCAAACCAGGGCAGCCGCTTCGAAAGCATTCTGGAATAGAATGGCGCAATCGAACTTTCGTTTTCGCAGCGTACGCGACAACTCCCACTTAGCGATCAATCCCCGAGCACCGCGAGGCGCTTCATACGGGATCACTTCATTGCAGAAAGGCTCGCGTCCATACAGACCCGCAACCCAGGGCCGCGCCAGGATCGCGATGTGCGCTTTCGGATACCGCGCGCGAAGAAGCTGCAGAGCAGGCACCGACATCACGGCGTCCCCCACCCAGTTCGTCGCGCGAACTAATATCTTTTGGTGCTCCATCGTTAAAATGTATTCGGATGGCAAGATTTTACAGCCGCTTCGATTTGATCGCCGCGCGCCATCTCTGGAAATCGCAAGGCAAAAAGGTTGTATTCACGAACGGCTGCTATGACATCCTGCATCCGGGCCACATTCGCTTGCTCGAACGTGCGCGTTCACTCGGAGATGTACTTATTCTCGCACTCAACACAGATTCCAGCGTGCAACGGCTGAAAGGTCCTTCCCGGCCCTTCTTCGACGAAGAGACGCGCGCCGAGCTGGCTCTGCATTTGGAAGCCGTCGACGCCGTGACGCTCTTTGATGAAGATACGCCGCGCGAGCTGATCGGCGCGGTCCTGCCCGATGTGCTGGTCAAGGGCGCGGATTGGGCTCACTTCATCGCAGGGCGCGAAGAGGTCGAAGCCGCCGGCGGCGAAGTGCATGCGCTTTCTCTCGAGCCCGGCTATTCCACCACCGACATCGCAGCCAAAATTCTTCTTTCGGCCTACGTCAATCGATCCTAGTGACTCACCCCGCTACTCGCGATCTTTTCCAATCCGCCGCGCGTCAACCGGGCTTTCAGTCGCTACTCCAGCACCTCACGCGAGGCGAGCACGGCCCTTTCTCTGTCTCCGGCCTGGTAACCACGGCCAAAGCTCTCTACCTGGCGCTGCTTTACCAGGCGACTGAGAGGCCTCTGCTCGTGCTTGTCGACGGCAACAAACAAGCCGAGACGCTTCTCGAAACAGTCGAAGTCTTTTTCGACATGCTGTTCGAAGGCCGCGATCTGACTCCACCCCAACTTATTCCTGCGCTCGACGTTCTCCCGCATCAACGCCTCTCGCCACACAACGAAATCTCTGAAAAGCGCGCCATCGGCCTGTGGCGATTGTCCACGCAAAAGGTTCCGATTACTATTGTGCCGCTCGCTTCGGCGCTTCTTCGTACAGAGCCGGCCAGCTTCTATCGCCAGCTCGCGCTTACGCTGCGGGTGGGTGAAGAAATGGCGCTCGAAGATCTCACCCAGCACCTCGATAGCATTGGCTACCAGCGCCGCGAGCCAGTCGAGATGGTGGGCGAGTACTCGGTCCGGGGTGGCATTTTCGACGTCTTTCCCGCGGAAGCGTCGCGACCGGTGCGGCTCGAGTTCTTCGGCGATGAGATCGAGTCCATCCGGCAGTTCGACGTCGAGTCGCAGCGCTCTATTTTGAAGATTAGCTCTGTCACGCTGCTGCCGCTCGCCGAATATCCGCAGTCGCGTCCACTGCTTCGTGGGCTAGCCAAGGCCGCAGACGCGCTGGAAATCGATCTTTCCAATCCAGGCGAGATCTTTCCTGGTTGGGAGTTTCTCGTTCCGCTCGTTCGGCCTCGAGAAAGCAACGTCTTCTCTCTGGTTCCCGATGCCTTTGTCATTCTCGACGAGCCCTCCGCCATCGAGTCAGCCGCCGACCGCTTGTGGCAGCGTCTGGACCATCCCGACCGGCCGGCGCCCATTGAGCCCGAGAAAAATTTCGCTCGCTGGGATGAACTCAGAGACTTCCTTGCCGAGCGCACGCGCATCAGTTTCGAAGAGTTGGAAGTGCTTGGGGAGAGCGCTTCGAGCAACGGAAACCACCGGTTTCATGTCCCCACGCGGCCCTCTTTAACCTTCAAAGGCAATATGACCGTTGCGGTTTCGGAAGCTCAGAACTTGATCCGGTCCGGCAATCGCGTCGCCTTTTTCGCTGCCGCGGTTGGCGAACTGGAGCGCTTGGCGGATGTGCTGCAGGAATACTCGGTGCCATTCCAATTGGGACTGGAATCTACTTCCGGTGCGCGCCCTTCCCTCGCCGAGCGCGCCTATCATGCCGGCGCGGTCGCGGGAACGTATCTCATCAAAGGCTGCGTCCGGCGCGGTGCCGTGCTGGTCGATTCGGAGCTGGCTATCCTTGGCTCCGAAGATCTTTTTGAAACGTCGGACTTGGTGGCACGCCAGCCAACCAAGTCGCAATTGGCCGCGTTTGCCGCCGATGTTGCCGATCTCAAGCCCGGCGATTTTGTTGTTCATACTACCCACGGGGTGGGACAGTTTCTCGGAATTCGCGAGATCGTGCAAGGCGATCAAAAGGGCGACTTCATGCTGCTTGAGTACGCCGGCGAATCGAAGCTCTATGTTCCGCTGACGCGCCTCGATCTGGTACAGAAATATCGTGGAGCTGGGGAAGCAAAACCGCATCTAGACCGGCTCGGCGGCGCTACCTGGGAGAAAACTAAGTCGCGCGTCAAAGCGAAAATGCGTGACATGGCCGATGAGCTTCTAAAGCTCTACGCGCAGCGCCGCATGAGCAAAGGGTTCAACTTCTCGCCCGACAGCAACTGGCAGCGCGAATTCGAGGACGGCTTCGAATACTCGGCCACCAAAGATCAAATGAGCGCGGTCAGCCAAATCAAAGCTGATATGGAAAGTCCGCAGCCAATGGACCGCCTTCTTTGTGGCGACGTAGGTTTCGGCAAAACCGAAGTAGCGATGCGCGCTGCCTTCAAGGCGCTCGGCGATGGCAAGCAGGTGGCCGTTCTCGCACCGACTACTGTACTCTCGTTCCAGCACTATGAAACTTTCAAGCGCCGGTTTGCCAGCTTCCCCATCCGGGTAGAGCTGGTCAGCCGTTTCCGCTCGGCGAAAGAAACGAAAGTGGTTCTAGAAGATCTGGCGGCCGGCAAAGTCGATGTGCTCATCGGCACGCATCGCCTGCTGTCGAAAGACATCGAATTCCCCGATCTGGGCCTGCTTATTGTCGACGAAGAGCAGCGCTTCGGCGTACGTCATAAAGAGCGTTTGAAGCAGCTCAAGCACAATGTCGACGTCCTCACCATGAGCGCGACGCCCATACCGCGCACGCTTCACATGTCGCTGCTGGGCTTGCGCGACATGTCGGTCATCGAAACCGCGCCGAAGGATCGCCTTTCGATCAACACGGTGGTGGCGCACTTCAATCCGGATCTCATTAAAACAGCCATCGAACAGGAACTCGCGCGGCAGGGACAGGTTTACTTCGTTCACAATCGCGTGGACACGATCTTCATGCGGGCTGCCTCTATTCAGGAATTAGTGCCTTCGGCGCGTATCGGAGTGGGCCATGGACAGATGGGCGAGGCTGAACTGGAAAAGGTGCTGCTTGGCTTTATGCGTCACCAGTACGACGTATTCGTTTGCACAACGATCGTCGAGAACGGTCTCGACATCCCGCTCGCCAACACTATCGTGATCGAAAACGCGGAGCGCTACGGGCTGAGCGAGCTCTATCAATTGCGCGGGCGTGTGGGCCGCTCAAACCGCCGGGCCTATGCTTACCTGCTCGTCCCGGCTGACACGCAGTTGAGCGAAGTCGCGCGCAAGCGTCTCGCCGCTCTCAAAGAGTTCAGCGATCTGGGCGCGGGTTTCAAGATTGCCGCTCTAGATCTCGAGCTGCGCGGCGCAGGCAATCTGCTCGGAGGCGAACAGCACGGCCACATCGAGGCCGTCGGTTACGACACCTACGTTCGTTTGCTCGAAGAAAGCGTGCGCGAACTCAAGGGTGAAGAAGTGCCACTCGAAATCCACGCGACGTTGAATCTCGGCTTGGAGATCCGCATCCCAACTTCTTATATTTCCGACGAGGCTCAACGCCTCCGCTCCTATAAACGAATCGCCGATGCTAACGATGAAGAGCGTGGTGGCCGAATCCTGGAAGAAATGGCCGACCGGTACGGTCCTCTACCCCAAGAGGTCAAAACACTGCTGCGCTTTTCTCTTTTGAAGAGCATCGCGGAGCGTGCCGGTGTGGAATCGATCGATCGCCGCCAGGGTTTCGCAAACATCAAGTTCCACCAACAATCGAAAATCGATCCCTTCAAGCTTATGGCTTTGGTCCGCAATACGGCGGCCGCCCAGTTCACGCCCGCAGGCGTGCTCAAGTTTCCTTTGAGCCCGGCCACGAATCCAGAGGAACTTTTGGAAATCTTGCGCAACACCCTCTTCGACCTAACTCGGGAAACCCCTTCAGTACTGCAGGTACCAGAAACATCTAGTATTCCTACCCCACTATAGATAAGCTTGTCCTCAGGATTTTCCTAATTCGGAGGCAAATATGACAAAAGAACGGCTTTTTACAAAGCTGTTTCTAGGTATTGGTTTGTTGTGGGCCGGCTCGGGGTACGGAGCGGTCCAGAGTCCGGTTTTGACGGGCGGACAATTCATCGCTAACAACACACCCAGATTCGCGGCAATCGCAAAGAATCTTGGTCCGGCCGATTCGTTCACGATCATTGACGTCAGCATCTGGCTGAATTTGCATAACCGTAGCGAACTGGACTCGTTGGCCAAAGAACTCTACAATCGTGAGTCGAACAATTATCGCCAGTGGCTGGACCGGGCCGATTTCGCCGCGAGGTTTGGGCCTACGGCGCAAGAAGCGAGGGCGGTGCAGGATTTCTTCACGGCGCATAATCTGCGGATAGTCGCCGTGGGTCCAGACAACTTCTTTGTACGGGCGCGCGGCACGGTGGGCGATGTGCAGAAGGCGTTTCACGTCGGGATCGCCCAATTCGACGTTAACGGAAAGATCTATCGGGGCAACACCGCCGATCCTTATGTCGAGGGACCCGCCGGGGCACTGGTACAAGCTGTCTACGGGTTGGACAACCTGGAATTCAAGCACCCGCTTGTGACCCGGACGAGCCGTAGCCTCGGCAAGCCTACGCCGCCGACGGGCTTTGAAAGTGCTGCGGCCAACGCCGATCCGGATTTCTTCACGGCCAACTGCTTCACAGGCCCGGAAACCCAAACTTACACGACCGGCGGAGGCTTTCCGATCGCGACTTACACCGGCAACGGCTACAACGGGACCCAGAATATCTTCGGCTGCGGCTATACGCCTCCCGAGATCCATACCGCCTACAATCTGACCGGCCTCTACACCGAGGGTTTTGACGGGACAGGCCAAACCATCGTTATCATCGACTGGTGCGGTTCGCCCACCATCACCGCGGATGCCAATGCCTTCTCGGCAAGATTTGGACTACCTGTGCTGAATGCATCGAACTTCAAGATCATTAACACCGCACCCTCCGCATGCGCATCGCCCGACCCAGAAATCAATATCGATGTAGAGTGGGCTCACGCGATCGCACCAGGTGCAGCTATAGACTTGGTGGTTCCACCGTCGGCTAGTTTTCAGGATGTCGACATTGCGGAGCTCTACGCGGTGGCTAACGGCTTAGGTAACGTGATTTCGGGCAGTTACGGAAGCGAGGAGCGCTTAACTCCTACTGCAGTACTAACGGAGGAGAACCTCATTAACCAAGTTGCGGCAGTGCTGGGCATCTCCGCGAACTTCTCGTCCGGCGACGAAGGCGACTTTACCCTCGACATCGGGCCTCCCAATTTTCCCGCGTCAGTTAGCGCCCCGGCCGATTCTCCGTACGCAACCGCGATCGGGGGCGTCAGCCTTGCACTAAAGTCGAACAACAAAATTGATTTCCAAACGGGTTGGGGCAACAACGAGACGCTGCTCATCAGCGGAGGAACCATCTTTATTCCGCCCCTTAACTTCGGGTTCTACGCTGGATCCGGGGGCGGCCCAAGCGCGTTCTTCTCGAAACCACCTTACCAATCGAGCTTGCCGGGTACTCAACGCGAGCTCCCGGACATCTCCTGGCTGGCGGATCCCTTCACTGGAGGCGTAATCGCGATTACTGAAACCGGTGTTTTCCCTCCACTCGTCTGGACGGTTTACGGGGGTACTAGTCTCGCCTGCCCGATGTTTTCCGCCTTATGGGCTATTGCCAACCAGGAGGCCGGTACCCGGCTCGGCCAAGCCGCACCCTATTTGTACTCGATGCCGACCGGAACCATTGCCGATGTGGTTCCCGTCAGCTCCGCGACCAATGTGACTGCGAACATCCAGGAAGCGCCTACGCTTACGATCAACTACACTGCAGCTCAAGTCGCGGCACCACTGGTAAACACTACCCAGTTTTACAGCGCGCTTTGGAATCCACCGCTCTATCAGGACACTGCCTATGTAATTAGCTTCGGTACTGACAGTGGCTTGACGACCGCCGTCGGCTGGGATAACGTGACCGGTGTAGGAACGCCGAATGGAAAGGCTTTTGCCGACTTCTTCAGTAGCAAGGGCCCGTAATCGAAGTACTTAGAGGGAACAAGGAGGAGAGTATGGGGAGGAAGCCGATATTGGCCCTCCCCATAATTTGTCTTACGCAGCCTTAGGCGGTTGCTGAAGAGGTTCGAGGAGTTTGCCGTTTTTGACGCAATTCCTGCTCGGCACGGTGCCAGTCTTCCTCTGGAGAACCAGCGGGACAACCACGCTCGTGCCAGCAGCGGTAGGCGTGCGAGGCGATTTCGTCATAGCTCAAATCGGAGCTGCCGGTTCCAGACGAAGCACCCGCAGAGTATTCGTTTGAAAAAGCCTGCGGATTCGGCGTCCTTCCCGGCCCAGAGTCGCTCAACGGGGTTGTTCCGGAGCCAGTTGGACCTGGCACCACGTTCGCAGCAGGCGTCTCGCCCCTGGAACCAGGGGTAATGGAGGAGGCGCCAGCACCGGCACCAGCTCCCGAGCGTACGCCCGAAGTATTCACACCACGGCCGCCCACCGACAGATTCGCGTCGGCTGCTATGGTGTCATTCACGCTTAGCCCCGGACGCGGCGCTCCTGTCCGAGTGGGGGTCTCCTCTTCTGCCAAACCGGTCTCGGAAACATTGCCCGAACCGATTTTGGGTTTGTCTGGTAAATCATTGAATTTGGGGTCGATCATGCACTGGCTCCACTTAATAGACGAGATTTGGCAAGAATTTTGCACAAAAAAGGCGGCCCGTTCGAGCCGCCTTCCGAAGGAAACTTAGACCGATGATGCGGGCTATTCACCCTACTAGCTGACGGCGCCGACCTTCAACTTTTCGCGTTGTTCTTTCAGGATGGCTTTGCGGCTGAGTTTTATTTTATTGCCCTCAAGCGCTAGAACCTTCACCAGAATCTGATCGCCCTCGTTGAGCTCATCCCGCACGTTCTTGATGCGGCTTTCTGAGATTTCGCTGATGTGGAGCAGACCGTCGGTACCCGGGAAAATCTCGACAAACGCGCCGAAGTCCGCAATTCTCACCACTTTGCCGAGATAGGTTTTGCCCACTTCCGCTACAGCAGCAATGTCGCTGACCATCTGGAGCGCGCGGTTGGCTGCAGTCCCATTAGAGGCGAAGATGTTTACCGTGCCATCGTCCGAGACGTCGATTTTGACGCCCGTTTGATCGATGATGCCCTTGATTACCTTGCCGCCGGGTCCGATCAACTCGCGAATCTTGTCGGTCGGGATCTTAGTCGTGTAAATACGGGGAGCATATTGGGAGAGTTGAGCTCTGGGCGTGTCGATGGTGGCCACCATCTTGGCCAAAATTTCCAACCGGCCCTTACGCGCCTGCTCCAAAGCTTCCGACATGATCTTGGTGGTCACGTTGGGCACTTTGATATCCATTTGCAGGGCAGTGATACCGTCGCGGGTGCCGGCAACTTTGAAATCCATGTCGCCGTAGTGATCTTCCGCGCCGGCGATGTCGGTGAGAATAGCGTACTGATCGCCTTCGAGCACCAAACCCATGGCGATTCCGGCAACCGGTTTCGCGAGGGGCACACCGGCGTCCATCATGGAAAGAGTGCCGCCGCAGACGCTGGCCATTGAGCTGGAACCGTTCGATTCCAGAATGTCGCTTACCACGCGCAGTGTGTAAGGAAAGGCCTTCTCATCCGGAATCATTGGCGAGAGCGACCGTTCGGCGAGCGCGCCATGTCCGATTTCGCGCCGTCCTGGTCCGCGCATGAAGCCTACTTCGCCGACACTGAACGGCGGAAAGTTGTAATGGAGCATGAAGCGCTTGGAAGTTTCGCTGAGATCGAATAGCTCAATGCGCTGTTCATCATCTTTGGTACCGAGGGTGGTAGTGACGAGCGCCTGGGTCTCGCCGCGCGTGAAGATGGCTGAACCGTGGGTACGGGGCAGCACGCCGACTTCGCAGGTGATCGAACGGATCTGATCAAAGGCGCGCCCATCGGGCCGGCGCCGGTCTTTGAGCATTTCATCGCGGAAGATGCGCTCTTTGAGGTAATCGAAAGTCTTGCCGGCCTCTGAAAGTTCGGTCTCTTCGCTGAAAAGCGCCATGGCTTTGGCTTTCGCCTCATCGACCCGGCTGTAACTTTCGATCTTGGCGTATTTCTGGGTATTCAGAGCGTCGCTGAGGTCGAGCCGGACAGAATCCGAAATCCGGTTCAGCATTGGCTGATTTACCGCTGAGGGGGTGAAGGGCCGCTTGGCCTTCGCGGTAGATGCCATGAGTTCACGAACACCGGCCGCGATCTTCTTACAGCAATTGTGGCCGAACTCGATCGCCCCGACAACTTCAGCTTCGGAGGCCTCGCTGGCGCCGGCTTCCACCATCACGATACCTTCCTCGGTACCGGCCACGATGATGTTCAGCTTGGAGTCTTTCGTCTCCTCGTAGGAAGCGTTAGCCTTATATCCGCCATTGACCATCCCGACGCGAACGCCACCCAAAACGTGGTGGAACGGAATGTCGGAAATGGCGAGAGCGGCGCCAGCGCCAATAATCGAAAGAACGCCAGGATCGTACTCAGGGTCGGCCGAAAGCACCATAGCAATGATCTGCGTCTCGTGGCTGAAGCCTTCCGGGAACAACGGCCGGATGGGGCGATCAATCAAGCGGCTGGTAAGAATTTCTTTTTCCGATGGCCGGCCCTCGCGCTTGATAAATCCCCCGGGAAACTTGCCCGCGGCGTAGGTGTACTCACGGTAATCCACCGTGAGAGGAAAGAAACTAGCTCCGGGCTTCGGTTTTTCCGAAGCACAGGCGGTGACCAACACCACCGAATCGCCGGAGCGAACAACAACAGACCCGTTGGCCTGCTTGGCAATCTTGCCGGTCTCAATGGAGACCTTAGACCCGTGAAGGTCGATTTCAACTGTATGCGACATTTAACATTCCCGATGCACGATTTGCATCAAAATTCCTATGCATGCACGTCCGCTTTGCCGCGGACATGCGGATCGATTTCGGGATTAAGTGAGGACTTAGAGCGGAAGCTGAGGACTCGCCGCCCTCCAGGGCAGCGTTGCGCGAGGGTACTTGGGTCAAAGCACCCAACCCGCGCCTGCTTGAGAATCGTAAGCTAGCGGCGGATGCCGAGACTCTGAATCAGAGTCTTGTAACGCTCTGGACTGCGGTCTTTCAGATATTTGAGCAGCTTGCGACGGCGAGAAACCATCGTCAGCAAACCGCGCCGGGAGTGATGGTCCTTTTGATGCGTCTTAAAATGCTCGGTCAGCTCTAAAATACGCTGACTCAGAAGCGCGACTTGAACCTCTGGCGATCCCGAATCAGATTTATGAATCCGGTACTTGCTGATGACTTGCGACTTCTCTTCTACCGCCAGGGCCATTCTAGGGAACGATACTCCTCGTCTTTACCTTAATCTCGATTTATTTCTCTACAAGAGTAACACAGTGGACGGAAGCGATTTCTGCCGAACGAACTGGGAAAGGAAGAGTAGCGTGAGCTGGAGAGAGCGGACAAATGCCGGTTGGAAAACCGGCATGGCAGCCTCGAAGGCCGCTCCACCAGGGGGTGACGGAGAGCGGAAATTTTGTTTTTGTAGTGAGCTGAATGAGTTGCCCTGAATTCGATGAGGCCCGAGGGAAGGGGGTGGTCGGACACTGCGGGTGCATGCGGACGAGTGTGGTGGTTCTGCCCCAGGAGAGCGAGGAAGAGTACCAGAAAGCGGTGCGCGGGTGGAATGACTACTGGCAACCGGCCGATTACCAGGAAGAAAAGCTGGTCGAAACACTGATTCTGAACGATTGGCTGCATAGAAGAGCGCAGAGGTGGCAACTGGCGGCCGAAGCGAGAGTGATGGGAGAGAACGGTCCCGATCCGATGGATTGGCCGGCCGAGCAGCAGCGCAAGCTGGAGGCGGCGCAGCGCTTCAAAGCGGCGGCCGAACGGGCGTTTTTTCGCGCATGGAGCGCTTTGCGGGGTTTAGGAAAGGACATCATGCGGGACAACAGAAGAGAAGCGGCATTGCAACACAAAGTAGACATCCTCGAAGTTCAGAAAGAAGCGCTAAAGGCGAAAGCTGAGCAGACAGCGCCCAAGGCCAAGAGCGAAGCGGCTTTGACGCCGGCGCAGAACCGGCTAGTCAAACCTCCGGAGCCAGATATCTCGCACAGAGATCTTGCACGGCTGGCTTTCGATCTCGAAGCCGATGAGTCCCGGTTGGTTATTGACTGACTCTTTATTGTCATCGATGAAGACCGCCATGAGCTGGCCGTTCATGATGTGCATCATCACGCCGCCGCGCGCGATGATCTCGTAGTCGTTCCATTCGTTAACCTGCACATAACCACCTAGCGCCTGCTTGTCGCCGATGTTGGCAACGAGACGGTTGGTCTGACCGGGCAGCGCCTGCGTTACCTGGCCGCGATACGCGAGGATGCCCTGCATCGTGTTTTCGGAGTACCACTGGCCTGTGTACGACGCAGACTGTGCACTGACCGGGAACCAGAAGTCTGCCTGCGGGCCAGTCATCATGAACTTGAGGTCATACGGGGGCTGGCCGGCGGGCGGCGGTCGTGTCCACGGTACGCCTGTAAGGCTTCGGTACTGAATGCCGCCACCACCGCCTTTTTCGATCTTCATCTGCAATTTCAGGTCGAAATCGCGCGTTTTGTCGCCGCGATAGACGATGTAGTTGTTGCCCTTTGGCTTGCCCTCGAGCGTTTCGCCCACCATGACGCCGTCTTCGATGCGCCAGATGCTCGGGTCGGCGTCCCATCCGGTAAAACTCTTACCGTCGAAGATCTGCTGGTAGCCCGTGTGCTCGTCAATGTCATAGGGAGCTGGGTCATGAAACTTCGGCATACCAACGAGCTTCTCGCCGTGTGGGCCCGTCTGGGACGGCCCTGCAGGGGGAGACTCCAGCGCCGATGGTACGGACTGAGCCATGAGCGCGGCCGGGAGCGCCAGGTAAAAGACACCCAGCGCGGATGCCAGCAAAAGGGATTGACGAACGAAGCGCGGGTAGAGGCGATACGATGCGGACATAGAGTCTCGTGCCTTCCGATTGAGATGATTCAGGAACAATAGGAGTTTAGCGTGACGGAGTCTTCAACGGAGGCTTTCTCAATACGGTATCTTTTGCGATAGATAAGTCGGCATGCGACTCGAATCGACGGGCGAACGCGTGGAAGACAATCCGGGCGGCGACGAGCGCCGCATTTCGGTCAGAATCCTTTGCGATGTGTTCCCGCAGAGCGGCAGATGGCGTATGACCTCCGCCGGCGAGAAAGGATTTTGATCGTTGGGAGCGTTTCGAGAGGGCATCCAAGCGTTGCTTCGTTCCCGCATCCAGTCGAACGGAGAGCGTTTCTGTCATACGAGGTGCATAATTGTACACATTTTGTTACTGGATCGGTTGCTAGAAGATCGAGGAAGCCCTGGAGTCGGATTATTCGGGGGGAGCGGCTTGAGAGTGCGCCTGACGTTGCTCGGCTTAACGTGGTGCTTTTTCAAGACTCTCGCTAAAGAAGTGCAAGACGGCTCGAACTTCCTCCGCGGTAACGTCGAAAATCTTAGTAATTTCCTGGTCGGAGAGTCGCCCTCGAGATTTTAGACGACGGTTTGCACCGGCATGCGCGTGCCGCGCAGTACCCAAGCTCCGCTTACTTTACCGGGGGCGCTTGCCACAGCAGCGCATTGTCTAGTACCCTAACGGCCTCATTTGATCGTAATTTTTTCGATGTTTGAACCGGCGAAGGGGGATCAGGTGTTAAGCCCCGAGCGCTCTTCTTACGCGCTGGAGCCAGTCGCCTTTGTGGACAATCCAACTGCAGCTCGCTGAATAGTTTCTTCGCAGATCGAGCTTGGTGTGTCCGACTAGCTCTCTCCAGTCTGCAGCAAGAATATACGTAGCATTGCCTTCGAATAGACATTCGAGAACTACTCTTTTCGACCAAGAAAATTCGAATACCACGTATCCGTTCCAGCCGCACCTTCCTATTAAGCAATGTTCTGGCTTCAAACTGTTGAGGGCGAGCAGGCGTTCGTACTGGAATCTCTTCTCGCCTGTGTGACACCTTAATCGATTAGCAAAGCGCTGATAATAAGCGAGTACGTGCCCTATTTCCCATGTGCCGGGCGGTAACAATTCGAAAGGGAAATTCTGAAGTGTCGTGGTTGGCAGACTTGACGTCATTGCTACCCCAGACCCTTGTGGAATTGGTATGGCCCGCGAGGCGGCTGTTTCTTGGGCTTGGATAGTTGAACCGGAAAGGCGGCGAGCCACTCGCTGCGATGACCGCTCGGGCCGAGGGCTACTCGGTTGCTTGCGTGCGCGCCGTGGGCAGCGTCTTTGATGTCCCGCAAACTTCGTTTCCCGCATACGAGCGCCACAAGCCTTGCACTCTCTCAACTGTCTTTCTCGTTGAGCTTTCTTCTGCAATGCGGGCAATTTAGGCGAGTGCTGTCGTAATGCTGGTGCTTCGGGAGCGCGGTTTGATTCGTCAGAGATGGCCGGTGCCAGTGCGTGAACATGGGGATGGGCTCTTTTCCAATGCTCTGTCGCCCGACCGAAAAGTTCGAATTGGCACATTTCTATTGGCCCGAGAATTAAGAAACGCTCTGAGCACATCCACGATTTCTGGTGAGACAAACGATTTCTCCTCGCATTACCAGGCCTTCGTCGCTGAGTTCCCGGAATTAAAGCCCCGGTAATGGACGTGTCAGTTGCGCAAACATTGTTGCAGACGGAAAATCCTGATTGAGAATGAGCCCAAACCTGGTCAATCTGTTTCCTGCCCTCTCGCATGCATAGACCCGAAGTGGAGCTGGCCCGACAGTCTCAGATTGCGGCCTTCTAAGAAACAGCTATTGTGTCTTCCAGGGCATTCTTGGGATGGACTATTCGGGAATTTTGATGACCGACGAAAGTGCTTGAGGGATTTTCGAGCAAGTGCGGAGGGACGCACGCTTCAGCCCGGACGGGGATTGTCTCAATATTTGGGGTTAGAGCTTTTAGCCACTCTCTTTC
Source organism: Terriglobia bacterium (assembly GCA_963835255.1). GTDB lineage: Bacteria > Acidobacteriota > Terriglobia > Bryobacterales > Bryobacteraceae > Bog-105. The sequence continues at coordinate 33,306 of CAWIFY010000023.1, read as the reverse complement.
TCCTGCTGTCAGTTGAGCAGGATTTCGCTTGGCGAGCATTATAAACACCGAGGTCAACCCGTCCCAAGCTTGCGGTTCGCCATATTTGCTTTTGACTGGACTCCGCTTTTCGCGCTTATCCCAGTGGTCGAGCGCCGCCGAACTTTTTCGCACGTTACACTTCCAGCAGGACGTGCGTAGATTCTCTTCGCTGCATGCTCCGCCCAGAGAAAATGCCTCCACGTGGTCGATTGCCGCTCCGAGTTCATCCAGCAGAGGAGAGCCTTCCCGAGTTCCGTGTGCATGATAATACGCCAGCCGGGCTCCGACACCTGAATTTTTCACTTCCAACTCCAACAACTTCAGGGCGGGCGAGAAAATAACTGGCCTCTTGCACCAACAGCAGAGCCAAGCATCACGGCGGAAGATCGCAACCTGCAAAGCCTTTGTAAGTTTCTTTCTCTTGGGCTTATAGTCGACCGGGGACATTACCTTGTTAGTGTTGTTATTCGCGAATTGTTGCAAGCTACCTTCCGTAGCGCAGATCGAGGTTTGGCGTGGAGAGCGGCTTGGTCGGCTTTGTCCTTTTCGAGGTCGTCGCGGTACTTCAGAAAGAGCAGGCAAGAGGTCTGCTCAGTGTAATCCAGCTCGGTGCGAGAAAGCTTAATGGGCCGCCGATGAAACTCGGGATGAACGCCGGTGATGGGGTGAGCCCCTGCGGTAAGCCCTCCGTGGCGCGGGTTAATGCTGGTCTTCCGCATCGAGCGCTGCGGCTGCGCCTGGCTTCTCCAGGTACGGAATGCCATGCTTCATCCAGGCAGGTTCCGGATCGCCCTTCAGATAGTAACCGAAAAACTGTTGAAGCCGGAGAGCGTAATCTTTCTGATTCGCGCGGCGGCGCAGGTTATGTGGCTCGCCGTTGTAGGTGAACATGTAGACTTCCTTGTTCAGCCGGCGCAGAGCCAGATAGTATTCGATGCCCTGATACCAAGGCACCGCATCGTCGGCGTCGTTGTGAATCATCAGCAAAGGGGTGTTCACGCGGTCGGCCATAAAGATGGGCGAATTTTCGATATAGCGCAGCGGGAATTGCCAAACGCTTCCGCCAATGCGGCTCTGAGTGCGCTCGTATTGAAATTGGCGGGGAATGCCCGGCCCCCAACGGATGCTGTCGTACGCGCTGATCATATCGGCCACTGGGGCGCCGATCGCCGCAGCGCGAAAGCGGTTGGTGCGGGTGACCATGTAGGCGATCTGATAGCCGCCCCAACTGTGTCCCTGGATCCCAATAGCCGCTTCGTTCACGAAGCCCCGGTTCACGACGGCCTGAATAGCCGGTAAAACGCAGTTCAACGCGCTCTGCCCTGGATAGCCAACCTTATAGACGATATCCGGCTCCAGAACCAGGTAGCCGTTACTGGCGTACAGCGAGGGATTGATGACGTTATACGGCCTGGGCTCGATGAAGTTGTTCACGTTTTGCGTGAGGCGCTCGTAGATATAAACCAGCAGCGGGTATTTCTTTTTTGGATCGAAGTTCTCCGGCTTGTAAAGGATCGCCTGCAGCGGCACGCCATCGGCATTATTGAAATGAACCAGTTCGGCGCTTCCCCACAGGAGGCCAGCCATCTGCGGGTCGGCATTTGTGACCTTGTTCAACTCGCGGAATTTGCCGTCTGTAACCAGCAAGTCCGGGTACTCGCTAAATGTGGAAGCGGCCGTGACGTAAACATCTGCATTGCGCGCTTTGATGGGTGGCGCGAAGTTCTTGGCCGCAAAGATCAGCTTTTCGGGCGCCGTATTGGCTCCGATCTTCGTTGAGTAAAACCCGGTGTCGTGTGTTTGGTCATTCTCGACGCGCAAGAGCAGGGGCTGCGCCGGGTCGATCCAGCGCGAGGCCGGGTCACTGTATTCGAAACGCACAATCCGGAACTGAAGCCGGTTCTTACGGCCGATGCCCTGCGTAAGGTTGAGCGCCGACGAGCCGTCGGGGCTGCATTGCCAGATGTCGTAGCGGTCGTAGATCAAGACGTAGCGGCCATCACGCGTCCAGCCCCCCAGCCGGTAGGAATCCGGAAGACCAGGGATGTCGTTTTGCTCGTTGGCGAAAGGGACTCCGAGCTTGGCGGTCAGATTAATGGCGCGAGCATCGGCGGTCGAGATCGCGACCCAGTCCTTGCCGTCGAAGTAAATGGCGTAGCGGGAAGTCGGCGACCAGGTCAGACGGTTTACATGTTTCTGAGCCACGAGCTTGCGCTCGCAGGTGGCCGTGTTGACCAGATAAGAATCGGCGTAATTGCTGTCGTAATCTTCCAGCCGCCGATACGGCCTGTTATCGTTGCCTATCGCGTATAGGCCGTCTTCGCTTGGCAAGAGTTCGTTCATCGACTCATCGGCAAGCTGGGCAAACTTTTTGTTGCCGAGATCATAAACGGCCTGAAACGAACGGAAGCGTTCGATCCGCGCGCGAATCTTCTGCATGGGTTGAATGAAGTCGTCTTTCCAGGACCAGAGATCGACGGACACACGCTCATCTTCGGGTATGTTGGCGCTCGAGGGCGGCGGCGCGATTCGGGGAGCCGTACCGAAGAAAATACGACTGCCGCCCTTCGCTACGTTGAGATTGGCACGATCGGAGATGATCCAGCCCGTGGGAAATCCAGCTACTTTGGTGGACACCAGTTCCGTTGCTGCCGGCGAGCGGCGGTGCCACGAGTAGAGCTTAAACTCAGGTTGCCTGGCAGTGGCATCGTGACGATCACTCAGAAATGCCAGACGCTTTTGATCCTCATCCCAGGCGAGTTTGTTGTATTTGCCTTTTCCGGTGAGCAGGGGGACTGGTTGGCTGGAAGCGCCGGGCGTGAGCGCGTAGATACCGTTTGTCGCGGCAGTGGGATCTACCACCGCATACACAAGAGTACCGGCATCTTTGGTGAGCGTGTATTCGGAAACGCCGGCAAATTTGCGCTCGGCTCCCGTTTCGAGATTGCGCAGAGTCAGAGTGCCCGTTTCGATTTTGTTTTTCTTCGGAGCGGATTGTTGCGGCGATTCGTGTAAATCGCTCCCTGAGAGTCGCGGTTCAGAAATTGTTGTTAACTGAAGGTATGCGAGGCAGGCGCTCGATTGCGTGGGAAGCTGAAAGTCTTTGACGCCGGCCGTCCGGAAGACGGCGCCCGATGTGAGATTCAGGACGAGCAGGTCGCCCTTCGGCATGTCCTCTTTCTTTCGCTTCTCGCGTTTTGCCTGCTCGACGGCTGCATGTGAGGGAAAGGTCGAGGACACAAGAAAGTGGCTGTCCGGAGTAAATTTAAGGGCGATGCCGGGCGGCAACGGGGGCGTGTTTTCGCGCTCCGGATCGGAGTAATCGGGCGGCGGAGGCGGCGGCAGCTCGCCAATTGGCTGTCTAACCTCTTTGCCTATCTTTAAGTCGCGAACCACCAGCTCGCCGTCACCCTGCTGCGGAAAGAGCGCATAAGCCAGATAGTGTCCGTCGTTAGACAGCGTTTGATTTTGAATGTGACGCCAGGAGTCGTAATCGTCCTGGGTGAGCGGGCGCTTTTGGGCCAGTAGCGGACAAACGAGAACTAAAGCTAGGGCGAGACGCTTCCCCATCGTACGATACTTTGTAGCTTAGCGGACGTGGTCTTCGACGATGTGGGGAGATCGGTCGGACTGCGCGGAGGCGACGAGGCTTTTGACGTCTTCGAGTTCTTTCTTGAGACGAGCGTTGCGGCGAGCGAGGCTGATGACATAGAGCAGCACGATGAGCCACGCGGCCAGAAAGCCGTAGAACATGAAAGTGAAATTGCGGGCGTCCATAAAATCCTCTGGTTTAAGCGACATTAGCGAAGCGGCGCAACGAATCGATTTCGCGGGCGGTGGATTCCTGCCGTGTGCGGATGAGCACGAGAGCGATCGCCATGATTAGAATAGCCAACAAATTTAGATAAAAAATTCGCTCCATGGCGGGATCCATGGTTCCACCACCGGTCCGAATGGTCAAAACCGGGCCCGGATGCTGGTTGCGAAACCACTCGATGGATTTCCAGACGATCACCACATCCACACAGCCAAAAATGCACAACGCAGAGGAGAGGCGGGCGCGCTGCGTCGGTTCATCGATCGCCCGGCGGAGCATCAAATAGGCAGCAAAGATCAGAACGCAGACCAGCGCCGACGTCAAACGATAGTCCCAGACCCACCAGCTACCCCAAATAATACGCGCCCAGATACTGCCGGTCACAATGTTAACGCAAGAAAACACGAGAGCGACTTCCACAATAGAGGCGGATAGTGAATCCCATCGCAGGCTGCCCGAGCTCAGATAAAGAACCGCGAAGATCAGGGCGACAAAATACCCGATCATGCCAACTATCGCCGAAGGCGCATGAAAAAACAGAATGCGGTAGATTGCTCCCTGCAAGGCTTCGTCCGGTAGGACCATGAACATCTGGTAAAGGTTATAGGCCAACAGCAGCGCCGCGGCGGCCGCAAAACCGATGGCTATTCTTTCACGCATATACTTCTATCTTCACTCAGTTCACCAAGATAGTGTCGGCCAGCAACAAGGCCAACGCGGTAAAGACAATATCGAAGACTATGAGCACGCGTGTCCAGAGCATCTGTCCGGGGCTCAAAGGCGCGGCTTCGAAGAGGCTGTTGGTCAGTTCAATCGCCGCAATCAAGAGTGGAATGAGCAGTGGGTAAATGACGACGGGCAGCATCAATTCGCGCAGGCGCAGGTTGACGGTGAGGGCTCCGAACACGGCGCCCAGTGTAGCAATGCCCCACGTGGCAAAGGCAAAGACCAGAGCCAGACTGCCCAAGTGGATCCACCAGCGAATGTCATAGAAGATTCCGAATACGAAAAGCGACACGATCTCAACCGCAAGCAGGGTAACGAAATTCGCCACGGCTTTGCCGATGAGAAGACTGGAAGCGGAGAGCGGTGAAGAGAGCAGGGCATCGAGACATTCATTGGGCAGCTCGCGGGCGAAGCCGCGGTTAAACACCAGCGCGCCGGCAAAAGCAAATACAATCCAGAGCAGGCCTCCGGCGCTGCGTCGAGTCTCCTCGGCGGTGACATCGAAGGCGAAGCTCAAAAGCAACAGAATCGCTACCGCAAATGCTCCCGCGGCATTGAGCGACTCTTTTGTTCTAATTTCTAGAGCCAGATCCTTGCCTGCCACAAGCAGCGCCTGACGCAACGTCTTCAAGCGGCGCCTAGCTCTGTATACAGCCGGTAAAGATAACTCGGATCGTCCAACATGTCTTGCGTCCTTTCGCCCGAGTAACGCAAGCGGCCATTTTCAACCAGCGCCACGTGCGAAGCAATCGCCAGCGCTTCCCGCAGTTGGTGAGTGGAAAGAATAATGGTTGCTCCGTCGCGGCGTGCTTCGCTAAGCAACTCGCTCAGCATGGCGATGGCGCGATCGTCGAGCGAGGTGAAAGGCTCATCGAGGAGCAGCAGGCGTGGCGAATGCAGAAAAGTGCGCGCAAGCGCGAGACGCTGGCGCATGCCTCGCGAGAATTGCCGAACAGGCATGGTGGCGACGCGCTCGAGGCCGACACGCTCCAGCCATCGCGCGGAAGCTTTCGAGGCGGATTGCAGGCCGGCAACTCGAGCGAAGAAATTCAGGTTCTCGCGAGCGGATAAGTCTTCGTAAACCCCAATGCCGTGCCCCAGGAAACCAATATGCCGGCGAGCATTTTCGCTACGAGGCGCTTCGCCGAATAAGCGTATTTCGCCGCGTTGAAAGGTTGAAAGACCCGCCAGAATGCGCAGCAGCGTGGTCTTCCCTGCCCCATTTCTTCCCAACAGCGCGCAGCAGGAGCCTTCAACGATGGCGAGTGTGCAGTCGCGCAGAGCTGCGTAATCGCCATAGAACTTCCAGACGTGCTCCAACTCCACTTGCCGGTTTTGGCCGATCGGCTGAGGCATTCCGCTGATCTCAGCTTACTTGCTATAGGGGGAACGGACTGGGGAGCTACGGAAGAGGATGACGAGCCCGACGGCAAGCGTGCCAAAGGCAAACCCTATTAGCCAAATCATATGACGATAGATCTGCGGCGGCCCTTGGGTAACTGGAGGCTGGTCCGAATTATCCGTGGCAGCCGCATCGTTACCGGCTGCTCGTAGCGAGCCCGTGCCGCTAATTTCGGCTGAAAAGTTTCCAGCCACCGCGACATTGTAGATCGTCGCCTGCGTTTTTGGCTCCGTCCCGACCTTTTGAAGATCGGAGCCGGCAAGCGTCACACCCGGGGGCGCGATCAGCCGCAGCGGGCCAGCCGGCATGCCTTTCACTTGTGTAACGCGGCTGCGAAAAGTAAAGGGCGATCCGGCCGGCAGCACATAGCTGACTTCGAATTCGGTCTGCCCGGGCTTGATCGGGAAATTGACCTTCATGACGTTTTGTTCGCCGGTTTTTTCGGCAGCTCGCGGCAAGGGCATACCCTGCGGTCCTTGCACGTTTACGCGCGATTGCCCATTAGCGGCAGGCGGCAGGAAGAACAGTAAGCCACCCAAGGCGTCGTTGGTGTAAGTGGTATTCGAATCGTTCTGCACGATCACGGTTTCGCTTACAGCGATTTGGCTCGCGGAGGGTTCGATCAGCATCATGCGCTGGGCAATGCGCGCCACAGCCGGAGATTTCGTCGCTTCGTAGATCTCGAGTTGCACATTAGAAGCGGGAATGTTGGGCGTCATCAGCTTGTTGTAATTGACGCCTTTATAGCTTGCCTGCAGCAGTTGTGGACCGCCGCCCGGCTGGTCGTGCTCAAAGACAAAATGACCCACGGCATCGGAGGTAGTGGCGCCTAGCGTCTGCATTCCGTTCTGGCCAGGCTTGACGAGCGTGATAGTTACCCCTGCTTCGGGTTTGCCGGTGGTGCGATTGGTTACGGTTCCGTCGATTGAGGCGAAAACTGGCAAGGAAGAAAACAAGAAAAGAGCAGTGTAGTGAGGGACATACTTCATACGGCGGCGGTCAGGACGCGAAGCTGGACGATTTACTCTTCGATTTTAGCTGAAGCAGGACTTCGATACTGCGGTGGAGCATCGGAGAGGAAGCCGGCTCGAAAGCCGGCTTTGCAGGCCAGGAGGCCCGCTCCACCATTACCCTAGACGGTGCCTACGGTGGGCGTTTGCCAGCGGAACATAAAGAAGTGGCGGTTACAGAGCGCGCACCGGTAGGGCAGAATAATCCAGCGGAGAGCTCTTTCCATGCGGTTTCGAGAGCCTACACTCCTGAAGCCAATAGACCTGCAATGCGGACATTGTGGAGAAAACATAACAGCCTCACGAGTGAAGTGGCTGCGAACCTCGCCAGCCGGATCCCGTTTGGTTGGTAACTACTGGCCTGCGGGCTGCCTTTTTTTTCAGGAGCGCTGCGTTTCGTGCCTCCTTACAGGCCTGTGCGTGCAGGCGCATCTCCTCTTCGGTGAAGGTAATCGCGCGCTGTACGTTGCCTTCAGGGCAGCGTTCTAAAAGCCCGCGGCAGAGCAGAGGAAGTTCCTGCATCTGAATGCCGTATTTACGGGTGAGGGCAAGGTCCGCCCGAACCGAGTATTCGGTCCGGGTTCGATCGGCCGCCATGCCCTCAAAGGCGAAGACGCGAAATCCGGTATCCTGCTTGAAACCACTGAGGGTAAACTGCATTTCTATACTCCTAGTTATTCGGACTCTTCCACTTGTGCGCATATCATGGCTTCGGTAGTGAGCATGAGAGATGTCGGTGAAAGCGTTATAGCCGAAATTCACATCCTGCTGTTTGGCCATGAAATAGAGTTCTTCTTACTCGGTTCCTCAAATTACTCGAATTTTCGGTAAGGATCGGACCGGTAAGCCCGGTGCCTACCACATTTAGACATTTAAGAGAAGCCGCCGATTACGGGATGGCCTAAGAAGGAGGGGATCAGATCGTCTGACTTAGTTCAGAGAACCTACGGGTGCGCAAGAGTGCTCACCCACTAACCATTGTAGGTTAAGTAACTTCATTTGTCAATCGTAAGCGTTCTTGGGCAAGTAGCCGAACTAGCCTTTTACTCTGTACCAACGACAATCAAAGCACCGAATCGAAGGCCGCAGGTTCAGCTTGCTCTTTGTCGTGCCTCTCCTGATCTTGCAGGCAGTACGGAGTCCAGGGTACCGCCTCAAGGCGCTTCTCTCCGATTTCGCGTCCGCAATCGACGCAGAATCCGTAATCTCCTGTTTCGATCCGCTGTAGCGCGGCTCGCACAGCCATGAGCGTATCAGCGGCTACACTGCTCACGGCAAAAGCGGCGGATTTGGCCTGGGACGAAATGACCTCGTCGATCGGATCTTCTACCTCAGCAATTTGAGACTCACGTGCGTCTTCATTGAACCTGGCGATTTCGTCAGTCAGTTCCTGCTCTTTGGTTTGTAAGAGCTGCTTGTAGTGCCCGCTATCAATTGCCATGGATATGTGCCGTTGTCTGGACACCTGCGGAGCAAACTTGGTTGCGCTGAGATTTTAGACTGTTTTGGCTGAGGAAAAGCCGCACGAGAAGTCGATGACTTTGGAACGTCCAGCGTGCGTTGGTTAGCAGGCGCATACGAAGGGTTCGCGCCTGCTCGGCGAAGCGGGCCGCCAAACGGATTTAACTAAGCCGAGGCGGCCGTTCGGGACGGTTTGGCGAGATCATCTTCCTCTTCGAGGCGCGCAAAGCGTTGCGTGCTGTGAAGGTAATAGTAAACGCATAGCAGCGTAAGCATGAAGATCGCGAGGATCACCATAGCGAGGGCGAAATGCTCGAGCTGACGTACGGGCGCGGCGGCGGTGTGCTCATCCTGAGTCACGGTGACCACCCAATTCAGGTTGGGGTAGTGCTGCTGCAAACCGGTAGCGGCGTATCCGACCAGATAAGGGCCGCTGGGAAGCCGTGCCGTCGTCCAGCCGGTCTGGTTGCCTTGCGTGGACCCCATGGCGTCCCTCACAAAGTCGTATTCCTGGGAGTGGAGTCTGGCGAATACGTCGGCATTGGGCGCGCTGACAACGAGCCCGTCTCCGTTGATAAGCGCGGCGCGGGCTCCTCTGCCGAGCGATTCTTCGCGGAAGCGCGCCAGCAGGTCGGAGATGTTCACAGCGGCGTTCAGGACGCCGTTTGTTGCGCCAGTTGCCGGATCGGTTACCGGGGCTCCGATATTGACGTAATAGGATTTGGTAAATTCGTCATCGACAATATCGCTGATTTTTACGGCGCCCTGTCCATTATTAAATACACCCTGCCACCCTGCGTCTTGGGCGTAGGACATTTTCGCCGGCTGCTGTGAGGCAGCGACGACGTTGCCGTTGCTGTCTGTCAGGACAATCGACAGATATCTAGGATCAAGCGTGCGGCGGTGCCGCAGCAACTGCGAGACGTTCGAGGTGAGCAAAGCATTATCTGCCGCAGGCTTATGGGACCCCGAGACGGCAGCAGCTAGCGAGGGATCGCTGGCCAGAGCGCGGACGGCAGCAACCCGATCGCGAATGGTTTGAGAAACATCGTTGCTAAGCATTTGCGCCATCGCTTTGAAGTCGCTGCCTACGGCGTTGTCAAGATTCCTATCGCTGCGCTCCGCTAAGACGAGCCCAATGATGCTCAGCGGGACAATGATGACGATCAGTGCAAGTAAGAGCTTAGTGATCGAAACGCGGACTTCTAACCGATCCACAGCCATATCAGACCTCCTCCCGGTCGTTACATCGAAGACAGGCCATGTCCCGGGTCACGGTTGACGTTCGTGCGCGTCAGTCGTGCTCGGCCTAGATGGCCGCTTCCCGTCTCAATAATACTCCAAACAAGCGAGAATGGTTTCCTAATTTGACGGGCGAAAGCGCCTTTTCCACGGAACAAAACCCGCTTAGAACCAAAAAAGGGCGGCTCATGCCAGAACCGCCTTTGTATAACCTTGCAATTAGATCTCGTCAGGAACTAGATCTCGTCGGGAACTCCGAGAACTTCTTCTGCCGCCAGGTCTTCGGAAAGGCCGCCGGTGTAGATGCCAGGGGTATCGTCCGAGTAGTCGGAAAGACCATCGGCAAACGAAACCTCTTGTTCCGGAATGGCCTCTTCCTCGACCACGTCTTCGCCGGCAATCTTAACTCGCCGGTAGAACTCCATGCCGGTCCCAGCTGGGATAAGCCGGCCCATGATGACGTTTTCTTTGAGACCGCGGAGGTAGTCGACCTTGCCATTGATGGCAGCTTCGGTCAGCACGCGCGTTGTCTCCTGGAAGCTGGCCGCCGATATGAACGAATCAGTTGAAAGAGAAGCTTTGGTGATACCGAGCAGAATCGGCTTGCCCGTCGCAGGGTGGCCGCCCGCCTCGATCACGCGGTTGTTCTCTTCGCGGAACTTGAATTTGTCGACGACTTCCTCGGGGAGGAACTCCGTGTCGCCGATATCCTCGATGCGGACCCAGCGCATCATCTGCCGCGAGATGACTTCCAGGTGCTTATCGTTGATGTTGACGCCCTGCAGACGATAGACTTCCTGGATCTCGTTCACCAGGTACTTCTGCAGCTCTTTTTCGCCGAGCACGGCCAGGATGTCGTGCGGATTACGAGGGCCGTCCATCAAAGGATCGCCCGAGCGCACGCGCTCGCCTTCCTGCACGTTGATGTGCACGCCGCGCGGAATGGCGTATTCCTTCTGAATGCCGTCATCGCCAGTGATGTAAAGCTTGCGCATGCCTTTGCTGACTTCGCCATACTTCACGATGCCGTTGATTTCAGCGATGATCGCGGTTTCGCGCGGTTTACGAGCTTCGAAGAGCTCGACTACGCGAGGCAGACCACCGGTGATGTCCTTGGTTTTGGTTGTAGCGCGCGGGATCTTCGCGATCACATCGCCCGCGTGAAGCTGCTCGCCGTCCGAGACCATAAGGTGAGCGTGAGTCGGCATCAGATAGCGTTTTTCATCGGAACGTCCGCCGCCCTCAGGCCGGATAATAACCGTTGGAAAGCGCTTCTCGTCGGCCGATTCGGTGACGACGACCTGCATATTGCCGGTGATCTCATCGACCTGCTCCTGCGTCGTAACGCCATCGATCAGATCCTTGAAGTGGATGGTCCCGCTGACTTCAGTCAGGATCGAGAAGGTGTACGGATCCCATTCGAGCAGGATCTGATTGGCCTTCACCGGAGCGTTGTCTTCGACGTTGATCTTGGCGCCGTAGACAACGGGATACCGTTCGCGCTCGCGGTTCTTCTCATCGACGATGATGAGAATGCCGTTGCGATTCATAGCGATCAGCTCGCCCTTGTTATTGCGCACGGTATTGACGTTGTTGAAGCGGACGAAACCGTCGCTCTTCGCGTCCTGCGTGGATTGTTCGCTGACACGAGTCGCCGCGCCCCCGATATGGAAGGTGCGCATGGTCAACTGCGTGCCGGGTTCGCCGATGGATTGCGCCGAGATGATACCGACCGCTTCGCCACGCTCGACCATGCGGCCGGTTGCTAGATTGCGGCCGTAGCAAAGGCGGCAGACACCGCGCTTCGACTCGCAAGTCAGCACCGAACGAATTTTCACGCGCTCGATACCGGCAGCTTGAATGGCGCTGGCCAGTTCTTCGGTGATCTCTTGGTTCACTTCGACGATCACGTTGTTCTCGTAATCGCGCTGATCTTCGAGAGCCACGCGGCCGACGATGCGATCGCGCAGCGGCTCGATGATTTCGCCCGATTCGATGATCGGCTCGACATAGATGCCGTCGGTCGTGCCGCAATCGTCTTCGGTAATGATGACATCCTGCGCTACGTCGCAGAGCCGGCGGGTGAGATAACCGGAATCCGCGGTTTTGAGAGCGGTATCGGCCAGACCTTTACGCGCGCCGTGGGTCGATATGAAGTACTGCAACACATCCAGACCTTCGCGGAAGTTGGCGGTAATTGGCTGCTCGATGATTTCGCCGGACGGCTTGGCCATCAAGCCGCGCATACCGGAGAGCTGACGAATCTGCTGCTTCGAACCGCGAGCACCGGAATCCGCCATGATGTAAATCGGATTGAGGATGCGGCCCGTGCGGTCGTCATCTTCCAGGTTTTTGAAGAGCTTGTCCGAGATCGCTTCGGTCACCTTCGACCAGATTTCGATGATCTTGTTGTAGCGCTCGGATTGCGTGATCGCGCCTTCCTGGTATTGCTGCTGAACTTCGATCACCTGCTTTTCGGCGTCGTGCACGAGTCCAGCTTTCTCTTCCGGCACAACCATGTCATCGATGCCAATCGAAATACCCGCGCGCGTCGCATAGAGGAAGCCAAGCTTTTTGACCTCATCCAGCATCTGGACAGTCGTCTGCAGGCCAAACTTCAAATAGCAGTATTGAACAAGCTGGCCATCGCCCTTCTTCTTGAGAAGACCGTTGATGAACGGCATCTCCTTCGGAAGGACATCGTTGAGAATGACGCGGCCGACCGTCGTGTCCATGTACTGCTTATTGAACTCGATCGGCTCGGTGTACATGATGTTCTGGTTATCGAAGGCCTTGGTGAGGTCGATAACCTTGCCGGTGTAGCGGAGCTTGATGGCAGTGAGAGTTTCGACTTCGCCCATTTCGAGGGCAATCAAAACGTCTTCCATCGACGCGAAGGTACGGCCGGATCCCTTTGCGGTAGGGCGCATCTTGGTGAGGTAGTAAAGTCCCAGCACCATATCCTGCGTCGGGACGGCAATAGGCGCGCCATGAGCGGGCGACAGGATGTTGTTCGAAGCGAGCATCAGAGTCGAGGCTTCGATCTGCGCTTCTGGAGAGAGTGGAATGTGGACGGCCATCTGGTCACCGTCGAAATCGGCATTGAAGGCGGTACAAGTTAGCGGGTGCAGCTTGATGGCTTTACCTTCGACGAGCACAGGCTCGAACGCCTGGATACCGAGGCGGTGCAGCGTGGGAGCGCGATTAAGAAGGATGGGGTGATCCTTAATGACTTCTTCGAGAATGTCCCACACCACCGGGTCCTGCTGTTCCACGAGTTCTTTGGCTTGCTTGATGGTGGTGCAATGGCCACGCTGTTCGAGCCGGTGATAGATGAATGGCTTGAATAATTCAAGCGCCATCTTCTTCGGCAGGCCGCACTGATGCAGCTTGAGCTCGGGACCGACTACGATAACGGAACGGCCCGAGTAGTCGACGCGTTTGCCGAGCAGATTCTGACGGAAGCGGCCCTGCTTGCCCTTGAGCGTGTCGGAGAGCGATTTGAGCGGGCGATTGTTGGCGCCACGCAGAACCCGGCCGCGGCGACCGTTGTCGAAGAGTGCATCTACCGCTTCCTGCAGCATGCGCTTTTCGTTGCGCACGATGACGTCGGGAGCATGCAGCTCCATCAGCTTTTTGAGGCGATTGTTGCGGTTGATAACGCGGCGATAGAGGTCGTTGAGATCGGAAGTGGCAAAGCGGCCGCCGTCTAAGGGAACGAGCGGACGAAGCTCAGGCGGGATCACTGGAATGACGTCAAGGATCATCCACTCAGGCTTGTTGCCCGATTTGCGGAAGCTTTCTACGACACGCAGGCGCTTGGCGTACTTCAGCTTTTTCTGCGCTGAAGTTTCCGTCTTCATTCGTTCGCGGATCTCCTGCGAAAGCGATTCGATATCGATCTTCTTGAGAAGTTCCTTGACACCCTCGGCGCCCATCATGGCGACGAACTTACCGGGGAACTCCTGATCGAGTTGACGTTTGCGCTCGTCGCTGATGACTTCGCCGAGATTCAAGCCGGTGGCTTCACCTGGATCGATGATGACGAAAGCTTCGTAGTAAAGGACGCGCTCGAGCTCACGCAGCGTGATATCGAGCAGGTAGCCGATGCGGCTCGGCAGGCCCTTGAAAAACCAGACGTGCGAAGAGGAGCTGGCTAGCTCAATATGACCGAGGCGTTCGCGGCGCACCCGGGACAGCGTTACTTCGACACCGCACTTATCGCAGATGACTCCGCGATGTTTCATGCGTTTGTACTTGCCGCAGAGACATTCCCAATCGGCTACCGGGCCGAAGATGCGCGCGCAGAACAGTCCATCGCGCTCGGGTTTGAAGGTGCGGTAATTGATGGTCTCCGGCTTGGTCACTTCACCGTGTGACCAGCTCCGGATTTTTTCCGGAGCGGCCAAACTGATTCGAATCGAATCGAAGTCGGCTATGAGATTGGCTCTGTCGTACGGAGAGGAACGATACATGAATTGTCCTTAGGAAAACTTTTATCGAGTCTTCGCCTCGCTTAGAAGCGCGGGCTCATCCAAATTCAAACCGTGCCCCTTCGAACTTTCGCCGACGGGATGCCGGGGCGCCAAAACATCCCGTTAGCAAAATGAGTTGCAGCTAATCCGCGGCGTGAGCCAGGTCCTGCATCTCGCGCGGCTTCTTCATGAGCTCGACATCGAGGCAGAGGCTCTGCAACTCGCGGATCAAAACGTTAAACGATTCAGGTACGCCGGGCTCAGCCGCAGCTTCGCCTTTGACGATCGCTTCGTAAATCTTGGCGCGACCGTATACGTCGTCAGACTTCGCCGTCAGCAGCTCTTGCAGGATGTAGGCGGCGCCGTATGCTTCGAGCGCCCAGACTTCCATTTCACCGAAGCGCTGGCCGCCGAACTGTGCCTTACCACCCAGCGGCTGCTGCGTGATCAAGGAGTATGGTCCGATGGAGCGAGCATGGATCTTGTCATCCACCAAGTGGCTTAGCTTGAGCATGTAGATGTAGCCGACGGTAACCGGCTGCTCGAACTGAGCGCCCGTCATACCGTCATGCAGGTCAATTTTGCCTGAGCTAGGAAGACCGGCTTCAGCGAGACGAGCTTTGATATCTTTTTCCGCCGCGCCGTCGAAAACGGGTGTGGCGAAATGCAGACCAAGTTTTTCCGCTGCCCAGCCCAAGTGCGTTTCAAGGATCTGACCGACGTTCATACGAGAAGGTACGCCGAGCGGATTGAGCACGATCTCGACGGGTGTTCCGTCGGGCAGATAGGGCATGTCTTCTTCGGGCACAATGCGCGCGATGACGCCTTTGTTGCCGTGACGTCCGGCCATTTTGTCGCCAACTGAAAGCTTGCGCTTCATGGCGATATAGACCTTGACGAGTTTGATGACGCCCGGAGGCAGCTCATCGCCCTTACGTAGCTTCGCGATCTTCTCTTCGGTGATTTTTTCGAGCACTGCGATCTGGCGCGAAGTCATCTCTTCGATTTCGTCGATCTGCTCATTGAGGCGCACTTCTTTCGTGTTGAGCCGCATGCGCTTCAAATCACGGGCACGCAGCTTCTCGAGCACGTCGCGGCTTAGCGGCATGTCTTTCGAGAGCAGCTTTTTGTTGGTCTTTTCGTCGTGGAGATCGGCCTGGAGTTCCTTGCCTTTCAGCAGCTCTTCGAGGCGCTTGGCACGCTCGTCGCTGAGAATGCGTTTTTCGTCTTCGAGGTTGCGGTGCAATCGCTCTTCCTGCAGCATCAGGATTTGCTTGGAGCGCTCGTCGAGCTCCGCCCCCTTGCGGGAGAAAACCTTGCAGTCGACAATGGTTCCTTCAATCCCAGGCGGGCAGTAGAGCGAAGCATCTTTCACGTCGCCGGCTTTTTCGCCGAAGATCGCGCGGAGCAGTTTCTCCTCCGGAGTGAGCTGCGTCTCGCCCTTCGGCGTGACTTTGCCCACCAGGATGTCGCCGGGCTTCACTGTGGCGCCGATGCGGATGATGCCGCTTTCATCGAGGTTGCGCAGGAAAGACTCGGCGATGTTCGGGATATCGCGAGTGATCTCCTCAGGGCCGAGCTTCGTGTCGCGAGCTTCGATCTCGAACTCTTCGATGTGAATCGAAGTATAGTAATCGTCCTTGACCAGCTTTTCGCTGACCACAATCGCGTCTTCGAAGTTATAGCCGCGCCAGGGCATGAACGCGACTAGCACATTGCGGCCAAGGGCGAGCTCGCCCGCTTCGGTACAGGGGCCGTCCGCCAGCACATCGCCTTTCTTGACCTTCTGGCCTTGAAAAACGATCGGCTTCTGGCTAATACAAGTGTTTTGGTTCGAGCGCTTGAATTTGGTGAGCTGATAAATGTCAGCACCAACCTCGCGCGACATCTGCCCCTCGTGAGCACTGCCCTCGACGCGTACGATGATCCGTTCGCTATCGACCGAGTCGACTACGCCGGCACGCTTGCAGATGACAACCGCGCCTGAGTCACGAGCCGTTACGCGCTCCATGCCGGTTCCGACGTAGGGAGCTTCGGCGCGCAGCAGAGGTACTGCCTGGCGTTGCATGTTCGAACCCATTAAGGCGCGGTTGGCGTCGTCGTTTTCGAGGAACGGGATCAAGCTGGCAGCAACCGAGACGAGCTGTTTCGGACTCACGTCCATGTACTCGATCTCATCGCGATGTTTAAGCACGAAGTTGCCGGCTTGACGCGCATTCACCAAGTCTTCGACGATGTGGCCGGTCTCGTCGATCGCCACATTCGCTTGGGCGATGATGTACTTGTCTTCTTCCCAGGCCGAGAGGTAATCCGAGTAAGCTTCGAATTCGGCAAGCTGTTTCTTGCCTTGCAGCTTGCGGTTTTCGCTATCAATCTCGTCGCGAGCCACAACCTGCCCGACTTTGTAATCGGCAGCTCCGGGATTTAGAATCTTGACTTCGTCTACCAAAGAGCCGTCGCGCACGCGCCGGTACGGACTTTCGATAAAGCCGTACTCGTTGATACGAGCAAAGCAAGAGAGTGATGAAATCAGGCCGATGTTCGGGCCTTCGGGCGTTTCGATCGGGCAGATACGGCCATAGTGCGTTGGGTGTACGTCGCGCACTTCGAAGCCGGCACGCTCGCGGGAGAGACCTCCCGGTCCAAGCGCCGAGAGACGCCGTTTGTGCGTGATCTCGGAGAGCGGATTCGTTTGATCCATGAATTGCGAAAGCTGGCTCGAACCGAAGAACTCGCGGATGGCGGCCATGACGGGCTTGGCGTTAACCAAGTCGTGCGGCATCGCGGTCGACATTTCCTGGTAAACCGACATCTTCTCTTTGATCGCGCGCTCCATCCGCACCAGACCGATGCGGAACTGATTTTCGAGCAGCTCGCCGACCGCGCGCACGCGGCGGTTGCCAAGGTGATCGATGTCATCGACGACGCCAATGCCCCGGCGAAGCTTGAGCAGATAAAGGATGGTATCGGTGAAGTCCTTCTGATCGAGGGTGCGTTTGTCGAGCGGAGTCGAGTCGGCCTTATCGTAGAGCTTGATGTTGAACTTCATGCGGCCCACGCGCGAAAAATCGTACTTGCGCGGGTCGAAGAACATTCCCTGGAATAATTGGGTCGCGGTATCAAGGGTCGGAGGATCGCCGGGCCGCAGTTTGCGATAGATTTCGAGCAGCGCGTCATTCTGGCTCTTCACGGCGTCTTTGCGCAGGGTGGCAGAAATGACGTTGCCGGCTTCATCGCGATCCGGGAAGAAAATCTCGAAGTTCTCGATGCCTGCCTCGCCCAACTTGCCGATGGCAGTAGACGTCAATTCGTGGTTAGCTTCAATCAAAACCTCGCCCGTCGACATGTCGATCACGTCGCCAGCAACGTAAGCACCTTCGAGATCATTGGAGGCCACTTCCACGCGCTCGACTTTGGCTTTTTGTATCTCGCGGAAAACAGAGTTGGTGATTTTGCGGCCCTGAGGAACTACCTGTTCTCCGTGCGGGCCGGCGACGGCGTGTGACAGCTTCATGCCGATGAGGCTGTCGTTTATACCCCAGAAAAGCTTGCCATCTTTCAGGGAGATCGTCGATAGCTTGTAGAAGGCGCGAATGATGTCGGAATCAGTCTTCAGGCCGAGCGCTCTGAGGAAGACCGTTCCGTAGAACTTGCGCTTGCGGTCGATGCGAACATACAACAGGTTTTTGTTGTCGTACTCGAACTCAACCCAGCTGCCGCGGTAGGGGATGATTTTACCGAGGAAGTAGCCCTGTGCCTGGACACGTTCGAAGAACACGCCCGGAGAGCGGTGCAACTGGGAAACAATGACGCGCTCCGTCCCGTTGATGATGAAGGTACCGTTATCAGTCATCAGCGGGATTTCGCCGAAGAAGACTTCCTGTTCCTTGATGTCGCGGACGGTCTTGTTGCCGGTTTCGGGATCCTTGTCGTAGACGGTAAGCCGGATGGTGACCTTGAGGGGCGCCGCATAAGTCATGCCGCGCTCTTCGCATTCCGGCACATCGTACTTAAGCTGCAACGCAACGGGGTCGCCGCAACGGTTACAGAAGGTGACGATGTTTTTGTTGAAGGTGCCGCACTTGTGGCAGAGCACATCGCCCGCATGAAAGGGGTCGGTGCGAATCTCCGCGCCGCAGTTAGGATTGCGGCAGATGGTACGCAGGTGGTGCAGGCCTTTCAGGTTGCCGCACTTGCATTCCCAGTTGCCAATAGAATAATCGACAAACTCGAGCTGGCTCAAGCCGCGGAAATCGGAGATCGGGAAAACGGAGCTGAACACACTTTGCAGGCCTGCATCTTCCCGCTCCTTGGGAAGGAGATCCATTTGCAGAAAGCGCTCGTACGAACGCTTTTGTACCTCGATTAAGTTGGGGATCGGTATCGAAGTTTTAATCTTCGAAAAATCGACTCTCTCGCGGAGAGAACCATTTGACACGTTGAGCATCTACGCTTGTCCTTTTAGGAAACCAATAAGTTCGGTGAAGACATTCAGCAATACGCTACACATCCGGACTGCGGCTCAAAAGGGCCACAATCATCAGGGGTGAGCCGGGCAATCGACCAGCACGTTTGGGCGCGACGCCGAGACGGGGCGCACGTCAAAAAAAGAAACTTCTGTGAGAAAGAACGAGGGCGAAAACAACAGTGTTCTTGAATTACCAGGAGACGATTTAGAGTATTTACGCAATGAAGGAAAGGACCCACTCGCAAAAGAAAACCGGGCATGCCAAAGCCCCACCGCCTTCTGTAAGGCCGCGGGAGAACTCTAAGCAGCTAAATTCTTGAATCTGATTCTGGACCGTCCCGGCTCGACGTCTTCCTTATAGTAACACAGTTCCAGCCGAATGCTACAAGCACGCGGCTGGCCAAATGAACGATTGGATATTTTTCCAGCACAGGCGAAAGCGCCTGTCCTACAAGAATCAGTGTTTACTTAACTTCGACGGTCGCACCCGCGTCGACAAACTTCTTTCTGATGGTCTCGGCCTCATCCTTATTGACGCCTTCCTTGATGGGCTTAGGCGCTCCGTCCACCAGATCTTTCGCTTCCTTCAAGCCGAGGCTGGTCACTTCGCGAACTGCCTTAATCACGTTGATTTTGTTGGCTCCGGCAGCGGTCAGTACGACTGTAAACTCAGTTTTTTCTTCAGCAGGAGGCGGGGCCGCCGCTCCCCCAGCGGCCGGAGCCGCGACCGCAACCGAAGCCGCCGCTGCCGACACGCCCAGTTTCTCTTCGAGCAACTTAACGAGCTGCGACGCCTCAAGCAGGGTCAATCCCTGAATCTGCTCTGCAATTGTATTAATATCCGCCATTTTTTCTTCCTACTCCCTCATCCAAAAATTCGAATCATAAGCCAACGAGCCCAGGGCCTACTGCTGGAACTTATTTTCCTTTGCCGCTTGATCGAGCACCACCGCCAGATTCCGGCCTACTCCGTTGATCGATGTCACGAGGCGAGTGGCGGTTGCGTTCACCAGATACAGCAGCTTGGCGTAGATCTCCTCTTTCGGCGGCATGGCCGCCAGCTCGCTGATCGCCTTGATATCGATCACCCGGCCTTCGACCATACCCGCCTTAAAGGTAAACGCCGCATTTTCCTTCGAGTATTTGGTGAGTGCCTTGGCGAGTGCTACCGGATCCTTCGCCGTATAGGCCAGCGAAGTCATACCTTTAAGATCTGCGAGCAGGTCGCCCGCCGGGGTTCCCAGGCTGGCCTTAGCAGCCAGATTGTTTTTCACAACCCGGTAATCTCCGCCCGCGCCGCGAACCGTCTTACGCAGTTGGAAATCCTGGCCGACGGTCATCTTCTCGTATCCGGTGACGAAGATATTCTGGTTCTCGGCCAGCGTCTTCTTCAAATCTTCGAGGTCTTTTTTCTTTTCGTCTTTATCTTTCATAGCGCCTCCGTTCGCTTAAGCAGTTTTTGCGTTGAATGCGGCTACGTCTAAGGGAACGCCCGGGCTCATAGTCGAGCACAAAGTGGCGCTCTTAACGTATTTGCCCTTGGCAGCAGACGGCTTGGCCCGGATCACCGCTTGGATGAGGCTGTTAGTATTTTCGAGCAGCTTATCGCTCGGAAAACTGACCTTCCCCACCGGCGCGTGTATCACACCCGTTTTGTCGACGCGAAATTCCACTTTGCCCGCCTTGATCTCGTTTACGGCGTTTCGCACGTCTGTAGTTACGGTTCCTGTTTTGGGGTTCGGCATCAGGCCACGAGGTCCCAGAACTTTGCCCAATCGTCCAACTGAACGCATCATGTCCGGAGTAGCGATGACGGCATCGTAATCAGTCCAGTTCTCGCCCTGTATCCGGATCACCATTTCCTCGCCCCCGACGAAATCGGCGCCCGCTTCCTGCGCTTCGCGAATTTTGTCGCCTGAAGCAATCACCAGCACGCGCTTTGCTCTTCCCAAACCGTTCGGCAGCACTACCGTGCCACGTACCATCTGATCGGCGTGTTTCGGGTCCACCCCGAGACGCATGTGCACTTCAACGGTCTCATCGAATTTGGAAAATTTGATCTTCTGCACCAAGCTGACAGCTTCAGGCAGCGCGTAAGGTCTTGCCTCCACCTGCTTGGCCGCAGCTTCATATTTCTTACCGGGCTTTTGACTCATAATCTGACTGGTCCAAACGGCGCGAGCGGATTGTACACACTCCCGCCTCCCAATTATGGCTGGAAATCTTTCGTCAGGATAGCACAGAGGCAAGATCTTGCGGCCGGTGGGCGATTTCTTATAGAGACAATCGGATTGGGACCGGTGTACCTGGCTGGGAGCAAAAAAGGTGGTGCGGGAGTTTTAGGAATTCCGGCTGAGAGCAAAGGTGGCTTGCTACTGCTCGCTAACCCCTAGCTCAAAAGAGTACAAAATGTTTTGGTACGTCACTACGTAAATGTGACCGTTCGCTATTCCAATGCCTGTGAAGTGCGAAAACATAGGCGAGGGATGAACGGTAGAGCAATACGCGCAACCGAGGAAGATTATCGTCCGCATTTCATGGTTGGTTCTCCCGGAGGGCCTCTAGCTCATCGATCTCCTTCTGCAGCTTGCGCCGGCTCCTCTTCAATCCCGTGACGAACATAACTGACCAGACGGCAAAAAGAATAAGGACCGGTAAGGCATTCAGAAGATCGCTGCGATGGTGGCCGACCGCGAACACACCCGGCGCGACAAGCACAGCCAAGGTAAAGAGCATCGGTCCTGCGAACCATTGCCAGATACGCCGGGAGTAGTCGCGTTGCCGTTCGAGTTCCCGGCGAGCGAAATAGAGGCAACTGGTCAGAGCTGTGTCCCAGGGCAAGCTTCTGGGCCAAATTCTTTCTGCAGTCTTGAGCAGGCCATATATGATCCACGCAACAGCTAGACAGAATCCGGCACGTTGGAATGGAATTTGACTGGAAATGTAACTCCAGATGTTGAAGGCTATCAAGGCTAGCCCGACGGCGCACACAGTGAAAAATTGAAGGCCAGTTTTATGCCCGAGCTCTTGGGCCCTCTCGCGAATCGCGTCTGACGACATTCTTATCTCCTCAATTGGCTGGTCTTGCCAGATAGCTTTGGGGTCGTTTGAAGGCTCATTCCGCATGGTGTTCTCCAAAGTGGAAACGGCGACTTAGCGTTTCCTTGATCCGATGGATCTTCATGGCGACATTTGCCGGCGAAACTTCCGTTATTTCTGCAATCGAAGCGGCATCGAGACCTTCGAGGTACAAAACGATGATTTGCCGTTCGACCGGCTTTAGCTGTTGAATCAACTTCCCGATTCGCTCCAATGCCATTTGGCGCCCTACAACAGCTTCGTTGTCGTCTTCGAGGGGTAGGGCGTCCAGTTCTTTTAGACTGACGAGCCTTGCATAGGTTCGGCGCTCTCGAATTACATGTGAGCTGGCAATGTTGTGCGCTACCCGGTATACCCAGGTTCGAAGAGAACATCGAGCGTCAAAATGGCCGAGGCTGCGCCAGAGATGGAGATGAATCTCTTGCAGCAAATCACGGCGTTTCTCCGGATCCGCCTCGTAGGCACGAGCCAACCGGGCGAGCGCAGGTCCATAGCAGTCCACGGCATCCTGGTATAGCTCATTTTGGCCGGCTTTCACGGCCGCCTGGCTCTTGCCCACACCTGAGATAGTCATCCGCTACGCGATTTTCTGACATCTCGGTGACCGAATTACTCCATAGTGGAAGAAAGCATGAAGCTGTTCCTGTACTTCATCGGCAAACCGCGCGACCCGCACGCAAACGCGATGGCTGCCGAGTTCATGAAGCGGGCCGGGCGTTATGCGAAGTGTGAAATGCGCGAGATTGTGCCTGAGCGCTTCGACATTTTTTGCCGCCACGCGCCCGCGCGTAAGATCTTCCTCGATCCGGCTGGGCGCAGCAGTAGTTCGGCCGAGTTCACAAAGCTGGTGGAAGGTGCGGAGCAGAAGGGGCAGGACTTGGTCTTCTTAATCGGTGGCCATGATGGGCTGCCGTCTGCCTGGAAAGAGCGCGCGGATCTGCTCCTGTCTCTTTCGCCGATGACGCTACCGCATGAACTTGCGCGCGCCGTGCTCGCCGAGCAGATCTACCGGACTTTTACTACGTTGCGCGGTCACCCATATCCGCGGTGACGCCAGTCTCAATTGGGCTTCGAGCTTTGTCCATCCACACGTGGCCAGCCTCCGTTGGGAGGTTGTTGGGCGGGAGTTGGCGCTGGGTGAGGAGTTGGCTGGCTTGAATCGCCGGCCTCGGGATCGATGGTATTGATGCGCGGCCCGGAATCTTCGTTCACCGGGACGCTTCGGCGTCTAGAAGTGGTGCTTTCGGTATCCGGATCCTGTGATGCTGTTCCATGGTCCGTATCGACAGGCGCCGATGCACGGCTGACGACGGTTGGACCCGAGTGCCCGGCGGCACCTGACATGTAAATGCGCCGGTAGTGAATCTCTGCCTCTTGATAGCGCATTTTCGCTTCTTGCGAGAGGTCGACTTTTACTGAATCGTGATCGGAAGCCGTCGATCCCTCGGGTAGGTAGAAATGCAGCGCATAGCGCTGACGCAACCTGGCGAGCGTGTCTTCAAGCGCCGAGGCATCCTGAACCTGCATGGTATCTCCTCCCGAATCCTGCGCGATGGTGGCAGTGCCGGCTGAATGGGAAGGGTCGCCACCATATCCGCCACGACCGCCGCGTCCGAGGATGACTGGACCTCCGCCAGGGAAACCGATGCCCCCACCTCCCGGCCAACCACCGCCGCCGCTGCCCCAAGTTCCGCGAGGGCGTCCGCCGCCGTGAGCCGTAGGCGGTTCATAGGGAGCCTGCAAGAAACTCAGGACAGCATTGGCGCGCGCAAGAGCGCTTTCGACGCGCGGCTCATCTTCGCCATCTTGCGTCTCGTCGTCGGTCAGAATCACAATGGCGCGGCGGGCATCCGGGCGTGCTTCCCGACCTACATAGTTTGCTGCACTTACCAGCGCGCTGGTGATGCGCGTTCCGCCGTTGAAGCCTTCCGATCGAAGCAGGTGGTTCAATTCGCTGGTTACCTCGCTGTGGCTGCTGCGAAACGGCAGGCGAACACGAGTGGAGGTGTCGAAAACCATGATGGCGATGCGATCTTTATCCGCAAGCACGTTCAGAGCATCCCGCGCGGCCGAAGCAATACGCTCGACATGAGGTTCCATGCTGCCGCTCACGTCAAGGAGCAGGAGAATGTCGATCGGCATGTTTTCACTGGCGAAATTCCGGATGGGAACAACTTTGCCATCCACGCGTAGCACAAAATCACTGCGTTCGAGACCGGTTATGGCGCGTCCATCCCTGTCAAGCACCTGCGCGTCGACCCGCGTCATGGCGACATCAGTCTTGAAGATAGGTTCGTCAGCGAACACCGGCGCACAGACCACGAGTGTCAAAAGAGGTAAAAAGACGCGGAACATAGAAAGATTTCGAGATTAGCTCATTATTGCTACGTACGCCGCAGCCAATGCGTTACCATTACCAGGCGAATATCCGATTCCAGTTAACCCGCGCAAAGATCTAACCGGCAGTCATTTTTCGACACTGCGTGCTCTCCCCCGAGTTCGTTCGGGCAAAATGGGTTGCCAACGAATGAACCCCTAGCTGCGTCTTACCGTATTTACCAACAGAACACCGATGGATGAACTTCGCCAAAACATTCGCTTCGCTTTCCGGCAGATTCGCCAAAGCCCCGGCTTTGCTGCTGTTGCCATCGTGACACTCGCCCTCGGCATCGGCGCGAACACTGCCATCTTTAGCTTCGTCGACGCCGTGCTCTTGAAACCACTTCCGTATCCCCACCCCGAACAAATGGTCCAGATCTGGGAAAAACCGCCCGGTAGCGAGCGCAACGGCGTCTCCACCATGAACTTCCTCGACTGGAAAAATCAGAACACGGTTTTCAGCGCCGTCGCAGCCGAAACGGGCGGAGCCGTCACACTCTCAGGAACCGGCGAACCAGTCCAATTGCGCGGCTCCCGCGTCTCCGCCCCTTATTTCGGCATCTTCGGCATTCATCCAGCTCTCGGCCGCACCTTCGCGCCCGATGAAGATCAGCCCGGCAAGGAGCAGGTCGTGGTCTTGAGCCACCGCATCTGGCAGTCGCGCTTTGGCAGTGATCGCGCCATGCTCGGCCGCCATATCCAGCTCGACGGCCGTCCCTACGCTGTCATTGGCGTGCTCCCCGGGGGCACCCGCTTCGATCGCACCTGGCAGGACATCTGGACCCCGCTCGCCTTCGCCCCGCAAGATATGACGCGCAACTTCCACTGGATGATGGTCTGGGGCCGCCTCAAACCGTCCGTTACGCTCGCCGCCGCTCAGCAGCAGATGCGCGGTATCGGCGCGCGTATAGCTGCTGCATACCCGGCCTCCAACAAAGGCTGGAACGTTACCGTCGATCGCTACCAGGATCACGCCGTCGAGGATCATCTCCGCAGCTCGCTCTGGGTCCTGCTGGCCGCCGTCGGCGCCGTTCTCTTGATCGGTTGCGTGAATCTCGCGAACCTGCTGCTCGTGCGCGCTTCCGCCCGGGAACGGGAAGTGGCTATCCGGACCGCCATCGGCGCCAAATCGTCCCAGCTGCTGGGCCAGTTCCTCACCGAAAGCCTGGTGCTCTCTGTTCTCGGTGGCGCGCTCGGCCTGCTGGTCGCGCTCGCCGTCCTGCATCTGCTAAAGGTGTCCCTGCCACCCTTCTACCTACCGGCCGACGCCGTTATTTCGCTCGATCTACGCGCCCTGCTCTTCACTGCGGCTTTGATCATCACGACTGGCGTGCTCTTTGGACTCGCGCCCGCGCTCCAGGCCGCGCGCGTCGATCCCGCCGGCGCGCTGAAAGAAGGCGGCCGCTCTGCGACGGCCGGTGCCAGTGGCCGGCGTCTGCGTGGCATCCTCATCGTCAGTGAAGTCGCTCTCGCCTTTATCCTGTTGTCGGGCGCCGGCCTCCTCATTCGCAGCTTCTACCAGCTCGAGCAGGTCGATCCCGGCTTTAACGCGACCAATGTCGTCACGCTGGGCCTGCCCCTTGATGAGAAGCAGTTCTCGAACGGTCCGTTGATCGACGGTTATTACCGCCAGATCCTCGATGTCATAGAGGCTGTGCCCGGGGTGCGCGATGCGGCCGTCACCTCCGCCCTGCCGCTCGGCGGCTGGGGCTATGGCATGCCGTTCCAAATCGCGGGAAAGCCCGTTGTCGATGTCGCCAACCGCCCCGATGCGTTTTTTAAAATGATCAGCCCAGGATACTTCCGGTCGCTTGGCATGCGCCTTCGCCGAGGCCGCGGGCTCGCGGCAACCGACGGCTCTGGTGCCGCTCCGGTCACCGTCATCAACCAGACCATGGCCGATCGCTACTTCAAGAATCAGGACCCCATCGGCCAGCGCATCCTCGTCGAGCAGATCGTTCCCGCCCAGCGTGCTCTCGGCAAAGACATCCCGTGGCTCGTGGTCGGCATCGTTGCGGATGAAAAGGTAAACGATCTCGATGATTCAAGTCCCGGCCTGTATGTGCCGATGGCCCAAAGCCCCACGCTCGGCGCCGGGATCGTCGTGCGCGCCGCTTTGGACTCCACGTCGCTCGTCAAATCCGTCGAAAGCGCCGTCTGGAAGATCAACAAGAACCAGGCGCTGACGGACATCAAGCCCCTCGAGCAGATCAAAACCGAATCGCTCGGCCCCAATCGGCTGCGCACCGGGCTGCTCGTCGTCTTCGCCGCCCTTGCGCTGCTGCTCGCCGCAATCGGCCTCTTCGGCGTGATCTCCTACACCGTCACTCAGCGTCTGCACGAACTCGGCCTGCGCGCCGCCCTCGGTGCTTCATCCTGGAATCTCCTACAGCTCGTCCTGCAAAGCGGACTCAGTCTGACCGCCATCGGCCTCGGGATCGGCCTTATTGGTTCCCTCGTCCTCACGCGCCTGCTCGCGAGCTTGCTCTTTAAGGTGAGCGCCCGCGACCCGCTTTCGCTAGGCGTGGCCGCCTTGGTGTTGGCTGCCGTTGCGCTCGCCGCCAGCTTTATCCCAGCCCTGCGAGCCACCCGCGTCGATCCGCTGGTCGCGCTGCGCTACGAATGACAGCATCTTCTGGCCTCCGTTATCTCTCCTGGAAGTCCTGACCTGTGGAGTGGGTGGTAATTGGCAGGGCGATTGTCAAATCGACCCGGACGGTTGCGTAATTCAGGTGAGGATCTTAAGCGGTTCCGAGACCGCTAACAAACGGCAGCCTCATACGACTTTAGTTCGATCCCTCGCCCAACGCTTGCAAGCTACAATGCGATTCATCTCAAGTATGCGCATCAACTCTATAGCGGTTTTGTTCCTGCTGAGTATCGTCTCCTCGTTGAGTGCCCAAGATTTAGCCTCCGATCCGGTGAAAGTTGGCGATGTGACGGTCAGCGGATGGCTACGCACCCGCGGCGAAGTGTGGGATTGGTTCAAGGGCGATGCGAACAATCACTATGCGTTCTCTGAATCTATCTTTCGGCTGGCGTTTTCCGAGAGCAAAGAGTCGTTCGACTGGAAGATCGAAGTGGCGATTCCGTTTCTACTTGGGCTGCCTAACGACGCCATCGCTCCCGGCGCACAGGGGCAACTCGGGTTCGGCGGCAGTTACTACGCCAATGCGCGCACGACCAACACGGCGTCGGTGTTCCCGAAGCAGGTCTACGCGCGTTTCAAGTTCGGAAGCGAACAATGGAAACAGTCGCTGTTACTCGGGCGCAGTGAATTTTTCGACGGCGGAGAAGTTATCCCTGAGAACACCACGCTCGCGGCTCTGAAGCGCGACCGGATCATGCAGCGGCTGATCGGCAACTTCGGCTTCACCGATAACGGCCGCAGTTTCGACGGAGGCGTTTACGCGGCTGGCAGTTCGCGCACGAACGTAACGCTCTTTGCAGCACGCCCGACACGCGGTGTGTACCAGATCGATGGCTGGGGAGAGGTGGATACGGCGGTGTTTTATGGTGCGCTCACCAGGCAAGTTGGAGGTGGCGACAGCAGCGGGGAATGGCGCCTCTTTGGAATCGGTTACGACGATAGCCGAGGCAACGACTTGAAAATCGACAACCGGCCGCAAGCAATAAGGGGAGCCGATCACCAGGGCATCAACATCGGCACGCTCGGGGGCCACTACATCCATGCGCTTCGGACGTCGGCTGGAACATTCGACCTTCTCTTGTGGGGCGCTTTGCAGGGTGGTTCATGGGGTACGCTTGCGCAACGGGCCGGCGCCTATGCGGCAGAAGCGGGGTGGCAGCCGAAATTTCTACCAAGTCTCAAGCCGTGGCTGCGGGGCGGCTACAACTACGGATCGGGCGACAACAATCCGAACGATCGGACACATGGCACGTTTTTCCAGATGCTGCCGACGGCCCGCCAGTACGCGCGCTTTCCGTTCTTCAACATGATGAACAACCAGGATGTGTTCGGTGAACTGATCCTCCAGCCGGCGAAAGCAGTAACCATTCGCACCGATATACATTCACTTGCGCTG
The DNA here is from genome assembly GCA_963835255.1 of Terriglobia bacterium. Taxonomy (GTDB): domain Bacteria; phylum Acidobacteriota; class Terriglobia; order Bryobacterales; family Bryobacteraceae; genus Bog-105. The sequence goes on along the minus strand of CAWIFY010000023.1, from coordinate 5,160 downwards.
GCGAACAGGCACGATCTCTGGTACTCGGGCGGCGGTGTGTTTCAGCCCTGGACGTTTGGCTTCACCGGCCGGCCTTCGAACGGACAAACTGGACTGGCCACGCTGTATGACATTAGCGTCGACTACACCTTCAACCGCCATTTCGCGCCTGCCGTGTACTACGGGCATGCGGCGGGCAAACTGGTGATCCAAGATATTTACCCGAGAGGTCGTGACGCCAATTTCGGCTATGTCGAGATGAACTATCGATTCTAGGGCGGCGATACGGGTTGCACGCGCCGTCTGGGATGCTATAGGTTTGTCTCTCTATGGACTTTGAATATTCGGCGGAGCAGGTGCAGCTTCGCAAATCCGTACGCGACTTCGCGGAAGCGGAGATCGCCCCGCACGTTCTCGAATGGGACGAAAACCAGACGTTCCCGCTGGAGGTAATCAAGAAGGCGGGTGAGCTGGGGATGCTGGGCGCGATTTTCCCGGAAGAGTTCGGGGGAGCGGGTCTCGGCTATATCGAATATTCGATCATCATTGAAGAACTTGCGCGCGTCGACCCGAGCGTGGCGCTGATTGTGGCCGCGCATAACTCACTTTGCACGAACCATATTTATCTTGCGGGCAGCGAGGATCAGAAAAGGAAATATGTTCCGAAGCTCGCGACTGGCGAGTGGATCGGCTGCTGGTCGTTAACTGAGCCGGAAGCGGGATCCGATGCTGCTGGAACGCGTTCGACGGCAGCGTTGAAAGATGGGCAGTGGATATTGAACGGCGGCAAAACCTTCACGACGAATGCTCAATATGCGGACGTATGCGTTGCAATGGCAGTAACGGACCGAGCCGCCTCGCAGCACGGCATCTCCGCTTTCATTCTGGAGAAGGATACGCCCGGGTTTCGCGTCGGCAAAAAGGAGAACAAGCTTGGAATGCGCGCCAGCGCCACAGGCGAGGTTCTGTTCACAGACTGTCATTTAGCCCAGACCCAGCTATTGGGGAATCCGGGCGAAGGATTTGTCGACAGCCTCCGAATATTGGATGGCGGAAGAATCTCGATTGCTGCTCTGGCGCTGGGGATTGCACAGGGGGCGTACGAAGCGGCGCTGAAATATTCCAAACACCGGAAACAGTTTGGACGTCCCATCTCGGAGTTTCAAGCCATACAACACAAGCTGGCCGATATGGCAACCGAGATCGAAGCGGCGCGCTGGCTGGTGTATTGCGCCGGGGCACGAAAAGATTCAGGCAGACGAGTAACGCGCGAATCGGCCATGGCAAAGCTGTTCGCTTCCGAAATGGCGGTACGCGCGGCTGATCAGGCGCTGCAGATCCACGGCGGATACGGGTTTATCAAAGACTATCCGGTGGAGAAGTTTTATCGTGACGTAAAGCTCTGCACAATTGGAGAAGGCACGAGCGAGATTCAGCGGCTGGTGATTGCGCGGCAATTATTGAAGGAATAAGTTGGAAGCGTCATCCGCTAGTCAGCAGCTCTGCGAACGAATTCTGTCAGGCGAGTTGCGAGCGCTCGCTCGGGCGGCGACCCTCATCGAGGCGCAGATCTCAACTGGACGTGAAGTGATAAAGGCTTTGTTCCAGCGGACAGGACGGGCGAAGATCATCGGCATCACTGGGCCCCCAGGCGCGGGGAAAAGTACGCTGGTCGATCAGCTCGCAAAAACGATAAGAAGGCGGGGCCAGACGGTGGGAGTAATAGCAGTGGATCCGAGTAGCTCGTTTTCGCATGGCGCGATTCTAGGGGATCGGATCCGCATGCAGGATCATCATGCGGATTCGGGAGTATTCATTCGATCGATGGCAACGCGCGGAGCAATGGGCGGCGTGGCGCAGACGACTCTCGAACTGGCGCTCTTGCTTGATGCTGCCGGACGAGATTTCGTGCTGATCGAAACGGTGGGCGTGGGGCAGGATGAGGTGGAGATTGCGCTATTAGCCGATGTGACGGTGTTGGTTCTGGTACCTGGTATGGGAGACGACGTGCAGGCCATCAAGGCAGGAACTATGGAGATCGCCGATGTGTTTGCGATCAACAAAGCCGATTTGCCGGGAGCCGGGCGGCTCGAGCAAGAAATAAGGGCGATGCAAAGTTTGGGAGATGAGCCTAGCCGCGCGGAAACCGCTCCGCTGCGTCGTGTGGTGGCGAGCGAAGGACAGGGAATTGCGGAGTTGTTGGGGGTAGTGGAAGAAGTTTTCGATGCGCGGGGACGCCGTGGTTCCAGGAAAGAGGCCTGGATTCCGCGGCTGCGGCAAATGTTAATTGAAGCAGTTCTGACGCGTGTGCCCAAATACGCGCTGGAAGAGTGCGCGGCGCGGGTAGCTGAGAAAATAGAAGATCCATACACGGCGGTGGATCGGCTGCTGGCGCAAGTCAACGAGCGAAGTGGAGAGTGAAACAGTGAGTGTCGAGATTGACCATTTGGGGATTGTGGTTCGTGATTTGGACCAGTCCTTGCGCTTTTATATTGAAGGGCTAGGGATGGAGCTGGCAATGCGCGAGACGATAGAGGCGGAGCGGGTGAAGGTGGCGATGCTGCCGGCGGGGGTGGGTGCGCATGCTTCGCGGATTGAACTACTGGAAGCGACTGATAGCGGGTCGCCTGTCGCCAACTTTCTAGAAAAACGCGGGCCGGGATTGCATCACGTCGCGCTGCGAGTGGACGATTTAGCGTTGGCGGCGAAGCATCTAAAAAGCGAAGGAGCGCGGCTGCTGAATGAACCGCGGCAGGGGGCTGGAGGGCATCTATATGTGTTTGTGCATCCGTCATCGGCGGGCGGCGTGCTTATCGAGTTGATTCAAAAATAGAGGTGTGGAAGGGAAACGGTTGGATAAGAGAGCAGAGATCGGAATTATAGGAGGTAGCGGATTTTACTCGATGCTGGGCGTCGAGGGGTTGGAAGAGGTGCGGCTCGATACTCCTTTCGGGGGACCGTCCGACGCTTACATGATCGGCAAGGTGGAGGGTAAGACGGTAGCGTTTTTGGCACGGCACGGGCGAGGCCACCGACTTTCTCCGTCTGAGTTGAACTACCGGGCGAACATTTATGGAATGAAGATGCTGGGCGTCGAACGTATTCTTTCGCTGAGTGCCGTCGGCTCCATGAAGGAGGAGCACGCGCCGCTCGATTTCGTGATTCCAGATCAGTTTTTTGATCGCACGCGCGCCAGAATCTCGACGTTTTTCGGCGACGGCGTGGTGGCGCATATCGGCTTTGCGGACCCGGTCTGTCCGCAACTGGCGAAAATTGCCCATGGCTCGGCGAAAGCGGCCGGAATTAAGAGCAAGCTTGGCGGCACATACCTCTGCATGGAAGGCCCGGCGTTCTCGACGCGCGCGGAATCGAACGTGTATCGTAGCTGGGGAATGGATGTGATCGGCATGACCAATCTGCAGGAAGCGAAGCTGGCGCGAGAGGCGGAAATCTGTTACGTCACGATTGCGATGGTGACCGATTACGATTGCTGGCACGAGGCGCACGATGCTGTATCGGTAGACCAGATCATCACGACGCTCATGCAGAATACGGAAAACGCCCGGAAGCTGGTACCTGAGATAATCCGGACCCTTCCGGTTGAACGGAGCTGCAAGTGCGGCATGGCGCTGAAGCACGCGATCATTACGGATCGCGCGGCTATTTCAGCGGAGGCAAAGCAAAAGCTGGGGCTTTTGATTGGCAAGTATACCGGCGAGTGATCTAGCGACCGAAGTATTGGATGCGTGCCTGAAGGACGGCACGTGGCCGGCGCGCATATTGGACGACCTGATCGAACGGGCGCTCGACGAAGAGGATACGTTCGTCGCGAGAGCGGCGACGCGCGCGTTGTTCAGAATCTTGATCGAACGCTTGGGGGATCTATTTGAGCCGGCTCTATGCGACGTGTATGCGCGTCTATTTGCCCACGTAATCTCGAAAGCGCTTCCTGCATACAACGCGGATGAACTGGTGCTTCGGTACAACAGAGTGCGGCAGGTGAGGCGGTTTTCGGGCGGTGAAGTGCAAAGGGTGTTCGTGCTGTCGCGCGTGACATTGGGAGCCGATATCGCTGTCACAAGCGTTGCGCTGGCGGCGGCGAAGCAGAGATTTCCAGAAGCCGAAATATGTCTAGTTGGCCCGGAGAAAAACGCGGAGTTATTTGCCGCGGACCCGCGCATCGTCCCAATCTCTCTGATGTATGTACGCTCCGGTCTCCTTCGTGAGCGGCTTCTGGCCGCGGCCGAGCTGCTGGTCGCGGTAAACGAGCCGAGTTCGATCGTCATCGATCCGGATTCCAGGCTGACGCAACTCGGTTTGATGCCAGTGGGCGAAGATGACGCGCGTTACTATTTTTTTGAAAGCCGAGCTTTTGGGGGCGAGCTGGCCATGGGGTTGCCGCAGCTTGCCGCGGAGTGGCTGACCGAAGTTTTCGATGTGGAATTTTCGAAGCCGTATGTTGCGCCGCTACGGCAGCCAAAAATCGCCGAAATCAGCGTGAGCTGGGGCGTCGGCGAGAACGCGCAAAAACGAATGAGCGATGAGTTCGAGTATTTGGTGCTTTCGGAGCTGCTACGCAAAGAGCGCACGGTGCTGCTCGATCGTGGGTCAGGCGGTGAGGAAGCGGAGCGCGTGGACCGCCTCGCTCAACGTCTTGCCGCGTTCTCTAATTTGCGCCTTCACGATGGCAGCTACGGGTCGTTCGCCAGCCACATCGCCCAGAGTCAGCTATATGTGGGCTACGATTCCGCGGGGCAGCACGTAGCAGCCGCTGCCGGTGTGCCGCTCGTTTCAGTCTTCAAGGGATACGTGTGCGACCGCATGCTTGCCCGCTGGAGCCCGGATACCGGTGGTTCGCACGTGGTTGTAGTGCGCAAGGAGGACGAAGCAATATCGCTCGCCCGTACGCTGTCCGCTATTGGGGAGGCGGAGGAGGCGGCGTCGGCAGCGTCCACGGAGTAGATGGCTGTGTGGATTGGCTAGCGGCAGCTTTGGCCGGCTGCTGTGGTCTCGCATTGGTCGGCGCGGGCGTAATGGTATTTCCGCTCGCGGTGACTGCCTGTTCCTGCGTTTTGCTGTCCGGTAAGGGCGCAGGCGCAGCCGCGGTTGGGTCCATATCGTATTTGATGATCGAGTTTGAGCCGTACTTGTGATAGTTCCGAAATTCGATATCGTTCTTGG
>CAWIFY010000022.1:0-144094 GCA_963835255.1 Terriglobia bacterium | reverse complement strand
GAACGGTGCCAGTCTGCAATTTCGAGTAGTGAACCGGCGGACAAACAATCTGATCGAGGTGGAAGCGCGCGTCACGCTGATGACCGTTGAATCCGTGAACGGGCGTGCACAGCGCAAGTACCATCAGCTCGAGCTGGAGAGAACCCAGGTCCTGTTCCTGCCGCTTACCTGGACAGTCGTGCATCCGATCGATGAGAAGAGCCCGCTATATGGAAAGAGCGCCGGCAACTTCGAACAACTTCAAGCGGAAGTGGTCATCATGATGAGAGGTTTCGATGAGACCTTCGGGCAAGTGGTCTACGCCCGCTACTCATACCGTTACGACGAGATCATCTGGGGTGTGAAGTTCGCTGCAGCATTCGATGTAGACGCGGAAGGCGATCTGATGCTTTGGATTGACAGAGTGGGGCTGACCGAACCGGCTCCGCTGCCTGAGGCCCAGTAGTGCGGGAACCAGAAACAGGCTTGCCCGATTGCGTTTTCTGCAGCATCGCAAACGCTGTCTTACCAGCGCACGTGGTTTACGAAGACCGCGATCTGATTGCCTTTCTGGACAATCACCCGCTCTTTCCGGGTCACGTTTTGCTGTGCCCCCGTGAGCACTATGTCACGCTGCTTGAACTGCCGAAAGAACTCGCAGGCGCCACCATGACCGCCACGCAATTGCTGGCGAGGGCCATCGAGTCGGCCCTCGACGCGGAGGGAAGCTTTATCGCAATCAACAATCGCGTAAGCCAGACGGTTCCCCATCTCCACATCCATATCGTGCCGCGCAGGCGGCGCGACGGTTTGAAAGGCTTTTTCTGGCCGCGCCAAAAATATCAGGATGAGGCGGCGAAGGAAGCGGTGCGTGATGCCATCGAACGGGAAGTTCGCAAGTTGAGCCAGTAAAGCACGAACGCAGGATTTAGCCCAGACTGATGGGGGAACCACTTTTCGAGAGCATTTGAACAATTCCTTCGCGGTTTAGCATGCCGCGCGCGACAGCAGAATCCAGCCCCAAACGGTACACGATCAAACCGACGCCAAACTCAAACGCCAAAACAGCCAGGAAGACCCAATCGCTCTGTAGCGCGTAACGCGCGAGAAAGGCGAACCCAACCAAAATGAACAATCCCAAACTACAGCCGAGCAACCAAATCTGCATCTTCGCTCCCGCCTGTTTTTTGAAGGTTTGTTTCGGATCAATTGGCCGCGGCATCGAAAGCGACGTGTAATTACCAACGGCCAGGAGAAACACCGTCACTACAGCGGACGCGAGGAGACCTGATGTCACGCTCTTCCAGGTCACTGAAACGCGCGCCACAGCCGCCACCAGCAATATCACTGCACTCTGCAGTAACACGAACACGATCGCGGTGAAATTCTTGGCTTTGAGAACCGTGCCAAGCGGTACAGGGGCCAAAAAATATACTTGGGCCGCGCCGCGATCAAGGCCAAAGGCATTCAGCAGCAGAGTGTCACTTAGCAAAAGAAGTCCGTATACATTGACGACCGGCAGCAGGTTGTTCCGCATAAAACCGGAATCGGGATCGCTGCCATTGAGCGCGGCCGGCACGAAAACGACGATACCTAAAATGCAGGACATGCCGAACAATACGCGAAATTTCGGCATGCGCATCAGGGATTGAAGTTCTTTCTGAATCAGCATCGCCAGCGGGTCGCGGAAGATGCGGCTTGGCACGGCCGAAAGTCGGAATCTGTCAGGAAGTTCTGACTTGATCAATTCAATCGGCGCGCTCCCGAAGCTGTCATCAGATATTAGGCTCTTCGCGAACATCCAACGCGCGAAGGTGAAAGCCAGGGCAATCCAAGTGAGCAGCAGAAGTAACTCCAGGTAGCTGGCGCGGCCGAGGCTCAGCGCGGCAACTTCGTACCAGGGTGCGGCATGGGCGCCTGCGGTGGCAAAAAAGTACGGCTTCAACGTACGGCCCAGCCCCGTCCTGAGCAGCAGTTGCGGAACTATGGCAATGCTGATAACGACAACCGCAAATAGCTCACGGAACCGGTTGCGCTCGAACGAATGCAGAACGAGATCGCGTATGCCAAGTTGAAGAAATAAATTCAGCGGAATATACAAAAAGAGGATGAGTGGCGCCCATAGCGGCACCTCTGCATGGCGGAGAAGACCAATCACGGCGCCGGTGAGGACGATCAGCATCTCCGGCGCGCTCGTGATCCTCAAGAGCGTTTCGATGCCGAACAGAGCACTGGTTTTGACAGGATAAATTTGCAGCTTGTTAAGCTGCAGCGACCAGCCGCTGCTCAGCGTAAAGAGCGGAACGATCTGCCAGAACAGGACGACAGCGAGCAACCCGGAAGGGAGCCACCGCATCAGTTGCGGAACCGCGGTTTGGGGAATTCTGGCTGCCAAAAAGACCGCCAACAGAGCGTAAAGCCCATACCAGAACAGCATGAGCACCCACATCAGCACGGTGCCGAAGTTGGTACGCGGCAGGTGATTACGGCTAATGCGAAATTGCGCCCAGGCGATAGCTGAAATCTGGCGCCACATAGTTCAGGGCCAGTCTAAGTTTACAGTTACTCCATGTTCATAGCCATTCCAGGCTCCCGCTATAACGCTCGGCGTGAACCAGATTGACGAAGATGTCTTCCAATGTCTTTTCCTCGGCCGTTGCCTGCTGTCTTAGTTCCTCGATAGTCCCTTGCGCGATCACCTTGCCTCGGCTGATAATCGCAACGTGATCGCATAGCCTTTCCACAACTTCCAGGACATGCGAGGTCAGGAATATAGTCGCCCCATGCTTTACCTGCTCGAGCAGAATATCCTTCATCAGGCGGGCGCCAACCGCGTCGACCCCCTCGAAAGGCTCGTCCATTAGAAAAAGTCGTGGGCGATGAATGAGCGCCGCGGCGAGCGCAACCCGCTTTCGCATGCCTTTCGAGTATTCCCCGATCAGCTTGCGAGGATTCTCTTGTAGCTCAAAGAGCCCCAGTAACTCACGTGCGCGATCGCGGGCCAGCGAGCGCGGCAATCCGTAGAGGCGGGCGATAAACTCCAAATATTCCGTGCCGTTCAAATAATCGAATAGAAGAGAATCGTCGGGTACCAGTCCAATCACTTTCCGGATCTCGAGCGATCTCTCAGGCATGGGCAGACCCAGAATGTGGATCGTGCCGCCATCTGACTGCGCCAACCCCATAAGTATTTTGATGGTGGTGGTTTTCCCTGCTCCATTTGGCCCCAAGAATCCGAAGAACGAACCTTGAGGAACCGTGACCGAGAGTCCGTCGACTGCATGCACCCCGTTATAGATCTTGTGCAGATCTGAAATTTCGATGGCTGGAACGGCTACCGCGCCATTCGTGCCCGCGAACGAATCAGGGGCGGGCGACATTGGGCTGCGTGCCTCCCTGCGTGTTTCTTACGGCTGCCATCAGGGTGCCGGTCTGGCGCAGTATGGCCAGTTTCGCGCGCGTAACCTGAGTTTCTGAATCATATAGCTGCATCCAGAGATTGCTCTCTTCAACACGGGCCTGCTCCAATTCGCTCAGGGGGACGCGCCCTTCCGCATTCTGCGCGAGTTTCACCGTCAGATCCTCGCGGGCGAGGTCGAGTTTCATGCGCGCGAGGTCGCGGATGCTTTCGGCCTTCTGCCACTGCTCGTAACTGCGGCGCGTATCGGTCAAAATACGGTTTCGTAGCTGGTCAGTTTGCAGGCGAAGTTTCTGCATATCGATGAATGCCTGTCCAAGGACTCCCTGACGGCCGGAACCCACGAGCACGGGCAATGAGACAGCTACGCCCAACTGAACATTGTTCCGCTGAAAGCGATTCGACGGGAAATACTGCTGATAAGTGTATTTCGCAAACAGAGCGTATTGCGCAACCAGATCCACTTGCGGCAGTCGTGCTGCCTTGTAGGACCGAAGATCCATTTCTTTGGCCAGAATGTTGCTCTGCATCTCGCGAAGCTGGCGATTGTTACGTAGAGCGAGATCGACAGCTTCGGTTTCGGAACTCGGCGCTAATGCGGAGGTCACGTCCGAATCGACGGGCTTCACCCTATCTGTTGCAGGAAATCCAATCACCACCGCCAGCATCATTTCGTAGTAATCCTGGTCGAGGCGAGCTGAGCTGAGTTGCTCCTGCGAACTGGCGAGATTCACCTTGGCCCGCTTCAGCTCAAGCGGGAGCACGCTTCCCTCCCCTACCGCTGCCGACATCGTGTCAACCACTTTTTGCAAACTCGGAATCTGAGTGGTTAAAGTATCCCCCGCGCGCTCCATCTGGCTCGTTGTCAAAAAGAGATCGGCTGCTTCATAGGCGACCTCGTCAGCCTTTGCTTGCGAAGCGTATTCCGAACCGCGAGCGAGTTCTTTCGCGGCCGCAACTTCGTAAGTTTTGGGGCGATTGAACAGAGATTCTTGTGTAGTGACCTGAAAGATAGCAGGAGCGCTGCCCTCAATTGTATTTGGATAGCCATAGGTGTAGGCGGCACCGCTGCCGGCAGTAACCTTGGGATGGAAGGGATCCTGGGCGACCCGAATACCCTCCTCCGCCTTCTGCTGATCCAGCCGCGTAAGCGTCACGTCCGGATTCTGGCGCGCAGCCAGCTCGAGTGTCTGCTGAAGCGTAAGCGAGTGAGTTTCGGCGTTTGCGATAGAAGCAAGAATAACGGTGATCAGGATCAGGTTACGCGTGAGCACAAACACATGCTAACGTGTGGTGGTCCGATGGACCGCTTACTCACACGCACGGCTCAGCAAAACGCTTCCGAGCCGCGATCGGCAGACGCGGTTAACGCGGCGTGCCGGGGGTGCCAGGCGTGCTGCTGGCGCGGGGTGTTCCTGGCGCGGGTGCTCCGGGCGTTGGGGTCGCCGTTGCCCCGGCAGGTCCGCCATTAGTCGAGGTCTTATCATAGAGCTGCACGATGTCTTGCGTGATATCGATGCCACTCGATGCGTATAGGACGGGGGTGTTCGGGTTGCTTACATCGAGGATCATCGTGTACCCGTTATCCTTGGCATACTTTTCAATCACCGCCATCATGCGTTGCCCGAGCCCTTGCAATACTTTCTGCTGCTCGGATTGCAACTCTTCGTTGGCATCCTGCATGTCGCGCTCGAGCCGCTTTTTCTTCTCGTCGATTTCACGGGCAAGCTGGTTACGCTTCTCCTCGTTCATAACCGTGCCGCCCTTGTTGTACTGATCCTGGAGCTGCGCGAGTTCGCCCTGCCGCGTGTCGAACTCCTTCTTTCTTGGATTGAATTTGCTTTCGAGCTCCTGCGAAGCCTTCTGCCCATCATGAGTCCCGACAATCGCGCCCTGTACGCTAATCACGCCTACTTTGGCGGGACCCTGCTGCGCATTCGCTCCCCATGCCAAACCGGTGCAGAGGATTGTTGCCACCAAACTGCTTTTCTTAAACATCTACTTCCTAATTCCTTCCCTGAAGTGCTTAAACTCTTACTTTCTAAATATCGTCCCATGCCGTCGACGACAGCTCATGCCGAGGACGGATTAAAATGTTCTCCCGATCGAGAAGCGGAAGATGGATCGCCGCTCATCCCACGGCGTGGGCACGCCGTACTGCAGGTAATTCTGGTACGTCGCGTTATTGGGAAAGAACGAGCGGTCCGCTACAATCGGGGGCTGCAAATTTGTATTGAGGTAACTTAAATTATACGCCCAATACAAACGAAATGGGGCATTCACCACTGGCATGAGCACCTGGAGCTCAAGTCCAGCAGAGATCCGCGGAGGCTCGGTATTGCGAGGAATAACCGCTCTTTGTCCGAAATTTGCTTGCGGAAACTCCGCATCCAAAGTGGCTACGCGCTCAGCATTCAAACCCAACTGGCTCGGAAATGCGATGCGATCAATACCGGCATCTACAAAAGGCGCCAGCGTGACCGGCCCCACGATGGGGATACGGTATTCGTAGTTGAAGACCCCGTAGGTATCGCCACCGGGCAGGAGCAACTGATAAACCGGTACCGTTTGTGTTACGGCCGCCTTGCCAACTGATCCATCAGAATTAATTACGTTTTGGTAACGCGTGGTTCCGTCGTTATTTAAGACAGACACCTGCGTGTCGGTAGGGATGAACGCGAACGGACTGATCGTCAAGATGTCGAAGCCGCGAACATCGTCTTCGCCGCCCATATAGTAGCGGCTGTAAGGGGGCGCTACTCTTCCCGCGTATCCGGTGATGAAACGGCCGTTAAAATGAAAACCCATCACATTGTGCTTGAAAAGGCCGCGGCGGAAATAGGCGATATCCAAGGAAGGCTGCAAAGTATTAACGTTCCCGCCCAGCGCTGAATCGGTAAACCCGAAGCTGCCATTGATTCGAAGGCCACGCGTCGGGATGATCGGATGGTCAACGGTGTTGTAAGCGTAAGTCGGGGTGATCGTGCTGCTCTTAATGCCGGTCAGCGAATTCGGACCGCCAATTCCTTCGAAGTTGGTGTAGTAGAAGTATGACTGGGCGGCCGTCGTTATGGGATCCACGGATTGATCGCTGAAGCTATACGAGAGGCCGACGCGCGCGAAGCTCCGATGGAGATTGTAGCTTAGGAATGTCGTGAAGCCCCTTCCGTTTGTTATGTAGTTCAGCAGGTTTTGAGTGCCGAGCGAATTGTAATAAGAAATTAGATTTTGACCGGCCAGAATGGAAGCCTGCTGACCTTGGTTATAGCTGTAGCGCTGGTAGAAAACGGTGAAGCCGGCTTGGATGGGCTTATCGAACAGGTACGGTTCAGTGAAACCTAGCGTGATGTTATCCATCAGCGTGCCAATCTGGGCGCTCAGGCTGAGCGTCTCGCCCAATCCGAGAAAGTTATGCGTTGAATACGAGAAGCCGATGAAACTGCCCGAGATGGCGGAAACACCGCCATTGAGCTGAATCGAGTTCTTGCCACGTTCCTTCAACTTAATCGTCAAATCGACCGTGTTCGTCTTGGTATCGCGTTTGATGTCCGCTGCGTCCTCGGGTTTCAGGGGTTCGAAATAGCCAAGCTGATTCAGGCGCAGAATGCTGGTATCGAAAAGCTGACGGCTGTAAAGATCGCCTTCATCGATCAGCATCTCGCGACGAATTACTTTGTCGCGAGTGGTCGTGTTGCCTTGGAAATCGATCCGGCGCACAAAGAATTGATGACCTTCATCCACATCGATGGTTAAATCGACCTGGTCCTTGCCCGGGACGATTTCAGGGTCCGGGGTTGGAACAAAATCGATGTAGCCAAAGTTCCCGTAGAGCTTGCGCATATCGTCCAAGCCCTTCTGCATCTTCTCGGTCGAGAACACATCACCCGGCGCCATGCGGAAGATCGTTCGCGCGATCAGATCCGGCGTCTTGAAGAGTTTCATTCCCACGAAGTTGAAGTTGCGCAGAAAATATTTGTCGCCTTCGGAAACGGTCATCGTAATGTCGACACGCTTACCAGGCTTTGTCGATTTCATCAGGGGAATCAGCAATCGCCGGCCGTAAACGTCATAAACCTTCTCTGAGTGGTTGATCACTTTCGCGGTGAAGTAGCCCTTCGACATGTAGAACATGCGAATGCGCTCGGAGTCTTCGTCCAGCTTGGTCGAATCGTAAGTACGAGCAAACAGGTTTTCGAATAGCAGCGAGTGGGGAATCCCGATCGGTTTCAGATTCTTCATCGCACGGATGACGTCTCTATCGGTGAAGGCTTTATTCCCATCGATGATGATGTTTCCGACCTTTACCTTCGGCCCTTCGTCGATGGCAAAGATCACGTCGACGCCGCCCGGCGGCACTTGCCGGATTTGGGGCGTTACGGTCGCGTATTGGTGTCCGCGCTCCGCTTCGTACTCTTCCAAAACGTTCCTGGCGCGCTGCACTTTCCCTGGATCGAACTGCGATTCGGGCGAGAGGTTAACGTGGCGCTCTTTGAAGCGGTCCAGAATCTCGGATTTGCTGATCGATTTATTCCCGGTGTAATCGATCACGTGAACGGTGCGCCGCTCTGTCACGACAAAACGCAGGATGATGCCGCCCGCGGGTCCCTTTTCGGTTTCGACGCGGAGGTCGTCAAAGCGGCCGGTATTCCAGAGAGCAATGAAGTCGCGGTGAATGGATTCTTCGTCGAACACGTCGCCCTTCTTGGTATAGATCAGAGCGCGCAGTGTGTCCTGCGGTACTTTGTGCTGACCACGGAAGTCGACAGCTTCAATAATGTTGGCGGCCACAGCGGCCGGCCGCGCCTCCTGAACACCACTCGGATTTTGAGGTTGTTGCGTTTGTTTCTGCGGCGCCTCAGGTACATTCTCGAAAGGATTCGGCGGCTTGCTGGGATTCTGCGGCGGGGGAGGATTCTGCTGTGGCTGCTGGGGCGGATTCTGCGGAGCAGGCGTGGGTGGCTGTTGCGCGACCGACTCTGCCGCATAGGCCGGCGCAGAGAAGAAGCAGCAACCGCCAAAGAGGCAAACTGCCACGGCGAACATACGCAGGCGTCCAGGCCTGTGATGAATCATTTCTAGAAGCGAATCCTTTCGTTGCCGCTTGAGCGAGCCCTAGTTATCCCCGCAGGAATACTCCCCTGACGTTGCCTGCCGAGTGCCGGTTTCAGCATAGGCACACACCGCCCCTCAGAACACGCGCAACTGTGGCTCAAACTCCCCAGTGTAGCCGATGAAGAAATTGGCTAACGAAACAAAAAATACCTTTGGCGGACGAAGGAATAGCGGTCCGGCTAACGCCGAGCCTGCACATTGACACGCACCGGATCGCTTTGCGGCAGCGGGATCTCAATAGGTTGCGCCTGGGAAAGATAGGGCCGGATCACTTGTGGATTGTGGTACTCGAGGTCGTGCCCCTTATCGATCGCGATGAGTGAATAGCGGCCGGGCTTGACGTCGAGCAGAGTAAATGTTCCGTCGCTGTCGCTCTGGTCGCGCGGGATGCCTGCGCCGTGGCCCGAGTCGCGGGGTACTAGCAGGATCATGGCTCCCGAAAGCGGCCGGCCGTCCTTGATGGCAATACCATTTACCTTCGTCAGCCCTTTGGCTGCGACCACCGAAAGATTCACCGCAGCGCCGTCCCGCACCTCGAGCAGTCCGAATGAGTAGCTTGCGCCTTTCGCCTCAACCGACTTGACATAGTACTCGTTTGTGTTCAGCAGGCGAACTTCGTAAGCGCCAGGCGCGATATTTCCAGTTGCAGCGCCACCCATCCTGCAACGAAATGAGCCGTCCGGTTTCGCGGGACAAAATGCATTCTGTCCGTTGGCGGGTTGGCCGAGCCAGATTCCAAACGAGCTCGCGCGCTCGCCGTTTTCCAAAATCAGATGTCCGGCAACGCTGGTGCTGCTGGCGACATCCGAAGCAGCTACCTTCGTGTCCCCGGCGGCGTTGAGCTTCAAAGTGCCCAGCGGCTCTGGACCTTGCTGCCCTGAACCGAAGCGCGCCAGTGAAATGACATAATTCCCGGGCGCCAGACCTTCGATCTGTCGTTCGCCACCCGCGTCGGAAACGTAGGCGGATGTGTTCGTTTGAAGGCGTATGCCACCCGGGCCGATCGCTTCCACCGTGGTCATGACCTGACCTCCGCGAACCGGATCCGGATCGCCGGCAACACCTTCTATTGAGGTGTGTGTAGCTGAAACCGCGCGCAGGGTGATTTCCAATTGAGCGGAGTCACCCTCCGTTACGTTGACCGGCGTAGCCGCATTCGGATCTTGAGTGTCGGCGTAATAAGTGACCGGATAAGCCATATCGAGCTCCGATGAGTAAGGGGCTTGCCCATCTCGACTTTGAGTCATGCCTCTGTTCTCCGCATACCACGGCCTTCCGGAAGCCGCAACGTAATAGGTTCCGGCCTCGAGATGCGCAACGCGGCATATCCCTTCGGCGTCTCCGTAACTCTGCGACGCCAGCTCAATTTGCGCCCACCCCGACGCAATTCGTTTGCGGAAGAGCCAGACCTGCGCATTCTGAACGGGTTCATTTTCGCCGTCCCGTACTTTGACGACAATACTGGTGGGCGCGGGAAACTGGAAAACGATGTGCTCGGAATCGAATGCGGGGCCGGTCACGATTCCAGTTGAGAAGAAGCCGTCCTGCTCGAAGGTCCTTTGAATGCCGCGGTACTCGGCAGCCAGCGTGTACTTCCCTTGCGGAACATTAGTAAAGGTGAAGCGCCCGTCCTCGGCAGTCATTAGCGATGCCTGCTGATCGGAATGGTCATTTCGCGTGATGGTGACACGGGCGCGCTTGAGCGGCTGATTGGTCCCATGCCGCACGATGACTCCGCGGATCATGTATTGAGGCTGAGTTGCAGGCGGCTGTTGGGCCGCGCACCGGAAAGAGATGAGACTGCAGAACAGCCCAGCCGTGACGCAGCGGCATTTCATTGCGGGCGCCCACGATCGACGAGCTCAACATTGAGAGCCGTTTTGCCGTTCGGTTCTAGGTTCACGGTCTGAGACGGAATGTCGCGCATGGCCTGCGGATTAGCGTATTCGAGCCCTTCCAAATCGGAAACGGCGTATAGGTGATAGGAGCCCGGGGTGAGATTACTCATCGTGACATTCGAGTTGCCTTGAACTCCGAAGATTTGCGGCTCGATAAAAGATGCATCGGAAGTCAACAGAACGACGACGTTGGCTTCGGGAGAATCGGCATGGGGAGTAATTGTGAGAGTCGCGCAATCGTTGCGAATGTTGACCGTGAGAGGCGGAGGCGGCGAACCCGCGCTTACCGTTAAAGGCTCACGTGAAACATCGGCGCCGCCGTAAGTAATGGAAGCGATACAACTGTTGCCGGGTGACTGTGCCAGAACGTTGTAACTCCCCAGTGGAATGTCCTGAATAGCAAATGACGGCTGTGCGCCAGACTCGGGCTGGGTACCTGGCAACTGAGACGAATAGTACTGCTGTCCACTGGGGTTGGTTGTGGACATCAGGCGCACTTGAACCCAACCGTTATTCTGCGGCGGAACCGGACCCGGGTTCTGTCCGACAGTCTGCTGCGCGGGAGCCGCCGGCGGACGATTCACTTGCACAGGGATATCGAGGCCCGGTTGCAAGGCGACCTGTAAGCCCGTGACATCGGCACCGTTCACAGAGATCTCCTCGATAGCCTCGATTGTCTTGCCTTGGCCATCGTTGGTTTGAAAATGGAATCTCCAGGACCCGTTTGGAACCCCCCGGATCACAAACTGGCCGGTACCCGGGCGATGTTGGAAGTTTCCGACGCCGGTCTGCGCTCCGCCCGCGCCTTCGGTCCAAACACTGATTGCGGCTTGCTGGCCCACGCCCATGATGATTCCGCTGATGTTGAATCCTCGGACAATGCTTAAAGTGAAATCGGCGCGTGCTTCTTCGCCGGGCGCAAGATCGATGACTTGCGCCGAAGCTAGATCCGTTCCTCCGGGATAACAGCGCGGTGGATACGTCTCGGAATCGTTAGCTGAGAATGGCTGTAGAGTTTTGCTCATGGTGCAGACCACTACTTTCCCGGGCTGCTGTTCGCCTAGTCGATAAAAGCCGTTATCATCTGTCGAGGCAGAGCCGCGGGGCATCCACTGCTTCCGGCCATTGACGATTTGTTCGCCGATAAGTTCAACCTGTAATCCTTCTACCGGTTCGCCATCGGTATCAAGCACGGTTCCGCTTATCTTCGAGCCGGGCGTGAGGGCGAGCCGAAAATCGTTCGTCCCGGGACCGACCTTGTGTCCCGAGCGGCTTACGCAGTGCGGCGAATTCGATTGAGTGCACGGATCGAAATAGCCTGGACGCTGCGCTGAGATCCATGCCATTCCTTCTGTGACTTCGGCGATCTGAAATCGGCCGTCGCCGCCGGTAAACGCGACGCGCTGGTCTTGGCCGCTATTAATCCTGACGAGAGCGCGGGATATTGGCTCGTTTGTTACGGAATTGAAAACGGTGCCGGAAACAGGGTAGCGTTTGGCGTTTGGGTTCGGGCTCGGAGCTTGCATGAGCCCGTTGGAAGATTGGATTTGCTGCGAACGCGCATCCGTACACGCAAATAGCACAAGCACGGCAGCGCAGCCAAAATTGAGACGGCGCATAGCAGATGGTACTTACATCTTAGAAGCCGCCGGCGGATAGCGGGTTCCCAATATATTCCGAAACCGCTCTACCAGTCCCCTACACTGAAACAAGATGAGCAAACAGTACTCCGCACCGCCCACGATGGCGATCGACCCGTCGAAGAAGTATACCGCAAATTTCGAGACCTCTCGCGGCGCTATCGTGGTCGACTTATTTCCGAAAGACGCACCCAAGACCGTGAACAACTTTGTTTTTCTTGCGCGGGAAGGCTTCTACGATGGAACTGTCTTTCACCGCGTGATACCGGATTTTATGGTGCAAGGAGGCGATCCCACCGGTACCGGAAGGGGCGGACCAGGTTATAAGTTTGAAGATGAAACCAAGGGCAGTCCCCATAAGCACCAAGTCGGTTCGCTTTCCATGGCTAATGCCGGCCCGAACACGAATGGCAGCCAGTTTTTCATCACGCACGTCGCGACCGACTGGCTGAACGGCAAGCACACCGTTTTCGGCCAGGTGCGATCGGGGCAAGAGGTCGTAAACGCTATTAAGCAGGGCGACACGCTAACCTCGGTGAAAATCGAAGAGGCTTAGTGACCCGGACCGAAGCTTGGGACGTAGTTTGCGAATTTGTGAAGAGCGAAAACCTCCGCCGGCACATGCTGGCGGTGGAGGCTTGCATGCTCGCCTACGCCAAAAAGCTCGGCGAAGATCCCGAGCGCTGGGCTATCACTGCCCTCCTTCATGACTTCGATTGGGAAATCCATCCCGCAGCGCCCGATCACCCAATGAAAGGCGAACAGATCCTTAAGGAGCGAGGCGTAGACGAGAAAACACGACGCGCGATTCTTTCCCACGCAAACTACAGCGGGGTTCCACGCGATTCTTTGCTCGAGCGTGCTCTATTCGCCTGTGATGAACTGGCAGGATTTCTGACCGCCTGCTCCTACGTCAAGCCGAACAAAAGCATCTTTGAAGTCGATGTCGCTTCCGTGAAGCGCAAGCTCAAGGACAAAGCCTTTGCGCGAAACGTGAATCGGGGAGACATCACGGGCGGAGCGCAGGAATTAGGAGTTCCGCTCGATGAGCACGTGGCATTCTGCATCGAGGCTCTGAAAGAGAGAGCCGCGGAGCTGGGCCTCGCCGGTGCAAGCTCCGCTCAGGCCTAGATAGATTTAGTGCGAACCGAAGCTCCAGCCGATAGCCGCGCCATACTCGGGCGCCCAGTCACTGCCGAACTGATAAAAGTTGTTCACCCAGTGGGCATCGATTTGAGGGCGAATAAAGATATGATGGGTGGCGTAAAATCGGATTCCCGCCCCAAAGTGCACCTGAAGATGGTTAGAGCTTTCAATATATTGATTGCTGCTGGAGCAGCCGGCGAAGGCGTCGCAGTACGAGCTAGGATAGTAAAACTTGAGATTCGCTCCACCGAGCCCCGCCTCGAGTTCCGGCACCACGCGTTTGAAGCGGTCCCCAAAGGGCAACCACACTCCATTAAAATCGTAGAACGTCGGTCGGTAGGTCAGACCTGCATAAGCTCCTTGCTTGAAGCGGAAATCGACTTCTCCGTTGATTCCAAAATGCGGTGTGAGCATGAGGTCCGCGCCGATTTTCCCGAAAGTTCCTCCCAAGCGCGGCGTGCCGTAAAGAGTCCCGTCCTGGTATGTATCAATTAACTGGTTGCTGGCAGGTGCCGTTGCGGTGCCGACACCAAAAAATGCATCGAGCCCGGCTTGTGCGTGCGCAAGACCTGCGCCGAACGTCAGCACTGAAGCCAAAAAGAGAGAATAGCGAAATGCTTTCAAGAAAAATACTCCTAGAAACTCGGCGCACTTACTCGATCCGCTAAGTGAAGCGAAGTAGATGCGTCCGTCACAAAATTGGACGCGCAATATTGCTCACGCGGTTACAACAAGGGGCATACGAAATAGATAGTAAGTGTCCTTAGTAGGTAATATTTAGATCAGGATCTTGAAAAGTGTTGATCTTTTAGAACCGATGAAGGCAGTTTGCGCGCTTGCTGTTTTTGGATTTGCTGTGATTGCGCAGGCGACGACGGTCCATGTGGAATTGAAGAGAGTGCCCGAAGGCGGCATTCAACCGCACTGGCAGGAAACCAGAATGGCTCAACCCTTGTAGCTTGAACGGAAGGTATGGGCTAGAAAAAGGGAAGGGCGGGTCGCTGGCGTGGGAAGTCGTCAACCGGAGCGAAAAGACGGTCAGTCTTCCTGGACATGCGAACGGAGTTCCGGTTTGGAGCTTAGTGGCGGCCTATGCGCGGCGCGATGGGAATTTCACGATACTGTATTGAGGGTTTACGGGCTTTATTCATAACTTCACGGAACGAAGCCGCAGCGCATTCGTAATCACCGAGACGGAGCTGAAGGTCATGGCTGCACTCGCGATCATGGGACTCAGAGCCCAGCCAAAGAACGGGTAGAGAACACCGGCAGCGATTGGGACTCCAAGCGCGTTATAGATAAACGCAAAGAAGAGGTTCTGGCGGATGTTGCGCATGGTGGCGCGGCTCAAGCGGCGCGCGCGGACGAGTCCGCGCAGGTCGCCTTTGACAAGCGTGATGCCGGCGCTCTCGATCGCGACATCCGTGCCGGTGCCCATTGCGATACCCACATCCGCCTGCTCCAACGCGGGAGCATCGTTTACGCCATCGCCGGCCATGGCGACGCGATGTCCCTCTGTTTGCAATTTCTTGATCACGTCAGCCTTGTGCTCGGGCAAAACGTCCGCTTCGATTTCATCGATGCCAAGCTTGCGCGCGACCCCTTCAGCGGCGTTCCGATTATCACCGGTCAGCATTACGAGCCGCATATTTTCATGATGAAGGAGCTTGATGGCTTCGGCGGTGGTCTGCTTTACTGGATCGGCAACGCCGATAAGCCCAGCAACTTGGCCATCGATGACGAGATACATCACGGTCTCGCCATTCCGCTGTAAATCGTCGGCTTTTTCGGCCGCAGATGCGGGATCGATATCGAGTTCGGCAAGAAGTCTTGCATTGCCGATGGCGACGGGACGGCCTTCCACAATAGCCCGGATTCCCTTGCCGGTGGTCGATCGAAAATTCTCGGCACGAGGCAAAGAGAGGTTTTGCGCCCTTGCGCCGCCCACAATCGCGGATGCGAGAGGATGCTCGCTACCCTGCTCGAGGCTGGCAGCAACGCGCAGAAGATCCGAATCGCTGTGCTCTCCGACCGGCGTCACAGATACAAGCCTGGGCTTACCTTCGGTGAGAGTCCCAGTCTTATCGATGACGAGCGTGTCTACTTTTTCAAAAGTCTCGAGTGTTTCAGCTTTACGCACCAGGACTCCGGCTTGAGCGCCGCGGCCGGTTCCGACCATGATTGCCATCGGAGTGGCCAATCCCAAAGCACAAGGGCAAGCGATGATCAGTACTGCTACCGCGTTCACCAGCGCGTGAGCAAAGCGAGGCTCGGGACCGTATAAACCCCAGATGAGCCCAGTAAGAGCGGCAACAGCGATCACAGCCGGCACGAACCAACCGGAGACGGTATCGGCGAGCCGCTGGATGGGCGCTCGCGAGCGCTGGGCCTCTCCGACCATCCGGACGATTTGGGCGAGCAGCGTTTCGCTACCGACGCGGTTCGCTTCCATAATGAATGTCCCAGTGCCGTTGACGGTCCCCCCGGTGACCTGGCTGCCCGCTTCTTTTTCGACTGGAATCGATTCACCCGTAACCATCGACTCATCAACGGAACTCTTGCCTTCACGAATGACCCCGTCGACCGGGACCCTTTCTCCCGGACGGACGCGCAGGCGGTCGCCGCGCTTAACCTGCTCCAACGGAACGTCGTGCTCATTGCCTTCACCGGAGACGAGCCGCGCAGTTTTCGGCGCGAGTTCCAGCAACGAACGAATCGCGCTCGAAGTGCGGCTGCGAGCGCGCAACTCCAGCACTTGCCCGAGCAGGACAAGCGTCACGATCACAGCGGCGGGTTCGAAATAAATCGCAAGCGCCCCGGTGTGGGGATCGCGGAACGAGCTCGGGAAAATTGCGGGCGCGAGAGTTGCCACGGCGCTATAGGCGTAGGTCGCACCGGTACCGAGGGCAATTAACGTAAACATATTTAAGTGGCGGTTTACGATCGACTGCCAGCCCCGAGCAAAGAACGGCCAACCGCCCCACAAGACCGCGGGAGTGGCAAGCCCAAATTGGATCCAGCTAAGGGCCGTGCCGCCCAGCCGTGATTGAAGCGGTTTGCCCGGCAAGATTTCCGCCGCCATGAACGCCAGCAGGGGCACCGTCAACACAACACAGGCCCAGAACCGGCGCGCCATGTCGCGCAGTTCGGGATTCTCTTCCACAGCGGCACCCACGGTTCGCAGCTCGAGCGCCATGCCGCAGATCGGACACGAACCCGGCTCGTTCCGAATAATTTCGGGATGCATCGGACAGGTGTATTCGATACTGGCAACAGCTTCCTCGGGGGAAACCGGAGGAGGTGCAGGTTGCGGCCGCAAATACGCCTCTGGATTTGCTTCGAACTTTTCAAGGCATGATCGACAGCAGAAATAATACTTTTTGCCAGAGTGCGAAGTGTGCCCTGTATTCGGTTTTACCTCTACGCGCATGCCGCAGACAGGGTCCTGTTCCACTTGCTGTTCCATAAGCTTCATTGCAGTTTTCCTTAGAATTCAGAGCTTCCAAAATGGGGCATGCGCTGGTCCGGGACGCCCCGGACCTACCTGTCAGATGCGCAACCGCCCTCTTCGTCACTTTCAGCGCCTGAACGGCTTTAGATCACATTTTTCCTATCTATCTTCTCCCTCCTGAGATGCCCGTGGCCGGACGATGGCTCTCCTGTCGGGCCCAAACGGTTCGGAGTCTGCCGGAATCTCGATTTCCCAGCGGCTCCAAGTGAAAGAGCGGCCCGATCCAGGAGTCTGCCTTGCGCTTTCGCTTATCTTCTCTTTGCTCAATTTCATGCACGCTCGTGCTCTCCGCCGCTTCGGCTATATCTGCCACGGATGCCGCTGATTCTGGCGCACCAAATACACCTGATGTGAACCTGTCTCACGATATGGGATTACCCAAAGGCGATCTGCTCGCGCGCGCGGCGGCAGCTAACCAGGATCTATATGCTTCTCTACAAGCTTTTGTCTGTAACGAGCAGATCGAACGATACAAAGGCCGCGTAGGCTCCAATGACGTGAAGCATCTCGATACAGTGTCGGTTAAGGTCTCGCTCGAAAACGGTATCGAACATTATTCGGACGTACGCCAAGAGGACCGACCGATCCGGGACCTTACGAGCCTCGACGGAGCGTGGTCAGAGGGAGAGTTCGGGACATTACTGAAGCAGACGGAGCAACTTCTGCAAACGCAACCGGCCATCATCGATGGTGCGGCCGTCTTACACGGCGTCCCCGCTGTGATGCTCCACTTTGATGTCGCGGCGAATAACAGCCCCTGGGATCTCGAGGTGGGCGGACAGCACTATTTTATTCCTTTCAGAACACGGGTATGGCTCTCTGAAGCCTCTGGGGACATCCTCAAAATTGCAAGAAGTTCTACGAACATTCCTGCCCAGCTTCGCATCGCTCAGATCGATTGGAGCGTAGAACTTAGTCCTGTGAGCTTAAACGGCGGACAGTGGCTGCTGCCAAGCACGGGCGACTACCAGGTTATTTACCGCGACAGCCGACGCCGTGAATGGAACACTTTTACCTTTTCCGGCTATCGCCGGTACGGCGCGGAAGTAAAACTGCACTTCGACTGAATTGCGGCGCAGGGGGACCAGCTGTGAAGTGGCTCCCCTATCCTGGAATTAGGGTCTTGGGCGTTTGCTATTTGGACAAAACACTTTACAGGCTACTCTGACGGTTTCGGTCACGCTGATATTGGCTTTTGTCGCGACGGGCTTTGCGAGCTCCGCATATCACCGGGAGCGCGCGGGCCTTGCCGCCATGCATTTTGGACGCGGGCAAGCGCTTGAAAACCGCGGAGAGCTGGAACCGGCTCTAGAAGAGTATCGGAAAGCGCTTCTGTTTTCGCCCGAGAAGACAGAGTACCGGCTATCGCTCGCAACCGCTCTGCTGGAAGCAAACCGCTTAGATGAGGCGCAATCGCATCTAGAGCAATTGGCGCAGGAAGACCCTACCAACGGCCAGATCAATCTACTGCTTGGGCGTTTAGCGGTTCAACAACACAAGCTTAAGCAGGCGGTGGATTACTATCAGCGGGGGGTTTACGAGTACTGGCCGGAATCTGAATTTCCGGAAAGAAGACAGGCGCGATGGGAATTGGCGAGCTTGTTGAGTCAAACCGGCGACCGGAGCGGCTTTATAGCTGAGTTGATGCAACTGTATGCAAATTTGCCACTTCAAGACACGGCGCAAAAGTTGAAGGTAGGCTTTCTTTTGCTGGCGAACGGCGCAAGCTCAGAGGCCTCCCGTATTTTCCAGAATTTAGTGAAGCAAACCCCGCAGAGTTCCGAAGCTCACCGCGGAATGGGCGAAGTTTATTTCAGTACTGGCGAGTATGTTTCAGCGCGGCACGAATATCAACGGGCTCTTCGCTTGAGTCCGAATGATCAGGAGAGCACGAAGGCGCTCAGCTTGACGAACGACGTGATCGATATGGATGCTGCCTTGCCTTATATCACGGGTTTTGAGCAGGTGAGGAGGAGCAGGAATCTGCTGAGCAGGGTGGTTAAGGATTTAGAGACATGCAATCCGGGATCAGGAGCGGCCGGGCAGCGCCTGCAGAATGCAAAGGATCTGCTTTTAAAGCCAAGTAAGGGGGATGATCCAGCGTACATGATGCAGACTGCCGCCGCCCAGGTTTGGGCGGACAGAACAAGGCTTTGCGGCAGCTCGGTTCCGCAAGACCGTGCGCTCCAGACGGTGCTCAGCAGGATCGGCCAGCAGTGATGCGGGAATGAGCGAAGCCGTGATGAGGATCAGGCATGAGTGACCGGCCGGGTTTGCTGACGATGGGCGGCAGATTCCGCATACCCGCGGAGCAGTTGAAGTTCTGGCATGGCGCTTTTGGCCATCTCGGGTTGAGCGAAGCGCAGCGCTTCTTACTCCTATCGCTCTTAATCGGCATGTTTTCCGGACTGCTGGTCGTACTGTTTCACATAACCATCGATGTAATCAGTTGGACTTCGCTCGGTGCACTGGCCGGGCGCTTTCACCTGGTGCGGCTGCTGACGCCGGCGGTGGGGGCGATTGTGGCGGTGCTGGTGGTGCGCAAAATTTTTCCGCGCGCTAAGGGCAGCGGCGTGAACCAGGCCAAGATCGCCATTTACAGCTCGGATGGATACGTTTCATCCAGCACGATTTTTGGTAAGTTCCTCGCCTGCGCAATTTCGATCGGAACCGGCAATTCGCTTGGTCCGGAAGACCCTTCGCTGCAGATGGGCGCGGGCGTGGCTTCCTGGCTGGGGCGGCTGTTTCATTTGCCTCGGAACAGCATGCGGCTGATTGCACCGGTGGGCGCGGCGGCGGGTATTGCGGCGGCATTCAATACGCCGATCACTGGCGTTTTGTTTGTGATGGAAGAGGTGCTCGCCGACTGGAGCGCGACGGCGGTAGGATCCATCCTGCTAGCCGCCGTTTCAGCGGTCGTGACAATGCGCGCATTCCTTGGCGATCAGCCTTTGTTTCAGGTCCCGGCATTTGAACTTGCCAATGCATCGGAGCTTGTGATCTATGCAGGCGTCGGAGTAGTTGGCGGGGCGTTGTCGGCGCTTTTCATCTGGTCCATCGAGACTACAAAGAAGCGCATGGAGCACATGCCGGAGTCGCGGCATTATTATCTCCCGGTGGCTGCCGGATTTCTTACCGGAGTGGTTGGATTGTGGTTTCCGGAGGTGATGGGGGCCGGGTACGAGGCAATTAATAGCGCCTTGCATGGCCAGTTCGTGTGGCCGGTTTTGATTTATCTCGCGCTGGCGAAGCTGGCGGTAACATTGTTTGCGTTTACGGCTGAGACGCCGGGCGGAATGTTCGCGCCGGCCCTATTCATAGGGGGCATGGTGGGCGGCGGACTGGGCGGCCTCGCTCACCGTTTCTGGCCTTTAGGCGCAGCTCCGGCCGAGGCCTATTTGCTAGTAGGCATGGGCACGTTTTTCGCTGGAGTTTTTCGCGCTCCTATCACTTCCATCTTCATGGTCTTCGAGCTCAGCGCGAGTTACGTAATCATACTGCCGGTCATGATCGCGAATACCACCGCCTATCTGCTGTCACGCAAGCTGCATCCCACTCCGTTTTTCAAAATGTTAGCGCAATTGGAGGGCATCAACTTGCCTTCGGCGGAGGAGAAGCGAAACTTCCAACCGCTGCGGGTAGAGGATGCGATGCGGCCGGTTGCGGCTAAAGCAAGCGTGGCTTCCCGCGCTCTGTTGTATCCGGATGAACCCCTGGATGCGGCTCTGCGGCTGCTTTCTGTTGAACCCGTAATTGAAATAGTGAGCCGTCTGGAGCCGGACGAAGTTTTGGGAACGCTCACCTTGGAGGACGTACACCGGGCATACGGAATAGTCGGTGAGAGGGCAGCGAAATAGAAGGAGAACAGAACGATGCAGACGAGTTTGATAGAGCGGCGGAACGGCAGCGAGCAGGCGCTGAGCCATGCCGAAAAGCTGGACCGGCTTGCCGCGGTTGCGGTTGAAATAGGCCTGGGCATCGGACGCGGCCAGGAGTTGGTCATTACCGCGCCCATCGAGGCGGTCCCGTTGGTGCGCGGGATCACCAAGCATGCGTACCGGGCAGGTGCTTCGCTGATCACTACGCTCTTCACGGATGAAGAAGCGACACTGTTGCGTTTTCATAATGCTCCCGATGAGAGTTTCGACCGGGCGCCAGAATGGCTGCACAACGGAATAGCCGCCGCGTTCAAAAGCGGAGCCGCCAGGCTGGCGATTACCGGCGCGAATCCATCGCTCCTCGCCCAGGAAAATCCAAACAGCGTGTCGCGCGTGAATGTCGCGAATTCCAAGGCAATGCGGCCGGCCCTGGAGCTCATCACGCGCCACGAGATCAATTGGACTATCATTGCTTGTGCCACGCCCGCCTGGGCTCGCGCCGTTTTCCCCGGCGAGTCTGAAGAGGTCGCGGTGAATCGCTTATGGGACGCAATCTTTTCGACGACCCGAATCGACCTAGCGGATCCGGTCGCGGCCTGGCGCGAGCATGATGCGCAGCTTCGCAAACGCGCCGAGATCCTAAACAACAAACGTTTCTCCGCTTTGCATTTCCGCGGGCCCGGAACAGATCTCAAGGTCGGTTTAGCCGACGATCATTTGTGGCTGGGAGGCGGCACAACCTCCGGAAACGGTTTGCAATGTATCCCGAACATGCCGACCGAAGAGGTTTTCACTACTCCTCATAAAGATCGCGTCGAGGGAACCGTCACCAGCACGAAGCCGCTCTCCTATCAGGGCACTTTGATCGAAAACATTGTCGTGAAATTTGAGAATGGCCGCATTGTGCAAGCTTCCGCCAAGCAGGGCGAGGCGGTTCTGCGTAGCATGATTGAGACGGACGAAGGCGCGCGCAAACTGGGCGAAGTGGCGCTGGTGCCGCATTCCTCCCCCATCTCAAAGAGTGGCTTGCTCTTCTGGAATACCCTCTTCGACGAGAATGCTGCCAGCCACATCGCGCTGGGACAGGCGTACAGTACGTGTATTCGCGGCGCCGACGCGCTCGATCCCGCTCAGCTCTCGGCCAAGGGCGCAAACGAAAGCTTGATTCATGTGGACTGGATGATCGGCTCCGGCGCTATGGATCTGGATGGCGTTCGCGCCGATGGCACTGCCGAGCCACTGATGCGTCAGGGCGAATGGGGCTGAGTCTTCGCTACTGAGGGCCAACGGGAACGCTAACGGCTGAAGTAACGGTGCGCTAGTGCTATCGCGGTAAAACGAATCGTCGATCAGCCAGAGATAGTACCGTGTCAAATTCGGGCCGTCCTGATGGACTAAGTAAAACGTAAGGGGCTGATTGAGTGCTTCTTTATCGCTCAGGTCGTTTCGGAGCCGGTCTTCGTTCTGCCGCACCTGAGCGGGCGTGAGATCCCATTTGCGCGACAAAGCTCGCGACACTTTTTTCTCAATCCGGAACAGTCGCACCCAGGGAGATAGCTGCGCTGAGCAGCAACGCCGCTATCCCGCGCCCGGTCGGGCTAAGCTTACCTGCGTGTCACATTCCGCAGCAGCGTCCTCTTGCCCAGCATCTCGCCCAAAGTGATTGCGCCGAGTCCCAGGACCAAGTGTATCGTTTGAATCAACCAGTGATTTTGCCCCGGCAGCATGTGCGGTTGTGCGATGCCAATCGCCGGCAGAGTGACGGCCCAGAGTATCGCCACAAACGGAAGAGCCGGATTGACGCGCGATAGAAAACTGAGAATCACCAGCAATAACAGCGCGAACGTGACGACGAAGCCGAGCCACATATGCAGCCGAAGATATGCGTAGCCATGGCGGGTCCAAAGCGCGAGGCCCAAACCCAGCGCCACCAAAAAGGCGATGCGTAAAATCCAGACAAGCAGCTTTGTGGCGAGATTCATGTGAATCCGATGCTACTGCGCAGCTGTCTGCGCTGGTTCTTCTGTGAGTTCAGCCGTGATCTGTTCTACGATTTTTGTCTCGCGGCGCAGGGCGTCCGCTTCACGCGGAATCTGCGATTCGGCTTCCGCCCAGTCCTTGCGATCCATCGCCTCGAGCACGCCGGGGAGCGGCTTAGCTTGATAGCCGGTATAGGCGCCCGGAGCATAAATCATGTTCTTGAACCAAGGCCGGTGCGGCAAACCGCCTGGGTCGGTCAAGGCGGGTCCGCTCTGCATCATGAGCTGATTCACCTGCGCAATCGTCGCCTCCGGGAGCGCCCAGCCGTTTGTCTGTGCCTTGCTCCAAGCCTTGGCAAGTTTACTCGCGCTATCGGATAGCTCATCGAGAGCGTTTTGCAACGGGGCGAAATTGAAATGAGGGGGAACCTTCGCGACTGGAGGGGGCGAGAGCGGCTTAGTTGGGTCGCTCGTCGCATTGAACACGCCATCCTCTATCTCAGCATTGCGCTGTTTGATCTCGGTCTGATTCGTATCGAGAAGCTCTTGTACATTCGACAGATACTTCTTTACGGTCTCCGCAAATCCCTGAAAATCGAATGGAAGGACCTCCGCATCAGCCAGACGCATCACCGCTGTTCCCATCACCTGAGATTCCGCGCGTTCATACGCGAAGTCCGGGTCGCCGAAATGCGTGTACCAGTAGAAGTCGTCGTAAATCGAGTGGTAAATCCCGCCGCTCGCCTCACCTCCGAAACCTATATCCGCCGCCGGAACTCCGATATGGTTGATGAAGGCCGTGTAATCGGAACCATCGCCGAGCGCTCCGATTTTCAGTTCACTCGCTTTAAGAGCCTCCTCTCGCGCCTCAGTGCTCTTCGCCTGTTCCACTTCTCGCAGCCTGGCGCGTTCCAGCACCGACATCTTTTTTTCAGGATCAGGCACTTCGCGCGCCACATCGTTGATGAATTTCTGCAGCACATGCGAACCTTCGGCTCCGAAGTAACCGCGGGCATTCGAATCGCTGTTGAAGTACGCCACCCCATGATGTAACAGTTCGTCTCCATGCGCTTCCACCCACTCGGTCGAGCCAAGCAGGCCGGGCTCTTCGCCATCCCAGGCGCAATAGATGATGGTGCGGTCCGGTTTCCATCCCTGTTTCCGCAGTTCGCCGAACGCACGCGCTTCTTCTAACTCGGTCACCAATCCCGAGATCGGATCTTCCGCGCCATTCACCCAGGCATCGTGATGATTGCCGCGGATTACCCACTGATCAGGCAATCGGGCCCCTTGAATTCTTGCGATCACATCATATAAAGGCTTCTGGTCCCAATTCGATTGCACCTTGAGATGCACTTTCGCAGGACCAGGGCCAAAGCGATAGGTAATGCCCAAGCTCCCGCGCCAGTTCTGCGGCACTACGCGCCCACGCAACTCAGCCAACAGCGGCTGGGCGTCGCCATAAGAAATCGGCAGCACCGGAATTTTCGTGATCGTCTCAGCTTCCGCTACCGTCAGACGCTTGGCTCCGGGCGTCGCCGCAACTCCGGGTGTGAGCGGATCTCCCGGATACTCGGTGTCCATCACAGAACCGCGTTGCACTCCATAAGGCGGCCGAAACGAGCCCTGCGGGAATACATCGCCGTGCGCGAAGCCGTCATCGTGCGGATCGGAATAGATGATACAGCCGATTGCGCCATGCTCGGCCGCGACCTTCGGCTTCACTCCGCGCCAGCCGCCGCCATAACGCGCAATCACGATAGCGCCCTTCACAGATACCCCGTTGCGCTCGAGATCCTTATAATCATCCGGCATCCCGTAATTCACGTAAACTAACGGCCCAGTGACATCGCCATCTATCGAATAAGCGTTGTAAGCCGGCAACTGCTCGCCTTTCTGTGATGTGGTCGGATCGATCGCCAGCGGCGGCTCGGAAAGCTTCGCCACGAACTTCTTCGGCTCGATCATCTCCAGGCGATTATCTTTCGGCGTAGGAAAGAGGACATCGAAAGTTTCGATATGCGCGTCGAAGCCCCACTCTTTGAATTTTGCGAGGAGCCATTCGGCGTTGTCTTTGTCGTAAGGCGAACCGACATGATGCGGGCGCGCCGAAAGCCGCTGCATGTATTCGCGCTGATTCGCAACCGAGGGCAGCGCGCGAAACTTCGTCTCCCAACTCATTTCGGTTTCGCTTGATTTCGGCGTATAGCCTTGTAGATCATGCGAGACCGGAGCATCGGCTGCTAAAACAAGAAAAGCCAAACTCGCGCAAAGGAAAGCGCTCTTCGGTATACGGTTCATGTGCTTCGCCGCCTCAATACTGTTTCAGAAATGCAACTACGCCCGGTTCCTGAGCGGCTTTTGTAGCAATACACGAATCGATGCCTTCCAAGACCTGGGCTAGGATACGCGGGGCCCCCACAAATTTGTCGACGCGCGGCTCAAAAAAGCTTTTCAGCTCTTCTTCGGATTGTTTGTCGCAAAACGATGCGCCTACGTACGGGAACTGTGCGCCCGCGTCAAAGCCACCCCCGGTCGGACGTTTCGCTGCAATTTCATCGAAATGAGCTTTCATGAAATTGAACGCCATTTTGCGAGTGGCAGCCGATTCCTGGCCGGCAAAGAGGAGGTACACGCCCTCAATAAAGGGAATGTCGCCTTTGAGCACTGCCTGCATGCCGGCTTCGACGGCCGCTGGATCGCGAAAAGATCCCATGGCACGGATGATGCGCTGCCGTTCCTGGCGGTCGGTCGCCTTTTTCAGCTCGCTCGAAAATTTATCGAAAAGCGTCTTGTCGCCGTAGTAAGCCGCCGTTCCGAGAACAGCATTCGTCAGATCGGGCGTGATAGCTTTATGATCTTCGAACCACTTGTCTGTGAGATCGCGGGCCTCTTTTGAAAGCTGCTGGTCACCACCGTCGGTTGCAACATCGGATAGCAGGGAAGGACGCAGGAGGCGCACATTATCAGGTTCGCCGGACTTTGGCGTCCGGCCAAGCTCCTGTGCACGAGCCTGAAAGTTTTTCAAAAAGAAGCGCTGGTAATTGGGCACTAAATCATCCGGAACCAGATGCTCTCGCGGGAAAGAAGCCAAATCGAGAGCTCGATCCACGACGAATCGCTGCGGATCATCTTTGAACTTCGGTACCAGAGCCAATGCGTCGGCTACCGGCAGTTCCCCAGTTCTCGAGAGCGCCTGCGCGTTGCCCATCAAATCGACGCGCTCTGGCGCGCTCAATCGATGCTCAACATCGCCATCTGTAAGAGCGTCAAGCAATTTACCCTGATAACCGACGCGATAGTATCCGACTGCTTGCTTATTTGCCTCGATCCAAGCGGGACAGCTATTGGCCTTGAGCTTCCAGTCCGTTTTTGCTTCGGTCATCAAGGTACACGCACCCTCTCCGCCATTCTCGCCACCGCCGAAGCGAACACAGACAGGAATCTGCCAGAGCTGGTCCTTAGAACCCTTCGAGCCAAGCGGTAACGAGCGCTGCTGTTCCATGTGCAGGGTTGGAGCTCCTCCACCGCAATTCAAAGCGACGGAGACCACCGGCACGCCAGCCTGGTTCAGGAATGTGGAGAAAGGCGTAGTGACGTCTTTGTTGGCCACAGTGCTCACCGAATCGAGAAATTCCGGAGCGGTAGCGTTCTTGAAAGCATAGCGGTTCAAATAGCTTTGCACGCCTTTGCGGAATTCTTCGGCTCCTACCCAGCTTTCAAACATTCCGATGACCGCTGCACCCTTTTGATAGGTAATGGCGTCGAAGGCGTTGCTTATGTCGTCCTTTGTCTTGATCTCCTGACGGATCTTGCGCGTTGAGACCAATGTGTCCTGAGATTCCGCGAACAGCTTTGAATCCACGTCTTCGACACGTGTTTCCCATTCGGGTTTCCATTCGGCTAGTATTTTCTGTTCCGTCCAAGTCGCAAATGCCTCGTTCAACCAGATGTCGTTCCACCAGGCAGTCGTAACGAGATCTCCAAACCATTGGTGGGCGAGCTCGTGCGCGGCAACTGAAGCATACTCACGCTGCCGGTTGGTGCTGTCGATATCGGGTTTTGCTAACAGAATGGTTTGCGCATAGGTCACCATGCCAGCATTCTCCATTGCGCCGAAACCGAAGGTCACCGGGACAGCGACCTGATCCGACTTCTCATACGGATAGGGAATGCCGAAATAATCCTCCAACCTCGTCAGGATGATCGCCGTGACCTCAGCAGCATATTTGGCCTCATCGGCGTGGCCCTTCGGCGTGACAATGCGAACCGGCACGTGGTTCTTGCCCGCAAATCCGGCGGGAACGAAATCGAAAGGACCTATCGCAAAAGCGACCAGATAACTAGGCAGCGGCTTCGTTTGCTTAAACACAAGCGTCTTATGGCCGGCGCTCGCATCCTGCTTCTCGACTGGTGTATTGCTCACAGCATCGTCTTCCTGCGGAATCTCAAGAGTCAATTGCCATGGCACTTTGTAAGAGGGCTCATCGAAACAGGGGAAAGCGGCGCGTGCGTCAGTCTGCTCGAATTGCGTGAAGATGTACTTGTTTCCGTTGTCCTCCATGCCAAAGATCCCCGAGCTGTCCTGTTGGCGAACTTGACCGGTGTATTGAATATCGATCATCGCCGAGATAGCGGGAACAGGGGAGTCAAACGCGAGACCCACGAAATCGTCGCCACCAGGAATTGGTTTGGCAGCTAGCGTTTTATCTCCCGACCGCAATGTTGCTTTCACGATCTCGAGTTTGGTGGCATTTAACCAGAGGGTCTGAAGCGGCTGCTTGATATCAACCTGAATAGAGATGTGGCCGCTGAAGCTTGTCTGATGAGGGTCCAGCTTGAGCTCCACCCGGTAGCTGACCGGCGCAACTTTATCCGGCAGTCTAAGCTGCGGAGGTTGATCGGCTGCCAGGCACATGGAACCAGAGCCCATCAAGCAAACGGCAAGCAACGACAAATTTCGCGAAGAGCAAATCATATAATCCTTCGAACGCAAAAGAGTATCAGACGAGTAGACCGAGCCATTCCTCTGCCCGGCGCCGAATCGCCTTTCGATCTACAGTTTCGGGCAAGAGCCCAGAAACAACAGCCAGTGAATCGGCCTTCGCATCCAGAGTGTCGCGAGCGTTTTCGAGCTTGATTCCGCCGATAGCCACCAGCGGCTTGGCCGTCAAATCCCGAACTTTACGCAAGCCCTCGAGACCGGTCACGGGATCGGGCCTCAGCTTCGACCGGGTCGAAAAAATTGGGCCGAGCGACAGATACTCGACCGGCTCTGTATCGCCACGCTCGAGTTGCGGCCGGTTGTGTGTGGAGAAGCCCATTACTTCGTCGCCCACGACTTTTCGAGCGGCTAATGGCGGAAGATCATCCTGTCCGATGTGCAAAGCGGTGCGCAGTATGCGCGCGAAATCCGCGCGATCATTCAATACAAAAAGAACACCCAGATCCTGGCACCGCGCAGCCAATTGCTTTGCTTCATCGAAATGATGCTGGGTCCAGTCATCCTTATGACGGTACTGCAGGATCTTTACCCCGGATTCGAGCAGCGCGTCCGCGGCCGCAGCTACCAGACAATTTCGCGCCGCTAGAGTAGCCGTATCAAGAATTGGATAAAAGCGGGGAAGCTTGAAGGGGACCGGCATCAGAGCGCTGCGCCGCCCTCCAAACCGGGCGGGAAAGGAATTTGCTGAGTGATCTGGATCCCGAATCCTTCCAGCCCAACTACCTTCCTCGGATGATTGGTTAGCAAGTGGATAGTCGAAAGGCCCAGCGCGGAAAGGATCTGTGCTCCGAGTCCGATCTCATGTTGCAGCGGTTGATGCCGTTCAGAGGGAATAAAGCTCGACTGATTGCGCGAATGTCCGATGATCTCCCGTTTGCCATCGTGCCATGCGAGGCGGAGACCCGGCCCGGTCTGATGCAGATAAACGAACACGCCGCATTCAGCTCGTGAGATAGCTTCGAGTGCGGCGGCTACCAGTGGATGGCAATCGCAGTCCGCGGAATGAAAAACATCACCGTAAACGCAATGCGAATGAACACGCACCAGCACTTCGCTCTTACCCGCGACCTCGCCGCGAACCAGAGCCAGATGAGTCTCGTTATCAAGCCTGCTTACGAAACGTAACATCTCGAAATCGCCGTACGCGGTGCGTATTTTACCCGTTCCGTCCGGCTCGATAAACCGTTCGGTCTGCATGCGATAACGGATCAGATCCGCCACTGAAATCATTTTCAGTCCGTAGCGGCCACAAAAGTCGGTCAGTTGAGGAACGCGCGCCATGGTGCCGTCCTCGTTCATAATTTCGCAGATGACGCCGCCCGGCGAGAGCCTCGCTAGTCGCGCCAGATCGACCGCGGCCTCGGTTTGTCCGGAGCGGACCAGCACACCGCCAGGCCGAGCGCGCAGTGGGAATACGTGCCCGGGCCGCGCCAGGTCTTGCGGCCGCGTCTTCGGATCCATGGCCACGCGTATTGTGTGCGCCCTGTCATACGCCGAAATGCCTGAAGTGACTCCCTCGGCGGCATCGATCGCCTCGCAAAATGCCGTCGAGAAGCGCGCGGTGTTCACGGGCGACATAGGGCCTAGATCGAGGCGTCGGCAGAGCTCGGCATCGAGCGCGAGGCAAATAAGGCCTCGCCCATAGGTCGCCATGAAGTTGATCGCTTCGGGCGTGATCTTCTCGGCCGCAATGGTGAGATCGCCTTCATTCTCGCGATCCTCGTCGTCGACAACAACCAGAATCTTGCCTTGGCGGAAGTCCTCTATGGCGTCCGGAATGGAAGCGAAATTCATGTCGGAAACACGCTCGCTCGTTTCCGGCTCTGTGCAGGATGTAACCACTTAGAGCAGCCGGCCTCTACGCCGCAGCTGTGGCAACCCCCGCTTTGGCTCGCCACGGCGTGGCTCCCTTGATCGCATTGTTTACTGCTTCGATGTTCTTGACGCCTTCATTCGAGAGCCAGTCTTCCAGCGCTTTCACGCCATTCTTCGCATAGACGCCCACGCCGTTCTTCCAGGTGGCGCGCCCGCACAGCACGCCTGAGTAATCGGTTCCGGCCTCGGCAGCCATCCCCAAAGACTCAATAAATTCAGCGTTGCTAACTCCGGCGCTCAGATATATGAACGGCTTCTGCGCTACATCGGCTGCTTTGCGAAACAGATCGAGCGCCTGTTCGCGCGAATAGGCGCTCTGTCCTTTGTAGCTGCTGCTTCCTTCGACGTAATTCGAATTAACCGGCACTTCCACCTTCAACACGTCCACCATGTATTGCGGTTTGCCGAACTCTCGCATTGAGCCGATCACGACTTCCGGTTTCTTCTTCGCATATTCGAGGCCTTTCTCGTCGCCGCCCTGCGCATCGTATCCGACAAATTCCAGAAAGAACGGAATCTCGTATGTTTCGCATTCCGCCCCAACTCGCTCGATAAAAGCGTGCTTCACGTTATTGATCTCGGGCTTCTCGAAAGGCGTGTAGTACAGAAGAACCTTCACGGCATTAGCGCCATGGTCGCGTATCCGCTTGGCAGAAAGATCTGGCAGAAGATCGGGAAGGCGGCCCGGTTTCGCATTGTCGTAGCCGCTCTCTTCATAAGCGAGTAGCAGGCCCGCGTTCTTGGCCCTGGCTTGAGCGGCAGGCAAGCCGTATTCGGTGTCGAGAAGGATAGCGCTGGCATGCGGAGTCAGAATTTTGCTCACGGCAGTTTTGAATTCGATGAGCGAGTCATCGAGGACTTGCTCCTCGGGTACGCTCCTGCCTTGTGCGATCATCTTGCGCAAGCTGCCGCGCTGATCCATGGCTGCCGCGGCGATGATGCCGTCCTTGTTCGAAAGTGCGTTCAGATGATTGATTTTGCCTTCAGATAGCTGCATGTCGGTTCCTCCGGAAGAGGCTGAAATCTAGCGAAAGTTCAGTATATCGAAGGGACGGCTGTGCGGAGACTCTCCAGGTGTTTCCAGTAAGCCTCCGCGCGAGCAACGTCTCTAAAAATTTGCGCTTTCAATGCCTCTGAGTCTGCGTACGTCTGCTCGTCGCGCAAGAAATGTCGAAAGTGCACCGATATCGCGCAAGGACTCGCACCCGCAAGTCCTCCAAGCAAGTATGTTTCAACAGTGAGTTCCGTTACGCCGAAGGTAGGATTGTAGCCGCAACTAGTCACCGATGGCCAGCTTCGTCCGGTCGCGTGCTCGAGGCTTTCCGTTAATTCAGCCGTTTCCGTAACGTAGATACCGTGTGGGACCAGCAATCGCGGATCTGGTCGGAGGTTCAGTGTTGGAACGGTTCTCTTCGAGCCAATACCGCGGCCTGAAACAACCGGTCCGCTCAGCGAATAGCAGCGCCCCAGCAAGCGCCCGGCTTGTACAACTTTGCCGGTTGCTAGCTCAGTCCTGACGGCTGTGCTCGAGATAGTTTGTCCGCGAAAAGTAACAGGGCTGAGAAAATGCGTTTCGAAACCGTTCGCTCGCCCAAGCGCTTTCAAGACCTCCGGCGTGCCACCCTGCCGGTACCCGAAACGGAAGTTCTCCCCTACGAAAACAGCCTTTGTTTGGAGAGCATCAACCAGAACCTGCGACACGAATTCTTCGGCAGAGAGACTCGCCACCTCAGGGGTAAAGCGCAGGACAAAAATATGCTCTGCACCAACCGCGGCAATGAGGCGCAGTCGCTCCCGAAGAGGACAGATCAGGGCCGGTATGCGATCGGGGGCAACCACAGCCGTGGGATGCGGATCGAAGGTCAGTACTGCGGGTGTAAGTCCGTGCGTCTGCGCCCAACGCACTGCTTCACCGATTAGAGCTTGGTGGCCAACGTGCACCCCATCGAAGTTTCCGATGGCCAAAGCGCACGGGCCAAAATGACCTCGCGCCTCTTCAAGCGAATGGAAGAACGGGGCGCTCATATGGCTTGTGGGCTTCCCGCGTGCGGGTCACCCGAACCGATAAAGATTTCCAGGCCGTCATAAGCCAAATACACGTTTGGCGGCAGACGCGCTTCCGTTTGCGCATGCACCAGGTCATGCGAAATGTGAGTGAAGAAGGCCCGCTTCGGCTGGAGCCTGCGCACCGTCTTGAGAGACTCGTCTACCGTCGAATGCGTCGGGTGCGGACTGTGGCGCAGAGCGTCGAGGAACAAAACATCCAGGCCCGTCAGCAGCGCTTCGCTTTCAGACGGGATCTCGCTGTGGTCGGTGAGATAGGCGCAATCGCCGAAGCGAAAGCCGTAAACAGTTCCCTTGCCGTGGAGAGCGCGAACGGGCTGGATGCAAGTGCCCGCGACCAAAATCGGCTGGCCATCGAAAATGTGCGGCGTCAAACGCGGACGGCTCGATTGCGATGGCGATGCATCGAAAACGTAGCGAAAAGTGCGCTCGATCACTTCCCATGCGTCAACCGAAGCATAGAAAGGAATGTCGCCCTTCTGCATAAAGTTGAAAGGCCTAACGTCGTCTAACCCAAGGATGTGGTCGGCATGCGCGTGGGTATAAAGAATCGCGTCCAGGCGCTCGAGGCCATAATGTAGCGCCTGATAACGGAAGTCCGGCGAGGTATCGATCAGGATACGCTTGTCGCCCAGCCGCAGCAGCACTGAAGGGCGAAGACGCTTGTCGCGCGTATCGGTCGAGATGCAAGCCTTGCAATGGCAACCAATCATGGGCACGCCCACGCTGGTGCCAGACCCGAGCACGAGTATGGACGCATGCTCGAAATCGGCGAGCATCTAGTCGGTTTTGCTTCCCTTACCGCCGTCGGCAGTGATGATTATAGGGCGATCGTCTTCCTTTTTCTGTTCCGCGGCAACTCCGGGCTGGACGCGGCGCTTTTGCTCGTCAGCTACCTGCACATAGCGGAAGCGTAGTTCGGTCAGGCCATTCTCGATGAGCCGCTGTTCTTCGCTAGACAAGTTGCCGCGCGTTTTCTCCTGCAACATCGCGAGCATGTCTATCGAGTGCTTCGCCAGCGGCAGGTTCGGCTCCGATTCTTCATCCTTCTCGCGAAAGTGAATTAGACCCAATTGCATTTGAGTCTGCATGAGGATCGATTCAACCAGAAACTCAAAGCTCGCGGGGGGTAGCGGGAAGTCCTGCGCCGCTTCAGTGCTCTCTGCCATACAACATTCTTATGATATCCAGGTCGATATAGTCGGAGCGGAGGGCGTTGGGTGTCGAGCGAATTCAAGGAAGCGGGCGAAAAGTTCAGTCAACTGGTGCAGATCATGGCGCGCTTGCGGGCGCCGGGCGGGTGCCCGTGGGACCGGAAGCAGAGCTTCGACACAATCAAATCGTATCTGCTCGAGGAGACGTATGAGGTAATGGATGCGATCGACGCGCGTGACTTCGAGGGGCTGGCCGAAGAGCTGGGCGATCTACTTTTGCAGCCCGTCTTCTTTGCCGAGATGGCGCACGAGGAAGGGCTCTTCAGCATCGAAGATTCACTTGATGCAATCAATCAGAAGCTCATTCGACGACATCCGCACATCTTCGCAGATGCCTCGGCTGAAACCGCCGAAGAGGTGAAGACACGCTGGGACGAAATCAAGCAGCAGGAGAAAGCCGGGCGAGGCTCGAAGACGCCCTCTTCTCTGCTGGATGGCGTGCCTCGCAGCCTGCCGGCACTCGTGGAAGCAGATAAGATCGGGCACAAAGTCGCCCAGGTCGGGTTTGAATGGGACGACGTGAGCGGCGTTGTAGAAAAGATAAAAGAAGAGGCGGCAGAGCTAGCCGGTGCGCAAGACCAGGGCGAATTTGAACACGAATTGGGCGACATGCTCTTCAACCTG
Organism: Terriglobia bacterium; assembly: GCA_963835255.1. GTDB lineage: Bacteria > Acidobacteriota > Terriglobia > Bryobacterales > Bryobacteraceae > Bog-105. The sequence goes on along the minus strand of CAWIFY010000022.1, from coordinate 110,751 downwards.
GTGAACCTGGCGCGGTTTCTCAAGGTCGATCCCGAACAAGCTCTGCGCAAGACCAATGCCCGCTTCAGGCAGCGATTCGCTCATATAGAACGTCGCGTCGAAAGCAGCAGCGCGAGGCTCGAAGAGACTTCGCTCGATCGTATGGAAGAGTTGTGGCAGGAAGCGAAACAGCTCGAGCAGTAAGCTAACGCAGCGCCTGGCTAGCCCCAAACACGAGATAGCTGGCAAGTTGATCGGGAACATCCGGGGAACAGACAATTAGCAATTTATCGCCCTCGCTCAGTTCCGTTTTGCCTTGCGGCAAAACCGTCTCTTCGCCATGCAGGATCGCCATGACTTTCCAAGTTCCCTTTAATACGGTGTTCGAGATAGATTCGAGCGACTGCCCGCTCAGAGGGCTGCCGGGCCGCACAACCCCCATAAAGAGCTGCTTGTCCTTTGAAAGCTGTAACGGTATTCCCGATTCAAGTAATGCCAGCATATCGAGCTTGCCCAAATTCCGCATGTGCGGAACCCTCTTATTCCCGATGAGAGCGAGAGCTGTTCGCAGAAACTCCGGGTAGTGGGCAGGCGACTCGACGCGGTAAGTAACTTGAGCTTCGTAAAGGCTGCCGTATTTGAAAGATGCCGCCAGGCTTCTTTGCACTAGAAAAGCCAGCATGACGGCTAGTCCCGCAGCAATGAGCAATTGGAAGCCGCCCGTCATTTCAGTTACCATCAGGAGCGCGGCAACAGGCACGCGCGCTGCTGCTCCGAATAGAGCGGCCATTCCGACGACTACAAATGCGGCTGAAGGCTGATGGCAGGGTACCGCCAAAAAGCCGCCCAACATGGCTCCGACAAACAGAGTTGGCGCGAACACTCCGCCGGAGCCGCCCGATGAAATAGTGAGCGCGAAGGCCACCATCTTGACAAAGAGCAAGCCGATCAGGAGATCGAAGGCGAGTTTTCCGTCAATCGCCTGCTGCATCCATCCGTAGCCACCGCCGAGCACTTGCGGCCAACCTAGAGCAAGCAGTCCGACACCCAGGCCGCCGATAGCAGGCTTCAAATGCCTCGGACATGGAATTGCGCGGAAGATCTCTCGCGCGCGATAGAAAATGTTTGGCAGGATAATGCCGAAGACTCCGCACGCAATGCCCAGGAGTGAATACCACAGATACACCTTGAAGCCAGGAGCGATCAGATTGCCCGGGACTTGAAATAAAGGATGCAGGCCCTCAAAAAGCCCGGTGCCGGCGTAAGCGATAACCGATGCGAGCGTGGTGTAAACCAGAGCGCGGCTTTCGAATTCCATTCCGCCGTATAGGACTTCGATCGCGAACACGGCCGTGCCGATCGGTGAACGAAAAATAGCGGAGAGACCGGCCGCCATGCCAATCACGATCAGCAGCCGGCGATCTTCTTCCGAGCGATGCGTGAGCGAAGCATAGATAGATGCAAAGCCGGCCGTGATAAGAGCGGTCGGGCCTTCGCGGCCAGCCGAGCCGCCCGAACCGATCGTGATAGCCGACGCGATCATCTTCAGGAAAGGCACTCTGGCGCGAATGATGCCTCCGGCGCGGTGGAACGCTTCGACCACCGTGTCAGTGCCGTGTCCTTCAGCTTCGGGTACGAAGGTGAAAACGAGTATGCCGGTGAGGAGGCCGCCGAGCGTAGTCACCAGAGGGATGAGCCACAGCCCGTGAGAACCGATGATCTGATCCAGGGAACGGCCTTCGGCGTTAAGCCCCGGCTCCCGATAACCGGCCAGGAAACCCAGAAAGAATCGCTGGCATAGGTGCAGCATCCAAACGAACAACTGCGCGCTCAATGCGCCTGCGATGCCGAGCACAATGGTATCGGCCAGGCGCCTGAGTTCGAAACGTTTTAACACGGTGCGGCTACTTCGTCTGGCCCGCGACTTTTTCTACTTGTCGCATGAGGCGCAGCGTATTGCCGCCATAGATCTTCTTGATGTCGGATGGCGAATAACCCCTCTCTAGAAGAGCACGAGTGAGGTTTGGGAATTTGGAAACGTCCTCGAGCCCTTCGGGCGCGCATTCGATTCCGTCGAAGTCGCTGCCAATCCCGATCGCGTCGATGCCGGCGATCTGGCGGATATGATCGATGTGCGCGACGACATCGGCGAGCGAAGCATGAGCGGGCGTGTTTTTGGGCGCATCCGCCGCTTGCTGGTTGATGAAGTTGCAGTAAAAATTGACCTGGATCACGCCGCCCTTCTTCGCGAGAGCCCGGATCATGTCATCGGTCATGTTGCGCGGAACATTAGTAACGGCGCGAGCGGAAGAGTGTGAAGCGATAAGCGGCGCCTGACTGGTTTCGAGTGCGTCGTAGAAAGTCTTGTCGGCTACGTGCGAAATATCGACCATCATGCCGAGCCGGTTCATCTCTCGAATCACGTCTTTTCCGAACGGGGTGAGACCGTTGTGATGCTGCACGTCCTGTTTATCGATGTCGCCGGATGAGTCTGCCCAACTGTTGGTATTCGTGTGGGTCAGAGTCATGTAACGGATACCCAGGCGGTAGTAGTCGCGCAGAAGGCGCGGGCTGTCCTCGATGGCGTGGCCCCCCTCAAGACCCATCAGCGCGGCGATTTTGTGTCTCTTGTGAGCCTTCACGATGTCGTCGGCGGTAAGCGCAAGCTGGAAAGTGTCGGGGTAACGGCCGATGATGTCCTGCTTTACCGTATCGATCATCTGAAGAGCACGGTTGGCGGAATGATTACCGTCGACATATTTGGCCGCGACATAGACCGAGAAAAATACCGCGCCGACACCGCCCTGTTTCAGACGTGGAATATCGGTTTCATTCTTGGGCGAGTTGCCGATGTCCGCGCCATCCACGGTAAAGCTCGGGATATCGTTATGCGTGTCGATCAGAATGGCCGATTTTGTGATGGCTCTTACTTCGGCATCGATTTTCTTCGAATCAGATGGCGCGGCGGCGCTAAGCGCACCAAGAGATAGCAGTGCGGCAATCGAGCGAGCTTTGAGCATGAGGTGTCCAAATCAGAATACAATTAGGTAAAAGATGGAAGCAGCACTCGTAAATCCTCAGGGAGTCTCAAGTTCACGCGAGCAGGCGAGCTGGCAACGTACATTGGCAGCGACAGCTGCCATTCTGCTCGGCATCGTTTTCCTGGTGTCGGGCGGCTGGAAGGTTTTGAGCCCATTCAAGACCGGCGAGTTACTGGAGCAGGCACAGGTGCATGGCGGGTGGGGCGCGTTGGGCGCAGCGGCGCTTGGAACACTGGAACTGTTTGCCGCATTTCTTCTCTTCACACCACGGTGGCGGCGCTGGGGCGGACTGCTCGGTTCCGCGCTAATGATCTTCTTTATGGGATGGATCGGTTATTACTACAACGTGCTCGTTGGGCACGAGTGCAGTTGTTTTCCGATTATTAAGCGAACAATCGGGCCGGGATTTTTCGTTGGCGACGGCGTCATGCTGCTGCTAGGCTTGGCGGCTTTTGCTTGGTCGGGGCGCGTGACCAGAATCAAAGTTCCTGCAATGATGCTTGCCGCGCTGGTCGCACTCGCAGGAGTCAGTTTCGGAATCAACGCAGCGCATCGCAAGAATGCGCAGGTACCGAATCCGGTGATTGTCAATGGTAAGCCGCAGGATTTAACAACCGGCAAAGTATTTCTGTTCTTTTACGACCCTTCCTGCATGCACTGCGACGCGGCCTCGAAGTTTATGTCGAAACTGAATTGGGGCGACAGCCGCGTTATCGCGATCCCCACGATCAATCCGCAATGGGCCGCAAGTTTTCTGCACGACACGCATCTGAAGGCGGGAACGAGTCTGGAATACGAAAAACTGAAAAAAGCTTTCCCGTTTGTAGATCCGCCTTTCGGCGTAGCTCTGGAAGATGGGCGGGTAAAAGAGACCTTTGGACAAGCTCAGTTTTATGCGCCTTTGCCCGAACCGGATCTGAAGAAGCTGGGTTTTGTGAAGTAAGAGGCAGACTGAGAAGTCTACCTCTTATGGAAATTCAAGTGACGCTTGCGTGCTTGTATTGCTCTAGGATTTCGTTCATCTGATCTTTGATATGTAACTTGAGCTTCTTGAGGCGTTGCTCCTCAAGCTCGTCTTCACCGGTGACGTGCGGTTTGGACTCGATGTCTTCGATCTGATGTTTCAAGTGCGCATGCTGCTCGGCAAGCGTCCGGAATTGCTCGTTTGTGGATAGCAGATGCGCTTTCAACTCTTCGTCTGGTGTGTGATTCTCCATGAAAAAATGGGCCTCCCGTGCGGGCATGCGCCGACCGCACTCCCAAGAATTAGCATTATTTCACCTGCATGACAATAGCTGTTTCGAGAGGATTGCCATAGTACTTTTCGCGGCGGCCAATCTCACGGAAGCCGAGCTTACGATAAAGTGTTTGCGCCGCAACATTGGATTCGCGCACTTCAAGGAAATAGATGGAGCCAGAGGCAAGCTCGTGCTTCAGAAGAAACGTAGCTATCCCCGCGCGCCTAAAGGGTAGGGCGACTGCGACATTTAGTATTTCACACTGAGCAGGCGACTTGCTGTCACCCGAGAACGTTTGGCGCGCGACCAGGAATCCGGCAACTTTCCCTTCGACCTCAGCTAGCGTGCAGCGATATTCCAGAAAGTCTGCTGCCGACCAGTGCGGCTGGGGAAAAGATTGGCGCTCGATGGCGAGCAACGCGGGCAGATCCGCTTCAGTTGCGCTGCGGAAGTGCGGCTTCACTGAAGCGTCAGGTCCGTAATCTCACCGGTTGTGTGGAGATCGTCATCGGGCGAGGCACGATACTCGAGCGAAACCCGCCGGGGGTGCGGTTGAACTCCACAGGCGAGAACGGCGCTGCTCTCCTTAGAGAGGAACAGTTGAGTGACGCTCCCGCCTTTGTCTTTAATGGATAGACGCCACCCGCGCTTCAGGCAGTCAACGCGGGTTAAGGTGCCGCTCAATTTCTTCTGCCGAACGAGCGAGTTCCAAGGCACAGCGTTCGAGGGCGCTTCGTCGCCAGAGGCGCCATCAACTGTCTGGTTTGCCTTCTGCTCAGCAGCTCGGATCCGGTCAGCCTCAGCCTGTTGCGCTTGCTGGTCGGCGAGATGCACGGATTCCCGGTCACGGCGTTGAGCTTCGTCGGCGGCATCGAGGCGCTGCTGTTCGGAAGCGAGCCGGAGCTGGTGAACACGGTCGCGCTCGGAAACGTCAGGCGCTGAATCTTCCGCCCGAAGCCAGGAGCCCTGAGCCGCGGTCGCTTCTCCCAAAGTTGTTTGCAATTGCGCCAGTTCGATCCAGCATCCGGTGTTGCGCGGATCGAGCTGAAGAGCAGTTTTGAGCAATGATTCTTTCTCGGCGGAAGTGGCGGCGAGTTGCGCCTCGGCATAAATCGGCGCGGACCAGCGATTGTTCAGTTGAGCGGCTCTTTTCAGGAGAAGCAGCGCCTCGTTGGGAGGCAGGCCTTCGGCTGCCGCAACGTAAACGGGCGCGCTGTTGCTTCCGGCGTGGATGGCGTCATCCCAGTACTTTTCAGGATTCTTGCCCTCCGCCTTAGCCAGTTCCCCAAGACCTTCATAGCCGAGCGCGGCAGCAGACCCTCCGGCTCTGATGGCAGTTTGGTAAGCAGCCTCGGCCTTTGGACGGTCGGAGGCGAGTGTCCAATCGGCCAGATAGACGTCGGCTTCGGCCGAATCGAGAGAATGCTCGCCGAAATCGCGCTTCGGGTCGAGGGGACGCCCAGAAACGGGCACAGACGGCCAGTTCCCGGCGGCTAGGTTGGCTCTAGCCTCACTTTCCAGCTCAGCGGTCGTTTTGCCGAAGGCGTTTCGTTCGGCGGCGGCCAGCGTGCTGCCGCCCTTCAGGGCAGTCAGGAAGATATGAAAGCTGGTACCGTACTCGAATTTGGTAGCGAAGAGCCGCATGCGCGCCCAGTCGAGATCCGGATTTTGAGGAGGGCCGCCCCAGGTGACGCGGCTGCCGTGCGCCTCCAAGGTGGAGAAGAGCTGGCGCAGGCCGGACTCGACTTCGGGCGGCAGACGCGGAGTGTTGGCATCGAGTAGCAGGCCGGCCACTGCGCCGAGTGGGAGGCGGGAGCCCGGGGGTCCGACCCAGATGTACCGGGCATTTTGCCAAACGAACTCGGAGGACGGGGAACCCGCTCTTTCCCCTAAGGAGGCAAGCATGATTCGAATGGGCCAGAGACTAGGTAAGTCTTTCTGTTCCAGTGTATTGCCGAGCACCCAGCGGAGCTGCTCCAGCTGCACGAGGTCGTCGCGGGCGGCACTCAAATCGCGCTCCGAGGCAACGTAAAAGGGGCCGATATTCAGTTCCGTCCAGCGACTTTTGACTGCGCGAGAGGTAAGCGGAAATGAAAAAACGAACCCAAGAGCAAGGGAGAAAGTGAAGGCTTTACGGGCGAAGTGTGGTGATAACGACAATCGCGCGCGCCGGCTCTTGGGAGTGACCGCAGTAAGAATGGGCTTCGGAGGCATCGAAATACACGCTATCCCCGGCAGCGAGGGTGTGCTCTTCCGCTTGATAGTTTACCGCCAGAATGCCCTGCAGTACGTGGATGAACTCAGCTCCCTCATGCTGATGAGGACGGGCGGCCTGGGCGTCTCTTGGGGGAAACTCGGCAAGGTAGGCGCCTATGCTCTTGTCGGTTGCCCCGAAAGCCAAGACCTCGAAAAAGAAGCCCGGAACGGGACTATCCGGCAGGTCCGGGAAGCGTAACCGTTCCGCGGCGCGCACGATCGAGAAGGTCTTACGAGCTCGTTTGTCCGAGAAGAAATGCTCGAGTCCGACGTCGAAAACAGTGGCGATTCGGGCCAGTGTCGGCAAGGTCGGAATCAGTTTGCCGTTTTCAAGCTGAGAAAGCATGGAGGCAGATAAGCCCGTGTGTTTGCCTAAGTCAACAAGGGCAATTTTCTTGCGAAGCCGCAACTGGCGCAGTTTCGCACCGATTTCATAGTTTCGTAGAAGCCGACCGATCGTTTCCTCACTGTTTTCAGTCAGCGTCAAAGTCGTTTTATCACTGCTTATCTCTGGGCGTTGAGTTTTCGTGTTGCTGAAGCCTGTTTCAATCGAGTCTACTACCACGGCGTTTTCGGGAATAGATTCGTTCATAGAGGTCAATGTGATGGATTCTGTGGAAACGCGGCAGATGCAAAACCGGGCGGAGACGCACGACCAACGCCGCTATTGTGAAATGGCGGATGACAGTCTTGTGAGTATGTGCCAGGAAGGGAATAACGGCGCTTTCGACGAGCTGATGAAGAGGCATCAAGCGGCGGTCATGAAGATCGCGCTTTCGATTGTGCGTGACAAACAGGACGCAGAAGACGAGGTGCAAAACGCCTTTTGGAAAGCCTATGAGCACATCAACCAGTTCCAGCGGGACGCGAAGTTCTCGACCTGGCTGACGCGCATTGTGGTGAATCAGTGCCTGATGCGGCTGCGGCAGGCTAGACGGGCGAAATTCGCTTATTTAGACGACGTTCAGCCGGGCGAGGAGATAGGTCCGTTCGAGTTACGCGATGTGCGTGAGTCGCCAGAGCACAGTTTGGGGCACCTCGAGGTGGCGCAAATTCTGGATCGAGAGATCCGCAGAACACCGCCGCTTTTGAGGCATGTGTTTCTATTGCGCGACGTTCAGGAACGGCCAATGACGGAAGTGGCGGAAGACTTGGGGATCTCGGTGGCGGCAGCGAAGAGCCGCCTGCTGCGCGCGCGGACAGAACTGCGCAACAGAATGCAGCGGCACCACGGGCAAGCGGGTCCGGCGACCCTGATGGGGTAGATCCAGTGGTGAACGATCATGGCCCACCCTCTTCCGTTCCATTTCAGCTTCACCTTACTTTTACTTCTGCCACACGCGAACCCAATCGACATCCAAGTGAATTTTTCGAGCGTTTACCCCATCCAGAGAACCAGCCTCCCAATTCGCGCCCTCTTGACTTCCGAGCACAATAAAAAAGTCTTGCTTGTCCACGACAGCGGGCGTGGGAGCCGAATAAAGCTCCCGGTCATCTAGATACCAGGTCACCTTTCCCGGCACCCACAGCAGTCCATATGTATGGAAAGCGGAGAAGTTGAAGCTCTTTGGAAGCTCGTACCAGTTGGGGTTGTTTGTAGTGTGTTGCTTATCAACCCAGTCGTGAATCGTTCCGTAGAAGGTGTAAGGATGATCTCCCTGTCCTTCAAAGATGTCGATCTCTCCGGTCTCTTTGACACCGCCGTTAATGTTCTCCCCTCTGGCGTCTTGAGCGGGTATGAGCCAAAACGCGGGCCAAGCTCCATTTGCCGCATCCCACTTCATCCGTGCTTCGAAATAGCCGTAGCGCCATGTGCGCCCCTGTGTTTTGTCGTGCGCGAATGTGGTGATGCTGGTATCCGGTGAACCTTGGTTTCGTTGCCAGTTGAGGGAGAGAACAGAATTTGACACCGAAATGAGCGACGGGTCGGGAATGTGTCTATCCCACCAGATCGACTCGTACCATGTGTGTGCGCCTGAACCGTTTGGACTCAAATCAAGCGAGTCGAAATCGTCGGCAAAGACCAGCCTGTAACCAGTAACTTGTTCCGGTGGCTGAATGTGCGTTTTCGACGCGCCTGACGCCCCGAAGACTCCTAATGGCACGAAAGCAATGACACCGATAGCAAACCCGAAAATGAAACGCATAGTCAGATTTCTCCCTGCCTATTTGCAAGTTGAATACGTCATCGTGGGACCAATCTTGTTCTTTCACAATTGGCGCGAGGTGAGGGAATCAACTAACCCGCAGCTTCGCGAACCTTCGTCATACCAGGCGGATATATGAAGCAGTAGGTCGACGCAGCTTGAGAGACGGCGCTCTCAACCGAGGCGAAGTGCTCAACGGCCTCCTGCAATTAGTGCTACGTAAGCTTAAGGGCGAGCGGAATCACGCAAGCCCAAAGAGCAAGCGAGGGAAGGATACCGATCAGCACGGGCTTAATGAAGAAAGTCGAATGTTGAAACATACAAACTAATCGTGTCCTCCGGGTGGTAGTTCTCTCAGACAAATCCGACCGGACGGTCGCTGGATTTTATGTGGTTGTGGTCCAGCGTGCGCTTGCTTACCCCAGTGAACTGGCTTAGCACGCCAAGGGCTTGTTGAATAGCAGATAGCGAAACGGCAGGTGGCAGAGCTCTCAGCGGTCTACGCTAATGATATGGCCTTTACCGATGCACCCCAGGAACCGCCTAGAGCTCCCGGTTCCGCTCTGAGAAAGCTCCTTCCCTTCACGACCGTGGGCGTGCTTATTGCGGCGCTCTATGTTGCCTGGACGTTTTACTCTCGTCACCAGAGTGACGTGGCGGCCCAGCAGGCAGCCGCTGCCAAGGAGCAGGCCCGGCGGGAGCAAACAGTCAAAACCGTGTTCGGCTCGGGTGAAATCCTCTTCGGCAACTTCTCCGCCGACTCGGGCCTTTTGAAGCGGGGCGAACACACTCAACTTTGTTACAGCGTCGAAAATGCCAAAACCGTAAAGCTGGACCCTCCGATTGCTCAAATTAAGCCTTCTTACCGGAACTGCCTGGAAATTGCGCCGAAAACGACGACTACTTACACCATCACCGCCGATGACGGGAAGGGGCACACCAAGTCCGAATCATTGACGGTGCGTGTTCAATGAGCGCAAAGCGACAATAGAAGAGATGACTGAAAAAGCTAGTTTCGGAGCAGGATGTTTTTGGGGTGTCGAGGCCACCTTTCGCGAATTGGACGGCGTAATCGATGCAGTATCGGGTTACCAGGGCGGACACACCGAAAACCCAACATATAAGGACGTGTGTACCGACCGCACCGGGCATGCCGAAGTGGTCGAGGTCGAATATGATCCCTCGAAGATTTCGTATGACAAGCTGCTCGATGTGTTTTGGGGCGCGCACGATGCAACGCAGGTCAACCGGCAAGGGCCCGATGTGGGGACGCAATACCGCAGCGCAATCTTCTTCTACACGCCTGAGCAGGAACAGGCCGCGCGCGCTTCCAAATCGAAGCTCGAAGCTTCAGGTCGTTTCAAGCGTCCGATTGCAACTCAGATTGAGCCCGCAAAGACGTTCTACCGGGCTGAAGAATACCACCAGCAATACCTGGCTAAACGCGGCTTGCGCCAGTGCCAGGTTTAAGCTACGACCTGGTCCGGCCGCGTCGCGCCTTTGGACCTCCATTGGGCACCGGCGCTCAGAGCGTCGCGCTGGGCCTTTTGCTTGAAATACTCTATGGTGACAGTCAGGCCCTCGGTTAGATGTATTTTCGGCTCCCAACCCAGAACGCGCTTGGCCTTTCCGATGTCGGGACGCCGTAATTTAGGGTCGTCCGCGGGGAGCGGCTTGTAGTCGATCCCAACGGAGTTGTCGAAACGCGCTCGGATCTGATTGGCAAACTCAAGGATTGTGATCTCGGCCGGATTGCCCAAATTCACCGGGAAGCGCTCGTCGGATTCGCTCAGCCGCAGCAGCCCTTCGACTAAATCAGATACGAAACAGAAACTGCGGGTCTGCGAGCCATCTCCAAAGACGGTGAGATCCGCTCCATGCAGCGCCTGATCGATGAATGCAGGCACAACCCGTCCGTCGTTCAGCGCCATGCGAGGGCCGTAAGTATTGAATATCCTCGCAATTGTGGTTTGTACATCGTACTTGCGAAAGTACGCCATCGTGAGGGCTTCGGCATAGCGCTTGCTCTCGTCATAACAGGAACGTATACCCACCGGATTTACGTTTCCCCAATACGTCTCGATCTGTGGATGCTGCAGCGGGTCGCCATAGCACTCCGATGTTGAGGTGAGCAAAAAGCGCGCATTATGCTGGCACGCCAGTTCAAGCATCCTGCGGGTGCCGGTCGAGCCGGATTCGAGCGCCTCGATCGGATGCGCCAGATAATCGACGGGGCTCGCCAAAGATGCAAGATGCAGTACCCGGTCTACGTGGCCGCCGACTTTGAGCGGTTCGCACACATCCTGATGAACGAATTGAAAGCCATCACGGCCTTCGAGGTGCGCCAGGTTTTCCCGGTGTCCGGTGATCAGGTTATCGAGAGCGACGATCTGATGCCCGGCTTCGACGAGCCTGTCACACAGGTGTGATCCAATGAAGCCTGCGGCTCCCGAAATGACGTATCTCACGCTTTTTCATGCTACTAAACGCGGCATGCGGAACGTCTCCCAGGTTATTTTGCTGCGCTATGCAACAGCCTCTATTCGCTAAGATCCTTCTGCTCGTTTTAATTCTCGTCTCGCTTTCACTTTTCGCTGTGCGCTTCGGCAAGACCATCGAGCGCATTTGGCGAAGCAGAGCTGACCCCGACTTCAAACTTGGATCAGTCGCGCGTCGCTGCTGGAATTTTTTCTGGGAAGTCATGTGCCAGGCGAAAGTCATTCGTGAACGGCCGCTGCCGGGACTAGCGCACGCGTTCGTCTTTTGGGGTTTCTGCGCTTTCGCACTAGTCACGCTCAACCACATTGCCGGTGGTTTCGGCGTTCCATTCCTCGATCACCATTCGCTATTCGGTGGATTCTACTTCTGGTTTGCGTTCGCCTTTGCCGCGCTGTGCGCTGTCTCGATCGCCTACCTGGCTTTTCGGCGTTTCGTTCTCCGCCCGAAGTGGCTCGGCCCCGTGTCCTTTGAATCGGGTATTATCGCGCTCTTCATATTTATCCTAATGGTCACGTATATGCCCGAATGGTGGGTACCCGAATCGTCCATCGCGGGGCAAGCACTCTGGTGGGTGCATACGCTCACGCTGCTCGCCTTCCTGCCGCTCATTCCGCACACCAAACATCTGCACCTCATACTCAGTCCCGTGACGATCTTTCTTGAACGGGACGGATTCAGCAAGATTCCTCCGCTTACAGGAGATGAGGATTTCGGCTTGGTATCGGGCAAGGACATAACCCGGATCACTGCTCTTCAGGCGTACTCGTGCGTCGAATGCGGACGCTGCACGGAGCATTGCCCAGCCAACAACACTGGCAAAGAATTGAACCCGAAACTCATAGCGTTAGGTTTGCGTTCCTATCTGAACGAGTTCGGACCCCACAACGAAAAACCAATACTCGAGGCGACCGTTTCTCAAACAGCGATCTTCCAATGCACGACTTGCGGCGCCTGCGAATATCAATGTCCGGTTGGGATCCAACACTTACCGATGATCATAGGGTTGCGCCGGGGCGCAGTCAACACCGGGACGTGGGAAGACGAGCACGGAACCAAGCTCTTTCTGAACCTCGAGCGCAACGGCAACGCAATGGGCTTCTCGCAAACCGAACGCGACAAGTTCATCGCGACGCAGGAGTTTCCGTTGTTCGACGGTTCACAGGAGTACTGCCTATGGCTCGGCTGCATGGGCTCTTATGATCCACAGGGCCGCGAAATTATTAAGGCGTTTGCGTCAGTCATGAAACACCTCGGCACTTCTTTTGGCGTTCTGAAGAAAGAGCGCTGTACCGGCGATCCTGTCCGGCGCCTTGGCAACGATCTTTTGTTCGGGCAACTAGCCGAGACGAATCTGGGCACGCTTGAACAGGCCAAGGTGAAGAAGATCGTATCGATTTGCCCGCATTGCGTTCGCACGATCCAAACCGATTGGCAAGAATACGGGGCAGCCCTGGACATTGAACATCACAGCGAGTTTATGGCGCGGCACAGCGCCTCGCTTCCGTCAAAGCAAAGCGGACAACGAGTGGTTTTCCATGATCCCTGTTATCTCGGGCGGTATCGCGGAATCTATGATGAGCCTCGCGAGGTCATCGGACGCTCGGCGCAAGTCATCGACCCGCCCCGCGCGCGTGAAAGATCTTTCTGCTGCGGGGCGGGTGGCGGATTGGTGTTCCTCGGCGAAGAGACTGGTCAACGCGTGAGTCATGCGCGAGCCAAAGAGCTAGCCGATACCGGCGCGGAGGTAGTCGGCGCGGCATGCCCGTTCTGCAACAGCATGTTTCGCGATGCGCTGGCGGCGACATCTGAGAACCCGCCCCGGCTGCTAGATATCGCGCAGATCGCAGCCGAAGAATTGACGCGGAACAAATGATCTAAATTTCGGCGGCAGCTTCGGCAATTATGTTCTCTTCGCGCGAACTGCCCGTCACAAAACGTGCCGTGAAATGGAAGCGGCTACCCTCGCCCAACTTGCTCTCCAGCCAGAGGCGCCCTCCGAATAGCTCAACCAAACGCGTGCAGATCGCTAATCCCAGCCCCGTGCCGCCGTACTTTCTGGTTGTTGAGTTGTCCCCTTGCGAGAACGACTCAAAGATCTTAGGTTGCGCTTCTTCCGGAATACCAATTCCTGTGTCGATGATTGAAAACTGGAGCTCGGTCCACGCGTCGTCTTTCGCGGTACACGCGACGGCTAGAGTAATTGAACCTCGCTCGGTAAACTTTAGCGAATTGCTCATCAGGTTGAGGAGCACTTGATGCAACCGGTATGGATCGCCGACTACTTCGTCGCAGACATTTTCATCGATTTCGAGCGAGGCCGTCAAACCTTTGCGGTGTGCTTCCGGGGTGATCAATTGAAGCACTCGTGAGGCGCAACTCGAGACAGAAAACGGCACCTTCTCGCAGGTCAGGTGGCCCGCTTCAATCTTCGAGAAGTCTAGAACATCATTCAAAATGCGCGTCAACGAATGCGACGAGAACTGAACGGTGTGGAGATAATCGCGCTGCTCTTCGTTGAGCGGTGTGTCGAGCAGCAAATCGGTGAAGCCTACGATGGCATTCATCGGGGGCCGAATCTCATGGCTCATGTTGGCCAAGAACTCGCTCTTCGCGCGGCTCGCGAGCTGGGCTGCATTTCTGAGCGATTCTTCCTGCCCGAGCTTCTGGCTGATTAGCTGGGTTTGTTGCCGGACCCGGCGCCTCAGCACAATGACCCACGCCAGCGCTAAGGCAATCGCGGCAGCCAAAAATCCCAACAGGGCCATGACCCGCTGCGCCGTCCACCATGGCGCACTGGCCAAAACTTTGGCATCGGACGCGTCGTTGAGAACCAGTCGGAAGGTAGCCATTTGACCTAAGTCATTGATTTGAGCAATGCATATCCCGGCCAGCCGGACAAGTGAACCTTCGGGCGGCAACTGTTTGGCTGAAGTCTGCTTGGCGCAAACCACCGCAAATGTCAACTGCCCAGCAGCTATCGTAAGCCTCTGCTGATGGGGTAGAGCAGACCGTCCCACTACCCGGCCTTCCAGCGTCACCAATTCAGAATCATACAGACCGGTCATGGCCTGCTCCGGTGTAATCTTCAAAGGCTGAGGGGGCGCGCCGGTCGCAATGCGCCGGAAATAGGCATCTTCAAACCTTACATGCGATTCAGAGAGACCTACGAACCCGAGTGTCTCGACTCGGTCACCGGGCTTCAGACGCAAGCCCTGCCGAGTTAGGACATAGATGCTGCCCGAGTCATCTTTCAAGTAAAAGCCTTGCGTCGGCAGAACTGCAGTAACGGTCCCCGCCAGCTTCAGGCGGTGACCTTTGGAATTCGTGTATCCGAAGCGCTGAAGCGTTCCGATCGACGTAGGAGGGCCGGTCAACGGCTCGGGTTCGGCCGCCTCCAGCGTAAATATTTCGCGAAGGCTCGGCACATAGAGAGTCACACCGACCATTTGATTTTTTGGGTTAAACTCCGCGCCGCAAATTCCCCTGACTCTGATCCGCGCGTCTATCAATCCAGGCGGCACTGGCGACCCGTCCCAGGGAATTTCAACATCGATGCCGTTGCCCGACATGGCCAGATCCATCCAGAGAACCTTCTCTTTTGGCGTACGATGCAAGTATTCGGCTTGTCGAACGTTGCCTTCGACCTCTACCCACTGACTATCTTCGGAGGTGCTGATCATCTCCTGGTAAGAAACCCGCCGCGGCTCGGGCATGGACGCGTGGCCAATTACCGACCATTTAGCGTTCCTTAAGTCCGGCGCAAACGTGAAATCGGTCTCGGCTTTAAGGTCAAGCAAATCGCCCAGTTTGAGCTTGGGAAGATTCGGCTCCCAGCGCATCCAGATACCGCCAGTAGCGTCGTTCAGAAAGAGGTTGTCTGCAACCGGATCGAAGTACGTAACTACCGGACGGAGCCGAACGGGCAAATTCCTAAGCGCCTCCTGTTTTGACAGGCTATGTATCTGCGCGATATTGATCGCGATGCAGAAGGGCTGTGACATAGTACGATACGTGCCTGGACCTGTTGACCTGCTCTCCAAAATCCGTACGAAGTTGATTATCATTTTCGAACGCAGGAAAGGGGAAGCAGGATGCCGAGGAGTAAGCACAGGGAAGCAGCGATCATCGCTGCGCTGCAACAGTTAGATGCGGGACGAAAATGCGGGGCTGAAGAAACTGGTTGCGGATCTGAGTTTAGACAAAGACGCGCTGCAGTCGGTCATCGAAAAAACGGCTGGAGCTCACAGCAATGAAGGCGGCTGTCGAGCATCTGAAGCGGGACTTTGCCTTCAGTAAACGGCGCGCATGCGGCGTGCTGGAACTGCCGGTTTCCACGTTCTGTTATCGCTCGTCGCGACCCGATACCGAGTTGCGCACAAAGGTGATGGAGTTGGCGCGGGACAAGCTACGGTTCGGTTATCGCCGGCTGCATGTGTTGTTACAGCGGGACGGCGAACAAGTGAACCACATGGTCTAATCGCGTCGAGGGTCTCGGGTTAAGCGAAGACCGAAAATCATCAAAGAAGGACGTGAGGTGATGAAGACGTATGTGGGATGGACGTATCGCTAAGACAAACCGCGATCTGTGTTGTGGATAAGGAAGGCAATCGAGTGTGGCGGGTCAAGTGCGCTTCCCACACTGATGATATTTCGGAGCTGGTTTTCAAACGAGCGCCTGGTGCGGTTCGGATTGCACCGGAAACGGGCCCTCTGTGCGTGTGACACTGGCATGCGCTGCGTCAGGCGAACTTGCCCGTCGTTGTATCCATGCGCGGCACGCCAAGGCTGCCTGATGATGAAGCTGAATAAGACGGATCCTAATGATGCATTCGGACTGGCGCAAATCGTGCGTTGCGGCTGGTATCGAGAGGTGGAACTGAAGAACGGCTGTGGGCCATCAAATCCGCCCATGAACCTGGCTTGTCTATTCGGCAGATTGCTGCCGCCCGAAGAAATTCTGAGGCCTCACTTTTAATTGTTTCGAGGCCGGCAGATGAATCCAAATTCAATCTTCGGTGACAGTGAAATCACCCGAGACCGCAAATGAATGTCTAGTTCTGTTCCATGTAGAGCCCCCGCTGAGAAGCCAAACGCGTAACGACTCGACTTCCTTCGAAGACTAAAGGCAACCAGAAGCCGCTCGCGGCTTCAAGCGGGACCTCACTCTCCTTGACAAATACTTATCATGAATGTCCGTGATCACGCCCAGCAGTTGCTTCAGCTTGGACGACGCCTGCTCGATGGGAGTGAAATCGGGGGGTAGGGCGGAAGATAGAGCACCGACGCACCGCGCGGAAAGGAGAAGGAGCCGCCGAAAGCTATTTCGGCTCGGGCAGATTTCCTCCATAAGCCTTTTTCAGCGCATCCATTTGAGCATTCTTCCGCGCAAGTGTGGCAGTGTCGGGAGCCGTGCTGATCTGGGGCAGCCGTGTCGGCTTGGTCGGAAGGGCTTTCGCCACACCTGGTTGCATCCGGAGAGCCGACGCCGTCTTTTTCACGCGGTTGTAAGTCGGGGCGTTCGCCTTGTAGACAGTGAGTTGAGCAGAACTGAGCTGCCGCATCATATCTCTCAGGTAGGCCTCGGGTTCGTCCTCCTCGACCTGTCTCGCGTCAGCCGCCGCACGGACAAAGGGCGTTGGCGCGGTAGGCGTGCCGGCCCAGGCGATATGGAGTTCTCCCCCGATAAGCGCTTGCTCGGTTGGGTTCGGCAGATTGTAGAAACTCACCTGCACGGCCTTGCCGGGGATGAATGTAACGGAGAAGGTGCTTGGAGTATGTGCATTGGTCCAAAAGCTTGAGCTCGTGACCGTGCCCGACGTGGCGCCCTGCGGCCACCGTAGGTTGAATGTGAATTGGTTGTCGAGGTAGTTTACGTAGTGTTGGTCGCTGCTGCAGTAGCCCTCGTTCCCCCATCCCCGAACAAAAAAGGACCAAATATCCGTATAGGGGGACTTAGATCCCTGTACAGCCATAGACCACGCAGGATGAGACTCCGGACCGGGAGTATGGACGAAATCGAGACCCATAAGCCCGGTGACGACCACATAGTCACCATCAAGGTAGCTGTGCGCCTGACTGTCTCCCTGGTCGACGGCGCCGCGAAGTCCCTGCCACCACGGAAGCCCGAAATCGTCGGTCAGCACGTTGATCGTCTCGCCACTGTCGAACTCGACGTGTACACCCTTTGGTCTTGCGTCGGCAGCCCCGGCCTGGCCTGTCGTGTCCAGGTCTACCGAGTACTCATCGTCCCATTCCGGCGCCGACTTTGCTTCCCAATACACGAAACCGTTGTAGGTGGCGGCAAAATAGTTTGCATGTCCCGGCAGGTTGTATGTGTTTTCCTCAAAAGGGCGCCGGCAGACGATGGAGTCGATGATGCCCGAAGCTGTGTCCGTGTTCGTGACCTGACTCGTGCACTTTGGCAGGCCCGAACCCATCCACGGCCATATGCAGTTGTCGGGATTCGGAAACCTCTTGTAAAGGACGCTGGTTCGCCAGTCGGGATTCAAGGGAATACTGTTCGCGTCGTAGTCGGTCCATAGAAGATCCCAGTCTCCGCCGTCGGTAGGAGCAGGCGTTGGTCCCTTGTGTACAACGTCCAGCTCGACCCACGCGGGCCCGCCTTGCGTGCCAGCGCATTGGTTCCCCGGGCCATCGTCGTGGCTGTAATAGCCGTTATCGCCGTATTTGCCCGGCTCATCTTCATAGCCGAGTTGCAGCTTGAGGTCAGATGCTCGAGCCGTGTCCGGAATATGCACCTGCTGGTTCCAATATCTCTGAATGCGCGCCAGGTTGTCGGTGGCAAACGGAATCGTGATCAGGCCGTGATAGTACCGCCCGTCACTCTCCGTGGGATTGACGTATTGGCGCCAGGTCTTGCCGCTGCCGCCGCCCTGCACGCAGCCTCCGGCATGGATCGTCACCGTGTCGCCCGGCTGGAAGGTAATCTTATAAGGGGTGGAGGCTTGGGTCGGGTTGGGCCGGTCGATCCGGATGCTGACGTCGGTGCCGGCAGGAGGCGTCGGATACGTGATCTCGTCGAACAAAGGTGGCGGCGGGACGGGCGCCCCCGCGCACACGCAGCTAAGCTCGCCCTTCGGCATCCCGCTTGGCGTCATGCATTTGCCTTCCGTTCCAGTGCCTGTTGTAACTGGCTTGCATAGGCCAGGATAGGTGCATCCGGTGTTAGGGTTCCCCAGGCACGATTGGGCATTCGTCGAGGTGACGGCGAAGAGCAGCGCCGGGAGAATCGCCATCGCACAGAGGAAACCTCCGTTCCTCGCGAACAACCTGGTCTGGAATGAAATGGTGCTCGCATCTGAAATCACGGCGAAGCCTCCTTCGCAACTGTCAGGCGCTGGGATGTCGGCGGCAGCGTTAGCCAAGAGATGGTGAATAGCAGTCAATTCCCGTTTCCTCCCAAATACACCGATTTCTTTCGATTGTACCGGGAATCCCGGTTGTTGAGGTGGCGACCGGGCGATGCTCATTTGCCCGCGAGGCGAAAGCGGACACGCTGGCGCACGCAGTGAACAAAGCAGCAAGTAGAAAGACAAGGGAGATCCGGCTCCGTGCGCCGAGCGGTGCGACTTTCAAGATCATTAATTGACTCTGTGGGCTGCTACCCTGTGGGATTTATCGGCAGTCCCACCAACAAACACGATAGGGGAGCCACACTAAGCGAAAATTCTGACGCTTTGCTGCCGAGTTGCGGAAGTTATTAGGCCCGCCGCATCAATTCAGCTGGCAGTTGAACCGGCTGAGGCGGTAGCAATCCGGGGTTCAGCGACCACGGGGTGGCGTTCGTCGTGTTTGCCGAAGATCATTTTACCGGCAGTTGTTTGTAACACGCTGGTCACGGTGATGTCGATCGTCTTAGAGATAAGCCTCCGGGCATTGTCAACCACTACCATGGTCCCATCATCGAGGTAAGCGACGCCCTGGTTGTACTCTTTGCCTTCCTTTGAAATGAAGACACGCATTGTTTCACCCGGAAGTACAATCGGCCTTAACGAATTGGCCAGTTCATTGATGTTCAGAACTTTGACTCCCTGAACCTGGGCCAGCTTATTCAGATTGAAATCATTAGTGACGATTTTTGCGGAATATTGTTTCCCGAACTCGATCAGTTTGAGATCGACTTCGCGGGTGCCGGGGAAATCCTGATTAGAGACTTCGAGCTTTACAGCGGAGATGGATTGTAGGCGCTGAACGACATCCAAACCGCGCCGGCCACGGTTACGCTTAGCCGAATCCGCGGAATCTGCCACGAGCTGAAGCTCGTGCAGAACAAACTCTGGAACAATTAGGCGGCCGTCGAGAAATCCCGATTCGGCAATGTCGGCGATTCTGCCGTCGATCAAAACGCTCGTATCGAGCACCTTTGGCGCAGGGAACGCGCCAGAACACTCGGCGCTCTTACCCAGTACATCCGTACTGATAAGTCCAGACTTAGCGATGCCCGCGCGGGCGCCCAGATAAGCTCCTAATAGGGGAAGGGCTAAACGGAAAAATTGCAAAGTGGGCCCCTGAAGCAGTACAGACTGATTTAGGACGAACGCGAAGAGCAGGCCGATGCCCGTACCGGCCACGCCGCCACAAGAACCGCCTATGAGGGTTTTTAGATCTGCCCGCCTCAGCCGCATTTCGAGCAAAGTCGCGCCTAAAGCAACGAGGATGCCACTGGCCGCCGCGGCCGGAAGCGACAAGCGAAAGGGATGAGTGATGGCGGCCAATGCTCCAATTAGGGCAATGAAAAGAGCTCGAATGGTAAGAGCTTCCCAACTAAAACTTCGCGCGGTTTTGTTTTCGCGGCCAGGGGGCAGAGTGGAGGAAGGGTTAAAAGACTGGTGCCCCGATTTGGTTGCGCGCAGCTCTTTAGTCATCATAGGCCCTTTGATGATGCCAGGGAGTATATCACAGGCGCACTAGGGTTTGGGAGGAGTACTAAGGAAGGATGAGAGCGGGGGAACTTGCAGACAAAGCCCTTTATTACCGCCTGCGATGCACTACGCACGTTGGACGCTTAGGCCACGCGTGCTCGATAGGGCTGCCGGGCTAAAGAGCTTTGGCGAGTTCCTCTGCAAAGGCACTTTGCCGGGCAGGTGATCCGGTTGGACGTCGTCCATTGGCGCCTTTTCGCGGTTGCAGATTGCTCCCGGCGGCGACCGCTGGACGATTGCCACGATCGGGAGGAGGTGTGCTCTTTCCGGGGCCCTTACCGCTCGATTTCGGAGGTTGGGCAGGATTGGCACGAAGTAATCTGTCTTCAAGTGGAGCGCGATCGAAGCGGCGAATGATCGAGTTCATCTCATCCTGATTTGGCGATTCGATGAAGGCGAAACCCTTCGATTCCTGAGTTTCAGGATTGCGAATAACCTTGACCGCGTCTGCGACCAGGTTCTCTGAGGAGAGCCACGATTTGATATCGTCGGCCGTCACCCAGACAGGGAGATTTCCGAGGAAAACGGTAAAGCTCATGTAATAAATGTTGTTGCTCCGAGGGAAGTTAATGAGGCGCGCCTCGCGAGGACTCTCATCCCAGAGGCTATTAGCATCCTAACATAAGGCCCGCAAAGATTGGAAGATCAAATTCTCCTCAATTTGTTGCTACACAATGATTAGGCTAAGCTTTTGATGCCTGTGACCGGCAATTTGACGCGCCCGATATCGGCAGCTAGAAGTGCAGCCTTCGACACTCTAGAGGCGGTGGCGGACGGCGCATATGCTTCGGATGCTCTCCGGGAGAGGAGCTGGGGTCTTATGCAGCGGGACGCTGGTTTAGCCGCGCAGATCGTTTTCGGCTGTCTGCGTTACCAGAGTCAGCTCGATTACCTGGTTTTTCAATATTCTGGGCGGCGGGCTGGGGAGCTCGACGAGACGGTTCGGCTAGCCTTACGGGCTGCCATTTTTCAACTTCGTTATCTCGAACGCATTCCGGCCCACGCGGCGGTTCATGAGTCGGTCGAATTCGTCAAAGCCCATAAACGCGCTGCAACTGGTTTAGCGAACGCGGTTCTTCGTAAAGTGAACCGTGCTCCCGTCAAATGGCCGGACGATTCAATTGAGCTTAGCTGCCCTGTCTGGTTGCTCGAGCGCTGGCGCGCCCATTTTGGCGCCGAGACTGCTCGCGGAATCGCGGCTGCGGCGTTGCAGGAACCGGTTCCTTACATCCGGATCCCACCAGGCTCACCGGTTCCTTCTGACCTCGAAAGTGAGGGCGGCAACGTGCCCGGCGCCTACCGCCTCGTCTCGAAATCCCCGCCAGGGCGGAGGCTACACGACATTAGCTCACAGGCAATTATTCCATTGCTCGATCTCCGGCCCGGCTATACCTATCTCGACCTGTGCGCGGCACCAGGCAACAAGACCTTGCACGCATTGGAAACGCCGTTGGCGCTGGCGGTTGCCTGCGATATCAGCGCTAAACGAATCCGCGAGATTCCGCCTGTTTGTCCGCGTGTTGTTTTGGATGCCACCGAGCCACTGCCGTTCGGTGTCAGGTTCCAGTGCATCTTCATCGATGCCCCCTGTTCGGGTACCGGAACGCTGGCGCGGAATCCGGAGATCAAGTGGCGTCTGGAGGAGGTCGATCTCAAGCGGTTTCATGAAAAGCAGTTGGCGATGCTCTCACAAGCTATTTGCGTGCTCGCGCCCGACGGAAAGCTGCTCTACGCAACCTGTTCGCTCGAACGCGAGGAGAACGAAGACACGATACGAGACTTTCTCGACCAGCACTCTTCCTTCCGCTGTACACGCGAGGTGTGGCGCTTACCCGGGAGGGATGAGGGAGATGGTTTCTATGCGGCGGTGTTAGAGAGAAGGGATTAGCTGCGGGGATTTGAGCGCGCTCTCGAACAAAATATACTTAGTACATGGCAACAGCGAGGCTCAACCTACTGTCACTCGAAGAGTTCCGCCACCGTTATGCCGAAGAAAAGCCGTACTTTGAATACTGGTTTGGGGAGGCGGTTCAAAAGGCGGTGCCAACTGTTTTGCACGTCCTGCTTGTAAAGATTCTGCTGTTTGCTCTGGATCAAGCTGGATATAAGTCGGGACCCGAGCTGGAGTTAAGGATCGACCCTGACTGGCAACCAAAGGCCGATGTTGCCGCTTGGACCCGAATCGACGGTCCTTATCCGACTCAGCCAATAGACATCGTGGTGGAAGTCCTATCTCCTGAAGACCCTATGCGGCGAGTGATTGCCAAATGCCGCAATTACGAACGCATAGGCATTCGGTCGATCTTCGTCATGGACCCGGAATCTAGGGATGCATGGGAGTGGAGCAGGATCACACAAAACCTGGAACGCATCTCGAGGATGACGCTACCGAACGGAAAACAGATCGCGATCGAGGAGCTCTGGGCGGAACTTGGGCGGCAGTTGAGGAACGACTAACAAGCCTCGGGAACGGCCATATCTGCGGCGGTCTTAGAGAGCAGGGGATTAGCTGCGGGGATTTGAGCGCGCTCTCGAACAAATATACTCAGTACATGGCGACGGCTAGGCTGAATCTGCTTTCACTCGAGGAGTTTCGTTCTCGCTACGCCGAAGAAAAACCATATTTTGAATATTGGTTTGGGGAGGCGGTGCAGAAGACAGTGCCGACTGTTTCGCACGTCCTGCTCGTAAGTATCTTATTAGCGGTCTTGAAACAGGCCGGTTACAAATCTGGACCTGAGCTGGAACTGAGGATCGACCCTGAGTGGCAGCCCAAAGCTGATGTTGCCGCTTGGACCAGGATCGAGGGTCCCTATCCGACCCAACCGATAGACGTCGTCGTGGAGGTAGTTTCTCCGGATGATCGTATGCAGCGAGTAATCTCCAAATGCCGGAATTATGAGCGGATCGGCACTCGGTCGATCTTCGTTATGGACCCGGAATCTAGGGATGCATGGGTTTGGAGCAGTACGACCAAGAACCTGGAACGCATCTCGATGATGACGCTACCGAATGGGAAACAGATCGTCGTCGAAGAGCTCTGGGCGGAGCTAGAGCGGCAATTGAGGAACGACTAAGAAGCAGGAGCTGTTTGACTCCGCAGGCCCGGCATTGCGGCCGCGCTCTATAATTCGGTCACATGCTGCTCGAGCTCATAGTAGAAAATTATGCAGTAGTCGAACAAGCTCGGATCCGTTTTGGAGAAGGCCTTAACGTACTTTCTGGTGAGACCGGAAGCGGCAAATCGATCATCGTGGATGCGCTCAGTCTGCTGCTCGGGGCGCGGGCTTCGGCCGAGATGGTTCGCACGGGCGAAAGCCGCGCTCGCGTTTCCGGCATCTTCGCTGCTGCCCCTGGCCAGGAGTTAAGCCGGCTTTTTCTTGAGGCGGGTATCGAGAGAGCCCCGGAAGAAGAATTGATCGTAGAGCGCGAAATAACAACGAGCGGCAAATCGCGGGCCTTCGTGGCGAATCGCCCGGTGACAACTGCGTTCTTGCGCCAGCTTGCCCCAGCTCTGGGAGACATTCATGGGCAGAATGAACAGCAGCTCCTGTTCACGGCCCAGGCGCAGCGCGATCTTTTGGACGAATACGCCGGCACTGGAACACAGCGGGCGCAGGTGGCGCAGATCTTCGGCGAATGGCGCGAGACGGGCGAAAAACTTGCCGAACTCGACCGCACGGAGCAAGAGAAGCTGCGTTTGCTGGACCTTTGGAGTTTTCAGCGGAGCGAGATCGATTCTGTGGTGCCCCGCGCGGGTGAAGATGCCGAGCTCGAAGCCGAGCGCAAGATTCTGCAGAACATGACAAAGCTCCAGGAGAGCGCGGCCGCCGCTTTCGATGCGCTCTATGAAGCTCCTCAAAGCGCTACCACGCAGGTCCGGCAAACGCTCAAGCGGATGGACGAGCTGGTCCGGATAGACGAGACGCTAAGCGAGACAACGAGCTC
Source organism: Terriglobia bacterium (assembly GCA_963835255.1). Classification (GTDB taxonomy): domain Bacteria; phylum Acidobacteriota; class Terriglobia; order Bryobacterales; family Bryobacteraceae; genus Bog-105. The sequence goes on along the minus strand of CAWIFY010000022.1, from coordinate 86,701 downwards.
TCTGCGTCAAGCCTCGGTTTTGCTGGATGAAGCGGCCTACACGCTGCGGGACTATCTGGGCAAGCTGGAAGGAGATCCGGCGCGGCTGGAGGACGTGGAGAGCCGATTGGCCGCGCTCGACCGCCTGAAAAGAAAATACGGACGCACGATTGAAGAGGTGCTTGCCTTCCGTGCGGAGGTGGCCACCCACATTGATGAAGTGGAGAACGCGACGGCTCATCGCACAACTCTTCAAAACCGGCAAGAGGAGCTGGCGAGACGCTATAAGGAGAGCGCAACCCGCTTGAGCGAAGCGCGCCGAGCGGCGGCGGCTCGCCTGAGCAAAGCCGCTGAAGCCGAGCTGAAGGGCTTAATGATGGGTGGCACACAATTTCAGATACGGCTTCAGCCAGGAGCGTGGACCGCTAACGGCACGGATGAAATTCTTTTCCTTGTCTCACCGAATCGGGGAGAGGAGCTGAAGGCGCTTGAAAAGATCGCTTCAGGAGGTGAGCTTTCACGCATCGCCCTGGCTTTGAAAACCGCCGCAGGAGGAGCCGTCCGGCACGAGGGTTTACCAACACTCGTCTTCGATGAGGTGGATTCCGGGGTAGGCGGGGCAGCCGCTGCTGCGGTTGGCAAAAGGCTGAAGATATTGTCGCGCATCAACCAGGTGCTTTGCGTAACGCACCTGGCCCAGATAGCCGGATTTGCCGATCACCATTACGCGATTTCGAAAAGCGAAAGAAAAGGACGGATCACCACTCAGGTCGACAACCTCGGCCCGGAAGATCGTGCACGGGAAATAGGGCGCATGCTGTCCGGTGAGCAGATTACGCCCGAAGCTCTGCGCCAAGCTGAGCAATTGATACAAGCCGGCCAGAGCCACTGATCATCTGCCAAACCCGAGTCTGCGCAAACCGCCCGAGAAAAATGCTCTCGACTCATTAACGCCCAACAAAGCAGTGCCGGAGAAATACACAGCGGCATACAAAGGAATGACAACCATCGCGAGCGGAAGCGGATGCCTCATGCCAAGGGTCGATTTTATTGCGTACCCAAGGACGGCAGCCAGGACGGAAATAGTCCAGAGTTTTGCCGTGAAGCTCACGGTGAGCGGCGTAGCGCCAATTCTTTCCGCTAGCGCGCGGCGCAGAAGCGCAAATTCCACCCACCCTGCCAGACCCGCCGAAGAGGTCAGGCCAGCCACGCCCCACTTTGGGTCGATGCCGAGCCAGTGAGGCAAACGCAAAGCAAAAATGAGGCCCAGAACGGTTGTCACCGTAATGCGGATCAGGGCAAATCGCAAGGGCGTTCTGGTATCGTGCAGCGCGTAGAACACAGACGAATAGAGCCGTCCGAGCGAGGTAGCGAGCAAGCCTATGGAAGAGCCGGCCAAAGCGGACCAGACGTAAATGGTAGCAGCGTAATCGAATCGGCCGCCCTGGTACAGAGCGCCCACGAGTACGTCGCCAAGAGTCAAGAACGCCACAGCGGAGGGCACAATAAAGAAAGCGATGCGCCGCAAACCAGCGGTAAGCCGAGTGCGAAGGACGTGCGCGACTTCTTCGCGTGTTCCCAACGCGCTCGATAGTGCCGGCAGTTCCGCGGCCGAGATTGAGGCGCTGAAGAGGCTGAAGGGCAGAATGCCGATGATCTGGGCATAACCTAGCGTGGAGACCGCAATGGTTCCAAGTACGCTCGCAATCATCTGATCGATCCAGGCGCTAATTTGCACGACTCCCCGGCTTACGAACACAGGGCCGAAATTCCTGATCACAGTTTTCACATGGTTAGAGCTGAAATCGAGCAAAGGGCGAAAAGTAGGCAGTAGGCGAAGAACAGCCGGCAACTGAACCGAAAACTGCAAAAAGCTACCCAGGACGGCGGCCCACGCGAGATAGATCACTATCTGCTGCCGCGGCAGGTATCTTGCGAACAATACCAGCGCGGCGATCATGGCGCCATTCATAGCGACCGGAGCAGTATAAGACAGCAGAAACTTGCGATGGCTATTCAGTACGCCTAAGCACCAGGCGCTCATGACCAGGATGCCGGCACCGGGAAAAAGAATACGGACCAGCCGCACAGTAAGGATGCGATCCTCACCGTGAAAACCGGGAGCAATAAGGTCGATCAGCAGCGGCGCTATGAGCACGCCCAAGAGCACGAGGACAGAGCAAATCAGCGTGAGCACTCCGAAAACGGCAGCCGCGAGGTGCTCCGCTTCCTCATCTTCCTGCTGTGCTCTTAATTTCGCGTAAACGGTTACGAACGCGGCCGACAGAACGCCTTCTCCAAACAGCATGCTGAGAAGGTTCGGAATACGGAAAGCGGCGCGGAAAACCCCGGCGACCGATGAGTTTCCCAGGTAATGCCCAAAAGCTCTTTCTCTGACGAGCCCGGTGATGCGGCTCAGCAGAATGCCCAGTGCCACACTGGAAGACGCGCCCAAAGGCGCGCGCCGGGTAGGAGCGGGCGCGAGTTCCTGGTTGAAGGCGGCTTGCGAGTTCGCGACGGGTCCTGGGACCGTAACCGCGCGCGGCGATCTGAGCCTATTAGAAATGCGAATCCTTACTTGCAAGCCAGTGTGTACTGCTAGAGGTTAACAATTCTCCCGAATGCTAAGTTTTCGTTCGTTGCATCGATAATTTTAAGGAGTCTCTCGATGAGTGGAAATGCGAGTTTTGGTAAGTGGGCGATGGTCAGCGGTCTGTGCTTGTCTTTCGCCTGGGGCCAGCAGAATGTCGCAGAGCACGGCGGGAAACCTCCGGCCACGCCTAATCCGGAAAAGATGGACGTGCTTAAGCAGTTGAGTTCTTCTTTCGAAGAAGTTTCGCAGCGATGCGGCCGCGCCGTGGTGCAGATTTTCGTGCGTAGCTATGTGCCGGCCGAAGGATCTAGTAACAACGGTGAGCTGTTGACGGCCGAGGTTAGCAGCGGTTCGGGCATCATCATGAGTTCGGATGGCTATATTCTGACCAACGCGCATGTGGTGAAGGGCGCGCACAGCGTCAAAGTGCAACTCAATGTGCGGACCGAAGCTGCCGCCCGCGAACAGGGTGACCGCACGGTGAATAGACCGTTTGTAGGAACCTTAATCGGGCTAGATCATGACAGTGACCTGGCCGTGATCAAGATAGATGAGAAAAACCTGCCGTACCTGAACTTCGGCGATTCCGACGAGCTGAAGCAGGGCGAGATCGTGCTCGCGCTCGGTAACCCGCTAGGTCTCGACAATTCGGTCAGCATGGGAGTTGTAAGCGCCGTCTCCCGGCAAATCAAGGCCGAAAACCCAATGGTTTATGTCCAGACCGACGCTCCGATCAATCCAGGAAATAGTGGAGGACCGCTGGTCGATACGGATGGACAGGTAGTGGGGGTAAACACGTTCATCATGACGCAATCGGGCGGAAGTGAAGGGATCGGCTTTGCCATCCCGAGTAAAATTGCCCGCGATGTTTACCAGCAGTTACGGACCCAGGGGCACGTGCACCGCGCGCAACTCGGGATAGTAGCCCAGACGGTAACACCCGATATGGCCGAGGGGCTGAAGCTCGAAACCGATCACGGCGTAATCATCTCCGATGTCGAGCCGGACGGGGCCGCGGCACACGCTGGATTGCAAGTCGACGACATCGTGATTGGCATGAACGGACGTCCGGTCACGAGTCTTCATCAGCTTGAAGCGCGAGTATTTCGCGTGAGTCCTGGGACCAAGCTGACTGTTCGAGTGCAGCGGGAGGACCAGCAACTCGATTTGCCGGTCATCACGGAAGAGCAATCGGGCGGCGAGCTCGATGCCCTCGCTGACATGGTGGATCCGGTGAAGAATGTGGTGCCCGAATTAGGCATCGTGGGGCTCGACATAACGAAGCCGGTACGCGAGCTGATGCCGGATCTGCGCCGTCCCGCCGGTGTTGTCGTGGCTGCGCGCAGGTCTGGCGCACCCTACTCAGGACCACCCCTTGAAACTGGCGATGTGATTTACGGACTAAACCGCCAGGTGGTCAACGGAGTCCCTCAGTTGCGCCAGTATCTGGGAGCGATGAAACCGGGCGAATCTGTTGTATTGCTTATCGAGCGCCAAGGCCATCTGCTTTACGTGCCTATGCAACTGGATTGAAATAACAGAACGGTACCTTGAATAAGAGATGAGTCAAGGTCCGATTACCAGCTTCATAAAACATCAGTTCCGCCATTTCAACTCAGCCACGCTGGTCGATGCCGCCGAAGGCTACGCCAACCATCTTCAGCGGGGCGGAAAGATGTTTGTCACGCTCGCCGGAGCGATGAGCACAGCCGAGTTGGGAGTGTCCTTGGCTGAGATGATCCGCCAGGACAAGGTTCATGGAATTTGCTGCACCGGAGCAAACCTGGAAGAGGATGTCTTTAATCTTGTGGCGCACAATTTCTATGAGCGCGTCCCACACTGGCGGGATCTAAAGCCGGAAGACGAGCAAAAGTTACTTGAGCGCCACATGAATCGTGTCACCGATACCTGTATCCCAGAAGAAGAAGCCATGCGGCGCATCGAAGGCGTGATTCTTAAAGAATGGATCGGAGCCGACCAAAAGAACGAACGCTATTTTCCGCACGAGTTCTTTTTTCGGATTCTCAACTCGCCCGATTTGCAGAAGAGCTTCCAGATTGACGTAAAGGACAGTTGGCTTTACGCCGCCATGGAGCGCAATCTTCCGATGTTTGTTCCAGGCTGGGAAGATTCAACTCTCGGCAACATGTATGCGGGCCATTGCATTTCGAAAGACGTAAAGAACGTGCACACGGTTCGAACGGGAATCGAGTATATGATGTCGCTGGCGGAGTGGTACACGAATACGTCGACAGGTTCGTCGATCGGGTTCTTCCAGGTTGGGGGCGGCATTGCGGGCGACTTCCCGATCTGCGTCGTGCCCATGTTGAGGCAAGATCTGGAGCGCGAAGATATCCCGCTATGGGGCTATTTCTGCCAGATCAGCGATTCGACAACTAGCTATGGGTCCTACTCGGGCGCAATCCCGAACGAAAAGATCACGTGGGAAAAGTTGAGCATCGATACGCCGAAATACGTGATCGAATCCGATGCGTCGATGGTGGCACCGCTGCTGTTTGCGTACGTTCTCGGGTGGTAACGGTAGCCTGTTATCTTGATAGAAGTCGAACGGTGAGGTGCGAGAGTGGTTGAATCGGGCGGTCTCGAAACGCGATTCAGGCAGTTTTGCAAGTAGTACAAAATTCAACTAATCCTCTTGTCGGCCAATAACTTACACCCGAATCTGACATCATTCAGTTTCCCTCGATTTCACTGGTTTTGACGGGTCTATAGTGACAAAACGGTGACAGTTGACCGCGTGAGCGTAATCCCGCGGGAGACTGTCACTATACGGAAGCAAAAGTGCCTGGAAATCAACGCGCTACGACGAAATTTTCTGCATCGCGTTGATTGCCAATCGCGATGGCCGTTGAGGGCAACACTTATCGGACGAGGCTCCAAGCTTGGCTTGGCCCACGGCGATAGCTCTCAACTGAATGCTGGGCTTCAAACTGTTGACACATTGTCTTTAAACCTTCGGATTCTGGTCTGCCCACTGGGAAGCCGATATTCTTTCGTCAACGATAAACGTGGTAAGGGCGCGTTCCAATCGGCGTTAACCTGGAAGACGGGGCTATTATGAGCATAGATATCTCACCCGAGACTGAAGCTCGTCTGATGGCGACGGCTCACGCCGAAGGAATGTCAGTTGATGGTTTGTTAGCCCGCCTGATCGACGAACGCGAGCAACTGGCTGCAATCATCGAGCAAATGGACGCTCATTTAGCCCCAATGTCTGAAAGAGAGGTCCGAGCCAAGATTGAGCGTGGATTTCTCCAGTCGGAACGCGGTGAAGTTCTGGATGGCGATACATTCACCGCCGGGTTGCTGGACGAGATGGAACGTAAGCGACATATGGGATGAGTCGCTACTTTCTAACCAGCCAAGCCCAAGAAGATCTACAGGAAATCCGAGACCACCTCCTCAAAGAAGCAGGTTTGCGAGTCGCGCGTCACGTGATGGCATCGTTCGTCGCTGCATTTCACGCGCTGGTAAAGACACCCGGCCAGGGGCATCGGCGGGAAGAACTCAGTTCCCGCGAGGAGCTTCGTTTTTGGAATGTCTTTTCTTATCTCATCGTGTATCGAATCGACAAACGGCCGCTTACGGTGATCGCCATCCTTCACGGCTCACGAGATGTCGAACGGCTGCTTGAGAACAGGTAGGGAAGAGCTTGGTCTTATTGTTTCGAACTGCCGCTGAACGATGAACGGCAAGGGTGATTGTGCGTGGCACGGCATCCGCAAGTGGGCGTATGTTTTCTACAATCCCGAGACCGTTGAGATGCGAGAAAATATCATAGTATCTCCTATGGACAGGGAGCGCGTAATATCGAAACTGCGGGAGCAGGAGCCTGAGCTTCGGGCTGCCGGAATTACGACGCTTTCGCTGTTCGGTTCCGTAGCTCGCGGCGATGCTAACGACCAATCCGATCTCGATTTGATGGCGGATTTCGACAAGGCCAAGAAGCTATCGTTACTGGGTGCTGTGGGTCTTGAAAACAAGCTTTCCGACACTCTCGGGTTGAAGGCCGATCTGTCGCAAAGGGAAATGCTGAAGCCGGACGTGCTGCAACGCGCAACACGTGAGGCTGTCCGTGTCTTTTAGGAACCGGAATCCCGAATCAGTCTTGCGCGACATCCTCGATTCCATTCGCATGATCGAGGAGTTTACGGCTGGGATGGACTTCGAAGCCTTCGAATCCGATGGCAGTTGCCGCAGTTGAACGAAAACTCCTGATCATCGCCGAAGCCGGTGTTCGCCTTCGGCAGGATGCACCCGCCCTAGGTCCCGATCAGCCGTGGCGGAACATTCGACCGAGTTGATCTGAACCTGGTCTGGCAAACGGTCGTCCATGATGCGCCATCCCTGAAAGCTTCCATTGAGAAAGCCCTTACCTCTAGCTGAAACCGCCAGCACGGCGGCGAAGGCGAAGGACGCGCAAGTGTTTGGTTGGCCGTCGCTTTTCCGCGATCGCGATGCCGCGAACGACAGTATACTTCGAGCTCGATGCGCCACAGAGCTCGGCATCTGGCGATTGGCCAGGCAAGTCACGGTTCATTGCCGAATCAACTTCAGGTAAATTACATATAACCGATGCGAGGCGGAGAAGTTCTACGCTTTGCGCATTTCGTCAAGATTACGATCTCAGAATTCGGCGAGGAGTATCTGGAATACGCGAAAGCGAACAAGCGATCCTGGCTGCAGGATGAGCAGATCATGAAGCACCTGCGGGCGTTCGGGAATATGCTTCTTACCGATATGGGCCCGCTTCCTATCGAGCGCTATAAGCTTGAGCGGATGCAGGTCGTGGCGCCGGCTACCGTGAACCGGGAGATTGCGCTGCTGAAACGTCTGTTCAACGTGGCGAAGCAGTGGGGCATGTACCGAGGATGCAATCCGGTCGGTTACTACGATACTGCTCGCCTTATTTGCAGGACCTTGTCACGTTTGCGATCCATACCGGAATGCGGTTGGGTGACATTCTGAATTTGAAATGGGAGGAGGTGGATATCGGGCAGGACGCCATCATGTTCCTCGTGCAAAAGACGCGACGGATTTTGGAACTGCCGCTGAACAACGAAGCGGCAAGAGTGATTCGTGCGTGGCACGGCATCCGTAAGTGCGCGTATGTTTTCTACAATCCCGAGACGGGTGATCAGTTCAAGGATCTATGGCTCGGTCTCAAGAGTATGCCGCAAAGCGGAACTAAAGGGCGTGACGTGGCACACCTTCCGGCACACGTTTGCTTCGCGACTCACGCGCGGAGGAGCAGACCTAGTGACCGTGAAGGAACTGCTGGGCCATGCGAACATAACAACGACCATGCGGTACGCACACACGAATCGCGATGCGAAGAAGCGCGCGGTCCGGCTTCTGGGCGTTGATAGTGACAAAACAGTGACAGTGCCCATCTGAGAAGCAATCGCATAGTGACAGTAGCCGTAAATCTAAGGAAACTGGTAAGTTAGAACGTGGTGAGGTGCGAGAGTGGTTGAATCGGGCGGTCTCGAAAACCGTTGAACCTTCACGGGTTCCGTGGGTTCGAATCCCACCCTCACCGCCAGAATGGAATCAATAACCTAGCGGGAAGAGCCAATTTTAGCGGGCAATAGCGGGCAATACGGCGCTAGAAGGAAGTGTGCCCTAACCTCTATCGAAGGCACCGGCAGGAGTGCGAAGCCGGTCATGCCGCCGAATCCCGATCGGGTGAATTTGAGGAGCGCGAGAAAAGGCTGGAAGAAGTGTTCGTGCTTCATCTTCGCCTCCGGCACGCTCGGCGGCAGCTTCAAACGCAAATACACCGGCAAGTCGCAGTGGGACGAAGCAAAAACCGTCGCCGCCGAATGGGAAAAAGCGGGAACCTGGGACGGCACACCACCCTCCCCGCTACTCCCGTCGGCACCCATTGAGATCCCCGCCGCTCCGATTCGCATCACGCTTGCCGACGCGATCAAGGTCTTCTTAAGCAACCCGGGAAGGCGCGCATATCGCCCCCGCCACACAAAGATATGGAACCTTCACCCGGCAGCTGACGGATTTCGCGGATACGCCCGGCTATGTAATGCTCGATCAGCTCACTTCCGCCGATATCAACATCTTCCACGCGCAATGGAAGCTCGAGGCGCGTGCCAAAGCCAAGCGCCTTGGCACGCTCCGCGCCTTTTTCCGTTTCTGCCTGCACCGCAAGTGGCTTGAGGAAAGCCCGGTGAGTGTCGATATCAAGCCACCGATGGGCGCGAACCGCGTCGCCCGCAATCGGCTAATCCTCCGCCCGATCCTGCAGGCTGGATAAATAGGGCAGAGGCACCGCTTGCGATGAACTCGGCCGCTGCTGCTGGTGCGGAGCCGCAAGTGCGGCTTACGTTCGACATACCGGAAAGTTTGCACCGGCGCATCAAGATCGCGTGTGCGGAGCGGGGTATAAAGCGCATGGCCGTGGAACTGCGCAGAATATTAGAAGACCAGTTTCCAGCCAAGCCGTAGCGCCGTGATGCCGTAATCACGGCCAGATACTTGGCCCACACAGCATCACGTGTTTTTCTCTGCCGTCTTTCTTTTTCCTTCTCCCAAGCCGCCATCTCGTTAGCTTGCCGCTCTGCTTCGATTTTCTCCTGGGAACAGCCGCCGCCGCATCTGGTCATAGGGATAAGTCATAAAGGCAACTCTCCGGCCTCGGAGGATAAACGCGCTGTAATCCCGCAGCAGCGTAGCGATGATCCAGCACACCACCCGGCCATAAACGCTGTTACGGTGACGTTTTCGAGATACATCCAGCACAACAGCAGAGGCAGGGCGATGACAGTGAGCGGATAGGTGATACGCAGAGTGAGGGACATAATCACTGAGCATAGCCCGCACGGCAGCTTGAGAAAGCAAGACGGGAATATCAGATACAGCCGGAGGACTCTTCCCGTCTGCTCAAAGATAGAGGCAGGCTCTACCGTATGGAACTACGCTGCCGCTTCGGGCGTTCTGCTCCAAGCAATGCCTGCCAGCTTTTCCGTCTTCTCGATCTCCGCTTCCAGGTTCAGCGAAAAATGCCCATTTTGATTCTTCAGGACAAGAAGCATCAGGCTGTGCGCCAGTGCCAAGGTATGATCGGCTTCCAGTACCGTGTGCGCCCGGCTTCGCATTACCGACGCCAAACTGGCATGTAAATTTGAGGTCGGCAATAGGTAGCCCCCCAGATAACAATCCTGGTAAGCTCCCCCAACGTCTTTAACCATTTCGGCAAAGGGTTTATCCCAATTCCACGGTTTCTTGCCGCCGAAGAATGTCAAAGCCTTCTGAAAATTCGCCCTGACCTCACTGACTTTGATTTTGATGGTATTTTCAAGCTCCTGTTCTGAAAACAGCTCCAAAGCTTCTTTCGTCATGGCGTATTCGGACATTGCCGAGAAGTAGATAAATCTGTCCACCGTCTGCGGATGCTTTAAAAGATAGGCGAGGGTAACGGCGCGTTCATATAGTCCCCTCAGCAGCTTTAAGGCTGCCAAACCATGCCCGCCAACGCAGAGAAATAGAATCTCCACATAATCTCCCCGGCAGCTTTGGCCCGACTCAAAGACCACATCATCAAGCTGGCAGGAAGGCCGATTGAGGCGGCCGAATGCCTTATTGCACAGGTCTACAAGCGATTCCAGAGCGCCTGCAAGCTGCGGGTGCCTTTTGAAAAAATCGTGCGCCGCCTCGTTATCAGGAAGCTCGTAATTTATCTGTGACAACGCTAAATTCCCACTTTTTCGTATTCCTCGCGCGAAACCGCATCGCTGGTGCGGTCATAGAGCTTGGTGGTGCGCGGCGAGGAATGATTTGCCGTCGCCTGCGCTTTTTCTAAGGTGCCGCCGTTTGAGAGGTAATCCGTCATGCCGGTCGCGCGCAGGGAGTCCCGACATTCATCTGCAGCACGGCCCCGATGCGCGCGAAAGTATAGACCATCGTAGCAATCAGCGCCCGATCACGCAGGCCCGTGAGCGTGCTTGTGTCAATGGAACCCAGCAGCCCGCGCGCTTCCTCGCGGTCGAGCACCGGCGTCTTGCCTTTTTTGATGGGGTATTTCGGCCCGCGCACAGCATGCGCAGGATTGACTTCCAGCACATGGCCGACCACCAGCCAGTTAAACAGCATGCGCAGGCCGGCCAGGTGCTGCTTCACGGATGGCTTGGAAAGCTCCCGGCTCATTTCCTCGACATAGAGCGCGACATGATGCGGCTCGATGCGGGGCAGCGGAAGCTGATGGCTTTCGCACCAGTCGGAGACGCGACAGGCGGCTTTGAAGTACGCGCGGCGTGTATGCTGGTTGCGGATATTCGCGGTGAAGAAGCCGAAGAAGCGCTTGGCGGTGCGTTCGTCGGGTATGAACAGAGCGGGGAGCCTTGTGGCCAATCCCGCCAGCGCGCCCGGTTCCTGATAGGGAAGATCTCGCTCATTGTGTTTCCTCTGCTTTTGCTTTCACGCGGGCATCCACAATTCGCAGCAGGTGATTGGCGAGATAGATGATCTCCACCGCTTCATACGGGTCTTGCAAATTCACCTCGCGGTGCGAGTGCGGATTTTTGTAGCAGGCGATGGCTCCCGCGAAAAGCTCCAAGCGTCCTACACGTTCCGCCCTCTCTGCGCTCAAATCGGTGAGCGTCGCCGTCATCTACGGAGAACGCTTTCCGCATCAGCGCCGTGCCGAAATGGTCGTTGCCCAGTCCGGCAGCGCCGCGCACCCACACCTCTACGGCCTTCATTGCCTGGAGGGCCGCGCTGTCAAAATCCCCCGCCAGGAATGCGTCGGCAACCTTTCCGGCGATCTTAGGGTGAAGCATTTCTTTAACGAGCAGGTCAGCATTCGGCGGAGCTGGGGCGGCGGGATCGTCAGCGAAGGCTTGGCCTTCCTTCGTTACAAAGAACCAAGCGCCGTGCGCCGAAGGCGCTATTACTAATAGATCGCGGTTTTCCGCCCACTTCCACGCGCGCAGGAGCGCGTGGTCGATCTCCTTCTGCCGCTTTCCATATTTCGGGGGAGCGGCGTAGTCGTTCGCGCGATTGAAAAAATGGAATGCGCAATTGGACGTTCCGGGTAACTGTGCGCGTTGCTGATTAGGCGCAGCATTAATGCTGCCTGTTTTTCGACCGGAAGCCGAAGGAAATCATCTGGGTCTTCAACGAGAGAAGCGATGTGAGCACTATTCACCATGAAAGAGACTGATGATATCCTTTATCAGACTCTATAACAAATTACGAGGGAAATGTTTAATCGCGCAAGCGCCGGGCATTTGGATTCTGGTTGTCGCTTATACGATTGGGCGCCCTGTGCGGTTATAACCAGTACGTCTATGGGAGGGCCGACTGAACGGCCTTTGCCATCGGGGTGCTTAGCAACATCCGCATCAGTTTCAAGCTGAATCAACTGTCGCGCAAATTCTGGCAGGGCATCAGGTAACGGCTCAGTCCCTTTGTTCACAGCGTCGAGCCGTTGCTTCATGGCCTTATCGTTTGATCCACCCGTAAGCCATCGTAGAGCGCCAGACAGATCGCTTTCTTTGGGATATATTTTAAGGTCCGGTGCGGAACTTCTACCGTCAGGTAATGGAATAGCGGAATAGCTGGCCATCCCCAGTTCTCCGGTCTGCGACCACCCAAAGATCACCTGGATTGCGTGCCCGGCAATCGTGGATGTGTAAAACGCCAGATCACTTTCGCGGATATCGTGCCAAAGTAATGTCACCTTGGAATGCAGTTCGTGTATAGCGTCTCTCACCTGTTCAGCTGCTGACGCCCCGTTGAATTTCGCGGCGCTTATGATTTGATCCACTGCGAACCGATGGCCCCGGAATGTCGGAGCGACACCCCCGACGGCAAAATAAATTCCACGAGGGCCGGTATAGATTTTGCACGCTGTCTCTTGACCGATGACGTTTCCCAACTCATCCTTTTCCCCGCGCAATCCATCGGCAGCGATAATCACTTCGGTTTTTGTCCAAAAACCAACAATGGATGTTGCCTCACAAACGCCACTGGTCAGGAGTACGGCACCCGCCAGGAGCACCACAATCTTAAGCATGGCTGTCATCTTGAGAGCGGCCCTGCGAAACCGACACGGGGCATATCAATCACCAGTCTCCATAGGAACCCATCTCCATCTGCCACTGCGCTTTCATCTCTGCTTTGGCATCGCGCAGCACCGACAGCGCCATATTCAACGAATCCAGATATTCCGCCAACTTCTCCATCAACTCCGCGAAGTGCCGCAGGTTGAAGCAGGTCAGCTCGGCCGGCAGCAAGGGGCTACCTTCCTTTGACCGCGAATAACGGAAGCTCATGGAATCGGGATCGAGCTCAGTCAGCTGCCGGATGCAGCTATCTATACCTTCCTTATCGTTTCTGGCAAGCGTGTTCCATCCGGCCGCTTTGGCGACATCATCAAAGATCGGTTTCACATCCTGCCACAGCAAATCCAGTCTGTGCTTTTGTGAATGCTTGATCTCGGCCGGTGTCGGCCTCCGATCCAATACGTAGGGTGCATCGCGCAGGATCGCTTTCAGTGCCAGTTCGATGTGATGCCGGTAGAGGAACACTATCGGATAGAGCAGGAAATCCTGATCGCGGCCATGTTCGTTGACGTATTCCACAAGCAGGTACGCACCCCGGCGGTAGCCTTCCGTGTAGCCAATATCGTTGCCGTAGGAGAAATTGAGACAGGCATTGTTATGCCAGTCCTCAAACCCGCTTTGGAATAACACATCCTCCTTGCGGGGTGGATCAGGAATCAACTGCTCTTCAGCCATGCCATGCACACTAGCAGAAGCTGCCCAGAATACTCCAATATGGCGCGTCTTTATGTCTGCCTATCCGTGGGAGCCGGAAGTGCTCGCATACCCTCCAACAGCGGCAATTCTTCCTGCATCATCTCCTGCGGTCGCCGCCGCCGGTAACTCTTGCCAAGAATCAGGCGATCATCGTTGAACATGAATCGCACGTTACACCTAAAATAGGTGTGCTCGGTGAGGTCTTGCTTCCATCGGTTAGCTAGCAGGTAATTAAGCACCACCGTGTCCTTATCCTTCGCATCTTTGCCGCTGAGTTCCCAGTAGACAAACTCGAATAGCAATGCGCCGGCTTTTTTCACCTCGCCATACTTGCGCACGCCATCAAGGTAGATCTTGACGAACTCTTCACCGTCCACTTGCTTCTCTTCCACGAAACCGAAAGCGCCGCGGCCGATCACATCACCTGAACTGGGAGCGACCATGTAAACGCTGAGTTCGGCTTTCATATTCGAGCGCTTGATTCTTACTGGGAATGCGCCTACGCTGGGATTCGTTTCGTAGATCGGAAATCCCCATCGTTTGAGAACTGCCGTTTCCTCCTTGCCTTCTTGGAAGTCTTCTGCCATTTTCGTTGCCTTTTTTTGTCAGTAAAGTGACAGGAAACTTGCACCAATACTGCCAAGTTTGCAAGCGATTTTTGGCAGTTTACTGAGAGAAGTTGGCAGTAACGCTGCCCAAACTTGACAGTCGCTTTGAGGTATTCCGCCCCACTCTCAGGAATGCGGTTTGAACGGACGGAACCGCCGATCAGGAGAAGCGAAGCCGGGGCGGCGCATCCGGCTTTACCGAACCGGGATGTTCTGCTAGTCTCGCGGCAGCGAAAATAGAGAAATGAGCAGCAACGTGACCAATCCCGAAAAAAACCTGCATGCTTCCGTCCCCCCGGAGCTCCTTGCGCGGGCGGCGGAAGTGGCGCAGCAGGAACATATCACGTTGGACGAACTGGTAAGCGATGCGATGGAACGCCGTCTGCGGGAGCGCCGCCAAAAACTCTCGGGCGAGGCGCAGGCCGGCAAATGGTGGAGCCGTGGCAAAGGGAAAATCGACTGGTCACAGTGTCCGCTCGTCGAAATCGACCCTGAAATCCAAAGCGGCGCTCCGGTGCTGCGCGGCACCCGTATGCCGGTGAGTGCCATTGTCGATAATGCCGACTACGGAGAGAGCGCGGCGGAAATCGCGAAACTGTTTGAAATTTCGCTGGAGCGCGTCGAGGCGGTGTTGACCTACGTAAAGAGCCACCGCGTTGCGCATCCTCTTCGATAAAAACGTCCCTGTCCCTGTACGCCGCTTCCTGCCGGAACATGAAGTTCGCACGGTCGCCCAAATGCAGTGGCCGGAGCGATTGAAAAACCGCGAGCTTCTGAATGCGGAACAAGCAGGGTTTGACGTTATGGTTACGGCTGACCAGAACATTCGCTACCAACAGAACCTCACGGGCCGGAAGTTGGCCTTGGTCGCCCTCGGCTCCAACATTTGGCGGCTTTTGCAGCAACACGAGGCCGAGATAGCGTCAGCCGTCGATGCGGCAACGCCAGGAAGCTATGGCTTTATCGAGATGCCATTACCCCCGGAAGCCGCGAAAGGGACGGCGGCTCTAGCCCCTTTCGTCTGCCCTCCGCGAACCCGGCCAGGAGGAAGATACGGGTATGAGCGACACCGAAACCCCCGACCCCGAACGCATTGACGAGGACAACCCCGAATGCACGGCGGAAGACATGAAGCGGGCGCGGCCTGCGGCGGAAGTGCTGCCCAAGTATATCGGCCAGAAGGCCACGGACGAACTGATGCGGCAGAGCCGGGAGCGGCGGGCATCATGGGAACACTTACGCGCCTACGGCGAGGCCCGGTTCCGCGCCCGCCTGCAAGCCGAGGGACTTGACCCCGACCGCATGACCGAGGAAGAGAAGATGGAATACGTAGACCGCGTGATTCACGAATACCGCACCGAGCAACGTGAGAAGGAACGCGACGGATAATCCCCTCATAATCGAATGGAAAGGCACTCAGCAGAAGCGAAGCGCAAGTAGCCGCACTTCAACCCCTCTTAAGTCGCATTTAAACGCTGTGGCGCATTCTAGGCAGGACGACACAGGTTTCCCGATGCCGGCCAGCCCGTGAGCATCCTAGCATTTTCGGCAGAACCGCGCACTACAAGGACACATTCTGCACCTTCTGAGCGATGCTGTTGCGCATCGGTCAGAAAAATAGTGAGCTCGGGCTGTGAGAATTCTCCTAGTTTTCTGAAGAAAAATCCGGCTGAACTGGTTGCGACTCTTTGGTGTCTTTGATCCTGGGCACTTCAGGCGGCTAAACTGCTTTTCGGCTTGCGCGAGCAGGGCAGGCTGGGGAACCAGAACCGATCACCGGGCAATATCGGGCAATGGTTCTTGAAATTGATGGCGATTCTGGCATTAGCAGCAACGTGCGATCTACAAGTTACAGAGCATGCTAGGCGCTTCATGGTTCGAATCCCACCCTCACCGCCAAAAAACAGAGAATTAGCGCGTAGGAATCCTGGTGCACGGGGTAGCCTTGAACCGAACTTTCGGTCGATGGCAGGTTCTCGGATTGCTGTCATACTCGCTCAGAGGCGTGAGCTGATCGCGCACAGTGGAGGGAACCATGCTTTCGACGAATAGGAGATTGGTCTGTAAACCGCTTCTCTGGCTGACTATCTGCGTCCTGCTTTCGTTCCTCGTGCTCGCCTATCCACTGTATGTTATTCGCCCGTTTCGATATCAGGGCCGAGGTGAACTGGCTCTCGCGTTAACCGTGATGCGCATCCGGCCCTTTCTTCAGATTATTTTCGTCGCCGCTGCATTCGCGTTGCTAGTCTTCTCCTGGCGGCAAAACCATCGTATGGGGAGTAAAGTAGCAGCTTCAGTATGTGCTCTGCTGGTTGTTGTTTTCGGCATCTTGTCGCGCGTGAATATCTATGAGCTCATGTTTCATCCCTTGGATGGTCCCGCTTTCTCTCCCTCTTCCAAAGCGAAATTGGACGGCGGCGAGGAGGTAATTGCGGTCCATATGGGCCGAGCAGCGAGAGCTTATCCAATCCGGAGCATGTCGTATCACCATATAATCAACGACGTGCTTGGCGGGGTCTCTATCATAGCGACTTATTGAACGCTCTGTCACACCGGTCTGGTGTTTCAAAGAACTATCGATGGAATGCAACTACGTTTTCATCTCGCTGGCATCAATAACCAGAATTTCTTGATGCGCGATGAGCAGACCGGAACTTACTGGCAACAGATAACCGGTATTGCAATTTCTGGACCGCTTGCGGGGCGTCGTCTGCCGCTGGTCTCCGCGGATGAACTTACTTTTTCGCTCTGGAAAATGGAGCAGCCTAATGGCACGGTACTTGACGATGTTATCCGCTTTAGACACGAGTACGCTCCCAAGAATTGGGATGTAAGAATGGCGAAAGCTCCTACCGTTGTGAGCTACGCCCAGGCTGGACTCAAGCCGCGCGATCTGATGCTCGGGATCCACGCTTTTGGGGCAAGCCGCGCTTTCCCTTACGGGGCTGTTTTAAGAGAGAAGCTGATTCAAGATCGCGTTGGAACAGAGCCGATTCTGCTCGTCGTGGGTGGTGATAATCGTTCCGTGCGCGCCTTCCGGGAGCGTATTCCCGGGGTAGAGGGCACGCCGCAGTTTTACCGGATTATTGACAATCCAACCGATACACGGCCAGATGAGCTGCGATCCGGCGCGCTGCTCATGGATGCGCAGACGGGCAGTCAATGGGATTTCCAAGGATGCGCAGTTGCTGGACAATCAAAAGGGCTTTGCCTGAATCACGTCGACGTCATCAAGGACTACTGGTTCGACTGGCGGAACTACAACGTGGAGACCACCGTTTACGGAGTCAAACAAAAAATTCGATAAATAACCGTGGTCTCAAATCGCTGAATTGCGGCCTGCTGCCCTGCAATTCCACCTCTATCTGGCCGCCGCAATTCCCGCCTCATATCTCCACGCAGTCTGAATGCTCGCTTTATCTGAAAACCGCGTATCCGTGTACTCATTGAACTCGATTTTCTTGTCCAGGACGCCCGTTTCCATCATCATGTCTCGAACTAGATCGAAATCACGCTTTCGCGGTGCAAGTGGGCTATACATCACCCGGTCCATGGGATGCGTGAGCGCGAACCGCAGCAGGGCAGGCCTTTGATGGTAATAGAAACGGCCCACGAAATCAGCTGCATTTTCTCGATGAGGTTTGCTCTTGTCTAGCCAGAGACCCGATCGCGCAATGCCATCCACCAAGACCTGCACGACGTCCGGACGAGAATCGATCAAGTCCTGGCGAACGATCAGAATACATGACATGTAGTCAGGCCAGTATTCGCGTGCTTGAAAGAGAACTCGACCGTAGCCCGCTAGTTCTGCCTGCGAGGGAAATGGCTCGCCCATTGAAAACGCGTCGATAGCCCCAGCAGCAAGGGCGCCCGAAACATCCGGAGGCGCCATCTCGACCATGTTGATCTCGCCCGGCTTGATGCCCCAGATCTTCATGGCACGAAAGAGCATTAATCTCTCGTCAGAAAAACGAGTCGGAATCGCTACCGTGCGGCCTCGCATATCGGCGAACGTTTTGATTGGGCCGTCCTTCCGGACAACCACCGCGCTGCCGTAACGGTGGCCAAGATAAACAACCTTTATAGGAACACCCTGCGCCTTGAGCGCGATCGCCATCGGAGCGACGATGAACGCGGCCTGCACTTTATTAGAGATGATAGCTTCCTTCATTTCGGGGAAGCCCTGAAACATGCGGGGCAGAAATAGCTCGCCGCTTTCTGAGAATTTCGAGATGTAGTCCGTCACCGGGCAGGTAAGCTGGCACGTGACGGGGATGTAGGCAACCGTAATTTTTCGTTTCGCGGGCGGGCGATAATCGTTGAGAACGGCCGCCCAATTCACGTTCAGGTAACCATGCAACGCCGAGATGAGCGCGAGCCATCCGACGGCTACTAACAGAATTTTGCTTCTGAGACTAATTGCGGAATCCCCATTGAACGGATTTGATTTTTTCGAGTCTTCGGAAGCATAGATCGAGAGCCAACCCAATCACTCCGATCAACAGAATGGCCGCCACCACAAGGTCGTAGCGCTTGCCCGCATTTCGCGAATCGATAACCAGATATCCAAGGCCGGAATTCACAGCGATCATCTCCGCGGCAACAACCACCAGCCATGCGATGCCGAGCGCAATGCGCAAGCCGACGATGATCTGCTGAAGCGCAGCAGGAAAGATCACTCTCGCAAGAAGCTGGGGAGCGGTGAGGCCGAAGTTACGTCCCGCTTGTCTAAACATCGTGGGTACGCTGGATACGCCGTTCACGCAGGTAACAACGATCGGAAAGAACGCGCCCAGGAAAATCAGGAAAGTTGCAGCCCGGTCACCCACGCCGAAGAAAATGATAGCAACTGGAATCCAGGCGATGGGACTGATGGGCCGGAGCAATTGCAGCACCGGATTTACTACACGATTGGCCGCCGGATACCAACCGAGGCTTAATCCGAGCGGTATTCCGAGAACAGTAGCGGCGCCGAAGCCAATGGCGACACGTCGCAACGAATCGCCGATGTAGCTCCAGAGGAGACTCTTCCGTGCTAACTCAGCAATCGCTTTCTCCACGGCGAGCGGGGAAGGAAAAACTTTGGTAGCGGTCCATACAACGGAGTAATGCCACAACGCGAGGAACAGCGCCGAAGCCAGAAGCGGCCAGAAGAACTTTTCCCACCTTCCCGGTACGCCGAGCGAGTTCATATCTTGTGTGCCAGGCCGATCTGTTGGAAAATTCCGTCGCGCAGCTCGAGATATCGTGGCGAGCTGATATCGCGCGGATGCGGGATGTCAATGTTCACGATTTGTTGAATCTTTGCCGGGCGGGCGCTCAGAACGAGTACGCGGTCTGCAAGTTGGACCGCCTCATCTATATCGTGTGTCACGAAGATGATGGTCTTGCGCTCGGCCTCCCAAATGCGCAGCAGTTCACTCCGCATAACGAGACGAGTGATCGAGTCAAGCGCTCCAAAGGGTTCATCCAGAAAGAGCATGTCCGGGTTCACTGCCAGAGCCCGCGCAACTTCGAGTCGCTGCTTCATACCGCCGGAAAGCTCGGGTGGATAAGCTTTCTCGAACCCTTCGAGACCCACCATTTGGATATAGTGCGCGACGCGCTGCTCGCGTTCCGAACGCGACAATTTCGTTAGACCGAAACCCACGTTCCCTTGAACCGTGAGCCATGGAAAAGTTCCGCGCTCCTGGAAGACGAAGATCCGGCGAGGATCTGGCCCGCGCACGAGCTGACCATCGATCAGTATCTCGCCACTCGTGGGGGAAAGGAAACCTGCCAGGGTACTTAACAACGTTGACTTGCCGCAGCCCGAGGGGCCAAGCAGGCAAACGAACTCACCATCGGCCACTTCGAGACTTATGTCTTCCAGAACAGGGATGCTTTCCCCATCGCGCGTGAATGCCATGTCGATGTGCGCGACGCGCAACTTGGTATCGACTTTTGGGAGTGTCAGGACAGCTTCCGTTAGCGACATCCTAGCCCTCCGAATAGTTCCAGCGGAGGGATTTGAGTTGCTCGAGTGATCGCATGGCCAAATCTAGTAGCAAGCCGATGAATCCGATCAGGATCATGCCAGCTACCACCAGGTCGTAGCGGTTGCCGGCGTTGCGCGCATCGACAATCAGAAAGCCTAACCCGGAGTTTACGGCGATCATCTCGGCCGCAACCACCACGAGCCAAGCGATGCCCAATGTAATGCGCAAGCCAATGAGGAGTTGCGGCATCGCCGCCGGATACAAAACGCGGTAGACCAGGGCCGCTGGACTGAGGCCGAAATTTCGTCCAGCGTTCACATAAACGGCAGGTATACTCTGAGCCGCACTGATAGCGGTCAGAAGCAATGGCAGGAAGCAGCCCACGAAGATGAGAAATATGGCGGCAAGGTCGCCTACGCCGAACCACAAGATCGCGATGGGAATCCAGGCCAGCGGAGAAATCGGGCGAAGGATCTGAAGTATCGGATTAAAGGCCATCTCGGCACGCGGATACCATCCGATCGTAAGTCCGATCGGAATGGCCAAGACTGCCGCGAGCACAAATCCCCACGTGACCCGGAACAGCGACGCAACTACGTACTTTAACAACAGTCCGTGGCGAACCAGGTCAGCGATGCCACCGATGACTTCCCACGGTCCGGGTAGAAGGTGAGCAGACTGGTGGCTAGCAGCAATTTGCCAGGTGAGAAGCAAAGCGGCAATGAAAGCGATCGGCCGGAGCCGGACGAGCGAATTCAAAGTCCCTCAGTGAGCGCAAGGGGTGACATGGAACCTCTTGCGAATCGTACTGTATTGCTTCGAGTCAGTAAAGGTGGAAGATAAATTCCTACTTGGGATGGATATAATTCGAAGAACCTCTGAAAGATCTGGAACAAACTCATGCCGCCCGGCGAAGGTCTTTCTATACCGCCGCTTTTTATCTGCTCCTGATCGCACAAATTATTCCGATCTGGGCCTTTCGATACTTTCCATCTTCGGACGGGCCCTCCCACCTGTTCAATTCTTATGTGTTTCTAAATTACCGGCGCGTTCCGGTTTTTGAGCAGGCTTACACGCTGCACATTCCGACCGCCGGGAACCTGGCTGGTCACGGGCTGGCGATCTTGCTGATGAGTATCGGCTTGCCGCCTGAAGCTTGTGAAAAGCTGCTGATGACGCTGTGCATAGTTGGCTTGGCGCTCGCGTTCCAGTACGCCGTGCTGAGCATTCGGGAAACACATCCGGCTGCTCCGCTGCTAGTGATGCCGTTTCTTTATAACTGGCCGCTACAGATGGGATTCTGGAGCTTCAGCCTGGGCGTTCCGTTCCTGTTGGTGTGCGTTGGCATGTGCCTGCGATGTCGTGGGCACTGGAACGCAAGGAGGCTCGCTCTGCTGTTTTTGGCGGTTGCTGGGGTGTATTTGTGCCACCCGATTAGTTGGGCAGTCTGCGGATTGGTGATTGCGTTGATGACCATATGCGCAGAGTGGCCTGGCTGGTTTGCCGCCGCTGAGCGCCGGCGAGCCGCCCATCAAACGCTGCTGCCGCTGGCTATCTTTGTTCCCTTCGCGATTCCAGACTTGCTTTTTGCGAGACAGAACGAACTGGTGCAGTGGAACAAGATTGTTTCAATCCGGACCCTTATGTGGCCCCTTTACACCGATACTCCGCTGCATATCTTCGAGGGCGATGCGCGCCCAGCGAGGGCGCTCTTCCTATTCTTGGTCCTTGCCTCGCTGGCCAATCTTGCGTGGAAAACACGCATGCGGAAAATAGATTATGCCGATATTCTCCTCGTCACAGCAGCTACGTTGCTGATCCTGGGATTATTCAGCCCCGGACGCATCGGCGAAGGTACGTTTCTGGCAGTCAGGCTGCTGCTTTTCGGGTACCTGATGTGGGCACTCTGGCTCGGGTTAACGCTGGCTCTACGTGCGGTGCCGGCGATTGTCTCGATAACTGTTGCGATTGCATTCTGGATGATTATTGCGCGACTCCCGAGCTGGCGCACCGCGAATTACGAGCTGGCAGAGGTGATGAAGCTCGGTAGCCTAATTTCTCCGAACAGCTTTGTGTGCCAAATGGATTCCAACGAAGAAACCGAGCTGGTTCCGCCGATAGAGCACGCGATTGATCTGCTGACAAATAAGAATATCGTGGACCTGCGCGATTACGAGGCAGGTCGTAATGCATTCTGGACGCGATTCCGGCCGGGCTATTTCCTCGATGAAAATTATCTGGCTCCCGCTACGCAGCACGATTTCGAAAAGGCTGTGGAGGTGTTCGAGAGGCAGACTGGCAAGAGCGTCGATTACATTATGCTCACGGGCTTAAGAGCATCACCTCAACAAACACTCCATCGAATCCTGCCGAAGTTAGCGAACCGGTACGAGTTGATGGGCGCTCACACTCCCATCGTGGCGATTTACCATCTGGACACGCTGAAAGGGGCGAGTCTCAGCCCTTCTCAACCTGCAGATTATTAGTTACGCTGAAAACATTCGGGACCGAGTTGGCGCGAATATTTATCAGGTTTTTATCGCCTTGATTAGCTACAACACCTTCCAAAGTCACATGACCGTTTTCCACGATAATGTGAATGCTGGGTAAAGCCTGATGTCCGTAACGGTCGCCAATCTGGGGGTCGCCATAAATCGTCCGGAACATAGCGCGCCGAATCTGCGAGTCCATCGGGGATAGCGGGAGAACTTTGATCTCGTTGTTTACCTGAGTGACGCCCTCAACTCCCTTGACAACGTTGCCCGCGTCGGATTTGAGAACCGGGTTGGTAACAGCCCCCACCAGGGTCACAGTTGAGCCCTGCACTCGAAAGCCGAGGTCGTCGAAGATGGTGTAATACGGCAACATTACGAGCTGGTGGCGTACTTCCTGAATCATTCTGGATTCACCCGCCGGTCCATGCACGTATGGGTCATTGTGATCGCGCTGGCCCGCAATGACAACGCTGGGAAGAACTAAAAGAACTGCGACGATAGTGGAACAGAACACTTTCCGCACGATAAGTGCCTCCTAAACATTTCGACGGGAGCCTGAAAAATTCGTCTCTTAGCCCTGACCGCGATGCTTCCAGATTGCGCTACCCCGCCTCGCAAAGATACTGATCAGGAAAGCCAAGATTGCTAGGAACCAGCAGAATCCTGGAGCAAACACGCTCCAGTCCCGACTATAGGGCCACAAAGGCATGGCAAAAATACCGCCGATAAATAGAATAAGCGCAACGATTCGCCAAGCCATCGCTTGTTAGACGGCGCTCCGACAGCAGTGTTACGCGCAGGAAAAAGGAATTAAACCGCTAGAACACGGAAACGGGCACGATCTGGCAGTAGCAGACTTACAAGCGGCCAGCTTCCAGATCGTCAGCGTGCAGATGCCCATGCGGCTGGGCAGGTTTAGGGTGATGGTGACGGTGGGGGCGCACCAGTCCGGTCTGCTCGAGCAGATGCGCGTCATGAAGGATCGTGTAGGGATCTCCTTCAGCGGCTACAGCACCGTCTCTTAACACAAGACAGCGATCTGCGATACTTTCGAGTGCATTGAGGTCATGAGTGGCGATGATCACGGTGCGCGGACCGGAAGCCATAGAGGAAAGCAGCGCGATGATGCCGTTTTGACTGGTGGGATCGAGTGATTCGAGAGGCTCGTCAAGCAATAGAACTTGCGGTTCTGTGACGAGAACCGATGCCAGCGCAACCCGCTTCTTCTCGCCTCCAGAGAGACGGTGAGGAGCCCGGGCGGCTAGCGAGGAAATACCGAGCAACGAGAGAGTCTGTTCGACTCGGCTACGAATTTCGCCCTGCGGCCAACCTAACTGGAGAGGTCCGAACGCAATCTCGTCGAAAACACTCGGGTTAAAGAGTTGAACGTCGGGGTTTTGGAAAACAACGCCAACTGAGCGGCGGAACTCATAAAAGAAGTCTTTCTGCTGCAGTCTCGCGGCGGTTAGCTCTTGGCCTAGATAAGAGATGCTGCCCTGATCGGCGAAAGCAAGCGCCGCAAGCAGGCGGAACAGAGTGGATTTGCCAGAACCATTCGCTCCGAGTAGAGCGACACGCTCGCCTTCTCCGATGTTTAGCGACAGGTTTTGGAGTGCGAGGAGCTTGCCATAGGAAAACGAGACCGCTTGCGCAGCGAAGACAGTTGGCGACGCAAGCGGCATCAGCGTCCGACCCAAACAGCGAGGCTCGCGAGCGAAAGGAAGACAGCTAAGGAGAGCCAGTCGGCGATTCGCATGCTGAAATCGTCAAGCAGCCGAATCTCGCCACGGAAGCCGCGCGCCTCCATAGCCAGATATACTTCGCTGCTGAGCAGAAAGCTTTTTTCCAGGAGCACGCCGGCGATAGCGGTCGCCGAAGTGCGCTGAGATTCCGGCACAGGTGGCCCGAGTAGCCGGGCGCGTCGCGCTTCGAAAAGATCGCTAGCGGCACGGAGGAAAACGAACAAGTAGCGATAGGTCATCTGGAACACAATCACCATAACGGCTGGAACGCGGAAGATGCGGAGGGCGCGCAGCAGACGATTCCAGCGCGTGGTGAGAAGCAAGATCATCACGAGCGTAGCGGCGGTTTCCGCGCGCAGTAGCAGAAAAGCGGCTGCGGTTAGGCCTTGACCGCTGATTGCCCAGCCGAGCAGCGGAACGCGATACATTTCGCCGCCCGCCACCAGAAACAGGGCAGGAAGGGCTATCGCTCCAGTAAATGCGAGAACGGCAAGCCAGACCCGAGTGGCAAGCGCGCGCAACGGAATACGGCAGAGGCAAGCGAGCAAGATGCTAAAAAGAAAGAGCGTGGCCGAGAGCCACAGGCGACGAATCGAAATCGCCGACAGAATCAGGGCGCCGAGACCTACGAGTTTGACGCGCGGGTCAATGCGCTGAAGCAAGCCTTGTGATTGAGCGACCTGTTCGGCGAAGAGCGACTCTTCGGAGACGCGCAGGAGTGAACCGATGGTTTGTTCCAGGTAACTCTTGTGAATGCGCGAGCCTTCGGGGATCTGGTTTGTGAGCCAGACAGTAAAGAACGCCAAAAGAATGATTACGCCGACTCCGGCGATTGCACACAGAAAATATCCGAAACCGGCGCTGCGAATGAAACTTGGCGCGTAATCGCGAAGAGGAGCGCGCCAAAGAGAAGATATGCGCAGCAGACCAGCGGGAACAGCGGCACGCTTGAAAGCACTGACACGCCATTCGCCCCAAGCGGTGCCGCTGGCCAAAATGCCGAGCGGCGTCAAAGCGAGGAAGAAGCCGAGGATCAACCAGAGTTTCCGCCAGGCGAGCCACGGAATCCCGGACACAACCAAGGGGGAAGCACCGATTTCAACTTCCGGGGCACAGGGTGCGGTCCTGCTGAGAAGCGCAGGGTCAGCACGCTGCAAGTAGACGACAAGCCCGACAGAGAGGATGAATTCCGCCAGACCTGCGAAAGTGAGATGGCCGACCAGCATGGCCGGAATTGCAATGTGGAGCGGGTAGGGTGCATAAAGCGGCGCGCCAGCCGAATCGTGAAAAAAACGCGGCTGTAACCCGAACTCGATGGCGGCACAAAGGGCTGCGAGATTAATCCCGAAGTAGCCTCCGAGACCTGCAGCCACTGCGCGCCGCGGAGAAGTTAGAGCTGAATTGCGGGCAAGCAGGCGGTAGACTGCGTAGGCGGAGAATGAGCCTATTATGGCCATATTGAAACAGTTTGCACCGAAAGTTGTTACTCCGCCATCCCCGAACAGCAACGCCTGAATGGCCAACGCTGTAGAAATAGAGAGCAGCGAGAACCAGGGACCAAGCACGACTGCTGCGACGCCCATCCCGACCGCATGGCCGGTCGTCCCGCCAGGCAGCGGGAGATTAAACATCATGACGACGAATGAAAAAGCAGAGAAGACCGAGAGCAGCGGAACGGTTCGCGCGGTGAGAGAATTGCGGGTTCGGCGCAGGGCGGTATACCAGAACGGCCCCGATACCGCGTACAGGCCGGCGCAGGTAGAAGGACTAAGATAGCCGTCCGGGATATGCATCGATTAGAAATTCACCTGCAAACGAGCGTTCACGCTGCGACTGCCAGCGATAGCGGTACCGGAAAAGAGGCCAGCGAAATCGATGACATTGATCTCGTTTGTCAAATTTGTTCCGTCGATCTGAAAGCGAGCCGGAAACTTCTCGCTTTTGTTGAGGAGCAAGCCCAGCGAGGCACTGAGAGAGCCGAGCGGACGCGGCCGATAATTTCCGAAATTGATCCGATTGACAATGTTAGGCCCGTACTGCTGGAGAGCCTGTTGATAGGTGCCATCGAAATCAATGGGCAGTCCGGAATCATAGGTTCCGCCGAACGCAAGCCAGAGACGAGGAGTCAGGTCGCAGCGGATGCGAGCGCGGACGCTGTTTCGTTGATCCTGAGAAACTGGAAATTCGCCGCTGGTCGCGCTGATAGCATAAGCAGCATCGTCACCGAGGAAGAGACCGCCGGTAGCGGGGAAATAGCCGTTACCGCGCGAATTAGTCCAACTGGCGTAACCGGAGAAGCGCCCCCAGTGGGGGATATCGAGCTTTGTTTCGACACCATAAATGTTTGCGAGCGCAAACGAAATGGGGAAACTCACGCCTGTGTTGAGTAACAAATTGTCGTCTGGATAGTTATGGTATCGGCGCCAGAAGAAGTTGGAGTTAAGACTCACATGACCGAAGAAGCCCCGCCCGAATCCGGCCTGGTAATAATTGCCACGCGCCGGTTCGACAGGCAAGCGCAACACCTGATCGCTGAGGCTAGTGACCAACGGAGAGCTGGAAACGAGGAGATTCTCAAAGGCGGGTGTTTGAAAAACTCTGTCGTACGCGGCGCGAAAGACAATTCCTGTTTGTGGCCAATAAACGGCAATGCCCGCGCGGGGACTCCAGCCGACCTGATTGACCAGCAGATCGTAATGATCGAAACGAAGTCCCCCGCTCAGCGTTAAGTTCTTCCAGTGAAGATCGTCCTGTCCGAAAACCCCCTGCTCACGATCCGGCGCGTGCTCATAAAAGGTGAACGCGAGGGGAGTCGCGGGGTCAAATTGACTTGGATCTGTGATCAGGTAACTCAGGGCTTCCTGAATGGAAGCATAGTCGGATTCGAGACCGGCTTTGAATTCGTGGATCCCGGCATGCACGGAAACGGTTGCCTTGACATACTCTTCGTGGTAACCGCGATCCTGAGTCACGATCATGGGAGTTGCAAGATTGTTCGACCACAAACGGGCAGTTAAATCGCGCGTCATAGCGCGGAAATCGGCAAGCACATTAGAAGAGAAGATGTGCTGATACGAGAATTGAGCGGCAGTTTCGAAGCTTTGGCGGTCCTGGCGCTGGCCGGCTGACTGCTGTATAAGTTCGTTCGGTACAAGAAATTTGGATTGCTCGCGCCGAAGGATGAGTGAGACACGGTCTTTATCGGTCAGGTCGCGCTCGTATTGAGCCATGAAATCGGTTGTTGCGCCGTGGTTCGTGAAGTTCTGGGTAACAGGCGGGTCCAGATAATGATCGGTGGTGGAACCAGCGGCGCTCAGGGTAAACGTATTCTTCCCAAAACCATATTGGGTCTGTAAATAGCCGTTCAATGTAGTAAAGCTGCCACCTGAAAGGATGGCTCTGCCATGAAAACCGTGCCGGGTGTCGCGCCTTGTCTCGACTTCAATAGCACCTCCCATCTTTCTGCCGTACTCGGCTGGGAAGCCCGCGGTGTAGATACTCATCGACTGTACGCTACCGGCATCAAAGTCCGGGACGAACGCCGCCGACCGATTTTCGGTAAGCGGAATGCCGTCGACCACATACTGCACCTGATACTCTTCGCCGCGGGGATGCAGAATGCCGTTCGCTTCGAAGACCCAGCCAGGCTCCTGGTTCACTAATTCCGCGAGAGAACGGCCGGGCATGGGAGTAAGCCTGTCTTGGAGAGTAGGGCTGCCAATCTGGATGTTCCCCGAATAGTTTGCGGGGTTGATGAGCGTCGCATTGTCATTGACGCTGACGGTGGTCTTGATGTGCTCAATTCCTAGCCTCACAGTAAGCTCTTTCGGAATGGCGGAACGGATCTCGATCACCTCGGAAACGGGAGTAAAGCCGGGGTGGACGATCTTCACGGTGTACAGGCCAAAAGGCAGGCGCTTAGCGATCACGCGGCCTTCGGCATCGGCGGCGAAAGTATGGACATACTGGTTGGCCTGACTCGCGAGCTCAGCGGTACCTTGCACCGGAAGACCGCTGGTATCGGTAAGAACCAGGCGAAGTTCGCCAACTTCGGTTTGAGCGAACACGAGAGAGGCCAGCGACAGCACGACTGCCATGTGAAGGAGCATCGTCAACTTCAATTTTCGCAGCAGCGCGTGCGCGGAGCTAATCTGGCCTCTAAGCATACGCAGATTCGATATAGTAGCGCTCTATGCGGAAGACTTTAGCCGGATGCTTGCTGCTAGGCTCCCTTGCTTGGGCGCAGGACCCCGCGGCACGCATGCAGCAGGTTATCAACTCATACGTGAACGATCATCAGTTTATGGGCTCGGTGCTGGTGGCGAAGGGCGACCAGATCTTGCTCAACCAGGGGTACGGCTCAGCGGACCTCGAGTGGTCGGTTCCAAACTCGCCGGCGACCAAGTTTCGCCTTGGCTCCATCACGAAACAATTCACTGCTGCCTGCATTTTGCTCCTGGAAGAGCGGGGCAAGTTGAAGGTGAGTGATCCCGTGAAAAAGTACATGCAGAACGCGCCTGCAGCCTGGGACAAGATCACCATTTACCAGGTTTTGACTCACACCTCAGGCATTCCGAGCTTTACTAGTTTTAAGGACTATAAGGACTCGGAAGCGAAGAGTACGACCCCGGAGAAACTGGTTGAGCGGTTTCGCGACAAGCCGCTCGATTTCGAGCCAGGAACTAAGTGGAGTTATAGCAATTCGGGTTACGTACTTCTTGGATATCTGCTCGAGAAGATCAGCGGCCAGACCTATCAGCAATTCGTGGAACAGAGCATCTTCACGCCACTCGGGATGAAGGATTCGGGATATGACTCGAACTCGGCTATTATCATGCATCGAGCCTCGGGATATACGCCGTCGGAGCACGGCATCATTAATGCCGGATACATCGACATGACAATTCCCTTTTCGGCAGGCGCGCTTTACTCAACAAGCGAGGACCTGCTCCGGTGGGAGCGCGGGCTCTTCGGCGGAAAGGTTTTGCACGCGGATTCTTTGAAAGAGATGACGACGCCTTTCAAACAGGATTATGCGTTTGGCTTGCAAGTCAGGCAGGTCAACGGTCGGAAGGAGATCGAGCACGGCGGAGGAATCGAGGGGTTTAACACTGAGCTGGCTTACTGGCCTGACGACCAGCTCATTGTAATCGTGCTCGGGAATTTGAACGGCGGGGCGCCGGATGAAATAGCAGGTGCGCTTGCAGCGACGATTCACGGCGAGAAGGTGACGCTTCCTTCCGAGCGGAAAGAGATCAAACTATCGCCCGCAGCGCTCAAGCAGTACGTTGGCGATTATCAGCTTGCTCCGGGAGCCGTTCTGAGCGTGACCTTGGAGGGTGACCATCTCGAGACGCAGTTGACCGGGCAACAGAGAATTCCCATCTTTGCGGAATCGGAGAATCGCTTTTTCTTGAAAGTAGTGGATGCGCAACTCGAGTTTACGAAAGATGCCTCGGGCAAGGTGACGCAAGTGATCCTGCACCAGGGCGGCCGCGATATGCCAGGCAAGAAAATAAAATAGGAGTGTCTACTGAGCTGGCTGTAGCCTGATCAGCACGACTCCGTGTGACGGCACTTCGGCTGAGAACTCGTTTGCGAGCTTTCCCCGATCAGCATGCTCCCAGAGATCGCGAACAGTAAAATTGCCGTCGAGTTTCAGGTCAGACCTAGTCGCCGAGATCCGTGCTGATGTTGCGCCACGGTTAAACAGCCCGACAGCTTCAGCGCCTTCGGCCAGCGGGCGCGCCCAGACCTCGAGATCTCCATTCTTCGCAACGCGTGTTGCCTCTTTACCAAGGGGGTCCTGATCGATGGCGATGGCATCTTTATTCGTAAGGATCTGAAGAATTGCAGGAGACACGCTACGCAGGTCGTTGCCCGCGAGGAGTGGCGCGGCAAGCAGACTCCAAAGGCTCATGTGGGTGCGGTACTCGGTCTCGCTCATGCCACCATTGCCAACTTCCAGCATGTCGGGATCGTTCCAGTGACCCGGTCCCGCATATTGAGCAAGGCCTTCCTGCAAGTCGAAGCCGATGTGGGACATCGATTTCCAGTTATCGCTGATGTCGCCGGTTGTGCGCCATGAATTACCGCCGACACTTGCGCCCCACTGTGGCCCGTGAAAAACGCCATACTGGCAAAGACTATAGACTATTGGCCGTCCCGTACTCTGCAGTGCCTCGCCCATTTTGGCGTAAACGGCAGGCATCGAATGGTAGTCATAGACCTGAGTCGCGCTGCACCAGTCATATTTAAGGAAATCGATATCCCAGGAAGCATAAGTCTTGGCGTCCTGCTCTTCATGTTTAAAGCTGCCTTCGTAACCGCCGCAAGTTTTCGGCCCCGGGGAAGAGTAGATGCCGAGTTTCAGGCCTTTGCTGTGGACGTAATCGGCGAGCGCCTTCATATCCGGAAATTTGGAGTTTGTCTGGATATTGCCTTGCCCGTCTCGTCCGGCTTCCCAGGTATCGTCTATGTTGACGTAAATGTAGCCGGCGTCCTTCATACCATTGCTGACCATCGCGTCGGCGGTTTCGCGGATGAGTTTATCCGTAACCTTGTTCGCGAACTTATTCCAACTGTTCCAGCCCATCGGCGGCGTCTTAGCGAGGCCGTTGTAGGGAACGGGTTTCGCCTCGGGCAGAGAAATCTTCTTGGGAGCCTCCGGCATGGGACCAGGAGCTTCGGTCGACACCTGCTTCATGTGCAATTGACGGCCCCGACGATCTTCCGAGCCAGGCATTTGAAGCAGCAGCGTATCGCCTTCGATGCGGCCCGTGTAATTCGACTTCTGCTCCTCGCCGAAGTTGTCGCGGATGATCGAGAAAGAGAAGCTGTCCCCGGTTATTTTGCCGTCCTGAATCGCCTCATTGCCGTTATGGGAGAACATGTAGCCAGTGAGCGAATCCCCTTGGGTTTTGAGATAGAGTGAGGTTTCGCGGACAGTGCGGTCCGCATTGAAGGTGACGGACCATTTCCCGGTGAGGCCGGCAGCCGGAGCCAGGAACGGGATGAGGAGCAAGGCAAAGAGAGGCTTCATATATCGAATATGAATTCTATACTCTTCTGGTTCAGAACGGGACAAAGTTAGGGCTGTTTCTTCAGTTCGTCGAAAATAGCGCTGACGGAAATACTTACTTCTGGCCCGGCAGTCAGCACGTCGACCAATCGAAACAAGCCGTTATCCGCTTTGTGGCATTCGTAGCCGGCTTCCTCCTGCGAGTCGATCACCCAGCAGTAGGGAGTGCCAAAAAAATGATACTTCTCGCGGCACTTCTTGAATAAAGAAGATAGCGACTGGTCTTGAGAGGATGTTTCGACAACCAGGAATGCGGGCGCTACCAGATAACCGTCGAACTCCTGATGGTTTGGGAAGGAGAAAGTGACATCAGGAATCAGCTTCTCGGCGCCGTTCAGCATGGTCCATTCCATTTCCAACGTGCCGCCGAGCTTCTGCTGGGACTCCTGCAACAGGGCCCAAACTATTCGATCGATCCGCGAATGCTTTTTCCTGCCCACCGATGCTTTCCTAACCATCCGTCCGTCGAGTAGTTCGTAGTGTTCTGGATCATCATCTACGTAAGTCGCTGGAATAACAAGCTCGGTTGCCATGCAATTTCTCTCTCTTAATTGTCGCGGATCAGGCGCGCAGGCCATCGATGAACTGATGGATGCGATCAAGCCCTCGTTCCAGCTCAGCCGTCGAAGTTGCGTAAGAAATGCGAATGTGATCGTCGGTTCCGAATGCCTCGCCCGGTACAACGGCGACGTGCGACTCCTCGAGTAAACGGCTCGCAAACTCGAGTGAATTCTTCATGCGCCCACCGCCATACGCGACTGAAATGTTGGGATACGCATAAAAAGCTCCGTTGGGCGTCGCTATCGTGACGCCCGGAATCTGTCGCAAGCGATTCACGACGAAATCGCGGCGACGGCGATATTCGGCAAGCATCTCATTCACCGATTCCTGCGGACCGTTCATCGCCTCTAGAGCCGCCTTCTGCGAGATCGACGTCGGGTTTGAAGTCGAGTGGCTCTGCAGTTTCGTCATGGCGCTGATAAGAGGCGCGGGCGCGAGCGCAAAGCCAATGCGCCAACCGGTCATGGCATAAGTCTTCGAAAGTGATCCGGCAACGACCACCGAATCCTTCGCGCCAGAGAATGCCGCGGCTGAAAACGGTTTGCTTTCATAGACGAAATGGCAGTAGCATTCGTCTGTCATCAGGTAAATACCGTGGTTCGAAGTGAGCTCTAGGATCTTGCGGAACTCGGGCTGCGAAATCACGGCGCCGCTGGGGTTCGAAGGCGAGTTGATGATCACCAATTTCGTGCGTGGCCTAATATGTGGCTCTAGCAGCTTGGCCGTAACTCCAAAGCCATTGTGTTCGTCGGTCTCAACAAAGCCACATACCCCGCCGGCATAGTTCACGACGTCTTTGTAAGTCACCCAATAAGGTACCGGAATGATGACCTCATCGCCTGGGTTCACCAGGGCTTGGACGAGATTAAAAATAGCGTGCTTGCCGCCGACGGTCACCAGGCACTCGGAGGCTGCGTAGTTCGTGCCGAAATCTAGACGATGACGCTCACAGATAGCGGCGCGCAGTTCAGGCGTGCCCCCAGTGTTGGTGTACTTGGTGAAGTTGGAGTCTATAGCTGTGATCGCCGCCTTCTTGATGTTGGAGGGCGTCGGGAAATCGGGCTCGCCCGCTCCGAAGTCGACTACGTCCGCCCCTTCTCGTCTCAGGCGATCGGCGTCGGCAGCAACCTTCATAGTGGACGAGACACTAATGGTCGAAATGCGCTCGGCGATTTCCGCTGTGACTTGCATAATTGTTACCTTTCAATGTAGCGTCTTTGCAGTCCTGACGCCGAGCTCTGCATCAGGGCTGGAATTTCGAGCGCAAGGAGCGTGAGACGGGCTCGGGCACAAACTGACCTACATCGCCACCGAGCGTGATAATCTCCTTGATCATGCGGGAACTGATGAATGAATACTTCTCGGTGGCAAGCAGAAAAATAGTCTCGGTTTCGGGCCGCAGGCGGTGGTTGAGATGCGCCATCTGCAGCTCAGTTTCGTAATCGGAAATAGCTCGAATACCGCGCAGGATGGCACTGGCGTTGCGATGGGCTGCATAGTCGACCAGCAGCCCGTCGAACGATTCGATTTCGACATTGGCAAAAGGGGCTGAGACCTCGCGCAGCATAATGACCCGTTCTTCAATAGAGAACAGTGGCTGTTTGTGGGTGTTCCTGAGGACCGCTACTATGAGGTGATCGAACAGGCGCGAACCCCGGCCAATGAGGTCAAGGTGGCCATTCGTCAGCGGATCGAATGACCCCGGATAGACAGCGGTCTTCATCACATGAATCTTACAAGCATTATCGATTCCGGCAATCAGGAGATCTTTGCTGTTCGGACTCACGCACGCGGTCCCGAAGGAGCGCT
This sequence comes from Terriglobia bacterium, assembly GCA_963835255.1. Classification (GTDB taxonomy): domain Bacteria; phylum Acidobacteriota; class Terriglobia; order Bryobacterales; family Bryobacteraceae; genus Bog-105. The sequence continues at coordinate 53,056 of CAWIFY010000022.1, read as the reverse complement.
GCCCCTAACACCCGAGATGTTGATTGAGCAGCCATCTGGGAATCTGTTTGGACTGACACAAAACACCGGCATGGGCTGGGCTCCGGAAGCGCTTGGCGGGAAGCAGGTTCTCATTCTGAGCACGCATGGAGGCGTGCGCGCACCGGACGGCAAGCCTATCGCACTTGGATTTCACACAGGGCATTGGGAAGTGGGTCTGCTAGTGGCGGAAGCGGCTCGCGAACTGAAGGCGCTCTCGGCGATTCCATTCGCTGGAGCCTGCACGGACCCGTGCGATGGGCGCACTCAGGGCACTCCCGGAATGTTCGATTCCCTGCCCTACCGGAACGACGCGGCAATGGTTCTACGAAGGCTCATCCGATCTTTGCCGACGCGCGCGGGAGTGATCGGAGTGGCCACTTGTGATAAGGGTTTGCCGGCGATGATGATGGCGCTGGCAGGTACGGCGGATTCCCCTTGCGCTCTCATACCGGGCGGCGTCACGCTGATGCCGGAGCACGGCGAAGATGCCGGTAAAGTGCAGAGCATCGGCGCTCGATTTGCTCATGGAAAAATTTCGCTTGAAGAGGCGGCGCTGGCTGGTTGCCGTGCGTGCGCGTCGCCAGGCGGCGGGTGCCAATTCTTAGGGACTGCGGCAACTTCGCAAGTTGTGGGAGAGGCACTCGGGCTGAGTTTGACGCATTCAGCGCTGGCGCCTTCCGGACAGGCGGTTTGGCTCGACATGGCGCGGCGGACAGCGCGCGCCTTGCTGCGCATGACAGAACTCGGGCTACGGACGCGAGACATCCTGACGCCGAGCGCGATCGAGAACGCCATGATTCTGCACGCGGCGTTCGGCGGATCGACGAACTTACTGTTGCACATACCTGCAATCGCGCATGCTGCAGGTTTGCCCCGGCCCACGGTGGCCGATTGGAATCGAGTGAACCGCAGCGTCCCCCGGCTAGTGGATGCGCTGCCGAACGGCCCACGCAATCATCCCACAGTGGAAGTCTTTTTGGCCGGCGGCGTGCCCGAGGTGATGCTGCATCTGCGAGCGGCGGGACTGCTGAACACGCGGGCGCTGACGGTTTCCGGCGAAAAGCTGGATGCGATGCTCGACTGGTGGCGGGAATCCGCACGCAGAGCGCGTTTGCGCGATCGCTTGAGAGACCTGGACGGGATCGATTCGGATGACGTCATTCTGTCGCCAGATGGCGCTCGCTCGCGTGGTCTGACCTCCACGGTTTGTTTTCCGCACGGCAATCTCGCACCCGAGGGTTCAGTGGTGAAGAGTACGTCAATCGATCCGGGCGTGGTGGATGCTGATGGCGTGTACCGCATGCGCGGACCCGCCCGCGTCTTCATCACGGAGCACGATGCCATCACCGCCATCAAAGCGCAACAGATCAAGGAAGGCGACGTGATCGTACTGATTTGCCGCGGGCCGATGGGCTCGGGCATGGAAGAGACTTATCAGATCACGTCGGCGCTGAAGCATTTGCCGTTCGGCAGACATGTGGCCGTAATAACGGACGCGCGTTTCAGCGGCGTCTCCACGGGTGCCTGCATTGGTCACATCTCTCCCGAGGCGCTGGCTGGCGGCCCGGCAGGCAAGCTGCGGGATGGCGATCTTATCGAAATCACAGTCGATCGCAACAGTCTGGAAGGGCATGTGGATTTTGTCGGCGAAGCCGGCGAAACGTTTTCCGCCGAAGAGGGACATCAGCGTTTGCTGAACCGCCCGCGCCGCGATGATCTCCGGTCCGATCCGCTGCTGCCGGCGGACACGCGGCTCTGGGCTGCACTGCAACAGGCGAGCGGCGGAATCTGGGGCGGTTGCGTTTATGACACGGAGGAGATTGTGAACAAGTTGCAGGGGGCGAATTAGTTACCACGGACTCCAGCTGCCGTCCGTCTGGCGCTTTTCCTCGGCTTCCCTCTTCTTGCGATCATGCTCCTTGGCTGATTCGCCGCCTTTGAAATAGAGATGTACCGTCACGTTGTGCGTGGAAGCGTCGGCGCTGTAATCGGATCGCGCATCGGCAAGATTGTCAAACAGGCCTTGCTGCTGGACTCGCTTCAGAAAAAAGTCCGGATAATCCGGGTTGAAGGGATGACCTTGCTTCTCACCCCAAAGCCTCGCCACAACCGGCTCGCTAGTAACATCGAGTCCCTGAATATCGAGCGCTTGGAAGTTATAGATTGCGCCTGGCGTCACATTATAAGTGACGTTCACGGCCCGCTTGCTACCTTCGGGCTCGGATTCGGTGGTGATGCTGGCATCTAGCAACCCATGCCGCCGCATCTTTCGCACCAGCTCCAGCCGGAAATTATCGACCTGCTCACTGTTGAAAGGCTGCCCCGACTTGAACGGAATGGTGGAACGAATCTCATCTTCGTCAAGCCCGTTACCGCGGAAGCGAATCGAGCCGAACTTGAAGGCTGGCCCATCCTTAATTTCGACTTTGACGATTACTCCGAGATTGGTCTTGGCCGGCTCGGTCTCAACTTTCGGAAAGCTCACTGCTGCGTAACCCTTGGCCGCGTAGAGAGGCCGGATAGCGCCATCAAGAATCATCTTCAGGCGCGTGTCGGAAAGTGGAGAGCCGATTGCAACCGAATTTACCGCGCGCAAAATAGTCCCAGTATCGACCGCCTGGTTGCCCGAGACGATTACCTGTGAGATGGTGGGCGCAGGTTTATCGGGCGTGAAGAGCACGGTGAGTTGCTGCGGATCTTCATTCGAGATCGCTGCCCTTACCTTTACGGTCTGACCCGATTGGGACGCGCATTGCTCGGCAGCAGCCGCGTAGCGGTGCAGAACGCCTTCAGTGCCAGGGATTTTGTCTGAATATAGCTTCACCTGGTCGCGCAGGCAGGAGCGCAGAGCATCGGCCGAAATACCTAGTCTTTCGAAGCGAGTCGGGAAGATCTGTTCGTTTTCTGCCACCTGGAAGGTCACATCGTAGGCCGGCACTACTCCCGCGCTCGTTCGGTATTCAAACGCGACATTGTTGAACAGTTCGGTCGCCTGCAGCTTTTCCCGGGCTTGATCGATGATGGCCCGGTCTACACGCGACCCTGGTTTAAGACCGCTCTCCTCAATGATCTCAGCCGACGAATAGAGCTGGTTGCCCCTCACGGAAACGCTGTGCAGGATTCCGGGAGGCGCCTGTTTCTTGGGCGCGTGTTGCGGTCCGCCATCTTGTCCCGCCATGAGGGAACTACTGCAGCAGATGAACGCCGTCACCAGGAGAATCGAACGCATATCCTCTCTTGATGATACGGCCCGACGAGAGCATCTGGTTTCACCTTACTTGGGGACGGGCCTTCAGCTCGTTCCTCAAAACGGACACTACGAGCGCTTCCGAAACAAGGAAATATTCAATTTTCAAAGATCCGTGCAGCTGGTGGCAGCCGTCGTCACCACCTGCGAAGCTGACAATTGGTCAGGCTGTTTCAGGCGGCGTTTTCGATGTTTTCCGGCAGATAGTTCCCCGAATCGAGGAGCGATTTGACGTATTTCTCTGCGTCCTCCGGAAAGTAGCCGAAATATTCGAAGGCTTCCAGCTCAGCGGCGGTTTTTTGCGGAACGAAGCCACGCACCTTCTCTGATCGCGCACAACGAACGCGCGACCTGCTTCTCAATGACGCTGTTGCGCTTGACAAGAACCGCGTCCCAGACCAGCCGCCCAAGCCACCCCTTGCTGAATCAGTTTATTGGTGTTCGGCTCACTATAGCTCTCCGGACGGTGACCAATGGCGGTATAGAAGGAACGACCTTTGCCGAGGCACTGTGTCCAGGCAATCGGATGGTCGCCCATGTGGAGGTCTAGTTTTCCAGCGACGGGTTGGTAGGTGCTCTCGTCGAGTGTGACGAGTACCTGAGCGCCTTTCTGGCGCGGATCGTTTTGAAAGGAGTACCACTCATCCGTCATGGTCCACTCTGGTGGAAGACCTCGCACGATGGGATTGTTGGGGTCGTCAACCTTCAGCTTGGCGGCCTGAAACTGGGGAGACATGGGATGACTTTTGAACCGTGCCCCGAGAAGGCGGTCTGCATACCAGTCCCAATCGTAGTAGAAGTCACCGCCGGAGCCATGCAACCCGGCATACCCTCCACCGTTTTCTATATAGGCTTGAAAGTCGCGGCGTTGCGGGATGGTCAGGACGTCACCGCTAACGTTATTCCAGACCACAACATCGAACCGCGAGAGATCGGTCGCATTGAATACGGCGGCGTTTTCGGTTGAGAACACGCTCCAGTGCTCACGCTCGGCCATGGCTTTCAGCGCGGCGGCGGCGGCATTTACCGAAGGGTCATCGCGAAACCCGTTGCTTTTTGAAAACACCAAGATCGAGGGATGACTCAGATCCTTTGGCAAAACAGGCGGAGTATGGTCATAGCGAGCGCAGCGTGCAACCGCTGCTTCCCGCGTCACGGGCACGCGTGCTAGATCTTCATCCAACTTGTTGAGTGCCGATTCCGGAATCGGAGCAAACTCGACCATCGTCCGGATGGTCATGATATCGGCCAGCGTGGGGGGCGCAGACTTGGTCACAATGGGAGGTAGTTTGGCAAAGAAGCCAGGCAGGTCACGATCAACCACGGCCTTCGCTGCCGGATTCGGCAAGAAATCGAGGAGTGTCGTTCTTGCCGATGAGTAGGGTTGGAAGGCGACTGGGCAATCGAGTTCCTGAGCCTTCGCGCTCTCCGCGGCGAAGCCGAGAGATGCCGAAGCCAACGTAGCCAGGGTCAGCAGACGAAGGATGAATGTTCGATCCAGACCGTGAAAGCACATATAAAAAGCTCCTCTTCTCACATGAACACAACTCACATGAAGACAACGAAGTAGGTTCCGGCTCACACCTTTCCGGTGAACGAGCGGGCCGCTTGGGCTTGTGACCGAAGAAACAGAGTACCCGCAGGCAATTTGCTTGGGATAGTCCGCCGCCAAATGGAAGCGGCAGCCGCCATATCTCCCATGGCAAAACCAAAGCTTTCAATCGTAAGCCATCCGCCACGGTCTCGCAACGTGCGCTAGTGATCCAAGGCCTCCGAAGTGCCTGTAAAATAAGGCCCGGATGCTACACTTGAGTCGAAAATGACTTACGATGTGGCCGTCATCGGCAGCGGTCCTGGTGGATATTCTGCCGCCGTGCGCGCCGGCCAATATGGCTTGAAAACTGTCTTGATCGAGCGGCAACCGCGTCTGGGTGGCACATGCCTCCTGGTCGGCTGTATCCCTACGAAATCGCTGCTGCACACCGCCGACGTTTGGGATTACTTCAAAGACCCGGGCGCCCAGGGAATCGAATGCAAGGACGCGCGGCTGAATTACGGGCAGGTTCTACAGCGCAAGAACAAGATCGTCAGCAAGCATTCCAAAGGTATCGAGTTCTTGATGCGCAAGAACAAAGTGGATGTGGTCAAAGGGAATGCCCGGTTGCTAGGCGGCGGCAAGATTGGAGTCACCGGCGACAAAGGTCAGACTATCGAAGCCAAGAACATCATTCTGGCGACCGGCTCGGAAGCCCGCATGCTTCCTGGCATGCAGCCCGATCAGAACCTCATCCTGACAAACATCGAAATTCTTGAGCTTCCGGAGGTGCCGAAGACGATTGGGATCATCGGGGCTGGAGCAGTTGGCGTAGAGTTCGCTTCCATCTTCAACCGCTTTGGATCGAAGGTAACCATACTCGAAATGCTGCCGAGACTCGTGCCGGTAGAGGACGAAGAGATCTCTAAAGAGTTAGAGAAGCATTTCAAGAAAACTGGCATTCGCGTGGAAGCAGGCGCGAAGGCCGAGAACATACGAAAGAACGCCAACAACGTCAGCCTGACGGCAACCCTTGCCAACGGCAACAAGGAAGAGATGAAATTCGACAAGCTCCTGATCGCAGTCGGGCGTAAACCGAATACCGAAAATACCGGGCTGGAAAACACCCGCGCCGAGCTTGATCGCGGCTTCGTAAAGGTGGATGGATACCAACGAACCGGCGAGCCCAACCTATATGCAATCGGCGACATTGTGGCGGGCACACCGCAACTGGCGCACGTGGCGACGGCAGAAGGTATGGTTGCGGTGGGGAGCATTGCAGGTAAGCCGGTTCGACCCATCAATCGCAATCGCATTCCCGGCGCGACGTATACGGATCCTGGCATCGGAAGCGTCGGATTGAGCGAAGCGCAGGCGCGCGCGCAGGGATTTAAGGTGAAGGTCGGTAAATTTCCGTTTGCCGGGAATAGCAAAGCCACGATTCTCGACAAGCATGAAGGATTTGTCAAGGTCATCGCGGAAGAAACCTTAGGCGAAATTCTTGGCGTGCATATCATCGGCCCAGAAGCTTTCGAATTGATCTCGGAAGCTGTGACCGCTATGGAAGCCGAGGCTACCGTCGAGAGCATGATGGCGACCATCCACGCCCATCCGACCATCTACGAAGCGATTGGTGAGGCTTTCAACAACGTCTACGGTCTCGCAATCAATATCTAACGGCGATTCGCATCCGGCAGCGCAAGCGCCGACAATGCCCCGCAGGAGATCCCTTGCCGTGCTCGATTTGGGCTGTCTGCCTTACGACGTAGCTTTAGAGCGGCAGCAAGCCTTAGTGGAGGAGCGAAAGCGCGGGAAAGGGCGGGACACGCTGCTGTTTGTCGAGCATCCACACGTGGTGACCATGGGACGCAACGGCAAAGAGCAGCACGTGCTTGCCAGCCGCGAAATTCTGGAGCGATCCGGCATTGCCTTTTATGAGACCGATCGCGGTGGCGATGTCACCTATCATGGTCCTGGGCAAATCGTGGGTTATCCGATATGCGACTTGCGAGAATGGAAACGCGATGTGCATGCCTATTTTCATGGCGTGGAACAGGCGCTGATCGATGCATTGGGAGTAATCGGCATAAGAGCGGAGCGCATTCCGCAACGTGGATATGAAGGTGTTTGGGTGAACGGAGCCAAGATAGGCGCGATCGGGATTCACATCAGCCGCTGGATTACGTCGCATGGGTTCGCGCTCAACTTCGATACCGATCTCAGCTATTTCAAATATATTGTTCCTTGCGGCTTAACGAAGCCCGTATGTTCGCTTCGCTCGATCGGGGCGACGGTCTCGCGCGAGGCCACGATTAGCGCGATCGCAGATTCGTTTGCCCGAACATTTGGCTACCAGGAAGAGTTCCAGGAGATTCGATGATTGACGTCGTAATGCCCCAGATGGGGGAAAGCATCACGGAAGGCACGCTCACGCGCTGGTTGAAGAAACCGGGTGAGAAGATCGAACGCGATGAACCGCTGTTCGAGATATCCACCGACAAGGTCGATACCGAGATTCCTGCGCCAGCCGCAGGCGTGTTGAGCGAGGTACTGGTTCAGGAAGGGACCACGGTCGCGATCAACTCGATCGTAGCGAGGATCGGGGATAGCGCTTCTGAAGCGGCTTCGGGGCCGCCGAAAGAGGAACCTAAGCCAGCCGTTTCCATGCCCCCTGGCACAGATGTCGGACCCTCGGCCGCCGCCCCCCCGAATCGGGCTCCTGCCCAGCAGCCGGCGCCACCACCCCCCGCGCCGGCTCCGGCGGCAGCTGGACCCTATCCGATCGAACCGCAGCCTTCTGCACAGCAGACTGCGTCGCAGCCAGCGCACCCGGGCGCTCCTCCACCTCCGCCATCGGTTGTAGCTCAACCCGATGGCAACGAAGATCAGGGGCCGCTCTCACCGCTGGTCCGCAAAATGGCGCGCGAATACAACATCGATCTGGGCCAGGTGAGAGGAACCGGCGCAGGCGGCCGCATCACTAAGCAGGATGTAGAAGGTTACATGTCGTCGCAAGCCGCCAGGAGTTACGCGGCTGCCTCGCCGCCGTCGCCTGGTTACGCGGCTCCCCAGCAGCCTGCGCCTCAAGCGCAAACAGCTCAGGCAGCGGCAAACCCGCAGTCGTCCGCGCCTGCCACCATGCCTTTAGCGGAATCCGCCAAGGTCCGCACCGAACCGATGAGTACCATGCGGCAGAAGATCGCCGAACACATGGTGATGAGCAAGCGCACCTCCGCTCACGTCACGACCGTACACCGCGTTGACATGACTAAAGTATCGAAACTGCGAGATAAATCCAAGGCCGAGTTCCAGTCACGAAACGGCTTCTCATTAACCTTTTTGCCTTTCGTAACGGCGGCGGCCGCTGAGGCTCTCCGCGCTTTTCCGATCTTCAACGCATCCATCGATGGCAAGAGCATCGTGTATTACCGCGACATTAACATCGGCATCGCGGTTGCGCTCGAAGGCGGGTTGATCGTCCCCGTGATCCGCAACGCCGATGAGAAGAATGTGTCAGGATTGCAGCGGTCAATTGTCGACCTTGCGACTCGCGCCCGTTCGCGGCAGCTAAAGCCTGAAGAAGTGCAGGGCGGCACTTTTTCGATCACCAACTTCGGTAGCTTTGGCAGCATTTTCGCGACGCCCGTGATCAATCAGCCCCAGGTCGCGATTTTGGGTGTCGGAGCGGTCGAGAAAGTGCCGGCCGTTGTGGAAGGCGATGCCATAGCTATCCGTTCGCAGGCCCACTTGGCGCTTACTTTCGACCACCGGCTGATCGATGGCGCGCTCGCGGACCAGTTTTGTCAAAAGGTGAAGTCGATTCTCGAGAGCTGGTCGGCGAACATCATCTAATCTCCCCGTCCCTCCCGCAGAACGCGCTTCGTTTGCACGACAGGCCGCTTAGCCGAATGTGCTTAACACCTTATGCGGGTGCCTCTCCGCGCTTTTGATATTCACAGGCAAGGGTTTAACGGCCATCCGACTATACACTACTCCGTCAGGTGTGGGATGCAATTTTTCTATTGACGAAATCTTAATGCAGGTTTAATATTCCCTTGGGCTGTTTTAATTTGAACTGAACTTTAAAACGAGAAAAGGGGTCCGCGAATGACCTTCCAGGTCGGTGAGAAAGTGGTGTATCCGAATCACGGGGTTGGGACAATCGAAAACATCAGTTCCCGTTTCTTTGGCGCGCAGCAAGAGCGTTTCTACCTTTTGCGCCTTGCGCCAAACAGCATGACGGTTATGGTGCCGTTCTCTCATGTCAGCGATTTGGGACTTCGCAAAGTCACCAAATGCAGCGAGATTAACCGTGTTTTGACCTATTTGGCGGCCGGACGGCCCCGTTGCGCGCAGGACTGGAAAGATCGTTTCAAAGAGAACTCGGAGCGCATGAAGGGCGGCAGCTTACTCGAAATCGCCGAAGTCTTTAAAGCTCTGGTCGTCATTCAAATGACGAAGCCGCTTTCGTTTCGAGAGAAAAAGATGCTCGAACGGGCGCGCAGCATGCTCATTCTGGAGACCTCGGTAGCCAAAGCGGTCAGCGAACCCGGGGCGATTGGATTGATAGCCAGGGCGCTGGGTAAGAGCGCTTTGCCGATGCCGACGGCCCTTTAGCGTAACCTGTTCACCGCGTGAAATGACCAGTTATACTGAAAACGCCCTCGTGCGGTTCGGCGCTATCGTCTAACGGTTAGGACGGAGCCCTCTCAAGGCTTAAATAGGGGTTCGATTCCCCTTAGCGCTACCAAACTCCTTCGCGGCGAGAGCCGTTCTTAACCGGACACCCGAATCAATGCTGGAAAAAGTGAATCTGCGGGAAAAATTGTCGAAAGTTAACGCCTGCTGGAGCCCGAAAATCGTCGGGGAGTTGAACGATTCCTACGTGAAGGTAGTGAAACTCAATGGCGAATTCGTGTGGCACTACCACCAAAACGAAGATGAACTGTTTTTGGTCGTAGAGGGGGAGTTACGGATGCGGTTTCGTGATCGTGATGTGATCGTTTCGCCGGGCGAATTCATCATCGTGCCTAAGGGAGTCGAGCATCTTCCCGTTGCGGAAGGCGAAGTCCATATCGTCCTGCTCGAACCAAAGACCACCCTCAACACCGGCAATGTACAGAACGAGCGAACACTGCTAGAGCTGGAACGCATTTAGTCCAACGATCGTCGAAATGCGGACCTACAAAGCGAAGCTGGCCGCCGCGAGCAATTTCTCGAGATCTTCCGCGATAAATCTATACCCGCGCACGCAGAAATCGGTGGAAGACACTGAGGGCCTGACTCATTGGACTTGATGTTTGGCTCAGGCGGGATTTTCTCTGGCGAGAACCAGTCTTTGAACGAAGCACTCTAGCGGTGCCGGATGGCATCGTGGCAAACCGGTTTGCGTCTCTTTGTGCGCTTATGGAAAGTTCGCTCATGTTCTATCTTCCGTTTGAAGCCGCAAGATAGGTTCGCTCTCTTGCGGCCCGCGTGCGCCATATCGGTACGGTCCCAGACGAGTCATCAGCACGGAGGCAGTCAAAGTCGCGGTAACGAATGCCGCAAGCGGTCCACTATAGGAACCCGTCAAGTCAAAACCTGCACCCATTGCCAACGGGCCCAACGCGCCTGCTAAAACGAAGGCGCCAAAAGTAGCGCCATGGATTGCTCCGAAGGAGCGAAGACCAAAAGAACGGCCGGTTAAGTAGGCGATGATATTTACTTCTGCGCCCAGGCCCAGCCCAGTGAGGAATGCGCCCACAAACGCAATAGCTGTTGGACTGCCCGTCCAAAGCAGACCAATCCAACCGCGATACCACCAAAGAAGAGAGCTGTAAGGTAAGGGGCAAAGAACCGGTCGAGCAAGTAGCCGGACCCCACGCGGCCGATCAGCACCGCTGCGCCCAGCAGTGAACTAGCTACAGTTGTAGCCCGGATGGGTATTCCACGATCATTGAGCATTGCTGTCAAGTGGACGATACAGCCTTGCACACTTACTCCCACTAGAAACAGTGCACACACCACGATCCAAAACGGTTTACCGTGCGAGGCATCACGCCAACTCAAACCCACATCACTGGCTTGGTCGGGCGCCGTGGTTTCAGCATGCATTGCTCCGTCAGGCAAGAGTTCTAGGTCCTCCGGCTTGTCCTTAAGAAAACCTCCTACGACGGGCACAACAACGATTAAAACCGCGGCGCCAAGGATCGCGTATGCCGAACGCCAGCCAAAGGCTGCGATTAGCCGTTGCGACCGGCGCGCCCAGAGTGAAACTCCTGCATAAGTGGTGTAGCAGATCGCCCAACGTCATTTCAATACCTATCTGCAATCCTGCTTGGCCAGGACGATCATTTGAACAAACGAGTGCAACGGCGCCGGTTGGTCCGCCAGGCGTCGCTTCAATCCGGTTTCAAACCGGTCGGCGAAAATCCGGCACCGTTCGGCATTATGGGCCTCGGTGAGCCCAAGCGCCAGGGATGCGATAAAGGTCGAACGGAAGAAGAGGGCATGCTTGGCCGCTAGCGCCTCCTTATTCCCGCCGCATTCGTAGTCGGCCCATGCGGAGTCCGGAAGCGAGACGGGCTCGCAATATTCCACGGTAAGGTCATGGAAGTTCCCGTCTGGCTGGAACGGCGCGAGAAGATCGCGCGTCCGTCTCGGACAAGTTCCCAGTACCATTCGCTCTCGTTCCTCCGCGCCAAGCGCGCCTTCATGGACCATGTCCGCGAGTACCGCGTTGGCATGGTCCATCAAATGTTCGAGGCCCGATATTCCTTCGTCGTTGAGGGCAGGCAGCACGACAACGAGACGGCCCGCTGGCCGCAATTCCGCCGCGCGCAAGAAAAGGAAAGCTTTCCAATCCTGCGCTGCTTGACGCTGGAAGGTCGCGCGTTCGGGACCTGTGCTGCGAAGCGGAAGGAAATGTCCAGGAATCCGCGCGGGAATCTGGCTCAACCACACTGCCGCATACGAGCACCACCCGAGATGCACCGAATGAGGGGGAAGCACCTGCTGGTAGAACGACCTTCCGATCGCACAAGGATATACATTCGGGTGGTCCTGGGCATACCTGTCCGAGTCCGCATCCAGCACTTCGAAGAGCGTGTTGAAGTCATTTGAGGGTTGGTCGATGTGAAAGACAAAGATGGGACGATTCGGGAGCAGTCGCGGCCGCAGACTTTCAATGGCAACCCGCATTGGCGCTAGCGAGTTCTTGCCCTGCGACGATCCATAGTCGGCGATCATCACCGGTTGATCGCCGGCGCCCAGTTCTATGTTCCGAACTGCTTTCTCCAGGAGCGGCAACGCCAAAGCGATACCGCCTGCCTGAAGTTTGGCGTGGGCGTTGTAGGCGCCCTTGCCTTCCATAATGCCGTGCGCTAGCGTCGATTCCCCTGGCATCGCATGCTCCTTTCAAGATGCGTTTCGGTGTCGCTATTCAGTGCAGACGAATGTGGATCCTTGTTTCCGCGGACCGGTGCATAGGGGCCCGAGGTTCGTGACAGGATTCGGCACCGAGATCATTGCATTTGGCCCTGCGTGCTGTTCTCCGTTGAAGGGAGTCGGTTTGGCCGGATTAAACCCGCACGCGGCGGCATCTTCAGGTTTGTTGAACCAGAACCCGACATGAAAGGTGTGAGTGGGCGCCAGGGAGGAAGCTGGATCGAAGCCAAATATCTGATCCAGCAGGATCGTTTTGATCGCCACCTCGGCCTCTCCGTTGCTGTCAGCCTGGAGATCTGTCTGATACCAGGCGAGTCCGAAGTTTTTGAAATTCGGGTTCACCTCTCCATTAGCTTGCAGATTGCTGTTCTGGATGGTGAAGAGGTCGAATCCCAAATTTGGCCTCAGGTGGTGGGCGCGCAGAATCAGAATGTCATTCAGCTCGCCTCTCTGAACAATTGCTTCGGCGGTAGGAGCGGGACCATACGGCTCTCCGAGGCAATTGACAAACGCCGGTTGAGGTACAAGGTTAAAAACGATCTCCGGAACCTGGGCAGATGCCGGCACTGCGGCTGTCCAGAGACCGATTGCGGTAAACGCTGCTATAAGCGACCTTTTCATTTCGATGTTCTCCTTTTTTCGAATCCGAGTGTCACTCTGATGAGCCCGGACTACGCCATACTGGTCTATGGCGAAGCTTTTCGTCCTTAAGGGCCAATAAAGAATTTCCGAATAATTTCCAAAGAACTTCCGCAAACCGGTGAACCTACGCCATGGTGCTGAAAACACCGAGCTTTTACGAATTCGGTCCCTTTCGCCTGGAACCAGTCGAGCACCGGCTCCTGCGAGGGGGGGAGCAGGTTCTACTTGCGCCCAAGGCTTTTGAACTGCTCCTCTACCTGGTTGAGAACCATGGCCGGCTCGTGATTAAGGACCAAATCATGCAGGCGGTCTGGCCGGGCAGTTTCGTGGAGGACGCGAATCTCACCGTGTCGATTTCGGCTCTACGAAAGGCGCTGGGAAAAACAGATGATGGCCAGCAATACATTGAGACGGTCCCCAAAAAGGGTTACCGCTTTACCGCTTCAGTCAGAGAGACAAAGAATCCGGACATCATCCCGATAGAAGCCGTGCCGGTTTTGCCGGAGGGGGCGAGCCGGGTAAGCTGGCGATACCGGATTCTCATAGCTACTCTCGCGGTCCTCGCCTGCGGGCTGACAACGGTCGCCTACCTCCTGCACCGAAAGGGAGCGACTCCGGCGCACACCGCGGCGGTGCAGCGCAGTCTTGCGATTCTTCCGCTACGAAATCTCAGGCACGACCCCGACAACGACTTCCTCGGCTTTTCTCTCGCCGATGCGATCATCACCAAGTTGGCGACGGTTAGTTCTTTGACGGTCCGGCCCTCCTCCGCTGTTGAGAAATATAGAGGACAGACAATCGATCCTCCAAAGGTTGCCGCCGAATTGAATGTCGATACGCTGCTTGCCGGTAACTTCATTCGGGACGGCGATGAGCTCAGAATTACCTATCAATTGATCGATGTGAAGACTGACCGCATCCTGGGCAGGGACACGATCGATCTAAAATATGACAAGCTCTTGACGGTCCAGGACAATGTCGTTCGCCAGATCATCAAGGGACTACAGCTGAAGCTATCTCCGTCCGAGGTGGAGCGGATCGAGCCCGAAGAGCCTGTTAACCCGCTGGCCTATGAATACTATTTGCGGGGAACCGATCTTATGGGCAGCCATAATTTTCGTTTCGCTGTCAGGATGCTTGAGAAGTCGGCCGAAATCGACCCGAACTATTCGCTGACGTGGGCTTATCTCGGGCAGTCCTACACGTCGGCTGCCACCTTCGAGTTTGGTGGCCGCGAACAATACCGCAAAGCGCAAGCGGCCTATGAACGTGCGCTTGCGCTACAGCCCAAGCAATTGGAAGCAACTATGTTTCTGGCCAACTTGCTTATCGATACCGGCAAAGTTGAGCAGGCTGTGCCTATGCTGCGAGACGCGCTCGAGAGCAACCCCAAACATGCGGCGCTGCACTGGGAACTGGCATATGCCTACCGGTTCGCGGGGATGTTGAAAGAGTCGGCCACGGAATGTGAGTGTGCGCGCCAGATCGATCCCTTGGTCAAGGCTAACGGTTCAGCCTGTAACAGCTATCTCTATCTCGGAGAGTACGACAAGTTTCTTCAGAGTCTGCCGGACGCTAGCGACTCTGCGTTTTTTGTCTTTTATCAAGGCTTTGGAGAGTACCACCAAAAGAACTGGGACCGCGCGGCGAAAGATTTCGAGCGCGCCTACGAACTCGATCCCTCGTTATACGCGCAGATCGGAATGGCGTTCAGCGATTCCATCGGGCACAAAGACTCTGAGGGACTGGAGATACTGCACAAACTGGAGAATAAGATCCAGCAACGCGGAGTGGGCGATCCGGAGGCGACCTACAAGATTGCCCAAGCGTATGCTGTTCTGAGGGATAAGGCTTCCGCCCTACGTATGTTGCGCTACAGCATTCAAAATGGGTTCTTTTCCTATCCTTACTTCGTTACAGATCCTCTTATGGAAAACGTTCGTCACGAAGCTCAGTTCCCACAACTCATGACGATCGCGCGTACCCGCTACGAAGCCTGCAAAAACAAATTTTTCTAAGAGGCTCTGTACATCGCCAATTTTGCAGATCCTTGGCGGCGTCTAGAAGGCAGCCGGGATTCCAATGCAGCGGAATTTCCATTAGATTCTATTGGTACCGACAGCAAGCCTGCCTGCGTTGCCTTATCGATGTAGAGAATAGCTTATTCTGTAAGCTGAATGCGCTAATTCGGGAAGAAAAGCTGAAAACTCTCGGTTCAAATGGCGAATATTCGGATATGAAGCATAAATTGTTAGTGACGGCGGCACTTACGTCCGTCGTGACTGTCGTCCCACCAGTGATGAAGGCCGATACGGTGGTTGCGACGATCAATGGCTTTTATGACGTCGATAGCTACGACACGCCTAGTCTGCACGTCGACAATTCGAGCGCCTATAATTTCACCAATGTACAGTTGACTCTGACCGGCTATCCAGGCCTAAACAACGGAATCAGCCAGAGCGTTGGCCTCGCAGATATAACGGCGGGATCTACCGCCATTATCACCTGGGGCTCGATTCCTGGCGTTAGCGGCTCAACGACCGCTAAGAATTTGTTTGCGTACGATTATGACGACGAGTACAGTGGTACCTTCACCCCCAAGACCGGCTACGGGCTAAGCGCTTCGGGCAACCTCGTTTTAGCTCCTCAGTGCACGCCTCAAGCAAGCGTGTATGGGTGGAATTACTGCGCCGATGTGGGCAACTTCTATGTAACATTCACCGCGAAGTGGAACGGAGAGTCGGTTTATTCGCAGTTCAGCCCAGATCCCACTCTCAAGGGTGCTGGCAATGCGGCAGGTGTCTACGTCGGGTGGGAGGGGATAGACCCGAATGGCTGGTCTGAGACGACTTATGATTCGCACTCAAGCGGTGGTCCACATGGCGTCCTCGCTGATATTTTCGTCGGCACTCCGCCGCCGGTCGGCGCAACTCCCGAACCGGCAAGCATTCTCTTGATGGGAGGCGGACTGCTGGGCGTAGCTGGTTTCTATCGTAGAAAAGTTAGACGAAGCTACAACTGCGCTTACCCCGCGAAAAACGACCGACGCGTTGGGCTCGGGAACGGCACTGGCCATGACATGAGTCCGACGTGGTCGTACGCCCAAAAATTGATTAATCCGATCCCTGAGCTCGCCGCGAACTGATACTCCGATGCCCAGGGGCACACGCCATTAAACCATGGAATCAGGTATGCCACGTCGGCCGGCTCCCATGACATCGCGCCTGTGAACGGAAAAGTGATCGCTTGGACTGCGAGATCAAGATTCAAGTACGTCGCGCCCCAACTTAGTGCTTCCACTTTGAAGCGGTCGAGCCCACTGCCTGCTTTGGTCCGCCAGGCTTCCGGCAAATTGACGGCTGCGTTCAGCCGTCCGCCCTGCGCCGGAAGATTGGCTGGACGATAGCAGACGGAATTGTTCACATCATTTGGATAGAGAATTTCAAATTTCGTGTTCGGATAGGCGGCCAGTACTGCCGTGCGGATCGCATCCACATGAGTCTTCAATTGCCCGGCAAGGAAATTTGCGTCTGCGCCGCCGTTTACTGACGGATCATCGTCCGGATCGATGAACGGGTAAAGCGGACGACCCAGCGCCGTGTTAGCCGCCGCCGTTGTCACCGCGTCGTAGTAGGCCATCGATTTGTACCAGACGGTTCCGCTTCCGCTTACCCATGCCGCATTAGGGATCGAGCCGTTCAACGTGAAGTGCGTAGGGTCGGTCACCGTTACAGTCCAGGTTCCGTTCGCGCTTGTCATTCCTTCTACGCCGGACATAATGACGCGATCTCCGGTCGATAAGCCATGATTAATGGCCACTCCAATCGAGATCGGGCTCGTATACGCCACGTAGCCTGCCGGAACTGTTTGCTGTGAGCTGTAATACCACCACAGAAACTCACCGAATTGAAGCCAGGGAGTCAATCCGGCCGCGCTTTGCAGGCCGGCCATTTGCTTATAGGCAAGCTGCTGGTAACTAGTAAGATTTGCAATCGGCGCGCATTGCGAGGACAGAACGCCGCTGAAATCGGTCGCAGTATCCACCGCAGTTCCATTTGGGAACCTCGCCTTCCATGCATTCGCGGGCGTGCCGTCGTCCGGCGGGTTCACCAGCTCCATCGAAAACGAGGTTGTAATCAGCAAGCCGGCGGCGTTCACGGCTTGAAAAAGGTCGGCGTGCCACTGATTAACCGGATAATTGATCGGGCTCGGCGCCATTGTGTCGATCTGCCACGTGCCGTCGGCGCCCTGATTCAGGTTTCCTGTATAAGCAATCTCTCCAGCGGCGGAGGTAGAACTCACGCTCAGCGTGTCTCCCCAGAGAGGAGTCCGGGTGTGGATCGTCAACTGTCCCGGCCCGCTCTTCTCCGCCCACATCGAGACGCTCGCCGCATTGATGTAATAAACGAAATGCGCCGCTATGGTATCGAGCGTGTCCAGCTGCGTTACCGCCTTTAACAATGGAAAACCGCCGATCGTGATTGTTGCCGCATCTCCGGCGGCCCACGTTCCGCTGACTGTCACAACGGCGGAGTTCCAGCTCCCATTTACTCTCTTTCGTTGATTCCACCAGTACACGCCTATGTACTCATTTAGCTGCCCGGCAAAGCCGAGCTTGTTCATATGCCAGAGCAGCCGCTGCGGAGTCACCTTGTAAGTGGCGTCCGTATCGAAATCCAACGCAGCGCTAACATTCGGGTAAGTAATTAGAGCCTCCGGTATATCGGAAGCAACGGCGGCCTCGATATAATCGAAAATGAACTGGTATCCCAGCGAGTTGATGTCCCAGCTTGCCGCCGCCGTATGATTCGTGGCAGTAAGCGTGATCGTTACGGTATGCGTGCCCGCCGAAACGCCCGTCTGCAGGATACGCCGCGTGACCACTTCCGAAGTGACATTCAGAAAGCAATCCAGGGCTGGGATGATAGTAACACCATCAAGGCTCACGCTCACCACGCCGCGATTATTGAACAACGATGTTCCCACGTAAAGGTCGTGGGTGCTCGCGCATTTGTAAGTTACGGTCACACTATCGCCCGCGTGTGTCGCATCCAGTCCAGTCTGTTGTGCAAAGCCTCGCCAGTAATTGTTCGCATTGATAGTCTGCCAGCCCGCGCCCGAATAGACGCAGCTTGGATCACTGTTACCCACCCGCACGCTGCCCGGCCCGGCACACTGTAAAGCCTGGACTCCCTTTGGGTCGGTCACGGACCAATTAGAGAAAACCGCGTTCCATTCTGTATCCGCATACGCTGCGCCCGAGGCAAGCTGCGGAGCGAACGTCAGCCAAGCTTGCCGGATCTGATCTATACCCAAGGCTGTAAAGTCCAGCGAAATGTTCCAGGTTACGTTCTCTGAGTTGCCGCCCGAAAGCTTCAGCACCGGGTTATTCACCGCCAACGTTCCGTTGGCCGAGCCGACGAGCATATACACTTCCACATCATTCCCGTCCAGGCCGCCGTACGGCGCCAGGTAAGGCGTGTTCGATGCCTCAGGAGCGGCCGAAGTTAATGTCAGTGTTGTCGGACTCGTCACCGAACTTACTAAGTATGCTTGGCCGCCCAGAAAAAGCGTGGAATTTGCCGCAATGCCGGGAAACTTCACACCTTGCCGCCAGATCACCGATGTGCCGTTCACATTTACAGTTCCTGTGCGCGCATTCGTCAGAGTCAGATTCCCGCTCGAATCCGCGGAAGCAATGACGGCAACACTGGTATTGGCGTAAGTTGACCAGTCATGCGCGTTTATGTCATTCGCAAAGGCTTGAGCTACTTGCCCCGCCGTTTCTCCGCCCTGCGCGGTAAAGCCAAAGCTGACGTTATTAATGTACAGAATCAGTTGGTCTCCTGCTGTACAACCCCCCGGAGCCGAAATCGTGTAGGTTCCCTGGGCCGCCGTGAACGAACCGGAAGCAAGTGTGGCGTGATCCCACAGCGGGATCTGTGCAGGCTCGCCGGTAATCTTAACCACATCCATCTGTGCCCAATCGATCCAACTGTACTTAGCCGAGTCGATGGGCTGCAAGCCCTGGGTTGTAAGGCTGAAGTCCAGCACCATGCCGGAAAGATTGAAGTCCGGCAGATACTTCACTGAGTAATGCTCGAATGTATTGTCGGCGTCATAAATAACCGCAACCGCGAAATCGGCTTGCTCGCGAAAGACGCCGTAGACTTTGAAGCCAGTCGGACTGGCCTCGCAGAGCGAAGCAGCGGCTCCGAAGCCAGTGAAACCTCTCAGATACAGAGTTCGATCGGGTTGAAATTTGTTGATTCGTTCGGTACTCATTGGGCGCTAGGGAAGGACCTGCAAGTTGCCGGTTCGAAATTAGCGCGCAGGTAGGTGTGTCTGGCACGCAGGGTGCTCCGTACAAGGAAGGGTTGTGCCTGTAACCTTATTACCCGGTTGTACTTGTGTGGACTTCCACCGATTCTTCGTCCTCTGTGACTGCCGGCTCCGTAAGCCTTCCGCTCCAGTTCATCCAGCCCCAAAGAAGAGCGGTGGAAGAACTCAGCAGGCCCGAGCAGGCGCCGATCAGACGGATACTGAAATATTCAGACGCTGTTCCGGCCGCCGTCATCGAAAGCATCATGGTCGACCAGTTCAGCGTCTCAATGGTCGAAAAGACCCGGCCGCGATAGCGGTCTTCCACATGCCTCAGTAGCTTCGACCAGTTCAACACCGAGCTCACGGCCACGCTTGCGCGCGAAATCGCCATAAACAAAAGCGCCAGCGGCCAACTGCGCATTTGACTGAACACTACGTAAGCTCCTCCATGCAACAGATAGCAGCAGAACACGGTGCGTTTATACGATTCAAAGCCAATGCGTTTGCCGAGCCGGTTCCCAATCACGCCGCCGATCAGCAGCCCGACCCCCGCGATCGCCCAAAGCTGCCCCAATCCTTCCGGTCCGCGCTTGAACACCATTTCGCTGAAGAGCGTGAACAGAACCTGCGCCGCTCCACCGCCGCTCGCCCACCCGATTGCGATCAGCCCAATCCCGAGGATCAGCGGCGAGCCGATCATATAGCCGAGTCCTTCGCGGTACTCATGCCATGGCCGCGCCACTTTGGTCTCGTTGAGATTGTGATCCGCCGCCCGAAAATGTCCCTTATCCGACTGCAGATTTGCAATGCAGAAAGCGGAGAAGAAGAACGAAAGACTATTAAATATGAAGGCGACTTGATAGCCGAACCGCGCCGCCGTCGTCCCCCCGAAGTAAGCGCCCACCGCCAGCGTCATCCAGCCGGTCGTCTGGGTAAGCGAATTAGCGGTGTGCAACTCCGCGTCCGTGGCAATCGCGGGCAGAATGGCTGAGCGGCCGCTGGTAAAAAATGGCGACGCAATCATCAGCAGCGCGCTTAATAAGTACAGTAGCCACGTCTGATCGGCGCGTATCGCCAGAATGAAGCCGAGAGCGAGCACACCGCGCACCAGGTCGCTCGTAATCATGATCTTGCGCCGGTCGAAGCGGTCGAGCAGAACTCCCGCGAATGGGCCAACGATGATGGCCGGAATGGCGCGCGAGAGCATCATTCCAGCGATAGCAGCGCCATTGTGTGTTTCGTCCATCGCCAGGCTCAGCACGGCAATGTTGTTGAAGTGATCGCCGACTTCGCTGACGATCTGCCCCAGCCACGTCCAGCGATAGTTGCGATTTCGCGCGAGCAGCCGCGTGAAGTCGGACATCCCTACCGCTGTCTGAGCATCTTTGCGAGCGTGATCGCCTGCCCCAGGTGGCGTTGCGTGTGCTCGCAAAGATGAACAATCAGGCCAAGCACGGTCGTCGGCAGTGCGCGGCGGCCTACCGAACGAGAATCGTACAGAGTTGCTGGATCGAGCTGGCGCAGTTGCTCTTCCGATCGCGCCAGTTCCTGATCCACTAGAGCCAGCAGCTCACTCGCCGAGCCCTGCGGTTCCGATTCGTGCTTCAGTACGTCAAGCTGCTGCGGACTAAGCTGCCCGCCCATCAGGTACGTCGTCAAACGATCGACGCTTCCCGCCATGTGTTTTAGGTGAAAGCCGAGCAATGCTCCGTCGATCTGTCTCCATACCGCCTCGTCTGAAAGGCCGGTTGTGTATTTCGTCAGGTCCTCGCGCACCTGGGCGAAGCTGAAGAACACCGGCATCACCGACGGATGCACGCCTTCGATTGGGCCGCGCAACCATGCCTCAGGATTATTTGCTGTTGGCACTTCGCTTCGCTCGCCTAACGCATGTTCCCTGTGTGCCCAAGTGAATAACGCCCGGGCTGCGGATAGACGCACAAGCCGTGCGGCTGTTTCCCGACCTTGATTCGCGCCAGCAGTTTGCCATTCGACGTGTCGAACGCATACACCTCACTGTTGTAGCGGCCTGAAAGCCACAGAGTCTTCCCGTCAGGCGAGACACCACCCATATCGGGGCTCCCGCCGCCCGGGATTACCCATTTCCCGGTGAGCTTGCCCGTCGCCGTGTCGAGCAGCGAAATCGTTCCTTCATCGCGATTCGAGATGTACATGTACTTGGCGTCGCGGCTGAAATATTCACCGTGTGCGCCCTTGCCCGTCTTGATGAATTCGATCTGCTTGAACGCAGCGCCATCGATCACGTGTACACCATTCGTATCCATGTTGGCCACGTAGAAGACCTTTCCATCCGGCGATAACCGGCAGTCTTGCGGCATCCCCTTCGGCTCGAGCCCGATGCGCCCGATTACTTTCTGGGCCGCCACGTCAATCTTGAGCAACTCGTTCGAAAATTCACACGTCGCGATCATGTAGCGTCCGTCCGGAGTAAAGTCCGCGTGGTTCACTCCGGCGCAACCAACGGGCACCTTGTTTACCACGGCCATCGTCTGCGCGTCGCGAAAGTCGATACGCTTCTCGCGCTCCGCCATCACTACGGCGTATTTGCCATCCGGCGTGTAATACATGTTGTACGGATCGTCAACATGAATGGTCGCTCCTTCTTTGCCCGTGGCCGGATCGATCATCGTCAATTGATCTCCTAAATCTTGCGCTACCCAGAGCTTCTTCAAATCCCAGGAAGGAACCACGTGCTGAGGCTCGAGCAGCCCCTTGCCATGTTTAGGAAGAGCGAAGTGCCCGATGATCTTATAGGTTTGCGGATCGATGATGTCGACCGTATCGCTTTTCGAGTTCGGCACGTACACGCGATAAGGAAAATTCTTTACCGTCGCGCTCAGCATTCGCGGGCCATCCGCCGAATAAACATTCCGGCTGTCGAGCACGGGCGGCATCCCGGGTAGCGTGTCAGCTCCTGGCCGCGCAGCACCCGCGCAAACCCAGGCAGCGCAGAGCGCTCCCAACACTGTTTTCCTGAAAGACAACATATTCTATAAGTAGAGTAACCCGGCAATGCAGCATCCACGGGCAAAACATTTTCAGTACAATCCTAAATAGAAATGTTGCAGAGCAGTGAGCGCGAAACCGAGATCCTTTTAGGGAACAAACAGCTCCTCGCAGTCTTCTTTGTAGTAGCGGCGCTTCTCGGGATCGCTTTCACCGGGGGCTATATGGTCGGCCGCGGCGCGAACGGCAAGAAGGCCCCCGCAACGGCCACCGCACCCACGGACACGACGGTTTCCAATCCTGCCTCGCAGGGCGGTGAGACTCATTCGGTACCAGCCGACGATGGAGCCTTAAACGTGGACGCCGCGGCCATGGCCGCTTCGCGCAAAGGCTCGGAGGATCTCTTAGGCGCGCGCAAGAAAAAAACTACCGCCAAACAGGAACCTGTCTCCACCGAAGCGCCAGTCGCCAAACCTGCTAAGTCAGACGGCTTCGTCCCGGAAGGCGGCCAGGAATTTCTGCAAGTGGCTGCTGTGCCGCACGACCACGCTCTTGCAGTCGCTGCGGTGCTGCGCAAGAAGGGTTTCCATGCGCACGCCGTACCCAAACCTGGAGACGCCAATCTCTACCGGGTTATCGTCGGTCCCATCCGCGACGCCGGAGAGCTCTCGAGCACGCGCGATTCCCTGCGCAAAACCGGCTTCAGCCAGGTGATTGTGCAGCACTATGAGTAAGGCGGCCTTTACCGGTAAATTCTCTCGTTTGATCTTGTCTGGCATGGCAGCCTAGCGCCGATTGGGACGTCACGAAGCTATCGGGCAGCCCAACCATCGACAACATGCCGGTCAGAGCGACTGGCCGGCTCTCAACCGGAGACTGCTTAGGACTGACGGAGCAACAACATCGCGCCAATTCAAAACCCAGCTCTTGGCTTCGCCAAGTCCTACTTTCTTCCACCAGCCATCGATTCCTCGTATGAATTTCCAGTTGCGGTGTCAAAGCTCACGTTTTGAGCGCTACCGCGATTGCGGTTCTCACCGGCTCGGTTGCTTTCGCGAGTGCACTCGCGGGCGTGGAAAAGGACATACCAGAGGCAGCAATTACAAAATCGAAAAGGCATACAGCAGCGTTGGTTTCTCCGTGTACAAATGGAGAGTGATGAAAGAGGAAGGAATTTTTCGTGACTCTGAAGGCCATATTCACTACGATCCGAATAGGCCGGGTCTCTCACAAATAGAGGTGACCGTTCAAGCGGCCAGTCTCGATACGGGCAATGGTACCCGCGATTCCGTACTCCGCTCAGACAACTTCTTCCATGTCGCGAAATACTCTACTTTGCATTTTGTCAGCGACAGGATTACCCCAAGAGATGCCAGCGATGTTGAGGTCGTCGGCGCACTGACAACCATGGCGTGACAAAACGCATCACTCTCACCGCGCGGATAAACGGGATCAGCACGGTACCTGGTGTCGGCACGTTAGCCGGCTTCGAGGCGAGCTTTACAATCGACCGTACCGATTATGCAGTGAAAGGGTTCCGATGGAGCGGCGGAAGTCTATCAATCAATAAGGAAGTAGCTCTTCATTTAGCTCTCGGTTGCACTCGGGAATAAGCGCTCAATGGCGAGACAATGACGTCGGCATCGAGAGTGCCCGGCTGCAATGGCTATCCGCCAGGTCGGCGCTGTTCCTCGCCACTGGTGCACAATTTCCGGCACGTCTTCCTCGCGGATGCGCTTTCTACACCCTTGCGAGGCCGCTTCCCTGCCCTGTCGCAGCGCGTCGCGAAATCGTTTCTCGATAGTGCCCCGCTTCGCACTCTGCAAAAATGACTCTGGAGTAAGCTATCTTGATCAGATCTCTCGTCCGTCATGCCGGCCCTTGCTGCGCAATTCTGCTTTCGCTACCTCTTGCTTTACCGCTCGCAGGGCAAACACTCGATCCGAAGCTCCTGTCCGGCTTGGCTTGGCGCGAAATAGGACCTTATCGGGGCGGCCGAACGCGGGCGCTGGCCGGTGTTCCATCGCAACCGAACGTCTTCTACGTGGCGCAAGTGAATGGCGGGGTGTGGAAGACCACCGACTACGGCCACACCTGGACTCCTATCTTCGACAGCGCCGACACCGGTTCCGTTGGTGCTATCGCAATTGCGCCCTCCGATCCCAACATCATCTATGTCGGGAGCGGCGAGGGCCTTCAGCGTCCCGATCTCTCAACCGGAGACGGAATATATAAATCCGTCGATGCGGGGCGCACCTGGACCCACCTTGGCCTGCGCGACGGTCAGCAGATTCCCCGTATCGCCGTCGACCCGCGCGATCCCAACAAGCTCTTTGTCGCCGTGCTCGGCCATCCTTACGGCCCGAATGAAGAACGCGGACTTTTCCGCTCCAGCGATGGCGGCCATACGTTCGAAAAAATTCTATACAAGGACGAGAACACCGGCGCGAACGATGTCGAGATCGATCCTGCGAGCCCAGACATCATCTACGCATCCCTCTGGGAAGCCCGCCAAGGCCCTTGGGAGAACTCAGCCTGGGGCGGCACGAACGGCGGAATCTTCAAATCCACCGATTCAGGGAAAACGTGGCGGCCTCTCACCAATGGCCTTCCTACTGGAGCCGCCAGTGTGGCGCAGGCAAATATCGCCCTCGCGCCTAGCAATTCCTCCCGGCTCTATGCTGCCATCGCCACGGGGCGCGACACTGCGCTCTACCGCTCCGACGATGCCGGCGAGAACTGGTCGAAGATCACCAGTGATCCGCGCCCTGCCCAGCGCATTGGAGGAGGTGATCTGCCGGTTCCCGCTGTCGATCCGAAGGACCCCGACATCGTCTACAGCGCGAGCATCGTCACCTGGAAGTCGACCGACGGCGGAAAGACCTGGACCGGCATTCGAGGGGCGCCCGGCGGAGACGATTACCAAAGCATCTGGATTAATCCAAACAACCCTCAAATCATGCTGGTTGTGAGCGATCAAGGCGCTATCGTCACCGTGAATGGAGGCGAGACCTGGAGCGACTGGTACAACCAGCCCACCGCTCAGCTCTACCACGTTTCCGCCGATAATGCCTTTCCTTATCGTGTCTGCAGCGGGCAGCAGGAGAGTGGCTCGGTTTGCATTTCTTCACGCGGCAACGATGGACAAGTCACCGTGCGAGAGTGGCATCCGGTCGGCGTCGAAGAGTATGGCAACGCGGTGCCCGATCCTCTCGACCCTGACATTGTTTTCGGCGGCAAGGTTTCGCGTTACGATCGCCGCACCGGCCAAGTCCAAAACGTCGGCCCCGCGGCAGTACGCACACCCGGCTATCGCACCGTGCGTACAGCTCCTCTTGTCTTCTCGCGTGTCAACCCCCATGTCCTCTACGTCGCCGCTAACACTCTTTGGAAGACAGACAATGGAGGCCAGAGTTGGACCCAAATCAGTCCTGATCTGTCGCGCAAAACATGGACGGTTCCGGCCAGCGTCGGAAAATATCGTGACACTCCCTCTGCCCAACCGACACAGCGCGGCGTCATCTATGCGCTCAGTCCTTCTCCTCTTGATATCAGCACCATCTGGGCCGGCACGGATGATGGGCTCGTGCATCTCACCACCGATGGCGGAGCTCACTGGAATGAGATAACCCCTCCGCAGTTGATCCCGTGGGCGAAAGTCTCGATCATCGACGCGGGTCACTTCGACCGCGCGACCGCCTATATCGCCGTCAACACCTTCCGGCTAGATGATCTGCGGCCGCACGTTTACCGCACGCATGACGGAGGCCGCACCTGGATCGAAATCATAACAGGCATCCCAGATGGCGCCCCCATCAACGTGGTGCGTGAGGATCCCAAGCGCAAAGGGCTGTTGTTTGCCGGCAGCGAGCGCAGCGTCTATGTATCTCTTGATGATGGCGATCACTGGCAATCTCTGCGTCTCAATATGCCTGCTACTTCAGTTCGCGACCTTATGGTCAAAGGCGACGACCTGGTTGCGGCCACGCACGGCCGGGGCTTCTGGATTCTCGACGATATCGCTCCGCTGCGCGAGTTGAACTCGTCCACAGCAAGTTCGCCGGCTTACCTGTTTCGTCCTCAAACCACGACCCGCGTTCGCTGGGACATGAATACGGACACGCCGCTTCCTCCTGACACTCCCGCCGGCAAAAACCCGCCCGACGGAGCGATTCTCGATTACTATTTAGGACCCGTTGATGCAGCCATGTCTGAAGTGAAACTTGAGATCTTTGATGACGCCGGCAAGCTCGTAAGAAGTTACTCCAGCAAAGACCCGATACAGAAAATAGATCCCATGCTCGCCATACCGAAGTATTGGGTGCGTCCTCCGCAACACCTCTCGAACGAAGCGGGAATGCATCGCTTCTTGTGGGATCTGCACTATTCGGCGCTGCCTGGCGAGCGTCAGGAATATCCCATGCAGGCTGTCATTCATAGCACCGCTCCCGAATCCAGTTCGCCATGGGTGATGCCGGGCAAGTACACGGTCAAGCTGATCACCGGCAACAAGACTTACGCTCAGCCAATACTGGTTGTGATGGACCCGCGCGTCCACACCTCAACGCGTGATCTGAGCGCGCAGTTCAACGCTTCGCAGCACGTTTACGACGACCTTACCGCGAGCTCGGTGGCTGCCGAACAGCTCCGCTCACTTCGCGCTCAGATCAAAGAGGCACGAGAAAAAGCATCCGCCCAGCCCTCGGTGCCAGATGCTCTATCTGAAATAGATAAAAAGCTCGAAGCTCTTGGCGGCGCAGGAGGGCAGTTCCGAGAACGACGCGCTGCGCCTGGACCCGACACGCTCAATTCCGTGAACGGAACATTAACAGCTTTACTGCAAGGCTTACAGGAGGCAGATGCTGCGCCCACTACTCAGATGACCGCCGCTGTTGCTGACCGCCGCAATGCTCTGGCCCAATTGCTCGCTCGCTGGGATACTCTCATCAAGCGAGACTTGCCAGCTTTGAACGGCAAATTGCGCAATTCCAATCTGCCCGAGTTGAAACTGCCTGAGGCACGCGAGATCGAAGCCGCCCCGCCCGAAGTCCAGTCCGGCGACGAAGATCAAAATCTGCCATAGAGTAATCAAATGGAAAAGCCAAGCATGAAACCCTTAGAGGCCGCCGAAGTTGAAGCGGCTCTCTCGAAACTGCAAGGGTGGTCGGGAGACGAACACGGTCTCAAAAAGACGATCAAGTTTCGGGATTTTCCCACCGCCGTGCGCTTCATGCAAGCTTGCGTCGGCGGCATCGAGCAGCGGGATCATCATCCAGTCTGGTGTAACACGTACAACTCCCTTGATATCCACCTCGACACTTTCGACGCGGGCCATCGTGTGACCGCAAAAGATGTCGATCTTGCGCAGTTTATCGATTCAATCTTGCGAGAAGGAACTCCGGCGGATATATGATCGCTACATGCACCTCCGTTATGTCTTACTCGCATCGCTGATCGCCGCTTGCCCGCTATATTGGGCAATCCATGCCGAAGCGCAATCACCGGCCGCAGAAACTTCGCGGCCGCCCATCGTTGGCGTCGCGCACATCGGCCTGAAGACCAGTAATCTCGATGCGGCCGAAACGTTCTACGGACACGTGCTCGGTTATGACCACTTCAGCCTCGATAAGCCCACGGGCGGCCTCATGCTGAACTACTACAAGGTCAACGATCATCAATACATCGAGATCTATCCCACGCTCACGAGCCCAACCGAAGATCGGATGACGCACATTGCCTTCGAGACCACGAACATTCAGCAATTACGCGACTTTCTTGCTGCGCATTCCGTACAGGTTCCCGCAACGCTCAAACCGGGCCTCGACAATAATCTAAGCATGATGATTAAGGACCCTGAAGGCCACAACGTCGAATTCGTCCAGTACATGCCGGGCTCGCTACATACCAACAATTTCGGCAAGTTCCTTCCGCCAACGCGCATCTCTCAGCGCATGATTCACGTCGGCATCGTGGTTCAGGACCGCGAAGCCGCTGACCGCTTTTACAAAGACATACTCGGCTTCAAAATGACCTGGTACGGGGGAAAGACGAACGACCAAACCGACTGGGTTGACATGCGGGTTCCGGACGGCACTGATTGGCTCGAGTACATGCTGAACGTACACAACCCGTCACCGAAGCAGCTGGGAGGCAACCATCACCTGGCCCTCGGGGTCGAAAGCATTCAGCCCGCCTATAAGGCCGTCCTTGCCCGCGGGTATAATCCGCCGCAGCCGCCCAAAGTTGGGCGCGATGGCAAGTGGCAGCTCAACCTCTACGATCCGGACTTCACTCGTGCCGAGTTGATGGAATTTAAGCCGGTTGAGACGCCCTGCTGTTCCCCAATGCTTTCGAGCTTTGTGAATACCTACCCAATTGATCCGTTCAGGACCGCTAAGGCGTTTTTTCCAGGGATCCGGGCTTACATTTCAGGCATGTAAGCTCATAGCCGATAAACTGCGTTCGGCCCTCTAGGCTCCCCACCCAAGGCCGCAAGGTCCAGGGCGGATTGTGCCGGACATGGCGCGTGTGACCGCACTCGAGGTCGGCCACCCAATCGCCATGTTCGTCTTTGTGGAATCCGGTAATCTTTCGTTCCACTCAGGTTGGGCTTTGCTTATTTCGCTTTTTCTAAAGCCTTTGCGCCCGTCTCGTGCTTTTCGAGCGTGGGGAGCGCCTGCTGCGCATAGGCCTTCAGGTCAGCATTCTGACCATCACGAGATTCCTTGTTATACGCCGCTATCGCCGCCTCATGCCCTGCCACCATCTCGTGAATGTACCGGTGGTCGAACATTTTTCCCTTTAACTTGTCAAATGGAGCAATCATCTTTTCATGTTTTGCATCCAGTCCCTTCGGCACCGTCAATCCCGCTTTGCCCGCAACTGCGGTGAGCTGGGTGTAGTCGGCCGTGTGATCCGTTACCAGCATCTGGGCATAATCTTTCACGCCCTGCGACTCAGCCTGATCGGCCGCCATTTGCCCAAGGTGCGCCTCGGTCATATCCGTTTGCGCGGCCATATCTACAAAGGCTTGGTCGCTTGTAGCGGCGCTTCCGGTATTTTGCGCCATCCCCGCTATACTCAGCGCCGCGCAGCCAAGTACTGCCGCAATCATCGTTTTCATTGCACAATCCCCTCCAACCTGTTAGACGAGTTGAGGTTTTTCTGTTCACTCGTATTATTACTTGCAAAGTGACATTGCTGTGCTTCTACCTAGTTGGAGCCGGTTATCAAAACCACGTCACTCATTGTCTTGCCCCGTCCCAGTGCGATCTGCCTGCCGTCGCGCGACCAGGCAAAATCGAACAGTTCTTCCGCGTCGTAGTGCGTGATTTGAAACGCCGCCCTTCCGTCTAGAGGCTGACGCCAGATATTGCCGGTGCCATTGCGAGTAACTACGTAGTCGATCTCTTTTCCGGCCGGGGACCAATGCAAGAAATCGTAGCTTGAAGCAGGCCTGGCAAAAAGTTTCAGTGGCCTTCCCCCTGCCGCATGGAAAACGGCAATCCAGTGCGGCGAGTATCTCGGATCATCAACGGAAAAGTAAGCCGCCGCAATGAGCTGCCCGTCGGGAGAGATTTGCGGCAGCGACGCCGCTACATCGCTCAACTGTTTTGGCTCGCCTCCCCCTATCGGTACACGCCACAGCGTTGGCTTGCCCCCAATCGAAGGCGACCAGTTTGCAAAGGATGCGTAAATGACTGCCTCCCCGTCCGCGAAAGGCTGCGGATGTACGTCGTGAGCCCCGCGTGTCAACTGGCGAGCATTGGTTCCATCACGGGCCATGCGCCAGATTTTGCCCTCGCTTTGATAAACGACATATCGACCATCGGGCGTGATTGCTAGCTCCGATTTGTCGCCCGGCGCTGACGTAAGGAGTTTAGGTGGATGGCCCGGCTCCACCGAAAACAGGCTGAGATCTTCGCCCTGGCGCGCCGAGTACCCAATTTTGCTGTCCGGTGTCCAGGTCAAGCTGCTCAGATCCGGTATGTTGCCGGTATGCGCCGGGACTGGGCGGTTCAAGTTATCGGACTGCGCTACCCATATTTCAGCGGGCCTGACTGTCTGGACGGAAGCAAGCGTAATTCCGTCATCTGCGAGACTGAGTGTCGCGTAATTGGTGAGATCGTTCGTCACCCTCGACGCGTCGCCGCTCCGCAACGACACTCTCCAGATTTGATGAGCATCTTCGGCCCGTTCACTGGCCGACACTAGCAGGGCCCGGCTCTTTGGGGCACTCACGACAGGGCCAGCCCATGCCCAGCTATGCGAACTGACAGTTCTCTCCCTGCCGTCCGCCACGCGCACTTCGAACAAGCGAAACGCCTGTGCCCCATAACCGGCCGCATTTCCGGCAAAACAAAAAATGGAATCTCCATCGCGCGACCAGGCAAGGCCCTTCCCCGAGAAATAATTCGGCCTTTTGCGCGTGGCGATCTGCCTCAAACCGCTGCCATCCTGCTCCGCGATCAGCAAGGCCGCTTCCCAGCTAGCCGGGTCCGTCCGAATGAATGCAAACTCCTTTCCACCTGGCGAAAAGCTGATTGGACCCGTCACGCCGGACAGGATTTTGGTACGGTTTCCGCCGAGCGCGGGGATCCGGTAAAGAACTTCAAGACCGTCCTCTCCCCTTCTGACGTAATACAAATAATTGCCATCCGGCGAGAACACAAGACCTGAGTGCTCTCCCCCTTCGGAGCCGGCAACACGTACGGTACCGGGCACAGACACCTGCCGAATCCACAGGCTCTGCCCCTCGCTCTCGCTTAAGAAATAGGCAACATACTTTCCATCGGGAGAAACTGCCGCGTCCGAGACTTGACCGCCCAACGTAAGGCGGCTGATCTTCATTGAAGCAAACGGGAGGACCCCGCGGCTCCAGTTGACAGCCGAGTAGATCGCCCACGTAGTCAAGACGACAAGAGCCGCGACGACCGCCAAGGCTACCCAGCGAGACTTCGGGGTCGCTGTTTTCGAGCCGGCGAGAACGGAAGTGCCAAGGATCGAGGTCAGCGAGGGCTGGAAGTCTGACACTGAAACCGGCTCGAGTTTCACGGCGGGAATCGCCGGTGCGCCCACCGACGCTGCCGAGCGCGTATGCGAAACACCGGAAACTGCGGGCGGACGTGTGGGCTGATCGCCCTCGCAGGAGATGACTTCGCAGCGGAATCGGTACCCTTTTCTGGGAACAGTTTCAATATAAAGCTGGCCGTCCTCCGCTTCCCCGAGTGCCCTCCTCACCAGAGAAATGCTCACCGACAAGCTCCCGTCCTCGACAAAGCTATCCGGCCAGACGGCCCGAATCAGTTCGTCGCGTGACACTAGGTGTGGGCAATTCTGGACCAAATACAGCAAAGTATCGAAGGCCTTAGGAGGTAGCGGCAACGGTTTTCCGTCGCGCAGTAACAGGTGATCGGCTGCGTCCAGGCGGAAAGGGCCGAATTGGAAGGTCTGCCTTTTCACGGGGATAGCTGCCTTTAGAGAACCTTAAGAATTTCCGAAGACAATCTTAAACCTTTCCCAAGGACTCCCAATCGGGATTACTGGTATACCGGATCCTGTACGGGTACTGCGATTCTAGCGCAAACCTTCGGAAAAAATTCTTTGGGGGAGAAGCGTCATACGTGCCGCTTCCGTTTATGGAGATCACACCTTTGAAAAACAAACTTTGGCTAATTAACGGCCGCTTGATCGTGGCGGCTACCGCGGCGCTCTGCTTCGCGGCCTCGACTGCCTTTGCAAGCGACTACACCAATTTCCAGACTATTAACAATCCGGGCGATGCGAATTTCAATCAGTTGCTCGGCATCAATAATGCCGGGACCATCGCGGGCTATTTCGGCGACGGCACGGTTGTTCCAAACAACGGTTATACCTGGACCGCTACCGGTGGCTTCGTCGCGGAGAACGTTCCGGGCGCGGTACAAACGCAGGTGATTGGGATCAATAATACGGGTACAACGGTCGGCTTTTCAGTCGATGCGACCGGAAACAACACCGGCTTTGTCCATACCTCAACCGGCTTCACTACGCCCATTACGAATCCCAGCACGCCCACCGCGGCGCCCACAACGAACCAGCTACTTGGCGTGAACGATCACAATCTTGCTGCGGGCTTTTACTTTACCAGCGGCGGCACGCCCCAAGGCTACATCTACAACATATCTTCCAAGAGCTTTACGAGCTTGCCTGGAGCCGTTCCAACCACCGCAACGGGAATCAATAACGCCGGAGATATCTCTGGAATTGCTGTGATCGGTGGAAACAACGAGGGCTTGTATTACAACGGCAAGGTGACTGCATATTTCGAAGCGCCTGGTTCCACGAATACCGGGTTCTTCGGGCTGAATAACGAAGGAATGGCCATTGGTTATTACGTCGATGCTGCGGGCCTAACCCACGGGCTTGTATACAACGTCTTGAGCGGAAGCTGGTACACAGTCGACGACCCGAACGCCTCAACTTCAACCACACCAGCCTTTGGAGTGACAGGCACAACCATCAACGGCATAAATGACCTCGGTCAGTTGGTCGGGTTCTATTCCGACGGAACCCATGTGAACGGTTTTCTGGCCTCGACTCCCGAACCGGCGTCGTTTGGATTAATGGGCTTGGGCGCGCTACTCGGTGGTTTAGGTTTTTGGCGCAGGAGGAAACAGCAGAAAGCGTAAGGCGCAAGAACAGAACGTTGTCATACAGAGCGTTGTCATTATGAGCGCCCTGAATGGACACTGGCCCACTTTGCCGAACTGGCGAAGTGGGCCTTTTACCGGCGGTGCACTCGTCTAGTTCACATCCGGCGATCATTTGCCTTTGATTTGCCGCAGCGTCTGGATCAGTTTCGCCGCCGGCGAACCCTTTTCTACCACGTCGTTGATCAGATCGCGTTCGGGCAAACGGTCGAGCCGGGCGGGATTGGCCCCCGTGAGAACGACGATGTGCATTTTCGGTTCAGAACGCTTTAGCTCTCGGATCAGGCGGAGACCGGATTCTTCGGTTGGAAAGTTCAGATCCACTACCGCGCAGGCTGGATGCCCAATCTCAGCGGCTCTGAGAGCGGATTTATTATCGATAGCGGCAATCGGCTCGAAACCGGACTGACGCAGCAGCCTTTCCCGGATCACAAGTTGATCGCGGTCATCTTCGGCAATGAGAACCTTCATATAGCTAAGAGCCGCTTAAGACGCAAACTTGATCTGGGCAATCACCATTTTCGGCAAAGCTTGATTCCAACCATCCGGAACGGCGTCGAAAGGCAGACGGAACGGGCGGGTTTCACCGGAATGGAGGGGCGGACCTTTCGCGCCCAAGATGGGCAGACGCTCGCGATGGATCTCTTTCCCGTTAACGCTATAGAAGAGGCAATAGACTTCTACCGAACTCAACGCCCGTGGGCCATTGTCAGTAATTTTGCCTTTTACTTCGATGACCTGCTGCTTCATGAAGTTTTCAGTGGCCTGTATGGAGACGTCGCTGAGCGCTAGGTACGGCAGGTACTGCTTGGCTTCGGTGGACGCCCCGGTCTCCGGGGGTTTTGTCGCAGGCTGGCTAAGATAAATTGCCGCGGCAATCAAAACTACCGCGATGATCGACCCAAGGACAAGCGGCAGAACCGGCGTTTTCTTGCTTGGGGCGACCGGGGCCATATCCTATCTGCAAGTCTAGAACATGGCCTGACCTGGTCAGTTCGCGTCTAGCGCCGCTTTCGGGTTGCGCTCTTCTTCGCTGCGGGGCGCCTTGCAGCGGAATTCCTGGCCACCTTTTTCGTGCTTTTCTGGGCAACGGCAGGCCGATGCGCCGGCTTACCCGTTTTCTTGCCTATGCCAGGACGCGCGCCTCTCTTCACGACCGATTTACTAGTTGCGTTAGGGGAACGGCCGCCTTGCTGCGCCGTCCGTGACTTCCGGGCAGAAGCCTTCTTCGCGGGTGCACTCTTCTTTGCAACCGCAGTCTTCTTTGCAGGAGTGGATTTCTTTACGGGAGCGGTCTTCTTCGCAGGGGTAACTTTCTTCCCGCGCGCGGTTTTCTTCGCTTGGGCAGCAGGACGCCTTCGCTCTCCCTCATCGGCCGTCTCGGAACTTACCAGCTTATTGAAGTTGCTCCTCTCGCCGCCAGCGGTTTCTTCCTGATACAGCAGCGCAAGCCCGCGCTCGTCGAATTTTTCGAAAAATTGATCCCAGGTGATCTCATCCAGATTGGCATCGTTGCTGGCAGTTGCGCCAGGGAACTCGATCCGCAAAATCCCGATATCGCCCTTGGCTCCGGTGCTCGAAACGTGCGCTGGCTTTCCTCCGCGCTCTTCTGCCCAATTTCGTATTTCGTCGTGATCTTTGGTGGTTATCGAACTACTTGCCATTGGTTCTCCCTTCGCTGAACGGCTGCAATTACAATATCAGCATTCAGGAACGCCTGCCTCTTAGAATAGATTGGCAAATGAAACGTGAAGCGGGGAGATGAGTCCCACTAAGTGTCATGCGAGCACGGTTGAGTGCTCAGCAAGATCGAAGGAGGTACAAGGATGCCGGTATTTACATCCAACGAATTCAATTCCTTGAATGATCTTTTTGTGAATCAGATTGAGGATCTATACGATGCGGAGAACCGCCTGACTAAGGCTCTTCCGAAGATGGCAGAAGCTGCCAACTCCAGCCAACTGAAGCAGGCTTTCCAGCAGCACTTGACCGAGACCCAGGGTCACGTTTCGCGTTTGGAAACCATTTTCCGTGAGCTGAACATAGAGCCCAAGCGCGAAACTTGCGAGGCGATGAAGGGCTTAATAGCGGAAGGCGAAGAGATGATCAAAGCAAAGGGCGACCCGGAAGTCAGAGACGCGGCGCTGATTGCAGCTGGGCAGCGGGTGGAACATTACGAAATTTCGGGTTACGGCACTGCCAAGACGTTTGCGAAACGCCTCGGCATGACACAGGCGGCAAACCTGCTACAGCAAACTGAAAACGAGGAGGCAGCGGCAGACAAGAAGCTGACCACGATCGCTGAATCCTCTGTGAACGTGCAAGCTGCCGGCTCCGCCAGGTAAATTTTTGCGCGCAGTGGGAGTACGAGAGGCCAGAATCGCCATTCTGGCCTTTTTTCTTGGTTACAGCCTTACGGCAATGACCCGCAGACGGCGGTAATCGGCAAACCACTGACCCTGGTGGTATTGCGAACGCCGGAGTACTTCGACTGCTTCGGCCAAAGCCTGTTCCCGTTTGCCAGGCTCAAGCGGTTCGAAGTTGTACCAGCAAAACTGCTGGAACCAACTCGCCATCCCGTGCTCTCCGTAGAGCGGAGTCGGCCTCTCGAACAGGTGAGCCATTTGCACTTCGAAGCTGGCATCCTCCAGGATCTTCGAGTACTCAGGGATGGAGGGAAAGTAGTTCTTTGCAGTCGGTCTTACGCCTTCATAGTATTTGGGCAAAACTCGATCCAGCGCGGCCTCGATATGGGCAATGTTGCCCTTCCCGCCAAGCTCGGCCGCCAGACGGCCGCCGGGCTTAAGAGCTCGTGCCATGGAGCGAGCTACCTGTGGCGCGTCGAGCATCCAGTGCAGCGCTGCATTAGAGAAGATTGCATCAAAATGATGCTCGAACTGCATGGATGCGGCATCCGCGAGAACGAAGCCCAAAGCAGGATAGTTCTGGCGGGCTTGGCCGATCATCTCAGGCGACGAATCGAGGCCGGTAACTTCCGCGCCCGATTCAGCAATTTGATGCGTAAGCTGACCGGTGCCGCAGCCCAAATCGAGAATGCGTTCGCCTTTCTGGGGGCGAAGCAGTTCCAGAACTCCTTGACCTAGCTGCCAAACGAAAGCATGACGAGCCTCGTAAAGTTCAGGGTTCCAGTTCTGTTTCGAACTCATGCGCTGTAGGCTCTGAGAACGAAATATACAATCACGCCCGTGACCGACACGTACAACCAGACCGGAAAAGTCCAGCGGGCGATCCTGCGATGGAAGCGAAACTGGCTGCGCAGCGCATACCATAATGTGCCAAGAATGAGAGGCAGCGCGATGACAGAGAGACTTATGTGAGTGATCAGGATGCCGAAGTAAGCGGGACGAATCCAACCATGCCCGGGAAAGTGCGTGTCACCGTGGAAATAATGGTAGGTAATGTAGCTCAGAAGAAACAGTGCCGAGAAGGTAGTGGCACTCACCATGAAGCGCATGTGAACGAGACGATTTCCGAGGCGAATATTGATGTAACCAAGAATCAGGCAGAATGCGCTTAGTGAATTGAAGAGAGCGTTTGCTCCTGGCAGGTAAGCAATCCAGCTTGGTCCCGCGACTCTTCCTTTGAAGTAAATCAGCCAGACGAGGAAAGCCGCGATAGCAGCGCTCAACGCAAGGATGAACGGGAGCGGTTTGCGTGCCAGAGCGGGATTAGCAATTCCTGAACGAGGAGTTCCCGACATTAGGAAGGCTCTCTGCGTAGCGCAGCCAAATCCTTCATCATGGACGGAATCCCATCCTGATCGAGAGTCGAGTAGTAACCACGGATATGGCCGCGTTTATCCACTAGCATGAACTTGGTGCTGTGATTCATTTTTCCGATTACATCGCCGACGTGGAACGTGACATAGGCCAATTCATGAACCGTGGCTGCCGAACCTGTCAGGAAGACCCATTGTTTGGTCGGGCCGCCGAAACGGTGTGCAAAGGCGGTCAAAGCAGCCGGCGTGTCGCGGTCCGGATCAACCGAGAACGAAACCAGGCGGACGTCATTCTCGCCGCGGACCTCTTTTTCGACGGAATGCATACGGGAGGTCATCATGGGGCACTCAGCCGGACAGCTGGTGTAAACGAAATCAGCGACCCAAACTTTGCCGGCCAGAGCTGCCCGGTCGAAGGGCTCGCCCGACGAATCCGTCATTTTAAAGGGAGGAACGAAGCCATAGTCCGGAAGCTTAGATGCGGGATCGGTGCACCCGGAGAAGAAAAGTGCGGCGGCAAGTGGAAGCAAATAAGCTTGCGGTGAAATTTTCACAGCCGGACTGGATCGAACACCATCAGCGCGTACAGAACGGGCAGGTAAACGACAGAGGTGAGCAGGACCTTGCGCGCGCGTATTTTGGTGCGATCGAGCGAAACCTGAATGCCTGAATAGAGGAACCACAAGCCCAGGGCGAGAGCCCCGATCAGATAAATGTCGCCCGTCATGCCAAGCAATTTTGGCAGAAGACTGATCGGGATCAGCAAAACGGAATAGATCAGAATCTGTCTCGCCGTGGATTCGCCGTCGGGCTCGACAACGGGAAGCATCTGAATGCCGGCGCGCGAATAATCTTCGCGGTACATCCAGGCGATTGCGTAAAAATGAGGGAACTGCCAGAGGAAAAGAATTGCGCCAAGCACCCAAGCGTCGGCAGTGAGCTTATCCGCAGCGCCTGCGAAACCGATGAGCGGCGGCATGGCTCCCGGGAACGCTCCGATGGTGGTGGACCACCAGGTCTTCTGCTTCAAAGGCGTGTATATGAACAGGTAAGTGGCCAGCGTGGCTATGCCGAGGCCGGAAGTGAGCCAATTGACTCCAAAGCCAAGTTCCAGACCGCCGGCAAGTGCCAAAGCGATTCCGAACCAGAGCGCACGGGGCGGGCTCAAACGCCCAGATGGCAGCGGACGGCGCTGAGTGCGTCGCATGTGGCGATCGGCTTCGCGCTCGTACCACTGGTTAAGCGCGGCGGTCCCTGAGGCGATCAGAGCCGTTCCAATGAGTGTGTGGATCACCGGCCAGATGGCCCAAGCTCCGGAGTGACCGAAGTAGTAACCGATAGCAGTGCTCATCACGATGAGCCAGGTGATCCGGGGCTTGGTTAACTCGATGTAGTCTTTCACTGTGACTGGCTTACGCTCTGCTGAATCTGATTCGGATGGCAATAGAAGCCGGACTGATCGGACCGTCTATCAACACTGTCAGTGTACTCCTTACGGTTTAACAAGAATGCTGCGGTCTTTTGGTCTAATAGCGATGTAAACCATGGCAGCGAATCTTGTTCCTATCACTGTCGCTTACGGCGACGGCATCGGTCCCGAAATTATGACCGCATCGCTTCACATTATGGAGGAGGCGGGCGCACGGATCGAAACAGAAATTATCGAGATCGGCGAGAAGGTGTACCTGCGAGGCATTGATGCGGGCGTTGAGCCGAGCGCGTGGGAATCGCTGCGCCGCACGAAGGTGTTTTTCAAAGCTCCCATTACTACTCCCCAGGGCGGTGGCTTCAAATCGCTGAACGTGACGACGAGGAAGACGCTCGGCCTATATGCCAACGTGCGGCCTTGCGTCTCATATAGCCCTTACATCGAGACCAAACATCCGGGCATGAATGTGGTAATTGTCCGGGAGAACGAGGAGGATCTATACGCGGGCATCGAACACCGGCAGACAGACGAGGTGTATCAGTGCTTAAAACTGATCAGCCGCCCAGGGTCGGAGAAGATCGTGCGTTATGCCTTCGAGTACGCGCGGCGCAACAACCGGAAAAAGGTCACGTGCTTCACGAAAGACAACATCATGAAGTTCACCGACGGCATCTTCCATAAGGTCTTCGACGAGATCGGCGCCGAATACCCGGAGTTTGAGAAAGAGCACTGGATTGTCGATATCGGCGCGGCAAAACTAGCTGATACACCGGAAGCTTTCGACGTGATTGTCATGCCTAACCTATACGGCGACATTCTGTCGGATGTGGCAGCGCAGATTGCGGGTTCAGTCGGTCTCGCCGGCTCGGCCAATATTGGTATCGGAGCAGCGATGTTCGAGGCAATTCATGGCTCGGCTCCGCGTAGGGCCGGACAGAATCTCGCGAACCCCTCGGGACTCCTGCATGGCGGGATTCTGATGCTGGTGCACATTGGGCAGCCGGAGATTGCGGAGCGCGTGCATAACGCCTGGTTGCGCACCATCGAAGACGGCGTTCATACGTACGACGTTTATAAAGAGGGCGTCAGCAAGAGCAAAGTGGGCACGAAGGAATTTGCCGAGGCGGTAGTGGGGCGGCTCGGCCAGAAGCCTCAACACCTGAAGCAAGCGTCCTATTCCAAGGCCCCAAACCAGAGAGCGGATCACGCCGTTAGCACAAAAAAACGTGCCGCGAAACAGTTAGTGGGCGTGGATGTATTTTTGCAATGGAATGATCGCGATCCAGTGGAGTTCGGGAAGAGGCTGGAGCAGTTTAATGGCGATGGCATGAAGCTGCGATCGCTGAGTAATCGGGGCGTGAAGGTCTATCCGGGCGGCTTCGAAGAGACTTTCTGCACCGATCATTGGCGGGCGGGGTTCATGGCGCAGCAGGATAACGGGCCCGTTGCGCACGGGCAGATCGTCAGCCTCCTCGACCGCATCCAGAAAGCGGGCCTCGACTTTATCAAGATCGAAAACTTGTACACCTTTGACGGGCAAAAAGGATTCGTAACCTCACAAGGGGAATGAGCCCAACCGTGAGCGAAAGCCCGCTGCGTGATCGCGAGAAGCCGCTGATAGGCGTGATCATGGGCAGCAAGTCCGATTGGGAGACGATGCAGCACGCTAGCGAAACACTCGACGCGTTGGCGATCACGCATGAGTTCCGGATTGTGTCCGCTCACCGCACGCCCGACTGGATGGCTGAATACGCAAAGGGTGCGGCGAACCGCGGTCTGGAAGTGATCATTGCTGCCGCAGG
Source organism: Terriglobia bacterium (assembly GCA_963835255.1). Taxonomy (GTDB): domain Bacteria; phylum Acidobacteriota; class Terriglobia; order Bryobacterales; family Bryobacteraceae; genus Bog-105. Next base: position 13,232 of record CAWIFY010000022.1, on the reverse strand, counting down.
CGGAGCGGCGCATTTGCCGGGCATGATTGCGGCATACACTTCACTGCCAGTCCTCGGCGTTCCGATCAAGAGTAGCGTTCTGAACGGAGTGGATTCCCTGCTCTCGATCGTACAAATGCCGGCAGGTGTTCCGGTGGGCACATTGGCGATCGGCCAAGCGGGGGCGACGAATGCCGCTCTGCTTGCCGCCAGCATCCTCGGCATCAAATATCCGGAAATACGTCGGCGGCTGGAAGCCTGGCGGCAGGCTCAAACGAATGCCGTGCTCGAGACTCGCATTCCGTGAAACAACAGAACGCGTGCAAGCCGATTCTTCCCGGCAGTGCGATCGGAGTGCTCGGCAGCGGACAGCTCGGGCGTATGTTTGCCATTGCGGCGCGGCGCATGGGATACCGGGTTCACACGCTTTCGCCAGACGCGGACACGCCTACTGGACAAGTCGCCGATTTGGAAGTGAATGCGCCATACGAAGATCTGGATGCCATTCGCAAATTCGCCAGCGCCGTTTCGGTAGTTACGTTCGAGTTTGAGAACGTTCCGGCCGAGACTGCGGACGCCGCCGCACGTTGTGCACCGGTCCGGCCCGGCGGCCACGTGCTGCACATTGCGCAGCACCGGTTGCGCGAGAAGACTTTTCTGGCCGGGGCAGGTCTGCCGCTCACGCGCTTTCGGAAGGTCGCCGATCAAAGCGAGCTGGCGAGTGCCGCTGACGAAATCTGCCTACCGGCCATACTCAAGAGTGCGGGATTTGGCTATGACGGCAAGGGACAATATCGCATTTACTCTCCGGCTAATTTCGATGCTGCGTGGCAGGCAGTCGGCGAACAGGAGGCAGTGCTGGAAGCGTTCGTTGACTTCGAGCGCGAAATCTCAGTCGTTGCGGCGCGCTCGATAAACGGCGACTTCGTTCATTTCGGCACTGTCGAGAATCAACATGTAAACGGCATCTTGGACATTTCGATCGCCCCGGCGCGGGTGGCTCCGCTGATTGCGAACGAAGCGGTTGAGATAGCGCGAGCGGTGCTCGAAAAGCTAGAGGTTGTCGGCGTGCTTTGCGTGGAATTTTTCGTTTGCAAGAATGGGCGTTTATTGATCAACGAAATCGCTCCGCGGCCGCATAACTCCGGCCATTTTACGTTCGACGCCAACGTGACCAGCCAGTTTGAGCAGCAGTTACGCGCTGTCTGCGCCTTGCCGTTTGGAGCAGTGACTCAACTGACACCGGCTGCGATGGCAAACCTGCTCGGAGATCTTTGGGCAGACGGCGAACCGGACTGGGCAGCGGCGGCTGCGGTTTCGAACGCAAAACTCCATTTGTATGGAAAACTTGAACCTCGACCGGGCCGCAAGATGGGGCATCTGACCGCGCTCGCGTCGAGCGTTGAGCAAGCACTGGCTGACGCAAAGGCGGCTAGAGCGGCGCTTATTCGAGCTCAGCCCACATGTCATGCAGGTTGATATCGAGGCGCTCGCCTTCCGGGAGTATTACACTCAGAGACTCCGCCGCTTCACGCAATTCGTCTTGGCGGTACATCCAGGCTTGCCGCCGTTCGGGCCAGACGATCCAGCAGACTGGCGTTCCTGCCTTGAGTAGACGCTCGGCTTTGTCGAACAAATTGGAAAGCATCTGACCAGGAGAAAAAATCTCGACACACAGGATCGCCGGGTGGAATAGATCGCCGTTGCGGTAGGCGGGGTTACGCGCAACTACAGTGACATCCGGAACGAGGTGGTCCTCATGGTTTTTTCCACAAAGGACATTGAGTTCCGAGAGAACTTCGATGCGTTTGGAAAGCATCGAGGCCAATACGCGAATGAGGAAGCTTTGACGGTACATCCAGGCTTGCCGCCGTTCGGGCCAGACGATCCAGCAGACTGGCGTTCCTGCCTTGAGTAGACGCTCGGCTTTGTCGAACAAATTGGAAAGCATCTGACCAGGAGAAAAAATCTCGACACACAGGATCGCCGGGTGGAATAGATCGCCGTTGCGGTAGGCGGGGTTACGCGCAACTACAGTGACATCCGGAACGAGGTGGTCCTCATGGTTTTTTCCACAAAGGACATTGAGTTCCGAGAGAACTTCGATGCGTTTGGAAAGCATCGAGGCCAATACGCGAATGAGGAAGCTTTGAATCCGGGCGTGCAGTAACTTCGGCAGCGGTTTTTCAACCTCCTGGCCGTCTATAAGTTCGGTGTGATAAGCAGCTCCGGTAAGGACCGTGCTCATAATAATGCTCCGATCCTACCATTTAAATTCACACTGCCCTGTAAACTAGGTTCTTGAACCGCTCATCCTGAGAGCGGTCTCCTAGTCCATGAAAATCTGCTATTTCGACGCATTTTCCGGCATCAGCGGCGATATGACCGTAGGCGCGCTGGTGGATGCAGGCGCTGATTGGGCCGCGCTTGAAACGGCGCTACACAGCCTTGACCTGGACGCCCAATTTCGCATCGAAAAGACCACGAGAAAAGGAATAGCTGGCTCTAAATTCTCCGTCCATTTCGCTGACCAGAAGAAGCATCGGCACTTGCCTTACATCGAGAAGATCATCCGGAATGGCCAGCTTTCGGAGCGCGCGCGGAACGACGCACTTAAGGTCTTTCACCGTCTCGCGGAAGCGGAGGCGAAATCGCACAGCGTGCCCCTCGAGAAGGTACATTTTCACGAAGTCGGCGCCGTGGATTCGATTTCTGACGTGGTAGGTGCGTGCGTCGCGCTCGATCTGCTTGGAGTCGAAGAGATTCGCTGCTCGCAGATCAACGTTGGGAGCGGCACAGTGAATACAGAGCACGGCGTGCTGCCCGTACCTACACCCGCCACTGCCGAGCTTTTGAAAGACTCGCCGGTCTATGCAGCCGGCCCAGAGACGGAGCTCACAACTCCGACCGGAGCGGCTCTGATCACGACGCTGTCTTCGGGTTTCGGTCCTTTGCCCGCAGTGCGTGTTCTTTCGCAAGGCTTCGGCGCGGGCGAGAAGGATTTCCCGCAGCAGGCAAACGTGCTGCGTGTCCTGATCGGTGAGGGTACCAGGCCGGTCGAATCTACTACTGTAACTGTTCTCGAAGCGAATATCGATGATTGTTCCCCGCAAGTGCTTGGGTACGCAATGGAACGTTTGTTCGAAGCGGACGCTCTCGACGTCACGTTAACGCCAGTCTTCATGAAGAAGAACCGGCCGGGAACGCTGATTGCGGTCCTGGCTACGCCAGAAACCAGCGAGAAGCTGGCAGCGATCCTGTTTTCTGAGACCACTACGCTAGGAGTTCGAACATATTCAGCGGAGCGTCGCGTACTCGCGAGACACTTCGCGGACGTGGAGACAGCTTACGGTAAGATTCGCGTCAAATACACCGATGCGGGCGGGTTTGCGCCGGAGTTCGAGGATTGCCGCAACGCGGCTGCTTCGCATAATGTGCCGCTCCGCACAGTAATGGCGGAAGCGAACCAGGCGTTTCAAAAACAGCGACCTCTCTAACCAACCCACCTGATGAGCAACGGCAAGTACTATCTCACAACCCCCATCTATTATGTGAACGCAGCGCCGCATATCGGCCATGCGTACACCACTATTGCGGCTGAAACCATCGCGCGCTTTAAACGCATGCAGGGCTATGATGTGGTGTTGACAACCGGGACAGATGAACACGGCACCAAAGTAGAGCGCGCAGCAAGAGCCCAGGGTAAGACTCCGCAAGAGTTCGCCGACCTGATTTCGGGCGAATTTAGAAACGAGTGGCGGAAGCTTGGTCTCGAGATCGATCGTTTCAAGCGCACCACTGCGCCCGACCACGCGAAGTTGGTGAATAAGCTCTTCGAAGCTTGCAAACAGAACGGGTATATCTACAAAGGCAGCTATACCGGCCTGTACGCAGTGGTCAGCGAATCGTTTGTGAATGAGGCAAAGCCGGGCGACACGGATCCCGAAACAGGCAAGCCTTACGAAGAGGTGACCGAGGAAAACTACTTTTTCAAGCTCTCCGATTTCACCGGGCGCCTGCTCGAATTCTACGAAGCGAATCCGGATTTCATTCAGCCGGAGATCCGCCGTAATGAAGTTCTGGCGTTCGTTAAACAGGGGCTCTCCGATCTTTCGATCACGCGCACGAGCATCAACTGGGGTATTCCTGTAGAGGCCGATCGTTCACATGTTTTCTATGTCTGGTTTGACGCGCTGACCACCTATATCACCGCGGTAGAGGGCGAAGACCGATGGCCCGCCGATCTCCACCTGATCGGCAAAGAGATTTTGCGCTTTCATGCCGTTTACTGGCCTGCCTTTTTGATGGCTGCAGGGTGGCCCTTGCCGAAGCGGGTATTTGCGCATGGCTGGCTGCTCTTCGAGAACGACAAGATGAGCAAATCGCGCGGCAATATTGTTCGGCCTTCGCCGATCGCTGAAACGATGGGCGTCGACCCGCTTCGCTATTTCCTGCTGCGGGAAATTGTCTTCGGGCAGGACGGCAGCTTCAGCTTCGACGCGCTGGTAGGCCGTTACAACTCGGACCTTGCGAACGGACTTGGCAATCTTTCGAGCCGCACCTTGAACATGATCGAGCAGTATCGAGGCGGAGTGATTCCGGCGCCGAGCAGCGATCAGGCGGTCGCCGATCTGGCTCGCGCCGCGACCCGGGCGGCGCTCGACGCATACGATAAATTTGAGTTCTCGCGAGCGCTGGAGCAAATCTGGAGCATTACTTCTTCAGTCGATAAATTCATCGTCCAGCGAGCGCCTTGGAAACTCGCCAAAGACCAGACACCGGAGGCGCAGAAGACGCTTGACGAAACTCTCTACACGGCGGCCGAAGCTCTGCGCCTGGTGTGCGCTCTGGCTCATCCCGTGCTGCCTCATTCGACCGGTGAGATCTGGCGCCAGTTGGGCTTCAGCGAATCACTCGACGAATTGCGCACGGAAGATTTGGACTGGGGCGAACTACGCGCGGGCCAAAAGATAGGAGCGATTGCTCCGGTGTTCCCACGCCTCGATTTAAAGGTAACCGTTCAAAAAATGCAAGAGCTCGAAGAAGTTGAAAAGAACCGGCAAGCTGCTCTTCTGGGTAGAGGTCCTGAAAGCACCACCGCGCAAACCGCTACTGCGCCCGTTTCGGACCTCATCACAATCGACGACTTCTCCAAAGTAGATCTGCGCGTCGGAGAAGTGAAATCTGCCGAGCCAGTAAAGGGCGCCGACAAGCTGCTGCACCTGAAAGTGGACATTGGCGAACGGGAACCGCGCACGATTGTGGCTGGCATCGCGCTCGCTTATAAGCCAGAACAGCTAGTTGGGCGCAAGGTTGTGATTGTTGCCAATCTTGCACCACGCAAGCTGCGCGGCCTTACTTCGCAGGGTATGATTGTCGCGGCCAGTTTGGAAGACGGGTCGCCGGTGCTGGCTGGTTTTCACGAGGACGTCGCCCCAGGAGCACGGCTCAAATAACTCGTGATTCTGGCTGATTCTCATTGCCATCTCGATGACGCGCAGTTCTCCGCGGATCGCGAAGCAATCATCGAACGCGCGCAAACGGCGGGTGTGCGATATATGCTCGCCATCGGAACCGGCGAAGGCCCTCCAGACCTGCAATCCGCAATTCGCATCGCAAATACGCGGCCATTTGTCTACGCCACAGTAGGCGTACATCCAAATGACGCTCCGAGAATGGAAGGCGATACTTTCTCCCATCTGACGCGGCTGCTCACGCATCCTAAGGTCAAGGCAATTGGAGAGATTGGGCTTGACTATCACTGGAGCGTGCCGAAGGCAAAGCAAGTGCCGGCGTTCATAGAGCAGCTCTCGATTGCATCTGCTGCTCGCATGCCGATAGTGATTCACACCCGAGATGCCTGGGGGGACACGCTCGATCTTCTCCGGGCGCACTGGGTTCCATCTGGGCTGCCCTGCGTCATGCACTGTTTCACCGGAGATGGTGGACAGGCGCGCGAGTGTCTGGATCTTGGCTTTTATCTCGCATTTGGAGGTGTGACAACGTTTCCAAAATCAGCAGCGATCCGCGAAGCTGCACGCATTACGCCTCTCGACCGTTTACTCCTCGAAACAGACGCGCCTTACCTCGCGCCCGTGCCGTTTCGGGGAAAGCGGAACGAGCCGGCGTTTGTTGCGCATACCGCAAAAGCGATTGCTGAACTGCGTGGGATCTCTGCTGAGGAGCTGGCCGCGGCAACCACTCGTAACTTCGAGACCCTGTTTGCAGTCGCTCAACTCGACACGGACGATTCCGGATACCAGCTAAACTGATGTTGCCGCCAAGGTTATAACGACATGTTCAGCAGAATTCGGCAATCCATTTCAGCTCGCGAAGCCTTCGAACTGGTGAAGTCGGATTTGCTTGAAGTCGAACGCGAGATCAGCGCGGAATCAGCCGCTTCGGTCGAGACAATTACAACCATAAATCAGTATCTGCAGGCAGGCGGAGGCAAGCGTCTTCGCCCGGCTTTGCTGCTTTTGTGTAATCGCCTTTTCGGGCCCTCTACAGTTTGCGCCCGTCGGCTGGCTGCAGTAGTGGAAATGATCCACACTGCAACGCTGGTGCACGACGACGTCATCGATGTAGCGAAAACGCGCCGTGGCCGCCCATCCTCCAACATGGTTTGGGGCAATCACGTTTCCGTCCTGGCGGGAGACTGGCTCTACATGCAAGCCTTTCAGTTAGCTTTGCGCGAACGGAACTTCCATATCCTGGATGTTCTTATTGCCTTGACTCAGATGATGGTCGAAGGCGAGCTTCTGCAACTTGATCGCTTGCACAAAATCGAGGTGACTGAAGCGGATTACATGGAGCTAGTGGACCGCAAGACCGCGGGCCTATTTTCAGCGTGCGCCTCGCTCGGCGCTACTGCCGCGAATGCCAGCGAAACGCAAGAATCGAATCTGCGAGAATTCGCCTGGAATCTGGGAATGGCATTTCAATTGGTGGATGACATTCTCGATTTCACATCGACAGAAAAGATTTTAGGCAAGCCGGCAGGCAATGATTTGCGCGAGGGTAAAGTGACTCTGCCGGTGATCTATGCCCTCGAATGCGCATCAAACGACGAACGCCGCGCGGTAGAGACGGTCATGAGCGAGGGCAGCTACGAGCACGTTCCGTTTATGCATATTGTGCAAATCCTCGATCGCCATGGCGCAATCCAGCGCGCCTATGCTCGCGCGCACAACTTCACCGAGAAGTCGCGAGCCATCCTCTCGATTCTGCCTGAGAACGCCGCCCAGCGCGCGCTCCATTCGATTCTGGAACTCGTAACAGAGCGCAGCTCGTAATCTCAACTCGCCTGCTTTTTGCCCATGCCCGCGACCGACTGGGCGTGGTTTACAGCCGCAGTCAGCGAAACTCCTCCGATAATATTCCCCAGTAAGGTGGGCAGCAGATAGCCCCAGGCGATTGCTCCCCAGCTCTTTATCCCCACCATCACCAGAAACAAAACTTCCACCGAGCCCGCGATGATGTGCGTCAGCTCAGCGAGCCCGACGATGTACGTCAGAATGAGAATTACGGCGATGCGCCCGGTATCGATCGCCGCCAACATCCAGACCACCATAGCGATAAGCCACCCGGCAAAGATCCCGCGCAGCACCGCTGCGCCAAAAGTCACGTTGGCGGCTCCCTTTGCGAGCTGCAACATGGCATCCTGCACGTCCCGGCTGAACATGGGCGTATTGCTGACCACCCAGGCAAATAAGTGTGCTCCCACCAGATTCGCAACCAGCACCACAGCCCACAGCCGGGCCACTTGCACGAGAGTCGTGAGATTCCGCCTCGCCAGCAACGGAATGATTGCGGTGAGCGTGTTTTCGGTGAAGAGTTGCTGTCGGCCGATGATGACAATCAAGAATCCCAGCGGATAGCCAAGCCTCACTACCAGGGGTCGCCAGGGCTGATCCGGCAAGTAAGCTCGAAACAACGCTTGCGCGACCAGCGAGAATCCCATCGACATTCCCGCTGCGAGTCCGGACCATGCTAAAGCCGAAGTTGGCCGCGCGAGTTCTTCTTCGCCGTCGTAGCGAATGGTCTCATGCACGACCACGGCGCTAACAGAAGTGCGATCTTCGGCTTCCTGCTGCTGTCTTTCGGTCAGTTCGGGGGCAACAACCCCGGCCTCGCCTGCTTGTTTTTCTTCCGCTAAATCGCCTGGCAAATCAGACCAGCTTTTGCTTCCTGAGCGGGAGCTCGCGAATGCGCTTGCCGGTCGCCGCAAAAACCGCATTGCAAATCGCCGGGGACATCGGAGGAACTCCGGGTTCGCCCACTCCGGTCGGTGGTTCGTCGCTGGCGATTACATGCACATGCGTTTTGTAAGGCGCTTCGTTCATACGGGCCACTGGATAAGTGTTGAAGTTGCTCTGCCGCACTCGTCCGTCCGCCGCCGTGATTTCGCCTAGCAGCGCAATGCTGGCTCCGAACACCGACGCGCCTTCGAACTGCGCCTTCATGAGGTCGGGGTGGATGACGCGCCCGCAATCGACCGCCAGATCGACGCGCGGGATCCGCAATTTCCCTGTCGAATCGACCTCGACCTCAACTACAGCCGCCACATAGGTCAAGAAACTGCGGTGAGCCGCGAAGCCCCAACCGCGGCCATTGCCCGGCTTCTTGTTAGCCCAACCGGAACGCTCGAGCGCCAGTTCAGCAACCCGCCGCAACTTGCCGGTATCGACTGGGAACTGATCGAGGGGCTTGCCGTAATTGTCGTACTCCGCATTCTGCGCTTTGAAATCTATTTTGCGAGGTACGCCGAGCGCCTTTAGCCAATATTCAGCGGGGTCCTGCCCAGCCGCCTGCGCCAGCTCGTTGATGAAGGACTGCACTCCAAAGGCGTGATACACGTTCGCAACCGAACGCAACCACCCGATGCGCAAATGAGGCTCCGCCGGACCATTCTCCGCACGCACGTGCGGCACATCGAACGGCATATCGGTAAAGCCTTGCGTGAGATCGCCGGTATCGGCGTAAGTTGCCTTGTTGTCGAAGGTAGAACCGATGGGCGGGAATACCGTGCGCTGCAGCCACGCGGAAGGCATGCCAGCCGGCTCGAGCGCGGCCTTGAAGTACATGGCCGACGTCGAATGATAGTAATCGAACCGGATATCTTCTTCACGCGTCCAGGAAATCTTTACCGGGTTGCCGATCTTCTTCGAAAGAATCGCGGCTTCGGCAACATAGTCAGGCTTGGACTTGCGTCCGAATGCTCCGCCCAGTAGCGTGACATGGCAGCGCACATCCGCGGGTTTCACGCCTACGGCGGCCGCCACCGTCTTCTGCACCTCCTGTGGGTTCTGGGTGGCGGTCCAGATCTCGACTTCGCCGTTGCGGAAGTCCGCGACCGCAGCCGGAGGCTCCATCGGAGCATGTGCTAACAGCGGAGTGTAGTAAGTGGCTTCAACAATTTTGCTCGCGCTTGCGAACCCTGCGTCTACGTCGCCTGCGTGTCTCACAATCTTCTGCGGCTGATGCGCGCGATCAATCAGCATCTCCTTGTAAGAATCCGATTGATAGATCGCGTGAGGACCGTCCTCCCACTCGATCTTTAACTTCTTGCGGCCTTGTGCCGCTGCCCACGTATTGTCTGCAATGACAGCGACTCCGCCCAGCGCCTGATACGCATACGGTGGCTTGGCGCTTTCAATAACTACGGTCTGCTGTACGCCTGTTACTTGTTTCGCCAGACTGTCATCGAAGCTCTTGAGCTTCCCACCGAGCACTGGCGCGCGCTCGATGGAAGCATAGAGCATACCCGGCACGCTCGCGTCGAAGCCATACATTCCACGGCCCGTGCAGACGTCTTTAATATCTATGCCCGGCACGCCTTTACCGATATAGCGGAAATCTTTAGGTGACTTTAAGTGAAGCTCTTCTTTCTTGGGCAAGGGCAGCTTTGAGGCGGCACCCACTAATTCACCGTAATTGAGCTTGCGTCCCGACGCGGCGTGGATGACCTGATGCTGCTGGGCCCTGCACTCGCTTGCTGGTACTTTCCAGTCAGCGGCTGCGGCGCGCTCGAGCATAAGACGCGCAGTCGCGCCTGCTTCCCGCATCGGCAGGTAGAAGTCGAGGATGGAAGCTGAACCATCGGTATCCTGCGAGCCGTACTTGACATCGCCGAGCGCCTGCTCTACTCGCACGCGCGTCCAGTCGGCCTCGAGCTCGTCGGCGACGACCATCGGCAGAGACGTGCGGACTCCGGTCCCCATCTCAGAACGGTGGGCGACAATGATCACCGATCCATCCGCTTCCAAGCCCAAGTAAACATTGGGATTCCACCCGGCTTTCGTCACGTCGAGTTCGTTCGGTAAACTTCCAGATGGAGCAACTCGCGCCGCCAGGATCAATGCGCCCGCAGAGAAAAATCCACTCAAGAAATCACGGCGGCTGGCGATTCGAACGTCGCTCATCCTTTCACTCCTGCCGCCGTTTTAATGGCCTGACGTATGCGCTGATACGTGCCACAACGGCAGATGTTGCCGTGCATGGCTTGCTCGATATCGTGGTCGGTCGGAGCCGGTTTCGCGCGCAACAACGCCGCGGCTTGCATGATCTGTCCGCTTTGGCAGTAACCGCACTGCGGCACGTTGATCTGTTCCCACGCGAGCTGAACCGGATGCGCGCCGTGCACGTCGAGACCCTCAATGGTCACCACCTGTTTACCGGCCAGACTTTGCATTGGAGCAAGACAACTGCGAGTGGCTTCACCGTCCACGTGAACCGTGCATGCTCCGCACAGTCCCATCCCGCAGCCGAACTTCGATCCGGTCAACTGGAGAGTGTCGCGGAGATACCAAAGCAACGGCATTTCGCCATCACCGTTAAAGTCTCTTGGGTTCCCATTCACCGTTAGGCGAACCATTTGGCGCTCCTTTGCGGCTTGGTATTCACTCAGTGTATCGTCAACGGACCCCGGTGGTTTCGAAACTTCTAATGGCTATCTGTTCCGCTCTGCTGCAATAGTTTTGCGACCAAGCCTGTCCAGCCGGTCTGGTGACTAGCGCCGAGCCCCTTACCGTTGTCACCGTCGAAGTACTCGTAAAACAAGACATAGGGCCGGAAGTTCGGGTCCTCTTGGAAAAGCTGATCGTCCGCATAGGCGGGGCGCTTCCCATTCTTGTCCGGCAGAAATAAGTCGGTGAGGCGCAAAGAGAGTTGACGCGCCACTTCAGCCAACCGCATACATTTGCCGGAGCCCTTCGGGAACTCGACCGTGAATGACTCGCCGTAGTAGTAGTCAAGCCGCTGCAGCGATTCGATAATCAGCAAGTTCATCGGGAACCAGACAGGACCGCGCCAGTTCGAGTTTCCGCCGAACATGTTTGTCTGCGATTCGGCAGGCTCATAGACAACGTGGAAATCACGGTTCGCAAGACTTAGGATATAGGGATGGTCTTTGTAATAACGGGAGAGCGAACGCACTCCAAAAGGAGACAAGAATTCCGCCTCGTCGAGCAGACGCTCCAGAATCCGCTCCAAACGGACAGGGTTAACCAGTGACAGCAGCCGCCTCTGCCCGACTCCGGTCTCCGTCATCGACGCGAGTCCGGATGTCAGATCGGGCCGATTCTCGACGAACCAGTTCATGCGCTTCTGAAACCCAGGATGCCGGTCGAGCATCTCCGATTCCAAGGTATCGACGGCAAATAGCGGAACCAGCCCGACCAACGAGCGTAGTCGTAACGCGATAGGCTGGCCGTCTTTCTTCAAGAGCCTGTCATAGTAGAAGCCGTCTTCTTCGTTCCACAAACCGGCGCCATCGCAATGATTGATCGCATCGGCAATGTAGAGGAAGTGCTCGAAAAACTTGCTCGCGATGTCTTCGTAAGCCACGTCAATCTCGGAAAGATGAAGGGCCATCTTCAGCATCATCAGGCAGTACATCGCCATCCAACTGGTCCCATCCGACTGCTCCAGAACCCAGCCGCTCGGCAATGTAACGTTGCGATCGAACACGCCGATGTTATCGAGGCCGAGAAAGCCGCCTTCGAAGATATTGTTCTCCTCAGAATCCTTGCGGTTGACCCACCAGGTGAAATTCATGAGCAGCTTATGGAAGACTCGCTCGAGAAATTCCCAGTCGGGCTTGCATTTAATCTTTTGGTCGATTTTGAAAACGCGCCAGGCGGCCCAGGCGTGGACGGGCGGATTCACATCGCCGAAGTTCCATTCATAAGCGGGAATCTGACCATTAGGATGCATGTACCATTCACGCAGAAATAACCCGAGCTGCGCCTTAGCAAAATCTGGATCGGCGGGCGCGACCGCCACCATGTGGAAGGCGAGATCCCAGGCTGCATACCACGGGTATTCCCATTTATCCGGCATAGAGATCACGTCTTCGTTAAAGAGTTGGCGCCACTTGTGGTTGCGGCCGTCCTTTCTCTGTTCAGGCGGACGCGGCATGGCGCTGTCGCCTTTAAGCCAGGTCTCAATGACGTAGTGATAGTACTGCTTGCTCCAGAACATTCCCGCGAACGCCTGGCGCTGAACTTCTCTGCCCTCCTGATTCAGATCGTCCGCCAGCGAGGAGTAGAACTCCGCGCACTCGGCGAGGCGCACGTCGAAAACGCCATCCCAGGACCTTCGATCAAGCTCGGGCGCACCTTTCCTGCTGAGACGGAAGCGAAGTGTGACCTCTTCAGAAGGCGCTAGTTCAAGACGGTAAACTGCGCAGGCTTTAGTGCCTTCCTGGCGCTCGTGAACAGCATCGCGGCGGCCGTGCACGATGTAATCGTCTATCGCATCCTTATAGAAAATGTTTTCGCCGCGCCAACCCCAGATGCGCTCCGTGTTCGTTTCGTTTTCCGTAAACAACACGTCGGGAGTTCCGTCGAGGGTGAAATGGAAACCCCCGAGATCCGGGTGCTCTGCCGATATCCCGCCTTGTGGCTGTCCACTCAGTTTCGGCTTTTTCGAAAAGTCGTAATCCTTATTCCAGGCCCAGATGTTCCGAAACCAGAGAGTCGGGAGAAAAGTCAGGTCCGCGGATTTAGGTCCGCGGTTCACGAGTTTCACTCGGATGAGAATGTCGTCTACATCCTGCTTGGCGTATTCGGCGAAGATGTCGAAGTAACGGCTCTCGCGGAAAACCCCGGTGTCCTGCAATTCGAACTCAGGGTCCTGCCTGGTGCGCTTGCCATTTACTTCGACTAATTGCTCGTAAGGAAACGCGCTCTGCGGATATTTATAAAGGCCCTTCAAGTAGGAGTTGGTAGGCGTAGCGTCGAGATAATAGT